>NZ_JBIOPO010000001.1:837500-2310000 GCF_051712785.1 Enterococcus sp. DIV0546
TTGCTAACATAGTAGTCATACTTTCACTCCTCTCTTAATTTTAAATAAAAGTACTTAACTGATTAACTAGAGACTAAAAAGATACATCAACATGAACGTTGAGCTTTAGCACTATACAACGTAAAGATCACTCTTAGCTATTTTGAGAAAAGCCTTTTCCTCGACCAGTCTTGTTCTACTCATTGGTGTCTCTCGACATTTCTGAGCAATAGTCTATGTTTGTATAGGAGCCTCACCTAACTTATTACAAAGAAATAATAGTCTTTTAAGTAACTCTTTGTCAAGACATAAGCAGAAGTCAAAACAGTTCTATTTACAAATGAATGCGACGAACCATTTCTTCTGTTATTTGTTCTACAATATCAATGGTTGTTTTTGGCGAACGTTGATTTCTGGGGATATCGATTGAGTAAATTTTGGCAATACGACCAGGATTTGCATCCATTAATACAACCCGATCAGAAAGTTGAACTGCTTGTTGAACATCATGCGTGATCATCACAATTGATTTAGTCGCAATTTGATTGTTTAGCCAAATTTCTAATAAATCGTTAGATAATTGGCTGGCTGTAATGATATCTAAAGCTGAAAAAGGTTCGTCTAAGAGCAATAAACTAGGTTCGATGGCTAAAGCACGAGCAAAGCCTACACGCTGTTTCATTCCACCAGATAACTCTCTGGGATAAGCTTTTTCAAAACCAGTTAAACCAATCATTTCAATGAGATTACTGACTCTTTTATTTATTTGTTCGCGAGAAATTTCTTTACGGTTTTCTAAGCCAAAGCTGATATTTTTTTCAACTGTCAACCAAGGAAAAAGGGCAAAATGTTGAAAAACCATGCCGATATTGGCATCAGGTTCATTAATGATTTTATCTTCAAAAGTAATTTCACCTCTAGTTGTACGAAGAAGTCCAGCGATACTTCTGAGCAACGTTGATTTTCCTGTTCCTGATTGTCCGATAATACTTAAAAATTCATTCGTTTTAACTGTTAAATCAATATTTTCAAGGACTTTTAAATGTTCTGAATGTCCTTCAATTTCAAATTCTTTATATACTGATTTTATGCTTAATAATTCTTTATTTTCCATCGTCTTATTAGATAGGTAAAGGGAAATCACCTATCGTTCTCCTCTCTAGTTTATCTTAAAAATTTAGTCGAGTTGAGTCGTCCAGCTATTAATAGTGAAATTTTTGTTTTGCTGCTCGATATAAAGGTTGCCAAACAAAGGCGATACATAAACCAACAACGAAACACATCGCTAAGGTTCCTAAGGCAGATTTATCTTTTACACCATCGTTTGCCGCAATATATTGTCCTAGGCCAGTAACATCTATTGATTTTTTGCCCCATTGAATGCTTTCTGCTGCGATATCAGCGTTCCAAGCAGCACCAGCAGCGTTAATAATTGCTGTAATGAGGTAAGGTAAAATAGAAGGGATCAAAAATTTTGTCCACCATTGCCATTTAGATAATTTAAAAAGTTTGGTTACGTCACGAATATCATCAGGGATGGCTAAGTAGCCAGCAATTACATTAAAGAAAAAATACCATTGGCAACCAACCATGATGAGTGGTAGAATCCACCATTCTAATTTGTTGAAGCCCATACTAATAATCAACACAATGAATGGAGTATAAACATTTGACGGAATGGAGCCTAAAATTTGTCCAATCGGTTGAACGATACTTAAGCGCCGATTATCATTCGCAACCCAAATTGCTAAGGGAGTAAAGATAATGCCAGCAACGACCATGGCCAAGGTAACCCGTAGTGTAGTATAAAGGGTTAATCTAGGAATCATGCTGAAATCTTGATGGGGCAAGAAATGATAGAGCTTAATAGAACAATAAACCCCAATAATGGTTAAGCTGACATACCATAATGTTTTGAAGAAATGGCGTAATTTTGCTAGTAATCGATAGAGATAGTCTAGCTTGAAAAAGTACCAAACTTTTGGTAAATCGTAAATCCAAAAATGACTGAATTTCACAAAAGCTTTTGAAAAGTATTTCGTTAAAGTTGCTTTTTTTAATAAATGATAAATGATGGATTTAGGTGGCGTCGTACTTTCGACATCTGTTTCATATTTAAAATAATAAGTGGCTCGAACTAAAGGTTGAAAAACTAAAAAGTTTAAAATCACCACATTGATTAATAAGGCAAAAACAGCCCATAAACAGGATTTAAAGTCGGCTCGATTTAATGCTACTTGGATATAAGAACCAATTCCTGGTAAATAAAGGTTGGTTTCTTTAGGAAAGGCAACAGAAGCTTGCTCGCTGGCCACCAAGGCAAACCAAGCCGCAGTTTGAGAAATAATAACGTTCCAAAGTAAGCCAGGAATTGAGTAAACAAATTCAAGCCGCCAAAATTTTTCCCAAGCATTGTACTTGAACTGATCGGTCACATTGACTAGATCTGAAGGAATAACTTCCATTATTTGATAAAGAGTCAACATGATGTTCCAAGCTTGACCTGTGAAGATGGCAAAAATAGCAACCGCTTCTGCGCCCATCACATTTCCTGGAAATAAACCAAGTAACCAAGCAGTTGTAAAGGTCAAAAAACCTAGCAATGGAACGGATTCAAGGAAATTAACTAATGGTAAAATGACTCTTCTTGCCGTTTTATATTTTACGGCTAAAATACCAAAAACAAAGGAAAACAGGAAGGACCAAGCCATCCCCACAATCATTCGAAACATGGTTCGAATTGAAAAGTAAAAAAGATTTGATGGAGATAAGAAATCATCTGTTTTACTTGGTGTTGCGAGGAATTCTTCTGAGGGAAGGGTGTGAAGAGGGCGATTCATTTTTAGCCAAGAGAAGACGATGATAAAAATGAAAATGCCTAAAATGATGAGCAAGGTAAGATTCCCGATACTTTTAGCAAGTAGGGTATTTTTCTTAGATGATGCAGTGACAGCTTTCAATTTAAAAACCTCCAATTAATCATATTAAAGAGGTCGCCGAATAAAAGAAGATTATAGGGTAATCACAATAATTGAGCTTTGGCTTTCTGAGACGTAAGAAAAAAATTCTAGTTATCTTAGGAAAGCCTTAATTCGACAATCCCTGCTTTACTCGTTACTGTCTCTCGACATTTCCGAGCGATAACCTGTGTTCTTCAGAGTAACCTCACCTAATATGATTCTATTTGATTTACATGCTTATCATACTCGTGACTAAAAATAAAACAATTTCTAGCTAGTTATACCTGAATTACTGTTTGTTGTTATTCTATTCAATGATTCTTAAAAAGATTGCCCATATTCTGTTTTTTTAGGGGGAAATTATCAGATGAGTATGTTATGTAATGCAAGGTGAATAGTATAGGATGTTGTATTTTTAGTTTGTCTCGTTTACTGTTAAAGATGTAAGTAGTAACTATACGTGAATGAATAAAAAAATTAAAAGTAATCTAGCACCTAAATTAAGCAACAAAGAAATTTGTTCAGAAGAAAGGAAATTATGATGATTATTTGGTTAAACGGTGCGTTTGGAGCCGGAAAAACGACCATTGCACATGAGTTACAACAAAAACTTCCCAACGCAATCATTTATGATCCAGAAATTATTGGTAGTGCATTGATGGAGTTAATTCCCGAAGAAATGAAAGAAAATGATTTTCAAGAGTATCAGGAATGGCGTTGCTGGAATGCTCATTTATTAAAACGAATGTCCAAAGAGTCTGGACGGCCGATTATTGTTCCAATGACCCTTTATAAAAAAGAATATGAAGAAGAGCTGATTGGATATCTGAGACGAGCAGGCATTGACGTTTATCATTTTTTGTTAGCGGTCGAGAAAGAAGAAATTTTACAAAGATTATTGAAAAGAAATGATGGAACTTTTGAATGGGGGAAAAATAAGTTGCCCGAAGTACTTGAAGGTTTTCGTCAGATTAAGTTTACCGAGATTCTTAGAAATCATTCAGCTGACACGACAGAAATTGTAGCATCCATTCTTAATAGAATAACCGAATAAAAATAAAATAAGGGACCTAAGCCGAAATGACTTAGGTCCCTTATTTTCTACTCCTTAAGATAATCAACTACCAGCTACCCTGATTTCTTCAAACTTTAAGACCGCACATTTACGACAATCTATTTTTACACTGTCAAAATTTTCTTTCAAGTCTTGCATTTTGTTATTTTTAGCAGTATATTTTAGGTGCACCTAAAATATATTAGAGGTTAACCTTCTGATAGAGGGGCCTTTTAAAATTATTGCAAAACGAAAGAAGGAATTGAATTGAAAAATTCAGAAGAACATGAACCAAAGCAAAGACATCATTTGATTGAATATGCAAATGGTCCTTCGCTTGAAGAAATTAATGGCACCATTGACGTGCCTAAAAATATGAGTTTTTGGAAAACGTTATTTGCTTACTCAGGTCCAGGAGCATTGGTAGCAGTGGGGTATATGGATCCAGGAAACTGGTCTACTTCAATTACTGGGGGACAAAATTTTCAATATTTATTGATGTCGATTATTTTAATTTCCAGTTTGATTGCAATGTTGCTCCAATATATGGCTGCTAAATTAGGCATTGTTTCACAGATGGATTTAGCACAAGCGATTCGTGCTAGAACTAGTAAGACGTTAGGTATTGTATTATGGATTTTAACAGAGTTAGCAATTATGGCTACAGATATCGCTGAAGTTATCGGGGGCGCAATTGCCTTATATTTATTATTTCATATTCCTTTAGGTCTGGCTGTCTTCATTACGGTATTTGATGTTTTACTTTTGTTGTTATTGACAAAAATTGGTTTTAGAAAAATTGAAGCTATTGTTGTTGCTTTAATTGTTGTTATTTTTGTGATTTTTGCTTATCAAGTGGCATTGTCAAATCCAGTATGGGGAGATGTAATTAAAGGGCTGGTTCCTAGCGCAGAAGCTTTTTCTACATCACATGCGGTGAATGGGCAAACGCCACTGACAGGTGCATTGGGGATTATTGGTGCAACAGTGATGCCTCATAATTTGTATTTACATTCTTCTGTTGTACAAAGTCGTAAAATTGATCGTAAAGATAAAACCGATATTCAACGCGCTTTACGCTTTTCAACTTGGGATTCTAATATTCAATTAACAATGGCATTTTTTGTTAACTCTTTGTTATTGATTATGGGTGTGGCCGTTTTTAAATCCGGTAGTGTCAAAGATCCTTCATTCTTTGGTTTGTTTGATGCTTTATCAAATCCAGCGGTTATGAGTAATTCTATTTTAGCGCATATTGCAGGTTCTGGAATTTTATCGATTTTATTTGCGGTAGCCCTATTGGCATCAGGACAAAATTCAACAATTACAGGAACCTTAACTGGTCAAATTATTATGGAAGGGTTTATTCATATGCGTGTGCCAATTTGGTTACGTCGGATGGTCACACGTTTGTTATCTGTTATTCCTGTCTTAATCTGTGTTTTAATGACCAGCGGGAAAAGTACAGTGGAAGAGCATATTGCGATTAATAATTTAATGAACAATTCACAAGTTTTTCTAGCATTTGCTTTGCCATTTTCGATGTTGCCTTTACTGATGTTTACAGATAGCCGTGTTGAAATGGGTGAACATTTTAAAAACTCGTGGTTAATTAAATTGTTAGGCTGGGTTTCTGTCATTGGCTTAATTTACCTCAATATGAAAGGCTTACCTGATCAAATTGAAGGATTCTTCGGTGATAATCCGACAGCGAGTCAAATTACGTTAGCCGATAATATTGCTTATGTCATCATAGCACTCGTCATTCTCTTGTTAGTTTGGACGGTTGTAGAATTATATAAAGGCGATAAACGATACGCACAGCAGCTTGCAGCTATGGAGCAACAAGTAGAGGAGGTTAAATAATGAAATTTTCAAAAATTATGGTTGGTGTTGAAGAGTCGCCAGATGCGTTAAAAGCATTTCATTATGCTATCCAAAAAGCAAAAGAAGAACAAGCTGAATTGGTTATTGTTTCGATTTTAGAAGAGAAAGAGATTAATGTTTACCAATCGTTAGATAAAAATTATTGGCAAGAACAGTTGGCGAAATTAGAGAAACAAACGGAAAAATATCAACAAGAAGCGTTAGCGAATGGCATCGATAAAGTAAGTGTAATTGTCAATGAAGGGAACCCAGGAGAATTAATTATTAATAAGCTTATTCCTTTGAATAAACCAGATTTGTTAATTATTGGCTCCAAGTCAACTAGCAAATTAAAAAGCTTTTTTGGTAGCCAAGCAGCTTATATGGCTCGATATGCCCCAATTTCTGTAATGATTATTCGCTAACAAAATTGAAACAGTTAAAAAAGCCGCCACGATTTACTATTCGTGGTGGCCTTTTTATAGTAATTTTTGTTTATATAAATAAACAGCCAAACTTAGTTGTAGCGAACTATCAGGAAATTCTAAAGTTAAGTGAAGAATCTCTTCTATTTTTTTTAAGCGGTAAATAATTGTATTACGATGTACATACATATTTGTGGCAGTCAACGAAATATTTTTATTTGATTGAAAGTAGGTATTGATGGTTTCTAGTAGGGAACTTTCATGTTTTTGATCTTCTTTTTCTAATGGTTCAATCAATCGTTGATATATTTTTTGTTTGGCTTGTTTGGTCAGGGTTTCGATCATTAAACGATAAAAAAAGAGGTCATCATAATTCAAAATAGTTCGTTGTTGTAATTCTTGACTTGCTTGTGCTAAGTGGAATGTTTCTTGTGCTAATTTATAAGAATCACACAGATTGGTGATTTTTTTGACAGTTGGACCAATCGCTAATTTAAATGATAATTTTGGATTCAGTTTCATTAGTTGCTCTAGTAAATTCTTGGCAAGATGAGTGGTTTGTGCAAGGTAGGTGGCTTCCTCTTGTGCTGGATTTTCTAGTAATAAAATAAAGCCAGTTTGTGTAGGAAAGGCAGTAATTTTTTGTCGATATCCTTCTAAAATATGATTCAATTGATGGCCAATGCTATTCATTTGAATAGTCGGATTAAACAGTTGTTCCAATTGTTCAATGGCTACAAGCAAGAGACTAAATGTATCTTTTTCATTTAATTGCAGATAATTACTAAATTCTTGCCAAGCTTGAGGATTGGTATTTTTTTCTTGGATAAGGTCTTGAAACAGCGCCCCGATCTTTTGCCTCGTTGTTAAATTTTCCGAAGATTCTAATTGAAGTTGTGGTAAAAGGTAGTGAGCACAGACCTCCACAGATAATAAATCAATCGTCTGTAATTTTTTGGTAGTTTGCCAAATCACTAAGTAAGATAAGCTGAGATTTTTCTTTTTGATGGGTAAAATTCGCAAAGATAACTGATGGTTCGCTAAGGAAAATTCAACAGTCAATGGTTCTTTATAAAATAATAGTAGCTCATTGTTCTGGGCTTTTAAAGCTGTCTCAAACTGTTTTTTGAGAGTCGCGTTGTTTAAAATACTGGTGATTCTTGTTGGCGCATCAGGTAAATCAAAATGATTCATAATCTGAAAACGCTCATCTAAAAGCATTACAGGCGCTTGAATCGCGGCACTTAATACTTCCAGTAATTGGGTACTTTTTCCGCCAGCTTTGATAATTGTATAAAATTTATTATGCATATGAACAGAATGTTGGCTAATCGTTTCGTCAGGTTGATTGACTCGGCGATTGACCAATGAAATAATTTGAGAAAAGTTGTAATTATAAGGGATTGAGAGAATTGGTAAGCCGACGTCATTCGCTAATTGGATCATCTCTTGTGGAACTTCATTGAAATAGCGTTGGACTTTAAAGCCTAGAGCAGCGCAGTTCATATTTGCTAGTTCTTGAATAAGACGTTTTTGCAAGCAAGGCTGATCTTTGAAAATATAGCCGGTAGTTAATAAAATTTCTCCTGGCGTTAACCAGTCAAAAGCATCAGGATTTTCTAAAATATTTGCTTGTAGAATTGGCGCATCTAAATTGGTTTCGTGCGTCAATAAGGTTAAACCAGGTAGTTCTTCTGCATGGAGTAGATCATTGACCGTCATCATTAGCAAAGCCTCCTTTTGTATGAATTATCTAAAAATTAAGTGTATTTATTGTAAGATGTTACAAAACTATTTTAGGGAAAATAAGGTATCCTTATACTAATAGAAAAAAGTTCCAAGTCATCACGTGATTGGTAGTCACAAGTGACCAAATAAGAACAATCAGCGCTTACAACCTATAGAAACGCATCGTTTAAAGATATAGCAATAGTATACTTAATTTTTAATGCTTTTACTATTGTTTCAGCTACTTTAAATTTCTCAAGTATTTCTATAATCTGTAAGTTTTTTGAGACTCTTATCAGATATGCTTCTTTTTCTATATTTTATCAGAAAATTCTGGTAAATTTGAAGGTTATAGTTTGTAAAATGGAGGGATCGGTATGAAGAAATTAAAAATGTTAGGATGCGTCGGTTTGCTTTTAGCTTTAACGGCTTGTCAGGCGGGAACGGGAAACTCGGCTGATAGTAACAAAGCAGCGGAACAAAAAATTGCAATTAGTTCTGAAGCGGCTATTTCGACAATGGAACCACACACAGCGGGGGATACGACCTCGACTTTAGTCATGAATCAAGTTTATGAAGGACTCTATGTTTTAGGTAAAGAAGATGAATTAGAGTTGGGGGTCGCTGCCGAAGAACCAGCGATTTCTGAAGATGAAACCGTTTATACATTTAAGATTAGAGAAGATGCCAAATGGTCGAATGATGATCCAGTAACAGCAAATGACTTTGTTTATGCATGGCAACAAGTTGCTTCCCCTAAATCAGGATCGATTCATCAAGCTTTATTTTTTGATGTCATTAAAAATGCTAAGGAAATTGCCTTAGAAGGCGCAGATGTGAATACTCTTGGGGTTAAGGCGCTAGATGATAAAACGTTAGAAATAACTTTAGAGCGGCCTACCCCTTATTTGAAATCATTACTTTCGTTTCCTGTTTTGTTTCCACAAAATGAAAAATATATCAAAGAACAAGGGGATAAATATGCCACTGATGCAGAACATTTGATTTATAATGGTCCTTTTAAATTGAAAGAATGGGATAATGCCTCTTCCGATGACTGGACCTACGAAAAAAATGATACGTATTGGGATGCTGAAAAAGTTAAATTAACAGAAGCGAAAGTTTCAGTAATTAAGAGCCCAACGACAGCGGTGAATTTGTTTGACTCGAATGAATTGGATGTAGTGAATAAGCTAAGTGGTGAATTTATTCCTGGTTATGTTGATAATCCAGCCTTTCTTTCAATTCCTCAATTCGTCACATACTTTTTAAAAATGAACAGCGTTCGTGATGGAAAAGAAAATCCGGCTTTAGCGAACAACAATATTCGTAAAGCGTTGGCACAAGCTTTTGATAAAGAAAGTTTTGTAAAAGAAGTCTTGCAAGATCAATCAACGGCTACAGATCAAGTAATTCCGCCGGGACAAACGATTGCGCCAGATGGAACAGATTTCACAAAACTAGCTGCTAAGAAAAATAACTATTTAACCTACGATACAGCGAAAGCAAAAGAATTCTGGGAAAAAGGGAAAAAAGAAATTGGGCTGGATAAAATCAAATTAGAATTTTTAACAGATGATACAGACAGCGCCAAAAAAGCTGCTGAGTTTTTCCAATTTCAATTGGAAGAAAATCTAGATGGATTAGAAGTGAATGTTACTCAAGTTCCTTTTACTATTCGTGTTGATCGTGATCAAACGAGAGACTATGATTTAGAATTATCTGGTTGGGGAACCGATTATCGTGATCCATTAACAGTTATGCGCATCTTTACTTCGGATAGTACCTTGGGCGGCGTAACGTTCAAGAGTGATACGTATGATCAATTAATTCAAGAAACTAGAACAACACATGCGGCTGATCAAGAGGCTCGTTTAAATGACTTTGCTCAAGCACAAGATATTTTGGTGAATCAGGAAACGGTTTTAGCACCAATCTACAATCGAAGCATTTCTGTATTAGCTAATCAAAAAATCAAGGATCTGTATTGGCATTCATTTGGACCTACGTACAGTTTAAAATGGGCTTATGTTAACTAATTGAATGAAGGTAGGAAGGGGTTTGTCATGCTTTTAAAAAACTGTAAATTAGAAACAGGATTTTCTACTGTGAATCAGCGAATTGTTGCGACAGAAACAGCTAGCTATGATATTCGAATTGAAAACGAGGTCTGTACTGCGGTCGCACCACAGTTAAGGCCTTTAGAGAACGAAACAGTTATCGATGTGAATCAGCAACTCGTTTTACCTGCTCTAAGAGAAATGCATATTCATATTGATAAAACGTATTTTTGGGGACCTTGGAAGGCCTGTCGTCCACTAACGAAAGGAATTTTAACACGTATTGAAGAAGAAACTTGGCTGTTACCTGAACAATTACCAACTAGTTTAGAACGTGCTTGCCAAGTTATTGAGCAGTATATTCAACAAGGCCATTATCATATTCGCAGTCATTGTAATGTAGATCCATCTATTGGAACGAAACATATTGAAATTACTAAAGAAGCATTTAGTCGATATGAACAATACATTACTCATGAAATTGTAGCTTTTCCTCAACACGGATTACTCCGCTCACAAGTCGAACCTTTGATGCGCGAAGCCTTACGCATGGGGGCAACTCATGTCGGCGGCGTTGATCCAGCCCTTGTGGATCGTCATGTGGATCATTCAATCGCAAAAATATTTGAATTAGCTACCACATTTAATAAAAAAATTGATGTTCATTTACACGCCCGTGATACTTTGGGACTTTATGAATTTAATAAATTTGTTGATTATACAGAACAAGCAAAGATGTTTGGCAAAGTCACTTTAAGTCATGCTTTAGCCTTAGGGGGCTTAGAAGAAGCAGCAATTAGAGACATTGCGCAAAAATTCATCGAAACAGGTATTGATTTGACTTCGACTGTACCGATTGGAATGCCCACCATGCCGATTCCAACCTTGGTTGAACAAGGTGTTAAGATTTCCGTGGCTCATGACAGTTTGACGGATCATTGGTCGCCTTTTGGCAGTGGCAATACAATAGAAAAATTAAATACAGCCGCTCAAAGATTTAAAATTAGCGATGAGTATCGCTTGAATCGTTTATGGGGCTTAGCGAGTAATTTTGTAACGCCTCTTGATTCTAACGGGCAGCGAGTTTGGCCTAACGTCGGCGATTCTGCAGATTTCCTACTATTTAATGCTGAGAGCACTGCTCACGTGATTGCACGCCAACAGCCAATCCAACAACTGATACTAAAAGGACAACTGGTTGAAGCCGTTCAAAAGGGGGAAAGAGAATGACAACATCCATTGTTTATTTGAATAATGTTCGTTTAGAAACTGGTTTTGCTAAAGACCACCACGAATTAACGTATACTAAAACCTCACGCTATACTTTAGCGATTCAAGAAGGCAAAATCCAAGCGATTATTCCGCAAAATCAAGTCACTGAAAAGCAACAAGGCACTGATTTAAACGGACAACTGGCTATTCCCGCTTTTCAAGAGAGCCATAATCACTTAGATAAAACCTACCTTTCATTAGGCTGGCGCGCTAGCCAACCTGTTAAGAATTTAAAAGAGCGTTTAGCAGACGAAGCCAGTGAACTTAAATTGTTAGCTCCGTCAACAGAACAACGAGCGACGGCCATGATTGAAAAATTGATTGGGTATGGAGCCTCTTATATTCGGACACATGTCAACATTGATCCTTATGTAGAACTAGAAAACTTTTGGGGCGTCAAAAGAGCCTTAGAAAAATATGCGCATGTGATTGATTATGATATTGTTGTCTTTCCACAGCATGGATTATTAAAAAATCCCCAAACGGTTTTACTCATGAGAGAAGCTCTAAAAAATGGTGGAACAATGGTCGGCGGTTTAGATCCTGCAGGCATTGATTATGCAATTGAAGAATCTTTAGAAACTATTTTCGATCTGGCAGAAGAATTTCAAGTAGGAATCGATATCCACTTGCATGATACGGGGGAAGTTGGCGTTTATACAATTGATAAATTTTTAGACATTTTGGAAGAACGAAAATTTACTCAGCGAACCGCTATCAGTCACGCCTTTGCGCTGCTAGATGTACGACCAGCAGAAAAAGAAAAACTATACCAACGCTTGGCAACGCATCAAACGGCGATTATGTCTACAATTCCCTATGATCCTCGTTATTTATTGCCACCAATTGATGTGTTACGCCAAGCTGGTGTATCGGTTCATTTAGGTAGTGATGGCTTTTTTGACTCTTGGAGTTCTAATGTTTTAGGTGATTTATTTGAAAAATTACGTAATTTTTGTGAAATGACAGGAAAGATTACAGAAGAGCAACTTACTCAAGCTTACGTCCATGGCTGTGGCAAAGAAGCACCTTTTTCATTTGAAGAAGAACGCCTTTGGTTTACAGAAGGCGACGAAGCAAACTTTATCTTTACAGAAGCAGCTTCTACAGCAGAAGTGATTGCTAGAAAACCACAGAAACGCCAGATTATGTTGAAAGGACAATGGGTTTAACTTGCTTTAAAATTAGGTAGAAATAGAATGCTAAAAAGCCAAACAGAGGAAACAGGGTTCAGCTCTGAGCAACGCATAGTGTCAGTCCTGCGGTTACTCGTCACAGTTTAATCCTTATAAAGTGCTTCTGCTCACAACGTGTATCAGCTTTTCAAGTTTGTTTGACTCACTTTAACATAGCACTTTTGCGTATCTTCCTTTATAATAAGACAAAATGAAGGAGATGAACCAAGCATGACTGAACAAACGAGAGAAAACAAAAAAGCAGCCTACGAATTGTGCTTACAACAATTGAGCGGTTTGTTAGAAATAGAAACGGATGCTATTGCAAATTTAGCAAACTCGTCCGCGTTACTTGCACAAACATTACCAGATACCGTTTTTGCTGGGTATTATTTATATAAAGATGAAGAATTAGTTTTGGGGCCTTTTCAAGGGAAAGTCTCTTGTACCAGAATTAAAATGGGCAAAGGTGTCTGCGGTGAATCAGCGGAAAAACAAGCTACATTGATTGTTGATAACGTGAAGACACACGCCAATTATATTTCTTGTGACTCAGCTGCGATGTCTGAAATCGTTGTACCGATGGTAAAAAATCATCAATTGGTCGGTGTTTTAGATATTGATAGTGGTGTAACAAATAGCTATGATGCGGTTGACCAACTGTATTTGGAAAAATTTGTTACCTTGTTACTAGAAAAATCAGATTTTTAAGCAGACTATTTTTGCTTTCTGACAAATCATGAGAAAATAAAGTATAAAATTTGATCATGAAAGAAGGTGAGTCATTTGTTAGAGCTGTATATAAATTTTAAAGGTGAAGCAAAAGAAGCAATTGCGTTCTATGAAGATGTTTTTGATACAAAATGTCAAAATTTAATGACTTTTGGCGAAGCACCTGAGGATCCTGAGCATCCTATAAACGACGAGATAAAGGATTTAGTGATGAACGCAAGTATCATTATTGAAGGAACCTATGTAATGATTTCAGATGTTCCTGATATGTTTGGTTTTGAAGTTACGGAAGGAAATAACCTTTCGCTCGTGGTTAGCACAGATGATGATGAAAAAATTGATCGCTTATTTAAACGATTATCTGAAGGTGGCACTGTTACAATGCCATTATCTGAAACTTTTTGGTCCAAAAAGTATGGTTCCCTAAAAGATCAGTTTGGCATCCATTGGATGTTTAATTATTATGAAGAAGACTAAAATAAAAAATCCCCAATCCGTTATTTTCATTGGATTGGGGATTTTTTATTCATGAAAGAATTGCTTCTTAGCGATTTGATACTGCCGTTGCTTTTCTGTCCAAAATTGCTGATCGTTTTTATCAATTTTGCGAATGACTTTTGCTGGATTGCCCCCAACAATCGTGTTGGCAGGAACGTCTTTTGTAACCACAGCACCAGCAGCGACAATAGCATTTTTTCCAATTGTAACGCCAGGTAAAATGGTGGCACTTCCGCCAATCCACACGTTATCTTCAACAATAATTGGCGTACCGAATTCTAATTCTGCAGTTCGAATCGTTGGATCAATTGGATGGCCGGCAGTATAAAAACTAGCACGAGGGCCAACCATGACATTATCACCGAAGATGATTTTGTTTACATCTAAAAAAATGCAATCCATATTTGCATAAAAATTTTCTCCTACCTCAATATGGCGACCGTAATCTACATGGAGGGGTGGGGTGATATATAACTCATTGCCAGTTTTTCCTAATAATTCTTTTTCTAGGGCCACAATTTCTTTCACATTATCGATAGGAAGTTGATTGATTTTTTGAGCTAACACCTTGCCTTTTGTTGATTTGTTTTCGGGTAAAATGGTGGGGGCGTAATATAATTCACCTTTTAACATTTGCATATAATCAAAGTCATTTTGTTTCATGTAAGCGCTCCTTTAGGCTTTTTCTCTATTGTATCAAATCAATACAATAAGTCGAGGAATATGTAAAATAAAAAAGGACAGATAGCAAAATAGCCTTGCTTATCTATCCTTTATCTAAGGTTATCCAATTTTTTTAACTCTCCCGCCAATTTTATCTGCTAATTTTTGTGCTTCTTTTTCAGAGTGGTAAACTAAACAACCTGATTTATCTCGCGTACGTTTACCATCTGCAGTTAAATAGCCATGAAAAAATTTGATTGCATACATAGACATCACCGCCTTTCTAATTGAAAATAGTGTAAATGGAGCGATTAAAAATGTCAAATAATAGAAGTGCTCTTAACCATTCTTATCTTTTTTAGTTCGAAGATAAGCTTGGTTAAGAGCACCATTTCACTTAATAAATTAGTTTGAAACGGGTCGTTGAGTGAAATTCCTGTTCAGGTGAGAGGGTGATAGAACCGAACAACGGAAATCTTTCAGCACCAGGACAGACTTGGGTTTCAAATGTGAGCGCTCCGTGATTGACTAATTTTTGCCCTTGAATATCGGGACCGTTATCAGCAAAATTTGCTGAAAAAATAACAACTGAAGGTTGATCAGTGAACATCTCTAAGGTGATATCTTTAGTAGGACTTTTTAAGATAACATCCGGGTTAATTAAATCATGATTGGTTAAGATGAAAGGGTGATCGAAGCCGTTCATCTTTTGGATTTGTTCATCGTTACTTGAAAAAACCTCAGCTAATTTTTTAGGTTTTTGTAAATCAAAAGCTGTCTGGTCGACGGAAGCTAATTCTCCAAGCGGTAAAACTCTTTCATCAAGCGGGACATACTTTTGGGCATTTATTTGTAACTCATGCGCATCAATGGGGATTGCGGGATTTCCAGTTAAATTAAAGTAGACATGATTGGTTGGATTAAAAAGTGTTTGTTCATCTGTAGTTGCCTGATACTCAATTTGCCATTCATTTTCTTCAGTCAATGTATACGTGACTGAAACAGTGAGATTTCCAGGAAAACCATTTTCACCAGCAGGACTCTCTAGCCAAAATTTCACAGAAGGATTCGCTTGTGCCTCTTGGATTTCGCTGTGCCATTTTTTACTTTCAAACCCAGGTGTGCCACCGTGAAGTGTTGTTTGAGTAGGAGTATTAATCATCGTTTGATACGTTTTACCCGCTAGTTCAAAGGAGCCATCGGCAATTCGGCCAGCTGTTCGACCAATTGTTGCACCAAAATATAAGTCTTTAGACAAATATTCATCTGCTGAGGGAAAGCCTAGCACGAGTGATCGTGATTCATTTTTTGTAAGAGGAACGTCGAGCGCAACAATTCGCGCACCAAAATCTGTTACTTTTAAAGTCACACCATTTTTATTCGTCAGTGTGTAAAGAAGCATTCCTTGTCCAAATGATTCAGTTGAAATAGTCAAAATAATCAATCCTTCCTTCAAGTAAATATTTAGTAAATTTAACTTTGTTTTTTAGATTATTTAAATAGTCAAAAAGAAACACTAAGAAAATAAATCTTTATTTAATTGTATTGTACACGTTTTCAGACGAAATGACAATTAAGAAAATATTAAGTAAATATTTGCAAAAGTTTAGTAAATATTATACAATTTGTTTACTAGTGAAAGGAGTGATTAGTGATGGAAGAACTGTTAATGAATCGATTTGTAGAAATATTTGGTGAGAAAGGGACAGCCTGTTATTTTGCCCCTGGAAGAATTAATTTGATTGGTGAACATACAGATTACAATGGCGGTCATGTTTTCCCGGCGGCTATTACGTTAGGGACATTTGGTGTGGCAAGAAAAAGAGACGACCAAAAAATTCGGATGTTTTCTGATAATTTTAAAGAGGTTGGTCTCATCGAATTTACATTAGAAGATTTAACCTATTCAGATTCAGATGATTGGGCAAATTATCCTAAAGGTGTTTTAAATTACTTGATTGAAAGCGGACACAATATTGATTCTGGCTTAGATGTGCTCTTCTACGGTACGATTCCTAATGGTGCTGGCTTGTCTTCTTCTGCTTCTATTGAACTTTTAATGGGGACGATCTGTAATGATTTATATGCTTTACACTGTCCAATGCTTGAATTGGTGCAAATCGGTAAAAAAGTGGAGAATGAATTTATTGGCGTTAATTCAGGAATTATGGACCAATTTGCCGTAGGGATGGGAGAAAAAGATCAAGCTATTCTACTAGATACCAATAATATGCACTATGAAATGGTTCCCGCCAAACTAGGTGAGTATACGATTGTTATTATGAATACTAACAAACGTCGTGAATTAGCAGATTCAAAATATAATGAACGCCGTGCAGAATGCGAAGAAGCCGTTCGTTTGCTTCAAAAAGAGTTATCTATTGAATTTTTAGGTGAATTAGACAGCGAGACATTTGACCAATATCAAGCATTGATTGGAAATCCAACGTTGATTAAACGAGCGCGTCATGCCGTCACAGAAAATGAACGAACTTTATTGGCAAAACAAGCGCTAACTGAAGGGGATTTGGAAGAATTTGGCTTATTATTAAATGCCTCACATCGTTCGTTAAAAGAAGATTACGAAGTAACTGGCATTGAGTTAGATACCTTAGTGGCTTGTGCGCAAGAACAACCAGGCGTTTTGGGCGCACGGATGACTGGTGCAGGGTTTGGCGGTTGTAGTATTGCTTTGGTACCAAAGCAAAATATAGATGCATTTATTGAAGCTGTTGGCCAGAGTTATCAAGATAAAATTGGCTATGCTGCTGATTTTTATCCTGCATCAATTGATGACGGTGCCAGAAAGTTATTTTAGAAAGGAAGGCTTTAAATGTCTATTTTAGTATTAGGCGGTGCAGGCTACATTGGCTCACATGCCGTCGATCAATTAATTTCAAAAGGATATGCCGTTGTTGTTGTTGATAATTTATTAACGGGACATCGTTCAGCAGTTCATGAACAAGCGACTTTCTATGAAGGCGATATTCGTGATAAAACTTTTTTACGTAGTGTCTTTGAAAAGGAATCAATTGAAGGGGTGTTGCACTTTGCGGCCAATTCTTTAGTAGGAGAATCCGTGGAGAAACCGTTAATGTATTTCAATAACAATGTTCACGGCACTCAAATTGCCTTGGAAGTTATGCAAGAATTCGGAGTGAAACACATTGTTTTTTCTTCCACAGCGGCCACTTATGGCGAACCAAAAGCAATGCCTATTACAGAAGAAACCCCAACGAATCCTAAAAATCCGTATGGGGAAAGTAAATTAATGATGGAAAAAATCATGAAATGGTGCGACAACGCTTATGGAATGAAATATGTTGCTTTGCGTTATTTTAATGTTGCAGGAGCAAAAAAAGATGCCTCAATTGGTGAGGATCACACGCCAGAAACGCATATTGTGCCAATTATTTTACAAGTGGCATTAGGCCAACGAGCAGAGCTAAGTATTTTTGGGGATGATTATGATACACCAGATGGCACGTGCATTCGAGATTATGTTTATATTGAAGACTTGATTGCAGCACATATTTTGGCTTTAGAATATTTGAAAAATGGCGGCGAAAGTGACGTCTTTAACCTGGGAAGCAACAACGGCTATTCTGTTAAAAAAATGTTAGATGCTGCTCGCGAAGTGACAGGTCAAGAAATCCCTGCGAGAATCGCGCCACGCCGAGCAGGGGATCCTAGTACGTTAATTGCTTCTAGTGAAAAAGCCAAACGAGTTTTAGGCTGGCAACCAGAAGTAACTGAGGTCAAGGACATTATCGCCACCGCTTGGCAATGGCATGTGAAACATCCTCAAGGCTATAATGAATAGGAGAACATCAGATGATGAAAGAAAGTAGTAAATGGATTGCTGCATTTGTAGAGATAATCATAGAAAATGGCGATTGGACGGAAACAGACCGTTATTATTTGACGAATCGGATTGCCAAACTAGTTGGCTGTGATTTTTTTGAACAACCAGAAGCGGTTGCTTGTGAGCAAGAACCGTTGCGTGTGGTGGAACATCTTTTAAACATTGCACAAGCCAATCACCAAATCGATGACTCAATTACGGAAGCAGAACAACTAGAAGCGGAGTTAATGGATTTTATTACGCCGACCCCAACCACTATTAATCAGAAGTTTATGGACTATTATCAAGAGTCTCCACGAAAAGCAACGGATTATTTTTATCAGTTATGTAAAACGAATAACTACATTAAAACGAAAGCAATCGCCAAAAATATTATTTTCCCAATGGACTCACCCTATGGTAAACTAGAAATTACCATTAACTTATCGAAGCCAGAAAAGGATGCTCGAAAAATTTTGGCTGAAAAGAAAATGATTCAAAAAAAATATCCAGCGTGTATGTTATGTATGGAGAATGAAGGCTATTATGGTCGTGTGAATTATCCAGCACGGACAAACCATCGGATTATCCGACTAAATTTAGAGGACGAAGCTTGGGGCTTTCAATATTCGCCATATGCTTACTATAATGAGCATGCGATTTTCTTGGACCAACAACATCGAGAAATGAAAATCGAGAAAAAAACGTTCCAGCGGCTCCTTAAAATTACGGAGTTATTCCCTGAATATTTTGTGGGCTCTAATGCAGATTTGCCAATTGTTGGTGGTTCTATTTTATCTCATGATCATTACCAAGCAGGACGTCATACATTTCCAATGGATTTAGCACCAATGGAAACAAGATTTTCTTTGAAAAAATATCCTGAGATAACTGCTGGTATTTTAAAATGGCCGATGTCTGTGATTCGTCTTCAAAGTGATCGTCAAGAGGAACTAGTTGAGGCGGCCGAATTAATTTTGACCAAATGGCGCAATTATTCTGATGAACGTGTCTCAGTTCGGGCCTATTCAGAAGATGGCACACCGCATCATACGATTACGCCAATTGCCCGACGCAAAGGGTCATTATTTGAATTGGATTTAGTTTTACGAGATAATAATGTTTCGGAGGAATTTCCAGATGGCATTTTTCATCCACATCCAGAAGTACAACATATTAAGCAAGAAAATATTGGCTTAATTGAAGTAATGGGACTAGCTATTTTGCCACCAAGGCTGGCACAAGAATTAAGAGAAGTCGAAAAGTATTTATTAAAGCAACCCAATCAAATTGCTGAAAGTCATCGAGCTTGGGCGGATGAACTCAGTCAGCAAACCATCACTGAAGCCAATGTCAAAGAAGTGATCCAACAAGGAATTGGGACAATTTTTGTTCAAATTTTAACAGATGCCGGCGTCTTTAAACGTGATGAAGAAGGCCGTCGTGCTTTTGAACGATTTATTCAATGTATTGAAAATGATTAATTTGAGGTGAGGAACATCGTAACCATTAAAGATATAGCAGAGCAAGTCGGTGTTTCTTCAGCGACAGTTTCGAGAGTTTTGAACTATGATGAAACATTATCAGTTAGTGATGAAACGAAGAAGAAAATATTTGAAACAGCAGAAACGTTAAATTATAAAAAGCGAGCCAGAAAAAAACAAGCAGGCAAAAAGAAAATTCGGTTTGTCCAATGGTTCAGCGATCCAGAAGAACTGGATGATATTTACTATTTATCGATTCGTTTAGGTGTTGAAAAGCGGGCAGAGGAATTGGGTTTTCTTTTAGTCAAAGAATCTCTGACAAACCTGTCTCAAAAAAGATTTGATGGGACAATTGCCCTAGGAAAATTTGATGAAAAGCAAGTGGCGGCCTTAGCCGCCTTAGGCGCACCTCTTCTATTTGTAGACTTTGATGCAATGGCTTTTGGCCAAAACTCCATTGTTGTTGATTTTGCTGGAAGTGTTAAAACAATTGTGCAAGAATTTTTGGCGCAAGGGCATCAGAAAATTGGTATACTTTCTGGGCAAGAATATACGAAAGAGTCCCACGTGGCATTGGTTGATCCACGTTTTGTCGCTTTTAAAGAAACCTTAAAAGATCTGGACCTTTATCATCAAGAATGGGTTGTCGAAGCAGCTTTTTCTGTTGAAGAAGGCTATCAAGCGATGAAAGACTTTATTGAAAAAGCGGACACTCGTCCAACCGCTTTTTTCGCTGCAAGTGATACATTGGCGATTGGTGCAATGCGGGCGTTACAAGAAGCAGCCATTCGTGTGCCAGAAGATATTTCTATCATTGGTTTTAATGATATTAGTGTCGCAAAATATGTTTCACCCACATTAACAACAGTCAAAGTTCATACTGAATGGATGGGTGAGCTAGCCGTTGAGACAATGAAAGAGTTATGCTTGAATACCCCACCAGTTCCTAGAAAAATTATTGTCGGAACGGAATTCATTCAGCGAGATTCAACGAAACATTCATCAAAATAACAGCAAAACTTGGAGAGTTTTTTCCAAGTTTTTTGCTCTTTTCTGCTTGTTTTCAACAATCAAGAAAATGGAGGGAAACAGATGCAACCGAAATTAATTATTTTACGTGGTAATTCTGGTAGTGGTAAAACAACGATAGCTAAAGCGCTTCATCAGTGTCTTAAAGAACAATCGTTATTGATTTCTCAAGATGTGGTGCGCAGAGAAATGCTTCGTGTTAAAGATGAAACAGGTAATCTAAGTATTGCTTTGTTAAAACAGTTGGTAGCTTTTGGTTATCAAGAATGCCAGTATGTGATTGTTGAAGGGATTTTTCAAAAAGCCATTTATCATTCCTTTTTTCAGGAAATAATTCATCTCTTTGAAGGAAACGTTCAGGTTTATTATTTTGATCTTTCTTTTGAAGAAACGCTGAAAAGACATAGCCAGAGAAACAAGAATCAAGAATTTGGTGTCGTGGAAATGAAACGTTGGTGGCTACCAGAAGATTATTTAGGGTTTCCGGGAGAACAGCGGTTATCTGAACAACTGTCTGAAAAGCAGATTATCAGGCAAATTTTAGCAGATATTCAGTAGTAAGTGCTGCGCTTTTTAGAGAAATGGATGTTGTGGTATGATAAAAAAGAAGGAGTGGTTTCAATGGATTACCAAGAACGATTAAAAAATTTACCACCTGAAGTCATGACAGCTTTTTCAGAATCATTTATTTTTTTAATCAGTAACGATAAAGTTCAACATTTCCCTGCTCGAGACTTAACGCAAGCTGAAATGATTCAACGAGTGAAAGAGAAATTAGGTGAAGCGGTGACGTGGTCCTTATGGCAAGGGTTCGTTATTGCTGTTAATTCAGAAGAAACATGTGTTGCTGTTTTGCCCAAATATCATCAACTCGATGGTTTTTGAAAATGAATAAGGGAGCGAAGAATTATTCGCTTCGTTGTATAAAATGAAAACGTTTTTTGGGAGGGAAGGCTGATGTCTGAGCTAGTGGTTATTAGAGAAATGCAAGAGAAAGATATCTTAGCGCTGGATACTCAATTTGTCCAACAAGGTTGGCCAAGTCGCCAAGAGATTTTAATGAACTATTTAGAAGAACAATTAGTCAAGCAACGAACGGTTTTTGTAGTGGAGAAAAAGGCAACGCTGTTAGGTTATGTGACGTTACTGCCATTAGCTAAGGAAGGACCTTTTAAAAATTTATATCCTGAAATAGCTGATTTCAATGTATTCTTACCATTTCAAAAACAAGGAGTGGGGCGGTTATTATTAAATCGTGCAGAAAATGTTGCCAAAAGTTATGCAGATACTGTTTCTTTGGGAGTAGGCCTGCATCCTGGTTATGGTGCAGCGCAAAGATTATATATCAAACAAGGATATGTGCCAGATGGTTCAGGAGTCTGGTTTCAAAATAAGCAGCTGAAACCAAACGATCGGTGTGTTAATGATGATGAGTTAGTTCTTTATTTATCGAAAAAACTATAGAGTAGCCAAAGTAATACTCTATAAATATCATTTAGGAGGTTGTTACCCTTGATTAGAAAAATGAAGCCAACAGATGCAACGGCGTTAACTATCATTAATAAAGAACAATTGGGCTATGAAGTTCCCGTTGACGTGACCTGTAAACAGATTGAGAAATTACTACTAGCCAGTGACAGAGAGTTTTTATATGTTTATGAAGAAACGAAGACAGGGAAGATTTTAGGCTATGTGCATGCGCAATTGTATGAAACAATTTATTCCCAAACGTTATTGAACGTTCTGGGATTAGCAGTGGCAAAAGAAACAGAAGGCCGTGGAATTGGCAAACAATTAATGATGAAACTAGAAACGGAAGCTAAAAAGTATAACTTGTGTGCGATTCGCTTAAATTCAGGGGAACAGCGTACAGCAGCACATCAATTTTATGAACACATTGGCTATGTTTCTGATAAAAAACAAAAGCGATTCATTAAATACTTGGATACTTAAGTTATGTCTTTAAAAAATAACAATTTCCTTTAAAAAAATAAGTAAAAACTAGTGAAATTTTCAGCGAATTAGTGTAAAATGTATCTCAATGACTCAACGAGTGTTTCAGCCGAAACACTGTCAAAGAAAGTACATACAAAGAAACAGAAATAGCCATTTTTGATGGCTGTTTTTTTATGGAGGAGGCAAATTATGACGAAAAAAAATAGTATGATGTACTTAGCAATTTCTAACTTATTTCTTGTTTTTCTAGGCGTAGGCCTAGTCATTCCCGTAATTCCCCAATTAAAAGAAGAAATGCATTTTTCTGGTACCACAATGGGAATGATGATTTCTATTTTTGCGATTGCCCAATTAATCACATCGCCAATCGCAGGTGTCCTTTCGGATAAAATTGGTCGGAAAAAAATGATTGCGACGGGTATGTTGGTTTTTTCAATTTCTGAGTTATTATTTGGTTTAGCCCAAGCGAAAAGCGGTTTTTATATTTCTCGTGGTTTAGGTGGGATTGCCGCCGCTTTATTAATGCCGTCAGTGACAGCTTTTGTGGCAGATATGACTACGATTTCTGAACGTCCGAAAGCGATGGGGCTTGTGTCAGCTGCAATTAGTGGTGGTTTTATTATCGGACCAGGAGTTGGTGGTTTTATTGCTTATTTAGGCATTCGCGCTCCATTTTTTGCGGCCGCATTTTTAGCGTTTATTGGTTTTATTTTGACATTAACTGTTTTGAAGGAGCCGGAGAAACGAATTTTAGCCGCTGTTGAAGCGAAAAAAGGTTCATTTATGGATATTTTAAGAAATCCAATGTTTACCCCATTATTTGTGATTATTTTAATTTCCTCTTTTGGCCTGCAAGCGTTCGAATCTATTTATAGTATTATGGCGACTATTAATTTTGGCTTTACCACAAGTGAAATAGCAATCGTGATTACGGTTAGTGGTATTTTAGCGTTGATTTGTCAGTTGTTTTTCTTTGATGCAATCGTCCAAAAAATAGGTGAAATGGGTTTAATCCAATTAACCTTTTTTGCAAGTGCCATTTTTATTGCCGTGATTGCCTTTACAAAAAATAATTTAGTTGTTGTATTTTCAACGTTTATTGTCTTTTTAGCGTTTGACTTGTTTAGACCAGCAGTAACTACTTATTTATCCAAACATGCTGGAGATCAACAAGGAACCATCAACGGACTAAATTCGACATTTACAAGTTTTGGTAATATTTTAGGACCAATGGCAGCAGGAGCTTTATTTGATATCAATCACTTTTTCCCTTATTATGTTTCAGCAGTAATTCTGTTAGGAACGGGCTTTTTATCGTTATTTTTAAATCGAAATAAGATGTAAAAGAAAAAATAAGTATTTGGAATATAAAAATTCCGAATACTTATTTTTTTTGATCACCAACCGTTCTTGAAAAAAACAAAAAAATAAACAGTGTTCGCTTGATTAATCGAACATTTGTTCGTATAATGATTTTGCAAGTGAGGTGATGTTTATGAAATTTGATTATGAAAAAGAACCTAGTCGCGATATTCTTTGTATTGATTGCAAAAGTTTTTACGCTAGTGTAGAATGCGCAGAACGTGGGTTAGATCCGTTGAAAACGATGTTAGTAGTGATGAGTAATGCCGAAAATGCGGGGGGATTAGTTTTATCAGCATCGCCAATGGCAAAAAAAGTTTTAGGTGTTTCAAATGTTACGCGTAAAAATCAAGTGCCCGCTCATCCTGATTTATATGTGGTTCCGCCACGAATGAATTTGTACATGAAAAAAAATCAAGAAATCAATAATTTATATAAAAAGTTTGTCGCAGATGAAGATCACTCTGTGTTTAGTGTAGATGAATCATTTCTTGATGTAACGGCTTCTTTAAGTTATTTTCATTGTGAAACCGCCTATAAAATGGCTCGGATTATCCAAAGAGTCGTTTATAATCATGTGGGTATTTATGTGACCGTTGGGATAGGGGACAATCCGTTACTGGCTAAATTGGCGTTGGACAATGGCGCCAAACATTCGCCAGACTTTATTGCAGAATGGCGGTATGATCGTGTACCAGATACTGTCTGGCAGTTGCCTTCTTTGACAGATTTTTGTGGGATTGGTCGCAGAATGGCTAAACGACTGAATCGTTTAGGAATTGATTCTGTATATGAGTTAGCGCAAGCGAATCCGCATCTTTTACAAGAAACATTTGGCGTGATGGGGCTTCAATTGTATGCTCATTCATGGGGGATTGATCGTACCTTTTTAGGGAAAAAAGCGCAACATAAAGCTGAAAAATCATTTGGAAATAGTCAGATTTTACCGAGAGATTATGCGCGAAGAGATCAGATTGAACTAGTCTTAAAGGAACTGACAGAACAAGTGGCTGCTCGTTTAAGAAAAGCGCATTGTCAAACGGAATGTATCACAGTCTACGTTGGTTATTCCAAAGGTCAAATTGACCGTGAAGGACGAACTGGTTGGCGAAAACAACAAACGATTCCTGCAACAAACAATACAAAAGTTTTGATTACCTATGTATTAGCCCTTTTTAGAGAACATTATCTAGCGGGAACCGATGTCCGGCAATTAGGGCTTTCTTATGGAAAATTAGTTTGGAATGAATCTTTACAATTAGATTTATTTTCGGAACCAGAAGAGCAAATTAGTGAAATGGAGTTAAACTATCTGATTGATAAAATCCGACAAAAATTTGGCTTTCAAGCTTTAATTCACGCCTCTTCTTTGTTGGAAGGTGCGACGGCAATTCATCGTTCAGGATTAGTCGGTGGACATGCTGGAGGAAATGTCGGTTTAGGAGGATAACATCATGAAACGAACAAAAAAAGAATTTACACCTTATAATGAGTACCATGATCGGCCCTTTGAACTGAAATGGGCGACCGCTTTTGCATTGGGGGAGTTACAAGAAGGAATCGAAGCTTCTGACGAATATTCTAAGAGAGCGTTTGAACGCTTACCGCAACAGACAACAGAAGAAATTGAAGAATACTTAGAGCAGTCTTTAAAAAATAACCAGGTTTTAGAAATCCAATTGAATACATTGGATGATTTTGGCCGTGTTCAACCGCCAATTGTTGGTGTTTTTGAAGGGATGAGTTCAATGGAGTATGCAAAAGTTGGACATACACATATTTTATTTGAAGAGATTCGGCATATTAAAAGTCATGAGTTTACAAAGTGGTCGAGCCTTGATTAAAAAACTATTGTTATACGTGCGTTTTGTGAAAACATATGAGATAATGTTCATAGGTAATAGAAATAAAAATTATGGAGGTGGCTAGGATGGGACATCATTTAAAAGGACACCATGGCAAAAAAACAAACGCAAATGGCGGCTTTTTAACAAAGTTATTGGCAGGCGGCGCCTTAGTGGGCGTAGGAAAAAAGTTATACGACAATCGTGAAAAAATTAAAGAGCTGTTAAGTGACGACAAAGAAAAAAGCAACGACACTGAAAACAAATAAAGGACTGGATTGACGGAATGGTAAAAGATGCAGCGTATATTATTGAAGAGATTACCACGATTTTAGAAGGAACCTATTTTGTGATAACCAAGAAAGCGAATAAGCGCCGCATGTGTTTACATGTTTCAGATACCGCGAAAGAATTTTTACGTTGTCGACGGGAGTATGAAACATTCTTAGAGCAACAGTTTGATTATGCCACAATGTTTTTAGAAACATGTACGGAAGATGTTTCTGTTGAAATTCAAACGGGACTACTTGAAGAAACAAATTATCAAGCATTAACCGTGGAAAAATTACAACAGATAGCCACTAAAATGTAACACAGCTGTTGTGTTAGTTTTGATTCTTAATTTGGTTAAGGAGGCGGATAAAATGTCAGTATATCAACATATTTTGGTTGCTCTTGATGGCTCAGATCAATCTGAAAAAGCTTTTCATGAAGCTGTCAGGATTGCCAAAGAGGAACAAGCTACTCTTTATTTAGCTACAATTATTAATGATGCTGAATTTACGACGAGTCCATTTTCTTTTGAAGAATTGTATGATTTAGAAAAATACAAGTCAGAAGAGATGCTCACTGAAAAGGCAAAACAAGCGAGTGAAATTGGTGTAAAAACAGTCAAAAAAATTGTTGAGCTTGGGAGCCCAAAACGTTATCTTGCCAACACGATTTCTGAAAATTATGCCATAGATTTAATTGTGCTAGGTGCCACGGGAAGAGGTGCTATTCAACGAACCTTGATTGGTTCTACTACAGATTATGTGGTTAACCATGCTTTGTGCAATGTTTTAGTCGTTCGCTAATTGTGAGTAAATAATCAAGGGAACAATGTTTTATCGGGACGTTTTTTTAAATTAAACGAGAGGTGAGTTTATGAAAACAAAAATCGGAAAAACAGTTATCTTGTCAGCGTTTTTATTCACAAGTTTCCTTTTACTGAGTGGTTGTACCTCGGCTGGCGAAGAGATGGAAAAAACAATTGATCGACAGAAAGAAAAAGTCGATAAAACGGTCGATAAACAGAAACATGAAAATGAAAATTCCATGGAAAGTTATGACGAAAAAGTTGACCGTTCTTTAGATAGTCAAGAAGACAAAATCGATACTACTGAGTAACGGGAAAGTTTTCAACTATCGGCTAGTAAATAAATAATATACAAAAGGGAGCATCCACTGCAGTTATTTCTCACAGCGGATCCTCTCTTTTGTGGTTAAAAAGAAAAAGTTAACTGCTCCCCAACAGTTAACTTTTAATCATGTTGCACATAGTTAAAACACTCTATATATCATTTATATCATTTGAAACGGGTGGTGTAAAAAGAAATCTCTTGAAAAGAGTCTCCATTTATAGGGAAGATTTCCCATAAAAAAGAGAAACGTATAATCACAGAGAGTTAGAGAAAGCAAAGGGAAATAAGTATGTTAAAATAAGAAGCAAGAAAGAATACAAGTATGCAGAAAATAACAACTAATTAGGTGAAAACAATGGAAATACATTTTGAAAAAGTAACAAGCGATAATCGTAAAGCAGTGGAAAACCTACAAGTTTTTGCTGAACAACAAACCTTCATTGAATCAATGGCAGAAAATCTAAAAGAATCAGACCAATTTCCAGAATGGGAATCGGCAGGTATTTATGACAGCAATCAATTAATCGGCTATGCCATGTATGGACGTTGGCAAGATGGGCGCGTTTGGCTAGACCGCTTTTTAATTGATCAACGGTTCCAAGGACAAGGTTATGGGAAAGCAGCCTGTCGACTTTTAATGTTAATGCTAATAGAAAAATACCAAACAAACAAGCTATACTTGAGTGTTTATGATACGAACAGCTCAGCAATTCGGTTGTATCAACAACTTGGTTTTGTATTTAATGGTGAATTAGATACGAATGGTGAGCGGGTAATGGAATGGACACATCAGAATAAGTAGATAGAACAGGTGAGACAAAAGCCATAGCGCATTTTGTTTCATCTTTTTCTTTTAATTGGCTTCATTTGTTTACTTTTAGTAAGTAAAATGGTAAATTTAGTTCAATCTGTTTTGAAAAAAGAGTTACTGGAGGGTAAGGATGAAAATAGAATTTTTCCATGATGTTATTTGTAGTTTTTGTTTTCCAATGTCTGACCGCATGCATGAGATTCAACAAGAATTTCCTGAAATTGAATTGATTCATCGGTCGTTTGCGTTGGGGTGGTCAGCAAACGATTTTGAAACAATGTTTGGCTCACGAGCAGCAGTAAAAGAAGAAGTTTTGACGCATTGGGTGCATGCCAATCAAAACGATTCAAAGCATCGTTTTAATATTGAAGGGATGAGGAAGCAACGATTTGATTTTCCAACATCAAAGAATGCATTATTAGCAGCAAAAGCAGCTGGATACATTGGCAACCAAGACACTTATTGGTTACTGTTTGATAAGTTACAAGAAGGTTTATTTATGAGAAGTTTAAATATTGAAGAGCCAGAAGTAATTGAGGAGCTAGTAAAAGAGACAACGATTGATTTTGCTTTATGGAAAGAAGCTGTTGCTTCCGAGGCTGTTTGGACGGCGGTTCAAGAAGATTTCGCGCTAGCTTCTGCTTATGGTTTACAAGGAGTTCCCGCACTAATCATTAATCAAAAATATTTAATTAATGGTGCAGTACCGAAACAGCAAATCAGCCAAACTATTCAAAAAATTCTCGCAGAAGAAAAACAACAGCAACCGTTAGTTTCATTAACTCCTTCTTCTGAAGAGTCAGCTTCGTGTGAGTTTAAGGAAGGCACATGGACGTGTCATTAAGCAGCATAAAATAACGTTATTCTTTGACAAAACGAAAGACTTCTGTAATAGTTAATGCGGGGGTGATAATATGTTTAACGCGTATAGAGAATACTGGAATAATATTACAACAATGAATGCGTCAGCAACACGCGCACAATATTGGTGGCCACAATTAATTAATTATTTGGTGTTAGGGATTTATTCAGCAATTACGGGCGTTTACAGATATATTGAAGTAACACCCAATGATGGAACAATCATTAAAGAATGGAATACTGTGACCATTATCTTTTTCTTGCTGACTGCTTTAATTTGGTTGGCAAACTTTACTGTTCGAGCAAGAAGATTGCATGATCGCGACCACAGTAACTGGTGGATTTTATTCTATTTACTTCCTTTTATCGGTACTTTAGTGATCTTCATTACATTAATTTTGCCAAGTAAAAGTCACACAAGATGGCCAGTGAATCAATCAGAAATTTAATTTGCTGGTTTCGTTTAGCTGATTATCTTAAGAGTGAAAATGAGGTCGGGACAGAAGCGTTTAACTCCGAGAAATAAGAAGGAATTTCCGAAAATTGTTCTATAATTTTTGGAGACCAAGTAGGTATTGTTCATCATCGAATCACTACGTTCTTCGTGATTCTCAACAATTTCGGCTTATTTCCGAAGGACCTTCACCAAGTAGGTACGATGATTTCATCTGTTCATGCTTCACAGTGAAACATCGCAACTCTTAGAGCTGTAGCTCTTTTGAAGGCTGTACTGTGACGAGACGCATGTCGAGAAAACACCTTAGAAGTTGTTGAGATCGGAGCAACGCGTAGTGTTGCTTCTGTTCCCGCCGTTTATCAATTTTTAAGCCTGGGACAAAAATCCAAAGTGATTTTTGTCCCAGGCTCATTTTCTTTTTTATTTCAGAAAAATATCTTCTGTATGATGGCACCTCACATTACGCGGTTCTTGCTAAAAGGGCTATCTTTTTGGTAGATAGGGAAAACCATTAAGACGTTAAAAGTTTAATAAATCGAGCAATTCTCTTTTGTTAGAAAATAAGATAGCATCATTAATTAAAATACTTGGAACACTGGTTTCAATAATTGGTTGATTGGTAATAATCAAGTCAAATTCTTCGAGTCGATGGTCACCTAATTGTTCTTCCGTAATTGCTAACGTATTTGAACGAATCCGATGCAAAGCTAAAATATCGTGGACATAGTTTCCAATATATTGACTATGATTCAGGCCCATGTCGCTAATAATCAAAATCTTTTTTGAGTCGAAACTCTGGTTAATTTCTGGAAAAGTATTAAGCAACCAAAAAATATAAGAAGATGAATAGTTTAATAGATTTGTTTCTAAAAGAGCGGAAAAGAAATGCAATTCTGCTTTTAATCGTGCATATAAGTGAAGCTGAGTAAAATGAATTTGTCGAGTGAAAAAGGTGGCCCTTTGTGTCAATTCGGAGGTGTCAAAAGGCACTAATTGAGAAAACAAATAAAGACAGGTTAACAAGTGAACAGCGAAGTCGACGACTTCTTCTGTTAATTGTTCAATCTGTGAAAAAGCATTAAATTTTAAATTTTCACGTATTCTTTGACTGATGACTTCTTGGTCTTCGGAGTAGTATTGCTGAAAAGCGCCTCTTTGAAAATACCGGAGAACTTCCCGATAGGTTTCACGGCTGAGCCCAGTAAAATGACGACTGAGTAAAAGATAATCTTCCATTTTGATTGGACTCTTTTTATCTGTTTTTTTCTGGAAACGTTGCTGAAAGCCTTGATGCTCTCTTAATAAATCAACAATAAAATACATAATAAAGAAATCGTGTTCATAACTGTTATCCATACTAATAATATTTAATTGACATTGATTACGACGCATTAATTGTTTGATTTCTTGCTTATCTAATTGATAAGGCAATTCATAATGACCATAATACATTAAAAAGAAAAAGGTTGTAAAAATACGTAAAGGCAATTCTTCTGTTTGGCTAGTTAATTGATAGCCTTGATCAACGATAACGCGAAGAGAGTAAGTTTCCAAGACCTGATTACACTGCTTCAATTTTCGAGCAAAAGAAGAGCGACTAATATTGATGGTATCGCAATAATATTCGATGGTTTTGCCAGGATTTTGGATAAACTCATGGAGCAATTGGGTGGTCGTTGACGTTTTTGCCATATCCGTCAGCACGTTTAAATATAAGGACACATTAAAGTTTTCTAAACGATAGCCTAATTTATGCGATGTTTTAATGGTTAAACTTTCGCCCCAACGCTGTTTAATCTCCTCAATATAACGAATAAAAGTAGACTCAGAACTACCAATATATTTTGCAAGTTCTTTTTTAGTCATCCATTTATCAGAAATGGATAAGACACGAATGATTTCTTCCATTTTCCGATAATTTTTTTCTAAAAACCTAATCATATTGTTTCCTCCCAAGTCCTTTACTTTAATGAAACAATCATCGAAACAATAACGCAATTTCAGAAATGAAACCGCTTGGTATGAAAGCTGGTGTGATTTAATGAGCTCCTTCTCTGTATAATAATTATCAGATTAGAATAATGAAATTTTACGTGCTAGGCAATTCTAATTTAACTGTTAATTCATAAAAGAAAGGAGAGAACAGACATTAAATTACTAAAGAAATTTGGGGTTTTCGGCGTAGTCTTTTTACTTGTCTCATCCTATTTCATACCGCTCATTGGCTATGCAGAAACAGCCAAAGAAGTTGAAATTACATCCGCTCAAATGATAACAGATGAGAATGATAAAACGAATATTAATATCGAGTTAAATCTTCTCAACCAAACAGAGCAGCCATTACAACGAGAAATTCAATTGAAAAATGCACAGTTCATGGATACTGCTGTAATTGAAAAAGACGGATATTCTTACCAAGTGACTAATGGTACGCTTTATCTGACTTTGGACGCACAAGTAAAAAAGCCGGTACAGCTTTCGTTAGCTGTTGAGCAAAGTTCGCTTCAAACAGCTCAGCCACCTAAGTTATTGTATGAAAACAACGAATATGATGTTTCAGTTACTTCTGAAAAAATAACAGTAGAGGATTCTGCTAAAGAATCAACTGAACCAGAAAAAATAACTGTACCAGAAAATACGAAAGAAACTAACAAAAATGATTCGGCTCCAGACAAAACAGAACAGCCGACCGCAACAGAAGAGGTAACCAATCCATTTGCAGAAGCAAGAATGGCGCCAGCTACTTTGAGAGCGAATCTGGCACTGCCTTTAATTGCACCACAATACACGACGGATAATTCTGGGACTTATCCGACAGCTAATTGGCAGCCCACAGGCAATCAAAATGTGTTAAACCATCAAGGGAATAAAGATGGTGGTGCCCAATGGGATGGCCAAACGAGTTGGAATGGGGACCCTACTAATCGCACAAATTCTTATATTGAGTATGGCGGTACAGGAGACCAAGCCGATTATGCCATCCGAAAATATGCTAGAGAAACAACAACACCAGGGCTTTTTGATGTATATCTTAATGTGCGTGGAAATGTTCAAAAAGAAATCACGCCATTGGATTTGGTCTTAGTCGTTGACTGGTCCGGAAGTATGAATGAAAACAATCGGATTGGTGAAGTTCAAAAAGGAGTGAACCGTTTTGTTGATACATTGGCAGATAGCGGTATTACCAATAACATCAACATGGGCTATGTTGGCTACTCAAGTGACGGTTATAATAACAACGCCATTCAAATGGGGCCGTTTGATACAGTCAAAAATCCAATTAAAAATATTACGCCAAGTAGCACTAGAGGAGGAACTTTCACTCAAAAAGCATTAAGAGATGCTGGTGATATGTTAGCAACGCCAAATGGACATAAGAAAGTCATTGTACTTTTAACGGATGGCGTCCCAACCTTCTCTTATAAAGTGAGTCGAGTTCAAACAGAGGCGGATGGTCGCTTTTACGGGACACAATTTACGAATCGACAAGATCAACCAGGTAGCACTTCTTATATCTCTGGTAGCTATAATGCGCCAGATCAAAACAATATCAATAAACGGATTAACAGTACGTTTATCGCCACGATAGGTGAGGCAATGGCCTTAAAACAACGTGGGATTGAAATACATGGATTGGGCATTCAATTGCAAAGCGATCCACGAGCTAATTTATCTAAACAACAAGTTGAAGATAAAATGCGTGAGATGGTGTCAGCCGATGAAAATGGAGACCTTTATTATGAATCCGCGGATTATGCACCAGACATTTCTGATTATTTAGCGAAAAAAGCCGTTCAAATTTCAGGAACGGTTGTAAACGGAAAAGTAGTTGATCCAATTGCTGAACCTTTTAAATACGAGCCAAATACATTATCAATGAAAAGTGTGGGTCCTGTTCAGGTTCAAACATTACCAGAAGTGTCGCTAACAGGCGCTACAATTAATAGTAATGAGATTTATTTGGGTAAAGGGCAAGAAATTCAAATTCATTATCAAGTACGTATTCAAACAGAGTCAGAAAACTTCAAACCTGATTTTTGGTATCAAATGAATGGTCGGACAACGTTTCAGCCATTAGCCACGGCCCCTGAAAAAGTTGATTTTGGGGTTCCTTCGGGAAAAGCACCTGGCGTGAAGTTAAACGTGAAAAAAATCTGGGAAGAGTATGATCAAGACCCAACAAGTCGGCCAGATAATGTGATTTATGAAATTAGTAGAAAGCAAGTAACTGACACAGCAAACTGGCAAACTGGGTATATTAAATTATCAAAACCAGAAAATGATACCAGCAATAGTTGGGAGCGCAAAAATGTAACCCAACTTTCCAAAACCGCGGATGAAAGCTATCAAGAAGTTCTTGGACTTCCCCAATACAATAATCAAGGACAAGCTTTCAATTACCAAACAACCCGTGAATTAGCAGTTCCTGGTTATAGTCAAGAAAAAATCGACGATACTACTTGGAAAAACACGAAGCAGTTCAAGCCATTAGATTTAAAAGTAATCAAAAATTCTTCCTCAGGTGAGAAAAACTTAGTGGGAGCCGTTTTTGAATTGAGTGGTAAAAATGTTCAAACAACATTAGTGGACAATAAAGATGGTAGCTATTCCTTGCCAAAAGATGTGCGCCTACAAAAAGGGGAACGCTATACATTAACTGAAGTAAAAGCACCTGCAGGACATGAGTTAGGCAAGAAAACGACTTGGCAAATTGAGGTGAGTGAGCAAGGCAAAGTAAGCATCGATGGACAAGAAGTGACCACCACAAATCAAGTTATTCCATTGGAAATTGAAAATAAATTTTCTTCTTTGCCAATCAGAATTAGAAAATACACCATGCAAAATGGCAAACAAGTGAACTTAGCAGAGGCGACTTTTGCGTTGCAAAGAAAAAATGCTCAAGGAAGTTACCAAACTGTGGCAACTCAAAAAACAGATACTGCAGGATTGAGCTATTTTAAAATTAGTGAACCTGGTGAGTATCGAATGGTGGAACAATCAGGACCATTAGGATACGACACTCTTGCTGGAAATTATGAATTTACTGTTGATAAATATGGGGAAATTCACTATGCAGGCAAAAATATTGAAGAAAATGCGCCAGAATGGACACTGACACATCAAAATCATTTGAAACCTTTTGACTTAACGGTTCATAAAAAAGCCGATAATCAGACGCCACTTAAAGGAGCGAAATTCCGTTTAACAGGACCAGATACGGATATTGAATTACCAAAAGATGGCAAAGAAACGGATACTTTTGTTTTTGAAAACTTAAAACCAGGGAAATATGTCCTAACAGAAACCTTTACGCCAGAAGGATATCAGGGGTTAAAAGAACCAATCGAATTAATAATTCGCGAAGATGGTTCAGTCACGATAGATGGGGAAAAAGTAGCAGATGTTTTAATTTCTGGAGAGAAGAATAATCAAATCACTTTAGATGTTACTAACCAAGCAAAGGTTCCTTTACCTGAAACTGGTGGCATAGGACGCTTGTGGTTTTACTTGATAGCGATTAGTACATTCGTGATAGCGGGTGTTTATCTCTTTATTAGACGACCAGAAGGGAGTGTGTAATCAATGAAAAACGCACGTTGGTTAAGTATTTGCGTCATGCTACTCGCTCTTTTCGGGTTTTCACAGCAAGCATTAGCAGAAGCATCGCAAGCAAGCGTTCAAGTTACGTTGCACAAATTATTGTTCCCTGATGGTCAATTACCAGAACAGCAGCAAAACACAGGGGAAGAGGGAACGCTGCTTCAAAATTATCGGGGCTTAAATGACGTCACTTATCAAGTCTATGATGTGACGGATCCGTTTTATCAGCTTCGTTCTGAAGGAAAAACGGTCCAAGAAGCACAGCGTCAATTAGCAGAAACCGGTGCAATGAATAGAAAACCGATCGCAGAAGATAAAACACAGACAATAAATGGAGAAGATGGAGTGGTTTCTTTTTCATTAGCTAGCAAAGATTCGCAGCAACGAGATAAAGCCTATTTATTTGTTGAAGCGGAAGCACCAGAAGTGGTAAAGGAAAAAGCTAGCAACCTAGTAGTGATTTTGCCTGTTCAAGATCCACAAGGGCAATCGTTAACGCATATTCATTTATATCCAAAAAATGAAGAAAATGCCTATGACTTACCACCACTTGAAAAAACGGTACTCGATAAGCAACAAGGCTTTAATCAAGGAGAGCACATTAACTATCAGTTAACGACTCAGATTCCAGCGAATATTTTAGGATATCAGGAATTCCGTTTGTCAGATAAGGCGGATACAACGTTGACACTTTTACCAGAATCAATTGAGGTAAAAGTGGCTGGAAAAACAGTTACTACAGGTTACACACTGACGACGCAAAAGCATGGATTTACGCTTGATTTTTCAATTAAAGACTTACAAAACTTTGCAAATCAAACAATGACTGTGTCGTATCAAATGCGTTTAGAAAAGACCGCTGAACCAGACACTGCGATTAACAACGAAGGACAATTAGTCACGGACAAGCATACCTTGACTAAAAGAGCCGCAGTTCGTACAGGCGGCAAGTCTTTTGTCAAAGTTGATAGTGAAAATGCGAAAATCACCTTGCCAGAGGCTGCTTTTATCGTCAAAAATCAAGCGGGGGAATACCTCAATGAAACAGCAAACGGGTATCGTTGGCAAAAAGAAAAAGCATTAGCTAAAAAATTCACGTCTAATCAAGCCGGTGAATTTTCAGTTAAAGGCTTAAAAGATGGCCAGTACTTCTTGGAAGAAATCTCTGCACCAAAAGGTTATCTTCTGAATCAAACAGAAATTCCTTTTACGGTGGAAAAAAATTCTTATGCAACGAACGGACAACGAACAGCACCGTTACATGTAATCAATAAAAAAGTAAAAGAGTCAGGCTTCTTACCAAAAACAAATGAAGAACGTTCTATTTGGTTGACGATTGCAGGCCTGCTAATCATTGGGCTGGTAGTCATTTGGCTATTTTATCAAAAACAAAAAAGAGGAGAGAGAAAATGAAGCAATTAAAAAAAGTTTGGTACACCGTTAGTACCTTGTTACTAATTTTGCCACTTTTCACGAGTGTATTAGGGACAACAACTGCATTTGCAGAAGAAAATGGGGAGAGCGCACAGCTCGTGATTCACAAAAAGAAAATGACGGATTTACCAGATCCGCTTATTCAAAATAGCGGGAAAGAAATGAGCGAGTTTGATAAATATCAAGGACTGGCAGATGTGACGTTTAGTATTTATAACGTGACGAGCGAATTTTACGAGCAACGAGCGGCAGGCGCAAGCGTTGATGCAGCTAAACAAGCTGTCCAAAGTTTAACTCCTGGGAAACCTGTTGCTCAAGGAACCACCGATGCAAATGGGAATGTCACTGTTCAGTTACCTAAAAAACAAAATGGTAAAGATGCAGTGTATACCATTAAAGAAGAACCAAAAGAGGGTGTAGTTGCTGCTACGAATATGGTGGTGGCGTTCCCAGTTTACGAAATGATCAAGCAAGCAGATGGTTCCTATAAATATGGAACAGAAGAATTAGCGGTTGTTCATATTTATCCTAAAAATGTGGTAGCCAATGATGGTAGTTTACATGTGAAAAAAGTAGGAACTGCTGAAAATGAAGGATTAAATGGCGCAGAATTTGTTATTTCCAAAAGCGAAGGCTCACCAGGTACAGTAAAATATATCCAAGGAGTCAAAGATGGATTATATACATGGACAACGGATAAAGAACAAGCAAAACGCTTTATTACTGGGAAAAGTTATGAAATTGGCGAAAATGATTTCACAGAAGCAGAGAATGGAACGGGAGAATTAACAGTTAAAAATCTTGAGGTTGGTTCGTATATTTTAGAAGAAGTAAAAGCTCCAAATAATGCAGAATTAATTGAAAATCAAACAAAAACACCATTTACAATTGAAGCAAACAATCAAACACCTGTTGAAAAAACAGTCAAAAATGATACCTCTAAAGTTGATAAAACAACACCAAACTTAGATGGTAAAGATGTGGCAATTGGAGAAAAAATTAAATATCAAATTTCTGTAAATATTCCATTGGGGATTGCAGACAAAGAAGGCGACGCTAATAAATACGTCAAATTCAATTTAGTTGATAAACATGATGCAGCCTTAACTTTTGATAACGTGACTTCTGGAGAGTATGCCTATGCGTTATATGATGGGGATACAGTGATTGCTCCTGAAAATTATCAAGTGACTGAACAAGCAAATGGCTTCACTGTCGCCGTTAATCCAGCGTATATTCCTACGCTAACACCAGGCGGCACACTAAAATTCGTTTACTTTATGCATTTAAATGAAAAAGCAGATCCTACGAAAGGCTTTAAAAATGAGGCGAATGTTGATAACGGCCATACCGACGACCAAACACCACCAACTGTTGAAGTTGTGACAGGTGGGAAACGTTTCATTAAAGTCGATGGCGATGTGACAGCGACACAAGCCTTGGCGGGAGCTTCCTTTGTCGTCCGTGATCAAAACAGCGACACAGCAAATTATTTGAAAATCGATGAAACAACGAAAGCAACAACTTGGGTGAAAACAAAAGCTGAAGCAACTACTTTTACAACAACGGCTGATGGATTAGTTGATATCACAGGGCTTAAATACGGTACCTATTATTTAGAAGAAACTGTAGCTCCTGATGATTATGTCTTGTTAACAAATCGGATTGAATTTGTGGTCAATGAACAATCATATGGCACAACAGAAAACCTAGTTTCACCAGAAAAAGTACCAAACAAACACAAAGGTACCTTACCTTCAACAGGTGGCAAAGGAATCTACGTTTACTTAGGAAGTGGCGCAGTCTTGCTACTTATTGCAGGAGTCTACTTTGCTAGACGTAGAAAAGAAAATGCTTAATTTCTAGCATCACCGAAGAAATTTTTAGAAAAACAAAGAGCCTGGGCCAATCACTGTCCCAGGCTCTCATGCTTTATTTTTAAGGAGGAAGCAATGAAGTCAAAAAAGAAACGTCGTATCATTGATGGTTTTATGATTCTTTTACTGATTATTGGAATAGGTGCATTTGCGTATCCTTTTGTTAGCGATGCATTAAATAACTATCTGGATCAACAAATTATCGCTCATTATCAAGCAAAAGCAAGCCAAGAAAACACCAAAGAAATGGCTGAACTTCAAGAAAAAATGGAAAAGAAAAACCAAGAATTAGCGAAAAAAGGCAGCAATCCTGGATTAGATCCTTTTTCTGAAACGCAAAAAACAACGAAAAAACCAGACAAATCCTATTTTGAAAGTCATACGATTGGTGTTTTAACCATTCCAAAAATAAATGTCCGTTTACCAATTTTTGATAAAACGAATGCATTGCTATTGGAAAAAGGAAGCTCCTTGTTAGAAGGAACCTCCTATCCTACAGGTGGTGCGAATACACATGCGGTCATTTCAGGCCATCGTGGTCTCCCACAAGCCAAATTATTTACAGATTTGCCAGAATTAAAAAAAGGCGATGAATTTTATATCGAAGTTAATGGGAAGACGCTTGCTTATCAAGTAGATCAAATAAAAACCGTTGAACCAACTGATACAAAAGATTTACACATTGAGTCTGGCCAAGATCTCGTCACTTTATTAACTTGCACACCGTATATGATAAACAGTCATCGGCTATTAGTTCGAGGACATCGTATCCCATATCAACCAGAAAAAGCAGCAGCGGGGATGAAAAAAGTGGTACAACAACAAAATTTACTATTATGGACATTACTTTTAATTGCCTGTGCGTTAATTATTAGCGGCTTCATTATCTGGTACAAGCGGCGGAAAAAGACGACCAGAAAGCATGGAAATTAACGATTCGTATAATAAAAGTGACTATGTTTTTATTTTTTTAAACCCTTTACGTAGTAAATCAATGACCAAACCTAAGCAAAAATAAGTACAAAAATGAAGCCCAGAAGAAATCAACATTCTGGTTGTTAAAGGCTGCTGGGAATAATAAGTATCCAGCACAGGCGTTTGGTGAATAATAGAAAAACCTAGAAAATCTGTAAGGGCCAATAGAAATCCCTTACTATCATATCCAGAAAACCAAAGTAGTATGACGAAAAGGCTAAACATACTAAAAAAAAGAGTAAAAAAATAGCTTTTCAATTTTTAATCCTCCTTATCGTGCATAATTGAACCAGAGAAACAGAAGTATTAATGAAATAACTAAAAGAGCAAGCCCTGAATAAAAAGCGACAAAGGGCCAATCAATCGACTGTTTAAATTCCTGCCAAGTTTGGATTTTTCTGTTTTTTTTCGCGCTATCCTCAATCGTTAGTAAATAATTCAATAGTAAGAGGAGCAGCAACACCGTGAAATCATTTGTGGTAAAAAGCACATGTAAAAATAGAATGACAAAGACAACACGGGATAACACTCGATTCCGCAAAATTAAAAATAACTTAGCACGCATAATAAACCACCATTTCTTATCAGAGATAATGAATCTGTTTTTGTCTACTCTTTAGTTATATCATAAAATTCTTAATAATGAAAAAATGATTCGAGAAAATAATTGAAAAAAAGTTTTTTTTCCTGAATCATTATTTTCGTAAATAAAGAATAAACGTGTTACTCTTGGCTTATCAAATTTGGAAGGAGTGTTAAAAATGAAATATCTGGATATTATTGCTTTAATTTTATTGATTGTCGGAGGTTTAAACTGGTTATTAGTTGGTGCATTTAATTTTGATTTAGTTGCAACAATTAGTGGCGGTGCAACCACACCATTAGCAAAAATTATCTATATTATTGTCGGAATTTGTGCGATTTATTCTATTAAGTTTTTAGCTCCTTTGTTCCGCGAACCATAGGACTGATTTAAAAGATTTAGATAACGTGAAGTTATTTTGACTTAGCAATTGAGAGTTTCCTTGAGAAAGGGGACTCTTTTTTTATATGCATTGAAAACCATCCACTATGCAAATGGTTTCTCGACCATCATATCAAAAGTTTTGAGGTAATCCTTATGAAAAAGGGCATAAAAAGTTTATACACAAGATGGAATGTAAGTATCATATTGTTTTTGCGCCAAAATATCGTTAGAAAATTTGTATACGAAACATATTCATATGCTAGTATGCATTCCTCCAAAACTAAGTGTCTTACAATTCATTGTGCATTTAAAAGGAAAAAGTAGCCTAATGATATTCGATAGACATACAGAACTAAATATCGTTAGGAACATAGAAAGTTTTGGTGGGGCGGTTACTATATGGATACAGTAGAAAAAATAAAAAGCAGATAGAAGAATACATTCGTAATTAACTTTGTGAAGATTATGTAGCAGATTAACTAACAATGTTTGAAGAAGTAGATCTGTTCACAGGACAAAAAATATAAAAAATAAAATAGCTCCTTTCAGGAGCATTGAGTAAATGTGGCGCGGCAGGTAATAGAGGTTCACAGCCACAGAACAAACCACCCGTGTGAGCGGGTGGTTTTGATTATTTAATTTACTTTTTTATATTTAGAATAAACAGTAATTGAAGTGAAAAGAATGATTAGCAGACCCAGCAGGGTTAAAAACATATTGTTTGTTGTCCCTGCTTTAGGAAGTATTTTTTTCTCTTTCTCATTTACTGATGATAAAGATGAAACGGTTGTCATACTTGTGTCACTTGTTGTTTTTTGATTCGCTTGAGGGCTGTTTTTTTTCACAGCAGTTTTGTTTGTATCAACAGTGTTGCTTGTTTCTTTTTTGTTTTTTTTAGAAGAAAGAGGTTTTTCTGTTGATGGAGTGTCTTTTAAATCTTTAATTTTATCGGATTCATCTTCAACAAGGTCTTCTTTTTCACCAATACGGCTTTCAGGTTGGTTTTTATCAACAGAGTTGTTCGTTTCATTCTCAACTTCTTTAGGAGGAAGAGGCTTTTCTGTTGATGGGGTGTCTTCTAAATCTTTGGTTTTATCAGACTCATCTTCAACAACTTCCTCTTTTTCACCGATATGGATTTCAGGTTGATTTTTATCAACAGAGTTGTTCGTTTCATTCTCAATATCTTTAGGAGAAAGAGGTTTTTCTGTTGATGGGGTATCTTCTAAATCTTTGATTTTATCGGATTCATCTTCAACAAAGTCTTCTTTTTCACCAATATGAATTTCAGGCTGACTTTTATCTGGTCCTTTTTCTGAAGGATTTTCTGAATCTTCAACTAATGGTTTTTCAGGAGTGGGGGTGTTATCTGGTAATGGTTCAACTGATTCGTTAGGAGTTTCAATCTCATGCTCATTAGGATCCTGTTTGTCTAAATCGCCATCTGCTTCTCCTTCAGCAAATAGATTTTTGACGCTAGTTGAATTTTTTTCTGTCATTCGCTCTTTGTTAAAAATTTGATAGTTTACGTCATAACTATTTTCAAAGAGCTCTTGTTTACGACCTTCAGTTGTAATGGTCGTAGTGTACATTATAGTAAATGAGGCTAAACGTGCATGGTCTTTCTTCAATCGAATAATAAAATTATTATCTGTTGAAAGTTCGATGGTGCCGAATCCTTTTTCCATGAAAGCGTTGAGAGTATAGGTAGTTGAACCTAAATAATTATTTACCGTAATATTGAAACTATCTTTGTTTAATAATTGACCAGATCCGTGAGTGTCAGAGATGACGATATCATCTGAAAGTTCTTCTTTGTTTAAATTTACATTTAAAAACCAACGGACCTTATCAGAGTCGCCTAGTAAATCCCCTGATTTGTAGAAAAATGGTTGAGTACTCGTTCCTGGATTTTGAGAAATGCCTCGGACAGTTACGGATTTTTTTTCTAAAGTTGTTCCAAAATTTGTTTCAATAGTGGCATCGGTTGTACTGTTAGTAACAGTTGATTTAATACCAAAACTAAAACTACCATGTACATGTTCTAGAAATTTTACACGATCATTGGCAGTTGCAACAATTCTGTCTTTGTATATAAGTGCTTCGCCTAAGTCGCTTAACAAAATTTTTCTTGGTGAACCGTCATTTTCAGTCATGCCCTCTAGCCCCGCTGGCATTGGAAAGGTCAATGTATCGCCAGGTTTGATATGATCTTTATATTTTTCACTAAATGTTATTTTGACAGAAGTTGTTTGTCCTTGAGATAAGTTAGTATCACTAAATTCAAATAGATCAACTATACCAGTTCCGACTAGCTCCTCTGCAGAAACAACTTGGTGGCTGTAAAAACTTCCAATAATAATAATTAGTAGAGAAAATGTATACTTTAAAAACTTGTTCAAAATGATCTTCATTTTCTTTCTTTTTTTGTTATTTCTTTTCCTTTTTGGATATTACTTTGTTTTCCACTAAAAATATATAATAACTTATTTTTTTTAGTTAATAATTTATCATTTTTAACTCATATTCTAATGTAAACGATTTCTTCGTCTAGATCAATTGGTTGTTTTCACTAATTTAAAATAAGCTAATTAATATAACGAGTGTTTTTTTTTAAGGTTTTTTGTTAAGGGGAATTTTTATTGTGAAATTAAAGATTAAAAAATAAGGAGTGGATTATGGGTGTTTTTTTCTCGGTTCCTTTTAAAAAAGTTTTTAGTTATAGAAAAAATTGTAAAAAATAAAAAAACTAGTCTGGAATTTCGTTATTATATTGTTATTTAATATGGTGAAAAGATATGTAGAGAATTTTTTAATTTAAAATATGGATATACAAATTTTTTTAGTTTCAATGCTATTCATTGTAGATTCTGAAGTTTATTATTCTTTGATGATAGTTGATTTAACGTTTTGTTTCTGGCTAATTTGAAGTGTATCATTGGATTACTCCAACCGTAAGAGTTATTAAGTCGCAAGTTTTTCAGAGAATGAGTGCAAAATATTTTGCATTTCTCTACATTTTTATTTTTTTCTTGTAAAATAAAAAGAGCTAAAACCTCATAAAATAAAGGTTTTAGCTCTTTTTTGTTTTTCTCTACTTTTCTAAAAATGGAGACGGCGGGAGTCGAACCCGCGTCCAAACATATTGCCACTTAAATCTCTACGTTCATAGACACTCATTTAAAGGTTCGCTTTACAGCGTGCCGAGTGACAGGCATTCTGTATTGCTAGTCTGGTAAGCTCCTCTAAATTTTACAGACGGAAAAATTTAGCGTATCCCACTTCGATTAGGACCCTGACCCGAGCACATGGGCGATGCCGGGAGGATCTTCGCTAGCTGGTTTTTAGGCAGCTAAAGCGAAAGAATTGTTTTCGTTTTTAGCAGTTATATTTAACTGTAACGTTTTAACGTAGCCGTAACCTACGAAACGCAATTCAAGCTCAACTATGCCTGTCGAATCCGTAACGCCCCCGAAATAACATAAGTATCCCTTGATACTTATCAAAGTATAGCATAAATTCCTTGTTTTTTCAAAGAGTAGGATAACACTCTGTTAGATATTCATAAAAAGAGGAAGGATGGACCGTAACTCAGTTCATCCTTCCTCTTTTTATGAAAGTGTGTGGGTATGTTTTGTAATCCATTGTTGCAAACGGATATTCAACCAAAAACCATAAATTCCTAAAGTAATTATAGTTAATAAAAGCCATTTAATCCAATGACCGAATAATTGCATAGCTGTACCGTCAAAATAAAGGCGTTTACCATCAATAACGGTATGCTTGATTTTCCAGTTGTACATCATACAAATTCCCCAAGGTGCGCAAATGCCTAATGTAAAGACAGTAATCAAGGTTGCTAAAATTGAAGTCCCGATATACGTTGCTAAACCACCGTCAAAATATGAATTTTTCATTCTTTTCCTCCTTATCTCATAAACTTTATTATAACAAGAATAAATGGCCTGGGAAACAAAATGAGGATGAAATAAGTATTTTTATTCATTATTGATGTGAAATATGTTATTTATGCAACTCAAACTTAGCAGCATTAGATATTTTGTAACAAATGTTATCTAATGTAACTACCATAATAAAACGTTTTCCTTAGGAAGTGAATTAGAAATTTAAAAAAAAGGCTACTTAAATGAGCATTAATATTGTACGAGACATATCTTTTTGCTATTGTCAACTTCTGAAAAAGACCACTAAGTGGAAAAAATAAGAGAAAAGAAGGGTGAATAATTTTTTATGACAAAAAGTGTAAAATTTTTAGTGTTACTGTTGGTAATGATTCTACCAATTGCGGGGGCGTTATTGATAGGTCCAATTTCGTTTGGCGCCGAATTGAGCAAAAGTCCAATCGTTGACAAAGTAGAATTAGATCACACTACTTTATATCAAGGGGAGATGACCTCCATTAAAGTATCTTTTAGTGACAAAGAAAATCAGAAAATAAAACCTGGCGATACTATTACTTTAACTTTACCAGACGAACTAGTTGGAATGACCGAGAACGATGGCTCACCACGAAAAATCAATTTAAATGGTTTAGGGGAAGTTTTTATCTATAAAGATCATGTTGTAGCAACATTTAACGAAAAAGTTGAATCTTTACATAATGTGAACGGGCATTTTTCTTTCGGGATTAAAACGCTTATCACCAATAGTTCGCAACCGAATGTGATAGAAACGGATTTCGGAACAGCAACGGCGACTCAACGTTTGACAATTGAAGGAATGACTAACACAGAGACTGGCCAAATTGAGCAAGACTATCCGTTTTTTTATAAAGTAGGCGATTTGGCTGGAGAGTCAAATCAAGTACGCTGGTTTTTAAATGTGAACCTCAATAAATCCGATGTCACAGAAGATATTTCAATTGCGGATCGACAAGGAAGTGGTCAACAATTAAATAAAGAGAGTTTTACATTTGATATTGTGAATGACAAAGAAACTAAATATATTTCACTTGCCGAGTTTGAACAACAAGGTTATGGCAAAATTGACTTTGTGACAGATAACGACTTTAATTTACGTTTTTATCGGGATAAAGCACGCTTTACTTCCTTTATCGTCCGTTACACTTCGACAATCACGGAAGCGGGGCAACATCAAGCGACATTTGAAAATAGTTATGACATCAATTATCAACTAAACAATCAAGACGCAACGAATGAAAAAAATACATCACAGGTTAAAAATGTTTTTGTAGACGGTGAGGCAAGCGGCAATCAAAATGTGGAAATGCCAACAGAAGAAAGTCTAGACATTCCTTTAGAGACAATAGAAGAATGGGAACCAAAGACACCTACTTCGGAACAGGCAACAGAAACAAGTGAAAAGACAGACACAACAGAAACCGTAGAAAGCAGCCAACCAGAAGTTCATGTCTCGCCGACAGAAGAAGAAAATCCAGATGAAAGTGAAACACTAGGCACGATTGAGCCAATCATACCTGAAAAACCAAGTGTGACAACTGAAGAGAACGGCGCAAGAGAAACTGCAGAAAGCAGTCAACCAGAAGTCCATGTGTCGCCAACAGAAGAAGAAAATCCAGATGAAAGTGAAACACTAGGCACGATTGAGCCAATCATACCTGAAAAACCAAGTGTGACAACTGAAGAGAACGGCACAACAGAAACCGCAGAAAGCAGTCAACCAGAAGTTCATGTCTCACCAACGGAAGAAGAAAATCCAGATGAAAGTGAAACACTAGGCACGATTGAGCCAATCATACCTGAAAAACCAAGTGTGACAACTGAAGAGAACGGCACAACAGAAACCGCAGAAAGCAGTCAACCAGAAGTTCATGTCTCACCAACGGAAGAAGAAAATCCAGATGAAAGTGAAACGTTAGGTACAATTTCACCAATTATTCCTGAAAAACCAAGTGTGACAACTGAAGAGAACGGCACAACGGAAACTGCAGAAAGCAGCCAACCAGAAGTTCATGTGTCGCCAACAGAAGAAGAAAATCCAGATGAAAGTGAAACGTTAGGTACAATTGCACCAATCATACCTGAAAAACCAAGCGTAACAACTGAAGAGAATGGCGCAACAGAAACTGCAGAAAGCAGCCAGCCAGAAGTTCATGTCTCACCAACAAAAGAAATTACTACAACTGAGAAAAAACAGCCATCCACAGAAACAACTGTGGAGAAAAATAAAAATGTTACATCAAAAAATCAACCACAAATACTAAACGCTCCATTAAATACAGTGAAAAATGAAGGAAGCCCACAGTTGGCTCCCCAACTTCTTAGTGAACCAATTCAAAAATTAAATGAAGCAAACGGGCAACGAGAACTTCCCAAAACAGGCACAACAAAAACACCGTTTATGCTAATAGCAGGAATACTGGCAAGTACATTTGCCGTTTTAGGTGTAAGTTATCTACAAATCAGAAAGAATTAACAATAGAAAAGCCATCCAGCTTTCGCTGGGGGGCTTTTCTATTATCTGGAGATAAATTGCTGATAGGCGCCAATCAAAAACTATGCTACAGTAAGGTATGTACTGCTCGAAAAGGAGGGAGTAAATGACTAAAAAAATATGGTCGCACTTTCAGAAAAGCTTCACTTGGTACATTTTGATTGGTGTGATTGTTTCATTATGTAGTGCTTTAGCAATTTATTTTTTTCAACAGTTGTTAGATCATTATCAAAAAAGTTTCCAACTAGGGTTGTTAGTAGCGTATGGAACGACAATTATTTTAATTCCGCTATTGTCTTACTGTGAACAGAAACCGAAAGCTTACTTAACTAATGGCATCTATTTCTATTTGAAGAAATTAAGTTTAATAAAAATGAGCAAGATTTCCTATGAAGAATATCTAAAACTGGGAGCGGGAGCTTTACTACAAAAAGTAGAAGTTGGTGCAGCAGCTGGGAGAAATATCCACTTGAATTTTTATGGGCGCTTATTTCGAGAGCTAATTCCAGAGACGTTATTTAATTTATTTTTCATAGCATTGATTGATAAAAAATTACTGCCAGCAATTCTAATTGGTTATGTGATTGTATTTATTTTAACCAAAATACTTTTGAAAACGCTACAAAACATGAAAGAAAAAACACTTATTTCCGAAGAAGCAATGAATGCTACTTTGATACGAGGGATGACAGAACTAGTAACTTTTAGAATTAATCGAAAATATAAAAAAGAGATTGAAAATTACGCGTTAATGGCAGAGGAAAATAGTCAAAATATAACAAAAATGACTATGATCCATGAATTTTTCTTTGGCTTTTTTGCCTTGTTAGTCGCACTAATCAAAGTAAGTATTGTCGTACTTAGTTTTACTAACGTCGTGACGCTAAGTTTAGGTGGACTTGTAGCGATAGTGATGTATATCGATCGAATTTATACGCCGATAGCCATATTTAATGTTTTATTTGTTCAATATAATTTGGATAAAGTAGCCTATCAGCGCTTGGAAGATTTTTATAAAAAAGAAGATGATCCTGATTTAGCGGTTCCAGGCAAAGTGTTACCTGAAATTCAAACAATTTCATTAAAAGATGTATGTTTTAGCGTAGATAGTCAAACGATTATGTCCCAACAAAATCGACAATTTTCAATGAATAAAACTTATGGCTTGATTGGAAAAAGTGGTACAGGCAAATCTACCCTGATTAAATTGATTTTAGGATTATTGAAGCCGACAGAGGGGACAGTTTATGTGAATCAATTTCCTCTAACACAATTCAATTTGGAAGATTATTATGAAAAAGTTTTTTATTTATCTCAAGATGTGCCAATATTTCAAGGAACGTTGAAAGAAAATATTGTATTGAATCAAGAAATTTCTGATGAACAAGTAATTGAAGCTATGTATCGTTTTCAGTTGGGGGAACTTTATGAACGGTTGCCGGAAGGTTTAAACACTATTGTGAGTGAAAAAGGAATGAATTTTTCTGGTGGTGAAAAACAACGGATTGCTTTCACACGCTTAGCATTTACACAAGCAGAGATCCTTATTTTAGATGAGGCGACTTCTGCATTGGACGAAAAGACCGAAGAAAAAGTGTTACAAGAAGTACAAAAATTTACCCACAATAAGTTGACTATTTTGGTTACTCATCGACCTAAAACCCTGCGATTTGTAGATGAAATTATTGATTTAAATGAGTGAACTTGTTAGCTGTTTGGCGCTTCTTTTGCTACACTTTTTATAAGAATTGAGAGAAAGGGGCAACTGTTGATGAATAATAATGAGCAAGAATTAGCGGAATTTTGGGATGAATTTGCAGAAGAATATGAAGAAATTCAACAAGAATCGCCATTTCCAATTGCTCGAGAATTACGTGATTTCTTGGTCCAAGAAGGTCTTTTTCCGTGTCAGACATTTCTGGATATCGCAGGTGGGACGGGACGATATTTACCTTTTTTTCAAGAGCAAGTCACGGAGTATACGCTAGCCGATATTTCTCAGAGAATGTTGGAGATTGCGGAAGCAAAAGCACAAAGCAACGTTGTTTTTCTTCACCAAAGCCAAGAAAGACTGATTGAGACTGGGAAAAAATTTCAAGTCGTTTTTTCAGCGATGAACCCTGCTTTGGATACGCCGGAAAAAGTTAATGCATTGTGCCAATTAAGTGAAGAATGGTGTCTTATATTTCGGCTAGTGGAAGAGCAAGATTCGTTGTTTTCTCCTTTTGAGCAAGAGAGCAACCCGCAGTTAAATTGGATGGCACAATACAAAGTATTTCTAAAAAAAGAACAGCGCCCTTTTTTTACAAAAAAATTTTTCTTTGAAGCATCAGAAGCTATTTCAAAAGACTTTTTCCGCAACTATTTTGAAGAACAATGGTCAGTTCCAATTTTAGAACAACGCGTACAAAAAATTTTTGGTTCTCATGAAATTAAGCAAAATCAGCATACCATTATTTATGAATTAATTGTTATTCCATGTAAAAAAACAACCAGCGATGACTAATTATCGCTGGTTGTTTTTCGGTTATTTAATTGTGCGAAAGCTTTTTCTGGAATCTCTTTTTTATCAATTTTGACAGGAGATTGGATGATTCTTTTTTTACTAATGGTTGCTTCTATGTAAGCATTTGGTTCCAAAGGTTGAGGATTTTTGTCTGTCCGTTCGTAGTCCATAACTTGCGTTTTTCCATTACTTTTAACAAAATTTAGTCGATAGTGTAAAGAATATTGGCCATCTATGCTTTTTTGATTGTCATCTACTGTTTGTTTTCGTTCAGGAATTTCTAGAGGAACTTGTGCATAGGCTTTTTCACCCTTATATGTATCTGCATAATAACGATAGCCTGTATAACCACCAACAATGAATAAGCCAATAAATAAAATAGCGCCGATTTTTTTCATTTTTTCTCCTCCTAACAATTTACAAAAATAGCATAGCAAAAGAAGAAGGAGATGGAACATCGAAAAAACGAACAGTTATCTTACAAAACTGTTCGTTTTTTTTGGTCTATTTAGCTTTCATCAGAGAGTAGAAAGGAATCATTTTTCTTACGATAACTAAAGAAAATAACAAAGTACAGTAGGCCTGTTAAAAGAGTGACGCCTAACGAATTTGTAAATAAGATGCCAATAAAGATGAGACCTAAAATGATTAACGCAAGGAGATTAATACTTTTTTCAAAGAGAGACCCTCGTTTTAAAGACAGAACAAACGCCGCAGCGCTAATTAAAATCCAAATTAGCAAGACAGTGTAAGAGAGAGAACCGGCTAAGTAACCAAATAATTCATCGCCAACAAAATAAGAAAGAATAACGCCCAGATATAAAACACTGGCGCAGAAGAAAACTGAACGTTGAGGTACTTGGTGCTTGTTTAAAACCGCTAGTTTACTCATGGGTCCTTTTTTATCTTTTAAGCGAAAATATAAAAGGCGAGAAGAGGCGTATACCCCAGAATTAATAGAAGAAAACAAGGCTAAAATAATCACAAAATTTACGATGTCAGCAGCAAAAGGAATATTCATTTTTTCAAAAACCATAACAAATGGACTCACCGTTGTGCCTGCTAATGTATTCCAAGGGAAAATAATCAAAAGTAAGAATAATGGAATGATATAGAAGGAAATAATCCGTCCCATCACACCACGAATCGCTTTAGGAATGGCTTTTTTAGGATCATCTGCTTCACTGACAGTAATCGCGATTAATTCTGAACCGCCATAAGAATAAATAACTACTAATAAAGAATTAACAATACCTTTCATGCCATGTGGGGCGAAGCCACCATGATCGGTGATACTTTGTAAAGTAGGGAAGACACCACTGCCTAGCATTTGTTGTCCCACCAGATAAACACCAAAAATAATTAACAAAATGATGACACTAATTTTAGCAAACGCCAACCAATATTCTGTTTCTGCAAATAAACGAACCGAGTAAAGATTAATGAGCGTCGTTAAAATAGCTAAAATGAAAACAAAAAACCAAGCAGGAATATTAGGAAACCAAAGTTGTAAAAAGGAAGCTGCGGCAACCGCTTCTGCGATAATATTAATTGTCCACATGGAATAATAAACCCAATCAATAAAATCAGCAGAATGTGCACCTAAAAATGGTCGAACTAAGCTAGACAAACCATGATGTGTGTCTCCGCCATCTAAAACAAGTTTTCCTAAACCACTCATGACGATGAAGAGAACAGCACCGCCAATTAGAAAGGCGATTAAAACAGAAGGACCAGCAATACCAATTGCTTCGCCACTTCCTTTAAAAAGACCTGCGCCAATCGCTCCCCCTAAGGCTAACATCGTAATGTGGCGCGAGCTTAATTGTTTTTTTAAGGTTGTTTGTTGTGTTTCACTCATAGGATTCTCCTTTAATTGAAAAAAATAATATGAAAATAACTTTCTTTATTATATACAATTTTCTGACAATTACAACTATTCTGTCAATGAAAATGAAAAAATAAGTGAAAAATATTATGAAAATAAAAAAATCGAGCAATTTAAGTGATTAAAATCGCTCAATTTTTTTATTAATTTTTATTTTTTAATAGAGTCATAATTGTTAATGGAACAGTAATGACTACATAGCCGATGATACTAGCCACTACTAAATAAGCTATAGGACTCGAGAAATTAAATAAGTCCGTTAAAAGTATTGCGACAATCATTGAAATAGCATAACAAATGAATAATTGAATAAACCGCTTTGCAGACAAAAAATCACCTCTTCCTAATTAGTTAAAGTCTCTTTTCAATCATTTAGTATACACCTGAAAAGAAGAATAAACTATCATTAATTAAAAGAAAAAGTGAAACAACTAGCGGATTTTTTGTTCAGCTGATTATCTTAAGAATTAGAAAATGGGACATAAGTCATCTCGACTTATGTCCCATTTTCATTTATGACGTTGGCTTCGTGTAAATTGAGAAGTCTCGTCCTCTCTAGTGGTTGGTTTCTGTGTTCGTTGTACGGCTTGCTTTTCCGGCTCGCTCTTTTTTGCAACATCAGTCACAACATTTGGCTTCTGAGAAGGGGGAACAGTTGTTTTTTTGTTTAAAGTTGGCGTAGTTCTTTTTGTTTCTTTCTTTTGTTTCTTTTTATTATTTTTATCATTTCCAGTGACTGTCAAATAGATAATCAGAAAAATCATTAGGATCGTTGCAACAATTAATAGAATAAACATGTTAAATGAAATGAACATGCATGGCCCTCGTTTCTCGTTTTTTCTTAGTTTACCAAAATTTCAAAATTTCGTCACTCTTTTCTTCAGAAAAAACGAATTTCGAAGGGGGTAAAAGAAACTTTTATAAAAAAGCCTCCTTTTTTGTGTGAAAATGCACAAAATTTCTGGAATCGTTTGCTGTTAAAACCAGATACTGGTAAAATAATTATTGTATAAGAATCATTTTAAAAAACGATTTTTGTTACAAATAACGTATTTGTTGAAAAGGCACTGTGAAGTAGTTAGAGACGACAGCCAAGTGACTTTTAATGACAGCCGCCCAATTAATTTCATGGAGCCTTTTCGTAGAAAACGAGGAGGTTATTTTGCGTGAAAGTGAGTATATTTTCGACATGCGTGGTGGATTTACTTTTTCCAAATGTAGGGCAAGCAATGGTAGAGGTTTTGGAACGTTATGGCTGTGAAACGGTTTTACCAACAAGCCAAACGTGTTGTGGTCAGCCAACGTACAATAGTGGCTATGTGACAGAGAGCACGACAACGCTTAAGAATCAAATTGATAGTTTTGACGGTGCCGATTATGTGGTGGGACCTGCGGGGTCTTGTGTCGGCATGATGAAAGAATACCACAAATTTTTAGCAGATGATCCTATTTATGGGCCAAAAGCACAACGTTTAGCTGAGCGAACTTATGAGTTTAGTCAGTTTCTTTATCGTGTCTTAGGGGTCAAAGATGTTGGCGCAACGCTATATGGGAAAGCCACTTATCATCGTTCTTGTCATATGACGCGAATTTTAAATGAACGAGAATCGCCTTTTGTTTTGTTGGATCATGTGAAAGGATTAGAAATGATTCCTTTAGGACATCTTGAAAATTGTTGCGGATTTGGCGGAACGTTTTCAGTGAAAATGCCAGCTATTTCTGAACAAATGGTGACGGAAAAAATGAACGATGTGATTGATACGGGCGCAGAAATTTTAATTAGTGCGGATATGGGTTGCCTGATGAATATCGGGGGTAAATTCAATCGTGATGGGAAAAAGATTAAGATTATGCATATTGCAGAAGTCCTTAATCACGAAGTGGATGAAGCACGCATGGACCAACCACAAATCATATCGGTAGGGTAAGGGGGAAGAACTGTGGGATTATCAACGAGCAATAAGCCGTTAAGTGAACGAATTGAAGAAAGTAAAAAAGATGTGTTTATGCAAAAGGCTGTCGCCAAAGCACAAGATGCCCAATGGGAGAAACGAGAAGGTGCGCGGGAAGCTTTAGGCAATTGGCCACAATGGCGTGAACTGGGAGAACAAATTCGCCAACATACAATTCAGTATCTGCCTGACTATTTAGAAGAGTTCAGTGATAACGTCGCCAAACGAGGTGGCAAAGTCTTTTTTGCTCAAACCGCCGAAGAGGCCAATGAATATGTGAAACAAGTGGTTCTAGAAAAAAAGGCGAAAAAAATTGTGAAATCTAAATCAATGGTGACGACCGAAGTCGATATTGATCCAATGTTATTGGGATTAGACGATGTCAGTGTAATGGAAACAGACTTGGCGGAATTCATTTTACAAATGGATGACTGGGATGAGCCGTCACATATTGTTTTCCCAAGTATTCATAAAAATCGCGAACAGATTCGTCAGGTTTTTGCGAAAAAATTAGGGTATCAAGGAGATAATGACCCGGTAAATTTGGCACGCTGTGCACGAGAAGTGATGCGCAAATTCTTTTTGGAAGCGGAGATTGGCATTACAGGTTGTAATTTCGCTATTGCGGATAGCGGCTTAATTAACTTAAATACAAATGAAGGAAATGCTGATTTGACCATCAGTATTCCTAAGACACAAATCGTGTTAATGGGGATGGAAAGAATCGTACCAACAATGCGTGAAGCAGAGGTTTTAGATAACCTTTTAGCCAGAAGTGCTGTTGGTCAAAATTTAACAACGTATGTGACGTTTGCCGGGCAAAAAAATGCGGATGAATCCGATGGTCCAGAAGAATTTCACGTAGTCATTTTGGATAACGGGCGTTCAAAAGCGTTAGGAACAGCCTTTCAGCCAGTCTTACAGTGTATTCGTTGTGGGTCTTGTCTGAACGTTTGTCCGGTCTATCGCCATATTGGAGGGCACGGTTATGGCTCTATTTATCCAGGACCAATTGGTGCTGTGCTTTCTCCAATTTTAGGTGGATATAAACAGTTTGGGGAATTGCCTTATGCGTCTAGTCTTTGTGGGGCATGTACGGAAACGTGTCCTGTGAAAATTCCATTGCACGAATTATTAATTGAACATCGTAAAGTGATGACCGATGATCTGAAAATGAAACATGGATTTGAAGATTTCCAAATGCGTATGGTAGGTAAAGCCACTGGTTCACCAGCAATGTTTAAAGCAGCCATGAAAGTCGATCATGCTGCAGCGGGCATTTTAAGTAAACAAAAAGACATTACTGTTGAAAACATGTACAATCATGGAGGCTACCTTGATAAAGGACCAGGGTTAGTAAAAGGTTGGACCGATGTTCGTGATTTGCCAAGACCACCAAAATCTTCAGAAAACTTCAGAAGTTGGTTCAAAAAACATCAAGAAGGTGAAAAAAATGACTAACGAAGCGATTCAAAATCGAGAACCTTTTTTACAAAATCTACGAGAAAAATTAGGCGTAGAAAAACAGCCTGTTTCGGCCCATCCATTTGAGCCAGTTAATCATTTACCAGAAGAACAGTTGGCAGATAAAACACCAGCAGAGCTATTAACGATTGTGAAAGAACGTGTGGAAACGATTCACACGAACTTAGTGGAAACCACACAAGAAAATTTACTGACGACGATTCAGCAAATTGTTGCTGAGTTTGGTGGGGGCAATCTTTTATTGCCAACAGATGCACGTTTTGAAGCCTATGGATTAGCTGATTTAGCTAAGTCATTAGAGGCTGTTTCTGTTAAGCAATGGCAACCTGGAAGTGAGCAACGAGAAGCGAATATTCAAACAGCTGCTCAGGCAAATATTGCGATTGCCTTTGCTGAGTTTTTACTAGCTGAATCAGGAACGATTGTGGTGGAGTCCAATGCGGGACAAGGCAGAGCCTTACATTTTTTACCGAAGCATTATATTTCAATTATACCGTTTAGTAAACTCGTTCCACGTTCGACTCAGCCAGCAGCTTTTTATACAGATAAAATAGAAAAAGGCGAAAAAATCGGCTCAGCGATTCACTTTATTTCAGGGCCTTCTAATTCAGGAGATATTGAAATGCAACTGGTTGTCGGGTTGCATGGTCCTTTAGAAGTTTGTTACGTGGTTGTGATGGATCGCTAAAACGCTAGAAGCATAATCAATTCAGCCTTTTTTAGAATTGATTATGCTTTTTTTATGAGCAGGATCAAAAAAGTAAGAATCAAATTTGAAAGAAATACGTTTTTTTTCTGACCATTTTGTAAAAAAAGCATACATAAAAATTAATTGAGTGTTAAGCACTATAGGATTGATTTACTTTGTGGTAGAATATGAGACATAAGATAATAAGGTTTTTGGAGGAATGAGTTTGAAATCAAAAGAATTAATTAAAACAGTCGTCTTTTTTGCCTGTTTAGCTTTGGGTCTGTTTTTACTGAGACAATTTGTATTTACGCCTGTCGTAGTGAGAGGTCATTCAATGGATCCAACGTTAGCAGATGGTGAACGGGTAATTACATTAAAAAACACAGAAATTAATCGTTTCGATATTATTACTTTCCCAGCGCCAGATGAACCAGATAAAAATTATATTAAACGTGTGATTGGTTTACCTGGAGATACAATTGCGTACAAGGATGATACATTGTACATCAATGGAAAAGAAGTTGACGAACCCTATTTAGATGAATTTAAAAAAGCCTTAACAGATGGTCAACCTTTGACAGGCGATTTTTCATTAAAAGAAAAAGTACCAGCAGATAGCTACTTTGTTTTAGGTGATAATCGACGGAATTCAAAAGACGGTCGTGTCATTGGTTTTATTCATAAAAAAGATATTTTGGGTGAAGTGAAATTTGTGATGTGGCCATTCTCACGGTTTGGTCCAATACCAGAAGTGTCAAAACAATAAAAGATACAATGAGTAAAAGAGAAGGACGGAAATGTGTAAAAACAAACACATGTTTCCGTCCTTCTTTTGTGGTAAAATAAAGGCAGTGCAAAGGAAAAGGATGTGAAACCATGAGTGTGCAGTTTATTAGAGGAACCGCTGTGGCAGATTTAGAAGCGCCACTTATACAGGCGACAAAACAATGGCTAGAGGAAGACGCACAGCATGAAGTATTCTATTTAGTCCCGAACCATATTAAGTTTGAGCAAGAAATTCAAGTCTTGCAAAAGTTACGTCAATTACAGACAACTACGTCTGATTCAATAACCAGTACCCGTCTGCAGGTTTTTAGTTTTTACCGTTTGGCTTGGTACTATTTACAACATACACCTTTTTACTCGGCAGATGTTTTATCTGATGCAGGCGCTGCGATGATTTTCCGCAAAATTTTAGTAGAAGCAGAAGAAGAGTTACAAATTTTTAGAGGTGAAATTAACAAGCCTGGCTTTATTCAGCAACTATTTCAGCTTTATCAAGAAATGCGCGAAGGCAATATTGAGATTGCGGAGCTTTATCCATTTTTAGAAAAACAAACGGAGAACCCTAAAGGACAAGATTTACAACTTAAGTTTCAAGATTTAACGTTAATTTTTTCGCGATTCCAATTGCAAATGAGTCAGTATGGCTATGAATCAGCGGAGATTATTCAACATTTAAGCGAGTATTTACAAACGGTTGATTTGTCGAATGTTCAATTCGTTATTTCAGGCTATCAGCAGTTTACTGCCAGAGAATTAAAGTTGATTGAAGTGCTAATGGCGCAAGCAGGTTCTGTGAAAGTAGCCCTCGTATTGGACAAACAATATCCGCATGACTTACCTGATCCGCGGTCGTTATTTTATGAAGCGGGACAAACCTATCATCAGCTTTATCAACTAGCAAGACAGAAGCAAATCCCGATTCTTTCAGATTATGTGGAAAAGAAAGAGGTATTAATTACAAATCCAGACTTGCAAGGATTAAACGATTATTGGATTCAATCGCAAGAACACCTGCCTCCATTAAGCACAACTGACTGGAGAGGCGATGGCTTATTTCTGTGGCGTGCTGAAAACGTTAAAGAAGAATTAACACATGTTGCAACCGAAATTCGCCGTTTAGTGGTGGAAGAAGGGTATCGGTACAAAGAAATTCAGGTGTTGACTCGTGATTTAGATTGTTATGAAAATTTATTAGAACCGATTTTTGCGGAACACGAGATTCCTGTTTATGTCGACCGAGATATGGCTATGGATCGGCATCCTTTAGTCGAATGGATTGAATCTTTATTTGCTATTCATTCGTACAATTATCGTTATCGCGATGTGCTCCGGTTTTTGAGAACGGAATTATTTATGCCAATGAATCAACTCACTACTTCTGAAGAAAGCTTGACTGATTGGTTAAACCAACGGAACGCTTGGCGCAGAAAAGTTGATATTACCGAAAATGTAGTCCTAGCATACGGCTATGAAGGTTATTATTGGTCGCAAGAAAAAGATTGGGAATTTATTCGGTATGATTTTGAAGCGGAAGAGCAAGAAGATGTCGCTACGATGGAAGAAGAGTCAAATGCGATTCGTCAATCGCTTCAACGGCTGTTACCTAGTTACTTTCAAGCAATGATAAGTGCCAAAACTGGTTTGGAAGCAGCGACCGTCTTCTATCACTTTTTACTGCAAAGTGGTGTGGCAACACAATTAAAAATGTGGCGCTTACAAGCTATCGAAGCAGGTCAACTAGAAACAGCTCGTAACCATGAACAGACTTGGGATGCATTGATGTCGTTACTAGATGAATACGTCACTGTTTACGGAGAAAGTTCGTTTGATTTTACAACGTTTCAAGAAATATTTGTTAGTGGCTTGGAAGGTTTGCACTATAGTAAAGTGCCGACAGCGATTGACCAAGTACAAGTTCGCGCAATGGATTTAACTCGACCTGGCGCTGTCAAGGTTACTTTTGCTATTGGGATGACGGAAGAAATTTTTCCACAAAAGATTGAAAATAAAACACTATTGTCTGATGAAGAACGTCAGACAATCAATGATACTTTAACGGAAAACCAATATTTACGTGGGACAACCGGACGCAAAATTGCGCAAGAACCGTTTGTTGCGTATCTCGTCTTTTCTTCAGCGCGAGAACGGTTATATTTAACCTATCCAAGTGTTAAAGATACCGCTCAAGAAGTCAAACCGTCTCCTTATTTTAAAAATATCCAAAAAGATTTAAACTTGCTCGTTTTTGAAAAAAATGAAACAACCATTTTCGATGATGAAACGACCAGTTTAGCCCATATTAGTACGTATCGGACGTTAATCGGTGAATTAACGCGTTTGAAAAGACAACGGAAAGAAACACAAGAAGGATTGTTGCCTTTCTGGTTAAATATGGAAAAAGCGCTAATGAACCAATCAATTGCGCCGCTAGCCAAGCAAGTTTTCGAAAGTTTAACGCATCAAAATATTCCTGAAAAGATTGATGAGGTCTTAGCAGAACCTTTATATGGTAAAGATATTTATACATCCGTTTCTCGGATGGAGAGTTTTTATCGGTGTCAATATCAATACTTTTCTCGCTATGGCTTACGTTTGAAAGAAAGAGATGTCTTTGGGCTTTCGCCAGCAGCTACAGGGGAATTTTTCCATGAAGCATTGGATCAGTTCTTTAAATTATTGATTATGAATCAACGGAACTTATCTGAATTAACCGATCAGGAAGTCAATTTATTGGCGGAGGAAGTACTAAATAGTATTTTAGGGGATGCGCGTTTTTCTGTATTAACGACCTCTAGTCGCATGAACTATATTCGCTATCAATTGAGTCAAACAATTAAAAAAGTCAGTTGGGCGCTGAAACGCCAAAGCCAACGAAGTGGTATGACTACTGTTCAAACGGAAGTGTTATTTGGCCAAATTGCCGCTAAAAAAGGAATTTCTGGTTTGGAATTACCATTAAAAAATCAAGGGAAGATTCATGTTCGGGGAAAAATCGACCGGATTGATCAATTGGTTACACCCGAATCAACCTATTTAGGTGTGATTGATTATAAATCGAGTCACCGTAAATTTAATATGACAGAAGCGTATTACGGCTTAGCCATGCAAATGCTGACGTACTTGGATGTGGCTTTAATGGATGCTGTGCAATTAGTTGGTCAAGAAGCTAAACCTGCTGGCTCACTTTATCTGCATGTACACAATCCTACGTTATCTTATGAAGGCAAAGACGACATTGAACAACAAATGCTTAAAAAATATCAGTTTGATGGTCTTTTGATGAAAGACCCAGATTTATTGGATCATTTAGATACGAGTCTGCAAGCTAAACAAAGTTCGTTGCTGTTTCCGATTGAAGAATCCGCCAAAGAACAAATTAAACCTGGTCGTCGCCAAGAAGATAAATTTGTGACAGAACCAGAATTAGGCGCGTTGCTTTCCCATAACCGAAATAAATTTATTGAAGCGGGGAATCAAATTATTGGCGGCGAAGTTCAACTTAATCCCGCTTATCAAGGCAAGGAACGGATTGCTTGTCGCTATTGTCCGTTTCGAAGTGTCTGTGATTTTGATGTGATGTTAAAAGAAAATAATTATCATCGTATTGAGAATTTATCCAAAGAGGAAATTATGGCGCGCTTGTTAAACAAAGATGAGGAAGGAGCAACCGAAGATGAGTAAAACAATTCCACTACGTCCAGCCAATGAGCAATTCACCGACAGTCAATGGCAAGCGGTGTTTGATGGCGATGAAAATATCTTAGTTTCTGCTTCGGCTGGCTCAGGAAAAACCACCGTTTTAGTCCGCCGTGTCATTGAAAAAGTCAAAAGCGGCGTCGATATCGATCGTCTCTTGATTGTGACGTACACTGAAGCCGCCGCCCGTGAGATGAAAGAACGTATCCAAGTGGCTTTACAAAAGGCAATGAATGAAGAACAAAATCCAGAAAGAAGACGGCATTTTTCTCGTCAAATTGCTCTTTTGCCAACAGCCAATATCAGCACGTTACATGCCTTTTGTTTAACTGTTATTCGTCGTTTTTATTATTTAATTGACATAGATCCAGTTTTTCGGATGTTAACAGATGAAACAGAAACATTGTTATTAAAAGAAGATGTTTGGGATGCATTACGTGAACAATTTTATGCGGAAAATCAAGAAGAATTTTACCAATTAACAGCGAATTTTTCCAATGATCGTAGTGATGACGGACTCACTAACTTAATTTTTTCTTTTTATGAATTTGCCAAAGCCAATCCTGATCCAGAGGCGTGGATTAATGGCTTAACACAAGCCTACGAAGTAGGGGATCAGCTAGGCGAATCAACGTTATTTCAGACGTATTTAAAACCGCTAGCCGTTGAGACGTTACAACGAACTCTTCAGCGTTACGAAGAAATGGTGACCTTAACAGAGGGCGAAGAGAAACTTCAAAAGATTTGGTATTTAGCTCAAAATGAAAAGGAACAAACAAAACAATTTTTACAATTTTTAGAGAGAAATGATTTAGAGAGCGCCTATAATTTGACTGAATTGTTGAGCTTTGACCGCTACCCAACGGTTCGTGCCGAAGAGTTGAAACCAACCGCGGAACAAGCCAAACAGTTACGAGAACAAAATAAAAAAGCGTTAAATGATTTGAAAAAGCAACTGTTTACACTTTCTCCAGATGCCATGAAACAAGTCTTGAAAGAGGCCACGCCCATTGTTCAAGAAATGGCTCACGTGGGGAAACAATTTATGGAGGCCTATGGCGCAGAAAAACGGCTTAAAAATTTAGTGGATTTTAACGATTTAGAACATTATACGTTAGCTATTTTAGCGAAAAATCAGGCAGATGGCTGGCATGCATCAGAAGCCTCTCTTTACTATCGCGAAAAATTTGATGAAGTGTTAGTCGATGAATACCAAGATATCAATCAATTACAAGAATCTATTTTGTATTGGTTGCGCCGCCCGCTTAGCACAGAAGGAAACCTTTTTATGGTAGGAGATGTGAAACAGTCTATTTATTCTTTCCGCTTGGCAGATCCTACATTGTTTATTGAAAAATACAATCAGTATGGGTACGGCAAAGAGGGCAAACGAATTATTCTAGCTGAAAATTTTCGTTCCCGCAAAGATGTTTTAGACTTTACGAATTTAGTATTTAGTCAATTAATGGATGAGCGAGTGGGCCAAATTGCTTACGATGAGTCAGCCGCTTTGGTTCATGGCTTTGATCAATTTTCGGAGGCGGCTGATTATTCAACTGAATTGCTAATTTATGAAAAAAAAGCAACAGAATCAGTTGAATTTCCAGAATTACAATCCCCTGAGTTGTTGATTGAAGATAAGACAGAAGGGGAACTTTACGTTACTGCTTTGAAAATTCGTGAATTAATTGACCAAAATTTTTTAATTTATGATAAAAAGCTGAAAACGGATCGACCGATTACTTATCAAGATATTGTCTTATTAACGCCTACAAAGAAAAATAATTTAACTATTTTAGATGTTTTTAAATCATTAGAAATTCCAGTTCAAGTCAATGATGCTCAAAATTATTTCCAAGCAACGGAAATTCGTACAATGATTGCCTTGCTTCAATTGATTGATAATCCCTATCAAGACATTCCTTTGGCAGCTGTGTTACGTTCACCAATTGTTGGATTAAAAGAAAACGAATTAGTGCTTATTCGTTTGGCTAATAAGGAAACCAGTTACTACGAAGCATTTTTAACGTTTAATCAAAAAATGGAACCAACCATGGAGGAAGCAGTTGTTCAGGAAAAAACTATACGTTTTGCTGAATCATTAGAAAAATGGCGGGAACAGGCTCGACGCAACCAGCTTAGCACCTTGCTGTGGACGATTTATCGGGAAACGGCCTATCTTGATTATGTTGGCGGGTTGCCTGTTGGCAAACAACGCCAAGCCAATTTATATGCGTTGGTCGATCGGGCCGCGGCGTATGAAAAAACAACCTTCCGCGGATTATTTCAATTTGTTCGCTTCATCGAAAAAATGCAAGAAAAAGACAAAGATTTAGCGGAACCAGTCGTTTTAAGTGAAGAGAATGCCGTACGCGTCATGACGATTCACGCTAGTAAAGGGTTAGAATTTCCGGTGGTATTCGTTTTAGATATGACCAAAGAATTTAATGTCAGTGATTTGAATGAACGCTATATCTTTGAAGAAAATTTAGGGGTAGGCATTCGTTATTTACAACCTGAAGAACGAGTTATGTACGATACTTTACCATTTTTGGCGATTAAACAAGTACGATTAAGAAAATTACTATCCGAAGAAATGCGGAAGTTATATGTGGCGTTGACACGTGCAGAACAGAAACTTTTTCTGGTAGGCTCCTATAAAGACCAAGCGGCGATGTGGAAAGAGTGGCTGAAAGTTGGCGATGTAGAAACACTGGTGCTACCAGCTGAAAATCGCTTGCAAAGTAAAAGTAGTTTAATGAATTGGGTTGGGATGACATTGGTACGTCATCAAAAAGCCGATGAATATCAGCAAGAAGTAGTGGTAAGTAACGTTCCGCAAGTCAAAAAGCACCCAGCTAACTTTCATATTCAGTGGTTCAACGAAGAACAACTACGAGCAGCCATTCAGCAATTACAATTGCCAGAAAGACAAGCAGAGGATTTAGCCGAAAAAGCGCAATTATCTGCTGACAAAATCAATCGTGGCCTTGCACGGTTAAGTTTCAATTATCCGTTTGAAGTGGCTACTCGGACCACCAGTTATCAGTCTGTTTCTGAAATCAAGCGAGTATTTGATGACCCCGATAACAAAGAAATTGGTAAAATTGAGGTTCGGGAAGACAATACTATTCAAGCGCAACCGTTGATTGTCAATCGAATGATTGAAGGAAATTTAAGTAAGCCTAAATTTTTAGATACGGTTCAAGCGCCCTCAGCAGCTGAAATTGGGACAGCAACCCATTATTTATTACAACTAATTGATTTAAGTACGCAACCTTCTTATGAGGAAGTGCGAGCTGTTCAAGAACGCTTAGTGGAAAATAAATTGATTTTACCAGCAATTGCTGAAAAAATGAATCTGGAACAAATCGTGGCCTTCTTTGACACCGCCTTAGGAAAACAATTGATTCAACACCATCAAACCGTTAGAAGGGAACAACCTTTTTCTATGCTGATTGAAGCAGAAGAGCTCATTCAAAATTATCCAGAAACGACACAAGATGATTTATTAATTCATGGGATTATTGATGGCTATATCGAATTAGACAATCAATGCATTTTGTATGACTATAAAACCGATCATGTAAAAGGCACCTCTCCCCAAGCAATTTCTGAAATTGTCGAACGGTATCGCGGACAGATGAATCTTTATCGTAGAGCGCTACAAGAGGCAACGCATAAAGAGGTGTCGCACGTCTATTTAATTTTATTAAATGGAGGAGTAATTATTGACATGCAGACAGGAAATGTTGTAGATTTTATAAAGTAGAAAAAATTAGAAGCAGAAACACTTACATTTTGTAAGGAATGTGCTATACTCATTGAAGAGGTGAGGAAGATGGAAAAAGTAAAAACAGAATCGTTTGTACTTTGTCCCAAATTTGAAAAATCATTTTCAATACTTGGTAAAAAATGGAATGGTTTAATTATTGATGTTTTATTAGAACGAGGTCCTCAACGTTTTGGCGAATTAAAAGAAAAAATTCCAATGTTAAGTGATCGTGTCTTAGTAGAGCGATTGAAGGAACTAGAAGCTGAAGGAATTATCACCAAAGCTGTTCGTTGCGGTGAAGGAAATCGCTTAGAATATTTCCTAACCGAAAAAGGCGAAGACTTGCAATTAGCAATGGAACAAATTCAACATTGGGCAGAAAAATGGGTAAAAGACGAAGAATGCAGTTGACCGCAAGCAAAACTTCTTGTAAACTAAACGTAATTAAATAACTAAAAAAACAGTGATGGAAACAAGTAGTTTGAATTGACGTGTTTTAGGGAGAGTCAGCCAGAGACTGGAAGCTGATTTACACAGTCACCAAGCGAAATTCACTTCCTGAGTTTGTTTGTTTTCAAGAAGAAAGCAAACCGGTAATTGCCGTTAAATGAAATGAGTGCATGACAACAATTTGTTATGAATTAGGATGGTAACACGATAGCTCGTTCCTTTGAAAGGAATGGGTTATCGTTTTTTTTAGTTTAAATAAAAGATAGAGGGGAACGCATAATGACATTACAAGCGCAATTAGAAGCTCTTAGAGACAATACGCTCAAAGAAATCGCACAAGTTGCTACTTTAAAAGAATTAAACCAAATTCGCGTAGAAACATTAGGGAAAAAAGGGCCAATCACCGAAGTATTAAGAGGCATGAAAAACCTTTCACCAGAAGAACGACCAGTGGTGGGGGGCTTTGCAAATGAAATTCGTGATTTATTAACCGAAGCAATTGAAGCGCGCAAAGTTGTTTTAGAAAACGAAGCGTTAAATGCGGCACTAAAAGAAGAAAGTTTAGATGTAACTTTACCTGGGAAACAAATGCCTCAAGGCACACGTCATATTTTGACACAAGTTATGGAAGAGATTGAAGATATTTTCTTAGGCATGGGTTATCAAGTAGTGGAAGGATACGAAGTAGAATCCGATCATTATAATTTCGAACGCATGAATCTACCAAAAGATCATCCGGCACGCGACATGCAAGATACGTTTTATATTTCAGATGAGATGTTAATTCGTACGCATACTTCACCAGTTCAAGCTCGAACAATGGAAAAACACGATTTTTCAAAAGGTGCATTACGAATGATTTCTCCTGGGAAAGTATTCCGTCGTGATACAGATGATGCGACACATAGTCACCAATTCCATCAGATTGAAGGCCTTGTTGTCGATAAAAATGTCACAATGGGTGATTTAAAAGGGACGTTAGAAGTCATGATGAAAAAAATGTTTGGTGAAGATCGTAAAATTCGTTTACGTCCTAGCTATTTCCCTTTTACAGAACCTTCAGTCGAAGTAGATGTTAGCTGTTTTAAATGTGGCGGCGCAGGTTGTAACGTCTGCAAACATACAGGTTGGATTGAAATTTTAGGTGCGGGGATGGTCCATCCAGATGTGTTACAAATGTCAGGGATTGATCCAACAGAGTACTCAGGCTTTGCCTTTGGCTTAGGACCAGATCGCGTTGCTATGTTACGTTATGGTGTAAATGATATCCGTAATTTTTATCAAAATGATTTACGTTTCTTAAATCAATTCAAGGTAAAGGAGTAGTTGAAAAATGTTAGTTTCTTATAAATGGTTAAATGAATATGTTAATCTTTCAAACGTTACTCCGCAAGAATTAGCGGACAAAATGTCTGTGACAGGTATCGAAGTTGAGGGCGTTGCTGTACCTGAAGAAGGATTAAAGAAAATTGTTGTCGGTGAAGTAAAAGAATGTGTTCCTCACCCAAACTCTGACCACTTATCAATTTGCCAAGTAGACATCGGTGAAGAAGAATTGTCACAAATTGTTTGTGGAGCACCAAATGTAAAAGCCGGAATTAAAGTCATCGTAGCGTTACCTGGTTCAAGAATTGCAGGAAATCAAAAAATTAAAAAAGGTAAAATGCGTGGCGAAGTCTCTAACGGAATGATTTGTTCGTTAGAAGAGCTAGGATATTCAGACAATGTCGTACCAAAAGCCTATGCTGAAGGGATTTATTATTTACCTCAAGAAGCAGTGAATGGGACACCTGTTTTCCCTTATTTAGACATGGATGATGCGATTATTGAATTATCAATTACACCAAACCGTGCAGATGCATTAAGTATGAGAGGGGTAGCCTATGAAGTTGGCGCAATTTATCGTCAAACGCCTCAGTTTAATGATCCTGAACTCAAAGAAGATGCTTCAGATAACGTGGAAAATTACGTAACAGTGACTGTTGAAGATTCACAAGATGCACCAGCGTATCAAATTCGTGTCATTAAAGATGTGACGATTGCAGAAAGTCCTCAGTGGTTGCAAAACCGATTGATGAATGAAGGAATCCGTCCGATTAACAATGTGGTGGACGTGACAAATTATATTTTATTATTATTTGGTCAACCATTGCATGCATTTGATTATCAAAAATTAGATAGCAAAGAAATCTTGGTTCGTCGAGCAACATCAGCAGAAGAACTAATTACATTAGATGGTGAAACACGTCAATTAACAGAAGAAAATATCATCATTACGAATGGAAAAACGCCTGTCGGCTTAGCTGGCGTAATGGGTGGGGCTAATTCTGAAATCAGTCAAGAAACAACAACTGTGGCTTTAGAAGCGGCATTGTTCAATCCATTGTCTATTCGCAAAACGTCTAAACAATTTAATTTACGGAGTGAATCTTCAAGTAGATTTGAAAAAGGCATCAACCAAGCGACAGTTGGGTTAGCTTGTGATGTGGCAGCCGCGATGATTGCAGAGTTAGCCGACGGAACAGTGGTTTCAGGCACTGCAGTTGGTTCTGAAGTGGCCGTTAAAGAAGCGCAGGTAGCTGTGACTTTAGAACGAATCAACCAATATTTAGGCACTGCATTAGATGAAGCAACGGTGAATGAAATTTTTGAAGCACTCGGTTTTGCTTATGAAGTAAATCAAGGCGCATATGAAATTACGATTCCACCAAGACGTTGGGATATTGCGATTGAAGCAGATATTATTGAAGAAGTGGCGCGCATTTATGGATATGATCATTTACCTTCAACATTGCCAAGTGGAGAAACAGTTGCTGGAAGTCTAACCAAAGCACAACATGTTACGCGCCAATTAAAGAGCTTACTGGAAGGTCATGGTACGAGTGAAGCCATCAGCTATGCGTTGACAACAGAAGAAAAATCCCGTCAATTTATGATGAAAGAAAGTCAAACAACACGTTTGCAATGGCCAATGAGTGAAGAGCGTTCTGTGTTACGTATGAACTTAATTTCTGGTTTATTAGATGATGTCGCATACAATGTGGCGCGTAAAAATAATAATATCGCCTTCTACGAAGTAGGACGCGTTTTCTACCAAACAGAAGATCCAACAAAAAATTTACCTACAGAAGAAAATCACTTAGCACTTGCTTTAACTGGTAATACAATGGTTAAAGATTGGCAAACAAAAGCAACAGCCGTTGATTTTTATACAGTAAAAGGCTTAGTGGAAAGTATTGTAGCTGTTTTAGGATTAACAGAAAAAATCAGTTATCAAGCGACAACGGCGATTCCAGAAATGCATCCAGGCCGGACAGCATGGATTTATTTAGAAGATGAAGTGGTTGGTTTTGTCGGACAAGTTCACCCAACGACAGCGAAAGCGTACGATATTCCTGAAACATATGTTGCTGAATTAAACTTGCAACAATTAGTAGCCACAGAAGCAGGTGGGGTTACTTATGAAGCAGTTTCTAAATTCCCAGCAGTTTCTCGAGATATTGCTTTATTAGTCGATGAAACAGTTACCAATCAAGAACTAGTTAAAACTATTTCAGATAACGCAGGTAAATATTTGAAAGAGATTCATTTATTTGATGTATATCAAGGTGAAAAACTAGGCGCTGGCAAAAAATCAATGGCGTATAGTTTAACTTTCGTTAATGCAGAAGCGACATTAGTGGATGAAGAAATTAACCGTTCAATGGAAAAAGTTGAAAAAGTGCTAATTGAAAAACATCAAGTAGAAGTAAGATAAAATAAAAACAGGAAAGTGGGGCATAAGTCGAAATGACTTATGCCCCACTTTCTAAATCTTAAGATAATCAGCTGAACAAAAGCAGCTCCTTCGGAAATAAGCCGAAATTCTCCAAAAATTAAAGAACAATTTTCGGAAATTCCTTCTTATTTCTTGGAGCTAAACACTTTTGTCTCAGCCTCCTGTTTTTAACTACATTAATAACTTTTCGCCCAATTTCGTGAAAGCCAACGTGAAAATTGTGAGATACTAAAGTTAATAATGAAATAAATAAGGGCGACGATTCCGTAAATAGTGAATACTTGTCCTGTTTGTGCGTAGCGCCCCATTAAGATATAAGATTTGCCAAAGAGTTCTTGTAAAGCAATCACGGAATACAAGAAACTTGTATCCTTGATGACAGTAACAAACTGAGAAACGATCGCTGGTAAAACATTGCGAATGGCTTGAGGCAAAACAATATGATAAAGAATTTGCCAATTTGAAAACCCTTGAGAACGCGCCGCTTCAATTTGTCCTTTATCAACACCATTTAAACCACCACGAATAATTTCCGCTAAAGCAGCGGTGGTAAACACAGTAAAACTCACAATTCCAGCAGGAGTGGATTTGATTTTGAAAATCAAAAAAATAACATAAATCCACAATAAGTTTGGAATATTGCGCACCACTTCTACATAAATACTGGCAAGTAACTTCAGTGGTCCATGGGTTTGATTTCGCAAAACGGCTAGAATGGTGCCAAAAATCGTACTCAAAATAATTGAGACGAAGGAAATATAGAGCGTCAATTTTAAGCCGTTAAATAGAAATTGAAAATTATTTGCTGTCAGTAATTGACGCATTTCTTCTGAAAAAGGCATCTGTTTTCCTCCTATCTACTATATGCTTTCTTATTTTTTTCTTCCATTTTTCTAGCCAAATTCGCTAATGGGAAGCAAAGAATGAAATATAAGAAACCAGCAAGCGCAAAGGCGGGAATATAGTTCAAGTTGACAGACGACCAACTATTGGCAGCAAACATTACGTCAGCGCCAGAAATAATGGCAACTGTTGACGTATTTTTAATTAGATTCACGACTTGATTGGTTAAAGGCGGTAACATAATCCGCCATGCTTGTGGTAGAATCACATACCGCATCGTTTGACCATACGTTAATCCTTGGGAGTAAGCCGCTTCAAATTGCCCTCTTGGGACAGCTCCGATTCCTGAGCGAACCACTTCAGAAATGTAGGCGCCATGATAGAGGCCTACACACAGAATGGCAATCGTAGTAATAGAAAATGAAAGCAGCGGGCTTAGCAGAGGAAAGCCATAATAGACTACGATAAATTGAATCAACAAAGGTGTGTTTTGAAAAAATTCTACATAGACACGACTAATTGCGTGTAAAAGTTTACTTTTGGTCGCTGATAAACTGCCAAAGAAAATGCCTAAAGCAAAGGCGACTAAGATTGCTCCTAAAGAAAGCAGAATAGTATAGAGAAAAGCCTGACCAAAAATTCGCCAATCTTGAAATAAAGCTTCCCAACGATATAAGGCAAATGGCCCTTCTTCAAGCCAGGAAATATTGGCTAACAAAAACATAAAAATCCCTCCTAAAATTTTTGATTCTTCAAGTCTTAGGAATGATTAATTTTTTAAGCCCCAGTCTTGATAAATTTTTTCTAGTGTGCCGTCTTTTTCCCATTTTTCAATTAAACCATTTAGATAATCATTTAATTCAGTATTTGCTTTCTTTGTGGTAATTCCATATTCTTGTGGCGAAAAACCATCTTTTAAAATTTCTGTCTTGCCATCCACATAGCCAGATAGGATTGATTTATCCACTGAAAATGCATCAATTCGTTTAGAAGTTAACGCTGTTTTTAATTCAGGATAGGAACCTAATTCTTGATAAGTAAATTTGATTCCTTCCTCTTGCGCTTTTTTCTCTAAGTTTTCTTTTGTCGTAGCAGATTGTGCAACGCCGATTGTTTTTCCGTCTAAATCTTTCATGCTTGAGAAGTTATCCTCTTTGCGCACAAGGAAACCAATCTCATCTGTATAATAAGGAGTTGTAAAATTATAAGTCTTTTTACGTTCATCAGTAATTGTAAATGTAGCAATTACCATATCTAGTTCACCATTGTCTAAAAGGGGACCGCGCGTTTTCGCTGTCACGCCCACAAATTCCACATTCTCTTCGCTGCCGGTAATTTCTTTCGCAATCAAGCGTGCAATATCTGGTTCCATTCCTTCATTTTTGTTTGTATCAGGATTCATATAGCCAAAATTAGGAATGTCTTCTTTGACACCTACTTTAATTTTCCCTGCTTTTTTTAATTGTTCTACTGTGACCGTTTTGTTTGATGAAGCACTTTTGGAAGTTGAGTCATTGTTGCCGCTACCACAGCCCACAATGATGCCTGCTAATACAAGTAGGGAGAGTCCAGCCAGCCATTTATTTTGTTTTTTCATTCCTTCATTCCTCCAATTTTTTGTTTTTTATTCATTACCCGTTATGAATAATTTTACTTAGAAATTCTTTTGCACGAGGGTTTTCAGTGCTTGTAAAGAAATGTTCAGGCGTTCCTTGTTCAATAATCTGTCCTTGGTCCATGAAGATTACACGGTCAGCCACTTGACGAGCAAAGCCCATCTCATGTGTGACACAAACCATGGTAATATTTTGTTTGGAAAGATCGACCATTACATCTAAAACTTCTTGAATCATTTCTGGATCAAGTGCCGAAGTCGGTTCATCAAAAAGGATAATCTCAGGATGCATATTTAAGGCACGAGCAATAGCGACCCGTTGTTGCTGCCCGCCAGAAAGCTGCGAAGGATAAGCAGAAGCTTTATCAGCCAAACCGACTCGTTCTAAATACTCCATGCCAGTACGAACCGCTTCTTCTTTGGAAACGCCCATCACTTTAATCGGTGCTAACGTTAAATTATCAATAATCGTTTTATGAGCATATAAGTTAAAATTTTGAAAGACCATGGCAACTTTCTGGCGAACCTTTTGAATCGGTGCTTTCGGTTTGGTGATGTCAATGTTATCAATTACGACGGAACCATCATTGACTTTTTCCAATTGGTTCATACACCGAATTAATGTACTTTTGCCAGAGCCAGAGGGTCCGATAATGACAATTTTTTCTCCTTGCTCTACATTCAAAGTAATATCTTTTAAAACGTGATGCTCCCCAAAATACTTATTTACATGTTCTAAAGAAATCATAGGCAGTCTCCTTTGCAATCATTTGGTAGAAAAGATAACAGAGGATTCGGTGAGAAACGTGTTATTTAAATTAAATTAACCAAATGTATTTCTAATTGTATTCTTAATGTTAGGAATTATAACATACAAAAAAATGAATTACTAGTTTTTTAATCGAAAAAGATTTCCTTCAAAAAAAGAAATAAATGAGAGCAAAACAGGAAAAATTGACAATAGTCCTTAAAAAGTAGAAAATAAAGGCAGTGAATAAAAGGCAAAGGTAGGATGAGAATGAGCAATCAAGAAGCCATTGGATTAATTGATTCTGGCGTTGGTGGATTAACTGTTTTAAAGGAAGCGCTAAAGCAATTACCAAATGAACGATTAATTTATTTAGGAGATACAGCCCGTTGCCCATATGGTCCACGACCAGCCGAACAAGTCGTTCAGTTTACTTGGGAAATGGCCGATTTTTTATTGAAAAAACGAATAAAAATGCTAGTAATCGCATGTAATACCGCGACGGCTGTCGCATTAGAAGAAATTAAAGCTGCCTTGCCAATTCCAGTTGTTGGTGTTATTTTACCTGGCGCACGAGCAGCCGTTAAAGTCACAAAAAATAACAAAATTGGTGTCATAGGTACCTTAGGGACAATCAAAAGTGCTTCCTATGAAATCGCCATTAAGAGTAAGGCACCAGCAATTGAGGTGACTAGTTTAGCTTGCCCTAAATTTGTCCCCATTGTTGAAAGTAATCAATATCGTTCTTCCGTAGCAAAAAAAATTGTGGCAGAAACACTTCAAGCATTACAATTAAAAGGACTTGATACGTTGATTTTAGGTTGTACCCATTACCCGTTGTTACGTCCGGTGATTCAAAATGTGATGGGAAGTCATGTGACATTAATTGACTCAGGAGCCGAAACAGTTGGCGAAGTCAGCATGCTTCTCGATTATTTTGACATTGCCCACACGCCTGAAGCGCCTACACAGCCCCATGAATTTTATACAACTGGTTCTGCAAAAATGTTTGAAGAGATTGCAAGCAGTTGGCTTGGTATAGAGAACTTAAAAGCACAACAGATTCACTTAGGAGGAAACGAAAATGATTAGACATGATAGTCGTGCACCAAAAGAATTGCGAAAGATCACTATTGAAACCAATGTTTTTAAACATCCAGAAGGTTCGGTGGTTATTTCGTTTGGCGATACAAAAGTAATTTGCTCAGCCACTGTCGAAGAAAAGGTTCCCCCATTTTTACGAGGCGGGGGAACAGGTTGGGTAGCAGCTGAATATAGCATGCTCCCTCGCGCGACGAACACAAGAAATATTCGGGAAAGTGCGAAAGGAAAATTAACAGGGCGAACAATGGAGATTCAACGTTTGATTGGGCGGTCATTGCGAGCTGTTGTTGACTTAGAAAAGTTAGGGGAACGGAGCATTGTTGTCGATTGTGATGTGATTCAAGCAGATGGGGGAACCCGTACAGCTAGTATTACAGGCGCTTTTGTTGCTCTACGCTTAGCAGTCAATCATTTATTGATGACTGGTGCGCTAGCGGAAGACCCAATTAAAGAGCATTTAGCTGCTGTCAGCGTGGGTATTTTACCCGATGGTTATTGTGTGCTGGACTTAGATTACGCAGAGGACTCGAATGCTGCAGTGGATATGAACATCGTGATGACCGAATCTGGTGAATTTGTGGAAATTCAAGGAACGGGTGAAGAAGCTACCTTCTCAGGAGATGAGTTAAATGCCATGCTCTTTTATGGAAAAACAGGGATTGAGGAATTAATTGCGTATCAGAAAGAAGCGCTTTATGCTTTAGCCTCTGAAGAAGTCCCTTCGCAAGATTCAGAAGAGAAAGTGATTGTCATTGCGACTAGAAATCCTGGTAAAGCGAAAGAGTTTAGTTCAATTTTTGGTGAAAAAGGATATACAGTTAAGACGTTATTAGATTATCCGAATTTGCCAGATGTAGAAGAAACTGGTCGAACATTTGAAGAAAATGCTCGTCTAAAAGCTGAAACAATTGCAGAAATTTTACAGAAACCAGTACTAGCAGATGATTCAGGATTAATTGTTGATGCCTTAGGAGGAATGCCAGGGATTTATTCTGCTCGTTTTGCTGGTGAGCCAACTAACGATGCTTCAAATAATGCGAAACTACTACATGAGTTAACGGGCGTGCCAAAAGAAAAAAGACAAGCGCGTTTCCATTGTACATTGGTTTTTGCTGAACCAAAGAAAGAAAGTCTGGTGGTCGAAGCTGAATGGCCAGGAGAAGTCGGTACGATTCCTCGTGGTGAAGGAGGCTTTGGGTACGATTCACTTTTCTATGTTCCAGAGCTTGGTAAGACGGCAGCTGAATTGTCTGGAGAAGAGAAAAATAAAGTCAGTCATCGTGGACAAGCAGTGGCAAAATTAAAAGAACAATGGGAAGAATGGCTAAAAAAATAGGAGTTGAAACGTATGAAAATCTTGGTAGTAAGCGATAATCATGGCGACCGTGACTGTTTAGTTGACTTAGTGAATCATTATGAAGGACAAGTCGATGCACTCTTTCACTGTGGTGATTCTGAATTAGAACCGACAGATGAACTTTGGCAAAAATTCATTGTAGTCCAAGGAAATTGTGATTTTTATGATGAATTTCCCAAAACTGTGACTAAAAAAGTGGGAGATCAAGTTATTTATATGACACATGGTCATTTGGCCAATGTTAGAATGGGGCTCACGACACTTGCTTTACAGGCGGAAGAAGCAGGAGCGACAATTGCCTTATTTGGTCACACTCATGTACTCGGTGCAGAGCGACACAATAACATTCTCTTTGTTAATCCGGGAAGTATTCGTTTACCTCGTGGACCAGTTCAAGAGAAAACATATGCCATAATTGAAAGTACACCTGAACAATATCTCGTTCAGTATTATAACAAAGAGCATCAACCGTTGGAACGATTAAAGGCAACGTTTACGAAGTAAGTGAATGTTAAGAAATAAGTGCTATTTTTTTATTTATCAGATTTTGAGCGTAGGACAAAAATCCAAAAGAGATTTTTGTCCTACGCTCTTTTTTTAGTCGACTTGGATAACCTTTAAGCCGGTCTTACGAAGTTCTGTAATTAAAGTTGATGAGCAATGTTTGTCTGTAATCAAACAATCAAAAGCGGTAATATCAGCAATTTTAAATTTAGACGTCAAGCCGATTTTTCGATGGTCCGCGACCAGAATTTTTACTTTTGTTGTTTGTTTTATCATAAGCTCATTAATTTTTGCTTCATTGAAAATTTTTGTAGTGACGCCATGTTCTAAACTGACCCCGCTACAGCCAATTACGCAAACATCGGCATGCGTTGCGGTGATTGTGTTAATGGCAATATCTCCTACCAGAACTTCTTTGGGAAAACGTAATTCGCCTCCGGTCAAAATATAATTGTATTGAGAAACATGAGGCTTGGTGGCAATTTTTAAATTATTCGTTACGATGGTCAGATGGTCGGCCTTTAAATAATGGAGAATATTCAAAGCAGTGGAACTTGAATTAATGAAAACGGTATCATAATCACTTAGATAGCTACAAGCAACACGAGCAATGGCTTGTTTTAATAACTCCGGTCCTGATTGATCAAAGTCTTTCTGATTTTGGTCGTTGTAAATACAATACCCATATTTTCGAATGATGTCATTCTTAGTTTCTAAGACATTTAAATCACGACGAATTGTGCTTAAGGAAACATTTAAAGCATCTGCTAATTTATAGGTAGTCATTTGTTTGTTTTTTTGCAGCAGCGCGAGAATGTTTTGTTGCCTTTTTTCAATGGTTTCTAATGAACTTTTCAAGTAATACAACCTCCTTTAGTTATTTTTTTGGACACGGTCCCCCATGAAATAGTATAACTCATAGGAAAACAAAACACGTAAAAGAATCATTAAAAGTGCAAACAATCATATAAAAGGGTTTTCATTGTGATTTTTTGCGGCTATGATTTTCTTATAAAGCATAACACAATCATTTGAGAAGAGGAGTGGTAGCATGAGCAAATCGATTCATGAAATTACAAAAGAAAGTTGGTTGAAGGCGACATTTCCAGAATGGGGCACTTATTTAAACGAAGAAATTAATCAGACAAATGTGCTTCAAGGAACGGTTGCACTTTGGTGGCTTGGTTGTACAGGCATTTGGCTGAAAACGCATGAGAACACGAATATTTTATGTGATTTATGGTGTGGAACAGGAAAACAAACGCACGGGAACGGCTTAATGAAAAATGGCCATCAAATGATGCGCATGAGTGGTTGCCAAAAAATGCAACCTAATTTAAGAACACAACCTTTTGTGATTGATCCTTTTGAAATAAAAGAGGTAGATGCTTTAGTTGTCACACATATTCATTCAGACCATTTGGATATTCACACAGCTGCTGCTGTTCATCAAAATTGTCCTAAGGCTCTATTTATTGGTCCAAAAGAAGTAGTGAAAACATGGCAGCGTTGGGGTGTTCCGGCAGAAAAAACACGGGTTATAGAGCCTGGTCAAGAAATAAAAGTGAATGATGTGAATGTAGTGGCCTTGGAAGCTTTTGATCGAACCGCGCTAATTACTTCTGATGATCCTGAAAATACATTTAAAGGTAAAATGCCTCAGGACATGAATGAACTAGCTGTCAATTATCTATTTGAAACCTCAGGTGGTACGGTATATCACGCCGGAGACTCTCATTATTCTAACTTGTTTGCGAAACATGGTAATCAATATGCAATTGATGTTTGCTTAGGAGCATATGGCGAAAATCCTCGCGGTATCACAGATAAAATAACTTCTGTTGATATGTTGAGAATGGCCGAATCTTTAAATGCGAAAGTAGTCATTCCCGTTCATTATGATATTTGGTCTAATTTTATGGCGGATCCAAAAGAAATCATGGAAATTTGGAAATTTAAAAAAGATCGTTTACATTATCAATTTAAACCATATATTTGGCAAGTGGGTGGCAAATTTGTTTATCCAGATGACAAAGACAACTTAGAATTTAACTTTGATCGTGGCTTTGATGATGTTTTTGTTAAAGAAAATGATACACCATTTCCTTCATTCTTGTAAGAAAGGCTGGATGTACAATGTTAACTTATTTTTGGGAGCAAGAGCTTATTCATTACCCTGATAAAGAACCGGTTAGTTGGCAAGAGGCGATTCAGGAAAGTTGTTTGATTTTACTCCAAAAACACATCATCGATCAGAGTTACGTCGATGAGATTATTCAGTGTGTCGAAACGTTTGGACCTTATATCATCATTGCTCCTGAAGTAGCCATGCCACATTCATCAGAGGAAAGCGCAGGTGTTTTTGGAACGGCCATTTCTTTTACAAAATTTAAGCAAGCAGTCACTTTTACTGGCGATCAAGAAGCAAAAACAGCAACCTTATTTTTTACATTGGCAGCCCAAAATCCCGCCGAACATCTTGAAAATATCCAGCAATTGATGGATTTATTGATGACGGATGGCGTGATTGCTGACTTGTTAGAAACAAACACGCCAATGGATTTTAAAGAAGTTATGGAGAAATATCAATTATAGGGGGAAAAATCAATGGGGGAGTTCTTGTTAAATAGTTGGACTTATTTTGCTACGAACGTTTTAACACAGCCAGCATATTTGATTGGTTTCATCGTGTTATTAGGTTATCTCTTGTTACGGAGGCCCTTTTATGAATGTTTAGCAGGTTTTCTGAAAGCGACAGTTGGTTATTTTATTTTGAGTGTTGGTTCTGGTGGTTTGGTTAATAATTTTCGCCCTATTCTAGTAGGCTTGAAAGAGCGATTTAATTTACAGGCAATGGTTACCGATCCATATTTCGGGCAAAATGCAGTCGATGCAGGATTGATGAAAACCTTTGGACGAACCTTTGGTGATGTGATGATTTTGTTATTGATCGCATTTATTATGAATATTTTGTTGGTTCGTTTTCAAAAATATACAAAATTGAGAGCCGTTTTTACAACAGGGAATGTTCAGATTCAACAAGCAGCTACCGCTTTCTGGATTTTACTCTTTTGTTTTCCTAACTTAGGTAGGATCGAAGTACTAATTTTTATGGGCTTAATTCTTGGGTGTTATTGGGCAGTTGCTTCAAATTTAACGGTAGGGATTACGCAGGAATTAACAGAAGGTGCTGGTTTTGCGGTAGCCCATCAACAAATGTTTGGCATATTTATTTTTGCAAAATTAGCAGAATGGTTGAAAAAACGTGATCAAAAGAAACATCGTTCAGAGAAGGTCGATAAAAAATTGGAAGATATCGAATTACCAGGATTTCTATCCATTTTTAATGAAAATATGGTTGCTACGTCCATTTTGATGCTCTTTTTCTTTGGCATTATCTTGCTTGTTTTGGGACAAGATTATTTAATTCAAGCTAAATTTATGCAAGAAGGGCAGAGTTTTTTCTTTTATATCATGACCACTTCATTAAATTTTGCTGTCTACTTAGCTATCTTACAATTAGGCGTTAGAACCTTTGTCGACGAGTTGACGCAGTCATTCCAAGGGATTTCAAATACCATTTTACCAGGCGCTGTTCCTGGGATTGACGTAGCAGCGACTTTCGGATTTGGCTCGCCCAACGCAGTAACAATTGGGTTTCTCTTTGGCGCATTAGGCCAGTTTTTAATGATTGGCTTACTGATTCTATTAAAGTCTCCGACAATCGTTATTGCGGGTTTTATCCCATTGTTTTTTGATAACGCTGTCATAGCTGTTTATGCAAATAATCGTGGCGGAGTAAAAGCTGCTTGTTTATTCCCATTCCTTTCAGGTTTAATCCAAGTAGGTGGCTCAGCTTTATTTGCTACATGGATTGGATTATCTCAATATGGCGGTTATTTGGGCATGTTCGATTGGGCAACAGCTTGGCCGTTATTTACAATCATTATGAAAATTCTAGGCTATGTTGGCGTAGCAGTGGTGGTGATTGGGTTACTAATAATTCCGCAACTTCAGTATCGGAAAAATCCAGAAGGTTACTTTATGATTGTCAATGATTATGAACAATATGCTAAAAAATTTCAAGAGAATTAAAGGAGGAATTTAAAATGAGAATACTTGTTTCCTGTGCCAATGGTTCTGGCACGAGTCTAATGATGATGCGTAGTGTTGAAAAAGCAATGAAAGAACTAGGTGTACCGATTACAAAAATTCATCATTGCGCCATTTCAGAAGGAAAAAGCTCTGCTAGCCAATACGACGTTGTTTTTACTCCAGTCAATTTTTTACAAATGTTTCAGCAAGCAGAAAAACGTGGAGTCACAGTGATTGGCATTAAAAATGTAATGTCTGCAAAAGAAATTCAAGAAAAATATATGGCTTCAGATCGTTATCAAAAATCTGAATAAAAGGATGGGAAAGATGAAAAGACCAAACTTACAAATCGCTTTAGATCATAATAGCTTAGAAGACGCTTTAGCAGATTGTATGAAAGTCGGAGAAATTGTCGATATTATCGAAGTTGGCACTATTTTGTGTTTACAAGAAGGCCAAAAAGCAATTCGTTGTTTAAGACGCATGTTTCCTAATAAAACAATTGTTGCTGATACAAAATGTGCTGATGCGGGCGGTACAGTTGCTCGTAATGTCGCACAAGCAGGCGCTGATTTCATGACGGTCATTTGTTGCGCCACCTTGCCAACGATGGCTGCAGCTCAAAAAGAAGTCCGAGAATTACAAGTAGAACTATATGGAGATTGGACAATGCAACAAGCTCGACAATGGCGAGAATTAGGGATTAATCAGGTAATTTATCATCAAAGTAGAGATGCTCTTTTAGCTGGCGGCAGCTGGGGAGAGAAAGATTTGAATAAAGTTCAAGAACTAATTGACTTAGGCTTTGAAGTGTCCGTCACAGGTGGTTTAACTGTCGAAACGCTTGAATTGTTTCAAGCAATGGCAGTTGCAACATTTATTGCGGGCCGTGGGATTACTGAATCAAAAAATCCTGAACAAGCAGCCAAAGATTTTCAAAAAAAAATCGATCAGATTTGGAAGTGATAAAATGGCACGAATTGGACTATATGAAAAAGCACTCCCGCAAAATTTAACTTGGGCAGAACGATTAACATGGGCCAAAAAGTTAGGGTTTGATTTTTTAGAAATGTCAATTGATGAATCCGATGAACGATTAGCACGATTGGCTTGGACACCAAGCCAGTTACAAGAACTTTCTCAATTAATGGTGAAAGAAGATTTTTTTATCCATTCTTTGTGTTTAAGTGGTCATCGGCGGTTCCCTTTAGGCTCTTTAAATAAAGAAACACGTGAAAAAGGACGGAAAATTTTATCTCAAGCGATTCATTTGGCCCATCAATTAAACATACGGGTAATTCAAATAGCTGGCTATGACGTCTTTTACGAAGAAAAAACTGCCGAAACAAGGGAATTTTTTCTTCAAGGTCTGAAAAAGGGCGTTGAGGAAGCTGCACAATACGGTGTCATTCTGGCTGTTGAGATTATGGATGACCCTTTTATGAATAGCATACAAAAATTTCTAGAAATTAAGGAACAAATTCCGTCTCCTTTTTTGCATGTCTATCCTGATTTAGGTAATTTGTCTGCTTGGCCGGAAAATAATCCGGCGGTTGAGCTTGAAAAGGGAATTGCTGAAATCGCTGCTATTCACTTAAAAGATACCTTCGCTGTAACAGACACATTTGAAGGGAAGTTTCGGGAAGTTACTTTTGGAGAAGGCTGTGTTGATTTTACAGGCTTATTGAAAACACTCAAGCGGTTAAACTATAGTGGTCCTTTTTTAATTGAAATGTGGAATGAAACGGATTTGAATTTTCAAGAAAAAATTCAAGCCGCGCAGCAGTATCTCTATCCCAAATTAGCAGAGGTGGGTTATTATGAACAATAAAGCGATCATCCAAGCAATGAAACAACGTGTTTATGAAGCGAATCTGGCTTTGCCAAAACTGGGCTTAGTCAAATTAACGTGGGGCAATGTTAGTGAAATCAATCGGTCATTAGGGATTATCGTAATTAAACCAAGCGGCGTCAAGTATCAAGAAATGTCCAAGGAACAGATGGTAGTGACTGATTTAAACGGACAACTATTGGAAACCAATGCATTAAAGCCGTCTTCTGATTTACCCACGCATCTTTATCTTTATCAAAAAATGCCAGAAATTGGAGCGATTGCGCACACGCACTCCCTGAATAGTGTTACGTGGGCTCAAGCAGGGCGAGCCTTACCTCCTTACGGTACCACCCATGCGGATGCTTTTTATGGCGCTGTACCTTGCACAAGAGCGCTCTCTGAAAGTGAAATTAAAGAAAACTATGAAGAAGAGACTGGCAAAGTCATTGTTGAAACATTTCATGAACAAGAATTAGATCCTTTAGCAGTTCCAGGAGTGTTAGTTTATGGACATGGCCCATTTACTTGGGGAATGACTCCGGAAAAAGCAGTTGAAAACAGTTTGATTTTAGATGAAATCTGTTCAATGGCACGTTTGACGGAAACAATTAACCCAGATGTTGAACCAATTGATCATTTTTTATTGGATAAACACTATCTTAGAAAACATGGGATTTCCGCTTATTATGGTCAGTGATGGCTGTGATGAAACGTGTGAAAAAGAAGGATAATTGACTGATTAATTGGTCTTTTATAAAAACTTAGTTGTCTGTTATGAGACAACTAAGTTTTTATTTTTTTAAGAAAGCGTTCTCTTTTTTTGGGGAGAATAGAACAAAACGTTAATTTTCGTTTGTTAAGTTATGAAGAATTTGCGAATTCCAAGACTTTTTCCGCAGAATTAGGTACAATAAGTTACGTGTTAAAGAATTAGAAATGGAGGCAACCCAATCATGATAGGGACTGCTGTAAAAGAATTATTATTAGAAAAACAAGAAACATTTTTAGTACCCGCTGAAAATGTCGCCAATGTAATGTGTTTAAATCCGTTAAGTCACGCGGCATTAGTCTTATCGCAAGTTCGCTATTCCAAGATTCCTGTGTTAGATAAGGGAGATCGCTTTGTTGGCTTAATCGGCTTGACAGACGTTGTAGATAAAATGTTTGATTTGACTTCAGTGGATTTTGAAAAATTGAATGAATTTACTGTGGCCGATGTAATGGAAGTCAATGTTCCTGTAATTGGTGAATCGTGGGATTTAGAAGAAGTGTTACATTTATTAGTAGATGCTTCTTTTTTACCAGTGGTTGATGATAATCAACGCTTTAAAGGTATCATTACACGCAAAGAAATTTTAAAAGCGGTCAATCATATGGCGCATGAATTAGAAAAACATCATCTTGTTCTGCCTAAATCAGAAGAAGAAATGAAAGTAATTTAAATAAAACGCAAGAAACTCTTTACTTTTTTCTCATAAATGCGTTATTCTGTATGATAACACGAAGTAAAGGAGTGCTGTGATTGGACGCATATGAGATTATTCAGTATATTGGTGATGCCAAAAAGCAAACGCCTGTTAAAGTAACACTGAAAGGGCAATTAAAAGAAGTCACGTTTCCGGAAACAATTAAGGTCTTTAATAATTGTAAAACTGGGACATTGTTTGGCGATTGGGCTGACGTAAAACCTTTTTTAGAAGCAAACAAAGAAAAAATTGAGGATTATGTTGTAGAAAATGATGCACGTAACTCAGCAATTCCTTTTCTTGATCTGAAAGACATTAATGCTCGGATTGAACCAGGTGCTTTGATTCGCGAAAAAGTTGAACTTGGCGATCAAGCGGTGATTATGATGGGGGCTATTCTAAATATTGGCGCCGTCGTTGGTGCAGGGACTATGATTGATATGGGCGCTGTTTTAGGCGGCCGTGCAACTGTAGGAAAACATTGTCATATTGGCGCGGGAACGGTTTTAGCTGGTGTCATTGAACCCCCAAGTGCCGCACCTGTGGTTATTGAAAACGAGGTTGTCATTGGAGCGAATGCGGTCGTACTAGAAGGGGTTCGTGTTGGTGAAGGTGCCGTTGTGGCTGCTGGGGCAGTAGTTGTGGAAGACGTTCCAGCGCATACCGTTGTCGCAGGCGTGCCAGCAAAAGTAATTAAACAAATTGATGATAAAACCAAGAGTAAAACAGAGATTTTAGAAGAATTACGTAAACTCTAAAAATAAATTAGTCAGTCGCGATGAAGAAACTTCTTCATGGCGGCTTTCGATTACCCCAAAAATGAAGGAGTGGCTTTTGTGGAGCAAGAAGAATTAATTGCGATTAGACGGCAACTACATCAAATACCTGAAATCGGTTTAGAAGAAAAGGAAACACAAGCCTTTTTACTTAATGAAATTGATAAAATGAAGCAACCTTATCTGCAAGTTCGAACATGGCAAACGGGGATTTTAGTCTTCATAGAAGGCAAAAATCCTCAGAAAACCATCGGTTGGCGTGCTGATATTGATGGTTTACCTATTAAAGAGGAAGTGGTTTCTGCTTTTCAATCAAAACGACCAGGGTTTATGCATGCCTGTGGGCACGATTTTCACATGACAATCGGCTTAGGGGTTTTGAAAGAATTAAGTCAACAGCAACCAGACAATAACTTTTTATTTTTGTTTCAACCTGCTGAAGAAAATGAAGCAGGGGGGATGTTGATGTATGAAGATCACGCGTTTGGTGAGTGGTTACCTGATGAATTTTATGCGCTTCATGTTAATCCTGATTTGCCAGTCGGAACTATTAGTACCAGAGTAGGGACATTGTTTGCTGCCACTTGTGAAGTGAACATTACCTTAAAAGGAAAAGGTGGACATGCGGCTTTTCCACATCAAGCAAATGATATGGTCTTGGCGGCCACAAATTTAATTCAGCAAGCGCAAACGATCGTTAGTCGAAATGTTGATCCTGTGGTCGGGGCAGTCGTTACTTTTGGGACTTTTCATGCAGGGACTGCCTGCAATGTGATTGCCGAAGAAGCAACTTTATCTGGTACAATTCGCACATTGACAGCAGAAACTAATGAACAAACGCAGCGAAGAATTCGCGAAATTAGTGAAGGTATTGCGCAATCTTTTCAATGTGAAGTAACTGTTCATCTTGATCAGAAAGGGTATTTACCTGTAGTGAATGAGCCAGCATGTACCACGAATTTTATTGAATACATGAGCAAACAAGCAACAGTTCAATTTCAACAAGCACCGGTTGCAATGACAGGTGAAGATTTTGGCTATCTATTGTCTAAAGTCCCAGGCACGATGTTTTGGTTAGGCGTGGCAAGTCCCTACAGCCTTCATTCTGCTAAGTTTGAACCGAACGAAGAGGCGTTATTGTTTGGAGTGGAGGCAGTTAGTGGGTTTTTAAAATCATTGGACAATTAGAAAAACAGCCACCAGATAACTAATAAATATCTGGTGGCTGTTTTTTATTTTGCAATAATGGGCGTATTGGGAATCGTAAAGCCGGCCTCTGTTAATGCTTTGATATATTGGGCTAGAAATTCTTCTTTGACCGCAAATTGTTTGCCGTTTAGTACATACATGGTCGTTCGCACCGCAAAGTTGCCATTGCCTAAGTCGACCATACCAAAAATATCTGGCCCAGTTTGAATACTTTCGATATACTTTTCTTTTAACGTTTCATTGACTTCTGTAATCACTTCACAAATTTTTTCATAACCTTCTTCAGGATTGATGCGGACATCAATTAACACTTGCATATTGGCACGAGACAGGTTACTGATTGTGGTGATGTTTCGGTTTGGAATAAAATGAACAGTTCCATCAACCGCTTTAATTTGAGTGGTTCGTAATCCGACAGAAGTAACTGTTCCTTCAATATTTAACGCCAATAAACGAATATAATCGCCTACATCCATTTGTTGTTCTAAAATAATGAAAAATCCGGTAATTAAGTCATTCATGAATCCTTGAGCCCCTAAACCAATGGCAACACCGGCAATTCCAGCTCCGGCTAATAATGAGCCAACAGGCACACCGACAATGGTCAAAAGAGAATAGATGAAGAAAAAGAACAGCGTATATTGAAATGCATTAATGATTAAAGTGTGTAACGTTTTTAAACGGCTTTCACTAAAATGTTGCTTTTTACTATAATTTGCATAGGTGCGATCAATTAAATATTTCCCGATTCGCTGAATAATAAAAAATAGAAAAATTAAAAATAAAATTGATAAACTTTTTTCAATTAAGGTAGCGACAATGGCATCCCAATTAATATTGTTCCAAAAGCGTTGTAGCGCGCTCACTTTTTTTACGGTCGCTTCTGCTAAATCAGGAGCAGAAGAATCGACTGTTTCAGTACTGGCTAAACCAAGTATCAACATAAAAATCCAACTTTCTCTAAAATTTCTTCTTTTAGTATACTAAATCTCTCGGCGAAAGGGGAAGAAAATAGAAAGTTTTTTTAAAGACTTAACATGTTTTTTTAGGAATGTTATAATTTTGTAAATAAATAATATATTTTATAATTTTGTTAAAGGTTGTGAGTGCTGCGTGAAAGTTTCAATTGAATGGGCAAAAAATGATTTACTTTCTAAATTACCTGTAACAATTTTTATTGATGAACGATGTGCCACTCGCTTGACGGCTGACAAGCGACGAACATTCATCTTCCATAATCCAGTCGCTTTACGATTAGGGAGTCGTTTTTTTAGTAGTCAGATAATCGAAATTGCGGAATCATGTACATTGAAAGTTTCCTTTAATTGGTCCTGTGTTTATCTCTTTTGTATCTGGTTACTTGCAGTTAAACTGTGGATTGGAAGCGTTAGCGGTCGAACAATTGTAGTTGTGGCACTAATCGGAGTGCTGACCTATTGGCGTCGTTATTTATTGAAAATAAAGAAAATGACCTGACAAGTCGTGATTGTTTCGTGAAAGAAGAATGCGTAGTATACTAAAAGTAATGAAAATGAAGGGACTGAAGAAACACATGACTTTGGATAAAACAAAAAAATTAGCAAACGGCAATGAAATGCCACGCCTAGGTTTAGGTGTTTGGCGTGTAGAAGATGGCTCAGAAGCAACAAATTCAGTAAAATGGGCTTTAGAAGCGGGTTATCGCTTGATTGATACGGCAGCCGTTTATAAAAACGAAGCAGGGGTGGGCGAAGGCATTCGTCAATCGGGTATTCCCCGCGAAGAAATTTTCGTGACGACGAAATTATGGAATGAAGATCAAGGCTATGAAAATGCGATTAAAGCGTTTGATAAAAGCTTAGAAAAATTAGGGTTAGACTATGTTGATTTATATTTAATTCACTGGCCTGTTGCTGGTAAATATAAAGAATCATGGAAAGCATTAGAAGAAATTTACGCAAGTGGTCGTGCCAAAGCAATTGGCGTTTCCAATTTTCATCAACATCATTTGGAAGATTTATTAACAGAAGCAAATGTTGTGCCAATGGTGGATCAAATTGAATTACATCCTACGTTAACACAAGAACCGCTACGAAAATATTTAGCCGAAAATAAGATTGCCGTGGAGGCTTGGTCTCCTCTAGGACAAGGTAATTTATTATCTGAACCAGTACTAGTGAAAATTGGTGAAAAATATGGTAAATCAGCGGCCCAAGTGATTATTCGTTGGCACTTACAAAATGATATTATCGTGATTCCTAAATCTGTTCACGAAAAAAGAATTCAGGAAAATTTTGCTGTCTTTGATTTTGAATTAACACCAGAAGAAATAACCGCAATTAATCAGTTAAATAAGGATCATCGTTTTGGTGCAGATCCAGATAATTTTGATTTTTAAGTATGATAGCAAGTAAAAACGGAGGGGCGAAAGACGTCCCTCCGTTTTTACTATAATTTTTGAACAAAGTAGTTAAAGAGTGCTTGGGATTTGGCATCACGTGCGTACATTAGTTCAGGATGCCATTGAACAGCTAATAAAGGCTGCTGTTCATTTGTTGATTCCACTGCTTCTGCAAGGCCATCAGAGGACCAAGCAGTAACGCGTAAATCTTTTCCTAAAGTATGTAGTGCTTGGTGATGGTACGAGTTGACTTTACCAGTTGTACCATATATGTTTGATAATTGACTGTCTGGTTCAACATCAATACGATGCGTCGCAAAGATTGGTTGAGTGGGTTGTTGTCCGTGCTTAACTGACCATTGAGGATACATCGATAAATCTTGATATAATGTGCCACCTAAAGCAACATTGACTAATTGCATTCCACGGCAAACCGCAAAAATAGGTTTGTTTTGTTTTAAGGCTTCTTCAATTAGGGCTAACTCAAACTCGTCACGATCACGATTCGTTTCTTCTAATTTTATATGGGGTTCTTGTCCGTAAAATTCAGGGGCAACATCTTGACCGCCTGCTAAAAGTAGTTTATCAATTTGTTGTATATACGTAGCGGCTAATTCTTTGGGGCCAATTGGCAAAACGAGAGGAACGCCACCTGCGGCTTGAACAGCGCTAACAAAACCTTGTGGGGTGTAAGTCACTTGGTTACCGTGAAACACTTCAGCTGCCTGCAAAAGTTGATTGCCAGCGATTCCAATAATTTTTTTTGTCATAATAACATCACATCCTCAATAAATTCATACGTTCTATTGTAGCACTTTTTTTGAAAAAAGTGTTTGAGAAGAAGTCGAGACAAGTTTTGTCTCGGACAGCTCTCAAACACAAAAAGCTCAGTAAGTGAACAAGTGAAACTTTTTAACGTTCACGAATGACTTCGATTTTATAACCATCTGGGTCGACAACAAAGTAATAAGATGGTGCAGTTCCAGGTAAGCCTTTTAAGTCAGTAACAGTTAAGCCAGCCGCTTGATGTTTTTCGTGTAATCCTTCTAAATCATCTGTACTGATGGCGATATGACCATAACCGTTTCCTAAATCGTATGCTTCATGATCATAATTATAAGTTAGTTCTAGTTCGTAGTCGTCTCCTGGTAAAGTTAGATAAACCAAAGTAAATTTATTTTCTGGAAAATCACGACGGCGACTTTCTTCAAAATTGAAGGCTTTTTGATAGAAATCTAATGATGCCTCTAAATCTTTTACACGCACACATGTATGAGCCATTTTCATAGTTAAAAACTCCCTTTCAAACTTAATTATATTTCCAACGTTAATAGTAGCATAGATAAACGTGAAATGTAGAGAAAAACGCTTGGTTTCTGACTTGTTCTAAAGGAATTTCTCAGGTAAAATAGATGAAAAGAGAAGAGGTGCGCCAATGAAAACGCCAACGTTTGGAAAAAGAGAAGAGACATTGACCTATCAAACAAGATATGCTGCATACATTATTGTTTCAAAGCCAGAAAATAACACAATGGTTCTGGTACAAGCGCCAAATGGAGCTTATTTTTTACCAGGAGGCGAAATTGAAGGCACCGAAACGAAAGAAGAAGCGATCCATCGAGAAGTGCTAGAAGAATTGGGAATTAGTGTAGAAATTGGCTGTTATTTAGGGGAAGCTGATGAATATTTTTATTCGAACCATCGCCAAACTGCCTATTATAATCCTGGATATTTTTATGTAGCGAATACTTGGCGGCAACTTAGCGAACCCTTAGAAAGGACCAATACTTTACACTGGGTTGCACCAGAAGAAGCAGTCCGTTTATTAAAAAGAGGAAGCCACCGCTGGGCCGTTGAAAAATGGCTAGCGGCAGCATCATAAAATAACGAATAACCCTCAATCTATGTTGATTAGATTGAGGGTTATTGTTATTGAAAAGAATGTTTAAATTAAAACCATTTTTTCAATAATTTGAGCGACACCATCTTCGTCATTACTAGTGGTATGCACATCGGCAATTGTTTTAACATTTTCTGTCGCATTGCCCATCGCAACACCAATCCCAGCGTAATCAATCATGGATAAGTCATTTTCATTGTCACCAATGGCCATCACTTCGTCTTTATTTAAGCCTAAATGGTCTGCCAATTTTGCTAGAGCATTGCCTTTGCTAGCATTTTTATTCATGATTTCATAGTAAAAAGGCGTACTTTTAACAGTCGTATATTTTTCGGTAAAATGTAATGGTAATTTTGCAATGGCAGGATCTAAAACTTCCGGCTCATCAATCATCATCATTTTAATAATGTTCATCTCTGGTGTCATTTCATCCACCGTACGATATTTTAAAGGCATGTTCACTAAAGATGCTTCGTGAATCGTATATTTACCAATATTGCGATTGGCAGTGTAAATAGCGGAATCATCAATTGTATGCAAGTGAGCGCCGACTTTACGAGAATACATTTCAATTTCTAAAAAATCCTCATAACTCAAGGTATAGCGTGAAATAATCGTATTATCTTTGGTTGCTTGGACAAGCGAACCGTTGTAGGTAATCACGAAATCATTTTCACCATATAAGGCTAATTCATCCAATTGTTCTTTCACGCCTGGCAAAGGACGGCCTGTACATAAAACAATACGAACACCTTGCTCATTTGCTTTTTGGAGCGCTTCTTTGACCCGTGGGGTAATCTTGTGTTGTGAATTTAGCAATGTTCCGTCGATATCAATAGCAACTAACTTAATTGACATAGAATCCTCCTAGAAAACCTATTTTTTTAAAACTAACGCACCATTATGAATGTAACTTGAAAACTCACGATACGTCTCATCAAATAAATCGTAATGTTTTTTATTTCCTTGGTCAAGCATTTCTTTAGGGAAATAGAAACGTTCATCTCCTTGACTCTGACCAGCAAGTGCTGCAACTAGGGGACTGACCGTTGCCAATTCCACTAATGAGCCATCTTTTTGCATCAATTCAATTTGTGTACGATGACGGTCTTTATTTGGACGATAAAAATCGTAAGGTAAATCATAGCTTGAATTAATGGCAGTATAATATTTAGGGTTGAAACCAACTTTTTCAATCAATTCCCTTAAATAAGCAATCGTTGCTGCGCTCTCTTTTTCGTTAGTAAAGGTGGCTGACTTCAGAGGCTTACGCATAAGGAAACGTTTGGCTAAATCACCTAGAATTGAATCAGGCACATCCATCCATTGTGTAAAGTACGTAGAGAGGACGCCATCATCCAATTTTAAATATTCTTGTAAGGTGAAGTCCCCTTTAAAGAATGGTACAAGCAGAGAGGCTTGTAAATCATAGTCAAATTCAGGGTTTTCAAATAATTCTTTCGCCCGATGCAATAAATGATCAAGAATCACTTCCATCCCACGAGAAACAGGGTGGAAATAGACTTGGACATACATTTGGTAACGACTAACGATATAGTCTTCCACCGCATGCATCCCATTCATAGCAAAGGCAATGCCTCCTTTGTATGGTCGAATCACACGTAAGATTCTAGTTAAATCGAAGGTTCCGTATTCCGTCCCTGTAAAGTAAGCATCACGTAACAGATAGTCCATGCGATCGGCATCAATTTGACTAGAAATCATTTGCACCACTTGAGGATTTGGGTATTGTTTAGTAATAACGCTGGCGACTTTTTCAGGAAAATCTGCCGAAACACGATTTAAAATTTGATAGACTTCCGTTTCTGGTGAGGTGATGATTTGGACCGTGATTGCTTCATGGTTTGTATCAAAAATATGCTCGAATGTATGTGAATAAGGACCATGACCGACATCATGTAATAAAGCTGCGCAAAGTGTAATCAGGCGCTCGTCATCATTCCAGCCGTTTTCACCTAATCGTTCCACAGAGTAGTTACGTTGGAAAATCTCACAAATCCGACGTGTAATTTCGTAAACACCCAAAGAATGGGAAAAACGACTATGTTCGGCACCGTGAAACGTAAAAGAAGAAGTACCTAGTTGCTTAATGCGACGTAATCGTTGCACTTCAGCAGAATTAATAAGGTCTAAAATCACTTGATGTTGGACATGAATATAATTATGGACGGGATCACGAAAAACTTTTTCGATTGGTAATCGTTGCTCTTTATACGGAATCGTCATAAGATCTCTCCTTTAATTAAGGCGTTTCGTTGCGCCATTTTTTCCAGCTGGACAGTTAAATTTGTTTGGAACCATTCTGAGGTTATAATTGGTTCGGTTAAGTTTGGATCAATAGATTTTTCAAATTGTTGAGGTAATGCTTCGATTAAACGGGTTTTTACGGCGTCTATTGTTAATGGAGTCTCAATCAGGGTTTCTAAATTTGCCATCACTGCTGGATCAACGGGTGGATAGCCATTTTCACCAAATTGTTCTTGTAACCCAGCAAGGTAAAAGTCTCGAACCACTTCTCCACGAGCAAGTTGATTGCCGTTAACGCTGATGTAAATCATGACAGAAATACCGTCTTTGACGCGTCGTTGGGCAATCCCTGCAAACTTTTGACCGCCAATACTTAAATCATAAGTACCGGGACAATAGGATGTAGTAATTTCAAAGGCGTCAATCTCTTTCTCCGGAAAACTCTGACGGAGCCAAGCCCACATTAATTCATAAGCCGCATCGATACTTAATTTGTGTTCAGAATTATTTGGTAAAATAAGTGAAACATTTAAAATACCCGAATCGGCAATCACCCCTAAACCGCCGGCATTGCGAACGACTACAGAATAATCGTTTTCTTGCAGAGAAGCGATGCCTTCTTTTAGATGTGGTACACGGGTATCTTTCATGCCAAGAATCATTGCTTGATCCAATTGCCAGAAATGAATGATTGGTTGGTGCTGCATTCCTGAAAAAGTAGTTAAAACATCGGTCAAAGCAAAAGGAAAAAAATAGTCACTGTTTGTTAAACAACCTGAATCAAGGAGCATAAATGATTCGGTGTGAAGGGGAAAAGTTGTGCTCATAAAAAACGTCCTGTCTATTTATAATTACGTCATTTAATACGTTTATTTTCTTACTCTCTCTTATATTATATACAAAAAACGCAAAAAAGCATGTTATATAAACGAATTCTGAAGGAATTCTCTAAAATAGTAAACGGTTTTCTTATTAAATAGATGAAACAAATGCTTGCAACCCGTGAAAAGAGCTTATACAATAAGAAAAGGTACATAAACAAGGAAAAATTGACTTTAGTTGACAAATACATTGAAAAAGTCAACAATAAGAAAGTTATATTTTGGAAAAGGAGTGACCATTATGGATTTATCAACAGGCGTTCCTGTATCGATTCAACTAAAAACGATTGTCCAACAAGGCAACGAACAAAAAGATTTTTTCTTTGACTTAGAAGGTCAATTAGTAAAAATGGGTGATACATTATACATTCGTTACAAAGAAGAATTATTAGAGGATACAGAGCCAACCCCCGTAACCATTAAAATTGAACCAGACGGGCATGTTCAGCTGATTCGTGCCGGTGAATTACGGATGCGTTTAAGATTTGGCTATCAGGAAAAATTAGATACAAGTTATCGAACCCCTTATGGCTTGCTGCAGATTAGTACGTTTACACATAATTTGCGTGTTAGTTTAAAAGACCAACCAATGTCTGGTAAGATTTTAGTTGATTATGATTTATACTCTCAAACAGAGCGAATCGGAGAATATCATTTAGAATTAGAATTTACTGCATAAATATTGCAGAATAGAATTGATTTTTTTTCAATGTTTTTGTATGATAAGGAGTAGACTGTGAAAGGACGTGTACCTCTTGGAAATTAATGTATTTGAAGGGTTAAACAAAAAAGAATTATCCATGATTGAAGTAGCACACGCTATTTTAGAACAACATGCAGATGTAATGGATTTTTCTGATTTAGTTAACCAAATCCAAAATTATCTTGGCAAGTCTGATAGTGAAATTCGTGACCAATTAGCACAATTTTATACAGATTTAAACATCGACGGTAGCTTTATCTCATTGGGAGACAATCGTTGGGGCTTACGTTCATGGTATCCAATCGATTCAATCGATGAAGAAGTTACACATGGCTTGGAAGAAGACGAAGAAGATGCACCACGTCGTAGAAAACGTAAAAAAGTAAATGCCTTCATCACTAATCCAAACGATGAAGATGTAATTGACTATAACGATGACGATCCAGAAGATGCTGAATTAACAAATGATGATGAAGAAGACATCTTGTACGATGATGAAGAAGATGAAGATGAAGAAATCAAAGCATACAACTCTGACTTACAAGAGATTGGTGCAGATTCAGACGATGATGAAGAAGACATTCCGCAAATCGAAGAAGATTTAACGATCATTGATGACGATGATGTTGAAGATGAAGACGATTTTGATGACGAATATTCTGAAGAGTAAGAAACCAAAAAGCTTGATTCCTAAGAAGGAGTCAAGCTTTTTAGTTGAATGTCCAAGAAAAATGAGAAAATAGAAAAAATTATTTTCTTGAATAGAAGTACTTGACCTGATGTCCGTTTGCTTGTATTATACTACTTGGGCACCTTTAAGAAGGTCAGAAGTTTGAACGAACTTACAAGCTCCCTATTCGTAATGGATAGGGAGCTTTTCTATTTTTGTTTCTTTTTTATTTGGAGAAACGTAAGAGTCTCAAAGTTGTTTTACTTCTCTCTACAAAATATTATCAAAGAAAGGGTTTTTAACTATTATGACAAAATACATCTTTGTTACAGGTGGCGTGGTTTCTTCTATCGGAAAAGGGATTGTCGCAGCATCTTTAGGACGATTATTAAAAAATCGTGGATTAAAAGTAACGATTCAAAAATTCGATCCATATATTAATGTGGATCCGGGGACAATGAGTCCTTACCAACATGGAGAGGTTTTTGTCACAGATGATGGTGCCGAAACAGATTTGGACTTAGGTCACTATGAACGTTTTATTGATATTAACTTAAATAAATACTCAAACGTAACCACTGGGAAAATTTATTCAGAAGTCTTACGTAAAGAACGTAAAGGGGAATACTTAGGTGCAACAGTGCAAGTTATTCCACACATTACCAATGAAATCAAAGAAAAAATCATGCGTGCAGCGAAAATGACGGATGCCGATGTGATTATCACAGAAGTAGGTGGTACTGTCGGCGACATCGAATCATTACCTTTCCTAGAAGCATTGCGTCAAATGAAAGCTGATATGGGTAGTGACAACGTAATGTACATCCATACAACCTTGATTCCTTACTTAAAAGCGGCTGGCGAAATGAAAACTAAACCAACACAACATAGTGTCAAAGAATTAAGAAGTTTAGGGATTCAACCAAATATTTTAGTGGTCCGTACGGAATTACCTGTTTCTCAAAACACTAAAAACAAATTAGCACAATTCTGTGATGTTAATCCAGAAGCGGTAATTGAATCTCGTGATGTTGAAACATTGTACTCCATTCCGTTAGCACTTCAAGCACAAAACATGGATCAAATTGTTTGTGATCATTTAAAATTGGATGCACCGGCTGCAGACATGACTGAGTGGTGTGCATTAGAAGAAAAAGTTCTTAACTTGAAAAAGAAAACAAAAATTGCGCTGGTTGGTAAATATGTTGAATTACCAGATGCCTATATTTCTGTTGTAGAAGCATTAAAACATGCTGGGTTTGATTTTGATTCAGATATCGAAATTGATTGGGTTGATTCACAAGAATTAACTGCTGAAAATGTCGCTGAAAGAATTGGTTCAGCAGATGGTATTTTGGTTCCTGGTGGTTTTGGTGATCGTGGAATTGAAGGAAAAATTGAAGCGATTCGTTTTGCTCGCGAAAATGACGTACCATTCCTTGGCATTTGCTTAGGTATGCAAATGGCCTGTGTAGAATTTGGTCGTAACGTTGTGGGCTTAGAAGATGCTGGTTCTGCAGAAACTAATCCTGACGTGACAAATAACATTATTGATTTAATGGCAGATCAAGAAAACATTGAGAATTTAGGTGGCACACTACGTTTAGGTTTATATCCATGTAAATTGAAAAAAGGAACGAAAACTGCGGCAGCGTACGGAAATGAAGATGTTGTCCAAGAACGTCACCGTCATCGTTATGAATTTAACAACAAATACCGTCAATTATTTGAAGAAAATGGCTTAGTTTTCTCTGGAGTTTCACCAGATAATCGTTTAGTTGAGATTGTTGAAATTCCTGAAAAACAATTCTTTGTGGCTTGTCAATTCCACCCAGAATTAATTTCTCGTCCAAATCGCCCACAACGCTTAATCAAAGGATTTGTTGGTGCAGCTTTGGCAAATAAAGAAAGTAAATAAGCAAAAATGGACGAAGTGATTCAGTTCACTTCGTCCATTTTTACTCTAAAAAAGTACGGGGCTCATCATGAGCCCCGTACTTTTTATGCTGCTTTATTTTCATCTGGTTTAGAACTACTTTCAGGTGGTTGCGGTGGTTCTTGTGAACTAGAACTTGAAGGTTCAGGTGGTTGTTCTGATGTTGCCGGTTGCTCTGCTGAGGAAGAGCTTGCCGGTTGTTCGGTTGATGGTGGCGCTTCAGAGGAAGAAGGCGCACTTTCTGAACTAGAACTTGATGAACTTTCCGCTTCTTTTGTGGAAGAGGATTCCACCGTACTGCTAGATTCCGGCTGTGGTGCTGAAGAGGTAGTACTTGGTAAAACTTGTACATTTGGTACCTCATAGGCATCTTTCACGTATAATTCATTACCTACCCGCACAACACTGTCTGGCTGCACCCAGTCATCGTTTGAAACATTTTGAGACAAGTAACTCATTATTTCACGATAAACATCCGAGGCAATCCCATAGTATTCTTGATAGATTGGTGTATTTCGATCATTGTATCCAGTCCAAACAGAAACGGCATAGTGTGTTGTATAACCAACAAAGGTACTATCCGGGGCAATTCCTTTTTCTGTTGTGCCCATTCGCGCTAAATCTTCATCAGTATAGTTAGAAGTCCCTGTTTTGGCCGCTTGGATTAAGCCTGGAATGGCGCCGTTAAATCCTGTTCCGCCGTTTAAAACATCTTTTAACATATCCGTCATCATATAGGCGGTAGAGTCTTTCATCGCACGTTTACCATCAGGTTGATAATCAACGCTAGTTCCATCATTGAAAACGACTTTGTTTACGTAATACGGTTTGTTATAAATCCCGTTATTGGCGAAAGCCGCATAAGCTGCTGCTAACTTCAATGAGGAAATCCCGTATTTATCGCCATCTACATCGCTTGTGTTACTTGAAATGGCATTTGACGCTTCTAAGTTTTTATAGTCAATTCCTAGTCCTTTAATGAAAGGCATGATGTTTTCTTTACCAACTTCATCAAACGTCTGGACCGCGGTGGTGTTACGAGAACCCATAATCGCACGGCGCATAGTAATGACGCCTTGATATGTTAAATCAGAGTTGAAGACATCAATGTCGGTACCAGGATATTTCGTTGGTTTATCCACCATGAGGCGACCTGTCGAATAATTTAAATTCTCAATTGCGGGACCATAATCCATGATTGGTTTCACGGTTGAACCAACATCACGTTGGGTGTTAACAGCTAAATTGTTTCCTAATTGCACATCATCAGGAATGTGACGACCACCAATTTGTGCTCGGACTTGTCCAGAGGCAACATCAATAACGGTTGAAGCCACTTGCATTTTATCATCTGGAAACGCAACGTATTGATCACTGTTGACAATATCGTAAAGTTGTTTTTGGGCATTCATATCTAAGTTTGTGTAGATATCTAGTCCGTCTGTGTAAACATTTTTACCAGTTTTTGCTTTCACTTCATTGATTACTTCTTTGACGTAATTATCTACGACTTTTCGATTGTCATCACTGGCTTTTAATGGCACTAAGCCTTCATCGATTGGGGTAGCTTTGGCTTTTTCGTACTCTGCTTTCGAGATTTTTTTATTGTCGTACATTGTGTAGAGTACAACATCCCGGCGTTCTTTAGCAGTATCTGGTTTTGTATAGGGATCGTATGAGTTTGGCGCTTGTGGCATTCCTGCCAGTAGGGCCGTTTGTGGTAAATCAAGTTCAGATAAATGTTTACCATAATAATTTTCAGCCGCTGTTTCCATTCCATAAAAACCATTCGCCATGTAGACTTTGTTAATGTAGTAAGTTAAAATTTCTTCTTTTGATTTTTCACGTTCTAAACGAACAGCCATCCATGCTTCTTGTGCTTTCCGTTTCAAGGTTTGGTCAGATTCTTTTGTAGAGAAGTAGGACAATTTAATTAATTGTTGGGTTAAGGTACTTCCGCCTTGTAATCCACCATTTTTGACATTTGAAAGGGCAGAACCGATAATCCGAATCGGATCCACACCAATGTGTTTATAGAAACGACGGTCTTCGACAGAAACAATGGCATCTTTTAATAATTGAGGCACATCATTTGGTTGAATTAATTCACGCTTTTCTGCGCCTAAATCCTCAAAAATTTCATTATTAATATCGTAAAGCTTCGATGAAACTGTCGCATTCAGTTTGTCATCTTCTAATTTTGGGGCTTGTCGTGCATAGAACCAAAAAAGACCAACGCCTGCTAAAAAAGCGACCATCCCAGCGATAAGTAAGCCAAGAAAGATTTTTAAAACAAGCCGTTTTTTCTTTTTCGGCGGTTGTGTCTTTTTCTTGTAACTCGACTTCGATGAGGTGTTGGATGCATGTCTAGCAGCTCGCGAGCCTGAATTTGCGGTTGGCATAAATAGCAACTCCTTTGTTATACTTTCAAAACTTTATGAATCTAGTGTGTCTGAATATATTGTTCCACTGCGTCGAGATAAGGGATTCGCGGTGCGATTCCAAAAGATAATTCAATTCCTTCTTTCTCGATGAGTGCAAGCGGCATAGATTTTTTTCCAGTAACTGCTTGGTTTTTCCAATGCGTTATTAGATTTTCACCACTAAAAAAGAAGCAGCGTTTTAAGCTTGAAAACCATAATAGCACAAAACAAATCCCTTGTTGTGCTATACATTGTTCCATATGATCAATTTGATGTTGATGAAAATTTTTAAAGGGAAAGGACGTGGTGTTTTTCGTTTCTTTCGCTTCAAAATCTATGTAACGGCCTTGATATACACCGTTATAATCAGTCGTTGAAGCTTGTCTAAAGTAGGCCTCCTTAATAACAGCCGCACTTCGTTTGGGATAATCTACTTTAACAATTTGAACAGGAGTGGGTTTCTTATGAACGACTGCTTGCTTATTCAATAGATAATATTGATTGCTTTGATTGATCGCTTCTTCGAAATCCATCCCACGATTACCAAATTCAACGGGGCGTTTCTTTTTTACTTGTTTTTTTGGTGATTGTGCTTCATGATGATTATAAGGTATTCCGTTAGGATAATGGAACGTCACGTTTATCACACTCCTAGCCTGTATTATACCAAAAAAAAGACCTGAAAGAAAAGGGATGACTTATGGAAATGATAAAAACCCTCTATGTCACCGGTTATCGCAGCTTTGAATTGGGGATATTTCAAGGAAAAGACCCGAAAATCACAGTTATTAAAAATGTCTTAAAAAAAGAGTTAGCCAGTTATATTGAAGCGGGAGTAGAATGGATTTTGATTTCTGGCAATTTAGGTGTTGAACTTTGGACAGCTGAAGTAGTTGGGGAATTAAAAACGGAATATCCAGAAGTTCAGCTAGGTTTGCTTTATCCATTTAAAGACTTTGGCAATAATTGGAATGAACAAAATCGAGAACTGTTAACGAAAGCGGAAAGTTTGGCTGATTATATCAACTCAGTAAGTCACCAACCCTATCAATCGCCAGCACAATTAAAAATGCATACAAAATTTCTTTTGGAACATTCTGGAGGCAGCTTACTTATTTATGACAAAGAGTACCCTGGCAAAACGGAGTATTTTTTAAAGGATGCACAACATTTTTCGGAACGAGAACCCTATGATATTCGCTTAATTACAATGGATGATTTACAAAACTCGGTGATTGATTAGAGAATCTGTTTGATTTTCTAGCTATTTTTCGTTACAATAGTACTTGTGGAACTATGAAATTTTCTATCGTAAATAAACAAATGAGGTGTAAACATGGCAAATTTAGTATATAGTCCTAAAGACATTTTACAAAAAGAATTTAAAACGAAAATGATGAACGGGTATGACCCAATTGAAGTAGACGAATTTTTAGACAATGTTATTAAAGACTACGAAGCTTATAATAAAGAATTATTAAGCTTGCAAGAAGAAAACAGCCGCTTAATGGCAAAATTAGACCAATTATCAAAAGCCCAACCAACGCCTCGTGTTGCTCAAGAAGTACCAAAAAGTGCAGCAGTGACCAACTTTGATATTTTAAAACGTTTATCAAACTTAGAGCGTGAAGTTTTTGGTAAAAAGTTAGATGAAACACCTTCAACACCTGTAACGCCTTCTGCACCGTCAATGCCTGCAGAACCAGCGAATCATGATGTTGATAATGCACAAACACGTCAATTTTAACAAGACAATTTAAGTCAAGTTTTCACGAGGAACAAAAAGCATTTGTTAGAATAGCGGACACTTGTTTTAGTGTATAAATTTTTGCTGTTCGTTTAAACAGATTTGTAATTTTCGGGTGATCGCGGTTTGCTTTTGCAAGCTGAGGAAAGTCCATGCTCGCACAAGCTGAGATGCTTGTAGTGTTCGTGCTTAGCGAAATCATAAGCTAAGGTACTCTTTTAGAGTAACGGCAGGAAAAATGACTAAGGTTTCGACTATGTCAAAGTATCCTTGAAAGTGCCACAGTGACGAAGCGATGTGGGAAACTCCATCGGTGGAACGCGGTAAACCCCTCGAGCGAGCAACCCAAACAATGGTAGGGGCGCTCTTCTAAAGGAAATGAACGAGTAGAAGAGGCAGAGTTTACTCTGCAGATAGATGATGACCGTCACCAATTTTTCCTGAAGAATTGGTGATACAGAACATGGCTTATAGAAAATTACAAGTAATTCAGGAAGGCCTTCCAACGTAGTTGTGAAGGCTTTTTTTACGAAAAGAATAAAAAAATGTTAAAATAAAGAAACTGAGATAAAAGTAGTAAGCTGTCTGTTCTAAAGAGGCTGGGACAGGACCGTTTAGTTCAGAGAAAGCGGACAATTACAAAAAACAAGCGGAGCAGTAGTCGGCAGGACTGTTAGCTCCAGACAATAAAAAAGAGTCAAGAAGGAGTTTTTATGACGAAAGAAAAAACATTCAAACTTGTTGCAACGGCTGCTAGTGGCTTAGAAGCATTAGTTGGAAAAGAATTGCGTGATTTAGGGATTCCCTGTGAAGTAGAAAATGGTCGGGCCGTCTTTGAAGGCACAGTTGAAACAATTGCCACTGCCAATTTATGGCTACGAACAGCAGATCGGATTAAAATCGTCGTTGGCGAATTTAACGCCTATAGTTTTGATGAATTATTTGAAAAAGTTAAAGCACTCCCTTGGGAAGATTATTTGCCTTTAGATGCAGAATTTCCAGTTGCAGGTAAATCAATTAAGTCAAAGTTGTATAGTGTTCCTGATTGCCAAGCCATCACCAAAAAAGCCATTGTTAACCGTTTAAGAGAAGTTTACCATCGTCCAGCGACGGTGCCTTTAACCGAAACAGGAGCTTTGTTTAAATTAGAAGTGGCTCTGCTAAAAGATAAAGTGACGTTGACGTTGGACACGACTGGACCAAGTTTATTTAAACGAGGCTATCGCATTGAAAAGGGGGGCGCACCTCTTAAGGAAAACATGGCAGCTGCTTTAGTGATGTTGACCAATTGGCGCAAAGATCGTCCTTTTTATGATCCAGTTTGTGGTTCTGGAACAATTTGTATTGAAGCAGCATTAATTGGCCATAACATTGCCCCTGGCTTTAATCGTAGTTTCACTTGTGAAACATGGGATTGGGTTGATCCAGCAATTTTTGAAAAAGTACGTAACGAAGCCGAGACAAAGGCAGACTACGATGTTGAATTAGATATCTGTGGTTCAGATGTTGATGGGCGAATGATTGAAGTCGCACGAGCGAATGCTGAGGAAGTTGGTTTAGGTGATTCAATTACCTTTAAACAATTGGCCTTAAAAGATTTTACAACCGAGAAGGAATATGGTGTAATGGTAGCTAACCCGCCTTATGGTGAGCGTTTAGGAGAAGAGGAAAGTGTTCGTCGTTTGTATAAAGAAATGGGCCATGTTTTCCGTCCGTTAACTACTTGGAGCAAGTATATACTGACGAGTGATCTTGCTTTTGAAGAATATTATGGTGCCAAAGCTACTAAAAAACGGAAGCTTTACAACGGAGCCTTACGAACAGATTTATTCCAATACTGGGGAACACGTCCACCAAGAAAACCACGGGAAGACTAAGAAAGCTGGTGTAAAAAAATGAAGGAAGCTGTATTTTTACAAGAAGTGAAAGAAATTCAATTACTAAAAAATGCCTTGACATTATTAGACTGGGATTCATCAACTGGGATGCCAGAAAAAAGTAGTCCTTTTCGAGGAGAAGTAGAAGGGTATTTAACCGGATTATATTTTGAACGAAGTATTGGCCCAGTTATTCAAGAAGCATTGGCCTATTTTGAGACACGCCCTGAAGAATTATCTGAATTAGGGAAACTGGTTTTTGAAAAAGTAAAAGAAGAATATGCTTTGAATAAAAATGTTCCAGCTGAACGTATGCAAGAATATGTTAAAGTATTAAACCAAGCACATACAGATTGGCTAAAAGCACGCGCTGCAAAAGATTTCGGCTTGTTAGAAGAAACCTTAACGAAGGTCGTTGCGTTCCAAAAAGAGTTCATTCCTTATTGGCAAAAAGAAGAAAAAACTCCGTATGATGTGTTATTAAATCAATTTGAACCAGGGATGACGGTTGAGAAACTAGACCAAGTATTCGACCAAGCAAAACAAGGGATTCAAGAGATTCGGACCGTTTTAGAGGAAAAAGGTACGCCGCCTAGAACCGACTTTTTATCTAGAAGAATGACCAAAGAACAACAACGCCGTTTTGTGATTGGTGTGGTTGAACAATTAGGCTATGATTTTTCAAAAGGCCGATTAGATGATACAGTTCATCCATTTATGACAGCTCTAAATCGAAATGATGCGCGGATTACTACGCGCTGGGAAGAAAATAATTTCTCAATGGCAACATTTGGTGTGATTCATGAAGCGGGTCATGGGATGTATGAACAAAATTTTGATCCTAAATTTGACTTTACGCCGCTAAGCGAAGGTGCCTCTATGGGGATTCACGAATCACAATCGCTCTTTAATGAAATTATCATTGGTAGCAACCGGGCTTTTTGGCAAAAACAATACCCGTTTTTCCAAGAATGCGCAGAAGGTACTTTTGATGATATTGCTTTTGAAGATTTCTATGCTTCTTTAAAAGAAACGAAAGCAAGTTTGATTCGGATTGATTCCGATAGTCTCACCTATCCTTTGCATATCATTATTCGTTATGAAATTGAAAAAATGTTGTTTAATGGTTCTTTGGAAGTCGCTGATTTGCCAAAAGTGTGGAACGAAAAATACCAAGAGTACTTAGGCATATCACCTGAAAATGACTTAGAAGGTGTCCTTCAAGATGTTCATTGGTCTGGAGGTAGCTTTGGTTATTTCCCATCTTATGCCTTGGGTTATATGTACGCCGCGCAACTATTTCACGCAATGAAACAAGAATTATCTGTTGATGAAATTTTAGCTTCGGAGGATTATTCTGATATCCGTAAATGGTTAACACAACATATTCATCAGTACGGCGCTTCACGTAAACCAAATCAATTAATTTATGATGCAACGGGAGAAGAATTGAATCCTAGTTATTTAATTGATTATATGAAAGCTATTTATTTTGATGTTTATCAAGTGCAATAAGTGAAACAAGCAAGAGGAAGTGGACAACAACAATGTTATCAATTCGTGAATATTTAGAAGCTGGTGAAACAACAATCTCAAACTTACTATTTGATCATTACCAAAAAATTGGTTTGAAAGATGATGAATTTCTCTTTTTACTGCAACTTTTTCGTTCGCAAAATGCAGGCGATTTATTTCCAGACTTAATGGCGATTGCAGAGACGATGGGTAAAACGCCAGATACGATTTATAAGTTATTAAATCAATTGGTTTCTCGCGGTTTTATTCGAATTGAAACACAACAAAACCAAAAAGGTCAAATGATGGATACGTATGATTTACTGCCTGTTTTTCAAAAGATTCAATTATTTTTACAAACGAGCAAAGAAAAACAAGTTGTCGCAAACCACGAAGATGAAATTAAACAGCTTTACCAAGGCTTTGAAAAAGAATTCGGACGTCCACTTTCACCCATTGAATTAGAAATGATTGGTCAGTGGTTGAACACGGATCATTATTCCCCTGAATTAATCCGGTTAGCGTTGCGAGAAGCCGTTTTAAATCAGGCGTATAGTTTGAAATATATTGATCGTATTTTACTTGCGTGGGAGCGTAAAAATATTACCACCAAAGAACAAGTGGCTGCTGATCAGAAAAAACGAAAAGATTCTATGATTCAAAATGAGATTGAACAACAAGGTCAGACACAAGAATCGTTGCCAAAGGTTACATTACACAATTGGTTAAATCCAGAAGATAGTGAATAAAAAGGAGGTGGGCCATGCTATCAAAAGAGAAAACAATGGAAGCTATTGAAATTATGTATGAGATGTTTCCAAATGCAGAATGTGAATTAAAACATAAGAATCCTTTTGAATTATTAATTGCTGTGATTTTAAGTGCGCAAGCAACCGATGTATCGGTAAATAAAGCGACTCCTGGTTTATTCGCAGCTTTTCCAACTCCAGAAGCTTTAGCAGCTGCGCCGGTGGAGGAGATTATTGCTAAAATAAAAACCATTGGCTTATATCGCAATAAAGCAAAAAATATTAAAGCGTGCGCACAACAACTTTTAGAACGTTTCAATGGAGAAGTTCCGCAAACCAGAGATGAACTGGTCAGTTTACCTGGCGTGGGGAGAAAAACAGCCAATGTAGTAATGGGAGATGCTTTCGGCGAACCGGCTTTTGCAGTAGATACACATGTGGAACGAGTGTCCAAGCGCCTTAGAATTTGTAAGCTAAATGCGAATGTTACTGAAGTTGAGCAGACCTTAATGCGTAAAGTTCCGAAAGAACTCTGGGTGAAAACGCACCATACCATGATTTTCTTTGGGCGTTATCACTGCCTAGCAAGAGCGCCTAAATGTGAAGCCTGTCCGCTACTCTATATGTGTCAAGAAGGCAAAGAACGGATGAAAGGGAAATAACATATTTTTCCTAAAAAAGCGAGCCACAAGTCCAACCGACTTTTGGCTCGCTTTCTTTTTTGATTTTTAAGAAACGCAACAAATGATTGCGGTTTCTTAAAAATTGATTTAGTATAGACAGTGTGGTATATACTAGAAAATTTATTTTTTTGAAGAAAGATAGGCGATGAGATGACAGAAAATGCACCCAAATTTAAGCAAATTTCTGCAGAAATTGAAAAGAAGATTCGAGACGGTCTGTATGTAAGTGCACAAAAATTACCTTCAGAATATGATTTAGCTAAAGAATATAACTGCAGTCGCTTGACCATCCGTAAAGCGATTGATGATTTGATCCGCAAAAATATTTTGGTAAAACGACATGGTAAAGGTAGTTATGTGATGTCGCAAGCGAAAATTCAAAGTGGCCGCGCTGGCTTACAAGGTTTTACTGAGGCAGCCAAAGCTTACGGGAAAAAAAGCCAGACAGAAGTCATTTCCTTTGAAGAAGTAGTACATCCCGCTGAGAAAATTCGGGAGGCGCTCCAAGTAGGCAAAAATGAGGCAATTTATGAACTGATTCGCCGCCGAATGTTAGACGGCGAACCAATGACAGTTGAAAAAATTTATTTGCCACAGGCATACGTACAAGGCCATACGAAGCAAGACTTCGAGGGCTCTCTTTTCTGCTTAATCGAGAAGAACGTCGAGATTGCTTATTCGCATCAAGAAATTGAAGCAATCTTAGTTGAAGCGGAAATTTCAGAATTATTGCATGTTCCTGTGGGCCAGCCACTTTTACAAGTCCACTCTATCACCTATGCGCTTGATGCAACCCCCATTTTATATGATGTCTCTTTATATCGAGCAGATCGGTACACATTTAAAAACACACTGACCCGCTATAGCCCGTCTGAAAACAACCAAGTGGAGCTAGGAGGTTCTTGGAACGAATGAAGATAAAAGAAGAAATAGCCGCTCAAAAAGATTTATTTTATGAAGACTTAAACAAAATTATGGCGATTCGAAGTGTGAAAGGGTCGCCTAAAAAAGAGGCACCTTTTGGCGAAGGACCGAAAAGAGCCTTGGAAGAAACGCTGAAACTAGCAGAGCGTTATGGCTTTCAAACTGAGATTGTCAATGACGCAGTTGGCTATGCGCAATGGGGAACAGCGGAAGAATATCTGGGAATTATTGGTCATTTAGACGTAGTACCAGAAGGTTCTGGCTGGTCAGTGCCGCCCTTTCAATTAACGAAAAAAAATCAACGTTTGTATGGTAGAGGAATTCTAGATAATAAAGGTCCTATCTTGGCTTGCCTGTATGGAATGAAATTACTGAAAGAACTTGGTTACCAACCAAAGAAAACCATTCGCTTAATGTTTGGCACGGATGAAGAAAGTGGGAGTGGAGATATCCCCTTATATTTAGAGAAGGAAAACGCACCCGTTTTTGGATTTACTCCAGATTGTAAATATCCAGTAGTTTATGGGGAGCGAGGGATTGTTAATTATGAAATCACAACGACCATCCCAGATGATTCAAGTGAACAAATTGGTCAGATTATAGGTGATCAAGCAAAAGACCACGTACCTGATCAATTAAGTGTGGTGATTGCGGGAAAAACAACGGCAATCACGGGAAAACGTGCTCCTTCCAATGCGCCAGAACTAGGCAAGAACGCGATTACTTTATTGGCACAGAAAATTAGCGAGGAACAGTTAGTCAAAGGAAATTTATTACAGTATTTCGACTGGTTAACCGCTAGTTTTCACGAAAAGCACTATGGCGAAGGAGTAGCTCTAGACTTTAAGGATCAGGATAGTGGGCAATTGATTTTAACGCCCTATGCGTTGGAAAAACGAGGACAGCAATTGGTGTTATCATTGGCCGTGCGTTATCCTGTTTCTATTACAGAAAATGAAGTAACCACGCAGCTAACAAAGGCACTATTTCCAGAAAGTGAAGTGACTGTCATCCGCCGTCTCCCTAGTACGTTGTTTCCAAAAGATGAGCGCAATGTTCAAAAATTAACCAAGGTTTATGAACAAATTACTGGCTTAGATGGGACGCCAGTTACAACTACAGGTGCTACGTATGCTCGCTTTATGCCGAATATCGTTGCTTTTGGGCCGTCATTTCCTGGTCAAAAAGGCATTGCGCATAACCAAGATGAATATATGGATGAAAAAGATTTACTGCTTAATCTGGAAATCTATATGCAAGCGATGATTGCATTAACAGAAGCGTAAAACCAATAGAAGATACACGTATGAGAAGAAGCCAATGTGTTTCGTAGAGGTCGCATACGTGTATCTTTTATTTTTCTGTATAAAATTTCATTTTCAGTATATACAAAACAGTATATACTAGTTTATAATGGTGGAGAAATGTAAGCGTTAACGAAAGGGCGGATGGAAAATGACTTGGGGTGCAATTGCGACATGGCGGATGGCACATGATGGGTTACTAAAAGCTACAGAAGAATTACAACAAGGAGGTGCTGCAGGCACAGCTGTGGAACAATTAATTAAAGAAGTAGAAGACTATCCTTTTTATAAGTCAGTGGGCTACGGCGGTTTACCTAATGAGGAAGGGATTTTAGAAATGGATGCTGCCTATATGGATGGAGATACATTTGCAATTGGTGCTGTGGCAGGAATTACAGATGTTAAAAATCCGATTTCAGTGGCTAAAGCATTAAGTAAAGAGAAGTTTAATAGTTTTCGTGTTGGCGCAGGTGCAACGAAATATTCAATGTTGCACGGTTTTGAAAGAAAGAATATGTTGACAGAACGCGCTAATCAATGGTGGCAAAAGCGTTTAAAAGAAATTCAGGAAAATCAGTTGAACCCCTATGATGGGCATGATACTGTCGGCGCTATTACGTTAGACCAAACAGGATCAATGGCAGCTGGCACTTCCAGTTCGGGACTCTTCATGAAAAAAGCAGGACGTGTTGGTGATTCACCACTGTCAGGTTCTGGTTTTTATGTTGATAGTGAAATTGGTGGTGCTGCGGCTACAGGATTAGGTGAAGATTTAATGAAAGGCTGTCTTTCTTATGAAATCGTTCGTTTAATGGGGGAAGGGCGCTCGCCACAACAAGCATGTGATCAAGCCGTCTATGCTTTTCACGAAAAATTGACTCAACGTTATGGGAAAGCAGGAGCTTTTTCATTAGTGGCCATGAACAAACAGGGAGACTGGGGCGTAGCTACGAATGTGGAATTTACTTTTACGGTTGGTACTGATATGCAGCAACCAGAAATCTATATTGCAAATCCAGGCAAGAATCATACCACAGAGATTCAGCCGATTTCACAAGAATGGTTAGCGGCCTATGAAAAAAGAATCAAAGCACCAATTGAATAAATGAGGAGAGTGAAGGAACATGAGTAAAAAACAAATTTATCTTTTTTGTGATGCAGGGATGTCTACAAGTATTATGGTGAATAAAATGATGGAAGTGGTGGAAAAACATCAAATGCCTTTAATGATTACTGCTTTTCCTATTGCAAGAGCACAAGAAGTGGTTGAAGCAGAGAAGCCTGTTGCTATTTTATTAGGACCACAAGTCCGTTTTTTATTAGAAAAAACAAAAGAACAATTTGCTCCTCAAGGGATTCCTGTTGCTGCAATTGCGCCAGAAATTTATGGCATGATGGATGGCGAAAAAGCATTGAAAGAAGCGCTGCGGTTAATTAAGCAAAATAAAAAATAATAGATAGGAGTGACGACCGTGCAAAAATTTTTGGATTGGTTAGAGCGCGTATTGACCCCTTTGGCAAAAGTGATAGGAGAAAATAAGTATTTAGTAGCGATTCGTGATGGCTTCCTTTTATCAACGCCCTTGTTGATTGTTGGTTCGGTCTTCTTATTAATTGCTAATTTTCCTTTGCCACAATGGGATACTTGGATGTCTCATTTTCTTGGTAAAGACTGGGCGACAATGATGTCTGTTCCAGCTAGTGCTAGTTTTGATGTAATGACCATTCTGGCCGTTGTCGGTATTGCCTATAGTTTAGGGAAACAATTCAATGTGGATGCAATGCAAGCAGGAATTATCGCATTGGTTTCATTTTTTATTGTAACGCCTTATCAAACATTATTTACACCGGAAAATAGTTCAAAGGTTTATGAAGTTACTAGTTTACCTTTAAAATGGATGGGTTCCAGTGGTTTGTTTTTAGGAATGATTGTCGCATTAATTGCGACTCGTTTATTTGTGGCCATTGTTCGTAAAGGGTGGACAATAAAAATGCCAGAAGGAGTGCCACCAACAGTGGTTAAGTCTTTTGAGGCCCTGATCCCGAGCTTTTTAGTTGTTACTCTCATGTTTTTAGTCAATTGGCTGGCTGCTTTAACTCCTTATGGTAATTTACAAGATGTTATTTTTGAATTTCTACAAACGCCCTTATTGAGTCTTGGTAATACCTTAGGTGCAATGAGTATTGCTTATTTATTTTTACACTTCTTTTGGTTCTTTGGCATTAACGGAGGTAGTGTGGTTGGCGCAGTCTTTAATCCTGTTTTGCGGGCATTGTCTGTTGAAAATTTACAAGCATTTAAAGACGGTCATGAAATTCCCAACATCATCACTGGACAATTTCAAGATATGTTTGCAACATTTGGAGGTGCCGGTTCCACACTCTCATTAATCATTGTGATGGTCTTATTCTGTAAAAGTCAACGAATTAAAAAGCTTTCGCAACTTTCACTAATTCCTGGTGTTTTTGGGATTAACGAACCAATCATTTTTGGGTTGCCAATTGTTTTAAATCCAATCCTTTTAATTCCATTTGTCTTAGTACCCGCAATTAATATTATTATTGCCTATTTTGCTATGGATTGGGGCTTAGTTCCATTGACGAATGGTATTCAATTGCCGTGGACGACCCCACCAATTATCTCAGGATTTTTAGTCAGCGGTTGGCAAGGATCAATTCTGCAAGCTCTCTTATTGGTACTAGGAATGTTCATTTACTATCCTTTTATTCGAGTTATGGATGACCAATATTTACGTGAAGAATGGAAAGCACAAGAAGAAGAGAGTGAAGAAATTGATTTTGATTCCTTTGACTTCGATGATTTATAAATAAGGAGGAAATAGGCGTGAAAAAAATCCTTTTAGTCTTAAACCACAGTTTAGCAGGATTTGGCAGTGATGAACAAGCTCAGCTGAAACCAAGTGGTAAAAAAGCTCCCTTAGGTCCAGGGGTAACATTGCTACCATTTTTACATAAGCAAGGAGCGGAAATTGTTGCGACACTTTATTGTGGAGACCAATATTATTTGGAAAACGAGGAAGAGGTAGCAAAGAAATTTATTGGCTTTGCAAAAAAGTTTCATGCCGATGCGGTTCTTTGTGGACCAGCCATGCATTATCCTAATTTTGGAGAAATGGCCGCTAGTCTAGCTTGTAAGTTTAATGCTGCGGGCATTCCTGCAATTGCAGCAATGGCAGAAGAAAATCCAGCAGTTAGTCACTATTATCAGCAAGTACCGATTGTGAAGATGCCGAAAAAGGGCGGCATTGGTTTAAATAATTCGTTTAAACAAATGGCGCAATTGGTCGTGGCAAAAGCAAATGGAAAAGAAACCAAACAGTTAGAAGAAACAAGTTGTTTTTAATTGTTGATAATCTAAAGAGAAATCCAGAATGAACGCATGATTGTGTTCGTTATGGATTTTTTGCTTTTGTTTAGCGAATGTATGTTCTATAATAGGGAGGCAGATAGGTGGGATTACGTGAAATCAACGAGAAAAATTGCGGTGCGTCAAGTGGTCGAATTTATTTTAAGGCGGGGAAGTATCGATTCTCGCCATGTGAGTGAACATACACCACAAGAAGGTAGTCGCCTTCATCGAATGTTGCAAAAGGAAGCGGGGAGCCTTTATCAAAAGGAAGTATCTTTAAAAATTGAGGTGCCTTTAAATGGACATAATTATTGTGTAGAAGGTCGTGCAGACGGCATTTTTGTGAAAGAAACTGGGCAAGTGGTCATTGATGAAATTAAAACATCCGAGCCAGCGTTTGAAGAATTGCCGCCAGAAAAGGTCGAATTGTTTTGGTATCAAGCGATGTGTTATGGTCACATGTATTGCCAGCAAGAACAACTTTCTGAAATAACGCTTCAACTCACTTATTATCAGACCACCACAAAACAAATCACACGACAAGAACGCCATTTTACAGAAGCTGCATTAGCGGAGTTTTTTACTGATTTGATGAAGCGCTATGAACAGTGGGTAATTTTTAAAGAAGAATGGCGTATTTTGAGAAATAAATCATTAAAAAATCTTAGTTTTCCTTATGGGGAGTATCGCAAAGGGCAACGAGAATTGGCGGTAGCCGTCTATAAAACAATTCTTAGTAAACAGCGGCTCTTCGTGGAAGCACCAACTGGAACAGGCAAGACAATGACCACTCTTTTTCCAGCGATGAAAGTAATTGGTGAAGAAGAAGGCGAACGGATTTTTTATTTAACAGCTAAGACCATCACGCGGCAAGTGGCTGAAGATGCCGTCAAAGCGCTGTCCGAAAAACAAGCGCAAACTAAGAGTATTACGTTAACAGCAAAAGATAAAATTTGTTTTTTAACTGAACGAAATTGTACACCAGAACATTGCCCGTTTGCTGACGGCTATTATGATCGTTTAAATGAGGGACTGTGGGATTTATTGCAACATGAAAATCATTTAACGAGAGAGGTTATTGAACGGTATGCACAAAAGCACCAATTGTGTCCATTCGAGTTGTCGCTAGATGCAAGTCTTTGGTGTGATTTAATTATTGGCGATTACAATTATCTATTTGATCCAACGGTTTATTTACGGCGCTTCTTTGAAGAACCCCAAAGTGCAGAAGAGAATATTTTTTTAGTGGATGAAACCCATAATTTGGTTAATCGTTCACGGGAGATGTATTCGGCCGCTATTTCTAGGAATGCGGTTTTGCAAATTCAAAAAAGATTGCAAAAAGAATCTGTTCAATTAAAAAGAGCTTGTCAAAAAGTCTTAACTACGTTTGATGATATTGAAGCAATCTGTGAAGAAAAAGACACGGATTTTTTTGCCCAACGCGCGCCAATTGATTCATTAGTTAAACAGATACATCGATTAACAGAAGTAATTGCAGAATGGTTGCCAGAAAATCAACACATTGAGGAATTGGCGTCGATTCTCAGTTTTTATTTTGATTGTTTAAGTTATCTTCGAATCAGCGAGTATTACGACAACGGCTTTTATACGTCTATTTCTTTGCGAAACTATGACTGCGTTGTGAAACAATTTTGTGTCGATCCTGCTTATTTATTGTCACAACGATTAGATAAAGGGAAAGCGAGTATCTTATTTTCGGCAAGTTTAACACCTCTGAATTATTATCAAGAAGTGCTTGGTGGAGGTGAAGAAAGCCTACGTTATCGGATTCCGTATCCTTTTCCAGAAGAAAATCAATTGTTGATGATTGGTAGTCATCTTCAAACAACCTATAAAAACCGTGAAAAAAGTTATCCACAGATTAGTGAACTTTTAGGGAAGTTAAGTGAAACAAAAACAGGTAATTATTTAATTTTCTTCCCTTCTTATGCCTATATGGATGATGTCTATCAAGTATTTAGCCAACGCTACCCGCAAGTAAAAACTCAAATTCAGGGAACGGACTTAAACGAAAAAGAGCGAGAAGCATTTTTAGCTGAATTTAAAGAGAATCCTCAAGAAACTTTCATCGGTTTTTGTGTTTTAGGTGGTATATTTTCAGAAGGAATTGACTTGAAAGGTACCCGATTGATTGGTACGATAATTGTTAGTGTCGGGCTACCACAAATGAATCCGGAGCAAGAACTGATTCGCACTTTTTATCAAGAAGAGCGAGGGCAAGGGTTTCAATTTGCGTATCAAATTCCTGGCATGAATAAAGTCTTGCAAGCGGCTGGACGTGTCATTCGAGATGCGCAAGATAAAGGCTTTGTGTTGTTATTAGACGAACGATTTGAATTACCAAGTGTCCAGCGTTTCTTTCCGCCGCATTGGTTGGCGCATCGAAAGGCAAACACCAATGAACAACTCATTCAACAAGTGAAACAATTTTGGTTAAAAAATAAAGAAAACAAAGGAGGAAACAAATGAAGACCATTTTAGTCCTTCATACAGGTGGGACCATTTCCATGTCGAAAGTAGCAGGAGGAAGTGTTGCCCCGAATGAAAAAAATCCGTTGATGGAACAAGAAGCATTATTTTCTGGCAAGGTTCATTTAGTTGTCGAAGATATTTTTAATATTCCCTCACCACACATGACCTTAGAACGGATGTTTCAATTAAAAGAACGGATTCAAAAAGCTTATTCTGAACCAATTGATGGCGTGGTTATTACGCATGGAACAGATACATTAGAAGAAACAGCTTATTTTTTAGATATAACCTTAGAGAAAAAAATCCCCATTGTTTTAACAGGAGCAATGCGGTCAAGTAACGAAATCGGTAGTGATGGCTTGTATAATTTCATCAGTGCTATTTGGACTGCTTGTTCAGACGAATCGTACGATAAAGGTGTTTTAGTCGTGATGAATGATGAAATTCATACGGCGCGTTATGTGACAAAAACACATACAACGAACGTAGCGACGTTTCGGACGCCAACTTTTGGACCAATAGGAACCATTGCGAAAGAACGTGCTTTTTTTGCGAAAGAGGTCTTACCGCAAGAAGTTTGCGATGTTTCTTCTGTGAAAGGAAATGTTCACGTAGTGAAGGCCTATGCGGGGATGGGTGAACGGATGTTTGAATTATTAAACACCCCAGAAACGGATGGGTTAGTAATTGAAGCGTTAGGTGCGGGCAATTTACCGCCAGAAACGCTCCCAGCATTACAAAAAATGCTAGATAACGGGATTCCAGTCGTTTTAGTTTCTCGTTGTTCCAATGGCATTGCTGAAGATATCTATGATTATGCTGGTGGTGGCGTTGGCTTGAAAAAAATGGGGGTCGTTTTTGCCCGTGGTTTAAACGGACCGAAAGCGCGGATTCGTTTAATTGTTGGTTTAAACAGCGAAAAAAATCCTGCAGAGTTAAAAGAATTTTTGGAACAGTAACTAATTTTAAGGAGAAAATAAATGAAGCTGTTTGAACGCATTCATCAAGATACTGAAATTCGACAAATTTATGATGCAATTGGTCAAATGGAAGATGAAGAAGCCGGGTGGGCATACCACAATTGGTTTCATGTAACCAATGTCGTGGCCATGACGGAAATGATTTTGAAACAACTTGCTGTTTCAGAGGAGTATTTAGAGGCGGCAAAAATTGCGGCACTGCTCCATGATGTGGGTGCGCTACAAGGAAAAGCAGGACATGCACTTCGTGGGAAACAATTTGCAGAAGCATATTTTCGTAAGCAAAAGATTTGTTTGCCTTATCAAGAAGAAATTTTATCTTCTATAGAAAATCATAGTAATGGCTTTGATTCGGAAGAGTTAATGACACTAGCGCTAATCATTAGTGATAAATTAGATATTACAACCTCTCGTGTTGCAAAGGCTGGTTATTTCGTGCCAGGAATGCGGCAATTTCAATTTTTAAAGAAAATTGAAATTATGCTTTCAGAACAAGAGGTTTGTGTCTCGTTTATGGCAGAAGAAGAACTGGATTTAGAAGAATTAAATGCGTTTTATTTTATGCCAAAGGTTTTCAAAGCAATTGCCGCTTTTTCAGGAAAAATCCAACGCCGACCAATCGTTTTATTGAATAATCAAGAATGGCCGGTACCAAAACAAAAAAATCCTTCAACTGTTCATTAACAGTTGAAGGATTTTTTTAGCGATAATTATTAAACTCAAGAGCCATTGGTAAATCTAATTCTCGTAAAAGAGCCATGACTTTTTGTAAATCATCCCGACTTTTTCCAGTTACCCGAATTTTGTCTTCTTGGATTTGTGACTTAACTTTAATCCCAGAGTTTTTGATAGCTGTGTTGATTTTTTTTGCATTTTCTTTATCAATACCACTGATTAAATCACCATATTGGCGAGTAGTACCGCCTAAGGCTTTTTCACTTTCTGAGAAATGAATATTTTTAATCGGAACATTGCGTTTGACTAATTTTCCAAATAAAATATCCTTCACTTGCTCGACTTTATAATCATCTTCAGCTACGACTACTAATTTATCGTTTTCCAATTTAATATCAGCAATTGACCCTTTAAAGTCAAAACGATTTTTCAATTCTTTCAAGGCAATTTGAATCGCGTTTTTGACTTCCTCCATATTGACCTCTGAAACTACATCAAAACTTGCTTCTTTTGCAGCCATGTAAAAACCTCCTAAAATATTCTTTGCTTCATCATATCATGAAATAGTAAAAAAGGTTAGGCTAGAATCATTTTGAATAGAGAAATAAGAAGATCAGTTTTTAGGGATATCTTTCCGCATTCTTTCATGGAAACGTTGCAAAAAAATTTTTTTCAATGTTCGCTTTTAGCCCCTTTTCTTTTAGGATAGAACCTGTTATTCTAAGTCAGAAGAATAGCGAAGGAGCGAAGAAAAATGAGTCGATTGGTTAGTACTTACCAAAGGAATGAATCGATAAAAAAAATAGCAGTGATGGCGATAACCGCTTTGACTTCTGCGGTCGGTTTGAATTTCTTTTTGATTCCGGCAAAAGTTTTTTCGGCAGGGATGAACGGAATTGCGCAAATCATTGCTACATTATTATATACAAATTTAGGAATCCATATTAATACAGGGATCTTCATTTTATTTTTAAACATTCCCGTCTTCATTCTAGGGTTTGTAAAATTAGGGAAACAATCAACGATTCTTAGTTTCATCAATGTTATTGGTATTTCCGTTGTCACTATGTTTGTGCCAATCGTAACAGTCACAACGAATCCTTTGATGAACGCAATTATGGGTGGTGTCTTAGTCGGCGTTGGCGCAGGGCTTTCATTGAAAATGGGCTTTAACACTGGCGGCATGGATATTATTTCACTGATTCTTTCAAAAACAACAGGGAAAACCGTTGGTAATTTTATGTTCTTATTAAATGGTATTATTGTGCTGTTGGCTGGTTTTGTATTTAACTGGGAAAGTGCGTTGTATACTATTATTTCTATTTACTGTTTGAGTCAGGTGGTCGACATGATTCATACCAGTCACCAAAAAGTCACAGCAATGATTGTCACCACGAGACCAGAAGCTGTTGCCTTAGAAGTTTCTCAACAAATCGCTCGTGGCATGACCTTGTTGCCTTCAATCGGCGGCTATTCAGGTGCAGAAGGTCGGATGATTATGATGGTCATTACTCGCTACGAACTCTATGATTTAGAACAAGCAGTTTACAGTATCGATGAGAATGCCTTTGTAAATATTTTACCAACACAATCGGTTTTAGGGCGTTTTGCCAATGAAGATGAACAACGGATTTTTCATAGTACAGGAACATTTCCTGAGCTTCAATCCTACAAGGTGAAACGTTATCCACCAAAGAAAAAATTAAAATAGCAAGTCGGCCTTCAGATCCCAAAGTGATAACGGGAAAACTGGAGGTTTTTTTATAAAAATGAAGGTTATGTGAAAGAATAGACAAAAATTTTCTGAAAAAGGGAATTTTACTAGAAAAGTGTCAGGAATTCTGCTAAAATAGAACCGTTGGTTAGGGAACACCTAACAAATAAAGTTTTTAAAAACTTAGGAGGAATTTTTTATGCCAGTAGTATCAGGAGCAGAATTCTTAAAAGCAGCACGTAAAGGCGGCTATGCAGTAGGTGGCTATAACACAAATAACTTAGAATGGACACAAGCGATTTTAGAAGCAGCAGAAGCTAAAAAAGCACCAGTTCTAATCCAAACATCAATGGGCGCTGCTAAATACATGGGCGGCTACAAAGTAGCTAAAGACATGATTACTAATTTAGTAGACTCAATGAATATCACAGTTCCAGTAGCAATTCACTTAGACCACGGTGACTACGAAGCTGCTTTAGAATGTATCGAAGTTGGCTATACTTCAATCATGTTTGATGGTTCTCACTTACCATTCGAAGAAAACTTAAAATTAGCGAAAGATGTAGTTGAAAAAGCTCACGCTAAAGGTATTTCTGTCGAATGTGAAGTTGGTTCAATCGGTGGTGAAGAAGACGGAATCATCGGTACTGGCGAATTAGCTGATATCGAAGAATGTAAACAAATGGTTGCTACAGGTATTGACTACTTAGCATGTGGTATCGGTAACATCCATGGTCAATATCCAGAAAACTGGAAAGGTTTAGCATTTGATCACTTACAAGCAATTGCTGAAGCTGTCGGTTCTGATGTACCTCTAGTATTACACGGAGGTTCTGGTATTCCTCAAGAACAAATTGAAAAAGCAATTTCAATGGGTATCTCAAAAGTTAACGTAAATACAGAATTCCAATTATCATTCGCTAAAGCAACGCGCGAATATATTGAAGCTGGTAAAGATTTAGAAGGTAAAGGATTTGACCCTCGTAAATTATTAGCACCAGGTAAAGCTGCAATCATCAAAGATGCAGAAGAACACATTGATTGGTTCGGTTCAGCTAACAAAGCTTAATCAACTAGTTACGTTAAAGACAGCCACAGCACGTGGCTGTCTTTTTTATTTTTTGTTATTTTTTCATTCTATTAAAATACCTGAGAAGTTTTCTTTTTTCTTAAGCTTGATTATGATAGAATGATTGGGTAGTTTATTTAGAAAACGTATATTACAGATAGGTGAGAATATAAATGAAAAAAATCGTAATCAATGGGAATCGTCCATTAAAGGGCGAAGTAACCATTAGCGGCGCCAAAAATAGTGTAGTCGCTTTAATTCCAGCTGCTATTTTAGCAGATTCGCCCGTGACTTTAGATGGCGTTCCTGACATTCAGGATGTTCACTCATTAATTGAAATTTTAGAAATTATGGGTGCTAAAATTACTTTTGAAAATAATACATTAATTATTGATCCAACAGAAGTTGTTTCTGTGCCAATGCCAAAAGGAAAAATCAATAGCTTACGTGCGTCCTATTATTTTATGGGCTCACTTCTTGGTCGATTTGGGGAAGGCGTTGTCGGCTTACCTGGCGGTTGTTACTTAGGACCTCGTCCAATTGATTTACATATCAAAGGATTTGAAGCATTAGGCGCTCATGTAACCAACGAACATGGGGCGATGTACTTGAGAACAGACGAAGCTGGCTTACAAGGAACACGAATTTTTATGGATATGGTATCTATTGGCGCTACAATCAATGTCATGTTAGCCGCAGTTAAAGCCAAAGGCAAAACGATTATTGAAAATGCTGCGCGTGAGCCAGAAATTATTGATATTGCTACATTATTAAATAACATGGGTGCAAAAGTTCGAGGAGCTGGAACGGACGTTATTCGGATTGAAGGTGTCGAAGAATTACATGGTTGTCGTCACTCGATTATTCCAGATCGAATTGAAGCTGGGACTTATTTAGCTATGGCAGCAGCTATGGGTGAAGGAATCAAAGTTCGAAATGTTATTTATGAGCATTTAGAAAGCTTCATTGCGAAATTGCAAGAAATGGGCGTTAAGATGACAATTGAAGAAGACATGATTGAAGTTCATCCGTCACATGATCTGAAAATGACGACGGTGAAAACCTATCCGTATCCTGGGTTTGCCACAGACTTGCAACAACCGTTAACGCCATTACTTTTAAAAGCGCAAGGAACTGGTGAAATTATTGATACAATTTATGCTCAACGAAATAAGCATATTCCTGAGTTGGTGCGGATGGGGGCCGATGCTTCGGTTGAAGGCAATATGATTATTTTAAATGGTCCAAATCAATTACATGGTGCAGAAGTAGTCGCCTCTGATTTACGGGCAGGCGCTTGCCTAGTCACTGCCGGCTTGATGGCTGAAGGTACGACCACGATTTATAATGTAGAATATATTTTACGTGGGTACGACCACATTATCGAAAAGTTAACTGCTTTGGGTGCTGATATTCAAATGCTAGAAACCGAAGAACAAGAAGGTCCGTTTGAGGTGGATCAATGAGCGACTATTTAACAATGGCTGAATTGGAAAACAGTACGTTAAAAGATATTTATGCGTACGCGAAAGAGTTTAAAATTCCTTATTATAGCCAAATGAACAAAAAAGAATTGTCTTTAGCTGTGATTCGTGCACAAGCTGAGAAGCAAGGGTTTTTCTTCATGGAAGGAATTTTAGATATTGTTTCTCAGGATGGTTATGGCTTTTTGCGGCCAATTAATTATGGACCAAGTGCAGAAGACATTTATATTTCTTCTTCTCAAATTCGTCGTTTCGGATTGAGAAATGGGGACAAAGTAGCTGGCAAGGCGCGTCCGCCAAAGGAATCAGAACGTTACTATGGACTCATGCATGTTGAAAGTGTCAATGGGAAAGATCCTGAAGAAGCGAAAGAGCGGCCACATTTTCCAGCGCTAACACCGTTGTATCCTGAAAAACAATTAACGTTAGAAACAACGGCTGGCAGATTATCAACACGAATGATTGATGTATTTGCACCAATTGGTTTTGGGCAACGTGGTTTAATTGTAGCGCCGCCAAAAGCGGGAAAAACAAGTGTTTTAAAGGAAATTGCTAATGGGATTACAGAAAATCATCCTGATGTGGAATTGATTCTGTTGTTAATTGACGAGCGTCCTGAAGAAGTGACTGATTTAGAGCGAAGCGTTAAAGGAGATGTGGTTTCTTCAACTTTTGATCAACAACCACAAAATCATACGCGAGTTGCTGAATTGGTTCTGGATCGAGCAATGCGCTTAGTTGAAGACAAACGGAACGTAGTTATTTTAATGGACAGCATCACTCGTTTAGCAAGGGCCTATAATTTAGTGGTCCCGCCTAGTGGTCGAACCTTAAGTGGCGGAATAGATCCAGCTGCGTTTTTCAAACCTAAACGATTTTTTGGTGCTGCCAGAAATATCGAAGAAGGGGGCAGTCTGACTATTTTAGCCACGGCATTGGTGGATACAGGTAGCCGAATGGATGATGTCATCTATGAAGAATTCAAAGGCACAGGCAACATGGAGCTCCATTTATCTCGTGAATTAGCAGAGCGCCGTATTTTCCCAGCAATTGATATTAAAAAATCAAGTACGCGAAAAGAAGAGTTGTTAATGACACCAGAACAACTAGAAGAAACGTGGAAATTGAGAAATAATATGTCAGGAGACTCGCTGGAATATACGGATCAATTCATAAAAATGTTGAAACGAACCCAAAATAATCAACAATTATTTGAAGTTTTCCATGATGTTTCGTTTGGCAAACAAATTAAAAGAAATCCAAAAAGATAATTGCATACCAACTGAAAACATGGTAAGATAGCATTGTTGTATACCGACAAAATAACTCTGATACAGCAAATGGATCAGGGCAAAGGAGCGAAAAAACGTATGAAACAAGATATCCATCCAAATTACCAACCAGTAGTATTCATGGATTCAACAACAGGTTTCAAATTCCTTTCAGGTTCAACTAAAGGATCTTCAGAAACTGTTGAATGGGAAGATGGCAACACTTATCCATTATTACGTGTTGAGGTTACTTCAGACTCACACCCATTCTACACTGGTCGTCAAAAATTCACACAAGCCGACGGACGTGTGGACCGTTTCAACAAAAAATACGGTCTCAAAGACGAAAACGCAAATCCAGACGCATAGTCTTTCAAAACATTGTTATGACAAGGTTTATAGAGGTTTTCCACTGTGGTGGGAAACCTCTATTTTTGCGTTAAATATGTAGTTTTAATTCAGAGAAAAGAAATAAAGCAACTTACCAATCTTTTCCTCTTTCTTTTCAAGATTATCCTTCCCAAAGGACAAAGATTGATCAGCATTGTTTCGCTGATTTGTTAGACTAGTAGGTACATTCAGCTTTATAAAGGAGATCTTGAAGAAATGAGTAGAAAAAAAGTCGGTGTTTTCTGTCTATTTCTGTTTTTCACATTTTTTATTATTGTTCCAAAAGTAGAAGCTACAGAAGAAATGAAGACTAAATTTACAGTAACGCCTGTTTTACCAGAAAATCAAGTGTCAGGAACATCAAGTTATTATGATTTAATTCTGGCACCAAAGCAATCTTCCACTATTGTCTTAGATATAAAAAATAAGACAGACGAAAAATTGTCCATCGTATTGACTCTAGCAAATGCATCAACAAATGATAATGGGTTGATTGTGTACAATGATTTTGATAAACCACTTGATTCATCGTTAAAGGTTCCGCTGACAGACTTGGTTACTTTAGAAAATGAGGAAGTGAGTGTGCCGCCTCATCAAACAGTATCAGCAAAGATGAAGGTGAAGGGACTTGATCAGCCTATCAAAGGAGTTGTTTTAGGCGGGGTTTATGCGCATCTCAAAGATGAAAAAACAGAGGGAGAGAACCAAACAACGGGATTAACCAGTCGCTACGGGTTTAATGTTGCGATTGCCATGAGGAGTGCTGAGAATGCTCCTTTAACAGAGGTGAACCAACTGAAATTAGCGAAAGTAACACCTACAATTGCTTTAGGGGCCAAATCGCTAAAGGCGGTCATTCAAAATCCGTATGCTGCTATTTTTCCAGAGGTTCGTTTAGAAGGTCAAGTGATAAAAAAAGGATCCTCTAAAAAAATTGCACAACGGACACTAAAAAATGTTCGCTTTGCCCCAAATAGTTCCATGAATTTTCATCTTGATTTGGGTAAACAACCGCTAGATGCTGGGACTTATATATTTACAGGACGTGCTATTTTACAACAAGATGAACAACAGTCTTGGCCTTTTCAACAAGAATTTACGATTAACACTCGTGAAGCAAAAAAATTGAATCAAGAAGCTACGGTCAAATGGGTCCTACCTACATGGTGGTTACCGACTTTCTACACGTTGTTAGTAATCACAATTGGGGCAATTTATAGTGTCATTTGGCGCAATAATTATCAAAAAACAAGCGAAAAGGAGAGTGAGAATAATGGCTAGTTGGTTTTGGTTGTCTGGCGGTTTAGCGGTCATTTGTTTTATGTTTTTCCTCTTTTCTTTGCTGACTAGTATGAGTTTTATTCAGCATGCAAAAGAACCCAGAAGTATTCTAAAAGAAACGCTTTTGAGTTGGTTAATGCTTTTACTTAGTGGTGGGTGGATTACAATCGGACTATTGTTATATTTTTCGCTAAAGAACCAATAAACAAAAAACGAGCATTCATTGTTAGATAACCGTGAATGCTCGTTTTTTTGTTTTAGGAAAATGCTCTTTAGCAACTTGCCAGATTTCATTGGGCAACCTGACTGAAATTGTTAAATTGTTCTGTCGAAACGGAAAAAAAGTGGTAAACTAAACGTGTATGTTAGTTATTTAATCAAAAGTAATGTATCCGCTTACTTATAAAATGGAAACGAAGGAGCATATTGCAATGACAGAAAAACTTTTAGGAAGTATCGAAGCCGGTGGCACAAAATTTGTATGTGGCGTTGGGACAGATGATTTGACCATTATGGAACGTGTCAGTTTTCCCACAACAACCCCAGAAGAAACAATGAAAAAAGTAATAGAATTTTTCCAACAATATCCTTTAAAAGCGATTGGGATTGGTTCGTTTGGTCCGATTGATATTCACGTTGATTCTCCTACGTATGGTTATATCACTTCTACACCAAAATTAGCTTGGCGTAACTTTGACTTGTTAGGGACTATGAAACAACATTTTGATGTGCCAATGGCTTGGACAACGGATGTGAATGCTGCGGCATATGGTGAGTATGTTGCTGGAAATGGGCAACATACATCTAGTTGTGTATATTATACAATTGGAACTGGTGTTGGCGCTGGAGCGATTCAAAACGGTGAGTTTATTGAAGGCTTTAGCCACCCAGAAATGGGGCATGCGTTAGTCCGTCGTCATCCTGAAGATACGTATGCAGGAAATTGTCCTTATCATGGAGATTGTTTAGAAGGGATTGCAGCAGGACCAGCAGTTGAAGGTCGTTCTGGTAAAAAAGGTCATTTATTGGAAGAGGATCATAAAACTTGGGAACTAGAAGCTTATTATTTAGCGCAAGCAGCGTACAATACTACTTTATTATTAGCGCCAGAAGTGATCATTTTAGGCGGCGGCGTCATGAAACAACGTCATTTGATGCCGAAAGTTCGTGAAAAATTTGCTGAATTAGTCAATGGATACGTGGAAACACCGCCTTTAGAAAAATACTTGGTGACGCCTCTTTTAGAAGATAATCCAGGAACAATTGGTTGCTTTGCCTTGGCAAAAAAAGCTTTAATGGCTCAAAATTAACCATTTATTCGTAGTTCATGCATTATATTTGAAGGAAATGGCTAAGAATGATACTCTTATTATGTAATTAATTATTTAGGAGGGATTAGCATGGCAGATTTAAAAGGACGTTTTGACGATGCAAAAGATAAAGTAGAAGGTACTGCAAAAGAAGCGCAAGGCAAAGTTACGGATGATAAAGGCAAAGAACTTGAAGGAAAAGCTCAATCAACCTTTGCTGACGTAAAAGACAAAGCACGTGATGCCGGCGACGACCTTAAAGAAGGCGCTGAAAAATTAACTGATAAAGTTAAAGAAGGCTTTGAAGACTTAAAAGACAAATTTAGTAAAGATAAATAAAAATTAACAAAAGAGGGTGGGCTTACGTTATTTCAACGTAAGCCCACCCTCTTTTGTTTAGACATCAAATCCTTGTTTTTGCAAGAAAATTTTTACTTCTGGGCGACGATTATAAGAAAAATAGGACAAAGACTTCTGTGACCAATCCGCTGTTTGGGCGTTACTTGAGCGGCTGGCATAGTAATCTTTTAATAATTCATCGTACGCGTGCATATCTGTCAATTTGTCTGATTGGTAGCGATTTTCGCTTAAAATATTTTCAAAAGGCATCCGTGGTTTTACACCATTTAACGTTTCTGGTACACCGATTGTTAATCCAAAAAGTGGTACAGTTAATTCAGGCAAAGATAAGCGTTGGGCTACTGTGTCTAAGTCATTTCGAATGCCGCCAATATAACAAATCCCTAAATCCATAGATTCAGCCGCAATGGCCATGTTTTGCGCAGCAATCGTTGTATCAACGGCAGCTACTAATAATGATTCTGGTGTCTTTAAGGGTTCTAATGATTGCCCCTCTTTTGACAAAATCGTTGCATGACGATACAAATCAGCAACAAAAACATAGAACACACCAGTGTTAACAACATAGTCTTCACAATTCGCTAAACGTCCCAATTCTCTGCGTAGCTCAGGATCTTTGATTTCTATAATTGTATAAGCTTGTAAAAAATTGGAGCTTGACCCTGCTTGAGCTGCAGTAATTAACTGTTGTTTCTGCTTGTCCGTTAACGCTTGCTTTTTAAAATGACGAACGGAACGGTGACTTAGTAATTGTTCGATTGTTTGATTCATAAAAAACCTCCGTTTAAATTAAGAAAGAGAACAGAAAAACCCACAAGCTTAATAGTGGGTTTCTCTGTCGTTAATTGCTAAAGATTACAGAATACGTTCAAATGGATCTAAACTAATTCCTTGGTCTAAGACGATTTTTGCGTATTCTTTCGCTGCAAATAAAGAATGATCTTTGTAGTTTCCACACTCTTTTGCAGAGACTGCTGGAACAACTTCTGTATTGATTACTTTGTTTAAAACGTTGACTAATGCATCACGGATTTCTTGTGGTGAATGTTGATCCCACATAATCATATAAAAACCAGTGCGGCAACCCATTGGCGAAATGTCAATGATTCCTTTTAATTCATCACGCATGTTAACTGCTAATAAATGTTCCAACGTGTGTAATGCGCCTGTTGGTAGGGCATCTTTGTTTGGTTGTAAGAAACGTAAGTCATATTTTTCGACTAACGCATCACCATTTTGTTCTGTGCCAGCAAGGCGAACATATGGTGCTTTTACTGTGTTGTGATCTAATTCAAAACTTTCTACGCGTGCCATGAAATTTCGCTCCCTTTATAATTAAATTCGTTTTAACTATAACAAATTTAAGTCAAAAGTCAATGGATAGTCCTTTGATGGGTAATAGTTTTAAAATATCATGGGAAAATCAAAAAATCATTTTTTTGACTATGTAGGTTTTTTCAATACTATGGTAAAATAGGACAAGTAGCTTTTACAAGAAGGTAAGAGGGGAGTATGAAAATATGGGAAAAGAATATCATGTTGCCGTGGTAGGAGCAACAGGTGCTGTCGGGACAAGAATGATTGAATTGTTAGCAGAAACAAGTTTGCCAATTGCCAGTGTGAGGTTATTGGCGTCTAAGCGTTCTGCTGGACAAGAGATTCAGTTTAAAGGGCAACCTCTTATCGTGGAAGAATTAGTCCCGGAATCATTTGAAGGAATCGATTTAGCATTATTTAGTGCTGGTGGGAGTATTTCCGAAAAGTTTGCACCAGAAGCAGTTAAGCGCGGAGCTGTCGTTGTTGACAACACTAGCCATTTTAGAATGGCAAAAGATGTTCCTTTAGTTGTTCCAGAAGTGAACTCGGAAGCCTTGAAAAATCATCAGGGAATTATCGCAAATCCCAATTGTTCTACGATTCAAATGATGGTGGCCTTGGAACCAATTCGGCAAGCGTTTGGCTTAGAACGAATCATCGTTTCAACGTATCAAGCTGTGAGTGGCGCAGGTATCCGTGCAATTAATGAGCTAAAAGAACAAGCCAAAGATTTTTTAGAGGGAAAACCTGTCAGCGAATGGTCAGCTGAAATTTTGCCAGCTGGCAGTGACAAAAAACATTATCCAATTGCTTTTAATGCGTTACCTCAAATTGATGTTTTTTCAGAAGCAGGGTATACCTACGAAGAATGGAAAATGATGAATGAAACAAAAAAAATCATGGGAGACAACAAGCTAAAAGTCGTTGCCACCTGTGTCCGTATTCCGGTAATTTCAGGACATTCTGAATCTGTTTATATAGAAGTGAAACAAGCAGATGCATCGGTCTCAGCCATCCAAGAATTAATGGCGCAAGCTCCAGGTGTAATTTTGCAAGATGAGCCAAGTGAACAACTATATCCACAAGCGCTAAATAGCGTCAACCAGAAAGAAACATTTGTCGGCCGTATTCGTCAAGACGTTGACGTGAAGAACGGTTTCCATTTATGGATTGTGTCAGACAACCTATTAAAAGGAGCTGCTTGGAACTCGGTCCAAATTGCTGAAACGCTACACGAAATGAATTTACTTCGTGTACCTGAAAACGACTAGAAGGTTTGTATTGTATACTCGGGAGGGAATAGGATGGATTTAACGAATGCAACAATTATTACGGCAATGGTTACGCCGTTTCAAGAATCGGGAGAAATAGATTTTGGTAAACTGCCGCAATTGGTAGACTATTTATTGGCCAATCATACAGAAGGCGTTATTTTAGCAGGAACAACTGGTGAATCACCCACGTTAACTCATGAAGAAGAATTACAATTATTCCAGCGAATTATTGAACTGATCGATGGACGTATTCCGATTATTTGTGGTGTGGGTACAAATGATACACGTGACTCAGTCGCTTTTGTGAAAGAGTTAGCGACAATCGCTGGTATTGATGCTGTTTTAGCGGTTGTTCCTTATTATAATAAACCAAATCAAGAAGGTATGTATCAACATTTTAAAACCATCGCAGAAGCAAGTGAACTGCCAATTATTTTGTATAATGTTCCTGGTAGAACGGCTGCATCTCTAGAGGTGGAAACTACTTTGCGCTTAGCACAATTGGAAAAAATTGTGGCGATTAAAGAATGTGCAGGGTTAGATGCAATTACTGAGTTGATTGAAAGAGCGCCAAAAGACTTTCTAGTGTATACTGGAGAAGACGGGTTGGCTTTTGCCACCAAGGCACTTGGCGGACAAGGGGTTATTTCGGTAGCCAGTCATGTCTTCGGTTCGTCAATGTATGAGATGTATCAAGCGCTGGAGCAGTGGAACTTGCCGGAAGCGGCTAAAATTCAACGACAGTTATTACCAAAAATGAACGCATTGTTTTCAGTGCCTTCGCCGGCACCCGTGAAAGCGGCCTTAAATCATTTAGGTATTCCTGTTGGAAATTTACGTTTACCTCTAGTTGCTTGTACACCAGAAGAAGAGCAAAGAATTATTCGCACGTTAGAGATTTAAAGAACGTGTAATCATAGAGAGGTGAAAAGAGTGAGTACAATAAAAATCGTTCCATTAGGCGGCGTTCGTGAAAATGGAAAAAATATGTACGTTGCTGAAGTGGAAGATGAAATTTTTGTACTGGATTGTGGATTACAATATCCAGAGAACGAACTTTTAGGAATTGACGTTGTCATTCCGGATTTTACGTATTTAGAAGAAAATAGTGAACGAATTGCAGGGGTCTTTTTAACACATGGCCATGCAGATGCAATTGGGGCCTTACCGTATTTGCTTTCAAAAATTCAAGTGCCTGTTTTTGGGACAGAATTAACGATTGAACTAGCAAAACTAAGTGTCAACAGTCATGCGGAAACGAAGAAATTTAAAGATTTCCATGTGATTGACCCGCATACAGAAATTGATTTTGGTCAAGCAACGGTGAGCTTCTTTAAAACAACGCACACCATTCCAGATTCGATTGGCGTTAGCATCAAAACTAAAGAAGGCAACATTGTTTATACTGGTGATTTTAAATTTGATCAAAGTGCGATTGAGATGTATCAAACCGATTACGGCCGCTTAGCTGAAATTGGGAAAGAAGGCGTCTTGGCGTTACTTAGTGATTCATCAAATGCTGAAAACCCAGCCCAAGTTGCATCGGAAGCCCAAATCGCTGATGAAGTGTTCGACACGATTCGCTATTGGGAAGGACGAATCATCGTGGCATGTGTGGCAAGTAATTTGCAACGGGTCCAACAAGTATTGAATGCAGCGGATCGTTCTGGTCGTAAAGTCGTTTTGACAGGCCAAGATTTTGAACGGATTATTCGGACGGCGATGAAATTGGAAAAATTACAATTGCCAAGCGAAGATCTATTAGTGAAACCAAAAGAAATGAAAAAATATGCACCCGAACAGTTATTAATTTTAGAAACAGGCCGGATGGGAGAACCTATTAAGTCACTTCAAAAAATGGCTAATAATACACATGGTGTCGTTCGAATTGAAGAAGGCGATTTAGTTTATATTACGACAACGCCGACAACGGCCATGGAAACAACGGTTGCCAAAACAGAGGATATTGTCTATCGGGCCGGTGCTACGGTGAAGCAAATTTCCGACAATTTACGTGTGTCTGGTCACGCTAATCCGAATGACTTGCAATTGATGCTGAACTTAATGAAACCAAAATATTTCATTCCTGTCCAAGGTGAATACCGTCAGTTAGCTGCGCATGCGGACTTAGCACACGAAATTGGCATGCCTTATAAAGATATCTTTATTACAGGTCGTGGGGACATTTTAGAGTATACAAAAGGTAGAATGTCGGTAGCTGGCAGCACAACGGCCGAAAATATTATGATTGACGGGATTGGTGTCGGCGATATTGGTAATATCGTTTTACGAGATCGTCGTATTCTTTCCGAAGATGGTATTTTTGTGGCTGTTGTGACAATTAATCGCCGAGAAAAACGAATTGTTTCACCAGCTAAAATTACTTCTAGAGGTTTTGTTTACGTTAAAACAAGTAAAGACCTAATGAAAGAAAGTAGCAATATTGTTACAGAAATTGTTGAAAAACATTTAGAAAGTGACGATTTTGAATGGAGCAAACTGAAACAAGAAATCCGCGAAAACTTAAGCCGTTATTTATTTGAACAAACCAAACGTCGTCCTGTGATCTTACCAGTTATCATGGAAGCGACGCAACGCAAGCGTCCCAAAAATAACGCATAGTTCGTCCCGATAAAAGCAGGTGATTTTAGGAGAAATTCTTCTAAAGTCATCTGTTCTTTTTTGTAACTTTCTTCTATAAATATGGTACTATTAATCAGAGCGCTGAATAAAGGAGGCGATTTTAGTGGAAGAGATTGTGTTGTTCCATAGCAATGATCTTCATTCTCACTTTGAAAATTGGCCCAAAATACGGCGTCTGGTTAAAGCCAAACGTTCGCTGTACCAAAAAGAGGGCAAAACAGTCGTAACCATTGATTTAGGTGACTTTTCAGATCGGTGTCATCCTTTGACCGAAGCAACAGATGGTCGAGCAAATGTAGCTATAATGAATACATTGGCGTATGACCTGGTTACAATTGGAAATAATGAAGGAATCGGCAATTCAAAGAAACAATTAGAGCATTTATATGATCAGGCAACATTTGAAGTGGTCTTAGCTAATTTAGAAGACCCAAAAACCCAAACGTTACCAGATTTTTGTCAAGCATATAAAATTATGACAACTAAAGAAGGCACAAAGTTAGGGTTTATTGGCTTAACCGCACCATTTCCTTTAACGTATAATCCCAATGGCTGGACAATCAAACAAGTGGAAGCAGTCCTTCCTCAACTGATTACAGAAGTTGCGCCTCAATGTGATGTTCTCATTTTGCTTAGTCACTTGGGGATAGATACTGATTTTATGATTGCGGCGAATTATCCTGAAATTCAAGTGATTTTAGGTTCCCATACACATCATTTATTTAAAGATGGTGAAAAAATTAATCATGTGCAACTAGCAGCTGCTGGCAAATATGGACAGTATATTGGTGAAGTGCATCTGTTTGTGGATGCCAACACGAAGCAAGTCACAAGTTATGCAAAAACGATGGAAACAGCAAGTTTAGAAGAGCAAGCAACTGATGCCAAGGAAATTGCGGGTTACTTAACGGAAGGTCATCGACTATTGCAAGCGCAGCAAATTGCACAAATCCCTGAAACCTTGTCAACGGACTTACGGCAACCGCATGCCTTTATAACTGTTGCCTTGAAGGCGTTAAAAGAAGCGGGGCAGACCGAAGCGGCTGTGTTGAACAACGGGTTATTTTTAGCAGATTTACCAGAAGGAATAATCAATGCAGACCAATTACATGAGGCCTTGCCTCATCCAATGCATTTAATCAAGGTTACCTTGAAAGGGTCAGACATGAGCCGTTTGATTCGTGAAATGGAAAAAAGTCGTCAATTTCTGCGGAAATTTCCGATTCGCGGGATGGGCTTCCGCGGGAAAATTTTTGGCGAATTATGTTATGATGGGATTCGTTTTGAGCAAAATGGCCAGACCGTTTTTTGGCAAGGGAAACCTATTCAGCCAGAGCAGAAATATACGCTGACAACAGTGGATCACTTTCAATTTGTTCCGTTTTTCCCAACGATTGAGTTAGTTGGAGAAGTCGAATTTTTATTTCCAGACGTTTTAAGAACTGTCGTGGCGAACTATCTGCATGCCCACTATCCAATCAAATAAAAACAAGGTATAATAAAAACTAGGTGGTGAAAAAATGACAGACAAAAAGACAACCGAAAAAAAAGAAACAGAAACTGCTGCAACCTTTACAGAAGAACTAACAGCAGTTCTTGAAGAAATAAAAGAAGAACCTGTAAAAGAAAAGAAAAAAGGGGAAATTGTCACCATTGTGAATGAAACAGATATTCAAATTGGTGAAAGAGAGTACCGAATTGTTAAAAATCATCGTGATGCTTTTGATCCTGAACGCTTGGGTGAACGGTTTAGTGAAGTATTAGCGCGTTATGATTATATCGTAGGAGACTGGGGCTATGAACAGTTACGCTTGCGTGGTTTTTTTGATACTTCTAATCGTCGGGCAGCGCCGGATCAACGCATTGATACACTAGAAGACTATTTGTATGAATATTGTAATTTTGGCTGTGCCTATTTTGTAATTGAACGAACAGGGGAACGTAAAGAAAAAACAACGCATCGTCGTCGTCGCCATAAAAAAAATAATCGTTCTAACGCGTTTGTCGAGGAAAAGAGTGCGCCCGCTAATAAAAATAGCAAGCCAGTGATTCGTACGCGAAAAGAAGAAAATAAAAAAACGACTACACCCAAACAGCCTAGTCCCAAAAAATCTGGCAAAGGCTTTACGATTCGTCAACGTGAGGAGTAAACAGAGTGAAAAAAGACTATCAAGGATATTTAATTGATTTAGATGGAACGATTTATTTAGGAAAAGAACCAATTCCAGCCGGAAAACGTTTTGTCGAGCAGTTACAGGAAAAAGATTTGCCTTTTTTATTTGTAACGAATAATACCACTAAATCTCCTGAAACAGTGGCACAACGTTTAGCAAATGAATTTGATATCCATGTCCCAGCATCCCTTGTTTATACAGCGACTTTAGCGACGATTGATTACATGAAAGAAACCAATCGGGGCAAGAAAGTCTTTGTCATCGGCGAGGCTGGTTTAATTGACTTAATTTTAGAAGCAGGTTTTGAATGGGATGAAACAAACCCTGATTATGTTGTCGTGGGACTTGATACAGAATTATCTTACGAAAAAGTGGTTTTAGCTACCTTAGCCATTCAAAAAGGGGCGTTGTTTATTGGGACCAATCCAGATAAGAACATTCCGACAGAAAGAGGCTTATTACCTGGTGCAGGTTCAGTTGTGACGTTTGTGGAGACAGCTACTCAAACAAAACCAGTTTATATTGGCAAACCAAAAGCGATTATCATGGAACGAGCGATTGCGCATTTAGGCGTGGAAAAAGAGCAAGTAATTATGGTTGGAGATAATTATGAAACCGATATTCAATCAGGGATTCAAAATGGTATTGATAGCTTGTTAGTTACATCAGGTTTTACCCCTAAGTCAGCTGTTCCAACTTTACCAACGCCACCAACCTATGTTGTTGATTCCTTAGATGAATGGACTTTTTGAGTATGATGAGGTCGAAATTGCGTTTAAGGGAAACACTTGGACTCATTTGTTTGTTTTTAACGATTGTGGCTTTAAGTATCACGATCACGATTAATTTTCGTCCATTGTATCTTTTTGATATCCAACACTTAAATATTTTAAAAGACGTAGAGGTTGATCGTGTGACCTTGATTAAAAATTACGATCATTTAATGATGTACTTAAACAATCCTTTTGAAAAAACATTAGTATTTCCTGATTTCCCAATGTCTGATAGCGCGGCTTTTCATTTTTATGAAGTGAAAAAATTGTTTTTATTGTGCTACGGCGTATTACTAGTTACGTTGTTGCCTAGTGTCCTTTATTTAAAATATTTGGTAAAAAATCAGCGTTTATGGACATTGATACGGCCATTTCAGTGGGGAATGTTTTTGCCTGTGCTTTTTGGCTTTTTCATGCTGATTGGCTTTGATCAATTTTTTATTGCGTTTCATGGATTATTTTTTAACAACGATGCTTGGTTATTTAATCCGCTGACTGATCCGATTATCAATGCCTTACCTGAAGCCTACTTTATGCATTGTTTTATCTTGTTTTTTGTTTTATTAGAAGGCCTGTTTTTGATAGGTATTTTAATCGGAAAACGTTCTTTAAAAAAATAAAAAGAGAAAAGTGAACAATTCCAAAATTGCTCGCTTTTCTTTTTTATTCAATCTAGTTTTAAAAACTAGATTGAATAATTGTCAAAAGTATGATATTCTTTTTTAGAAATGGTTAGGAGGGTTTTTATGGACGAGATAGAAAAATCACTACAAAATTGGGGCCAACAATTGGAAAACGTTCATTTGCCAAGATGGCATGAGTTACCAGACATTGAATTATATATGGATCAAGTGATTACTCTGATAGAAAAATACTTATCCCCATTGATTACACTGGAAAAACATACTTTGTTAACGTCCTCAATGGTTAATAATTATGTCAAACACGGGTTAATCCCGGCCCCAGTGAAAAAGCGCTACAATCAAAAGCATTTAGCGTTTTTAATTGCGATTACGTTGTTGAAACAAGTGTTAACATTGCCAGAAATTAAGCAAGGCATTTTATTCCAAGGAGCCACGGTTGGTATTCGTGAAGCGTACAATTTATTTTGTCAAGAACAGGAACGAGCGATTTATGTGATTGCTGCTCAAGCGCAAGAAAAAGAAGTTCAGGCCAAATCACAAGAACCTATGGGGATTGAATATTTGGCTGTAAAAGCAGCGACAATGTCTTTTGCTACTAAAATGTTTAGTGAAAAAGTGATTGAATTGGAACAAGAATACTTAAAAGAAATGGATGAGATGACACATGAATAAAGAAAAGATCGCACTACTGGTTGATTCTGGGACAGATGTTCCAGAGGCATTAGTCAAACAATACGGCATGTATGTCTTGCCTTTACAGATTATTTATCCTGAAAAAACCTATACAGATAAGGTAGATATTACACCAGAAGAAGTGTATCAACGTTTAGAGAAAGAAATCCCTAGTACTTCATTACCAGATGGCGCAACAATCCAAGCTATTTTTGACAAAATTAAAGAAGCGGGTTACGAAAAAGTCTTAGCGGTGACCATTTCTAGTGGTTTAAGTGGAACGTATAATGTGGTTCGCTTGCTTGGAGAACAAACCGAAGGACTAGATGTATTTGTTTTAGATACAAAGAACATTGGTATCGGGGCTGGCATTCAGGCGATACGAGCAGCAGAATTAATTGAAACAGGATTAGGATGGCAAGAATTACAACAAAAATTAACAGAAGAAGTAGCCAACGCAAAAGTATTTTTTAATGTAGCCACTTTAGAATATTTACAAAAAGGTGGACGAATTGGTTTAGTCACTTCTATTTTAGGGAATGCGCTAAAATTAAACCCCATTATTTCTTGTAATGAAGAAGGCATTTACTATACGGTGGCTAAGTCTCGCGGCCGTAAAAAAAGTCTTGATAAAACGTTTGAGTTGGTGACGAACTTTATAGGTGAGGCACCCCGTTTTCGTTTGGCAGTCGCTCACGGTGCGGCAGAGGAAGAAGCAAAAGCAATGATGGAACGCTTGAAAGCGGCTTTTCCACAAGCAGAAGAAATTTACTTTGGAACGATTAGTCCGGCATTAGTTGTTCATACAGGACCAGGACTTTTAGGTGTTGGTATACAGTTATTAAATGATTAATTAAATGAAAAAACAACGAAAATTATATTGAAAATTTCACAAATGTGTTACAATTCATCTACAAAGGGGGAATTTTTTGTGAAAAAAGCAATAGCAGAATGTTTAGGAACATTTATTCTTGTCTTTTTTGGGACAGGAACAGCCGTTCTAGGAAATGGTATGGAAGGGATTGGAACAACGGGGATTGCCTTAGCATTTGGGTTAACAATCGTTGCTGCTGCCTATAGTATTGGCACAATTTCAGGTGCACATCTAAATCCAGCTGTTTCTCTAGGAATGTGGCTTAATAAACGAATGACAACAATGGAATTAATCTACTATGTAGTGGGACAAATTGTTGGTGGCTTGATTGCCTCATTTGCATTATTAAGCATTCTAAAAGGTGCTGGTAAAAGTATTGAGAACTTAGGTCAAAATGGCGTAGGGGAATTAAGTGTTGCTGGTGCATTGACAGTCGAAATTATTTTAACATTTATTTTTGTTTTAGTTGTCATGACAGTTACAAGTGCTAAGAAAGGCAATGCTTCATTAGCAGGAATCGTAATTGGGTTAACACTAACAATGATTCACTTAGTCGGTATTCCTTTGACAGGTACTTCTGTCAACCCAGCTCGTAGCATCGCGCCAGCCGTTTTTGCGGGTGGTTCAGCGTTATCTGAGTTGTGGATTTTTATCGTTGCGCCATTAATTGGTGGATTATTAGCCGCTCTTGTAGCAAAATTCGTCTTAGATACGGAAGAATAGATTAGCGAAAGAAGAATCTTTGATAACAAGCGTCAATTGTTGTCAGAGATTCTTTTTTTGTTATACTAGGAGAACCTAAAGGCGCATTTTTAACCAAAGATGAAAACATCATCAAAATAAGGTATAATAGGAAAGTATCAAATAAGATTAGAAGGAAAAAGAGGTGTCTCTTTGTGAAGAAAATTTTAGTAGTTGATGACGAGAAGCCAATTTCAGAGATCGTTAAATATAATTTGGTTAAAGAAGGATATGAAGTATTTACTGCTTACGATGGAGAAGAAGCACTTGAAAAAGTGGAAGAAGTGGAACCAGACTTAATTATTTTAGACTTAATGCTCCCTAAAATGGATGGCTTAGAAGTCGCGCGAGAAGTGCGCAAAACACATGATATGCCAATCATTATGGTGACTGCCAAAGATTCTGAAATCGATAAGGTTTTAGGATTAGAATTAGGAGCCGATGACTATGTAACGAAACCATTTTCAAATCGTGAATTAGTTGCTCGTGTAAAAGCCAATTTACGGCGAGGTGCAACCAATGCGAAAGAAGCCGAGGTGACAACGCAATCTGAATTAACGATTGGTGATTTAACCATTCATCCTGATGCATACATGGTCTCAAAACGGGGTGAAAAAATTGAATTAACCCACCGTGAATTTGAGTTACTTTATTACTTAGCAAAACATATCGGACAAGTGATGACTCGTGAACATTTATTACAAACCGTTTGGGGTTATGATTATTTTGGTGATGTGCGGACAGTGGACGTAACCGTACGTCGTTTAAGAGAAAAAATTGAAGATAGTCCAAGTCATCCAACGTATTTAGTTACTCGTCGTGGGGTTGGTTATTATCTAAGAAATCCTGAACAGGAGTAATCAGGTATGAAGAAAAAAGTTCACTTTTTTCAATCTGTTAATTTTAAGATTGCTTTATCATTTATTCTGCTGTTACTAATCGCGATTCAAATCATTGGTGGCTATTTCATTCGTGAATTGGAAGCCACTACAATTTCCGATTTTAAGAAAAATATGGATTCTCAGGTTGTCCAATTGTCAAATACGTTAAGTACGCAGATGAGCAACAAAGATCTCGAACGTAGTGACGTTGATGCAAATTTGAAAAAAGCGTTATCTGATTTTTCAAATGCAGACATTTCTGAAGCGAGAATTGTCGATGATAAAGGGATTATTCGGGCAACCAATGATTTAAATCAACAAAATATTATTGGGAAAAAGAATGATTATCGTGATTTAAATGACTTTACGAGTAAAAAATATCAAGCTTTAGATAATGATAAACGTGTGTATGTGAATGTTCAGCCGATTCAATCGCCTACTGGAGAAACAGTGATTGGCGTCCTTTATGTGAAAAGTAATTTAGAAAATAAATACCAAGAAATTACCAACACAGCAAGTATCTTTTTCACTGCTTCTATTATTGCCGCAGCAATCTCGATTATTGTGACCTTACTGATTGCACGATCAATCACGAAGCCGATTGGTGAAATGCGCGAGCAAGCCATTCGAATCGCTCGTGGTGATTACGCTGGAAAAGTAGAAGTCCATGGAAAAGATGAATTAGGCCAATTAGCAGAAACATTTAATCAATTATCAGAACGGATTGAAGAAGCACAAGAAACAATGGAAGCAGAAAGAAATCGTTTAGATAGTGTCTTAACGCATATGACAGATGGTGTCATTGCGACGGATCGCCGCGGAAAGGTAATTACGATTAATGAAATGGCCCTTTCATTATTAAATGTAAAAAATGAAAATGTGATTGGGACCTCGTTATTAGAGTTGTTAGATATTGAAGAAGATTACACATTGCGGAAGCTGTTAGAAGAGCCAGATGAACTGCTGATTGATCGCTCAACGTCTGATCGTGAAGAAGACCAAATGATTATCCGGGTAGACTTTACGATGATTCGTCGGGAATCAGGATTTATTACTGGCTTAGTTTGCGTACTTCATGACGTTACAGAACAGGAAAAAAACGAACGGGAAAGACGGGAATTTGTTTCCAATGTTTCTCATGAGTTGCGAACGCCTTTGACAAGTATGCGTAGTTATATAGAGGCTTTGAGTGAAGGGGCTTGGGAAAACCCTGAGATTGCGCCGAATTTCTTAAAAGTCACGTTAGAAGAAACCGACCGGATGATTCGTATGATTAATGATTTGTTGAATTTATCTCGGATGGACTCTGGGAATACACATCTTCAATTAGAGTATGTGAATTTTAACGAATTGATTAATTTTGTCTTGGATCGCTTTGATATGATGATTGAAAATGAGCAAAAAAATTACAAAATTCGCCGTGAATTTACTAAACGCGATTTATGGGTAGAGTTAGATACAGACAAAGTAATTCAGGTTTTAGACAACATTTTGAACAATGCGATTAAGTATTCGCCAGATGGCGGCGTCATTACCTGCCGACTAGTTGAAACACATAATAATGTCGTCTTTAGTATCTCGGACCAAGGTTTGGGCATCCCTAAAAAAGATCTCGGGAAAGTCTTCGAGCGTTTTTATCGTGTGGATAAAGCTCGTGCGCGAGCACAAGGTGGGACTGGTTTAGGTTTAGCAATTTCTAAAGAAGTAATTCGGGCCCATAACGGGAGTATTTGGGTGGAAAGTACAGAAGGTGAAGGATCGACTTTCTATATTTCACTACCATATGAACCTTATGAAGAGGATTGGTGGGAATGATGAAATTATCAGAATGGATTACAAGAATTGGCTTGATTTTGATGGTCATTTTAAGTATATATTTTTCAGTCAATATCTGGCTGAATTCTGCCAAAAAAATACCAGAAATGAAGTCGGGAAGCCAAGTCACAACAGCTGTCAATGAAAAAGCCATTGGCGATGTCTATTTACCTTTGCAATTGATTCGAATAACTGATGGAAAAGCGATGCAAAGTAATCGTGAAACATTAATTAGTAATGTTCAAAATGATATTAAAATGGCTACGTTTGGTAAATTGACACAAGTTGTGACAAAAAATGCAGAGCAACTTAAGCGCTACAACCAAATGGAACAAGGCATTGAACTTCTTTATCAAGGTCCCTTTTTAATCTCGGACTATGCTTCGATTTATAATCTATCCATTAATTTTACTAACTTTAATGAGTTGACGGACCAGTATTTTACGAAAATTCAATTGGATTTTAACGAAAATAAGATACGTTTTTTAGATTATGACCAAGCCAACGTCTATGAAGCGCCCATGACTGTCAATAAGGCGCGCTTAATGGGAATTATCAATAAAGAGGGATTGCAATATCAAGACGTTTCCGAAAATACGCTAACCAAACAAGGGCAATGTTATTTAACCAATGATATGAAGTTGAAAAAGTACAGTTATATTTTAGCTTCGCAACCAGTTACTCGTTTTAGGAATGCTTTTTTCAATGAAACGGAAGATATCCAAACCAATGAAGACAGTCAAGACTTAACCTACACGAGTAAAGAAGAACGATTGTTTGCAGAAGAAAAACTGGGGAAAATCGATTTTAAAGGGACCTTGCCAGAAGAGAATAAACGGGATTCAATCTATAATCAAAGCTTTTCTTATGTAAAACGTTTAGGAACCAATATGGGGAATTTACGTTACTTTGATCGAACGAAAGATAGTGTCAATTATCGGACTTTTGTGGAAGGTTTCCCAGTGTTCAGTAATGATTTAAAAGGCCAAGTGGATATTCGCATCACGAACAACGATGGTGCTGCACCAAGCGTAACCATTAACACAAGTGTGAATACAATCCAAGTACCGATTCCTTCAGAAGAAGAAGTGACGCTGGAAAGCACGGAAAAATTGATTAAGCGTTTAGAAACGGCTGGTGCTAAAAAGGAAAAAATCCAATCGGCTGTTATCGGTTATACGTGGCAGACAATTGAAGAAGTCAAACAAGTCGTTGATTTAAGTCCGGAATGGTATGTCCTTTATAACAACAATTGGTACACTGCAACGGACTTGGTAAAACAATTACCAAGCTTGGAGGTGGGCTAATGGATTTTAAACGAATTGAGTGGATTTTCTTCTTAGCATTTTTAGGATTAAATATCTTTTTATTTGGAATTTATCGGGAAGGTCAACAAGAAGAGAGCAACGTCTCTTCTTCCAGCCAAACAGAATCGATTGAAAGTCGGTTGGAAAAAGATAACATCTCGTATAAAGGGACACTTTCTTCAGAACGATTGGAAGGCTATTATTTAAGTGGCGAACAAACCAATTTTTCTGCTGCTTTAAAAATCCAACGTGAAAAGAATAAAAATTTTTTGAGAAATGGGCTGCAAATTGCGGATAATACTTTAACGAGTGTACCTAGTAAAAACTATTTTATTGATCCTAAGAAAATTGATAAAGATTTAAGTACCTTTTTAAATGAAAAAAATGCTTTATTATTCGGAGACGAATATCAATACTTACCAGAATTTTCTCATTTAAAAGAGCCAACGGCAGAAATTGTGGCTGCACAATCGTATAAAGGAATTCCCTTTAGAGACGACACGGCAAAATTAAGTATTTTAGCAGATACGTCAGGTGAATTATGGAAAATTAGTAAATATTCGCAAACGCACATTGAAAATATTGAAGAGTTACGAGACAAAACGGATTTATATTCCAATCGTGATGCGATAGACACGCTCTATATGAATAACCGGATTCCTAGTAATTCCAAAATAACATTCATTAAATTGGCCTATTCAAGAATTTATAAAATTCGTGAGAAAAATGTATACGTTCCAGTCTGGTTTGTAGGAATTTCTACTGGTGAAGATTCAGTTGAAATTGAACAGGTGAATGCCGTAAGTAATACCATCATCACAAATAATACTGTGCCAAAGGTGGAAAAACATTAAGGTCCGTTGTATAATGAAACACGTTAATGTTGTAATGTAGAAGGGAAGAGTTTTAAATGGATTCAGAGTTTGCTTTTAATATCAGTGTTCTTGCCAGTGGCAGTACAGGCAATTCCCTTTTTATTGAAACCAACCAAAAGAAAGTATTAGTAGATGCGGGTTTAAGTGGCAAAAAAATCACTTCACTGTTAGCAGAAGTCAATCGCAAACCAGAAGATTTAGATGCGATTTTAGTTACACATGAACATCGGGATCACATTCACGGCGTTGGCGTGTTAGCGCGAAAATATAAGTTAGATGTCTATGCTAATGAAAAAACGTGGCAAGCGATGGATCCCATGATTGGCAAAGTCGATGTCGCTCAAAAACATATTTTTGAAATGGGCAAAGTTTTGACCTTGGGAGATATGGACATTGAAAGTTTTGGTGTCTCACATGATGCGATTGCGCCTCAATTTTATCGTTTTCATCGCAATAATCGTTCCTTTGTTGTTCTAACGGATACAGGTTATTGTAGCGATCATATTCGTGGTACGATTGAAAATGCAGATGCTTATTTAGTCGAAAGCAATCATGAAATTGAAATTTTGCGAGCAGGACCTTATCCATGGAGTCTTAAACAACGGATTTTAGGAGATAAAGGCCATTTATCCAATGATGATGGTGCTCTTGTGATGGCGGATGTATTAGGTGATAAAACAAAACGCATTTATTTAGGTCATCTTAGCAAAGAAAATAATACGAAACTTCATGCGCGAATGGCCATGGAGTCTACTTTGAAGCAAAAGGATTTAGGCGTCGGTGAAGCATTTAAGGTATATGATACAGACCCCGATTCAGCCTCAGAGTTATTTCAAATTTAGAATAATGGTGGTCTATCAGTTTTTGAGTGTGGAGCAAAAATCCAAAGTGATTTTTGTCCCATGCTCATTTTTTGTTCTTTTATCCAGCTGGTTTGACAGAGACATCGGTGATAATACTTTTAAACTCTTAGTTAATTTTTTGACAAATACTTGTGTTTGTCTGGTGTTAGGAGTATAGTTAACTAGATTTTTACTAGTGGGAGGTCTATGATGTTTCAATTTTTACCAAACTCTGTTTTACAGATGAGCACTATTTTTCTTTCGATTATTATCGAAGCATTGCCTTTTGTCATGTTAGGTTGCTTGATTTCAGGCGCTTTACATGTTTTTTTAACACCAGAACGAGTAAAAAAAGTGTTACCTAAAAATAAATTTTTATCAATTTGTGTAGGTAGTTTCCTAGGGTTTTTCTTCCCTTCTTGTGAATGCGGGATCGTACCCATTGTGCATCAATTTGTTAAAAAAGATGTACCAACACATACCGCTTTTGCTTTTATGTTAACGGCACCAATCATTAATCCAATTGTGCTATTCTCAACATACGTAGCCTTTAGTGGCGCAACAAAATTTGTGATTTGGCGAGTTTTAGGCAGTATGATTGTCGCGTGGGTTATCGGCATTTGGTTAGCTTATTTTCGAAAAGAATCAATTTTAACAGAAAAAGAGTTGGCGCAGATTAAAGAAGAGCAGGTTGCTCATACGCATGAACACGTTGATGAAGCTCGTTCATTTTGGAAAAACGGCTGGTCAGCGTTAACCCATAGTATTGATGAATTTTTTGATACGGGTCGTTATTTAATTTTTGGTTCTTTGTTAGCAGCAATCATGCAAACCTATATTCCAACTGGTGCGCTTATGCAATTGGGCCACTCAAAGATTTTAGCGATTCTAGTCATGCTAGTCATCGCTGCCACTCTATCACTTTGTTCAGAAGCAGATGCATTTATTGGTTCTTCTCTTTTGAGTTTGTTTGGAACAGGACCAATTGTCGCCTTCTTAGTTTTTGGTCCAATGGTAGATATTAAAAATTTATTGATGATGAAACGTTATTTTAAAATGTCATTCATTGTACAATTTGTTTTGATAGTGGCGCTTGTCGTAACTATTTATGCGGCAGTAGTTTAGAAAGGAGGCCTACAATCGATGATACGATTTATTATTTTAATTGGATATATGGGGTTGATGATGTATCTTCAAATTTCAGGTGAACTGAACCAATATATCAATATTCATTATAATTACTTAGCTGTTTTATCAATGGTTTTAGCTTTTATTATGGCGATTGTCCAATTGATTTTGTGGAACCAAGCAGATCCATCAATGCAAAAAAAACATGAAGACATGCACCAACATGGGGGACATGAACATCATGGCCATCAGCATAATTTGGAAAAACCCAGCCAAAGAGGGCTTGCCTATTTACTACTTTCTTTACCGTTGATTGTTGGCTTATTATTTCCGACAGTTAGTTTAGACACAACAATCGTTGAAGCAAAAGGATTTAACTTTCCAGTAAGTAAAGAATCAGTAGGGGATCCTGATATGCAAACGCAATATTTGAAACCTGATACAAGTATGTATTTCAATAAGACGGATTATGACAAACAGATGGCAAAAGCCATGAAACAATATGATGGCCAATCTGTGATTTCAATTACGGATGAAAACTATTTGGAAATTATGGAACTAATCTATAATTATCCAAGTCAATTTGTAGGGAAAAGGATTTCTTATAAAGGCTTTGTCTATAATTCAAAAAGAGAAGAAAGTGTTGACCAGTTTGTCTTCCGTTTTGGGATTATTCATTGTGTCGCTGACTCTGGCGTTTTTGGCTTGTTGGTTCATTTTCCTGAACATACTCAATTTCAAAACAATGATTGGGTAACGATTACTGGAACCGTTGAGTTGTCCTATTATCCACCGTTTAAACGACAAATACCAACTGTGCAAGTGGAGAAAGTCAAAGCAGATCAAGCACCAAAAAATCAATATGTCTATCGTTCCTTTTAAAAAAAGTTGGTTGCTTCCTTATCAAATGGAAGCAACCAACTTTTTTGCTATCTATTTTTTAATTTTGTTGCGCTTACGACGAATAAAACCCAAAGATTCTCTTTTTTCTCGAAAGCTGCGGATATTCTGATTGAAAACCTCAGAAGCGACTAAGCCTAACGCAATTGCCCCAGCAATCATTACAGCTTGCACGGTAAAATAGGCGCCTTTTTCATAATTGCCAATTACGATATTCCGAACAGCTTGATAAGCTAAGCCACCAGGTACCAATGGAACAATACCAGGAATATTAAAAATCGTGACAGGCATTTTCAATATTTTCGAGAATAGGTAGCTTACTGCCGCAACACCGACAGCACCGATGAGGGAACCTAATGCTGCATTTCCACTAAAAACTTCAACGATTACCCAATAAAGCATCCAGCTTACACTACCAGTTAGACCACAAGCCACCAGTGATCGTCGAGGAACATTAATAATAATTGCAAACGCCGCAGAAGCTAAAAAACTAAAGATAAATTGTACCAAAACGATTCCTAGCAAGTAAGTCACTCCTTTTAATAGAAAAGTTGAAAGACAAAAGCAATGCCAAAACCAATCATTCCTGAAGTCATTAATGCTTCAGTCCCACGAGAAACACCCGATAAGTAGTGTCCGGCTAGCAAATCGCGAAGAGCATTGGTAATTTGCACACCAGGCACTAAAGGCATGACACAACCAATGATGATTAAATCTTGTGATTGTCCGAGTCCCAATTTGACTGAAAGAATAGCGGCTGCACCAATGAACAGCGAAGCTAAAAATTCAGATAAAAATTTAATCTTGAGAAACTTTAAACTAAAATAATAAAGACTATAGCCGCAACCACCAATCAGAAAAGTCAAGAATAAATCGGACCAGACACCACCAAAAAGAATCATAATTGTAGCGCTGACAACGGCCGCACTAACAATGCGTGCGCTAATTGGAAAATGTCGGTGTTCACTATCAATCACTTTTAGTTTATTCAGTAATTCCTCTAAAGAAAAATCACCAGCCACATAAGCACGAGACAGCTGATTCACACGAGAGATTTTTTCTAAATCAATGCCACGTTTCATTACTTGAACCATACGAATCGTGGAGGTTCCATCTATGCCAACAAATAACCCGGTTTGTGTCACATAGCTAACCATTCGATAGTTGCCAGAAGCAAGCGAAATTCGGCTCATTGTATCTTCAACACGGTACATTTCTGCATCGCTTTCTATCATAATTTTACCAGCTAACAAACAGGTTTCTAAAAGTAAATCCAAATGAGCAGGAGTCATTGAGCAAGCCTCACTTTATGTATTTTCTTCTAGTGTACTACAAACGAACCAAAAAGAGGAAATAAATAACAGCTGCAATCGAAAATTTACATCGTAAACAGATTGTTAGCGAATTGTAACATTAAAAGGCTGATATTATTTAATCATAGATATTTAAAAGTTTTCAAAAGAAAAACGTCGATTTTTTCACAAAATGAATTGAAGGGAAAGGTGATATTCTGGCGATTTAGCAGAGCTTTATTCTTGTTTTATAAAGTTGTGTATTTGTTTTTATAATTTTAAAATTATCGATGGCTGTCATTTTTTTACGAAGCCTTTATTAATAAAAGACTAAGAAATAACAAAAAAGAGAGAAGGAGAAGAAATTTTGTTTGTAGTTTCGGTTCTTTTCTAGTAAAATGAAATTGTATAAAAGTAGAAGTGAGGTGTAGTAAAATGGGTTTTACAGACGAAACAGTACGCTTTGATTTTGATGATAATCGAAAAAAAGCAATCAGTGAAACGTTAGAAACCGTATATCGGGCATTAGAAGAAAAGGGATACAATCCTATTAACCAAATAGTAGGGTATTTACTTTCTGGGGACCCGGCTTACATTCCTCGTTATCAAGATGCTCGAAACTTAATTCGTCGTCATGAACGTGATGAAATCATGGAAGAATTAACCAAATATTACTTAGCGAACCACGGAATCGATATCAAATGAGGATCATGGGGCTAGATGTAGGTTCACGGACAGTCGGTGTGGCTGTTAGTGATTTATTAGGTTGGACAGCGCAAGGCATCGAAATTATTCGCATCAACGAAGAGGAAGAGAACTTCGGCTTTGAGCGATTAGGTGAATTGGTGAAAGAATACGAAGTCACAAAATTTGTCGTAGGTTTACCGAAAAACATGAATAATTCCATCGGTCCTAGAGCTGAAGCATCTATGGCATATGGTGATAAGATTCAAGAATTATTTCAATTACCTGTTGACTATCAAGATGAACGATTAACAACTGTCCAAGCAGAGCGTTTCTTGGTGGAGCAAGCAGATGCTTCAAGAGCCAAAAGAAAAAAAGTCATTGATAAACTAGCGGCAGTAATGATTCTACAAAATTATTTAGATGCACATAGCCGATAATTATCGAGCTTTGAATACATCAAGGGAGAGAAGAAGAATGACAGAACACAACCACGATCATGATCACGAAGGACATGAACACATTACTTTAGTAGACGAACAAGGAAATGAAACATTATACGAGATCTTACTAACTGTTGACGGTCAAGAAGAATTCGGTAAAAATTATGTTTTATTATATCCAGCAGGAATTCCTGAGGATGAAGATGTTGAATTGCAAGCTTACTCATATGTGGAAAACGCAGAAGGTACAGAAGGCGATTTACAGCAAATCGAAACAGACGCTGAATGGGATATGATTGAAGAAGTTTTCAATACATTCATGGCTGAAGAAGAAGAGTAAAACTGTAACGAGAGAAGCGCTACTTCTCCTATTGAGAAGTAGCTTTCTTAATAATAATTGTTATAATGTACATGTTGTTTCTATCATAAGATACTATCACTATCATTGAGTGTGGTGGATAAAGAAGGACAGCATTGTCTAGTTTTACAAGATGTTGTAAAAACGTAACATCCTTGTAATGACGTTAATTTGGTAACTATCTAGCATAATTTATAATTTGTGTTATACTAAGTGTGAGGTTTCAGAAATACTGTTAATTTTATAATATTAAATAAAAAAATGGCTCCACCTACTGGCATAGGTAGAGCCGTCAGAAATTCAGTTAAACAAACACGTAATTATTGGTGTGGTGCATTGCCACGAACTGAAATTCCAGTTAATAAAGCAAGTAAATCAAACATATATTTCACCTCCTTTATTATGATAGCTTCATTATAACATTATCTGTAAAATGATGGTATATTTAATACAAAAAAAATAGAAAGATTGGAGTTTTGACTGTGAGAGTAGCGGGAGAAAAAATCAAAACAGCGCGTAAAAAGAAAAAATTATCGCAAGCTGAATTGGCAAAAGGAATTTGTACACAAGCAACAATTAGTAACATTGAAAACAAAAATGTGTGTGACAGTTTAGACATTTTCTCATCTGTATGTCTACGTTTAGACTTACAAGTGGAAGAATGTATCGAAGGTTCTAGTGAGAAAAAACTCGAAAGCTTATTAAATAAAGTAGAAGAATTATGCTTTTACTTTAAGCACGATGAAGCCTATGATTTGTTGAAAGACTATCCAGATGATATCGAAAGTTCAAACAGAATTTTAGAAACAAAATTTTTCTATTATAAAGGAATTACGAGTTTATTAGGTAAGAAAAATAATAGCGAAGCATTGTTCTATTTACATCGTGGTTCTGAAATTAGTCGTGATATTAATATTTATAATATTTTGAGTATGAATGCGATCGGTATTTTATATGAATTAGAAGATGATATTGAAAAAGCAAAAGTTTATTACGATAAATCTTTACAATTGCTAAGCGAATTCAAATTAGATTATCCATTAGAGCAATGCCGTATTTATTATAATACCGCAAAATTCTATTCATTAATTAAAGACTATGCAAAGAGTATTGAATTAAGTGATAAAGGAATCGAAATTAATCGGACGCACAGTTCTATTTACTCTTTAGATTGCTTATTATACGAAAAAGCGTTTAATAAACAAATGCTAGGACTAGATGCTGTTGAAGATTATCGTATTGCGTACTACTTTACACGTTTCTTTGAAAATAAAAAATTACTTACTTATATTGAAAAAGATATGCAAGAGTTTAACATCAGTTTTAAATAATGAATTATCGTTTCAGATTTTAAAAAGAACAACCTAACTCAAGAGGAGTTAGGTTGTTCTTTTTTTCTCTTTTTAATTTGTTTCTTTGACAGCGTTACGGACGCTGTCGGCGACGACTTTTGCGACTCCTTCTTGGAATGGATCGGGAATAATATTGGTCGGCGTGAGTTCATTATCGGGAATCAATTTTGCAATACCTTTGGCAGCGGCAATTTGCATTTCAATCGTAATCTTTTTCGCCCGAGCATCTAAGGCACCGCGGAAGATACCAGGGAAGGCCAACACATTATTAATTTGATTCGGAAAGTCACTACGACCAGTGCCGACAATATAAGCGCCTGCCGCTAAAGCTTCATCAGGAAAAATTTCAGGAACCGGGTTAGCCATTGCAAAAATAACTGGCTGCTCATTCATCTGTTGAATCCACTGGGGTTTTAAAACACCTGGTGCTGAAACACCAACAAAGACATCAGCGCCTTCAAGAGCAGTAGCTAAATCACCAGTACGATGTTCCCGATTGGTTAACTTCGCAATTTCTGCGTGGTGTGGTGGCAGAGCTGTATCTGTTTCGCTCAGAATCCCTGCACGGTCAACAATGATAATATGTTTTACGCCAGCAGCTAAAAATTTTCTTGTAATTGAAAGACCAGCGGAGCCACCGCCGTTGATTACCACATGAATGTCCTCTATTTTCTTGTTGATTAATTTTAAGCTGTTGTACAAAGCCGCTAGAACAACAATCGCTGTCCCGTGTTGATCATCATGGAAAACGGGAATATCTAGCTCATCGATTAAACGCTGTTCAATTTCAAAACAACGAGGAGCGCTGATATCTTCCAAGTTAATTCCCCCAAAGGTTGGAGCCAAAAATTTCACCGTTTGAATAATTTCTTCGGTATCTTGTGTATCTAAAACAAGGGGAATCGAATCTACACCAGCAAAGCGTTTAAACAATGCAGCTTTTCCTTCCATGACAGGCATCGCTGCTTCAGGACCAATGTTACCTAAACCTAAAACTGCTGAACCATCACTGATAACGGCGACGGTGTTTTTCTTTGTCGTTAATTCGTAAGCGCGTTCTTTTTTTTCATGTATGGCAGAAGAAACAGCCGCAACACCTGGTGTGTAGGCAATTCCTAAATCTGCTTTTGTTTCAATCGGAACTTTAGGGCAGACTTCTAATTTCCCCCCAAATTTTTTTGCTTGCTCAATCGCTAATTCTTTTACATCTTTTGTTGACATATCATTTTCCTCCTAAATAATTCACTTATAGTTAAAAAAGCATTCTAAAAATAGCAGTCATTGTTATTACTGTAATGGCACCGCCTAATCGTGTCGCAACTTGTGCAAACGGCATTAAGTTCATTCGATTGGCTGTACTTAAAATAGCCACATCGCCAGTCCCACCCATACCACTCTGGCAAGCGGAGACAATGGCAGCCTCAACGGGATTCATATTCATGAAGCGTGAAACGAAAAATCCTGTAGCAATAACAGTGAAAACGACACTAATTACCACAACAAAATATTGCCAGCTAAGCATTCCTACGACATCTTTTAAAGGAATATATAACATACCTAAGCCGACCATTAACGGGAACGTAAAATTGCCAGAGATAAATTTATAAAGCTGTTTTGATCCGCGTTGGGTTTCTTTCGGTACTACATTTAAGTATTTTAAAAAGGCTGCGACAACAATCATCAAAACAGGACCAGGAAAGCCTGTTAAGTGTTGCAATAAACCGCCTGTAATAAATAAGGTACACGCAATTAAAACACCAGCGCCCATTAATTTTACATCAATTGGTGCTTTGTCTTCTTCTAAAGCATCACTTAAATCATCTGAATTGGTAATTTTGATCAACTGACCTTGTCCAGAAAGTTCAGGGCGTTTTTCTCCTAAACGACTAAGTAAACCTGAACACATGATAGCAAAAAAATTACCAATAATGGTTGCGGGAATTAATTGCCCCACTAATTGTTCACTTGGCAATCCAGTAATGGCACTATAACCAAGGGATAAAGGAAGAATGCCTTCACCGATTCCACCAGCTAAAACAGGAGTGACGATATAGAAAAGGCTATGTTTCCAACCGAGACCTAACAGCGTTCCAACAAGGGTCCCAACGCCCATTGCTAAAATCATTCCTAATGCCATCGGGACAATCATGCGCATTAAACCTTGGACTAAAATTTTGCGGTTCATTCCAAGGATACTTCCACAGACCAAACATGCAATATAGAAATAGAGAAAGTTTGCTTGTTTCATTAAAATATCTGTTGAGTCTAAGACATTTTGGTTGAGTAAATTGAAAAAGACCATAATTGATGGTACTAATAAAGATAAAATTGCGGGACCGCCAAAATGTTTCAAAATAGGAATATTTCCACCAATTGTTCCAAGTAACCAACCCATTGTTAAAATTACGGCAAAACCACCTAACATATTGACTGGTAGTTGTTCTAATAGAGCCGTAACAAGAATAATGCTAGCTGTTACAAGATAAACAGGTAACGTAACCGAACCAATCCTCGTTTTGGTTAATTTGTTGCGCCAATCTGTTTCATTAGCAGCTGTTGCGTGCAATTTCTTTTCCATGCTATTTCCTCCTATAACTTTAATCTATATTCATCATAATGTAAACGTTTTCTGTAGAGTAGATTATTTAATTAATTTAACTAAAGAAAAGTTTTTTAACCAAATCTTCCTATGCTATACTTTATTTGAAGAGAAAAGAGGGATGGAATGAAGCGTGGCGGGAAATTATGGTGCTTCTTATCAGTGATTTTTATTGCAACATTAATTATTATGATTACTTTCTTTTACGGAGTAACGACGGTTCAAACAATTAAAGAAGTTCGTAAAAACCAAGAGCAAGCACTTTTAGCCGTCGGGGAACAGTTGGCTATTGAACCGAATGTTATTGAAGCCTTAAAGAATGATCACTATTCAGATGAATTGGAAGCGTATACGGTTCGTTTAGGTGAAATCCATCAGTTGGATTTTATCGTGATTATGAATATGCAAGGGATTCGTTTAACACATCCTGATCGCCAAAAAATAGGTAAGCATTTTGAAGGTGGCGATGAAGTGCGAGCATTAAAAGGGGAGGAACATTTATCTGTTAGTCAAGGGAGTTTAGGAGAATCATTACGAGGTTTTGTCCCAGTCTATGATCAAGGAAAACAAATTGGGGTTGTGGCAATGGGCATTAAAATGACCTCGCTTTCACAATTGATTGAACGAACAAAAAATGATTACACAGTGAGTGTCCTTTTAAGTGTTGGTTTTGGCTTTATATTAGCCATCGTAGTTTCTTATTATTTAAAAAAACAACTACACGATTTAGAACCAAGAGAAATTGCTCGTCTATTAGAAGAGCGAAACGCCATGCTTGAGGAAACGAAAGACGCAATCCTTGTGATTGATACCGATCAAAATATTTTATTAGCAAATATTGAAGCAACTAAAATGTATCATAATATAACAAATAGTGAAGAAAATTTACTAGGAAAGAAACTTTCAGCATTGGTTTTATCTCCTGAAAAATTAATCGTACATTCAAAAACAGAGCAATTCTATCGTCAAAATGGCCAGGATTATTTCGTCTCAATCGCCCCGATTAATGTCCGTAAAAAAACAATTGGGCATGTTATCTTTCTGAAAAATGCGACGGAAACGTTTATTGTCGCAGAACAGCTTGTCAGCACAACAACATATGCTTCGGCATTACAAAGTCAATCACACGAATTTATGAATAAGATGCATGTCATTTATGGCTTAGTCGATTTAGAAGATTATGAGGCGCTAAAACATTATCTAGCCGATTTATTGAAACCAGAAAAGGAATTTGCACAGCGCTTAGCTATTTTGGTTAGGAATCCTATTCTAGCAGGTTTTTTAAGTGGGGAAAGAATCAAGTTTGCAGAAATTAAAACACAATTAGCTATTGAAATTTATCCAGAAATTCCACCAAATAAACGAGATGAAGATACGCAAAATTTGATTGCTATCTACCGTTATATTCATCGTTTCCTGATGGAACAACCGTTACCAGAAGAGATCATTGAAACCATTGATTATCAGCCAGGAAGTTTGACGACGACTTATTCGTTTGCTTATCCAAAAGAACAACTGGAACGCTTTGAGCAAGAGTTTTTCACTTCTTATTTGGCAAGATTATTAGAGAATGCGGAAGCGACATTGACTTGGGAAAACCAACAAAACAATTGGCTTGTCCTTCGCATAAATGTTCATTACGAAGGAGCAGAGGAAAATGAACCTATTGATTATTGAAGACGATCCTATGGTTGCATATATACATCAAAAATATCTTGAAAAATTAATTCACCAACCGACTATTTTTACGGTTGCAACAATTGCTGAAGGTCTACAATTAACGAAAGAAAAACAACCAGCACTTGTTTTATTAGACGTTCATTTGAAAGATGGCAACGGCTTGACCTATCTGGCAACAATTAGAGATGAAAAAATTGACACAGAAGTCATCCTGATTACGGCTGCCAACGAGTTGGAAAACGTTAAACGAAGCTTACATTTAGGCGTTTTAGACTATTTAGTTAAACCCTTCTCTTTTGAACGATTTCAACAAAGTATCGAAAACTATCAGAAAAAAGCTGCTCAATTCACGCTGGAAACGAAGGAGCTTTCGCAAACAAAAGTGGACCAATTGTTTCATTCTTCACAGACAAACGCACGTAAAAATGAACAAACTCTTCAAAACATGTCCTTAGAAAAAGGACTAACACAAGCAACATTACAATTATTGTTAAAAAAAATAGACGAATTTACCGACTATTTTACGATTCAAGAATTATCAGAAGCGAGTCAGCTTTCACATGTTTCTGTTCGCAAATATGTGTTGTTTCTAGAAAAAAATAACCTTTTAGAAAGTAAAAATAGCTATTTAAAAGTGGGGCGTCCCTATCAATCGTATCGGAGAATTTAGTATTTTTTATTTTTTAGTAAATTAAAAAGTAATTGAAAAGTGGCGAAATACAGAGGATACTCCTTTTTATTCTCATTTAAAGATCTTAATTGAGAATGGAAAAGAGGATATTATTTGTTATTTTTTGAGAATATATGATATTCTTTATTATGTAAGAAATAATATTATATGGGAGGAACGAGCGATGAAAGTTATTGTTTTAGGATCATCACATGGAGGTTATGAAGCGGTAGAGGAATTACTAAATCTTCATCCTGATGCAGAAATTCAATGGTATGAGAAAGGTGATTTTATCTCATTCTTGTCTTGTGGCATGCAGTTGTACCTAGAAGGAAAAGTGAAAGATGTTAATTCTGTTCGCTATATGACTGGCGAAAAAATGGAGAGCCGTGGTGTAAATGTCTTTTCTAATACTGAAATTACAGCGATTCAACCAAAAGAACATCAAGTGACAGTGAAAGATTTAGTGTCAGGTGAAGAACGTGTTGAAAATTATGATAAATTAATCATCAGTCCCGGAGCTGTCCCATTTGAATTAGATATTCCAGGTAAAGATTTGGATAATATTTACTTGATGCGTGGTCGTCAATGGGCCATTAAATTAAAACAAAAAACAGTAGATCCAGAAGTCAATAATGTGGTTGTGATTGGTAGTGGTTATATTGGGATTGAAGCTGCCGAAGCATTTGCAAAAGCCGGCAAAAAGGTTACTGTTATTGACATTTTAGATCGTCCATTAGGGGTATATCTAGATAAAGAATTTACAGATGTTTTAACAGAAGAGATGGAAGCTAATAATATTACCATTGCAACTGGTGAAACAGTTGAACGTTACGAAGGCGACGGTCGTGTGCAAAAAGTCGTTACAGATAAAAATGCGTACGATGCTGATTTGGTCGTTGTAGCGGTTGGTGTCCGTCCAAACACTGCTTGGTTAAAAGGTACCTTGGAATTACATCCGAATGGCCTAATCAAGACGGATGAATACATGCGGACAAGTGAGCCGGATGTATTTGCAGTAGGGGATGCTACGTTAATTAAATACAATCCTGCAGACGCAGAAGTAAATATTGCCTTAGCAACGAATGCTCGTAAACAAGGTCGCTTTGCTGTGAAAAACCTAGAGGAACCAGTTAAACCTTTCCCTGGTGTTCAAGGATCTTCTGGCTTGGCCGTCTTTGATTATAAATTTGCTTCAACAGGGATTAACGAAGTCATGGCTCAAAAATTAGGAAAAGAAACAAAAGCGGTGACAGTAGTAGAAGACTACTTGATGGACTTTAATCCAGACAAACAAAAAGCTTGGTTTAAATTAGTGTATGATCCTGAAACAACACAAATTTTAGGCGCTCAATTAATGTCAAAAGCAGATTTAACTGCAAACATTAATGCTATTTCATTAGCGATTCAAGCCAAAATGACGATTGAAGACTTAGCCTATGCGGACTTCTTCTTCCAACCAGCGTTTGACAAACCTTGGAACATTATTAATACAGCGGCTTTAGAAGCGGTGAAACAAGAACGTTAATAGAAGAGAAAATAAAACCCATGAGTATTTATAGTACTCGTGGGTTTTATTTTTATTTTGTATTCAATTGATTTTTCAACTCTTGTTGGACACGAGTTAATTCTTGTTCATCCACACGTTGATAGGAAACACCATCTTGCATAAAACCAGTACCTTGAAGTTGGTCTTGTTTCACTTTACCAAAGGCACTGCGATAATCTAAGGCAATTTTTTTCATGTCATCAAAACTTAAATCTGTCTTCATATTATCAGAAACAGCTGTTAAAATTTCTTGATAGTTGCTCACGCTATTAAGACTTAAGACTTTTTGGACGATGCCTTCAATCACTTTTCTTTGACGTTCTTGGCGGCCGTAGTCACCATTAGGATCTTCGTAACGCATTCTTGAATAGGAGAGTGCTTGTTCACCATCCAATGAAATTTTACCAATCGTAAAATCATACCCGTCTTGAGAAAAAGTCAGATTATTGTTCACTTCGATTCCGCCAACCGCGTTGACTAATTCTTTTAAACCAGCCATATTAATTGAAACATAATGATTAATAGGTATGTTTAAATAGTTTTCAACTGTGTCCATTGCTAAAGATGCCCCACCAAAAGCATAGGCGTGATTCAATTTATCTTGTTTTCCTTGACCTGGAATATCTACATAGGTATCGCGAGCAAGACTGACTAAGGTTGTTTGCTTGTCACGAGGATTAACTGTTGCAACAATTGTTGTATCCGAACGACCTTGCTCGACACGCCCATCATCGCCTGTATCGATCCCTAATAATAAAACAGAAAAAGGCTCCTTATTGTTTAAATTGACCTGACTTTTTTTAGATCGTTCTACTGTTTCATAGGTTTTATCCATTGATTTAGAAACATCCCAATAAAGTTTTGCTCCCATTCCAACAACTGCAAGAAATAGAACCAAGATAATTCCAAAGATAATGGCAAAAATTTTCTTCCCTTTTGACATATTTTTCCTCCAATAATTTATCACAGGTTGTGATTTTTTTCTTATAGGTTAATCTTACTAATTTTTAGTGAAGAAGTATATAATAATTGTTGAAAGACTATAAAACTTTAAGGTATCTTGCATTATTTTTGCTTAATCTTTTGAAATATCTCAATTCTATTAAAATATGCGAATTAGTATATTACACGTTTTCAAGGTGTTTCATTGTTGATTAATTAGAATTTTAGTGGTATTTTTGTATTTGTAATTAGTACAGATTTTAATCGGAGGTATAACAGTGAGTAAAAAAGGATCAGATATCATAGTAGAAAGTTTAATCAATCACGAAGTGCCCTATATTTTTGGGATTCCCGGTGCAAAAATTGATGGGGTTTTTGATGCATTAGTTGACAAAGGTCCAGAATTAATTTTAGCTCGACATGAACAAAATGCAGCCTTTATGGCACAAGGGATTGGTCGTTTGACGGGAGAGCCTGGCTTAGTTATTGCAACTAGTGGACCTGGTGCCAGCAATTTAGCAACTGGGTTAGTAACTGCGACTGCAGAAGGGGACCCTGTTTTAGCATTGGCTGGACAGGTGAAACGGTCCGATTTGTCAAAATTAACTCACCAAAGCATGAATAATGCTGCATTATTTAGTCCAATAACAAAATTCAGTACAGAAATTCAAGATCCAGAAACATTATCTGAAAATATTGCCAATGCTTACCGTATCGCCAAAACAGCGAAAAAAGGCGCAACATTCTTATCGATCCCACAAGATGTCACAGATAGTCCGGTGACAGGCGAAGCAATTAAGCCTTTGTCGGCTCCGAAACTGGGCCATGCATCAGCAGAAACAATCGCAGCTTTAGCTGAACGAATCAAGCAAGCGAAATTACCTGTTTTACTTTTAGGAATGCGGGCCTCTGCACGAAAAGTTACCGCAGCCATTCGTGAATTGGTTGCTATAACTGGTTTGCCAGTCGTGGAAACGTTCCAAGGAGCAGGAATTATTTCAAAAGAATTAGAAGAACATTTCTTTGGGCGTGTTGGTTTATTTCGAAACCAACCTGGGGATCGTTTGTTAAAAAGAAGTGATTTAGTGATTGCGATTGGTTATGACCCAATTGAATATGAGGCACGTAATTGGAATGCAGAAAAAGATGCGCGCGTTATTGTTATTGATGAAGTTCAAATGGAAATTGACCAATATATGCAACCGGAAGAAGAGCTAATTGGTGATATGTCTAAAAATATTTTGAAATTATCAGAAGCATTTAGTGAACCAATATTAACAGAAGATGCGCAAGATTATTTAGAAACGCTTCAAGAAAAATTAACGATTAAAGAAGTAAAAACAAGTACAATTGAAAATCGATTACATCCATTAGAAATTGTTCAAACGCTTCAAGAAAAAACCACGAATGAAATGACAGTTACTGTTGATGTAGGGAGCCATTACATTTGGATGGCTCGCCACTTTAGAAGTTATGAACCGCGTCATTTATTATTTAGTAACGGTATGCAAACATTAGGTGTCGCTTTGCCTTGGGCAATCTCGGCTGCGCTGGTTCGTCCGAATACACAAATTATCTCTGTTTCTGGGGACGGCGGTTTCCTATTTTCGGCGCAAGAATTAGAAACAGCGGTTCGTTTAAAGCAAAATATCGTGCATATTATTTGGAATGATGGTAGTTATGATATGGTTAAATTCCAAGAAGAAATGAAATATAATCGATCCTCTGGCGTAGATTTTGGTCCAGTTGATTTTGTGAAATATGCTGAAGCTTTTGGAGCCAAAGGGGTTCGAGTACATTCACAAGCAGAATTTGCCGCAGCTTTAGAAGAAGGAATGCAAACAGAAGGCCCAGTGATTATTGATGTTCCTGTGGATTATTCAGATAATCAAGAATTAGGTAAAACATTGTTACCAGATCAACTTTATTAGGAGATGGAAAAATGAGCGAACAATATGTTTATCAACATGGTACGCTAGGCGGTTTAATGGAAAGTTTGATGGCAGGAACGGCAGAAATTGGTACGTTACTCACGCAAGGTGATTTTGGAATTGGGACATTAGAAGGCTCAAATGGCGAAATTATTTTATTGGACGGTACATTGTATCATGCAAATCAAACTGGCGAAATTGCTATTCTAGAAGGCGAAGAATTAACGCCATATGCCGCAGTTACTCGTTTTCAAGAAGATGGCGCATTCCCTGTATCAACAGAAACCGATGAAAATATTAAAGCACAAATTTTAGAAAAAATTAGTCCTAATTTTTTTGCGGCAATTAAAATTAGCGGTCTTTTTGCGAAGATGCATGTCCGTGTGGCACCTAAACAAGAAAAACCGTATCCACCATTTGTAGAAGCCGCACGCAATCAACCTGAATTTACAGCGGAGAATATTCAGGGAACAGTTGTAGGGTTCTTTACACCTAAATTATTTCATGGTGCCTCTGCCGCAGGGTTTCATTTGCACTTTATCAGTGAGGATCACCAATTTGGTGGGCACATTCTTGATTTTGGCATTAAACAAGGGACTGTTTCGTGGATGGAAGCAGCAGAATTGCGGCAGCATTTTCCAGTTCATGATGCTGATTATCGGAATAAAGAAATTGATATTGCAAAAGCTTTGTCTGCAATTGAAGAAGCGGAATAACTGAATAACAAGGCACATTTCTCCACGCCCATTCAAGTTGACCTAGTTAGTCAACTTGAATGGGCTTATTGCTGTTCGTCGCTTTTTGTTGTTATTTTTCAAAAAAAAATAGTATCCTTTTTATAATAAGCAAATAACAATTGGAAAGGATGGCGTAATGGACACACTTTATAGAAGTTGGCAATTATCTGGTTGGCTCTATCATGATATTTTTGTCATCATTGTAGCAATTATTTTTATAGTAATTAGTGGTATTTTGGTTATTTCCTTAATAAGACGGAGTACAAGGAGACTGGTTCCCTATGCGTTAATTTTGTTGGTTTATCTTGCAGTGGTACATTTTGCTGGTTTAATCTTTTTCGGAATGTTTCGTTCAGTAACGATTGAAGAGAAAAGTGCGACGTTTTATTCTGAAAAAACGAAAGGATTAACTTCTATCGAGCGAATGATTATCCCAAATGGACGAACGAATGGCATTAGCACTAGTAACTCATTGTTTCAAGTGATTTCTGTTAATAGTCAGACGGGCGAACGAATGTGGAGTAAACGTTTAGGCTGGCGTGATTATTTAATTGGTCAAACAGATCAATATGTGGTTTTGAATAATGCTGATAACGAGGCCATTTACTTACTAGATACAAAAACAGGGAAAAAACAGTTTTCTGAAGCGGATTTAGTGAAGAAATTCCCTGAATTAAAAGACTGTTTAAGCTCTGATTTCGTTGATTATCGTTTTATGGATAATCGCTATCTCTATATTTATGGATTAAACAATCGATATTATCAATTAGATTTGAAAAATTGGCAGTTAAAACAAGACCCAACTTTCAAAGAAGTCTTTCAAACACAAGAAGCGCCTAAATGGACGGTAGATTCAAATGAGAGTCAAATTGGTCAAGAGCTGTCATCGGAAGAGCGTACAACAGTGCAAGGAAAACTAGAAGAGCAACTAATAGCACCAGTTTTATTAGGCAAGAAAGATGAAGCAAATTATTATGTTCTGTCATACAAGAAAAGACAAAGTAATCAAGCGATAGTTGGCTTATACAATTGGCAGAAAAAAACATACGAGTGGCAAACACCGTTGCTTTTAACTAAAGAAAATGTACCTATTGAAGCTTTTCAAGTAGAGGATGCGTTATTCATTAAAGTCCCGCGTTATTTATACAAAATTAACCTGAATAATGGTAATCAAGAGTATCAGTTTGATTACCGTTGGGGCCAAGTGATTCGTTAAACGAAAAGTGGTAAAGCATGCTTAGACAAATAGAAGGAGCAAATAGTCCTTATGATATAAAAAAACGCTTAGAAGAGTAGTGATTCCGCTAGTTTTCTAAGCGTTTTTTTTATTTTATGCAGGTCCAGAGATTAAATTCCAGATAATCGAACCTGTATATGCGCCAGGAAATAATTGTGAAACAGGGGTTTGGATTGCAAGAGAAATATCGGTCATGCGGCCGCTCCACATTCCTTGTCCTTTTCTATCACCAGCGTTACTCATTAAAGTGGCACCGTTACCGATAATAATTGGGTTGGTCGGGAAGTCGGGTGCAGCAGGATCTTCTGAAAAATCCAGTCCATACATTGTATTTGTCATAAAGAAACGCCTTAACGTTTTGTCATAGCGAGCATAGCCGCCTGTTAATTGAAACGTAATGATGCCTAGTAAAGAATGAGCTTCGTTTCGCATGTGTGGGATTTCAGCAGTGACATGCCAACCAGTTAAGGCTCCGCGAACATCCCCCATCCCGAAGTGTCTCATTGTATGAGTATTGCCTTCAGAAGGTCGTATAGGAACTGCCGTTAAATCACCAGAAATCGCTTGGGTTTCAAAAGTAAATTCTTTCGGAATAAAGAGCAAGTCAAAACTAGTGTTAGGATTTTCTAAATCAGGATCAATGGCATCGTCAACCGATTCATCACCAGGCAGCCCTCCAATTTCTAGTTCAACTGAAACAGGCGTTTTTCCAGAACGGGTGGCAAAAGAAACCGATGGGTCAAAACTAAAGAGACTGAATACTAGCAACAAGGCTGCAAGTGATTGATAAGTGAGTAGATTTTTTTGCTTCAAGAAAGTTCCTCCTTTAGGTGCTGATAATATAAGTATACGCAAAAGGAGCTGTTTTTATTTATCAGTAATTTACAGGAAATTCGAAAATATTGAGACAGATAGTTTTTAATATTAGTTGAGAAAGGTGAGTCGACAATTTTTACTTGTTGATTCTGTCTTTTTTGAGCACCATTCGTTATATCAAGCATGCTAAAATATAAAAGAAATCATCAGGTATCACTAATGAAAAGGGAGAGGAGGAGAAAACTTTGAGTAAGTGTTTGGGGTTGTTGGTGATTTTATTTGTATTAACTGGCTGTTCAGGAAGTAGGAATTCGCAACAGGAAGTCGTTATAGAAAAGTCTGCTAATAATGACAAAGCAAGACAATTTGTTGATCAAAAAAATCCGCATTTAGGAACGCAATTAGAAGCAGAATCTTATACTAAACAGGAAGCGATTGAATTTTTACAAAATGGTTTAGGGATACCAACGAATGACTCGGCGTTTCATTATACGTTTAAGCAGTCAAATAAAGGAAGTTATGTTGTTCAAATTATATCTGAAAAGAATAGTGTCTCAAAAGAGAATGAATTGTTCGGATATTATCAGGTGTATCAAGATGGTATTATAGTGAAAATGATGGAAAAGGATCAAACGTTCCAAGAAAATTAAGTGATAAATAAAAAAGTTGACAAAAAACACAAACAGTCTTGTTTGTGTTTTTTTGTTTAATGTTCGTGTTTTATTTTTTAATAACCTTTTCCGAAAAAATATACGAACGTTCGGGTTTGAAAACGAACAAAAAGATGAAAATGTGTTGAAATATACGTTTTCCTTGCGTATACTGATGAAGTGAAAAAACGAACGAGGAGTGTACGAATGAACAAGAAAGTTCCGTATTTAATTGTGGCACCGGGGCTAGTACTATTATTATTTTTCTTAATGATTCCATTAATTACTAGCATTTTGCCAACCATTTTTACTGATCATGGCTTGACACTAAATCAGTATGTTACTTTTTTTAAAGATGACTATAATGTTTCAATTTTCTGGCGAACGATAAGAGTTTCGTTAATTGTGACGGGTATTTCAATTGTGTTGGGCATTCCAACGGCATACTTTATTGCTGGAGTTTCCAAAAAATGGCGTGGCTTTTTAATGGCTATGACCTTGTTTCCACTATTAACCAATTCAGTTATTCGAAGTTTTGCTTGGATTAACATTTTAGGAAAAAACGGTGTAGTGAATACGTTGTTATTAAAAACAGGCTTAATTGAGCAACCGCTGAATTTATTGTATACAGAATTTGCAATTATTATCGGTTCAGTGTATTTATTTTTACCAACAATGATTATGACCTTAGTTGGGGTTATGGAAAACATTGAAGGAGAAATGCTAGAAGCGGCTGAGACGCTAGGCGCCAATCCAATGACGGCTTTTCGGAAAATTGTTTTACCTTTATCAATTCCAGGCACCATTGTAGGAAGTATATTAGTGTTTACAGGAACTTTAACGGCTTATACGACGCCACAGCTATTAGGTGGTAACCAAAAAATGATGATGTCGACCTTCTTATATCAAAAGGCTAATACTTTAGGTGATTGGCAATCGGCGAGTGTTCTTGCATTTATTATGATTTTAACGACATTAATTGTGATGAAAGGCCTAGACATGGTCGCTAAGAAAGTAGATCGGAGAGAAGCAAATCATGCGTAAGCAAAAAGGACTATCTGTTATTGCAATTCTAGTTTTTCTGTTTTTATTTTTACCATTATGTTTGATTGTGGTGACTTCTTTTGGAACAGCCGCAGCGATTCAATTTCCGATTAAAGGATTTACTTTAGATTGGTACGCCAAAGCCTTACAATCGGAAACGTTTATGGACAGTTTTAAGTTAAGTTTGTTGATTGGGGTATTAGCGACTGTTTTAGCATTAATAGTAGGGATTCCGGCTTCCTATGCGCTGGCACGTTATTCCGTTCGCGGGCGCAACTTTATTAAAAGCTTTTTCTTATCCCCAACTGTGATTCCAGGAATTGTGGTCGGGTATACGTTATTTCAATATATTGTTATTAAATTAGGTTTGCCTGTCTTTCAAGGATTGTTAATGGGGCATTTTTTAATTAGTTTGCCTTATATTATTCGAGTGGTTGGATCAAGTATGGAACAACTAGATTATTCAATGGAAGAAGTAGCTTGGACATTAGGTTGTACAAGATTGCGAGCTTTTATTCAAATTGTTTTACCCAATGTGTCTTCAGGAATTTTTGCAGCCTTTATGTTAGCATTTGTCAATTCGTTTAACAATGTTCCTGTATCGATGTTTTTATCAGGTCCCGGTGTGACGATGCTGCCTACTTCTTTATTAAGTTATATGGAATACAATTATGATCCAACTGTTTCAGCAATTTCTGTATTGTTGATGCTACTAACAATGGGCTTAATGTTTTTAATTGAAAAAACGTTGGGACTAGCTTCCATTGCCTAAAACATGGAAGAAGCACGAGATAGAAAGAGGAGAAAATTTTGACTTTTGTGGATTTAAAAGATATTCGCGTCAGCTATGACGGAAAACAAGATATTTTAAAAGATTTAAATATTTCAATGGAAAAAGGAGAATTAGTTTCTTTATTAGGACCGAGTGGTTGTGGTAAAACGACTACGCTAAGAGTGATTGCTGGATTAATTAAGCCAAACGACGGACAGTTTTTCGTTGACCAAGAAGAACTAACAAAGGTTCCTGTCCATAAAAGAAACTTCGGGATGGTTTTTCAAAGCTATGCGTTATTTCCCCATTTAACGATTGCAGAAAATGTCGCTTTTGGGCTGAAATTACGCAAAGAAAATAAACAAACCATGGACCAAAAAGTCACAGAAATGCTAAAAGTATGTGGTTTAGAAAGCTTGGGCGACCGTTATCCAAAACAATTATCTGGTGGTCAAAGACAGCGGGTTGCGCTAGCACGTGCTCTGATTATTGAACCTAAACTATTACTACTAGATGAACCGTTGAGTAATTTAGATGCAAAATTGCGAGTGGCAATGCGGATTGAAATCAAACGGATTCAACAACAATTAGGCATTACGACAGTTTTTGTCACACATGACCAAGAAGAATGTTTTTCTATTTCAGATAAAGTGGCCATTATGAATAATGGCGTGATTGAACAATATGATTCACCAGAAACGATTTATCGTTTGCCTCGTACTAAGTTTGTTGCAGAATTTATCGGTTTTGAAAACTTTTTCTCTGTCGAAAAAATGGAAGCCGGTCATTATCGGACACAAACAAATCAAATAGTGAAAACGACTAATCCTGAACCAAATGTTACAACGACGGTGGCAACGATTCGTCCAGAGGACATTGAGATTGTTTCAGAAGCTGCTACTAATACTGTCGCAGGTACTGTCGCTGTCCGAACATTTTTAGGGAAAAGCTATCAATATGAAGTGGAAACAGCGTTAGGTACATTGCTGGTTAATGGAACAAGTGAACAGTTATATGAAACAAACGAAACCATTCACTTGGCTTTTCCAGCTGAGAAATTAGTTATTTTAGAAAAATAAAAACCATTTTGGAGGAAGATTTAAAAATGAAAAAACGCGTAATTTTAGGGACATTAGTCGCTGCAACGTTATTAATGACTGCTTGTGGAAACAGCGAAGCAACTACGAAAAGCGAGAGCAAAGGTGGAAGTAATGCTTTAGTCGTTTCAACTTTCGGATTAAGTGAAGATATTGTCAAAAAAGACATTATCGCTCCATTTGAAAAAGAGAATGAAGCGAAAGTTACCTTAGAAGTAGGCAATAGCGCAGACCGCTTTACGAAATTAAAAAATAATCCCAATGCGGGAATTGATGTCATTGAATTAGCACAAGCAAATGCAGCACAAGGTGGAAAAGAAGGGTTATTTGAAAAAATTACAGAAAAAGAAGTACCTAATTTAAGTCAGTTAACGCCGGGAGCAAAAGAGGTTTTTGAAAGTGGTGCTGGCGTACCAATCGCTGTAAACAGTATCGGGATTGTTTACAACAAAGAAAAATTAGGCAAAGAAATTAAAAACTGGGATGACTTATGGTCAGCTGATTTGAAAGGTAAAATTTCTGTTCCAGACGTTGCCACGACAGCAGGTCCTTTAATGTTATACGTTGCCAGTGAACATGCTGGTCAAGATATTACAAAAGATAACGGGAAGGCCGCTTTTGAAGCGATGAAAGAATTAAAACCAAACGTTGTTAAAACGTATTCAAAATCGTCAGACTTAGCTAATATGTTCCAATCTGGTGAAATTGAAGCAGCTGTGGTTGCTGATTTTGCGGTTGATATTATTCAAGGCGCAGCAGAAAACGTGACGTATGTCGTCCCAGAAAGCGGCACGTATGCCAACTATAATACAGTCAATATTCCTAAAAAAGCACAAAACAAAGAAACCGCCTTTAAATTTGTTAACGCACGGATTAGTGAAGAATCACAAAAGGCCAAAGCGATTTCATTAAATGAAGGACCTACAAATCAACAAGTAACGTTAAGCGAAAAAGAAGCGAAAAATAAAACATATGGTGCCATTGCCGAACGTGCCAAAACAGTCGATTTTAATTTTATTAATAGTCAACTAGCGGATTGGATTGATCAATGGAATCGGACGATGAATCAATAGTTTTAGAAAAGAGGGACAAAATGAACGTCGATGTATTACTAAAAAATGTGTGGCTGTATCAAACAGTCACTCAAACATTCGTTCAACGAAATGTTGCGATTAAAAATGATAAATTTTATTACATTTATGAAGAAGAGAACGTCAATTTGCAGCCCCAAAAAACAATTAATGCCGAGAATCAATGGATGATTCCCGGCTTAATTGATGCACACATGCATATTGAAAGTTCCATGACGACACCTACTATTTTTTCCAAAGCAGTAGTGCGTTACGGTGTGACAACGGTGATTGCCGATGCCCATGAAATGGCTAACGTATTTGGCTTAGAAGGCTTAAAAGCTTTTATGGCCGCTGAAACAGAACTAGATATCTTTCACGCAATTCCTTCCTCGGTTCCTTCGACCACTCCCGAATTAGAAACAACTGGTGGGATTATCGGCTTAGCAGAAGTAGCAGAATTACTCAAAGAGCCAAAAGTGATTTGTTTAGGGGAAGCCATGAATTTTAAAGGGATTTCCTATGAGCCAGATTCTTTAATTCGTCAAATTATCGATTTGTGCCAAAAACAACGACCAACCATGCCTTTAGAAGGCCACTGTCCTAAAATCGAAGATCAAGAGTTAGCAGATTTTCTATATAGTGGTATCACTTCAGATCATACCCATCAATTTCCTAAAACGTTAAAAGAAAAAATTGAAGCGGGCGTCTTTATTCAATTTCAAAATAAATCAATCACTCCTGAAAACATTCAGGTGATAGTAGACAATGACTTCTACAATTATGCAAGTATTATCACGGATGACGTGATGGCTGATGATTTGCTAAAAGGTCATCTAAATGAAAATGTCAAAAAAGCCGTTCAAGCAGGGTTGCCTATCGAAAAAGCCATTTATATGACAACTTATACGCCGGCCAAACGAATGGGTCTCCATGATCGTGGCGAAATTGCACCTGGTAAAAAAGCTGACTTTTTGTTATTAAATGACTTAGAAAGTTTTGATATTAATACGGTTTATAAATCTGGAAAGGTCGTTTTTGAAAAAGGCGAGCCCTTCCATTATCCAGAAAAAATCGAAGAGTTTCCAGCCGCTTACCAACAAACCATCCAATGTAAAAAGTTAACAGAAGAAGATTTACTTTTAAAGGTGGCTACAACAAAAGAAACAGTTCGTTGTAATGTGATTCAAAAACAAGAAATTGGCACATTTACAGAACGAATTACAAAAGAAATTCCTGTTGAAAATGGATTGTTGCAATGGCAAAAAGCCAACTGCGCCTTATTAATTGTGATGGAACGTTACGGAAAAAATGGTAATATTTCTTTTTCTTTAATGGATCAACCTCTTTCCGAGAAAGGAGCCATTGCGACAACCTGGGCCCATGATCATCATAATTTAATGGTGATGGGTAATACGATTGAGGATATTCTGTTAGCGCAGAATGAATTATTAGCGATGCAAGGCGGCTATTTGGTTGCTTCGGATCAGCAAGTGATGGCAACTTGTCCTTTACCAATTGGTGGGATTTTATCGCAAGCACCGATTGAACAATTAGGCGCTTCTTTACAAAAAGTCCGACAAGCTATGCAAGCGTTAGGTTATCAAAATATGAATGAAATCATGTCCTTTTCTACACTATCATTACCTGTCTCGCCAGCCATTAAAGTGACAGATTTTGGGATGATGGATACGAAGTCACAACGTTTCTATCCATTAGTTTTTCCAGAGGATGGAGTTCTTTTGCATGAAAACACTCATTAAAAATGTGCATATACTAACAATGGATGAGCAATTTTCAGAAATCAAAGCCGGCTATTTAGTGATTGAAGAAGACACAATTGTGGAATTAGCATCAATGACCACACTTGATGAAAAGCGAGTGGCTGCAAATCAAGTAATCGATGGCCAAAATGGAATTTTAATACCTGGGATGATTAACACCCATACCCATGTAGGCATGATTCCGTTTCGTTCGTTAGGAGACGATGTGCCAGATCGACTCCGGCGTTTTCTTTTTCCATTAGAACAATTCATGACAAAAGAATTAGTAGGATGCAGTAGTGATTATGCAATTGCTGAAATGTTACTGAGTGGTATTACGAGCTTTTGTGATATGTATTATTTTGAAGATGAAATTGCTAAAAGTTGTGAAAAAATGAGTGTTCGTGCTTTGCTCGGAGAGACGATCATTGATATGCCCACTTGTGATAGTCCAGAGCCTTCAGGCGGTCTTTTTTACGCGGAAACCTTTATTCGCAAGTGGCAAGGCCATCCGTTGATTACGCCTATACTTGCGCCACATGCACCGAATACCAATTCACCAGAAGTGTTGGCAAAAATTATTGAACTTAGTCGGCAATACCAAGTTCCTGTGACCATGCACGTTGCTGAAATGACTTATGAAATGGCTGAGTTTGAAAAAGCCTATCAAAAAACACCAATTGCTTTCTTAGAAGAACTGGGTTATTTGAGCGAGCCGTTTATTTTAGCGCATTGTATTTTGGCAACAGATGAAGATCTTGCGAGTTTAGCTGCTACTAATGGAAAAGCGCGTGTCGCTCATTGTATTGGTGCGAATACTAAATCAGCCAAAGGCGTAGCGCCGATTAAGCAAATGCTTGATCAAGGGATTATTGTCGGTTTAGGCACGGATGGACCTAGTAGTGGGAATACATTAGATTTATTCACCCAAATGCGTATGGTTGCGAATTTTCATAAGACAGCACACCAAGATCGCTCTTTGTTTCCTGCTAAAGAAATTGTTTATCTGGCAACGATGGGGGGCGCTAAAACGTTAGGCTTGGCGGAGCAAGTCGGCTCATTGGAAGTGGGCAAAAAAGCGGATATAACATTAATTGAAACGCAATCAGTTAATATGTTTCCGATTTTTGATGCCTATTCAGCGTTGGTTTATTCAGCAAATGCTAGCAATGTTGAAGCCGTTTGGGTGAACGGTCAACAGTTAGTTGCCAATAAAGAATTACAACAAGCTAATCTCAAAGAAATCAAGGAAAAATTATATCAGGCCATGAATACGTTTGTGAAAGAAGCTAAAAAAAGAGCAGCTCTCTAAACAGAACAAGTAGGACGTATCGGATTGATTAAATAACGCTGGATTGACGTTTAGTGATTCAGGTTCTAATAGAGCGCAGACAAACTTTTAATGAAAGAGTTGTCTGTGTTCTTTTTTGTTATAAACATTTTTCTTTTTCTATATATATTTTTAAGGTAAGTTGTATTATAGTAAGTTTGAGAAGATGAGAATGAGAGGAAAAGCAATGAATATACAACGGTTTATAGAAAAACGCAAAGCACGTGGTTTGTCGCAAAGTGAATTAGCTAAAGGGATTTGTACGCAAGTTACGGTTAGTCGCTTTGAAAAGAATGGTCAAGTCCCAACTTTAAAAATATTGATCCAACTATGTAATCGTTTAGAGCTACCTTTGGGGGAACTCTTCCCGCGCGTAGGGATTAAACAACCTGAAATTCTTGAAAAAATGGAAGAAGCAGAATTCTTCTTGATTACCAGCGAACATGACCAATTGCAAACAATTTTAAAAAATATTCCTTTTGATGAAATCAAAGATTCCCAACTGTTATTAGAATATTATTATTTACAAGGCTTTGTCATGATTTTTCAAAATGCTTCGTTGATGGATTGCTTATTTACCTTTGAAAAACTTCTGTTTGAAGAGCAAAAATACACGAGCGATATTTACCGTTTGTTAGCTTTTACTGGAATTGGCATGGCCTATGCCAAAGAAGGCGAAATTGAGAAAGCCGAATTTTATTTCAATAAGGTCTTCAAGGAAATTTATCTCTATACTATTCAATCAATGGAAGATACTTGGCGAGTATTAAATGTTGTCTTTCACTGTGGTGTTTTTTATGCAGAAAAAGGCGATTTAGAAACAAGTGATGCTTTGTTAGAGTATGCGATTTCCATCTGTTCTGATAATCACGTCACGTATTACTTGGCAAGAGCAGCTTTCCAACTTGCGAAAAATGCCTTAGCTGAAGAAAAGCCGCAAGAGCAAATTTTAGAACTACTACAAGATGCCCGCGCGTATGCAAAAATCAATAAAAACCGCATCTTGTTGGAAGCAATTCAAACATTGAAAGAAACAATTTTATCTAAGAATAATTAGTTTATATAGAAAATTATATATTTATTTTCAAAATATAATAAAAAAAGCGTTTTTTAAAAGAGTTCAAGACATGTTACGACCTTAAATGAAAATTTTAAGGTCGTTATTTTATATAAAAAAATATATAAACGACTTGACTGGCATCAAATAAAGGCGTATGATTCATTTGTGAATAAATGTGAAATAAAACACAATCTTTCGTGGAGAGGAAGTCTTGAGGTGCAACAAAGTCAAACTATTTATTTGATGGGCACAGTAATAGATGTATTTGTAGACCATGAAGAACCTGAAAAAATTCTAGAAGAAGTGCATCAACGATTGATCACTTATGAACAACGCTTTAGTGCAAATGATTCCACTTCGGAACTGATGGCTGTCAATCAACAAGCTGGGCAAAAACCAGTCAGCGTTCATCCAGAGTTGTATCAATTAATTGCATTAGGGAAAAAACATAGTTGTGATCCAGCTAGTCATTTGAATGTTACCATTGGCCCGTTAGTTCAAACATGGCGAATCGGTTTTAAAGATGCCCGTGTCCCGTCAGAAGAGGAAATTAAAGCCTGTTTGAAAAAAATTAATCCAGAAAAGATTCACTTAAATCCCTTAAAACAAACGGTTTTTTTGGAAGAAGAAGGAATGAAATTAGATCTGGGGGCTTTAGCAAAAGGCTATATCGCTGATTTACTAATTGCCTATTTGAAAGAAGTCCATGTGACGTCTGCTTTGATTAATCTGGGCGGCAATATTGTGACGTTGGGGCCCTCTATGCATCAAAACAAAAAATGGCGAATTGGTATTCGCAATCCGCAAGAATCCAGAGAAACAATCAGCTTACTTGTCGAAGTGGCTAATCAATCGGTTGTGACGTCGGGCATTTATGAAAGAAGTTTAACCGAAGCTGGGCGAGTCTATCACCATTTGTTGGATCCGACAACCGGATACCCATTGGAAACTGAAATGGCCAGCATCACAATTATCTCGGATGCTTCAGTGGATGGTGAGATTTGGACAACGCGTTTATTTGGTTATCCAATTCCAGAAGCGCTTGAAATCCTCAATCAACTAGATGGGATTGAAGGAGTCATCATTACACAAGACCAGCAAATTTTATATAGCAGCGGGTTAGCAGATACTCTTCACATTATCCATTCATAGAACCGAAAAAGAAAGGACAGCTCATTATGAAAAAAATTATCGGCTTAGTAGGAACGAACTCAGAGCAATCAACCAATCGTCAACTTTTGCAATTTATGCAACACTATTTTGCGCAGGAGGCTGACATTGAACTAGTTGAAATTGTTGACTTTCCTATGTTTAACAAGCCAGAAGACAAAGCTTTGCCAGAAATAGTTAAAACGGTTGCTGAAAAAATTGAAGCAGCAGATGGCGTCATTATCAGTACGCCTGAATATGACCATGCGGTGCCGGCTTCTTTGATGAATGCCCTAAGTTGGTTATCTTACGGGATTTTTCCGTTTGTTGATAAACCAGTTATGATTACTGGTGCATCCTATGGCACGTTAGGTTCCTCTAGAGCACAAGCGCATCTACGTCAAATTTTAGATGCTCCTGAATTGAAAGCACGAATTATGCCAAGCTCTGAATTTCTATTAGCGCATTCCTTACAAGCTTTTGATGAAAACAATGCGTTAAAAGATTCAGAACAAATAGATAAACTAGCTGGTTTGTTTGCAGATTTTTGTGTATTTATTGAAATTACAGAACAGCTGAAACATGCGCATGCGCAAAATAAAAAAGAAGCAGAAAATTTCTCATGGGAAACGATTTAACGAAATGGAGTGAATAAAATGAAATTAATTGGGATCGTCGGATCAAACGCTGATTCTTCTTATAATCGGTTACTACTGCAATATATTGGCAAAGAGTTTTATAAAATGTTCGACTTGGAAATTTTAGAAATTAAAGATATTCCAATGTTTAATCAAAGTAAGGATCAAACGAACAGTGTCTTGATTCAGAATATGAATCGCAAAATTTTACAAGCAGACGGCGTAATTATTGCGACGCCCGAACATAACCATACCATTCCTGCCGGTTTGAAAAGTGTGTTAGAATGGTTATCATTCAAAATTCATCCGCTGGAAAATAAACCAGTAATGATTGTTGGTTGCTCTTATTATGATCAAGGAACCTCGCGTGCGCAATTACATCTCCGTCAAATTCTTGATGCACCTGGTGTCAATGCAATCGTGATGCCTGGGAACGAGTTTTTATTAGGGAAAGCTAAAGAAGCATTTGATGAAAACGGCAACTTAATTGCGGAGGGAACACGTCAATTTTTAGAAAGCACATTACAAAAATTCGTGGAATTCATTGATGTGATTTCAAAATTAGAAGGAGCTAAGCCAAAAGACTTACCTGAGGATTTACATGCAAAAGGAACCATTGAAACAACGATCGAAGGGGTTGATATGGCAGCAGATGATTGGGTAGAACAAGCAGCAGAAGTGGTTCAGGCTGTGGAAGGCGACACATATGTAAAATTAGATCGAGGCATTTTAACCGTAGATCAGCTAAATTATTTCTTAAAATCAATGCCAATGGAATTGACTTATGCAGACAGTAACAATCAATTTTTATATTACAATAAAAAAATGGCTGCTGAAGAAATGTTTGCTAAACGGCAACCAGGACAAGTTGGTAATCCATTAGCGAATTGCCATCCGCCAAAAGCATTGAAAAATGTAGAATGGGTGATTCAACAATTACGGTCAGGAAAAACAGATGCTATTCGCGTTCATGTTCCAATGCACGGACCAGATACCTATGTAGTGCATAACTATCAAGCGATGTATGATGATAATGGAAATTACGCGGGAATTAATGAGTATATTTTAGACTTTAAACCAATTGTTGATTGGTATTTAAAACAAACTGGGCAAGAATTAGTCGGTGGAAAAAACGTCGATGCAGTCAGTGGTGCCTCCAAAAAAGAAGCGCCAGAAACGGCAGATAGTGTCTCAAGTGCATCAGTCCATGAAGAAGAGTCAGCGACCGAAAAGCCAACAGTTGACAGCGTTTCTAGCGCTTCAATTAAAGAGTAAAATAACAGCAAAAAATAGCGGCAACAAGTAGTCATACTGTATTCAGATTAGCAATGCCAAATGAGGACTTTTATTGACAGAAGCTGATACTTAAAAGAGTAAGAACTTTATAGGAAGATAGTATAGAAGACGAACCAAAAGTTTCAATCATTTTTGACGAATAGGCTAGAAAAGAAACAGAAAATTAGTCAAACAAATCAGCTTTTCTTTAAATTTAAAGTAAAAAAATAACAAAAAAAGCCTCCTTGGTGACGCAAGGGGGCTTTTTTTGGTTAAAATAATACTTTTCTATGAAGATTCCTAAATATTGAAAGAATCATTTTTAAATTTGTGGAAAAAATAAGCAAGATTGACACTCACGTCTTGTTAAAAAAATAGATACTTAAGGCGTGATAGTTTGGAGTTGAAAATGTGACTACTTTGTTAGATGAATTATTAGACCAAGAATTCCGAGATAAATTACTTATTTATCAAACTTTTATGAATAGTGAAGGTCCATTATTAAAAGAAGAATTTTATGGATATTTTGATTTATCCACTCAAAAGTTAGAATCGTTGTGCCGTCAAATAAATTATGAATGTACACAGATTTCTTCAAGGAGTCAAATTCTTTTTCCAGCTAAAGGACTGATTAGTGCGCAAAAATTATCGCAAATTGATTATCAAGCCTTAAGAAAATATTATTTTGATCAATCACTAATGGCCAAGTTGCTTCTTGATGTGGGCCTCTATCAAAAGCACACGATTCAAGAATTTTCTCAAATTCATTTTATGAGCAAAAGCAAAATTTATGCCTTCTCGTATAAACTAAATCTGATTTTAGCTAATTGGCGTATTAAATTAAAGTCAACAGGCTTGGTTGGAGAAGAGAAAAATATCCGAAGTTTTTGTTTTCAATGCTTGTATTATTTTTATGGAAGTAATCAAGAAAGGCTGCCTAACATTTTGCTGGAAAATAGTCCTGGCATTAAACAATTTATAAACGATCTACAATTGATGTATCAAAGAACGTTTAGTCTTAATCAAAGCGCACAACTATTTATTCTTTTAACGATTCAACGTTTTCGTGTATTTTCTGATCATGTAGTGGACTCTTTTACGGAAGTTCATGTGCCTAGCTGTTTACAGCATGCGTTTGAAAAAATTTATACAAGCGAAACCCCTCTTTTTAAAGAGGATTTTGGCAAAGAGACTTCATATATTTTTCTTTTTTTAAGTTTAAATGAATACATTGATAGTCCGATTGTTTTTCCAGATAAGTTAACCATGTTAGACGAATTTATTGATCATATGAATAGTGTTATTCCTTTCTTTGAAAAGCGAATTACGGTGGAAACAAAAGAAAAATTAAAGTTGATTTGTTATCGCTGGGACCACCTATACTTTTCAGTGGCTGCATTTATTCCCGCCAAGCAGAGCAGTTTCTTTGAAGAGCGGTTTCCTCAAATTCATCGCGCCTTAGATGGTTTTATACAAAAGACAGAGTCGCTGTATCAAAAACGATTTTTAATGTATGAACGCGTGCATCTATACTATGATTTTATGTTTTGTTTGTTAAATGATCGGTCTTTTTGCGCAATTGAAAAAACGATTCATGTATTTGTTGATTTTTCTGGTGGGGAGGATTATAACCGCTTTATTGCAAAAATTATTGCTTCTTTCAATTATATGGATGTGATGATTGATCACAAATTAACCTTAGAAACCGATTTGTATTTGTCCGATTTTTATAGTTCGAAAGTACGGTGTCGTCAATTGACATGGCGTCATTTGCCGGAAACAAAAGATTGGCAAGTATTTGCTGAGGTGGTCAGAGAACTAAGAAAGGGAGAGACTCAGAAAAATGAGCACTATGAGAGAGACCCAATCGAGATGTGGCGAGAACAAGAATACGAAGGATAGTCAATTGAGACAAGCAGTTAACTATAAAGACTTAACTGGTCAAAAGTTTGGTGAGTTGACAGTAGTAGCACCAACGGCAAAAAGAAAAGAAGGGCTAATTGTTTGGACCTGTCGCTGTTCTTGTGGGAGCTATACAGAAGCTTCAAGAAGACAACTAATTCGTGGGTATCGAACCAAATGTGCGCACCATCGCTATCAAACAATGTTGAAAAAAAACTATCATGAATTAGTCGTGGTACGGATCGAAAGTATTCAACAGACAATGAAAGCGTATTGTCTGTGTTCGTGCGGACAATCTTGCTGGGTTCGCTGTGAAAATTTGTTGAATGGCCATACCAAAAGTTGCGGTCATCGTAAAAAGAAGGATTACCGACAAAGAGTTGCTGGCGTAATTCCAGGGAAGTTACAAAGTAAACGCCCCAAAAATAATAGCAGTGGACACAAAGGGGTGAGCCAGACCGCTTCTGGGAAATGGCTGGCTTATATCTCTTTGAAAGGCAAGCGCCATAACTTAGGTATCTTTACGAAAAAAAGTGAAGCAATTTTAGCAAGAAAATTAGCAGAACGTCGTCTATTTCAACCAATTTTACAACAAGAAATAGTGACTACAAATAAGGAAGTTTAGCAACAGAGAGGATGCGAAAGATGTTAGCAGGCTTATTTTCAGTAACTGGAATGATTTTATTGGGGATTTTATTTTGCTTAATTGGTTATCAAACGTTTCGAAAACATCATCATTAAGAGAAGAATGTTCTAGCTAGATAATTTCATCGACAGATGAAATTATCTAGCTTTTTTTATAAAAAAGCTAAGAAAAGGATAAGAGATTGTGGAAATTCTTTAGGTTGTTTAACAAAGCCTTAATTTCCTTTGTTTTAGATTGTGGTTAAGAAGATTTTTCTCTATACTAAGTCTTCGGAAATCAAAGAAAAGAAAGGAGCGAGTGATGTGGTTAAAAAAATTGGTTTAAGTATAATGCTCTTATTTTTTTTCTTAATTATCGCACTCCCAATCTATGCGTGGAAGATTGAGCCGAATTTAGTTCACGTTAATCAGGTGACTTTGGGAAAGAAAAATCAACGAGAACCATTGAATGTTGTGCAACTTTCGGATATACAAGTTTCAGAATTTTATGAGACGAAGCGGTTAGATAAAGTCATAAAAAAAGTCAATCGTGAAAAACCAGATATTATCGTTTTTACAGGTGATTTATTTGACAATTATGCCAAAAATCCGCAACAAAAAGAACCGATGATTGAAAAGTTAAAACAGTTGCAAGCGACAATTGGAAAATATGCAGTTTGGGGAAATCATGATTATGGTGGCGGTGCTTCTGCGGTGTATGATGAAGTCATGGAGGCCAGTGGCTTTACCGTTATGAAAAACCAAGGAGAAACAGTAACCTTAGCAGATGGACGCCGTCTTTTTATTGGTGGTTTAGATGACTCGTTATTAGGAAATCCTTCCGTTTCAGAAACATTATCCTATCGAGAAACGTATGACTATGCGTTATTAATGACCCATGAACCAGATGTCGCGGATGCATTTGTTGGTACGGGTACACAGTTAGTTTTAGCAGGACATAGCCATGGCGGACAAATTTGGATTCCTTTTTATCCAATCACAAATGTTTTAGCAGAAAAGTATACCAGAGGATTGTATCAGTTGGACCAAGAAACGCAACTATATGTTAATACAGGCTTAGGAACGACCGCCATTCATGCCCGTTTTGGGGTGATCCCTGAAATTACACATTTTACTATCTATATTTAAAAAGTCTGGTCAATCCGACCAGACTTTTTTCTGTTATTTAACAGAATTATTTTTAAGAAAAAGATGTACATATTTTGGTGAAACGTTTCTATAAAATGCTTTAAAATATCTAGAAAAGAGTATTTTTATGGAAAAAGAAGCAGGGAAAATAATTTCATTATAAATGGTCTATAGCGCTTTTTAATGCTGTTATTTTTAAACAAAACCATAATGTAAGGGTTTACAACCGTTTGAAGTGAATGTATAATCTGTTTGTAGAAACGTTTCACTAAAAAGAAAGGAACCCTGCTTATGAAAAAACTAAAAAAGTTTTATGATCAGCGGCAATTGCATTGGATGGTACTTCCGGGTGTAGCATTCATGATTGTCTTTAACTACATTCCAATTTATGGAATTATCATTGCTTTTAAAAATTATACGATTGTTGATACGGTTTCTTCTGCACCATGGGTTGGACTTGAAAATTTTCGAATCATTATGGAAGATAGTTTTTTTTGGGAAGCAGTTCGTAATACCTTAGCGATTAGTTTAATGAAACTTTTTTTAGGATTCGCTATTCCGATTATCTTAGCGGTAATGATTTTTGAAATGAGAGATGGACATTTAAAAAAAGTGATTCAGACAATTTCTTATATTCCGCACTTTTTTTCTTGGATCGTTTTAGGCGGGATGTTGATTTCGTGGCTTTCAACAAATGGCTTTATCAACCAAGTCATGATGTCGTTAGGCTTAATGAATCAGGGCGTCAATCATTTGTTAGATCCTGATAAGTATTGGTGGATTGCTGTTCTTTCTGATTTGTGGAAAGAAGTAGGTTGGGGCACGATTCTCTATCTTGCTGGCATGTCTCGTATTGATCCAACGTTTTATGAAGCGGCGAGAATTGATGGTGCTTCAAAATTAACACAAATCCGAACGATTACTTTGCCCTTATTAGCGCCGATTATTTCGTTGAACTTAATTCTAAATGTTAGCGGTTTATTGGGATCGAACTTAGATCAAACGTTGGTTTTAATGAATGCTCAAAACCAAAACAAATCAGAAGTAATTAATTCATTTGTTTATCGTATGGGGCTAACGCAAGGGGACTTTTCTTATGCGACGGCAGTTGGTTTAGGGATTTCTGTTATTTCAATTGTTTTATTAGTCATTACAGATCGCATTACTAGAAAAATGAACAATGGTCGGTCGGTTATTTTATAAAGGAGGCAACAGCTGTGATTAAAAGAAAATCAAAAGAAAACAAATGGTTTTACTTTTTCAATACGTTAATTCTTGTGTTGTTTTCTTTATTAATTATCGTGCCAATTTGGAATATTTTAGTTTCCTCAGTTTCGTCAAGTTCGGGTTTAGCCGGTAAAGGCTTGGTTTTATGGCCGAAAGGATTTACGCTAGAAAATTATCGGAAAGTTTTTTCGGATAGTAGCATTCCGCGAGCGTTTTTGATTTCTGTTTTAAAAACAGTCATCGGTGCGTCGACGCATACGCTGTTCTGTGCAATTGTTGCTTATGGACTTAGTAAATCTAGACTAGTCGGGCGTAATATTTATACAACGATGGGTGTCATTACAATGTACTTTGGTGGGGGCATGATTCCCACGTATCTTTTGATTAAGTCATTAGGACTCTTAGATACCTTCTGGGTATATATCATTCCAGCTTTATTTAGCTATTATGATGTAGTTATCTTAATGAACTTTTTCCGAGAAATTCCACCATCTTTAGAAGAATCCGCCAAAATAGACGGCGCCAGTGAATTTCAAATTTTTTATAAAATCTTTTTACCTTTAACAAAACCGGCATTAGCCACCATTATTTTATTTAATGGGGTTGGTCAATGGAATGACTTTATGACCACGAAATTATACATTACCAAAGAATATTTGTATCCATTGCAGATGAAAATTTATGAAATTATTGTTCAATCCAACTTGAGTACCATGACAGAGAGCGGTAGTACAGATATGGTGGTACAGGCAACAACACGTGGTGTTCAGCTGGCAACAATTGTCATTACAACGATACCAATTTTAATCATTTATCCATTACTACAAAAACACTTTATCGGCGGTATGATGGCCGGTGCAGTAAAAGAATAAAGAAAGTAGGGAACAATATGAAAAAAGTTTTAGGCGGTTTATTGGTGGCAACGGCGGTCGTTAGTTTAGCGGCCTGTAGCGGAGGGGAAAAGAAAGCTAGCTCAGATGTCTCAATTAAGGATCGGTATGAATTAGATGAAAAGACGCCTGCTTGGAAGTTAGATAAGAAGAAAGAACCGACCAAGATTAAATGGTATATTAACTCAGATTGGACGGCATTGCCTTTTGGAAAAGATGTGACCACTGCGCAGATTAAAAAAGATTTAAATGTGGATATTGAATTTATTTCCGGCGATGATTCAAAATTAAATGCCATGATTTCAAGTGGAGATATGCCTGATATCGTGACATTAACTGAAAAAACTGGACAAGCAGCATTGAAAGCAGATTCTTGGGCCTATTCTTTAAACGATTTAGCTAAAAAATATGACCCCTATTTAATGAAAGTTGTTAACCAAGATACGTTTAAATGGTATGCCTTAGAGGATGGAAAAACATATGGTTACCCTAATTACTCTAATACAAAAGCGGATTATGAAAGTGGAAATATCCCAGTAAATGATAATTTTGTTATTCGTGAAGATGTCTATAATGCATTAGGCAAGCCAGACGTTTCAATACCAGAAAATTTTGAAAAAGTCATGCAACAGATTAAAGAAAAATATCCTGAGATGACCCCAATGGGCTTCACCACAGTGGGCGATGGTGCAGGACCATTTTTAGACAAATTACAAGACTTCTTAGGTGTTCCTTTAGAGGATAAAAATGGTAAATACTATGATCGAAATTTAGATAAAGAATACTTAGAATGGTTAAAAACATTTAATGATGTTTACCGAGCAGGCAATATTAGTGATGATAGCTTCACAGATGATGGAGCAACGTTTGATGAAAAAGTGAAACAAGGAAATTATGCAACCATGCTCGTTGCTGGAACTAGTGGTCAAGGTGGAAACTTTACAGAATTTATGAAAAAATCTGGCACACGTTATATAGCCATTGATGGACCAAGTAGTACTTCTGGCCGAAAACCAACATTAAATCAAACCGGGATTTCAGGTTGGTTAAGTAATTACATTACGAAAGATGCGAAAGATCCAGCGAAAGTCACTCAACTATTCACATATTTAATTGATGAACCGGGACAAATTTTAACAAAATATGGCGTTGAAGGAGTTACTTATGCGTACAATGATCAAGGAAAAATTGATTATTTACCAGAAGTGAAAAAATTAGAACAAACAGACAATGATGCCTACAACAAAAAATATGGCATTAGTCGTTTCCTATACTTTAACAATGACCGTGTTAATAAACTAAAAGTGCCAATGGAAAGTGCTTTAACGCAAATGCAAGAATGGGGCAAAGGAAAATTGGTCCCACATTTCGTAATTGAAAATATTAATCCAGATGCAGGAACGCCGGAAGCTCGGGCGAATGAAGCGATTGAAACCAAACTAAATACAACCGTTATTTCAATGATTCGTGCGAAAGATGATAAAGCCTTTGACAAATCTTTAGAAGACTACAAAGCATTCTTAAAATCAAATAAATGGGATGCAATTGAAAAAATAAAATCTGAGAAAATGGCGGAAAACAGAGACAAACTTAAGTAAGAGAGGAGGAGAGAAAAGCGGATAAAGCAACGAGAAATCCGCTTTTCTCTTTTAATATGAATAAGCTATTTGCATATGAAGGTTGGTATTATCGGATTTTTTCTTTTATTGCCAACCTAATCATTATTAATTTTCTCTTTTTAATTACCTGTATAACAGGCATCTTTAGCGGTGTCGGCTTAATTGCGTTGTATCGAACGATTTATCGTTTGTATCGTGAAAAAGATATTCCTGTTTTGCGAACGTTTTGGACAGCATTAAAAAATAATATCATGCGAGGTTTTATTTTAACAGGTGTCTTGTTCGTTGCTTTTTTACTGGGCGGTATTGTCGTAACAAGTTTATTTAAAATAGCCACTAGTTTAGGTTTCTTAGCTATTTTTCTATTAAGTTTTGTTGCATTATTTTTGACGAGTTTTCTTTTTCTCTTTTCCGTTTTTAATTGGTCCGTTAAAAAGACACTAGGTGAGACGGTTTATGTGGTCTTAAGTAATAGTGCCAATGCGATTATTTTGTTTATTTTACCTCTTTTAACGTTTGTTTTTTTCTATAAGCTTAATTTGTTTTTATATATTGCGTTAGGATTCGGGACAACGGCTTTTCTTCAAGTTGCGTTTTTTCAGAAAGTGTTAGGTGTGGAACATGAATGAGTATTTTGAGTTTTGGGAAAAGACTAAGGAAGAACTTCAAAAAATACCGCTAGATATCCATCGGCGGGTCATTGACTATCCATTGGAAAATGTTCAAGTGGAACAGGTCGACTTTTTAAGTTTCCTAGGTGAGCGCATCTTTGGCTATTTGTTACTTCCTAAAACGGCGGGGAAACAGCCAATAGTGATTGATTGTTTAGGCTATATGAATCATATTCAAGAACCTTGGCAATTTGCTCATTGGACACAAATTGGTTGTGCTTGTTTTGTCATTGATAATCGAGGTCAAGGGGGATTAACCAAAGATCGCGTGCCATACCAAACAATTTGGCATGAAGCACCAATGGGACGAGGATTTCTAGACAAAGAAGATTGGTACCAACGCCGTTTGTTTGCCGACCATTTACGTAGCGTAGAAGTGGTGCGGACCTTTACTGAAATTAATCAGGACCAAATCATTCTTCGTGGTGGTTCCCAAGGGGGTGGCGTAGTGTTAATGGTGAACAGTTTAGTCGACTTCCCGATTTTAGCTACTTTTGCAGATGTTCCAAGTCATTCTTGTTTAGAAAATAGAGTAGCAGAAGGAACGGGGTCGTATCAAATTATTCATCAGTACTTACAAGAGCATCCCCAAGCGCATGAAAAAATTGCCGCGGTTCTTCCTTATTTTGATAGTCGTCACTTTGTTTCGCAAATTAAAAATCCAGTCTTTGCTTCTGTTGGGAGTCATGATCCGATATGTCCAATGAAAGATTTTTTCCCTTCTTATCATCAGATAAAGGCAAGAAAAGCAGTCAGAGTGTATTGGAAAAAAGGCCATGGTGGCGGTGAAACAACTCAGATCCGTCGTGAAATGCGTCAAATTCAACAACTATTGCAGGAGGTTAAAAATGAAAATAGCTACGTATAATGTCCGGGTAGATACAGAGTATGACCAAGATTGGCAATGGTCTTTTCGTAAAGAGGCTGTTTGTCAGTTAATCAATTTTCATGATTGGAGCCTTTGTTGTATTCAAGAAGCACGACCGAATCAAGTCAGGGATTTAAAGGCGTATACAACATTCACCTGTCTTTCTGCGGAAAGAGAAGGGGATGGTCAAGGAGAAGGACTAGCGATTCTCTATAACGAACAAAAAATTCAGGCTATTGATACAGGGTATTTTTGGTTATCTGAAACACCTCAGCAGCCAAGTATCCATCCTGAAGCTGGCTGTCCAAGAATTGCTTTGTGGGGACTATTTAAGGAAACGACTCAAAATACCCCTTTTTTAGTCATCAATGTTCACTTGGATCATATTTCAGCTCATGCTCGTTTAGCAGGAATGACCGTTATCTTAGAGGAGTTACATGACAAAATTGCACAGTATCCAACTTTATTAATGGGCGATTTTAATGCAGAGTCGGAGGAAGCGGTTCATCAACTTGTTCAAAAAAAATTTCAAGATAGCAAAAATTTAGCTACTCATTATGGCCCAAGAGGAACATTTCAAAATTTTACTTACACAAAACCTTGGGCGGAATTAGAAGAAATTGATTATATTTATGTAAAAGGTTGGCAAGTACAGCAAACCGCAAGTTTAACAGATAGTATCGATGGACGTTTTCCCTCCGACCATTTTCCTTTAGAAGCAGAAGTATGTATTGAAGAAAGGTGAGAGTATGAAAGAAAATCAACTGATTCAATTAGTCGAAGAAATGACAATTGATGAGAAAATTAATCAATTATTACAATTAGCAGCAGCGTTTTATTCAGATAAAGCAGAAGAAAAGACCGGCCCTATGTCAGAGCTAGGACTAAGTCAAGAAACGATTGATACGGCGGGGACAACACTGGGTGTTTCCGGTGCAAATGAAGCAAAACGTGTTCAAAAAGAATATATGCAAAATCATCGATTAAATATTCCAACACTTTTAATGGCGGATATTATTCATGGTTTCAGAACCATCTTTCCGATTCCTTTGGCTTTAGGAAGCACTTGGGATGAAGCAGCGGTTGAAAAAATGGCGGAGATTTCAGCAAAAGAAGCTGCTGTTTCAGGATTACATGTAACCTTTTCACCAATGGTTGATTTAGTGCGCGATCCACGTTGGGGACGTGTCATGGAGTCAACAGGTGAAGATCCATTACTCAACAGTCGCTTAGCTGCTGCAATGGTTAGAGGTTACCAAGGAGAAAATTTAAAAGAGGACAATTGGCGAGTAGCCGCGTGCGTGAAGCACTTTGCGGCATATGGTGGTGCCTTAGCTGGTCGGGATTATAATACGGTAGATATGTCTGAACGGCAGCTAAGAGAAATGTATTTACCTGGCTATAAAGCTGGATTAGATGCGGGTGCAAAACTTGTCATGACGTCCTTCAATACAGTGGATGGGATTCCTGCTACAGGCAACCAATGGCTGTTTAGAGACGTATTACGAAATGAATTTGGCTTTGAAGGGGTTGTGATTTCAGACTGGGGAGCGATTAAAGAATTAATTCCTCATGGCGTTGCCAAAGATGAAAAACAGGCAGCAGAATTGGCTATCAAAGCTGGTGTAGATATTGAAATGATGACCACGTGTTATCCAGATTATTTAAAAGAATTACTTGAAGAAGGCCGGATTGCTGAAACACTTATTGATGAAGCAGTTATGCGAATTTTAAAACTAAAAAATGAGCTAGGCTTATTTGAAAATCCCTATCGTGGTGCGGATGAACAAGCGGAAGCAGAAGTGATTTTAAGCAAAGAACATCGAGAAATAGCTAAAAAGATTGCTCAAAAATCAATGGTTCTTTTAAAAAATGAAAATATTTTGCCTTTTACACCGCAAGAAAAAATCGCGCTTGTCGGTCCAGGGGCCCAATCACAAGATATTTTAGGGGCTTGGTCATGGCAAGGAAAGAAAGAAGAAGCCATTTCACTCGTGGCTGGGGCCCAAAAATTAACCACAAATCTTCTAGTTGCCCAAGAACCCTTTGATTACTTTGAACCGACCGCGGCGGCCATTGAAGAGGCTTTAACGTTAGCTAGTCAAGCAGATAAAGTAGTAGTGGCACTAGGCGAAACAGATTGGATGAGTGGGGAAGCTGCCAGTCGCAGTGATATTCGTCTACCCGAAAAACAATTAGCAGTGGTGGCACAAATTATTGAGAAAAATCCCAATGTTGTTGTCACGGTCTACAGTGGCCGGCCCTTAGATTTACAAGGGATAGATGTTGCAAAAGGAATTGTGCAAGCTTGGCAACCTGGAACAGAAGGGGGCAATGCGCTAGCAGAAATTTTGTGGGGAGAGTACAATCCAAGTGGTCGTTTAAGTATGTCGTTCCCAGAAACGGTTGGTCAAGTGCCAATTTTTTACAATGTCGACAATACTGGGCGTCCTTATGAGTCAGCACCAGAAGAAAAATATGTTTCTAAATATTTAGATGTCTCCAATTACGCTAAATATTCCTTTGGATTTGGCTTAAGTTATAGTCATTTCTCTTATCAACCAATTCAACTAAGTGCATTAACATTTACCAAAGAACAACCAATCACGGTCTCTGTTTTAGTAAGAAATGACAGTCCAATCGCTGGAGAGGAAACCGTGCAATTTTATGTACGTGATTTGGTGGGACAAGTGGTTCGCCCAATTAAAGAGTTAAAAGATTTCCAAAAAGTTTGGCTGGAACCAAAGGAAGAAAAAGAAGTTCAGTTTCTTCTTTCAGAGGATATGGTGCGCTATGTTCATTCAGATAATCAGGTAACCAGTGATGCAGGTGAATTTATCGTAATGATTGGTGGAAATAGTCGCGATGTACAAACCGCAACAGTCACGTTAAATGAATAAGATGGGAAGGATAAGTTATGCAGATAAAGAAGCTTAAGCAAGCAGACACAGTCGCTACATTTCTAGAGACAGGTGATTTAAAAGAATTGAATAGCTGTGGCATGATGATTAATCAATTAGAAGGCAATCCTTTAGACGGCAGTATGAACCAACTCTATTTGCGGATAATTACAGGGGACACAATTAATTATCGACCAATGATTGGTTCCAACAGTCAAAGTGATTTTTATCTTTCAGATAACCAATTGACATGGCGGGGTGAATTTGAAGCGGTTCGTTACCAAGTTGACTTTCGTTTGGGGCCAAGCAATCAATGGTTCTGGCGGGTTAATGTCACTGGAACTGGCTTAGTAGATATTGTTTATGGTCAAGATATTGGCTTAGCGACAAAAGGAGCCGTTCAGTCAAATGAAGCGTATGTGTCGCAGTATCTTGATCATCACATTTGGCAAGAGGGCGAAGAGCTTGTTGTTTTATCAAGACAAAATCAACCGCAAAATGAGAAGTTTCCAGCCCTTATTCAAGGGAGTTTTCAAAAATTAGTAGGCTACTCAACGGACGGCTATCAATTTTTCGGACGTTCATTTAAACAAACAAACACACCAGAAGCATTGGGGAAAAGATATTTAGCAAATGAAGTCTATCAATATGAATTTGCTTACACCGCTTTACAAACGGAAGCCGTCCAATTAACGAATGAAAGTAAGGAATTTGTTTTTTATGGTGCGGTAACAGAAACACATCCGCAAGCATTAGCTGAACCTTTTTTATCGAAAGAAGACTTACAAGCTATTTATGAAACTGTGACATTCGATTCATTAGAAGAAACACAGGACTCTCCTCCGAAACTTTTAGGAGAACCTATCACAGGAAATCCATTAACAGAAGAAGAGTTGGCCGCACTTTATCCCTTTCAGACACAAATTGAAAAAGTAGCAGGTCAGACGTATTCCTTTTTCACGGAAAATTACCATCACGTTGTTCTTCAAGAAAAAGAAATTGCCATGGAAAGAGCGCATGGCCACATTTTATTAAGTGGTAAAGGCTTAACGGTTGACGAACCCTTGCTTAGTACGACAGTGTATATGTATGGCGTTTTCAATTCACAAGTGGTTTTAGGAAATACAACCATGAACAAATTAATGAGTAATAGCCGAAACGCTTTAAACGTTATGAAACGCTCTGGTCAACGAATCTACATTTTAGAGAATGGCTTATGGCGCTTACTAACAATGCCTTCTGCTTTTGAAATGGGGTTGAACTCTGCTACGTGGTATTATAAGTTGCCAAAGGATACAATTCGGGTACGCACCTTCACTTCGCCTGATTCAAGAGTGATTCAATTGGAAGTGACCAGTCAAAAGGATGCGTATATGTGGGCTGTTTCTAACCATTTGTTATTAGGACCTGAAGAAGTACCAACCTATCAATTAGAACAAACTGGCAAAACACTTCGAGTGACGGGAAATCATTCTGCTACAGAAAATTATTACCCAGAACTAACCTATGCATTGACAGTTGATAAATCATTTCAAGTAACCGATAGCACATTATTTGGTGGAGCTGAAGCGGACTTATTAGTCTTGGCAATCGAAAAGACCCAAAAATTTTCACTACTTATTACGGGCAGTATAGAGGACCAAGCATTAGTCAATACACCATTAGATTTTGAAAAAGCAGAAAGTCAATATTTGGCATTCATTAATGGCTTGTTGCATCATTTTGAGTTAACACACACAGACTTAAGTGTGCAGCAAATGAATCAATTAACTCGTTGGTATACTCATAATATGCTCGTTCATTATTTGTCGCCACATGGCTTAGAACAGTATGGTGGAGCAGCTTGGGGCACACGAGATGTGTCGCAAGGACCGACAGAATTTTTCTTTGCGACGCAACAGCCTAAGATCGTGGCCTCCATTATTCAGCATCTATTTGAAAATCAATTTGAGGACGATGGCAACTGGCCGCAATGGTTTATGTTTGACCGATACGAAGAACAAAAAGCCAGTGAAAGCCATGGCGATATTATCGTCTGGCCATTGAAAGTAGTGACTGATTATTTGGAACAAACCGCAGATTATTCAATCTTAGCTACGGAAATCCCTTATACAAGTCGCAAAGATAATCACAAAACAAAAGAAACAGCATCTTTATTTGAACATTTGAAAAAAGAAATAAATTATATTGAACAACATTTTTTACCAGAAACTTTTCTATCCTGTTATGGTGACGGCGATTGGGATGACACGTTACAACCTTATGATAATCGTCTTAAAGAGCAAATGGCTAGTAGTTGGACCGTTGCCTTAACGTATCAAGTGTTGAAAAAATTTGCGGCTTTAATTACGGAAATCGATGCTACTTATAGTCAGCACTTAACAATTTTAGTCGCAGGAATAAAGAACGATTTTCAAAAATATATGTTGGCGGATGAAACGATTCCAGGGTTTATTTATATGGAAACGCCAGAAACTTTTGAACAAATGATTCACCCAAATGACCAAAAAACAGGGATTCAATATCGATTATTGCCAATGACTCGTAGTATGTTAGCTGAATTATTAACACCGGAACAAGTAAGTCATCATTTAGAAATTATTGAAAAAGAATTAACGTTTCCTGATGGCGTGCGCTTAATGAACAAACCAGCGAACTATCGAGGCGGTGTGAGCACTAATTTTAAACGAGCAGAACAGGCGGCTAATTTTGGTCGCGAAATTGGCTTACAGTATGTTCATGCGCACATTCGCTATACAGAAGCGATGGCGAAAATTGGTCAGCGAGACAAAACCTGGCAAGCATTAATGCAAATCAATCCAGTTCAATTAAAAGAAGTGGTTCACAATGCAGAGTTACGTCAAGCCAATGCCTATTTTAGTAGTTCCGATGGCGATTTTAAAACAAGGTATGAATCACAAGAAAATTTTGGTAAACTAAAAGATGGAAGTATTGGGGTAAAAGGTGGTTGGCGAATTTATTCAAGCGGGCCGGGAATTTATTTAAATCAATTAATTACAGCTGTTTTAGGGATTCGGCAAAAGGCCCAAAGCGTGGTTTTTGATCCCATGTTACCAGAAAAATTGTCTGGTTTAGCACTAACTTACCAATTGTTTGATAAACCTGTCACATATAAATTTTATCCAAATCAGTCAGCGAAAATAGTTATCGATGGTCAAGAAGTTCCGTTTAAGTTTGAAGAAAACCCTTATCGAGAAGGGGGAATGGAAGTTCAAAAAGACGAGGTGCTTTCATTATTAAATGAAGCAAGTGTTATTGAAATTTACCATTAGAAAGGAGAGTAGTCCATGGTAGGAATTAAAGATATTGCAAAAAAAGCAGGCGTATCAATCTCGACCGTTTCTTACGCATTGAATGGTAGTTCAAAGGTAACTGAAGAAACACGAACGCGCATCCAAGCAATTGCTGAAGAGCTAAACTATGTTCCTAACATGGCCGCTCGCACATTAAAACGTCGTCAAACCAATATTATTGGTGTCTATTTGGCCGATTATGGCGGTAGTTTTTATGGTGAATTGTTGGAGGGAATTAAGAAAGGCTTAGCACTGTTTGATTATGAGATGATTGTCTGCAGCGGTAAAAAGTCACATCTTTTCATTCCTGAAAAAATGGTGGATGGGGCAATTATTTTAGATTGGACATTTCCAACAAAAGAAATTGAAAAGTTTGCTGAACGAGGCCATTCGATCGTTGTCCTTGATCGAACCACTGAGCATAGGAATATTCGGCAAGTTCTCTTGGATAATCGTGGCGGTGCCACGCAGGCAATTGAGCAATTTGTCAATGTGGGTTCAAAAAAAGTTCTTCTGCTTTCTGGACCAGAAAAAGGTTATGATAGCCAAGAAAGATTGGCTGTTAGTACACGAGAATTAACTCGTTTTGGGATACCTTATGAAATTATCCAAGGCGATTTTACCGAACCTTCTGGCTATGCGGCTGCTAAAAAATTTTTGAGTCAACCACAGACAGAACCAGTCGATGTTTTTGCTTTTAATGATGAAATGGCGATCGGTGTCTATAAATATGTTGCAGAAACAAATTACCAAATGGGGAAAGACATTCGGATTATTGGTTTTGATAATTCTGAACTAGGTGCGTTTGTGCAACCGCGATTAGCAACAATTGCCTATTCTAAACATCGATGGGGCATGGTGGCTGCAGAGAAAATTATTCATTTAATGCGGGGAGAACCTGCTGAGAGCGAACACATTTACACTCGTTTTATAGAAGGAGAATCTTTTCCGTCTGAATAATAAATAAAAAGTTTGGTCCAATGCTAGCTAAGCTAGCGGACCAAACTTTTTTCTGTAATGGTAATTTCTTCTGATGCAATGGGTTCATCCAGACTGAGAAGGCGATCTCTAAATTTAAAATGGACCGGCTTATTCTCATTAATAAATTCATACGGGTAAGCGCCTTGGATTGTTTCACCAGGATTGATTTCATCTGCTAAACGATCTAATTTGTCTTGGAAAGGTGAATCTGTTAAGACTGCATATTGTAAATTTTGGGCTTTTCCGTGGACAGTTTGACTAACTTCCATAAAACTTTGAATCATTAGCTGAATATTTTGTGTTTTTTCGGTTGTATTGGTTAATTCAAACAGGACATAAAACATTGGTTTGCCTTGATAATCTTTTCCTTTATGCAAGGCAGTTAAGGCTAAACGACCATCTGGAACCAACAATGTTCGATTTTCATACGTCCCAATACTTGTCGCCAACACTTCATCAGGTGCGGGCGCACTTTGACTTGCTGGGCTGCCACTTACAGTTGAACAAGCACTTAATAAGGTACTTAGAACGAGTAAGCTCATTAAAATGTAGGGTTTCCTCATATAAAGTCCTCACTTTGGTTGATTGACTATGTAAAAAACAAATTGCTTGTATCTATATAAAAAAGAGTGCTACAAGCAATATTTTAATCGTAGTTCTAGTAAATAGCAATACTTTTATCAAAATTCATGTTTGGAAATATAATTTGAAAAATATTTTTAACTAGCAGAAAAACATTTCTAACAAAAAGTATTGGCTCAAAGTAAAGAGATCGTTTTGTTAGAAATGAGAAATGGCAACATAAAAGTTTTCTATTTTTCTGCAATTAAGACAGTTTCAAAAGTGAATTCACTAGGAATATGATTCGCAATTGAGTATTCAAAAATATGTCCATTGCCTAGGTAAGCAATTTGTTCTGCACGCATCAGGAAATCATTATCGGTTAAGTTTAAATATTTTTTTTCCAACGCAGAAGGACGGATCCCAGAAATGCTGACCCGCGCACTTTGAATTTTTTGATGCAATTGTTCCGAAATATATTGATAAATGGAGACTTTCAATTCTTTCATTGTCAAGTTCGGAATTAAAGCAACGGGCATCCAAGTGTATTCAATAATTGAGGGCACATCTTCGATAATCCGTAAACGAATAATTTTGTAGACTAACTCTTCTTCTGTGATACTTAATTTTTCAGTCACCCAAGGCTCAGGTACTTCTGTTGCAAAGCCTAAAACCACGGATTCAACTTTTCCATCGTAGGTTGAGTAAGTGCCGGTTAACGGAGAAAATTTAGTAATGGTTCGATTTTGAAAGTCTTGAACAAAGCTGCCCGAGCCACGTCGTCTGACAACATAACCTTCTTGCACAAGCAAATGTAAGGCTTTTGTAATGGTTAGTTCGCTGACCTGATATTTTTCTGCAAGAAGACGACCTTGGGGTAACTTTTGATTAATGGGATAAACACCTGCTTCGATATCCTGTTTTATAGCTGCATAAATTTCTTTATAACGTGTATTTGTCCGCATCAGAGTCCTCCTTTATCACCAGTATTTCTCTCATTATACCATGAATTTAACATGTTAAAACTATATATTTATTTTTAACGTAACCACTTAATAATCAAGTACTTAAATAAAAGTAGTTGACTTATTCTTTTTAAAACTATATAGTTTTAAAAGTAAACAGAAGAACTTATTGATCTGATTGGTACTTTTTGTGAAAACCTTTTACAATAAAAGGGCAGCACAGAAAAGAGGGAGGTATGACAATGGAACATCATCAACTAAAAGCATTTCCGCAAGATTTTTTATGGGGCTCTGCTTCGGCAGCTTATCAAGTAGAAGGTGCTTGGAGTGAAGACGGCAAAGGCGCATCTGTTTGGGATGAATTTGTTCGGCTACCAGGAAAAACGTTCAAAGAGACAACTGGTGATTTAGCCGTCGATCATTATCATCGTTTCAAAGAAGATGTGGCTTTAATGAAACAACAAGGTTTAAAAGCATATCGTTTCTCGATAGCATGGACACGAATTTTACCTGAAGGACGTGGTCAAGTAAATCAAGCGGGACTGAAATTTTATTCAGATTTAATTGATGAGTTGTTAGCGGCAGGAATTGAACCAATGGTAACTTTATATCATTGGGATTTGCCAGCTGTTTTGCAAAAAGAATATGGTGGCTGGGAATCAAGAAAAATTATTGCTGATTTTGTGGCCTATGCGAAAATTTTATTTGACGCTTTCCGTGGCAAAGTTCGCTATTGGATTAGTTTAAACGAACAAAATGTGTTTACTTCGTTAGGTTATCAATTAGCCGTGCATCCTCCCGGCGTAACAGATAATAAACGGATGTATGAGGCCAATCATATTGCTAATTTAGCCAATGCAGCAGTGATTAATGCGTTTCATGAATTAGAAATGCCTGGCAAAATTGGCCCTAGCTTTGCTTATACGCCTGTTTATGCCGTTGATGCGCATCCTGCCAATGTTTTAGCGGCTGAAAATGCAGAAGATTTGCTGTCGCATTTTTGGTTAGATGTCTATCTTTGGGGAGAATACCCAGTTGCCGCATTAAATTACTTACAGGAGCAAGGTGTGGCCCCAACGATAAAAGAGGGCGATTTAGCGTTACTACGTTCAGCCAAACCTGATTTTCTAGGTATTAATTATTATCGGACGGATACGGTTGCTGCTAATCCATTAGATGGCGTCGGAATAGGGAAGATGAATACAACGGGTGAAAAGGGTTCTGAAACGGAATCTGGGGTACCGGGTTTATTTAAAAAAGTAAATAATCCATATGTTGAACGAACGAACTGGGATTGGGCCATTGACCCGCAAGGTTTGAGAATTGCCTTACGACGATTAGCTAGTCGCTATCAAGTGCCTATTTTAATTACTGAAAATGGGTTAGGCGAATATGATACCTTAACAGAAGATAAACAAATTCATGATACGTATCGCATTGATTATTTGCGAAGCCATATCCAAGCGATTCAAGAGGCGATTACGGATGGCGTTTCAGTTATTGGTTATTGTACATGGAGTTACACCGATTTACTGTCGTGGCTTAACGGCTATCAAAAGCGTTATGGTTTTGTCTATGTGGATCAAGATGAAACACAAAAAGGTTCCTTAGAAAGAATCCCGAAAGACAGTTATTATTGGTATCAAAAAGTCATTGAAACAAATGGACTAATCTAATTATAAGAAAAGAGTGTGGAAAATATGACAGTAAAAATGGGGTTTATTGGATTTGGTAAAAGTGCCAATCGTTACCATTTACCTTACGTAATGATTCGAGAAACACTAGAAGTGAAAACAATTTTCGATTTACATGTTAATGAAAAAGCAGCAGCGCCCTTTAAAGAAAAAGGCGTAAATTTTACCACTGACCTTAATGAATTATTGACGGATCCAGAAATTGAATTGATCACAATCTGTACGCCTGCGCATACACATTATGATTTAGCCAAACAAGCCATTTTAGCTGGTAAATCAGTGATTGTGGAAAAACCATTTTGTGATACGTTAGAACACGCAGAGGAATTATTTGCTTTAGGGCAAGAAAAAGGGGTAGTAGTGATGCCTTATCAAAATCGACGTTTCGACGGCGATTACCTAGCGATGAAGCAAGTAGTAGAGCAAGGCTTTTTAGGAGAAATCAATGAAGTGGAAACACATATTGATTATTATCGACCAGGAAGTATCACGGAACAAGGACCTAAAGAAAATGGTTCGTTTTACGGACTAGGCATTCATTTAATGGATCGCATGATTGCTCTTTTCGGGCGTCCAGATCAAGTCACTTATGATATTCGTAATAATGAAGTGAGTGAGGCAGTCGATAATTATTTTGACGTCGATTTACATTATGGTTCAAAATTAAAAGTAAAAGTTAAAACGAATCATTCTGTCGCTAGTCCGTATCCACGTTTTATTGTTCATGGCAGCAATGGCTCGTTCATCAAATATGGCGAAGATTAACAAGAAAATGATTTAAAAGCCGGAATCATGCCGGATGCACCAGGCTTTGGAGAAGATTCACCAATGTATTATGGAGAAGTGACTTACCGTAATGGCAATGGCGACTGGATTAAAAAACAAATTAAAACGCCTGTAGGTGATTACGGTCGTTATTATGATGCCGTCTATGAAACGTTGAAAAATGGTGCACCGCAACTAGTAACTAAAGAGCAAGCATTAACTAACATCGAAATTTTAGAAGCAGGTTTTCTTAACCCAAGTCCAAGTGTTTATCGCTTGAAAGAAAACTAAAGCGTGTTTAAATGACTTGAAAAGCGCCTGCCCCACAGTCCAGACAACTGTGGGGCAGGCGCTTTTATTTATAAAGAGTTGTGAATTTTAATATAAGAAACGTATATTGTTAGTAAAAATAAAAAAAGGAAAGACATCTTAGTAGCACTACTTCCCCAAGAATTGCTACTAAAATGTCTTTTGTGATGCTCGCTCAATTGAAGAGCCTTAAATAGGATATCGAATATCCAGTATAAATGCAAGTAAACTACTTTATAGTTAATATTAGTATACTTCATAAAATAATTTTTCAAAGAGAAAAAGGCTTGTTATGAGAAAAAATTAATTTTTAACTCGTTTTTTCTAAGCAAGATTTAGGTGAAAAAGACAATAATTACTGAAGCTGAATGGTAATTAAAGAGGTTCTTTGCTAAAATAGGAAAGACAAGAAAGTTTGGTTAACGAAAGAAACAAATCAGGAAGGAGGACAACCAGTGGAAAGTTGGCTTTTTTTACTACTGATTGCCTTGATTGCGTTTGTTGCAAAAAATCAAAGTTTATTAATTGCGTCAGTTGTTGTGCTTGCTTTAAAAGCTTTACCAAATAGTGCGAAAATCATGTCGTGGTTGTCAGATAAAGGCATTAATTTAGGCGTCACAATTATTTCAATTACCATTTTAGTCCCGATTGCTACAGGACAAATTGGCTTAAAGGATTTAATTCAATCATTCAAAACACCGATGGGGTGGCTGGGGATACTTTGTGGAATTCTGGTGGCTGTTTTATCCTCAAAAGGAGTAGGTTTAATTAATCAATCGCCAGAGATTACGGTGGCCTTAGTTTTTGGAACGATTCTTGGCGTCGTTTTTTTAAAAGGAATTGCAGCTGGTCCGATTATTGCATCGGGGATGATGTACGTAATCATTACTACCTTTCAAGCCTTTCAACACTAAAAAAGCAAACAAAACGTGAGCCGACCCCCAAAAGTTAGACCTAGAAATCTAACTTTTGGAGGTTTTTTTGTATGGCAAAATACAGTTTTGAATTTAAACTTAAACTTGTTCATGACTACTTATCTGGTCAAGGAGGTCTAAGGTTTCTCGCAAAGAAGTATGGGTTTAAAGATAGTTCTCAAATAAGCAAATGGATAAATGCCTATAAAGAACTTGGTGAAGAAGGCCTACTTCGCAGTCGAAAAAATAAGAATTACTCTGTTCAATTTAAGCTAGATGCGTTAGAGTTATATTTAACAACAGAGTTGTCCTATCAAGAAGTAGCTAATCTTCTAAAAATGAACAATCCATCATTGATTGCGAATTGGCTTAGAACGTATCAGAAGTTTGGTATAGAGGGACTCTCTAAACAGAAAGGACGTCCACCTACCATGTCTAAAAAGAAACGAAATGAACCCCAACCACTACCAAGTGAACGATCTCAAGTAGAGAAACTAGAAAAAGAAAATAGAATGTTAAAAATTGAGAATGCCTATTTAAAAGAATTGAGGAGACTGCGTTTAGAGGACGAACAAAAAATGAACGAATCGCACGAATCATTCACAGTCTCCGAAGACACTTTCGATTAAAAGATATTTTGGAAACCCTAAGGTTTCCAAAATCTACTTACATGTACTGGCAAAAACGCCTCGACAGAACAGCTTCAACACAAATCATTGAAGAAGAAATTCAAGCGATTCGTAAAAAACATCAACATTATGGCTATAGAAGGATGACCCAAGAATTGAAACGACGTGGATTTCAAGTGAATAAAAAGAAAGTCCAGCGATTAATACAAAAGTTAAAGTTACAAGTCAAAGCTTTTACTAAGAAATCCAGAAAATATAATTCCTATAAAGGAACCGTTGGTAAAATCGCTAAAAATTTGATTCGTCGCCGATTTAAAACTTCTGTTCCTCATCAAAAAATTACAACTGATACAACTGAATTTAAGTACTTTGAAGCAGATAACGCAGGCATCTTTCGTCAGAAAAAACTATACTTAGATCCATTTATGGATATGTATAATAGTGAAATTCTAAGCTATAGCCTTTCTACTCAACCAAATGGTAAAACAGTTATGGGAGGTCTGAAAGAAGCAATTTCTCAAACAAATGATTGTCCCTATCGGCGCACCTTTCACTCTGATCAAGGCTGGGCTTATCAAATGAATGTCTATATACAAACATTAAAGGACAACAATATCTTTCAAAGTATGTCTCGAAAAGGAACCTGTTTAGATAATTCTCCTATGGAGAATTTCTTCAGTATCCTAAAACAAGAAGTGTACTATGGAAAAATCTATCAAAGTCAAAATGAATTGAGAGAAGCAATTGAGAACTACATTTATTATTACAATCATCACCGAATCAAGGAAAAACTTAACTGGAAAAGCCCAGTAGAATTTCGACAATTCAATCAAAAAACTGCATAAAAAATAGAGTGGAAAAATCCACTCTATAAAAGTCTAACTTTTTGGGGTCACTACAACGCGTAAACGTTTTGTTTGCTTTTTTAGTGTTGATAAATGTCCACATTACTATCTAATATGCCACTTTCATTTTTTAAAGTAATGGTTCCCGCATTCGGATGAATCACTAGCTGTAAATGCCCTGTTAAAAACATTTGGTCATACGTCGAAGTATAGACGTGAAAAGAATCATTAGCAATTGTTTCGGTATAAGGCGCTTCTGCTTGATCAACAGGAACGATAATGAAACGATCGCCAATCATACAACAACCTTCTGCGGAAGAATAAGGATTAGAGCCGTCATTTGCTACCAATAAGAAGGTGTTCGTTTCAGTTAAGAAAGGGGCTAAACGTTGTTTTACTTCTTCAGAAATAGTCAGAGACATTTGCCTCACTCCTTTAAATAGTATGTAAAAGGAAGAGGGTAGCTTGTCGCTATGCCGCTCTTCAAAGGTTTTGTTATTTGCTTGTTTCTTTACTGCTTTTTTTGAAAAGAGCAATAGAAAAGGCGACAACTAAGACAACTGTTGCAGCTAAAACAAATGGATTTTTTGTTGCTGATGTGAACCCTAGGACTGTTGAACCAATCGCACCTACGTAAGATAAAATAATCGCTGCTTTCTTTGGTGTTGAAAGTTCTGTAAAGCTATCGCGGAAGGCGACACCTAAACCTAAAGCGCCAATAAAGGCAAACATCCCAAAAATAATGTGTAAAAAGACCATGAATTTCACCTCCAACAGTCAGTATAGAGAGAAATAGCTAGTTTGTAAACTAATTGAGCTTACTTGTGTTATTTATCACTTGATAAATGTCTTTGCAAATGCAAAAAAACAACGTACGATCAATCGGCAGTACGTTGTTTTTTAGTTTAATATAATTAGGAAGCAGAAGCCTTATTTTGCTGGATTTTTTTGATCGATTCTTCTGTTGGCGTCACATATAACGTTCGTTGGTTTTCATAAATCACATAACCTGGTTTTGCTCCATTGGGTTTATGCACATGTTTTACTTGGACATAGTCAACAGGCACTTGTGAAGAAAGTCGATATTTTGAAAAATAAGCTGCTAGAAGTGCGGCTTCAGTAAGGGTTTCTTCGCTAGGATGTGCGTCACGAATAATTACATGAGATCCAGGAATATCTTTGGCATGGAGCCAATAATCAGTTTTTTTAGCGGTTCGTAAAGTTAATTGATCATTTTGCAAATTGTTTTTTCCAACGAGAATAGGTGTGCCATCTGTGGCATAAAAAAGATCGGGTTGGCTTTTTTTCGGCTGTTTTTGTTTTTTATTTTTTTTACGTTTTAAATAGCCTTGCTCAATCAGTTCTTCACGAATCACTTCAATGTCCATTGGTGTCGCAATTTCAAGTTGTGCCACAACTGACTCTAAATAAGAAATTTCTTGTTGCGTTTGCTGAATTTGTGTCTTAACAACTCGGACAGCATTTTTCAATTTTTGATATTTTTGAAAATATTTTTGTGCATTTTGATTAGGTGAAAGTGCAGGATTTAGCGAGATACGCAACGGTGCATTTTCTTCATAATAATTTGGTAATTCCACCTCGGTGGCTCCTTTTGGGACTTGTGCCATGAAGGTTGTTAATAGTTCTCCGTCGCGACGGTAATTTTCAGCGTTTTCTGTATCGGCTAAGGTTTGTTGTAATTTTTTAAGTTTCTTTTGATTTCTTTTTAGTTCATTTTCAATTTTGCGAATTAGTTCGCCGCCTTGTTGTTTGACACGGTCTTTCTCTGCTTTACCAGAATAAAAGGCATCTAGTAATTCACTGAGTGTCGGATACGTTGTTTGTTCACCAACTAATGATTGATAAGGAATGGGCGTAAAATATTCTTTTTTTTCAGTGACGGTTAATGTCGGTACAACAGCTTCAGTGACTGAGGACCAAAATTCTGTCCAGATGGCCATTTTTTCATTTGGTTGTGCAAGTAAACGGGCACTTAATTCGTCTGCTGTATCTTTGCCTAGACCCTGGAAATGTTGTTGTAAATAGCGTCCGTTTAATTCAGGAGCTGTAGAAAGAAGCGCAAAGACTTCTTCTTTTGAGGCCGTGAGCGGATTAAGTCCCATTGGTTTTGGCGGTTCAATATAAGTTGCTCCAGGAAGCAACGAACGATAACTATTTTGGCTCATTCCAATGTGTTTTATCGCATCTAAGATTTTTCCAGAAGATTGGTTAACTAAAACGATTGTACTGTGACGTCCCATTAATTCAACAATCAAAACAATATTTTGTAAGTCACCTAGTTCATCTCTTTTTGAAAAGGTGAAGTGAATCACGCGATCATTTTCTATTTGTTGAATCGTTTCTAAAATGGCACCGTCCAGAAATTTTCGTAACATCATCACAAAATTAGGAGGTGTTTCCGGATTGCTATAGGTAATTGTAGATAGTTGTATGCGCGCATAACTAGGATGTGCTGATAATAATAATTTATGGTTTTTACCTTTCGCACGAATGACTAAAACGACTTCGTTTTCATAAGGCTGATGGATTTTTGAAATCCGGCCACTTACGAGTGTTTCTGTCAACTCATGAACCATGCTATGAGTAAATACGCCATCAAATGACATAATAAATCCCTCGTTTCTTTCCGACTAATAGCTTTATTATAGCGGAGTTTTTGAATTTAAGAAAGAAGCTTGTTAAAAAGGAGTTGGGTTTTCCTTAGAAAGCTGGGGAAGTTTGCTGGTTTTTTTAGTAATTAAAGCGCAAGGGTAGGCAAGAAAGAAAATGATTAGTATAATAGATAAGAACTAAAAGCGAGGAGCGATTAGAAGTTGAATAATTTTATGGAAGAACTAAAAGAGGCACTTTATGAATTAAGACAAAGAAAACTGTTAATGATTACCGCTATTGTAGCATTAGTATTAATAATTGGCTCAATCATTTTTATTCCAACGATGCAAAAAAATATTCGAGCTGCTCAAGTTGAATCGTTAGTCGCAGGACCCATCAAATCAGAGAAAGTCAGTGTCTTAGATTACAAAACAGCAGACAAGAAAATCCAAGAAACAGGAGCCATGTCAGTCATGTTTGCTAAACCATCTGGCAAGCAATACGATCAAATGGTGAAGCTGTTTAATTCAGATAAAATGAATGAATTTCATCGATCGCTGTATATCTATCCGTTAATTTATAATGCTGGCAAAGCACAAGAGCAATACAATGTTAGCGGCGATGAGATCACGCTTGTTTTCTTTGAAAACGGCAAAGAAAAGACACGGACGGTTGTCGAAAAATCTATGGATTTAAAAACACAATTAATACCAGAATTAAATCGATTACCAATGGCTGGCGTTTTGAAAGACCAGCAAAAAGCGGCGCAAGAAGCTGAAAAAGAAGCAGCAAAGACCGCTGAAACACAGACGACGACCAGCACGACTGGCGTTGCTCAATCTACTGAAACGACGACAGAAAGCACTGATACAGTACCAGAAACTGGTGAATAATAGCTAGCTATGTTAAACTTAGATTGTAGAAAGTTTTAAGGAATTAGAAAGAGGGGATTTTCGATGGCATTAGTAATTTCAATGACGATTTTAGTAAGTTTATGGCTGATTCAATCGCAAAAACAAGCAGTTAAAGTTCCCGTGAAAATTGAAAGAAACCGAAACAATTAAGTGGTAAATATGCTGAAATAAAGAAAAACGAGCCTCTCATAAGAGTGGCTCGTTTTTAGAAGTAAAAGAAATGCAAGAAAATAAAAACTTTTTCTTGACGAACAAAATCAATATAGTGTAGACTACCTTTAACAACATAACTAGGAGGGAAAATACATGACACAATTATCTAACGTAAAAGAAATGCACCAATCATGGCAAAACTGGCGTAGATAGTTGTATGTATGATTCTTTCATAGATACAACTTTAGAAGACTTATTCTAAAAAGTGTATCTATGCTGGTTATATTCAAGAAGAAAAAACGACCACATAGAGGACCCATCTATGTGGTTTTTGTTTTGCATAAAAACAACGACCACTCCTAAACACTTAGGATAAGTCGTTGTTTTTTTGCTACGAATCACTACGATTGGCACGAAGTGACAGAGTAGATGCAGGCTGCGCATACTCGCCGCAGTTTGGCCTTCAAGAGTGATGAGTAGTACAAGGAGAATGAAGAGAACGTTGTCCCAATCGTAGAAAAAGTGCTCCTGCGATTCTCACCAAAGTTGCGATCCTCGTCGCAGTTAAATCCTGACAAGCACTACGATTGGCACAAAGTGACAGAGTAGATGCAGGCTGCGTATACTCGCCGCAGTTTGGCCTTCAAGAGTGATGAGTAGCACAAGGTGAACGAAGAGAACGTTGTCACATTCGTAGAAAAAGTGCTCCTGCGATTCTCACCAAAATTGCGAGCCTCGTCGCAGCTAAATCCTGACATTTGTAAAAAAGTGTTCCTAGGATTTTGACTAAGCAGAGGATTACGAATCTCAGTTTCACTTTCAACGGAAGAAACGCCCTATAGATAATGGTTTTATTATTAAAAAGAAAAAGTTGCCAAACAAAAGGGCAGTTAGGAGAATGCAAAATGAAAAATAAACGTTTAACGTTTGTCGTGTCTTTATTAGCTATTTATTTAATTGGTGCTTTTTTTGTGAATCAAAAAGTGACGAATTCAAAGAAAGAAACAGTTACTGTAGGGGTTTTGCAGTTTGTCAGTCACCCCGCATTGGATGAAATTTATAAAGGTGTTGAGGAAGGGTTAAAGGAAAATGGCTATGACAAAGGCAAAAACTTAGAAATTATTTTTCAAAATGGTCAAGCCGACCAGAGTAAGTTAGCAATCATGAGTCAACAATTAGTACAAAAAAAGGCAGACGTTTTAATTGGCATCGCCACGCCAGCTGCGCAAGCGTTAGCCAACACTACCCAAGAAATCCCAATCATTTTAGGCGCCATTACGGACCCTGTTAGTGCTGGATTGGTGAAAGACAATCAAAAGCCAGGCGGTAACATCACGGGTGTTAGTGATCAATCACCTTTGTCAGCCCAGATGGATTTACTAAAAGAATTGATACCAGCTGCCAAAAAAATAGGTATTCTCTATGCTTCCTCAGAAGAAAACTCTCGATACCAAGTAGCTGAAGCGCAGAAAGCAGCTGAAGCCAAAGGATTGACAGTGAAAACATATGCTGTGCCATCAAGTAATGAAATTGCACAAACGGTTCAAGTGATGACTAAGGAAACAGATGTGATTTATATACCAACTGATAATACGATTGCTAATGCCATGCAAACGGTAGTCGGAGAAGCAAATCGAACCAAGACGCCGATTATTCCTTCGGTGGATACAATGGTAGAACAAGGCGGTTTAGCAACTGTAGGGATTAATCAACATGCATTGGGGGTACAAGCCGGCAAAATGGCAGCAGAGGTTCTGTCTGGGAAAAGTCAACCAGCAACTACACCCATTTATACCTTTAATACAGGCGACACAATTATCAATGAAAAACAAGCTCAAAAGTTAGGGATTACGATTCCCGCAGAGTTAGCAAAAAAATCGAAATTGATTAACTAATTATCAAAGAAAGTAGGAGAAGCGATGATTGTTTCAGCAATTGGACAAGGAATGTTATGGGCCTTGTTAGGACTAGGTATTTTTATGACTTATCGTATTTTAAATTTTCCAGATATGACCACAGAAGGTTCATTTCCGTTAGGAGGGGCGGTTTGTGTAACTGCCATTACAACAGGGGTTTCACCATTTGTAGCGACTCTTTTAGGGGTCGGAGCAGGAATGCTTGCCGGTTTAGTGACTGGTTTACTATTTACAAAAGGAAAAATTCCAATTATTTTAGCAGGAATTTTAGTGATGTCTGGTTTAAATTCCGTGATTTTATTTGTGATGAAATCGCCAAATAAGTCTTTATTAAACCAACCGAAGATTCAAGATGTTTTTCAAAAAATGGCCTTACCAGATTATTATGATACTATTTTTTTAGGGATTAGTGTTTTGGCTGTGGTAATGATTTTACTGTTATTTTTCTTTAACACTAGTTTAGGACAAGCCTATATTGCGACAGGTGACAATGAAGAAATGGCTCGCTCGATTGGCATTCAAACGGATCGCATGAAAATTTTAGGATTGGTTTTATCGAATGGCTTGATTGGCTTATCTGGCGCTTTGATTGCTCAAAATGATGGATATGCGGATGTAAGTAAAGGAACCGGTGTCATTGTGATTGGCTTGGCTTCACTCATTATTGGTGAAGTACTGTTTGGAGAATTAACGTTTGGTGAACGGTTGATGGCGATTGTTGTAGGGAGTATTATTTATCAACTATTGATTTTATTAGTGATTAAATTAGGCTTTGATACGACGTATTTGAAAATCTTCTCAGCAGTGATTTTAGCAATCTGTTTAATGATCCCACAATTGAAAAAAGCATTACGACTACACGGCTTTTCTGATAAGGGGGAAACGAAATGAAACCAGTTGTTGAATTAAAAAATGCGACAAAAATCATTGATAATGGGATGAATGAAAAAAAAGTGATTTTGGATCATGTGAACTTAGCCATTTATCCTGGGGACTTCATTACTGTTTTAGGTGGAAATGGCGCAGGCAAGAGTACTCTATTCAATAGTTTAGCAGGAACTTTGACACTAACAGAAGGACAATTTTTAATTGAAGGAGTCAATCGCACCAATCTTTCTGAAGTCAAACGGGCCAAATCTCTAGCGCGTGTTTTTCAAGATCCTAAAATGGGGACAGCACCAAGAATGACTGTGGCAGAAAATTTATTGCTTGCCATGAAACGCGGACAAAAACGTCCCTTAACATTACGGAAGATAAATGAGCAACGCGCCTTGTTTACAAAAATCTGCCAAGAAGTTGGCAATGGCTTGGAAAATCATCTGGATACACCGACAGGTAACCTTTCTGGCGGTCAACGCCAAGCCTTAAGTTTATTAATGGCCACTATCACAAAACCAGAATTATTACTTTTAGATGAACATACTGCTGCCTTAGATCCCAAAACATCCAAGCAGTTGATGCACTTAACGGAACAACGGATTGAAGAAGGGAACTTAACTTGTTTAATGATTACCCATCGAATGGAAGATGCTTTACGATATGGCAATCGTTTAATTGTTTTACAAAAAGGTAAAATTGTTCAAGATTTAAACGCTGCTGAAAAAGCACAATTAACGCTACAAGATTTGTTGCTGTTCTTTGAAGAAGTAGAGTAAAAAAACAAGCTCAGAAAATGAGCTTGTTTTTTTATTTTTTGACCAATCGGAAGAGTCGCTTTGGGAAAAAACGTTTGACAATTCGTTCCAGTAGCGATGTCACCATAAAGCCCGCTGCGATAGCTGCAGCAGTAAAGACAACTTTTAAAATCAACTGCAAACCGTCATCAATATTTCCTAACAAAATGCTCCGAACCGCTTGATAGGCAGGGCCTCCTGGCACTAAAGGAACCAAACTCGGAATGTAAAAAATAATCATCGGCATTTTTTTGTAACGAGAAAAAAAGATACTAGCGATCCCTAACCCGACCGTTCCTAAAAAGTTTGCAAAGGTTTGACTAGCATCAAAAGTTTGCGTTAAGACATAATAAATCATCCAGCCTGTCATGCCAGTAATGCCACAAGCCACCAGTGCTTTACGAGGAATGTTCGTAATAATACCAAACGTCACAGTCGCTAAAAAACTAAAGAGAAGATGAAAAATTAGTTCCATTTGAACACTCCTTACATAAATAATTTAAAAATCAAGGCAATTCCCAGGCCAACAGACCCAGCAATAAAAATAGCTTCTGTCCCTCGCGCCGTCCCGCTGATGAGGTGGCCGGCTAAAATGTCGCGAAAAGAGTTCGTAATCGCCACACCTGGAACTAACGGCATCACCGCACCAATAATAATATTATCGATGTTGACCGCTAAGTGAAAATGCACAGCCAAATAGGCCAACAAACCAATGACAAAAGCGGCTGCGAATGAATCGAGGTAAGGAACTTGGAATAACTTTTGGGTAAAAAGATAACTAGCATACCCAATCACGCCAACAAAAAAAGTTGCAATAAAATCTTGCCAAGTGCCACCAAAAATGTACATTAACGTACAACTAACAATCCCAGCTGCTAACAAGCGTAACGAGATTGAAAAAGTGGGGGTATCTGTTTCTAATAGAGTTAAGCGCTGATAAAGCTCTGGTAAAGTAATCTCTTTTTGCGCAAATTCTCTTGATAACTGATTGACAAGGCTAACTTTTTCCAAATTAATCGAGCGCTGGGGGATGTTTTCTAATTGCGTATAATTACTGGAACGAAAGCCCACGAAAATCCCTGTAGCCGTCGTGTAACAAACGCTCTCTGGCTCGCCAGCATTTGCTGCAATCCGAGTAATTGTATCTTCGGTTCTATATACTTCAGATCCGCTTTCCAGCATAATTTTTCCAGCTAAAATGCATGTATCAATAATTAATTGTTTTCTTTTTTCGCTATTAACCAAAGGAATGGCTCCTTTCATTTCGAGTTCACTTTTAGTGTATCATTTTTTTTAAGAACTGTACGCAATTTAAAACAGAGATAGAAAAAAAGTGTGATTTTTTACAAAAATGAAACGAATCTTAAGAATAAATGAAAACAAATAAGGAATTAGTAAAAATTATGGGTTAGTTGTAAGAATCTAGGATCTTTCCTTGCATTTTAGTAGGAAACATCCTATCCTAAACATAGAAAAACAAAGGGGTCAATAAAAATGGACAACCAATGGTTACTCTACGGAATTAGCAGTGTTGTATTAATTATTTTAATCAGAAGAACAATCCTATCAGGAAACATCGTATTAAGTTGTTTGTTGGGAGCGATTTTGCTGATTCAAGTAGTGGGAGTAGCTCTCTGTGCACAGCAGAAAAAGAAAAATGAACATACAAAAGAACTACCTTCTTCTAAAGTACATCAATAGAAGAAGGTAGTTTTCTCTTATAGTAAATCAAATTTTTTCAAGCCATTAACAATGCCATTCTCAGTATTTTTAGTTGAAATAAAGGTGGCTTTTTCTTTTAGTTCTTCTCGCGCATTACCCATGGCAATTCCATAATCACAGGCCTCAAACAGCGCCAAATCATTGATGCCATCACCAAAGGCATAAGTGGGAATGCCGTTTAATCCCAAGGTGTTAAAAAGATTTTTGACACCAGAGCCTTTAGAGACCCCTTTACGAACAATATCAATTGAAAAAGGACCATTGCGATAAAAGGTCAATTCAGGAAACCGCTCATAGTAATATTCATCATCATCGCCATGTTGACTTAAGACCAACATCATGTTGACGGCATCATTCTCATAACCTGTGGGATCAATTTCTGGAACAGCTGAATGAATATAATCATAGGCTTGTTTCACTGTGCCAGTATGCCCTGTACAAAAAATACGGCGCTCATTGTAAAAAGCCAATTCATGACCACGCTGTTTGACATGTTCATGCAGTGAAACACATTCCTCTGTTGTAAATTCATCTGAATAAATCGTTTTTCCTTCATAATGAATAAATTGCCCGTTCATTACAATCGCTGAGTCAATGCCACTGGCTTTCATAATTGGTTGAATCTCACACAAGGTCCGACCTGTCGCAATCAAAGGTAAAATTTGATTGTCTTTCAAGGCCGCCACTGCTGCGGTAATCTCAGGAGTTATTTGTGAGGTTCCATCTAACAAAGTTCCATCTAAATCAAAAAAAGTAATAGCTTTCATTTTATCCATACCCTAACATCCTCTCTACGCTTGTTATTTTAACAAACTTTTCTGAAAAGACAATGGGTTCCCTTCGTTTTCTTTAAAAGAGCAGGAAAAAAAGTGATTTTTGATGCTTCTGTAAAGGATTTTTGAAGAAATATAGAATCGGTTGGTACAAATTCAATTTTAGAGTATACTACAATAGAGCAGTTTTTATGAAAAGTGAATAAGGAGTGAATGAAATGAATATATTAATGATTGAAGACAATGAATCCGTCTCAGAAATGATGCAAATGTTTTTCTTAAATGAAGGGTGGGAAGCTACCTTTAAAGATGATGGCAAAGAAGGATTGGCGACTTTTCTTGCTTCGCCAGAAAAATGGGACATGATTACGTTAGATTTAAACTTACCTAGTATGGATGGGATGGCTGTTTGTCGTGAAATTCGCAAAGTTTCAGCCAATGTTCCCATTATTATGTTGACCGCTCGTGATTCTGAAAGTGACCAAGTAATTGGCCTTGAAATGGGTGCGGATGATTATGTGACAAAACCATTTAGTCCATTAACTTTGATTGCACGGATGAAAGCTCTACATCGTCGTGCCGAGGTGGCAGAGGCTGCGCATGATACGTCTGAGAATACAGATGAAACGTTTGATGTGATTACGGATCATTTTAAAATGAATACGAAAACACGAGAAACATATTTAGATAATCAATTAATTGAAGGCTTAACACCTAAAGAATTTGATTTGCTATACACTTTAGCAAAAAAACCACGCCAAGTCTTTTCACGCGAACAACTACTAGAATTGGTTTGGGACTATCAATACTTTGGCGATGAACGGACAGTTGATGCCCATATCAAAAAATTACGACAAAAAATTGAAAAAGTGGGTCCTCAAGTCATCCAAACGGTTTGGGGCGTAGGGTATAAATTCGACGATTCAGGTGTTGCTTAATGAAGTATTTGTATCAACAATTACTTGCTTTTATAGGTGTGATTGCTCTGATTATTCTCATTGTCGGAACGTCTTTCACACAATTGACCAAGCGCACAATGCAAGAAAATAACTATGAACAGCTGTATGGTTATGCAGAATCGGCTTTAGAAACACGTGACTTTTTTATTAATGTTGCAGGTGTTTCAGATCGAGATGTTTTATCCTATTCATTTCAGTTGACTGAGCGCGTACTCCAGAAGCAAGATGTGCAATTTGTGTTTATTAACAAGGACCGCGAAGTGCAGTACCCACCAGTTGATAGCACAAAAAAATTAGACTTTTCCTTAATCGATAAAAATTGGGATCAAATCATGAAAGGCAATCGTGTTTATGCAACAGAAAACATTGATATTTACGGGGCCCGAAATACTTCGTCCTATGTAATGTTACCGGTGTATGCATCAAATCAGTCTTCTGATAAAAAAGTGATTATTGGTTCACTCGTTATTACACAACCTGCCAAAAACGTTGACCGAAGTGTTCAGTCAGTGACACAAAACTTGATTAAAGGCTTTATTTTTTCTGGTGTGATTGCCTTGTTACTAAGTTATCTATTTGCGACTTTCCAAGTGAAACGAATTAATCGGATGCGTAAAGCCACCAAAGAAATTACTAGTGGAAATTTTGATATTCAATTACCGGTTCATGACAAAGATGAATTTGATGACCTAGCAGAAGATTTTAATAAAATGGCTGCGTCTTTAAAAGAATCACAAGAAGAAATCAATCGGCAAGAAGAGCGTCGTCGTCAATTTATGGCGGATGCCTCTCATGAAATGCGGACGCCTTTAACAACTATTAATGGCTTATTAGAGGGATTGCAGTATAATGCTATTCCTGAAAATCAAAAAGAGAATGCGATTAAACTGATGCAAAATGAGACCGCTCGCTTGATTCGCTTAGTCAATGAAAATCTTGATTATGAAAAAATTCGGACCAACCAGATTCAAATTGTTGTGAAGAAGTTCAACGGAACAGAAGCTTTAGAAAATATTGTGACTCAACTAACGGCCAAAGCTGAAGCCGCAGGTAATCAATTGTATTTAGACACCACCGAACCAATTGATGTGTATGCCGATTATGATCGTTTCGTTCAAGTGGTTGTCAATATTGTTCAAAATGCTATCCAATTTACTGAAAATGGCGAAATTCATATTGCTTTAGAAAAAGGCTATTTAGAAACCATTGTCCGTATTTCTGATACAGGAATCGGCATGACGGAAGAGCAAATTCTGAATATCTGGGATCGTTATTACAAAGTAGATCCATCCCGTAAAAATACGAAATATGGAGAATCAGGATTAGGCTTACCAATCGTTCAACAATTGGTCCGCTTGCATAAAGGAAAAATCAATGTTGAAAGTGAACCTGGTAAAGGCACCACATTTATTATTTCATTTCCTGACGTTGAAATTACTGAAAACTAAAGAAAACGTCTGGTCACAATCAGTGCCAGACGTTTTTTTAGTTTAATAACGCATGTAGAGACAGGGGGTGCACATAGGGACTATCAATAATTTGTGGCTCTTTTGTCAGAAATAGCAAGCGCTTGTTTCTTTTTTGAACTGCTGTTTTTAATTGAGGTAAAATTTCTTGACGTTGTCCAATCGTTAATGAAGAAAAGATGTCATCAATCACTAACGTACTTGTTTTTGAAAGCAAAAGTTGTATTATGCGCATTTTAATTTTTTCAAAAGTCGTAAAAGAAGTAAAGGAACGACCAAGTAAGGCAGGTTCTAATTGGAACAACTGGAAAGCTTCGGCTAGAACTACTTTTCGATCCCGTTCTTTGATTGTACTAGCGATAAATAAATTTTCTTCTAATGGCAAGTAGGGCAAAAAGGTTTCACTAGAAGAAAGCCTAGTAATGGTTAATTGGTTTGTTTGGAAAAAATCGGCCAATGCGAGTTCTTGTTCTGGAGCAGAATAAATGATTCCATAAACTTCTCGCAAAGCTAACGCGTCGAATGAGGATTTTTTTTCGGTTGTTTTTTTGAATGATGGTGTGACATTCATAGAAAATCCCTCCCTTATTTCTGATGTGTGCGTAAATAAATCAATGTGAAAGGAGTCCCGCAAACAAGAGGAATACCAAGCAAGATTAAGCAGTTAACAAAGCAGTTACGGATTGTATAAAGCGACTGCATACTTTTAAAATCAAAAGAAAACGCTTGGATCGTTTGAATCCCTAAATGCTGGATATTTGTAATCGTGACATCCTGGTCGGTACTTTTAGCAAAAAATGCTGGAGTTTCCAAATGAGACCACTGTAAAATAGCATCACGAGCAGCCCAAAGAACAGTATTATACGTTTCTTGAAACATTAAAGTGAAAAGTAAAAAACTGAAAATTCCTAATAGAGCCGGTAAACATAACTCTAGTAAGAGCTGTTTGGTGACATACATATTTGAAAAGTGCATGTGATACCATGTATGTATTTCTTCCTTTTTTATGCGTAATGTCACATACATCAACAGAAGAAAAGTAACACCAAAGAAAATGACACTACCTAGATAGAGGTGCCAATAGTATTGGATCAGTTGGTAATGGTAACTAGTTTGTTTTTCAATATCGACAAAGTCTGGCATCGTTCGTAAAAACTCTTTTTCAAAATCAATTAAGTTAAACAGCCCAGTCAATAAGAAAGAGAACAGGAAGAAGAAGAGTGCAGTGATTAACGTGATTTTTTTATGATAAAAACTACTAGCTGTAGCGTAACGGACACTTCTCATCAACTTTCACCTCTCTAAACTATCTTTAGTATAGTGAAATAATATGAATTAATTATGAAAAAGTAGCAAAAAAGCTTGAGCAAATTGCTCAAGCTTTTTGAAGATTTATTTACCAGTTTTTTGATAGCCTTGATAACTGTCAGTATGATATTCATCAACGGTTGATTTATTATTGTTTTTACTGTAAACACTCGTTGATTTTTCACCTTTTTCTTTTTCAATTGCTTCCAGTTGTTGCAATTGGTTCTTGTAATCATAGTCTTCTGGGTTAACTGGTTTTAAGCCGCTATTGGTATAGAAACGAAGCAAGTCACCGTTAGTAATTTGGTCAGACGTTTCTAATTGTTTCGTCGCTTTGGCTTTTAAATCAGCGACTTCTTTCTTAACTTCTTCGGTTGGTTCTGTAATTAAAGTGCCTGTTTTAGTATCGTAAATGCTAGAACCTAAAATAGTATATTTAGGTGTTACAACATTGCCGTTGCGGAAAGCAACGATTTGATTGTGTTGTTTAGAGAATAAATCTTGGCCTAGCTGAATGTAGTTTTTCGTATCGACACCAAGCAAGTGTAGAAGGGTTGGTAAGGCATCAACTTGGCCGCCATACGTATGGTTCACACCGCCATTTTCTTGACCAGGAACGTGAATCATATAAGGAACACGTTGCATATTGGCGTTGTCAAAATCGTTCCAATCTGCTTTGGTTTTACCTACTAACTCTGCTAAGTTTTGGTTTCTTGAATTAGAAACCCCATAGTGATCGCCATAAAGAACAATGACTGAGTTTTCATAGAGACCTGAAGATTTCAAGTAGTTAAAGAATTCTTCGACCGCTTTATCTAAATAATTCGCTGTTGCGAAATAACCATTAATTGTTTCATCAGAGGTTTTTGCAATTGGGAATCCTGCTTCATCGTTTGTAAATTGAGAATAAGGATAATGATTGGATACAGCAATAAATTTAGAATAGAACGGTTGTTGTAAATGTTCTAAATATTGAACGGATTGATTAAAGAATGGTTTATCGTGTAACCCATATTGGAATGAGTTATCTGAATTAACATCATAATAACTAGCATCAAAGAAATAGTCATAGCCTAAACGTTTATAGGTTTCATTTCGATTCCAGAAGTTACCGGCATTTCCGTGGAAAGCAGCGCTAGTGTAACCTTGCGTTTGTTTTAAAATATCGGGTGCTGCTTCAAACGTATTTTTCCCACCAACTTGTGTAAAGAGTGAACCTTGGTCTAAACCAAATAGTGAATTTTCAAGTAATGTTTCGGCATCACTTGTTTTTCCTTGACCAACTTGGTGGAAGAAGTTATCAAAGCTAAAGGTACTTTTACTATTGTAAAGACTATTGATAAATGGTGTGACTTCGTGTTCTACGCCATTTTCATCTTTTAATTTGTAATTAACTAAAAATTGTTGGAAACTTTCTAAATGGATATAAATTACATTTTTGCCTTTTGCAATACCAAACTTACTATCATCGGGTGCCGCATATTGTTGTTTCACGTAATCTTCAACTTGTTTCATATCGTTAGCACTAGCTTCGGCACGGACTTGGTTTGTTTGGTAAGTTGTAATGCCATCGTATACGGTAAAGGCATTTAAGCCTAAGAATTTCACGATATAGTCACGAGAGAATTGACGTCCTAATAATTGGGGACGTTCTGTTTCAGCCATAAATAGATTGAATAAGAAAAAGACAACAGAAAGGAGTGTGACAGAGACTGCTACACGTGCGCGGACTGGACGCGCATCTGTTTTAATTTTTTTCGTTAATAATAATACGCCAATAATAATGAAGTCTAAGAAATAAATGACGTCATAAGGTCTAAAGAGACGTAAGGCACTTTCGCCAAGACCGCTAGCTACTTTGCCAGCACCAAGCATCGTATTAACTGTGATGAAGTCAGTAAATTCTCGATAATACACGACATTTGAGAAGAGCAGTAAACTCATCAAGAAGTAAATAATCATCATTGTAATATAAGAAGCTTTTTTACGGCGAACATACAAAGCGATGGCTAATAAAAAGACCGTTGTAGCAATTGGATTAATTAAGAGTATGAAATACTCGTTAATATTTTCCAAACGTAAATGGAAATCAACGGCGTACGCAAAGAGGTTTTTTAGCCACAGTAAGATGGCGATTAGCGAGAATAACCCCAGTCGCGTGTTCAAAATATTTGTTTTAAATAATTTTTTCAAAATAAACGTCCTTTCTAAACGATGATTCTATAAAAGTAAAATTAGGTAAATTTCGTATTTTACAATATCGCTTTAATTTTACTCTTTCACAAATTTTATGTCAATTCTTACCGAAGTGAGGAATGGTGATGTTAAAGAAAACTTACTATTTCCTTAAACTTTTTAGTTCGTTAAATGACGTGAAGCTTGAATCCTTTAAAGACAGATGGACCTTTTTTTGCTATACTAGATAGGACTTTGAAAAGTAGGTGTACAGAATGAAACTTCAAGTAACTAAAAAAGCAGAACATAAATTTAAAAAAGGATATCCTTTAATTCAAAAAGAAGATTTGCAACAAGTGCCAGCACCGTTGCCAACAGATTGGCTTACTTTGATTGATAGTAAAGGCCAGCGTTTAGCTGAAGGATATTTAGGCGAACAAAATAAAGGAATTGGTTGGTTGCTGTCATGGCATGGACCAATTAATCAATCTTTTTTTCAACAACTCTTTGAAATAAGTCGTGAGAAGCGGACGTCTTTTGAAAAGGATTCGCTAACAACCGCGTATCGATTATTTAATGGAGAAGGGGATGGCATTGGGGGTCTAATCATCGATCGCTATGCAGATTACGCCGTTTTTTCATGGTATAATGAAACCCTTTATCAGAAAAAAGCCGAACTTTTGACGGCGTTTCGCACAGTTTACCCTGACATTATTGGTGCCTACGAAAAGATTCGCTTTTCCACAAAAAATTTACCCGAATCACAGTTTTTGTATGGCGAACAAGCACCCGAGCCATTACTTGTCACTGAAAATGGCGTTCAATTTGCTACCTATTTAAACGAAGGATTAATGACAGGCATCTTTTTAGATCAAAAAGAAGTTCGTGGTCGATTAGTAGATGGTTTTGCAGTAGGTAAAACAGTCTTAAATATGTTTAGTTACACAGGTGCTTTTTCAGTAGCTGCCGCTATGGGGGGTGCCGTGGCCACCACTAGTGTGGATTTAGCTAAACGAAGCTTACCGAAAACGACTGAGCAATTTGAAGTCAATCATTTAAATCTTGCCGCGCAAAAGATTATTGTCATGGATGTTTTTGACTACTTTAAATATGCTTCACGTAAAGGCTTGAGTTATGACATGATCATTTTGGATCCGCCAAGTTTTGCTCGCAACAAAAAGAAAGTTTTTTCCGTTGCTAAAAATTATGGGGAGCTAGTGAAAGATTCTATTGATATTTTAACGGATAAGGGAACGCTTATTGCCTCAACCAATGCGGCAAATTTATCCTTAGCCAAATATCAAAAAATGGTGATTACTGCCTTGCAAGAGAAAAATGTCCGTTACAAGATTACGGACACGTATCAATTACCGGCAGACTTTCAAGTGAATCCTAATTTTCCAGAAGGTAATTACTTAAAAGTCCTGTTTATCGAAATTGAAAAATAATTTTTTACACCAAGCAAAAGTCCCAGCGCCGCTAATCGGTATTGGGACTTTTGCTTGGTGTTTATTTTATAGTAACTTTTGGGCTTTTTGAGTGTTTGCAAAATGCAGCTTCGCGTAGTTTGCTAATAAGTCTAGGCCGCCTTTTTTCAAAATACGGGCGGCTACTTGGTCTGATTTGCTGCCAGCACCAGAGGGCACAGAGAAACCCAATTCTGCAGATTCTTTGTCTAACTCTTCTAAAAAAGCAGCGCGGCTAATAATAGAGGCGGCAGCAACGGCAACATGATACTGCTCTCCTTTAGTGACGAAGAACAATTTTTCAGTGACTTGATTTTTTTCATTACGAACATATTTCCGATAATTATTTTCAGGGGTGAACTGGTCAATTAAAATCCCTTCTGGCTTTGTGGGAGCCAATTCTTGTAGCAACAGATAAATCGCTTGGTTATGCAAAGCGACTTTCATGTGTACAGCATTGTAGTTTGGTTGGATCTCATTGTATTTTTTTGGTTCAACGATTAATAACTTGTAAGGAATCAGTTCTTTAATGACATGTGACAATTGAATAATTTGTGGGTCGGTTAATTCTTTGGAATCACGAACACCCAATGCTTTTAGTTTGCTAATCATGCTTTTGTCAACATAGGCAGCACAGACAGTTACTGGACCAAAATAGCTACCATTACCGACTTCATCGGAACCTATCACAGACCAGTTGCCAAAATCAGCAGGCAGTGTAGTAGTCTGGGGAGAAATTTTTTTCTTTGGTGTGGTATTCGTTCCTTCCCAACGAGCGGCCTCTTTTTCAGCTTGAGGTCCCTGAAACATGACTTTACCTGATTGATAAGCAGTGATGGTAGTGGTACCAACCTTGGCCACAAAGACAGTATAAGGGACCGTTTTATTTAAACGATTGGGTTGATAAACAGTGGTCATCTCTGCTAATGTTTTTTTACTAACTTTAATTACGTGATTCTGTGCCATCAATTGTTCCTCATTTCTTGATATTTCTTCTTTACTATAGTAAAGGAAAAACAAGTAAATGAAAAGGTTTTGCGTTAGCTTGTTCCTGAAAATGATAATGTTTAGGAAATGTATAATTTTTTTCTATAGTTGGGCGCTAGTTGTTATCTAAATTTTTATTCAGTGCTATACTGTGGGAGAGAAGGAGACGATGAAAGAGTCGACTAGAACAAGGGGTGATGTGTTTGAGAAGAAAAAAAGAAATGCAAGAAAATGAACCAATAGCAGTGACTGCTAACGCGGAACGCTATTATCCAGAAGATAAACAAGGCTTGACGGCCGCACAAGTTGAAGAAAGACAGCGAAAAGGCTTAGTCAATGCCGCCGTCGATACAGAGTTTATCACAACGAAACAGATTGTTATTAATAACGTATTTACGTATTTCAACTTAATTTTTGTGGTACTAGGTGTGTTATTAATGCTGGTACAATCTTATAAAAATATGACCTTTTTGCCAGTAGTAATCATTAATACGGTCATTGGAATTTACCAAGAAATTAAGTCGAAGAAAGTATTAGATAGCTTAAATATTCTAAACGCTACAAAAGTAACCGTTGTAAGGGATGGCCAAGAACAAGAAATTTCGCCAGATGAACTGGTTTTGGATGATGTGGTGCTCTTTAAATCGGGTGAACAGATTTCTGGGGATGCAATTGTCTTATCTGGTGAAGTCCGTGTGAATGAATCCTTGTTAACTGGGGAATCTGATGAGATTACCAAAGTAGCAGATAGCCAACTTTTGTCAGGTAGCTTTATTGTGTCAGGTTCTTGTTATGCAAGAATTGATAAAATTGGCGCTGAGGCCTATGTTCATCAATTAACGCTTGAAGCGAAGTCAATTAAAAAAGGGGAACAATCAGAGATGGTTGGTTCCATTAACCGTTTGGTGAAATGGGTAGGGATTATTATTATCCCGATCGGCTGTGTTCTATTTTTCCAAAGTTATTTCATCAACCATCAAGGGCTTCATGACAGCATTGTCTCCATGGAAGCTGCCTTGATTGGGATGATTCCAGAAGGGTTGTACCTTTTAACAACCGTTGCATTAGCTGCCAGCACAATGCGCTTAGCGAAGCGCGGCGTTTTATTGCACAACATGAAAAGTATCGAATCCTTAGCACGTGTTGATGTGTTATGTGTAGATAAAACAGGAACAATTACTGAAAACACGATGGAAGTCCAAGAGTTGGTTCCTGTGGTGAGTATCGAAAATGATGGTACAGACTTAACCAATGTCGAAAAATTAATTGGCGATTTTTGCCGAACAATGTCAGCTGACAACGATACGATGAAAGCGATGAAAGAATTTTTTGTTACTAATAATCAGAGGGAAGCCGTTAGCTACACCTCGTTTTCGTCTGTCGAAAAATTTAGTAGCGTGACTTTCCCAGAAGCGACGTATATTCTTGGGGCGCCAGAGATGATTTTGAGAGACAATTATGAAATGTATCAATCTGAAGTGGAACATTATACAAGTCAAGGCTATCGCTTATTGGTGTTCGGAAAGTATTTAGGAGAATTTCAGGAAACGTTGGCAGCAGAGGTTCAACCTCTAGGCTACATTCTTCTTTGGAATCCGATTCGTAAAGAAGCCAAAGCAACTTTTGAATATTTCGCTGAACAAAATGTGGCTATTAAGGTCATTTCTGGTGATAATCCTTTAACAGTATCCAATGTAGCACAAGCGGCAGGCATTATTGGTGCTGAAAATTATGTGGACGCGCGAACATTAACTACAATGGAAGCCCAGACAGAAGCTTTAGAAAAATACACCGTTTTTGGTCGTGTCACGCCAGAACAAAAGAAACAATTTGTACTATTGTTGAAAAAATTAGATCATACAGTGGCGATGACAGGGGATGGAGTCAATGATATTTTAGCCATGAAAGAAGCAGATTGTAGTATTGCCATGGCTTCAGGAAATCAAGCTACAGCACAAGCCTCGCAAGTTGTGTTGTTAGATTCTGATTTTTCAACGATGCCGGAGGTTGTCTTTGAAGGCCGCCAAGTAGTTAATAACATTGAACGCTCTTCAAGTTTATTCCTTGTAAAAAATATTTTCTCCTTGCTAATGTCTGTCTTTGCTATGATTTTTGCCGTGACATATCCTTTACAACCGACACAAGTCACATTGATTAGTTTATTTACAATTGGGATTCCTTCGACATTTCTAGCTTTGGAACCAAATCATCGTCGCATTGAAGGGAAATTTCTTTTCAATGTGTTATCAAAAGCAATTCCTGGTGGGTTAACGGATATGTTAGTAGTCGGTGCCTTACTAATTTGTGGTGATATTCTTGCACTTCAAAAAACGGACATTTCAACGACTGCAACATTGTTGCTAGTTTCAGTCGGCTTTATGGTTCTTTATAAAATTAGTTCACCAATGAATCGTTACCGCAAGCGCGTAATGATTGGCTGTTTAATCGGAATGGTTATTACAAGTATTTCCATGAAAAACTTGTTCTCGTTAACTTCGGTATCGCCAACAGCCTTGTTACTTTTAGCCATTCTTTTCTTTGCAGCAGACTCAACTTTCCAACATTTATCAACTATTTCTGAAAAAGTTCAATTATGGTTTTATAAGAAAAGACATTAGGAGCAAAACACCGAGCCAAAATTATTTTGGTTCGGTGTTTTTTGTTTTTTATTGTTGGGAAAAATAAAAACACTTGTACCTAGTTAATCCTTGATAGTATAAACCTAACCAATTATTTTAGATAGGAAGGATTGAATAAAAATGAAAAAAAGAAGTTTTGTCTATTGGGGAATGTTTTTCATTCTTTTGTCGACGCTGATAACGCCTTTTCTGAAACTTGAAACAGGATATGCGCAAACGGAACCAACTAGTACCAGTGAAACCAATCAAATTTCTGCTACGCCAAACGTAGTACCGCGTAAACAAGTGGGCAACATTGTGACAGCGATTCAACTAACGGACAAAGAGGGAAACCCACTTGGGACCATTAATCAATATACCGACATCTACCTCCGAATTGAGTTCAACTTACCGGATAATACCGTTAATAGTGGGGATACGAGTGTGATTACTTTGCCCGAAGAGCTACGTCTCGAGAAAAATATGACCTTTAATGTAGTAGATGATACAGGTGCTGTGGTTGCAATCGCACAGACCGATGTAGCAAATAAAACGGTCACGTTAACGTATACAGATTACGTAGAAAACCATGCCAATATTAGTGGGTCTTTATATTTTACAAGTTTGATTGATTTCGAAAATGTGGAAAATGAATCCAAGATTCCTATTTACGTCACTGTTGAAGGGGAAAAAATATTTGCTGGCGATCTTGATTACCAAGGTGAAGGCGATGATGTTAACGAAAAATTTAGCAAGTATTCATGGTTTATCGAAGACGATCCAACCGAAATTTACAATGTACTACGGATTAATCCAACAGGGCAAACGTATACTGATTTAGAAGTGGAAGATGTGCTAAAAACAGCAAGTTTAAGTTATATCAAAGACACTATGAAAATTGAACGAGGACAATGGACACTGGATGGAAATGCTATTTGGCAGTTCACGCCAGAGGAAGATATAACTGGTCAGTTGGCTGTCCAGTATGGTCCTGGTGACCGCAATTTTTCGGTGCATTTTGGCAATATTGGGACTAACGAATATCGTATCACCTATAAAACCAAAATCGATCATCTTCCCGAAAAAGGTGAAACCTTCACAAATTATGCAAAATTAACAGAAAATCAAACGGTGGTGGAAGAAGTCGAAGTGAGTCGTGTCTCACAAACGGGTGGTGGAGAAGCCAATGGTGAACAATATGTTGTCGAAATTCATAAAGAAGATGAAGCGGGCCAGCGTTTAGCAGGTGCAGAATTTGAACTCATTCGAAACTCAACCAATCAAACAGTGGCTAAAATCACAACAGATCAAAACGGAACAGCGATTGTTAAAGGCTTGTTAAAAGATAACTATACTTTAGTAGAAACCAAAGCACCTACCGGTTACCAACTTTCGCAAAACAAGATTCCAATAACACCTGAAGACTTTGGTAAAAACTTAGTTGCACTGAAAACTGTTGTGAATCATAAGATTTCATATCAACCAGTCGCTGCTTCATTTTTAGCTGGAAAAGTTCTTTTAGGAAAACCACTGAAGGATGCTGAATTTCAATTTGAATTGTTAGATGAGAAAGGCACAGTACTAGAAACGGTTAGTAACGATACTTTAGGGAAAATTCAATTTTCACCATTAACCTTTGAAACTCCCGGAAACTATCAATACACCATTCGGGAAGTAAACACGCGACAGGCAGGTGTTTCCTACGATACGCACAACCTTCAAGTTCAAGTAACCGTCGAGGCGCTTTTAGGAAATCTCGTGGCGACTATTCAGTATGATGGAGGTCAAGTATTTACTAATCACTATACGCCAGAAAAACCTATAGAAAGTACCACGCCACCAACGAGTGGGACAACAGATACTACCACGAATTCAACCACAGAAACTACTTCAATAACCATTGAAAAACAGGCGATTCGTAATAAGGAATTGCCAAAAACAGGAGAAACAAAAGAAAACGCGTTTCTTTTCTTAGGTAGCCTTCTTTTGATTCAAGGATTATTTATCTATTTTAAAACGAAAAAATAATCGCTTAGATAGTTTCAGTAATCGAGACAAAATGTGCAAATTTCGAGAGATTTAGCTTGTTCATTTGAGTTTGGAATGGTTCTGTGCTATACTATCTTTAGCGTAATGATACTAGTTGGGAGTGAGCGGATTTCTGCTCACTCTTTTTGATGGAAAAGTCATCAGGACACGGTTCGTTACATCAATCTCGAAGGAGGCGAAAATTTTGAGTAGTGCTGTGGAAACTGTAACAAAGTTAGTCACACCAATCTTAGAAGAACAAAATTTTGAACTTGTGGAAGTAGAGTTTGTTAAGGAAGGAAAAAATTGGTTTTTACGAGTATTTATCGATAAAGAAGGTGGCATTGATATTGAGGAATGTGCCTTTGTCAGCGAAAAATTAAGTGAAAAACTAGATGCAATGGATCCAGATCCAATTCCGCAAGCGTACTTTCTGGAAGTTTCTTCTCCGGGAGCAGAACGTCCGTTAAAGAAAGAAAGCGATTATGAACAAGCGGTAGGTAAGTACATTCATATTTCTCTTTATCAAGCAGTTGATGGAGAAAAACAGATTGAGGGTACCTTAGTCCATCTTGATTCAGAACAATTAACATTAAGTGTAAAAATTAAAACCAGAGTGAAGGAAATGACTTTTGAACGTAAAAATATCGCAAAAGCTCGTTTAGCCATTCAATTTTAATCAACAGACTCGAATGTAAAAAAGGGTCCACTAAAAGTTTTACTTTTAGCCGGGCCTGTGACAAGTTTTAACGAGAAGTTTTTCCCTTGGAAGAAGAACCACTCGTTCAGCTTTAACGAATCCATAGGAGGAAAAGAAAAACAATGAGCAAAGAAATGTTAAATGCATTAGACGTATTAGAAGCTGAAAAAGGGATTCCTAAAGATACGGTGATTGAAGCGTTACAAGCAGCTTTAGTTTCTGCATATAAAAGACATTATGGACAAGCAAGCAACGTCGAAGTTGAATTTGAACCAAAAAAAGGCAATATTCACGTGTATGCTGTCAAAGAAGTAACAGAAGAAGTATTTGATTCACAATTGGAAGTTTCATTAAAAGATGCCGTTGCATTAAATGGGGCATATGAAATCGGCGACAAAATTCGTTTTGAAGTTACACCAAAAGACTTTGGCCGCATTGCTGCCCAAACAGCAAAGCAAGTAATTTTACAACGTGTCCGTGAAGCAGAAAGAACAATTATTTATAATGAATTTAGCGAATACGAAAATGACATCATGCAAGGAATTGTTGAACGTCAAGATCGTCGTTATATCTATGTAAACTTAGGTAAAATCGAAGCAGTCTTATCAAAACAAGATCAAATGCCAAATGAATTTTACCAACCGCATGATCGGATTAAAGTTTACGTATCACGTGTTGAAAACACATCAAAAGGCCCACAAGTTTTTGTAAGCCGTAGTCATCCAGATTTACTAAAACGTCTTTTTGAACAAGAAATTCCAGAAGTTTATGATGGAATTGTTGAAATCGTAAGCGTCGCTCGTGAAGCTGGCGATCGTTCAAAAGTAGCCGTTCGTTCAACAGATCCTAATATTGATCCAGTGGGTACCTGTGTTGGTCCAAAAGGCCAACGTGTCCAAGCGATTGTGAATGAATTAAAAGGCGAAAATATGGATATTGTGGAATGGAACGAAGATCCAGCTATTTATATTAGTAATGCCTTGAATCCAGCTCAAGTATTAGATGTTATTTTTGATCCAGAAAATAGCAAAGCATGTACAGTCGTTGTACCTGATTATCAATTGTCATTAGCAATTGGTAAACGTGGTCAAAATGCGCGCTTAGCTGCTAAATTAACGGGCCATAAAATTGATATCAAATCAGAATCTGATATGGCTGAATTTTATGAACAACAAGCCAATCAAGAAGTTGCTGAAGTAGCAGAAGAAATGGATGAAGCAATTATCCATTCAGATATGACGGCAGATGATTACGAAAACTTGGCTGCTGAAGAAGCAGTTGTTGAAGCAGAAATTACAGAAGAATTACCTGAACAAGAATAACGTTTTTGGAGGGTGAAAAAATGAAAAAGAGAAAAATTCCAATGCGTAAATCGGTTGTTTCAGGCGAAATGAAACCGAAAAAAGAATTAGTCAGAATTACTCGCTCCAAAGAAGGCGAAGTGGCCTTAGATCCAACTGGTAAATTGCCTGGACGTGGCGCTTACGTTGATTTGGATCCTGCGGAAGTCCAAAAAGCTTGGGATAAAAAAATTCTTGATCGTGTCTTAGAAACAAAATTAAGTGATGAATTTTATCAAGAACTATTGGATTATGTAACACATCAAAAAGCCCGCAAAGAGTTGTTTGGCGATGGAAAATAAAACCAAAATTTTGAACCTTTTAGGTTTAGCAATGCGCGCCGGTAAATTAGTCACAGGCGAGGAATTAACCCTTAAAGATATTCGTGCAAACAAAGCGAAATTTGTGTTTGTTGCGCAAGATGCCAGTGAGAATACTAGAAAGAAAATCAAGGACAAAAGTTCTTATTATAATGTTCCTGTTAGCGAACTGTTCAGTCAATTCGAGCTCAGCCAAGCGATTGGGCGACCACGAATGGTTATCGGAGTAACTGATGCAGGATTTGCCACCAAAATCAAGGAATTACTAAAAGGTTAGGAAGGTGATTGCATGGGAAAAAAAAGAATTTATGAACTAGCAAAAGAAATGAATAAAGCAAGCAAAGACGTTGTCGATAAAGCGCATCAATTAGGTATGGATGTTAAAAACCATATGGGCGCAATTAGTTCCGAGCAAGAAACAAAGCTTCGTCAAGCATTCGGAGGAGGAAGTACCGTAAATACTCAATCAAAAGCAACAAACAACCAAAAGCAACAAACAACACAAAATAAACCAGCCAATAAGAAACCAATGAACAATAAACCTGGTGAACAAAGAAATAACCAAAATCGTCCAAACAATCAATCAACGAATGGACAACAAAGAAACAACAACAACCAAAATCGTCACGGCCAAAGCAACACACAAAACCGTAGCAATCAAACAAATACAAACAATCAAAACCGCAATACCCAAAACAATAACGGTTCTACAACGAATCAAAATCGGACCAGCCAAAATAACAATGGCGGGAACAACCAAAACCGTGGCGGCCAAAACCGCAACAACAATTTTGGTGGCGGTCAAAATCGTAATAACCGGAATAACTTTAATAACCAAAACCGCAATCGTTTCAATAAAAAAGGGAAAAAAGGCAAACATCAACAAGAATCAGCGAAGCCAGCAGTACCAGCACGTAAATTCCGTGAATTACCAGATGTTTTAGAATATACAGAAGGTATGAACGTGGCGGATATTGCGAAAAAAATCCACCGCGAACCAGCGGAAATCATCAAAAAATTATTTATGATGGGTGTCATGGTTAACCAAAACCAAGCCCTAGATAAAGATACAATTGAATTATTAGCTGTGGACTATGGCATGGAACCGCAAGAAAAAGTCCAAGTTGATATTGCGGACATTGATAAATTCTTCGAACCAGAAGCAGTTGTTGAAGAAAACTTAACTACACGTCCCCCTGTTGTCACAATCATGGGACACGTAGACCACGGGAAAACAACATTATTAGATACATTGCGCCATTCTCGTGTGACTTCAGGTGAAGCGGGCGGAATCACGCAGCATATTGGGGCCTATCAGTTAGATATTGATGGCAAACCAATTACGTTCTTAGATACACCAGGACATGCGGCCTTTACAAGTATGCGCGCGCGTGGTGCCAGCATCACTGATATTACCATCTTAGTTGTTGCAGCGGACGATGGAGTAATGCCACAAACAATCGAGGCGATTAACCATGCCAAAGCGGCAAAAGTGCCGATTATTGTAGCAGTTAACAAAATTGATAAGCCTGGTGCGAACCCTGATCATGTGAAACAAGAATTAAGTGAACATGAATTAATTCCTGAAGAATGGGGCGGAGATACGATTTTCGTCAATATTTCAGCGAAATTCAATCAAAACATTGATGAACTATTGGAAAATATTTTACTGATTGCTGAAGTAGAAGACTTAAAAGCTGATCCAACGCAAAAAGCAATTGGAACAGTGATTGAAGCGCGCTTAGATAAAGGTAAAGGTCCGGTTGCGACATTACTCGTTCAACAAGGAACTTTACATGTTGGTGATCCAATCGTTGTTGGTAATACTTACGGACGTGTTCGTGTGATGACCAATGACATGGGCCGCCGTGATAAAGAAGCAGGACCAGCAACTCCTGTGGAAATTACCGGATTAAATGATGTTCCTCAAGCGGGTGATCGTTTTGTAGTCTTTGAAGATGAAAAAACAGCACGTCAAGCAGGGGAAGAACGAGCTAAACGTGCGTTACTTGAACAACGTTCAGCAAGTAGCCGTGTGACATTGGATAACTTATTTGAAAGTCTAAAAGAAGGCGAATTAAAAGAAGTTAATATTATTGTCAAAGCAGACGTACAAGGATCTGCCGAAGCTGTTTCAGCAAGTTTACAAAAAATTGATGTAGAAGGTGTTCGTGTGAAAATTGTTCACGCGGCAGTTGGGGCCATCAATGAAAGCGACGTAACTTTAGCCGCAGCAAGTAATGCGATTATTATCGGCTTTAACGTTCGCCCAACACCACAAGCGAAACAACAAGCAGAACAAGAAGAAGTTGATATTCGTTTACACCGTATTATCTATAAAGCCCTAGAAGAAATCGAAACAGCGATGAAAGGGTTATTAGATCCAGAATTTGAAGAAAAAATTACGGGTCAAATGACGGTTCGTGAATTGTACAAAGTATCTAAAGTTGGCACAATCGCTGGCTGTTATGTTACAGAAGGCTTTATTCGCCGCGATAGTGGCGTGCGTGTCATTCGTGATGGTATTGTTATTTATGAAGGTAAATTAGCAAGCTTGAAACGCTTTAAAGATGACGTGAAAGAAGTCAAACTTGGTTTTGAATGTGGCGCTATGATTGAAAACTTCAATGATTTACGTGTAGATGATGCGATTGAAGGCTTCATTATGGAAGAAATCAAACAATAATTTTAGTAATTGGAGGAAGACACTATGGCAAATTATCGTGACCGTCGTGTAGGTCAAGAAATCATGCGTGAAGTGAATGATATCTTGAACAAACGCATCAGAGATCCACGCGTCCAAGGCATCACTATTACAGATGTTCGTGTGACCGGTGATTTACAACAAGCAACGATTTATTACAGCTTGTTATCTGATTTAGCTTCCGAACAACAAAAAGCTCAACAAGGATTAGACAAAGCCAAAGGACTGATTCGTAAAGAATTAGGACAACGGTTAACCTTGTATAAAACACCAGAGTTGATTTTTGAAAGAGACGAATCTGTCCAATACGGAAATCACATTGATGAGTTGATTCGTAAGTTGAATCAAGGTGAATAATTAAAAAGAAAAAGCACACCAGACGAATGGTGTGCTTTTTCTTTTCATGATTAATGACTTTAGTCAGTTGAAATCTCTAAAGAGATTTCGACAAAAAAACCACGCGTACTGCGCGTGGAGGTCAGAACTTTAGCGATAAAAACTCCTTTCGATATAATAGATAAAGGCTACCAACCGTTATCAAATCGAAAGGAGTTTTTGAATGTCGAACGACGATAAAAGTTTAGCACATACTCGTTGGAATTGTAAGTATCATCTTGTGTTTACACCAAAATATAGAAGAAAAGTAATCTATGGTCAATTGAAGCGAGATATAGGGAAAATACTAAGAAAATTGTGTGAGATGAAAGAAGTCGAAATCATTGAAGCGCATGCAATGCCCGACCATATCCATATGTTGGTAAGAATTCCACCGAAGTTGAGTGTATCAGGTTTTATGGGTTTCTTAAAAGGAAGAAGTGCAGTAATCATTCATGAACGTCATGCGAATTTAAAATACAATTATGGAAATCGATCCTTTTGGTCAAAAGGTTATTATGTGAACACTGTAGGACTGAACCAAAAAACGATAGCAAAGTGTATACGAGAACAAGAAGCAGAAGATCGAGTAAGGGATAGTATAAACAAAAGAGAGTATAAAGATCCATTTAGGAAGTAACAGCTAGATAAGAATAGAAAGGTAGCGGTTGGCGGTCTCTAAAAAAGCTCCCTTAAAGGGAGCAGCAGGTAGCGAGCCCTTCTAGGGCTATTAAATAGCCACCCGCTATGCGGGTGGATATTTACTTCTTGATAAAATAGTCATGGAGGTGCAAAGATGAAAAGAATTGTTGCTTTCTATAAAAATGGAGATCGTTATTTAAAAGAAATGGGTTCAGGCAAGAGTTCCCTGTACTTTTTTCTTTTCTTATTTGTACTACATAGTATGCGGTAACATATTATTCAGTTCATCGGATTTTGGCCGTCATTTATATTCGTCCTCATACTTGTCCCAAATCTTATGCTTGGCGTCGGACATATTAACCATTGGTACAAAAACCGCTCTTGAATTTTCCAGAATACTTTTAAGCATGGAACAAAATCAATAAGGATTTTGTTCCATGCTTTTTAAGTTAACCCGGTATTTAATACCATCACAGAATAATCCCTAAATTCAAAAATTCGTCCTTTATAAAGATAAGTGGCGCCATACTTTTGTCGATAGTACGTAATCACATTTTTTAATGTTTCAACATCGATTTCCAAAAATTCAGCACAAGAATAATGGTTACTTAAGCCAGCTTCAGAGCAACGAATTAAATCGTCTAATGTAACTAATTGCTCTAAGGCCACATTGCGGGCTTTCAACTCTTGCTTCCGATTTTCTGTACAATTTTGATTTAAAATAGTGCCAACGGATGTTTGATAATGCCCGTATTCCTCGGCTAAAATATTCTTCTTTTGACGGGTACTCAATGTTTTTTCAATATAAATTTTGCCATTTCGATACAACCCATAACAACCTGTTTGATTGTATAAATCAATTTCTAAAACCGTCACATCCTTTTGAATGGAACTGACGAGTTTTTCATAATCATTCACTTTACCATTCACCTGCCATTACTTAATAAAAAGAGTAGATGGGAAGTTAATCCTCTTTTTTGTCAGAAGAAATCGATTGTTGATATTTGGCATCAATTTCATCCAAGTAATCGTGAATTTTCTCGATTTCTTCTTTTGAAAATATCTTTTCTGGATCCCCAGCGTGGGCAGCCAGTGTCATTTCGTCACGGCGAGGGAATGAGAGAATTTCTGCTTGCGTTTGTTGTTCGTGTAATTGTTGTTCGGCAAATTGATAAACGATGGCTTGTCGTTGGGGTTCTAATTTTTTATAAATGCGGTCGATAGTTGAGGCATTTTTTTCCATGGGAACCTCTTGTCCCATCAACCAGGCCTCATTAATGTCTAATGCATCTGCAATGCGATAAACTTTGTCTTGTTTTGCTTCGTAACGACCAGCTAGCCAATCGCTGATCGAAGATTTACCGATGCCAGTTTTTTTCGCTAAATCACTAGGTTTGATGTTCTTGGCTGTTAAAGCCTCTTTTAAACGGACAGCAAAAATGTTCATATTTCCGAACCTCCTATTGCCTCAAAGTATACTATATCTGTTTAGAGAAGGCAAGTAACAATCGCAATTAAAATTAGAGGTTCATAAAACCGAACTTATGAGTTGACAGTGAAAATATTTGATGCTAAGATAGAGCCATTCAAATGTTCGGTTAACTGAACTATTTTTTTGAACACTTTGTTCGGAAAACCGTATTTTTGTAGAAAGGGTGAAGAAATGAGTCAGAACTATAAAAAAACGTTGTCGGATATGTTACTTTTAGCAATTATTTTATTAATAAGCAGTGTCTCAATAAAAATTGGGGCCATCGTGATTGGTATGATTGGCCTCATGGAATTACTAACAGAGTAACAATAATTTAGTCAAAAGGAGAGAAGAGGATTGGCAGAACGACGCATGTTTGCAAAAACGATTATTGATAGTGATGCATTTTTAGATATGCCCTTATCAAGTCAGGCTCTGTATTTTCATTTAGCGATGCGTACCGATGATGATGGATTTATCAATAATCCCAAAAAATTGCAGCGAATGGTTGGTTGTGGGGAAGACGATCTAAAATTGCTAATGGTTAAAAAATTTATTCTAGTATTTGAAAGTGGTGTGATCGTTATCAAACATTGGAAAATTCATAATTATATTCGCAGTGATCGTTACAAACCAACCTTGTATCAAGAAGAGAAAAATCAGATTGTTGAAAAAAATAGCAAAGCTTATACGTTTAAAGCAGAATCGTCTGTCGGTGGTCAACCAGCTGACTACCAACGGTTACCACAGGAAAGCATAGGCCAGTCTAATTTAGGTCAGAGTCAAGGTAGTAGTTCAGAAAACGATTGTTTAAAGATGATTTATCATTTTTATGAGGAAAACGGCTTTGGTACACTGGCCTCAAAAACAAGCCAAGATTTTAAGTATTGGTTGCAAGATTTTATACAAAAAGGGGCTAGCCAAGAGGAAGCATGCCAATTAATCTTGCATGCTTTAGGAATTGCCGTCGATCGAAATAAACGGAATTACGGCTATGTAAATGCTATTTTGAAAAGTTGGGAGCAACAAAATTATTTATCCGTACATGAAGTTCTGGTAAATGATAAAAAACAAGTGTTGGAGCATGCGCTGCAAATGACAGAAGAATATCAAGAGTTAGGTTTTTAAAGAAAGGAGGAAATCAGTATGCATGCGACAGATCAAACTTTTCAAATACTATTGAGTCAATTGTTAGAAAAAGTTGAAGACCGTTGTCCTGAATGTGGCAGTGAACAATATGTTTGGCAACAAAAAAATAAAGATGGCACAGAACGTTGTGCCCCAACTTGTTGGTCGTGTGGGTATAAAATGCTAAAAAAACATGAACAACAAGCCAATCAACAACGTTCTCAAGAGAGTTTTATGGCACGTACACAAAAATTTTTTCATCAAGGGTCCTTAATTGCTGATGATGCGCTACGGCAATGTCGTTTAACCAATTACCAAACCACTGAATTAGAAACAAGACAAGCAAAAGAACGGGCCTTAGCAGCAGTTTCAGCGATTGTTGAAGGAAAGCCAATCCACGTTATTTTTTCAGGGAAACCTGGTGTCGGTAAAAGTCATTTGGCTATCAGTATTTTAGTTGAAGTCTTAGAACGCTCTGCATATCAAAAGTATTGTTTATTTGTCAGCTACTCTGAGTTATTAGAAAAACTAAAAATGTCCATGAATGAATCGGCCAAAAGCCAAGCAAAGGCTCAAGCGTATATTACTAGAATGAAAAAAGCAGACGTTTTGGTCTTAGATGATTTAGGTGCTGAATTAGGAATTAAAAATAAAGTTAGTACGGATTTTAACAATGACATCTTAAACCGAATTTTAGAAGCTAGACAGAATAAAGCAACTATTTTTACTACTAATTTTTCTGGAAAACAACTGGTGGAGGCCTATGGAACACGCATTATTTCTCGTCTAATGAAGCACGCCAGTGGCTATGTTTTCCAATATAAAGACACAACAGACAAACGAATGAGGAGTGTGAAATAAATATGTTAACAATTATTATTGGGTTTATCTTTTGGACAATGACACTAATGTTAGGTTATCTAATTGGTGAAAGAGAAGGCCGTAAACATGAGTAATTTAACAAAACGTAAAAAAGATTTATTTGAAATGAAAAGCGTTGTATTTAAAGATATTTCAAAGCAACAAAGCGAAAAAGCACAAAAAAGAAAACGACTCTTACAACTAATGAATCAATATCCCGATTGGGCAAGTCAAAAAAATAAACTTATTATGCAGGAAATTCAAGAATTAGGACAAGCAATCGGTAATTGGTCGATGGATCAATCAAGACCCATCCAATCCATCAAGGCCGCATCGTTTACAAAAAGCGAGTATCTCTATTTAATCTGGCTCGGTTATTCAGATGAAGCGATTCGTCACGGCTTAGACATGTCGAAAGAGTGTTATTTTATTTATAGATTAACACTTTTAAATGAATAAAAGTAAAGGAGATTAACCAATGCGTACGTCAACATTTAATTATATCAAAGATATTTTAGCAGACTTTTATAAAACAGATGAGTATATCCGTCAACGGGAAGAAGAATTACGGCACCCTTATCAAGAAGCAGATTTAAATGCTGGTATTAGAGGACAAGGACTTCACTCTGTAGTGACCGAACGAATGGCGATTACGATAGCTATGGATCGTCGTCTGTGGAACTTAGAGAGAAATCGAGACATTATCAAAAATTGTTTAGCTGAAGCGGATGAACAAACGCGCGTGATTATTGAAGAACTATATATGAAAAAACGGCCCTCTTTAACATTAATTGGACTTGCCCAGCAATTATTTATTAGTAAAAGCCAAGCCTATAAATTAAGAAATCATTTCTTTGAAGCGGTGGCGGATGAACTAGGCATGTAAACATGGAAAAAGCGTGGAATTTTTTCAGGTGTCAACATGGTAAATTAATAGTGTCGAAAGAGATAGATAAACGTGAGGCAACCAAAAAAATGAAGACACGGAATTCTATGATTTTGACTGCTTTCTTGTGTCAGCTATGAAGGAGCAGAAAATGCCGGCTACTTTCAAGATCCTTCATTTTGACTAGAAGAGAGCCAATTTGTTAACCAATCCTGAATTTTTTGAATGGAAAGGTGGCGCTAAAAATGAATGAAGCGGAACAAGAGTTATATGAAGCCCTTGTTGCAATCTGCCAGACGTCAGGATTTTTGTTGCTAGAGGAACTGCCGACAGATTTACCAGATCAGCCATTTGTTTACTTAGGTGATAGTAAAGAATTATCTAAGCCAACTAAATCAGCTATTTTGGGTGAAATTGAATTAATAATGCATGTTTATGGTGCGTTATCTGAACGACAACAAATTTCTACAATTAAAGGAACGATTTTACGGCAGGCAACCAGTAACTTAAAACGAACGGCTCATTTTAATTGGGGTATCAAACATCAAGAAGTCAAAGCACAAATGGTAAAAGATACCAAACAAATGAAAAAAACAATTTGGCATGCTGTACTACCATTACACATGCAATTTTACTAGGAGGAATTATCAATGGGAGAAGTTATGCAAGGAAAAGACCGTATTTTATTAGTTCGTCGCTTGGATGAAGCAGCGACAAAGAAAGCAATGAAACCCTTATTTCAAATTGAACATGAATGGGAATTCTCACGTGAATCGAGCGGTACGCAAACAAAAGATGGCGTTGCGAATGCTGTTTCTGGTTTAGAAGTTACGTTATCGTTAAGCGGTTTAGCCTCTCGAGATGATGAAAATTTATACATGAAAGACGCAGTTGAAGATGGCATCTTAATGGAATTTTGGGATGTTGATTTAAAAGGTGAAAAAAATGCGGAAGGTAAATATCCAGCAATTTATGCCCAAGGTTATGTAAATTCATGGAGTTTACCAGCCAATGTAGAAGAATTAGTAGAAATTGAAACAGAAGCCTCTATTAATGGCAAACCACAAGATGGTTTTGCAACAGTAGAAGCAGATATTATTGCAGAAGCACAATATGCGTTCCAAGATACCGTTCCAGAGAAAGCACCACAACCTGGCGAATAATCAAAAAGTGTTGAATTTTAGGAGGATAAAAAATGAATTTAGAGATTAACGGAAAAACAATTGAAGTGAAATTTACGATTGGCGCGATTCGCGAATTAGATAAACGTTACCAAATTGAAAATGGCGCTGCCAAATTCGGTATGGGCATCAGTTCAGCAATGATTTATTTACGCCAATACAATCCAGTAATCTTAGTTGACATCATGGAAGCTTTACAAAGTGGGCAATTAAAAATAGGCAAGTCGGAAATTGAAGCATGGTTAATGACCCAAGATGTCAAAAAACTTTCAGATGATTTGCTTAAAGAAATGGGAAAGCAACCTCTTACAAAACCAATGATCGATCAGTTCAGCAAAGAAGCGAAGAAAGCAGAAGCGCAAGCGACCAACTAATTAAAACGAGCGATGACGTGTATCACGACATCGCTCTTTCTGCTTTTCGCTACTTAGGCTGTCGTTCATTTGAAGAAGTGGATCGGATGACCATGTCTGAATTTGAATTACGAATGATTGCTTTTAATTTAGCAGAAGTAGATGAAGAGCGGAAAAGGCACGAGCTTGCCTACTTAAATGTTAAAGCGCAAGCGACAAACAAAAAAGGAAAACCCGTTTTTGAAAGCTTTAAAAGTTTTTATGATTATGAAAAACGAGTTGCTGAAGTTCTGGCAGCTAACCAGCCACAACGAACAAAATTAAATGAGCGGAAAAAAACGCAACTTGCCACTGTGGCAGAGCGTCTACGCCGCTATCGAGAAGGGAGGAGAGTAGATGGAGAATGACAAAGAAAAAACGCCGTTATCGGAGGCAAAGAAAAGCCTTGCAGGCGTCCAACAAGCATTAAAAAGTATGAGCGGTGAGTATGCCTTATTAAGTGGATATTTAGGGAAAATTAGTGCGGGTGTCAATCAGTCAGCCACGGTCATGAACACATTTAAAACCGTCATGCAACAATCTGGAGAAACAGTGAAAAAAACAGGAGACGAAACAGCAAAGGCAGCAGATCAAATGAACACAGCGTTAACAGATTCTGCTGAACAAGCCGGTGAAGCAGCTAAAAAAGCGGGGAAAGAAACCTCTGATGGCTTTACTAATGCACAAAATAATATGCTGAGCTTTGGGACGGCCATGACTAGTGCCGTTTCCTTACCTATGCTGAACGTTTTAAAAACAGCTATGGGCGTCGGTGCTGGGGTCAGTGGCGAATTTCAAGGAATGCAAGGACTGATTATGGCCAGTGCAGGAGGGATTTCTGATTCATTGCAAGGCGAGTTGCAAGGGGCATTGACTCAGATGAATCAATCATTTGAAGCGGCAGCACAAGTGATTCAAAGCGTGATGGCTCCAGGAATGGAAATTTTGGTTCAAGTGGTTATCACAGTCGTCAAAGGCATTACAGCTTTGGTGAATTTATTTATCAAATTACCAAAACCCGTCCAAGTTTTTATTGTTGCCATTATGGGCATTTTAGCCGCCATTGGGCCCATGTTGATTATGGTAACGATGGCTCAGCAAAAATTTCAACAGTTTAGTGCGGGCTTGGCTCTTGTACAAGGAAACATTGGGAAGTTAGGTGGTGGCTTATCAAAACTAAGTGCTAGTTTTAGTGCCTTAGGTGGAGGACCATTAATTTTAATTGTAGCAGCCGTTTTAGCAGCGGTAGCAGCGTTTATTTATTTCTATAAAACCAATGAAACATTTAGAAATAGTATCAATAGCTTAGCTAGTGCCATTCAAGGAGCTGTTTCAGCGGCGTTTGGCAAATTGGTAGGATTGCTACAACAGATCCAGCCGGCCTTTCAGCAAGTAATGGCAGTTTTTAAACAATTTTTTGCAGTAGGGTTAGAGAAAATGGCGACTATTTTTTCAACAATTGGTCGTGTGCTAGCAGGCGTTTTTGCCAGCGGTTTGCAATTAGGTAGTAACTTATTAGGGCAATTTGGTGGCACCTTTGACAAAGCTGGTTTAGCGGTTGGTCTTTTGGTAAAAGTTCTGACAAAAGTTGCACTGGCTGCATTAGGAATTTCTGGGCCGTTTGGTCTAATTATTTCCTTGATTGTTTCATTCGTGACGGCCTGGATGAAAACCGGTGATTTGAGTGCGGGTGGTATTACCCAAGTCTTTGATAATCTAGGTAACACGATTACATCTGTTACAACAATGCTTGCGGCTAATCTACCGAAAGTTATACAACTTTTTACAACCGTCTTAACCAGTATTCTCGGGAAAATAACAGAAGCTATTCCAAGCATCGTAACCGCGTTATCTAGTTTAATTACGTTAATTGTTGGTGCGATTGTTGCCAATTTGCCAGTCTTAATTGAAGCGGCAACACAAATTATTACTACGTTGATTCAGGGGATTACAACAGTCTTACCAATGTTGATAGAAGTTGGTTTGAGCTTATTAATGACTTTAGTTAATGCGATTGTCACCGCCTTGCCAACAATTACAACTGCAGCGATTAATATCATCACTACATTAGTGACAGCTTTTGTCACAGCGTTACCAATGCTAGTTACAGCAGGTGTTTCAATTATCACGGCCTTAGTCAATGCATTTGTTACTATGTTACCGTTGATTTTGACTGCTGGTTTACAAATTTTGATGGCATTAATCACTGGGATTATGACGATTTTACCTCAGTTAATTCAATCAGCGCTGACGATTATTCTAGCGTTAGTGACAGCGTTGATAGGTGCCTTACCACAGATTATCAGCGCAGGTGTCAAATTGTTAATGGCGTTAATTCAAGGAATTATTTCGATTTTACCAACCTTAGTTGCGGCAGCTATTACCTTAATTTTGACATTGGTAAATGCCTTAATTGGTGCCTTGCCACAAATCATCAGCGCAGGCGTCAAATTGCTAATGGCTTTGATCCAAGGGATTATTTCAATTTTACCGCAACTGGTTACTGCAGCAATTACGCTAATTACCGCTTTAATGGGTGCGTTAATCAATGCGTTGCCACAGTTGTTAAGTGCTGGGATTCAACTGATTCAAGCCTTAATTAATGGTGTACTCAGTCTATTGGGTGCCTTGCTGTCCGCAGCAGGAACATTAATCTCACAAATGATCACGAAGATTGGTTCTTATTTTGGTCAACTGTTAGCTTCGGGCGGACAGTTAGTTGAAAATATCAAAAATGGGGTTACCAATGCAGCCGATCAGGTAAAAAATGCCATTGGTTCTGTAATTGAAGGTGCTTGGCAAGCAATCCAAGGTTGGTTTTCAAAATTCACCGATGCCGGTGCGAATATTGTCGGCATGATTGCTGATGGAATTACAGGCGCAATTGGAAAAGCCAAAGAAGCAATCGATGGGGTCGTCAGTAAAATTCGTAACTTTTTACCATTTTCACCAGCAAAAGAAGGTCCCTTATCTGATTTGCATAAATTGAATTTCGGTGGCACGATTGCCACGGGGATTTATGCAGGCGAAACAGCCGTTAGTAGAGCAATGGCTTCTATTTTAGACTTACCGCTGTTAAATGATTTTGCCTTGGACTTAGCTGGTCGAGGAAACTTCACGGCAACGATTGACCATCGTTTAGAAAATGATGCATACAATCGACCATTATTTGTGACAGTAGAGTCAACGTTAGATGGAAAAGTTGTCGCAGCTACTACGGCGCCTTATTTAGCAACGGAGTTACAACGACAACAAGTGAAACAAAATAACCGCTTAGGAAGGAGAGGATAACATGTATAAATTTGTTGATACCAATCAAGCAACTCATTCAACGCCTCTTCCTTCAGAAGCGTTGAATTTTAACGGCCAATTTTTAGAAAAAGTCATCCCTGGTTATCAAACATTATCAGTTTCAGGACGAGAATTAGTTCCAAGCGAAATTGAAAGCTATCAATTAGGGATTCGTGATGGCAAACGTCACGTTTATGCGCGGATTCCAGAACGAGAATTAACAGTCAAATATCGGCTTTCAGCTGTGAATAATGAAGCGTTTCGAGATGCATTTAATCGTTTAAATGTTGCTTTGTTTACGGAAAAAGACGTTTCTATTTGGTTTAACGATGAACCGGAAATGCTGTGGTTTGGCAGTAAGTCTTCAGTGAGTGATGTACCCGAAGGTGTTAACCAAGTAACAGGCACCTTTACTTTATTGTTTTCTGATCCGTATAAATACACACGGAGTGATGCGACTAGTGTGATGTGGGGTTCGCCAACCATTACATTTCAAGCAAATTACTTAATGGGGAATACAGGCTCAGGTGCAGTTGATTTTCCAATTTTAATTGAAGGCGGGGCTTATTGGGGATCAACCATGATTACCTTTCAAAATCGGACCTACACGATGGGGGATTTAGGCAAAGAAGTTCGGCCAATTGAAATTTATCCTACGGTCGAAGGATTAAAAGTCAAACCGACCATTATTTTAACAGGAACCGGACGTGGTGTTTGGATTAAAACACGGAACGATACAATTAACTTAGGAGACTTTGATCGTTCGGAAATTATTATCGATACTGAAAATTTTTATCTGACAAAAAATGGTGCACCGATGATTCGACCAATGAACGATTTTTATCTATATCCCAATGAACCGCTGTATATTCAAGCCAAAGATAGCGACTTCCGCTTGACGATTCGCTATCCTAACCGATTTGTGTAGGAGGGTGATTAAATGTTAATGGCGTTGGATTTGAAAAGAACATATACGGCAATTTTGGACAATGCCTATCAAGTCAGTTATGAAAAAATAGAGAACAAAATTGGCAGTTTAGATTTTACCATGCCGCTAGATGATCCTAAAAATGAATTTATTGCAGAAATGCAATGGGTGGAACTAACCGACAATGAGAATGAATATATTGGTTTATATCGCGTGATGCCAACCACAATTAAGAAAGATGCGAACAATAATCAAATTCACTACTCTGCCACAGAAGCACTATGTACCTTAGGCGATACTGTCCTTTTTGGTTGTCACGAAATTAAAAACAAAACAACGAAAGAGGCCATTCAATTTCTATTGAATAAACAAAAAACAAAGCATTGGGTCCTGAAAAAATGTGATTTTTCAAGGAAATTAACCTATAAATGGGAGAATGAAAACGGGCTAGTCGAGCCTTTATTTAACATCCCAGCCGATTTCGAAGAGGAATATCTTTGGCAATGGAATACAGAGGTCTATCCTTTTGAACTTTCATTAGTCAAACCGCCAACAGAACCAGTTGCGCGAATTCAAGAAGGTTACAACATGCAAGGATTTGAAATAGAACGTAATCCCAAGATGCTAATCAATCGGATTTATCCATTAGGTTCAGGCGAAGGTGTTAACAAAGTCAATATTCGCTCGGTCAATCAAGGGGTTCCGTATTTAGAGAACAAGGCCGCAATTGACCGTTATGGTTTATTGGAGTCAATTTGGGTGGAACAGCGTTTTTCTGATCCCAAGGCATTAAAGGAAAATGCTTTGCGAATGTTAGAAGAATGGACCAAGCCACAAGTTTCTTGGGTAGTGACTGCAGCTGATTTAATTAAATTAACAGATCAACCTTTAGCAATCGATCGTTTGCGGTTGGGCACGGTTATCATGATTAATACGAATGAGTTTGGGAGTGTCAACCTTCGTATCAAAAAAGAAAGTAAAAAAGATGTCTTTGGTGCCCCCCAAGACATTCAGCTAGAGTTGGGAAATCTGCAAGAAACAATTCATAGTACCATGACAGCTTTCAGTCGGAAACAAGAGATTAGCGAAACTTACGCACAAGGGGCGACGACACTTTTAAATCGTTCAATACAAGGAGAACTTAGCAAGACACAGCCAGTGGAGCTGAATTTATACTTTGACGAGGACATTCTTTATGTAAACACCGCAGAATTAACGTTCAAGGCAACTGCTAAAGGACCTTCGCATTCTGTAACGAATATTGATTTGGTAGTGGATGGCAAAAAATTACCCCAACTATCATTGCAACAACAACGGCTAAATATTTTGAGTTATTTACGAAAAACAACAGATGGAAAAATCGAACGCGGCAATCACACGCTTCAATTTTTCTCTCATCAGCCACTATGGTTGGATGCTTCGGTCATCTGTCGTGTGTATATTCAATCCCAATTGGGTGGCCAGTTTTAATAAAATAATGAAAACTAGAGGAGTGTGACGAAATGTCAGTAGAACATATTGAAGAATTAGATACCCTGAATCAAGGTCGCCTTAAAATCAATGCAATCTTGGATCAGTCGAATGCATCAGCTGAGAAAGTTGATGCTTACCAAGTCCAGTTAACGAATGGAATTTCTGAAGCGAAAAACATCGCAGATGAAGCTGGCAAAGAAGCCGTACAAATTGCCACCGATGCAGGCAATCAAGCAAATGAAACAGCCAACCAAGCGATGAACAATGCCAAAACAGCCATCACGATGGCAGGAAATGCAGTTTCAACGGCAAATAATAATAAACAAGAATTTGATACTTTGCGAAATGATTTCGATCAATTAGTAGCAGAAGCAGGTGATAGTAATCCAGAAATTGTCCAAGCACGCACAGATACACAAGGCATCAAACAAGCTACCTTAGCGAATCGTCTTCAAATTGATTTGAATGACCGTATGACAAAAGCAGATGGTATTTCTTTATTGGCTAAGCCAACCACTGTCAAATTGAAGTTAGACTTTAACGGTAAAACGGCCGGCAATACAGCCACCAATGCAAACAGTTATTCCACTGATTTTACGGCTAAAATTCTTAAGAAGCCAACAGACGTTTGGGAGGAAGTTTCCCAAGCGGACTACAATAAAATGGCCAGCCGTGATGATGAGGGTGTGAAAACAGGTTCCACCCAAAGTGGTGTGATTCCACAACAATTAGCGGCCTTCAATCTCGTTGAAGCCGCAAAAAAATTAATTCCACAAATGTTTGAAACATTCACAACTGACGAGGCGGTGGCATTTATTCGCCAGAACGTTCAATTTTTTACGATTAATCAACGCGTGAAAGCCGCTGCGCCCAATAATCAAACGATTAAAATCGCTGCGTATTTACCAACTACGGATAATTGGGTAACTCAAATCCAAGAATCAGCAAAAGAGTTCAGCGATTTTTCAATTCAAATCAATGATCAGAATTTTATCACAGATGAAGGTTTCATTTATTTAATGAGCTATACAGATTCATCGAATGGGGTAACGCCAGCTAGCTTAGAAGTTGATTACGTGGGGCTTCATATTGGTCTGTCTGTTGATGCCCAAGCGGTTTTAGCGAAGAGTGGTTTTGTTCAAGCAGAGCAACTCAATACCCATGTGGAAAATCAGGATAATCCGCACCAAGTAACCGCTGAACAAGTGGGGCTAGGCAATGTAGAAAATTATGGCTTCGCATCAGACAGCGAAGCAGTCGCGGGAACTTTAACGAGTAAATATATGCACCCGAAAAACGTTGCGGAAGCGATTAAAGGTCAAGCTGTGACACAAACAGGTGATCAAGAGATTGCTGGGGTGAAGAATTTTGTAACTATGCCAACCGTCAATGGTGTGCCTTTGGAATCTTCTAGAATGGCCATTTATGAAGCTAGTGGAGTCGGTGAAGTCGAGGCAAAATATCAGGCGGCCTTTAATAAGGATAATATGAAATTTGTATTAATTAGGGTGGGAAATCGTGTCGATGCATTTGTAAGATGTAATTTGAGTGATCCAACGAAATTGAATAACCACATGCCTAAAGTATTTAACATACCAACTGGGTACAAAATGTCCTCAAAAATAAGTGCTAGTGTCTGGAATATTCCGCTCTCAGTTGCACCTTACGTTTTTCCGTATCCTAATTGTAATGCACTATATGAAATTGGAAATCAAGGGATAATTTTTGCCTCAAGCAGAGCCGGAAATGTTTACCTCCAAGGAAGTTGGTACACGGACGATCCGTTTCCGACAAAATAACAAGCTAGTTTAGGAGACTTTTTATGGAACGTTATCTCAACACAATAACAATGCTTTTAAGCATTTTCGGTGGGATTGTCGTACGTTTATTAGGCGGATTAGATCAATTGTTGGATGTCTTCCTCTTTTTAATTATTGTCGATTTCATCACAGGTTGGATTAAGGCAATCGCCACAAAAGAATTGTCCAGTCGGATTGGTATGCTCGGAATTGCGAAAAAAGTGACGATGTTATTTGTGGTTGCCGTAGCGGTTCGTGTTGAAAAAGTTGTGGGGAACAATTTGCCAATTCGGGAAATGGTTCTGATTTTTTACATTGCGAACGAAGGACTTTCTTTTTTTGAAAATATTGCGACCTTTATTCCTATGCCGAAAAAGTTAAAAGAGTTATTTATTCAGTTAAAAAATAAAGATGATTAAGTAGAAGTGGTCGGGACAAACGTAGAACTTTCGGCTGATTGCCGAAGAAATTACTTCTGTCCCGCCATTTATCTGCAGGTTTAAGCCATGAAAGGGAAGTTATTTTGACTTTCCTTTCATGGCTTTTTTTAGAAAGGAGTATGCTATGTTTAAAAAATTAATGATTCAACTTGCTTTAGTGATTGGCTTAAGTTTAACGATTCCGATGACGGCTTGCGCTTACACCATCGAAGCGGATCCAATCAACTTTACTTATTTTCCAGGCTCTGCAAGCAATGAATTAATTGTTTTACATGAATCAGGAAACGAGCGGAACCTAGGACCACACAGTTTAGACAATGAAGTAGCCTATATGAAACGAAATTGGTCAAATGCTTATGTCTCATATTTTGTCGGATCTGGTGGACGAGTGAAACAATTAGCTCCTGCTGGCCAAATTCAATATGGCGCAGGTTCTTTAGCTAATCAAAAAGCCTATGCACAAATCGAATTGGCTCGAACGAATAATGCGGCGACATTTAAAAAAGATTATGCTGCCTATGTTAATTTGGCCCGTGATTTGGCTCAGAACATTGGTGCTGATTTTTCGCTGGACGATGGAACAGGTTATGGAATAGTCACTCATGATTGGATTACAAAAAATTGGTGGGGAGATCATACAGATCCTTATGGTTATTTAGCGCGTTGGGGGATTAGTAAAGCGCAGTTGGCACAAGATTTACAAACAGGCGTTTCTGAAACAGGTGAGACTGTCATTATTCAGCCGGGTAAACCTAATGCGCCAAAATATCAAGTAGGACAAGCAATTCGTTTCACTTCAATCTATCCAACACCAGATGCTTTAATCAATGAACATCTATCAGCAGAGGCACTTTGGACACAAGTAGGAACAATTACAGCGAAATTACCCGACCGACAAAACCTTTACCGTATTGAAAATAGCGGACATTTGTTAGGTTATGTGAACGACGGCGACATTGCTGAACTTTGGCGCCCGCAAACGAAGAAATCATTTCTAATTGGTGTGGACGAAGGTATTGTTTTAAGAGCAGGACAACCTAGTCTGTCAGCACCCATTTATGGTATTTGGCCCAAAAATACTCGCTTTTATTACGATGCGTTTTATATTGCAGATGGGTATGTTTTTATTGGTGGGACAGATACAACAGGCGCGAGAATTTATTTGCCAATCGGACCAAACGATGGCAACGCACAGAATACATGGGGATCATTTACTAGCTAAAAAAAGCCACAAACTCTGATAAAAGCAGAGTTTGTGGCTTTTTTTGCATTTAACAGAGATTTTGCCAAAGGGAATAAGCAACGGAGACTGCGAAGCTAGGTACTTTTATGCTATAATGACAAAGTTAGTATTATCGGAACTGGAGGAACTATAATGGACGGCATTTTACCGTTATGGAAGGAACGTGGCATGACAAGTCATGACTGCGTATTTAAATTGAGAAAAATTTTACATACCAAAAAAATTGGTCATGGTGGTACGCTAGATCCAGATGTCGAAGGGGTCTTACCCATCTGCGTTGGCAAAGGAACGAAAGTGATCGAATACATGGTAGATTCTGGCAAAACCTATGAAGGTGAAATTACACTTGGATTTGCTACGACAACCGAAGATGTTAGTGGCGAAATTGTTGAAAAAAAACCAGTTACAACACCTTTGTCAACTGAACAAATTGATCAAGCAATGGCCGAAATGACAGGTGAAATCACACAAATCCCACCGATGTTTTCTGCGGTGAAAGTCAATGGCAAACGTTTATATGAATATGCGCGGAATGGGGAAGAAGTTGAACGGCCCCAACGAAAAGCTATGATTTATTCATTTGAACGTACTAGTGAACCAATTTTTAACGAATCCGCTCAAACACAAAGTTGGCGGTTTAAAGTGGTCTGTGGCAAAGGAACCTATGTGCGGACATTATCTGTGGATACTGGCAAAAAATTAGGCTATCCTGCCCATATGTCGGATTTAACGAGAACGGCAAGTGGCGGTTTGCAAGCTGAGCAATGCTTAACGTTAGAAGAAGTAGCCAAACAAATGGCTGCTGAAACAATCGATCAATGCCTGTTGCCCATTGAGACAGCAGTAGAACAATTCCCACGAATTGATTTATCAGATGAATTGTATCAAAAAGTAAAAAATGGCATGCGTTTGCACAAAAAAGAATTAGGAATAAAGGCAATGCCAGAATCCTTAGTCGCCTTATTTTACCAAAATCAAGTGGTTAGTTTATACATGCCACACCCAACGCATGATAAATTATTGAAACCAAGTAAAGTTCTACGGAACAATTAAATAAAAAAGAAGGAAGTTTTTGCACATGCAAGTTATTCAACTACATCATCCCTATGAACCCAATCAAATTCCTAATGACGAAGTCGTGATGGTCCTAGGCTTCTTTGACGGTGTTCACAAAGGCCACCAAAAAGTAATTGAAACAGGTAAAAAGATTGCTGAGGAAAAAGGCTTGAAGTTAGCTGTGATGACCTTCAACCAACACCCATCAATCGTTTTTCAAAAAGTTTTACCAGAAAATATGAAATATTTAACTAGCTTGGAACAAAAAGAACGCCTAATGGCCAACTTGGGCGTTGATATTTTATATATTGTCGAATTTACTTCAGCGTTTGCTCAATTAAAACCGCAAGATTTTGTCGATCAGTATATCGTTAATTTAAATAGTGCAGTGGCAGTCTCTGGGTTTGATTATACGTATGGTCCTAAAGAAATCGCTGGAGTCAAACAGTTACCAACTTATGCGCAAGGCCGTTTTGAAGTGGTGACAGTACCAAAAGAAGAAATGACTGGTGCCAAAATTAGCTCAACAAGAATTCGCGAAAAAATGGAAGCCGGCGAAATGGAGGAGGTCACGGAGTTGTTAGGATATATTTATGAAACAGAAGGAACAGTTGTCCATGGCGATGCTCGTGGCCGTTTATTGGGTTTCCCGACCGCTAATGTCAAAGTGAAAAGCACCGTGCGCTTACCAAGAATTGGCGTCTATGCTGTGCAAATCGAAGTTGGTGGCAAATGGTATGTCGGCATGGGCTCAATTGGTCATAATGACACCTTTGGAGAAGGACGCGATTTAACCGTGGAAGTCTATATTTTGGACTTCCATCAAGACATCTATGGTGAGCAAGTGGTGGTTCGTTGGAATCATTATTTACGTGACCAAGTGAAATTCAATGGGGCTGAAGCCTTGATCGACCAATTAAAACAAGATGAACGAGATACGGCTGACTATTTCCAACAATCTGAGGACAAATAATGAAGATTCGTCAAGAAAAACCTGCAGAGTATCAAGCTGTAGAGCGTTTAACGTATCAAGCGTTCAAGGAATTAAACTTGACCGAAAACTGGCGTCCCACAGAGCATTTTATCGTGCATTTATTAAGAGAAAGTGCCGACTTTATTCCGGAGTTGTCCTTAGTTTCAGAAACTGATCAAGGAAAATTAACGGGTCATATTATGTCTTCAAAAGCCAAACTACGATTACCTGATCATACAGAAAAGGTTGTTTTGACCGTTGGGCCGCTAAGTGTCCATCCAGAAGCACAGAACACGGGCGTAGGCTCAGCGTTAATTAAGCATTCTGTGCAGAAGGCCAAAGAATTAGGCATCGGCGGATTGATTATCCTGGGCCATCCAACTTACTATACGAAGTTCGGTTTTGTTCCAGCGACTACTTTTCAGATTACGTTACCGGAAAAAGAAACATCAGAAGCATTATTGGCTTTGGAATTACTGCCAGGTTATTTTGGCACAAGTGGTGGGGAGTGGCATTTTTCAACATGCTTTGCTTATCCAGAAACACACCCTGCAGAATTAGAAGCCTTTGAAGCAGAACTCGGAATAAATGAATAAAGAATAATAAGGAGGTCGGGACAGAAGTGTTTAACTCCGAGAAATAAGAAGGAATTTCCGAAAATTGTTCTATAATTTTTGGAGACCAAGTAGGTATTGTTCATCATCGAATCACTACGTTCTTCGTGATTCTCAACAATTTCGGCTTATTTCCGAAGGACCTTCAACTCTTAGCGCTTTAGCTCTTAGAAGTTGTTGAGATCGGAGCAACGCGTAGTGTTGCTTCTGTTCCCGCCGTTTATTAGTTTTTGAGCGTGGAGCAAAAATCCAAAGTGATTTTTGTCCCACGCTCCTTTACTACTTTTTATTACAAAGTAGTTGACAGAACCGGTACTCAGTATTATTATGTAGTGGTACATAGTACTAAAGAGTAGTTTAGGGAGGAAAAGCAGTGAAGCAGACAGAGTTGCTAAAAGGCATTTTAGAAGGTTTAGTTTTAGCCATCATCCAAAGGAAAGAAACATATGGTTATGAAATTACAAAAATTTTAAATGACCAAGGTTTTACTGAAATTGTTGAAGGAACCATTTATACGATTTTACTGCGTTTAGAAAAAAATCAATGGGTTATAGCTGAAAAAAAGCCTTCAGAAAAAGGACCAATGCGGAAGTTCTATCGCTTAACCTCATCAGGAGAAGCAGAACTCGCTGATTTTTGGCAGCGGTGGACGTTGCTTTCAAAACAAGTAAACAAGATGAAAAAAATGGAGGGATAGAGCATGTCAAATTTTAAAGCGTTGATCAAAAAAGTTGTTGGGGATAAAAAAGAGTACAAAGAATATAAACGACGGATTGCAGCATTACCAGCAGAGTATCGACAAGTATTTCAAGAAATTGAAAAATATGCATGGCATTTTTCAGATCATAGCGGAGCCAATATGTTCAATGCGTTGACTGATTTACTTGATTTGTTTGAAGAAGGAGCTGCTAACGGAACACCTATCAAAAATATTACGGGAGAAAAAGTAGGTGATTTTGCTGAAACAATTGTCAATGAAGTCGCTGGCAAATGGATTGATAAACAGAAAGAAAAACTGAATCATCAATTTTCTAAACAATAGTCAAAACAAAAAAAGGAGAATAAACATGGTTGAAAATTTTTTTAAAGAAGGAAAGTTGCTGGTTATTCCCAAGAAAAATGCGAAAAAAGTCCAAGAGTTTCAACGTGTGGCCAACCAATTTGAATTTGGGAAAGAATATACGGAAAAAGAAGTCAATCAGCGACTTAGAGAAATCTATGAAGATTATGCACTTTTGAGACGGTATTTAGTAGATTATCAGTATTTAGAAAGAGATAAGTTTGGAAAAATTTATCAGAAATGTGAGCAACACACAAAAATTATATAAATGTCTTTTTTTAAAAGTAGCGAAACTAGGTGAAATGAACCAAGTCTAGCTACTTTTTGTTATGTAAGCTTAGTAATAGTTCTATAAAAAACTCTCTATTTGTTTTCTAACTCAGACTGGTAAGATTGATTTAATTAGAAAAAGATAGAGGTGAGAGAATGAATCTACGTACTTTAGGTCTAACAAAAATTCTTTTGACCTTTATTATATTAAGTATTATTGGCGCGTTAATGATTTATAGCGCCAGTAGCTATGACTTGCTGATGCAAGGCGTGAAGCCCACTGCTGTGTTTATTAAACAAGGTATTATTATGTGTCTCAGCTGGGTGCTAATGTTCGTGATCTACAAAGTTCGACTAGAAGTGTTATTTAATAAGAAAATTGCGATTGGACTGCTTTTAGTTTCGGTACTATTACTGTTAATGGTTCGACTACCTTTTTTTGGTGTAGCAGCGAATGGCGCACAACGTTGGATTTCTCTCTTTGGAATCCAATTTCAGCCATCAGAGCTTTGTAATTTTGCGATTATTTATTACTTGAGTTGTTATTTAGGTGAAAAAGAAAATGGCTTGACAACGAAGCAGTTAAGGAAACAATGGCTGTTTGTTTTGGTCGTTGCATTTTTAGTTTTGATCCAACCCAAAGTTGGCGGGGCTATTCTTATTTTAGTTATTGGCAGTGTCTTGATTTTCTCAGCAAGTATTCATGCAAAATTTAGTGTAATTGCTGCGGGGATTGTCGTTGCTAGCGCGGCGCTTCTTTCTAAAATAATTATTTTTCTAGGGGATCACCAGTACTTACCACATTTTTTTGCGCATGTGTATGACCGCTTAGTTGTTTTGAAAAATCCGTTTTTATCCTTTCATGATCGCGGATTTCAGCCTTCAATGGCCTATTTGGCGATGTATAACGGTGGGTTTTGGGGCACCGGACTAGCCAATGGTATGGTAAAAAAAGGTGGCTTGCCAGAAGGTCAAACCGATTTTATCTTTGCGGTGATTGTGGAAGAACTTGGTTTGATTGGCGGCTTACTATTGCTATTTCTTTTGTTATTTTTAGCGGCCTCGATTTTGCGGAGTAGTTGTGTAATAAAAAATCATTGTTACGGCTTGTTTTTGTTAGGGGTCGGGACCTTGATTTTAGCTCAAACGGCGATTAACATTGGTGGCGTTTTGGGTTTGATTCCAATGACGGGAATTCCTTTACCGTTTGTTAGTTACGGTGGGACAAGTTATTTAATCTTTTCAGTGGCATTAGGAATCGTCATTAAAATTATTGCAAACGAAAGGCGGCAGTTAAATGGTCAATACAAAAAAATTCAACTTACATCTTAATTATGATTTATTATTGCCCATTTTTTTACTCACACTTTTATCTTCTGGTGTGCAATATTGGATTGCCGTTAATGAAGGAAAAGACGGAACTGTGCCAGCATTAAAACAACTCTTCTTTATTTTTGTTGGCTATGCAGGCATGTTTTTAGCTAGTCGGCTGTCACAGAAGTTTATTTGGAAAGTAGCTCCTTTTTTCTATGGGTTTTCATTAATCTTAATGAGTGCTTTGTATTTTTCCTATGACAAAGGAATGTATTTATTGACGGGCACAAAGCGCTGGTTAGATTTAGGGTTTATTAAATTTCAGCCATCAGAAATTGCGAAAATTGCGTTTATTTTAATGTTGGCAAAAATTATTGTCCAACATGAGCAACAAGACTGGTCCGATAAATGGCGTTCAGACAAGCAACTTCTAAAAAAAATCGTTGCGGTTAGTGTCCCTGTTTTTTTCTTGATGGCGGTACAAAAAGATTTTGGGACATCCCTTGTTTTCGTAACGATTATTCTATCTCTTTTAGTTATTTCAGGAATTGATCGCAAAATTTTAATCATTATTTTCAGTGCTTTAGCAACGTTAGGCGTGGTCTTGATTCTGTTAGTCTTTACAGAGTGGGGGCACAAAGTACTCTTCTTTTTACATTTTAAACAATATCAATTGGATCGAATTTTAGCATGGATTCATCCCTATGATTATGTCGATAAAATCTCCTATCAACAAGTACAAGGCTTATTGGCAATTGGTTCGGGTGGTTTATTTGGCAAGGGTGTGCATGGGATTGAAGTGTATGTTCCTGTTCGTGAGTCTGATATGGTTTTTACTTTTATTGGGGAAGCCTGGGGCTTTGTGGGCAGTGCCACCGTTGTTTTTCTCTATTTTTACTTGTTTTATCAAGTTTTAGTAGCTGGCTTGCGGAGCAATTCGCGTTTCTGTATGTACATCTGTGTCGCTCTTATTTTTTCGCTGGTCTTTCAAACGGTGGAGAATATCGGTGCGGTGATTGGACTGTTGCCGTTAAAAGGTATTCCGCTTCCGTTTTTAAGTCAAGGAGGCACTTCGTTAGTGATGGCTATCACTTCTTTAGGATTTGTCAAAGGAAGAGAAGCCACTACCTGAAAACACAAATAAAAACCAAGACTGGAACTCGCTTGCCGACAAGCTCTAGTCTTGGTTTTTACTATTGAAATTGTTTTTGGCATTCAGCCAAAAGTTGTTGAAGTTGTCGACTCATGTAACGTTCTTTTAAATAATAAACTGCCATGTTTCGTTTAGGTAGTTCTTGGTAAGTTAGTGTATGGATCGAATTGTCTAAAAGTTGAATATTTGTGTATTCGGGGACAATAGCGAAACTATCGGAATGAGACACCAAGTGAGTAATAAGTGAAAGAGTATCCACTTGAATGACTTTCTCTGGAGAAAAATTAGAAAACGTAGTATCTAGCCAATTGGTTAATTTGTTTTGCTCGGAAAATTCGGTATTTAAACGGACGAAGGGGTACATTGTTAGTTCTTTTAAAATTTCTTCCGTCGTAGCTTTTGCCAAAGCTGGATGATCGTTTCTTAAAATGAATTGATAATTTGCTGTAAATAAATCAATTTTACCAATATGTTCAGGTAATGGTAAGTCAGCAAAGGAAATACCAAAATCTGCATCCATTGTTTCCAAGGATTGAAGAATATTTTCTGTAATAATAGTATGGACTTGTAAGTTGGATGAACGATCCGTTAATGTTGTCATTAGTAAGTCATTCAATTTATATTCTAAATCACAGAGATAAGTGGCTACATAAATATGGTTGGAAGAATGATTAATTTCTTTTAGCTCTTCTTCAATTGAGACCAACTCATTGGTGATGCGCCAACAATATTTTTCTAAAATTAATCCAGCTGGTGTTAAGGTGGTAGTTTGACCTTGGCGATTAAAAAGTTCCGCGCCTAACGTTGCTTCAAGAATTTTTATTTGCTTACTTAATGCAGCTTGAGAAATTGCTAAATTTTCGGCTGCTTTAGTAAATTGTTTCACTTTGCATAACTCTAAAAAATAATGTAAACGAAATAGTTCCATGGGAATTCCTCCTTTTTCTATTCCTAGAATAAATAACGTAATTGTTCAAATAAATAACGGTGTGCTTCACAATGTCCGTGATGATTATTCTGAACTAAATAGATGGCTCGTTCTGGACTATCTTCCAGAGGAATACCAACTAAGTTACGTCTGTTTAGTTCATCAGTGAGTGAATAGGGAAGGATGCTACAGGCTTTTTCTCGTTGGACCATGTCTAAGACTAAATGAAGAGAAGGAAGTTCGATGACGATTTGCCGATTTTCCCAATTGATTTTACGTTCCCAACGTTTAAACACTTTTTTTTCATATACTTGATCGGAATATGCAGCAAAAGGTAAAGAACGAATTTCGTCAATCGTTACGCTATCGGCATGGGCTAAAGGATGATTTTTATTGACACAAAGGAGATAGCTTTCTGTATAAATTAATTCTTTCTCTAATGGAATCGAGGTATCCAAAAATATCCCAATCCCAATGTCAATTAAATCTGTTTCCAAGGCTGTTTCAAGATCGTAATAATACTTAAAATCAATACTTACATACGGATAGGATTGATTAAATAACAACAAGACTTCACCAAATGCTTTATCTATATCAATTAAGTTTGTTCCAATCCGAATGGTCGTTGTCGATCCTTGGGTCACTAATTCATTAATCTCTTCTTGCGCTTCCTTAATGAGTGCAAAAATCATTTCTGTTCGCTTGGCGACGACTTCGCCTGCTGGAGAAAGCCGACAATGTTTCTTGTCTCTTAAAATTAATGAAGCACCTAATTCACGTTCCAACTCCTTGAGCTGGGTACTTAAATAAGGTTGACTCGTATGGAGCTTTTGAGAAGCTAAAGTAAAACTCGCATACTTTGAAACTGCCATAAAATATTCTAGTTGTTGTAATTTCATTTTCCTCACCGCCGTTTCTTTAACTATACAAAAAATAGCAGAAGAAAAGCTTCTCGACAAGGCTATCTGACGGTCTTTAGATTAATTTAACCAGTTATGATTCTATGAATAAATACGAATCATACCAGAAAACCATAGTAAATAAGCGGATTATTTTTCTTTTTGTTACTGAAGGGACAAAAAGTTATCTGCTAAAAACTTTTTCTATATCGTTATTTTTTCAAGGAAGAATTATACTTGCTGTTGTAATTAAATAAGATTTGTTAGGTGAGGCTCCTATACAAACATAGGCTACTGCCCAAAAATGTCGAGAGACGCCAATGGGTAGAACAGGAACTGTCGAATGAAGGCTTTTCTTAAGGTAGCTAAAAGCAATCGCTTTTTACGTTGTATAGTGCTAAAGCTCAACGATAAGAACGATTATTCTTTGACACGTTGAGTTTTCAGCGTGTCTTTTTTTGTGGAAAGGGTGAGGAAAATGGAAGATGAACCGATCGTCAATTCAAGTCAACAACAGATAAATGAGGTGAAAGAAAATGGAAAAGAAAATGCGTCACTTGGGCCATGACTATAGTTACAAAAAGTTTGCCCATTCAGAAGTAGAAAAAGTTTTACAACGTTTCGGCTCAACTTGGGATGGCATTAAACACCAAGATATTGAAGAATTACAAGAACGTTATGGCCGCAACAAAATTATGAATGAAAAAAAAGCTTCACGGCTGCGACTTTTTATAAAATCGTATATCACGCCGTTTACTTTGGTGTTATTAGCACTAGCCACGATTTCATTTTTTACAGAATATGTCTATGCTGCGCCAGAGGAAAAAGATGTTACTGGCGTGTTAATTATGTTAGCGATGGTCATCTTAAGCGGCACGATGAGTTTTGTTCAATCAGTCAAATCAAGCAATGCAGTTGAAAAATTACAAAATATGATTAAAGTTACAGCGACAGTCATTCGTGACAAGAAGCAAATGGAAATTCCTATTGAGGAAGTTGTGTGTGGCGACTTAGTCCAACTATCCGCTGGCGATATGATTCCAGCCGATTTACGTTTAATCCAATCTAAGGACTTATTTGTTTCCCAATCATCCCTGACTGGAGAGAGTTTTCCCATTGAAAAACACGCGACTCATCAAAAAGATAGTGATCAAATTGATACAGAATACGACAATCTTTTGTTTTTAGGAACAAATGTAATTAGTGGCACTGGTTTAGGCATTGTCATTAAAGTTGGTAATCAAACTTTATTCGGACGGATGGCTTCTGATAACGGAGAAGAGCAGCAGCAGACGAGTTTTGAAACAGGAATTAATAAAACAACGTGGGTGCTGATTCGCTTTATGTTGGTCATTACGCCGACTGTTTTTCTAATTAATGGGTTAACAAAAGGCGATTGGGTGGAAGCATTAATGTTCGCGATTGCCACAGCTGTCGGCTTGACACCAGAAATGTTACCTATGATTGTAACAACCAATTTAGTCAAAGGTTCTCGAGAAATGGCTAAAGAAGGCACGATTATGAAAAATGTCAATGCCATTCAAAATTTTGGCGGGATGGATGTACTTTGTACGGATAAAACAGGTACCTTAACACAAGATAAAGTAATTTTAGAATACCACTATAATATTGGGTGCCAAGAAGATCAAAAAGTCTTGGATTTAGCATTTCTAAACAGTTATTTTCAAACGGGCTTGCGTAATTTAATGGATAACGCCGTTATTCAAGCGGCGACGCAAGAAAGTGATATACAATCAGATGATTTTTATAAAGTAGATGAAATTCCTTTCGATTTCAATCGACGTCGAATGAGTGTGATTATCAAAGAGTTTAAAACGCGAGAAACACGCTTAATTACCAAAGGGGCGGTTGAAGAAATGCTCTTGGTCTGCACACAGGTACTTTTAAATGGCGAAATTGTGCCCTTAACAGAGACGCTACGTCAAAAAATTACCAAAGACGTTGAAGCTTTAAATCGAGATGGTTTGCGCGTTCTAGCAATTGCCGATAAAAAAGTCGAAGCGGCTGAATGGGAGTATACAACTAAAGATGAATCAGAGTTGATTTTACAAGGTTATCTTGCCTTCTTGGATCCGCCAAAAGAAACAGCAGCGGCAGCTATTCACGCCTTGCATCAACATAATGTAGCTGTGAAAGTATTAACGGGGGACAATCAGTATGTGACGCATTCTGTTTGTAAAGAAGTTGGTCTGGCTGGCGAAAAAATTATTACAGGAAATGAACTTCAACAATTAAACCAAGAAGAATTAAGAAAAACCGTTCAAGCGTATAATATTTTCGCCAAAATTACGCCTGACCAAAAAGTTCGTATTGTAAATGCGTTAACTGAAAATGGTCAAACTGTTGGCTTTTTAGGTGATGGAATAAATGATGCTGGAGCAATGCGTGCTGCTGATGTAGGAATCTCTGTTGATACAGCTGTCGATGTGGCGAAAGAATCGGCGGATGTAATTTTATTGAGAAAAGATTTAATGGTTTTGGAAAAAGGAATTTTATCTGGACGGCGCGTGTTTACGAACACGATGAAGTACGTCAAATTAACAGCAAGTTCTAATTTTGGCAATGTTTTTTCCGTGATCCCAGCAAGTATCTTTTTACCATTTTTACCGATTGCTCCGATTCAATCGCTATTATTAAATCTAATTTACGATACTTCGTGCATGTCAGTTCCTTGGGACAAAGTAGATGAAGAATACGTAGAAAAACCAAAAAAATGGGAACCAAAATCAATTGGTAATTTTATGCGTTGGTTTGGCCCAACGAGTTCTATTTTTGATATTGTTACCTATTTATTTATGTATTTCATTGTGTGTCCGGCTATCCTAGGTGGCTCATTCTTTGAATTAAATGGAGCAGATCAATTGCTCTTTATCGGTATTTTCCATGCAGGGTGGTTCATTGAGTCCTTATGGTCCCAAATGCTCGTCTTGCATTTCCTACGAACAGAAAAAATGCCTTTCCTTCAAAGTAGTGCTTCTGGAATTATGACGTTAGTCACTACAGCAGGGATTGTTCTCGGAACTGTTTTACCTTTTACCGCTTTCGGTGCAGAACTAGGATTTGTCGGTTTATCACCAAGCTATTTCTTGTATTTAATCCCGACAATTGTTGCTTATTTAGCACTGGTTGCGTTCATTAAAGTTATATACGTCAAACGTTACGGTCAATTACTGTAACTGATTTGTACTATTATATATAGAAAAATTTTTTTACTTTTCTTTCAAGGTTGAGGAGGTGTCGGTTTTTATGACAGCTCCTCGTTGTTGTTTTAAGTGACTGTGCGAATTTTTTTATGGATTTATTTGTCATTTACAGTTAGTATGGCTAGTAGAGACTTTCCAAAAAGAACGAGCTTTTTGGTAATAAGGAGATAAAACGAGCTAATGACCAAAACAAACCAACTTTCAACTTCAACGCCGATGTTCGATCGGTCGGCCTATATTCATATTCCATTTTGTGAGCATATTTGTTATTATTGCGATTTTAACAAGGTCTTTTTAGAAGGACAACCAGTTGATGAATATATTCAGAGTTTATTAAAAGAAATTCAACTTACGCAAGCATTGTATCCAGAACAAGAAATGAAAACAATCTATATTGGCGGAGGCACGCCAACTTCATTATCAGCGAAACAGTTAGATGTGCTACTAAATGGGGTTCGCGAACAGCTAACATTTGATGACCGAAATGAATTTACGGTGGAAGCAAACCCTGGTGATTTAACCCAAGAAAAATTACAAGTCATGAAAAACTATGGCGTCAATCGTCTTTCGATGGGCGTTCAGACATTTGATGATCGTTTGCTCAAAAAAATCGGTCGCAAGCACACCGCCGCAGATGTTTATGAAACAATGAAATTTTTAGAAAAAGAAAATTTTACCAATGTCAGTATTGACTTAATCTATGCTTTACCTGGACAAACATTGGAAAGTTTTCGCGATACTTTGACAAGAGCCTTAGCATTGGACTTGCCACACTATTCGCTTTATTCATTAATTCTTGAAAATAAAACAATGTTCATGAACTGGGTTCGTCAAGGGCGTTTACAGCTGCCTGAAGAAGAAATCGAAGCACAAATGTTTGACGAAACGATTGAAGCAATGGAGAAAAAAGGACGTCACCAATATGAAGTCAGTAATTTTGCTTTAACAGGAAAAGAAAGCCAGCATAATCTAGCTTATTGGAATAATGACCACTACTATGGATTTGGCGCAGGTGCCAGCGGCTATCTTGGGCAAACTCGTTACAAAAATCACGGCCCAATCCAACATTATTTGAAACCCTTGCGAGAAAATCAATTGCCAATTGTGGAGACTGAAGAATTAACTCGTCTAAATCAAATAGAAGAAGAGCTATTTTTAGGCTTACGTAAAAAAGTAGGCATTTCTAAACAAAAATTCCAACAAAAATTTCATGAACCAATTGAAGCAATTTATGGAGAGGTCATTCAACGCTTAATCAATGAAGAATTATTAATTGAAGAAGCAGATATCTTACGTTTAACGAAAAAAGGACTATTTGTGGGGAATAATGTTTTTGAAGCATTTTTGTTAAGTGAAAAAGAGTAAAAAAATCATCGAAGTGTGACAAAGCATTTCGATGGTTTTTTTATTACAAAAGTTGGTATTGATGGTTTTTGAAGGTGGTTTGCAGCGATTAGCACTCTTGCGTGAAGAGTGCTAAAAAGTTGCGTATTTCCCTTGACAAAAAGGTAAGGACTTGTTATATTAGTATATGTAGTTAGCACTTAGATGTTAAGAGTGCTAATGAAGGGTGGTAATAACGATGATTACAGAAAGACAACAAAATATCTTGAGACTTATCATCCAAAATTACACGAACACGGGCTTACCTGTCGGTTCTAAGAAATTGATGGAGGATGGCATTGCCTCTAGTTCTGCCACAATTCGTAATGATATGAAAGCATTAGAAGAATACGGCTTATTAGCTAAGACCCATTCTTCTTCAGGGCGAATCCCCTCAATGGCTGGTTATCGTTACTACGTGGATCATCTTTTACAACCAACACAAGTAGAAGAGAACGAACTTAGAAGAATCCGTCAATCTTTTGGAAAAGAATTTCATGAGATTAATGATATTATTCGACAATCAGCTGAAATTCTATCAGAATTGACAAGTTATACTGCTTTTTCATTAGGACCTGAAGTGAAAGAACGGAAATTAACCGGCTTTCGAATGGTTCCTTTGAATGATCGGCAAGTCCTTGCTATTATAGTGACAGATAAAGGCAATGTTGAAAACCAAGTATTTGCCATTCCTGCCGCTGTTTCTAGCCAAGATCTTGAAAAAATGACACAAATCATCAATGATAAGTTGGTTGGACAACCTTTGTTGACCGTTTATCATCGTTTGCGGACGGAGATTCCGATGATTTTACATCGCTATTTCCAAACGCCAGAAGGAATGATGAACTTATTCGATGAGATGTTAGGACATGCCTTTGAAGAAAAAGTCTTTGTCGGTGGTCGCATGAATTTGTTAGATTTTGGCATCAAACAAGATATTGAACAATTGAAATCTGTCTATTCCTTTATGCAAAATTCTGATGAGCTGACGCATTTATTAAATGGTTCTGCAACAACAGAAAATCCAATTGTTTTTCGTATCGGCTCAGAAATTGGCAACAATCTCTTAGAAGATATGAGCATGATCACTGCTACGTATGAAGTATCAGGACATGGCAAAGGAACAATTGCCCTGCTAGGACCAACCAGTATGCCGTATTCAAAAATATTCGGTTTGGTAGACACGTTTCGACATGAGCTAGCTTCACAACTAGGTGACTATTACCGTTTTTTAGGTAATTAAGCAAACCTTGTTAGGATAAGAAGTAGATGCATAAAGAGAAAGGAAGTTGCTGAAGTGAGTAAAAAAGAAGAGAAGCAAGAAGAATTACAAGAAGAAATGGAAGCTGTTGATGCTGCTGGCGTTTCTGAAGTAGAAGTTGAAGCAACAGAGATTGAAAATCTTAAAGCAGAGCTTTCCGAAATGGAAGACAAGTTCTTGCGGGCAAGAGCCGAAATTGCTAATATGAGCAATCGAAATAAAAACGAACGAGAATTATTAGTTCGTTACCGCTCACAAGATTTAGGTAAAAAGATTTTACCATCTATTGATAATTTAGAACGAGCAATGGCCATTGAAGTATCAGATGAACAAGGTGAAAGCTTGAAAAAAGGTATTTCGATGGTGCTAGAAAGTATTACTGTGGCTTTAAAAGAAGAAGGAATTGAAGAAATCCCAGCAATGGGTGAAACCTTTGATCCAAATTTACATCAAGCCGTTCAAACAGTCCCTGCTTCTGAAGAAACCCCAGCAGATACCATTGTTGAAGTTCTACAAAAAGGGTACAAATTACAAGATCGTGTGTTACGACCATCAATGGTCATTGTTGCACAATAACAAATGTTAATTAAAAATATATTATTATAGAAAACTAATACAGATTGGAGATATTCACTATGAGTAAAATTATTGGTATTGACTTAGGAACAACAAACTCAGCTGTCGCAGTGCTAGAAGGCGGCGAAGCGAAAATTATTGCAAACCCAGAAGGTAACCGCACAACTCCTTCGGTCGTTTCATTCAAAAACGGTGAAATTCAAGTGGGCGAAGTAGCAAAACGTCAAGCTGTTACAAATCCTAACACGATTTCATCTATTAAACGTCACATGGGTGAAGCTGGCTACAAAGTTGATGTTGAAGGAAAATCATATACACCACAAGAAGTTTCTGCAATGATCTTACAATATTTAAAAGGTTTTGCTGAAGACTATTTAGGTGAAAAAGTTGAAAAAGCAGTTATTACAGTTCCTGCATATTTCAACGATGCGCAACGTCAAGCAACAAAAGATGCTGGTAAAATTGCTGGCTTAGAAGTAGAACGGATCGTTAACGAACCAACAGCAGCAGCTTTAGCTTATGGTTTAGATAAAACAGACAAAGATGAAAAAATTCTTGTCTTTGACCTTGGTGGTGGTACATTCGACGTGTCAATCCTTGAATTAGGCGATGGCGTTTTCGATGTATTATCAACAGCAGGTGATAACAACCTAGGTGGGGATGACTTTGATAATAAGATTATTGACTACATGGTTGCAGAATTCAAAAAAGAAAATGGCATTGACTTAGCTAACGATAAAATGGCATTACAACGTTTGAAAGATGCTGCTGAAAAAGCGAAAAAAGACTTATCAGGTGTAACAAGCACACAAATCAGCTTGCCATTTATTACTGCTGGCGAAGCAGGACCATTGCACTTAGAAATGAACTTAACTCGTGCAAAATTTGATGAATTAACAAGTGATTTAGTTGAACGTACAAAAGTACCAGTACGTCAAGCCTTGAAAGATGCTGGATTAAATCCTTCTGAAATCGACGAAGTTATCCTAGTTGGTGGTTCAACACGTATTCCAGCTGTAGTTGAAGCTGTTCGCAAAGAAACAAACAAAGAACCAAACAAATCAGTTAACCCTGACGAAGTAGTAGCAATGGGTGCTGCCATCCAAGGTGGCGTAATCACTGGTGATGTTAAAGACGTCGTCTTATTAGACGTAACACCGTTGTCATTAGGGATTGAAACAATGGGTGGCGTATTTACAAAATTAATTGATCGTAACACTACGATTCCAACAAGTAAATCACAAGTCTTCTCAACTGCTGCTGACAATCAACCAGCTGTTGATATTCACGTTTTACAAGGTGAACGTCCAATGGCCGCTGATAATAAAACATTAGGTCGTTTCCAATTAACAGATATTCCTGCGGCTCCTCGTGGTGTGCCACAAATTGAAGTAAGCTTTGACATTGATAAAAACGGGATTGTAAATGTTCGTGCGAAAGACTTAGGCACTCAAAAAGAACAAACAATCACGATTAAATCTTCTTCAGGTTTATCTGATGATGAAATCGAACGTATGGTGAAAGATGCTGAAGCAAACGCTGAAGCAGATAAACAACGTAAAGAAGAAGTTGACTTACGTAACGATGCAGATGCTTTATTATTCACTGTTGATAAAACATTGAAAGAATTAGAAGGCAAAGTAGATGCTGAAGAAGTGAAAAAAGCAGAAGATGCGCGTGATGAATTAAAAGCAGCCATCGAAGCAAACGATATCGAACAAATGAAAGCAAAACGTGATTCATTGAATGAAATCGTCCAAAACTTAACAGTAAAACTTTACGAACAAGCTGCGCAACAACAAGCACAAGAAAATCCTGAAGCTGCCCAAGGTGGCGCTGATGATGTTGTTGATGCTGATTTTGAAGAAGTAAATGGTGATGACAAATAATCAATAACAATTGATTTTAGGGACTGGATCATTAGTACAATGACTAATGTCCCAGTCCCTTGTCTTTTGTGAGAAAATCAACCACAATCAAGTTTGCAAGAAACTATTTAGGTTTTGAAAGAACTGTGGTATGATTACAACGATGTTAAACAAGCTGAAAATACCTATTCACAGCTAGTAACACTGATTCAAGGTGTGACAGATAATCCAACCAGAGAGACCGAAAGCAATCGATGAATTTGGCTGGTTCTAAACACATTGTAAAGTTTGAAGAAAGTTGGAGGGAAGTCAATGGCGACGAAACGAGATTATTATGAAGTGCTAGGATTAGCAAAAGGTGCTTCAGATGATGAAATTAAAAAAGCATACCGCAAACTTTCCAAAAAGTACCATCCAGATATTAACAAAGAAGCCGATGCGGAAGAAAAATTTAAAGAAGTTTCTGAAGCGTATGAAGTATTAAGTGATCCACAGAAAAAAGCGGCCTATGACCAATATGGCCATGCAGGAACTGATCCTAATTACGGTGGCGGCGCTGGTGGCTTTGGCGGTTTCGGTGGCGGCGGATTTAGCAGTAGTGGTTTTGGTGGATTCGAAGATATTTTCGATTCATTCTTTGGCGGCGGTGGCCGTTCTGTTGATCCAAATGCACCAAGACAAGGCGCCGATTTACAATATACAATTCAATTGAAATTTGAAGAAGCTATTTTCGGTGTCGAAAAAGAGATTAAGTACAATCGAGAAGATACTTGTGCAACCTGTGGCGGTAATGGCGCCAAACCAGGCACACACCCAGAAACTTGTCATAAATGTCATGGCTCTGGAACAATCAATGTTGAACGTCAAACGCCATTAGGTCGTATGATGAGTCGTCAAACTTGTGATGTGTGTCATGGCACAGGGAAAGAAATTAAAGAACCATGTCCAACTTGTCATGGCACAGGTCATGAGAAAAAAGCACATACTGTCAAAGTAAATGTGCCTGCTGGAGTAGAAGACGGCCAACAAATGCGCTTAGCTAACCAAGGAGAAGCGGGTACCAATGGTGGGCCATATGGTGATTTATATGTAGTCTTTCGTGTTGAAGATAGTGATATTTTCGATCGAGATGGCGCAGAAATCTACTATGATTTACCAGTAAGTTTTGTCCAAGCGGCTCTAGGGGACGAAGTAACTGTACCAACTGTTCATGGTGACGTGAAATTAAAAATTCCGGCTGGAACACAAACTGGCACAAACTTCCGCTTAAGAGGCAAAGGTGCGCCACGTTTACGTGGTGGGGGCAATGGTGATCAACACGTGAAAGTGAAATTAATAACACCAAAAAATCTTAATGAAGAACAAAAGGATGCCCTACGAGCTTTTGCAAAAGCTGGCGGACAAAATGTAACTGAACAACAAGAAGAAGGCTTCTTTGATAAAATGAAAGATGCGTTTGGCGGTAAGAAGAAAAAATAAAAGAGACAACCCAGTAAGTCATGAATATTTCGTGGCTTGCTGGGTTTATTTTTCCTTTACATTTGAATAAAGTTATATTACGATGAGAAAAAAGGGTGAATATTATGGTGCTAGATATTGGTAAAAATATCCAGATGTTGAGGTGTAAAAAAGGATTATCTAGAGAATCCCTCTGTGAAGATGAAAGTAAACTTTCTGTCAGGCAATTAACTAGAATAGAAAATGAAAACGCAAACACTACGATTAGTGTACTAAACTTTATAGCGAAGCAATTAAATGTGGCTGTAGTAAATTTAATTGAACAAAAAAGTGAACTGCCTAGAGACTATTTAAAATTAAAACATAAAGTTTTTAAAACGTACCCTGTGATAGGTAGCTTGGAAAGGTTAGAATATAAAGAAGGGATTTTAGAGTTAATATATGAAAAGTATTTTTTTGATCTTCCGTTAGAAGAACAACTAACTATTGAATTAGAAAGTTCAATAATAAGTACTGTAGTAACTAAAAATGTAGACTACATGGAAAATCTTTTGAAAAATAATTTTAAAAGATTAATAGAACCTGAAGTTTATGGTATTAACGAATTATTACTTTCAAAGATATATTTTGAGATGCTCCATAGTTACGGATGGAATGAAGGTGAATTTAGTAAAATATTAAAAAAATTAATCTGTAGTATCAATTACTTGTATGATTTAGAGCTTGTTATTTTGGATGGAGTTTTCACTTCCGTTGCTAGTATTTGTTTTAGAAAAAAAAGATATGAGGATTTATACAATATAATCAAATTTTCTAAGCAAATAAGAAAGCAGGCTCACTGGTTAAATAACTGGGCAATATGGGAAATGTTAGAAGGAAAATATGAAGTAGTTGTTAACAAAAATTTGGGCAAAGCTGATAATAAATACTTGACTGCAATAAATATAGCTGAGTTATTAAGTGATTACCTATTAAAAGAAAAAATATTAGATGAATGGGAGAAAGACAAAAAAATAATTATGCCTTAAATTGTGTTTATAGTCAAGGACAAAAAAGTCATTTTTAATTAAATCATTCTTGTGTATTATGTTACAAAGAAAGGAGATTTATTATGGGAAATGAATGGTGGATTGTTTATACATTGAATAATTAGGTATTTAACCTAATTAAAATATATTTTTTTAGGAGGATTGGGTAATGAAAAAAATGTCAGAAATTTCGATGGTAGAAAAGAAAGTGATGGAAAACACAAAAAGTAAAGTCAAGAAAGAGGTAAGTAATCTTTCGAAAGTATATTCTTGCTGCGCAAAAACTCAACGTCAAGTAAATATACACATTTAATCAAAAAACTCACTATAAAATCTTTATTTTATAGTGAGTTTTTTTTAAAGGAGGAATTAAAAATGTTTTATGTTCCTGCAATTTCTGAAGATAGATTTGTAGAATATTTTGAAATTCAGATTGCCCAGTCAGATACTACTGTAATTACAGGGTTAGTAGGTTCGCAAATAAAAGATTCAGTATTTATAGCGAAAACATTGCTTAAAAATAATAAACAGAAGTTTGGTTTAAATGAAATAAAAGACTTTCATATCCATTTTACTAATAATGATATATTTAAAGATGGACCTTCGGCGTCTCTTGGGATTTTTATGGCAATATTATATTATCAGAAGTATCACACCAAAATGAAGCTAATAAATAGCGATTTTACATTTTTAGTAACTGGAGATGTTGATTTGAGGGGAAATGTCAAAGAAATTGGTGGTTTGGAGGAGAAAAGAAAATTTTTTAGAAAAGAAAATTTTTCTTTATTTGTTATACCTAAAGAAGGTAATGAAGTGTTACGTTATAGCGATGAATTAAGTTGTGATAATATTTATGACACTTTGTCTATAATAGAAATGAGGGCTTCTCATGTTGAAAAAATCTAATTATATATTTGTAGAAAGAGGAAAAGAAACTGTAAGAATAATAAATTATTTTTCTCTCACTGTTTTTGAAGTTCCTTATCAACTATGGAATAGAATTGATGATTGGGTGAAATATGATTTGGAATTAGTGGAGAAGCTAGTTGCAAATGGTATATTAGTTCAAAAAAAATATAAAGAAGAAAATTATTTGGAGTACATATACAATTCTCGCTTTTTTGAAAATAATTATTTCATAAAAATTGAAAATATCAATGATTTGAAAGAATTGAATAAAATTTGTAAAACATATAATTTATATAAAAATATATGCATAGAAATGACTTTTGAAACTGATGAATATCATTTTGAAAACTTTAATCTATTTATCAGAAATAGTTCTACATTAAAACTGAAAAACAATAAAAATTTTTTTGTAAAAAAATATAATGACTGCAAGCAAATATATGATTACCCTGAGGAATTACTTTTTTTATTTGGTATGTTTCCTTCATTGCAAGTAACGTTTGGCTTTTTCAAAACTATGCTTAGCAATAAAGATATTTGTCAAGAATTTAATGAAAGTAAAATATCAATATACAATAATATAAGGGATGAATATAAAGCTGTGTTGGAGAGGGATGAATAAATTGGAAAGACTTAGTAAGTATGTTGTAAAAACTAGGATAAATAAAAGTCAGACTGCGCTTTACAATATGTTAACAAAACAACATATGCTCATTGATAACGAAAATAGAGACTCCATGTATCCAGAATTAGAACATCAGTTTTATATGAATAAAACATGTAAATCTGACAAAGAAGAACTGTTGAATCCTGTAAGAAATTCATATTTATTTTCAGACAAAGTTGCACGATATGTCGTTCATTTAAATTATGATTGTAATTTAAAGTGTAGTTATTGTTATCAGAATGTTATTCCAGAGAAAGAAGTAATGACAGAAGTTACAGTTAACGAGGTTGTTAATTTTATAAATGTTTCTGTAAACGACATCCAACCAGAACAAGTGGATATTTGTTTTATCGGAGGGGAACCCATGCTTCATTCAAAATCAATTGAAAATATTATGAAAACTTTGAGTGTACCTAGGGAGCGAACTCATTTCAATATGGTTACTAACGGTACTATAATGGGGAGAAAATACCAAAGATTGTACGATTTAGGTCTGAAAGAGCTTATGATTACATTAGATGGTCCGAGGTTAATACATGATAATTTTCGTGTTTCGAAACACGGAAGTGGTAGCTTTGATAAAATTTTGGAGAACATAGCATTATTAAATGAAAAATATCCAGATATTAACATTCAAATTAATTGTAATCTAAATGCTGAAAATGTAGATTCTATTCCTGAATTAATTCAACAATTAAAAGTACAAAATATTACCTATCCACTTATATTTAGTGATGTCATAGATACTAAAGATGAACAGTATGAATATACTTTAAAAGAAGATACTCATTGGTACGAAGTACACAAAATAGCACTGGAAGAGGGATATACATACGAACCATTTTATAGAGATATATTTTTAGGATGCAGCATGTTTCAAAAAAATAATTTTATTATTGGAGCAAATGGTTATCTTTATTCATGTATAGAAGCAGTAGGTTTAAAACAATTTCAACAAGTACATGTAAGAGAATATGGTGAATTCATGTTTGATTTTATCCGTTCGCAAGAGATTAATAAAAATGAATCTTTAGAGGACTGTATAGAATGTAAGTTTTTACCTGTTTGTGATGGGGGTTGCTATTATAAGAGATTCAGTAAAACGTTTAAATGCCCCAAAAATTCATTTGAGAGTAATTCTATCCCTCTAGTGCATGAATTTTCAGAAAGGATGTATCTTAATGGAAGAAGTGATTAAATGTCAGAACCTCACTAAAAAATTTGGACAAGAACTCATTTTTGAAGATTTATCTTTTGCAATTAATAAAGGAGAAATTTTTGTGATTCTTGGTAAGAATGGCGCAGGTAAATCAACCTTGATTAAAATTCTGTTGGGAATGATCTATGCGACCAAGGGAGAAGTAAAATATGCTGGAATTAAAAAAAAATAATTCTGCTCAGCTATATAGCAAAATGGGAGCAGTTTTGGAATCAGTAGACAATATCTACCCTTTTTTATCCGGGATAGAAAATATTCGTTATTTTCTAAGTTTATCTGGAAAATCATACAAGAAGGAAAAACAAAAAGTTCATCAATGGGTCCAACGCTTTCAGTTGCAACAAGCTATTCACAAACCGGCAGGAGCTTATTCACGAGGTATGCAACAAAAATTAGCCATTATTTGTGCGTTAGTTAAAGAAACAGATATTTTATTTTTAGATGAACCAACCTTAGGTTTAGATTTTCAGTCAAATAAAGAAATTATGGCAATTATTGAAGAATTAGCGCACCAAGAGCAAAAAACAATTGTCTTAACCTCCCATCAAGCGGATGTTTTAGAAACCTTGTCAGATCGAGTCTTGTTGTTAAATAACGGTAAGCAATTATATTATGGTAGCTATTCGACCTTTATAAAACAATTTGAATCTGATATGTATGAAATAGTTTTTAATTTTTTAGGAGAACCCTCAAAAGAAATAATTCTTGAAGGAGAGGAAACAGCACAGCTAGAACTACAAAATTTAATCAAACAAGGGTACCAAATTAATAGATTTGAAAAACGTAAGAAAAACATTGAAGAAATTTTAAGGGAGGTTTATCATGAAAATTCTACAAGCATTCGTTGGTGAACTTCGTAAATATTTATTTGAAATTAAAATGTATTACCCTGACCAAATTGTGAGTACAGTGATTACGATTTTTATTTTTATTGGTATGGGATTAATGAGCGGAAACACGTCGGAAAGCTCTTTTTATATTGGATTTGTCTATTGGTTTTTATTAAGTAGTTTAATTGGCGAAGCCTCAGTTTCAACTTCTAGTGAAAAACAAATGGGTGTTTTGGAACAATTAATGATTCAACCAATCGGTTTGAAAAAACTAATTTTAATTCGTTCGAGTATTTGGGGTGTCGTTAATTTAGTGAAAGTTCTTGTAGCACTTATTATTTTAAAAGTGATTTTAAATTTAACTTTAGGCTTCCATATGCTCTTGGTTCCTATTTTTTTTATTGCAAGTCTCGGAATTCTTGGGTTTACGATGCTTTTGTGTGGCCTAACGTTAAAGTTTACTAAAACAGCTTCTTTTGAGTCGATTATTTCATATGGAATAATGATTTTATCAGGTGCGATTTTTCCTCTGGGATTATTACCTAATTGGCTTCAAAAAATAGGTCAATTACTACCTATTACTAAAGGAATCAAAATTAGTCAAACCTTGATTCAAGGTGAAGCAATTTCTAGTGGAGAATATCTATTATTTATTATTATTTCTGTTAGTTATCTGACTTTAGGAATTTTAGCGTTTGATAGTATTTATGACAAGAGTAAATCTGCAGGTGTAGATCGTAGATATTAACAGAATAAGCTGACTCTCTTAAAAGTTTATTGAAAAGTAAACTTTTAAGAGCTTTTTTATTTCCAAACATTTTACGAGAATATTTTAAAATTTAGCGTATACTTAATATAAGCAAGTTAGGAGGGCTTATTTATGAAACCATATGTTTATGTAATCAGTGATATTCATGGACAAGCAGATTTGTTTGATGCCTTACTCACAGACTATGACCCAGTCGAGCATCAGCTAGTTTTAATTGGTGATTTAAACGACCGTGGTCCGGATTCTAAAGCCTGTTTTCTCAAAGGAAAAGAACTTGTCGAGCAACACGACGCTGTTTATTTACGAGGCAATCATGAAGAATATTTTTTGCAGTTTCTTCAAAATCCAGAGGACTGGTTTGCAGGATATGTTCGCAATGGTGGCAAGGAAACAATTGAAAGCCTCTTGCATCCAGGAGCTACTGCAGAATACTCACCAACAGAAATGGCCTTAATGATCCGTAGTCGCTATCCAGAGTTAATTGATTTTTTAACAAAACGACCGCTTTATTTTGAATGGCAGCATTACTTATTTGTGCATGCTGGGGTTGATTTAACGATGGAAGATTGGCGGCAAACAGCACCTAAGGATTTTTTGTGGATTCGTGAACCCTTTCATCAAGGGAAAAATAATACAGGCAAGACCATTGTTTTTGGTCATACCATTACTCCGATGTTACATGGTGATATGCAGACCACGGACCTTTGGCAAAGTGATGGAAAAATTGGGATAGATGGTGGTGCTATTTTTGGCGGTTCTGTACATGGTGTGATTTTTAATGAAAAAGGCATTGTCCAAGATATCGAATATCAAAAACGCACCCCTGCGTGGCAACCAGAATTTTGATTCCTTAATCGCACGAATCAGTTACCTCACTTCTATATTTAGAAGCAAAAATATGCTAAAATAGATAAGTATGCATAAGAAAAGAGGTATCTAGTTAATGGCAGAAGCTTATAACGAAGAAGTAGTAGCGCTACTTCAAAAAGAATTGACAACGTATCGTTCAAAACAAATAACAACGGTTTTAACTTTATTAAATGAAGGAAATACAGTTCCTTTTATTGCCCGTTACCGGAAAGAAATGACTGGAAGTTTAGATGAAGTCCAAATCCGTGAAATAGAAGAACGTTATCATTATTTACAAAACTTGAAAAAGCGGAAAGAAGAAGTTCTCCGTTTAATTGAAGAGCAAGGAAAACTAACAAAAGAACTCAAAACAGATATTCAAAAAGCAGTAAAAATGCAACAAGTGGAAGATTTATATCGACCATATAAACAAAAACGTCGGACTAAAGCGACTATCGCGAAAGAAAAAGGGTTGGAACCATTAGCAGATTGGTTGCTCTCTTTACCTGAAAACGCGGATATCTTAGCTAAAGCGGCTACTTTTATTAATGAAGAAAAAGAAGTTGCAACCGCCGAGATAGCCTTGCAAGGTGCTCATGAAATTTTAGCAGAACGTATTAGCGATGAACCAAAATACCGAACATGGTTACGTGATTATATGGTTAAACATGCGCAATACGTTAGCGTAGTTAAGGATGAAGAAAAAGACGAAAAGCGGACCTATGAAATGTATTACGATTTTGCAGAACCAGTTAGCAAAATGGTGCCGCACCGTGTCTTAGCAACGAATCGTGGTGAAAAAGAAGACATTTTAAAGGTTTCCCTTGTCGCTGATGAAACAAAAATTAATGATTATTTCCAACGTCAACTAATCGGCAAACAAGCAACAAGTTTTGCTGCTCCATACATTGAGGCTGCTTATTTAGATAGCTATAAACGATTTATTGGGCCAGCGATTGAACGGGAGATCCGCAATGAATTAACAGAAAAAGCTGATGAACAAGCGATTGCAATTTTCGGTGAAAATTTACGTAATTTATTATTACAGTCACCACTTAAAGGAAAAGTTGTTCTAGGATTTGACCCGGCTTATCGGACAGGTTGTAAATTAGCAGTTGTCGATGAAACGGGTAAAGTTTTAGCAATTCAAGTGATTTATCCACATAAACCAGCGACTGCTGCGAAACGTGAAGCCGCTGGTCCAGCCTTTAAAAAAATCATTGAAGACTATCAAGTGGACATGGTAGCTATTGGAAACGGAACGGCAAGTCGTGAATCTGAATTGTTTGTGGCAGAGCAATTAAAAGCGGTGAAGCGTGACGTCTTTTACGTGATCGTTAATGAAGCAGGGGCTTCCGTTTACTCTGCGAGTGAAGTGGCTCGTAAAGAGTTTCCTGATTTACAAGTCGAAGAACGAAGTGCGGTCAGCATTGCACGTCGTTTACAAGATCCGTTGGCAGAATTAGTAAAAATTGATCCCAAAGCAGTCGGGGTCGGTCAATATCAGCATGACGTATCGCAAAAACGTCTTGCCGAGCAATTGAATTTTGTTGTAGAAACTGCGGTAAACCAAGTTGGTGTTGATGTGAATACAGCGAGTGCTCAACTTTTACAACATATTTCTGGCTTAAATAAAACAACGGCGCAAAACTTAGTCACTTATCGTGATGAAAATGGTGTCTTCACAGCACGAAATCAAGTCAAAAAAGTACCTCGTTTAGGACCAAAAGCATTTGAACAAGCAATTGGCTTTTTACGAATTCCTAATGGCAAAAATGTGTTAGATAACACTGGCATTCACCCAGAAAGTTATCCAGTAGCACAAGCAATTTTAGAAAAAGCAGAGATTGCTTCTAAAGAATTAGGGACAGCAGAAGCTATCGAAAAATTGAAACAGTTACCAGTGAATCAATTAGCTACTGAGTTAGAAGTAGGTTCAGAAACACTCACAGATATTATTGCTAGTTTAATCCAACCAGGTCGTGATATGCGCGATGAGATGTCAGCGCCACTTTTACGTAAAGACGTGTTGACGATGGAAGATTTGAAACCAGGAATGGAAATGCAAGGGACTGTTCGAAACGTAATTGACTTTGGTGCGTTTGTCGATATTGGTGTGAAGCAAGATGGCTTAGTCCACATTTCTAAGTTAAGTACTAAATTTGTTAAGCACCCAACGGATGTTGTTGCGGTGGGTGATGTAGTCACAGTTTGGGTAGAAGATGTTGACTTGAAAAAGGGGCGTATTAGTTTAACCATGTTGCCTCGTGCTGATAGAAAAGAGTAACAATGAAAGAGTCTCAACCAGTCTTGATGACAGATCAAGCGCTTCAAACGCTAGTGGAAAAAATTTCAATCGTATTTTTTCAGAAACCTTTTCTGCATCAAGCTACATTTAATCGGCGGTTAAAAACTACGGGCGGTCGCTATCATTTAGCTTCGCATCACCTGGATTTTAATCCAACTGTCTTTTTAAAGTATGGACAAGAGGAACTGGAAAAAGTCATTAAGCATGAGTTATGTCACTATCATTTACATTTAGCTGGCAAAGGCTATCAGCATAAAGATAAGGACTTTAAAGAGTTATTGGCTAAGACTGGCGGTGCCCGTTACGCACCGCCTCTGGTAGAACGGAAAAAAGCAGTTTTCCATCAGTACCAATGTCAGTCTTGTGGAGAAGTCATCCTCAGAAAACGACGAATTGATACGACACGATATGTCTGCGGAAAATGTCATGGGCGTTTGTCCTGGCAAGCGAAAAAAGAACAAATCTAACGATTCTGGTCTTTGTTATCTTGACAAAGACCAGTAATTATTTTAGGATAAATAAGTGCTCTTAAAATGCAGATGTGTTGGAATTGGCAGACAAGCATGATTGAGGGTCATGTGGACAGATGTCCGTGTGGGTTCGAGTCCCATCATCTGCATCAACTAGTATAACAAAATGTCGGGACAGAAGTGTTTAACTCCGAGAAATAAGAAGGAATTTCCGAAAATTGTTCTTTAATTTTTGGAGAATTTCGGCTTATTTCCGAAGAAGTTGCTTCTATTCCCGCCGTTTATCAGTTTTTGAGCGTGGAGCAAAAATCCAAAGTGATTTTTGTCCCACGCTCTTGTTTATTACGGAAAAACCATCAATTTTTTATTAAATTCTGATATTTATTATTGCTTTTTCATTATAGTTGGCGTAACTTTAGAGTATAAATTTGTGAAGCGAGGGAGTCCGTGTGAGAAATTTTAAAAAATCCGATAAATTAAATAACGTAAGTTACGATGTCCGTGGTCCTGTTTTAGAAGAAGCAGAACGCATGCAAGAAGAGGGCATACGTATTTTGAAATTAAATACAGGGAATCCAGCGCCATTTGGTTTTGATGCCCCAAATGAAATTGTGCGCGACATGATTGTAAATGTTCGCGATTCAGAAGGTTATTCCGATTCAAAAGGTATTTTTTCTGCAAGAAAAGCGATTGAACAATATTGCCAATTAAAAAAATTTCCTAATGTAACGATTAATGATATTTACACTGGTAATGGCGTGAGTGAATTAATTACCATGTGTATGCAAGGCTTGTTAAATAACGGCGATGAAGTACTTGTGCCAATGCCAGACTATCCTTTATGGACTGCGTCTGTTTCTTTGGCAGGCGGTACGCCCGTCCATTATATTTGTGATGAGCAAGCAGAATGGTATCCAGACATTGATGATATAAAATCAAAAATAACTTCGAATACAAAAGCAATCGTTATTATAAATCCAAATAATCCGACTGGTGCTTTATATCCGAAAGAGTTATTACTAGAAATTGTCGAAGTGGCACGTCAAAATGATTTAATTATTTACTCCGATGAAATTTATGATCGCTTGGTCATGGACGGTTTGGTTCATGTACCGATTGCTACATTAGCACCTGATTTATTTGTCGTAACATTGAATGGTTTGTCAAAATCACATCGAGTGGCAGGCTTCCGATGCGGTTGGATGGTGTTAAGTGGAGATAAATCACGAGTAAAAGGGTATATCGAAGGGCTAAATATGCTTGCTTCCATGCGGTTATGTTCGAATGTGTTGTCACAACAAATCATTCAAACCGCATTAGGCGGCTATCAAAGTGTCGATGATTTACTTTTACCAGGTGGCAGAATTTACGAACAACGAGAATTTATTTACAATGCGATAAATGATATTCCTGGTTTATCAGCCGTGAAGCCTAAAGCAGCTTTCTATATTTTCCCGAAAATTGATACGGCCAAATTCGACATTTATGATGATGAAAAATTTGTTTTAGATTTCTTACACAAACATCATATTTTATTAGTCCATGGTGGTGGGTTCAACTGGCAACAACCCGATCACTTCCGTATTGTTTATTTACCGAAAATGGAAGACTTAAAAACTACAGCAGATAAAATGCGTGAATTTTTAAGTACCTACAAACAAAAATAAAAGAACTACCAAAAAATAGCCTCTAACGAAGCTATTTTTTGGTAGTTCTTGTTTTATCAACAATACTATTCTGCGGTTTCACATGCTTTTTTACTAATAATCATTCGGTTGGTATATTTTTCTTCCATATCAGGACTAGGATTTGCTACTACGATGAGATAAGAATTTTCATACTCCTTCTCCACAAAGCCTGAATAATTTGTTTTTTCCCAAATGAAGTGAACCTTTTTCTCTTCGGCCATACAATAACACTCCTTTTTAATAAAAATGAACCTATTTATTTTCTAAGAAAACCTTAGATAATGTTCTTGCAGTATATTATGCAATAAAGTACAATAAAAGCATAATGCGAATTCGCATATTTTGACAAAATCCCCATTTTGCAAGGAAAATGGCCGATATAAATAGGAGCTATTGTGATGAATTCTTTAGGTGCAGTTATTAAAGAAATTAGAAAAAATAGAAAATTGACACAGAAAATGTTATCAGAAGACATCTGTTCGCAAAGTGTTTTAAGTCGCATTGAAAACAATGAAGAGTTGCCAAACGTTCTCGTAATGCAACAACTTTGTGATCGTTTAGGTGTGACTGTTGACCAGATTATGCGTTATAAATCTGGTGATGTGCATGTTGTTACGTATTCATTTGAAAAAATGGCTGAATATTTTCGCCATAAAAAATATCAATTATTATTAAATTATTTAAAGGAAAATCGTATTGAAGAACAATTGTATTTAGATACGGACTGGCAAAAATATTATTATTATTTAGGTAGTTGTGAATTGTTTGTTCTAAATGATTATGAAAAAGCTATTGCTAGCTTGCGTAAAGGGTTATCTTTCACCTATAAAGCCGATAAGTTAAATGTTTCTGATTTAGAGATTCAATTAATTAGTTGTCTAGGTGCCACTTATGGTTACATGGGCAATCGAGTAGAAGCAGAACGATTTTTAAGTTTGAGTATTCATTATTTTAATCAATTGCCAAATGAACGCAGTAATGCAGAGTTAACGAAAATATTTTTTAATTATGCTGATTTCTTATTTAAAAATTATACAGAAAAAGATGCCGAAATTTATGTGGATCAAGGAATTACTTGGGCTCGCAAAAAAAATAGTTATTATTATTTAAGTGAATTATTAAATCTAAAATATTTAGTTTTAATGAGAAAGAATAAACATGAAGAAGCGGAACGTTATCTGAACTTAGCACAACAAATGAAAAATGTGGAAAGTGGCAATCTTTAAAAAATCCTCAGAATTGCTTAAAAGGTCTACACCATTTCTTGACTTTTGTACTGATTAAGAGTACTTTTGAAGTAAGTAAAATAAAGAAAGAAGGATGAAGATGAAAACATTTATCTTTGCAGACAAGTTCTTTTTAAAAAGCGATGTTAAAGGACCTGGTTATTTAGAAATCACGGATGGTATCTTTGGTAATTATACAAAAGATGAACCGCAAGGGGACGTAAAAATTATTCGTGAGGAAGGCAAATGGATTGCCCCGGGTTTAGTCGATACTCATATTCATGGTTACATGAATCATGACGTAATGGATAACGATGCAGAAGGCATTAAAGTGATGTCTGAAGGCTTATTATCTTGTGGTGTAACTTCATTTTTACCAACAACGTTAACGTCAAGTAAAGAACGTTTAACAGACGTTGCACGTACGATTGGTCAAGTCTACCAAGAAGTACCTGGTGCAAAAATTCAAGGGATTTACTTTGAAGGACCTTTCTTTACTGAAGAACATAAAGGCGCACAAAATCCAAGTTATTTTGGAGATCCAGACCTTGATACATTCCACGAATGGCAAGAAGCTTCAGGCGGAATTATTAAGAAAATTGCGTTGGCACCAGAACGTAATGGGGTGAAAGAATTTGTTGAAACCGTTACAGATGAAGGTGTCGTTGTTGCTTTAGGCCATAGTAATGCGACCTTAGAAGAAGCTGATGTGGCAGTTGAAGCAGGCGCTAGCGTTTTTGTTCATGCATATAATGGGATGCGTGGCTTAAATCACCGTGAACCAGGGATGGTTGGTGCATTGTTAACGTTACAACACGTTTTCTCTGAATTAATTTGTGATGGACACCATGTACATCCGCAAGCGGCTGAAGTATTGATGGAAAAAGCTGGCCATGATCACGTTGCGTTAATTACAGACTGCATGATGGCTGGCGGTATGCCAGATGGCAACTACAATTTAGGTGAATTTCCTGTTGTGGTAGCAGAAGGAACGGCTCGTTTGGATACTGGGAACTTAGCAGGTAGTATTTTAAAACTAAAAGAAGCAATTAAAAATGTAGTTGATTGGGGTATTGCAACACCTGCACAAGCAATTATGATGGCTTCATTAGTTCCTGCGATTAGCTGTAAAATTGATGATCAATGCGGCATGATTGCAAATGGTCGTGATGCTGACTTTATCGTATTAGAACCAACCATGGAATTAGCAGCTACTTATTTAGATGGCGTTGAACGTTATCGAGCATAAGACACAAGAAAAAGCTTGCGGAAATTTATCCGCAAGCTTTTTTTATAATTCTTTTGGTAAAATCGCAGAAGTGATTTCTTTGTTCTCGTAGGCAATAAAAAAATCGATTAATTGCTTGTCAAATTGCTCAATATCCTCTTTGTAAAGGGAGCTGGGAATCACAAAGGTTTGCTCTAGAGTACCTGCTAGATAATCGCCATCTAAACTTTGGGCGACAACTAAAAATTCTTGTTTGCGCCAATGTTCCACATCTGTTTCAGAAATGGTTTCTGGAGAGGCTAAAAATTTACAATTTTCGACAAACTGTTCATCAATTTCTTCACTGAAAGTTAATTCAGCATCCTCTTCTTGAGGTTGAGAGAGGATTGCTTGCAAAAATGTTTGTGGTTTTGCATCGGGTAATGTTTCTTTTAGCTGTTCAAAATCCAATGAAAGTTCCTCCTTATTGTTTGTTTAAAATAGTTACTGAAAAATCAATGGGTGAATTTGTTTTAAGGCTTTTGGCTTCTAAGATGATTTTTTCAGCCAACAAATCGTTTCCGTTATATACAGGTGTCACGCGATAACGAACGGTTTCGCCGCGATCAAGAGCTGCCCGAATCTGATTTTCATATTTCGTCATATAAGGAGTGTTGACAGGATTCTGATACAAGGTGGTTAAGTTACGTGGATCATCACCACTGCCTCCCATTTGACGGCCGATTAGGTGGCCACGCGAATGATTAGCTTTTCCTGAAATGAAACCAGCTGGTCGAATATCTTTATTAGCGGAAGTTCCTGTATTGACCATTGCGGGTTTTAATAGCGCATCAGCGCCTGTCGCTCGTTTTAGACGATCTAGAGAATGATAAGTAATCCAGCCGTTTGAGTTATCCTTTAATTCCTCTGCTGAAAATGTGGCTTTACCATTTTCAATTGGTCCGGGATTATCTCCTTTTGGTGCTGGTGTGCTTGAAGGGGTGGTTGTTTGTGGTTGAACATTAAATAAATCTTGTAAAGCATCAGGAACTTTAACGCCAACCGCGCCTAAAATTAAAATGATTAATGCGCCAATCAGCATGATGGTTGAATTAAATGGTGGTTTCTTCTTTCTGTTTGCCATAACGTGCTCCTCTAATTTTATACTTGCAATAGTCCAAATTTAAGTGGACCATCTTTTCTATTATACGTAAATTTGCTAAAAAATCAAAAAAGGCTTTTCTTTGAAAGACTTGTTTTCTCAGATATGTTACTATTTTAATGTAGAAGGGAAGGGATAGTGGATGGCCTATATTGAAGTCAAAAATGAATACAAGCGTTACCAAATGGGAGAGACAACTATTACTGCGAATGACGGCATTTCTTTTGAAGTGGAAAAAGGAGAAGTAGCGGTTATTTTAGGCCCCAGCGGTGCTGGAAAATCAACTGTTTTAAATATTCTTGGTGGAATGGACAGCTGTGATGAAGGGGAAATTATTATTGATGGCACAGATATCGCTCAGTTTTCAGAGAAACAATTAACCACTTATCGACGAAATGATGTCGGGTTTGTTTTCCAATTTTACAATTTAGTCCCAAATTTAACGGCAAAAGAAAATGTCGAATTGGCTTCGCAAATCGTTGCGGATGCGTTGGATTCGACCAATGTTTTACAATCGGTGGGTTTAGGGGAACGTTTAGATAATTTTCCAGCGCAACTTTCTGGTGGTGAACAACAACGAGTAACCATCGCCCGTGCGATTGCTAAAAAGCCCAAGTTACTTTTATGTGATGAACCGACAGGAGCACTGGATTATGAAACAGGGAAACAAATTTTAACTATTTTGCAAAATACTGCTCGTGAAACTGGAACGACCGTCTTAATTATTACCCACAATTCAGCCATTGCAGAAATGGCCGATCGGGTAATTCGAATTAATGATGCGAAAGTTCGCGAAATGACTGTGAATGATCAGCCTAAATTGGTTGCTGAAATTGAATGGTAGGTGCCTAAAATGAAGAAAACAGCGCTAATTAAAACAAGCTTACGTGAAATTAGACAATCTACTACACGATTTTTATCGATTATGGGGATTATTTTCCTTGGTGTAATGGTCTTTGTTGGTTTGAAAGCTACTGGACCAGATATGATTAAAACCGCGAATAATTATTACCAGAAAGAGCAGCTTCCAGATGCGCGAATAATTTCTACAATGGGACTGGAAAAGAAAGATTTAACAACACTACAGTCTTTAAAAGATGTCGAAACAGTTGTGCCGCGGTATACAATAGATGCCACGATTGGGCCGCAAAATAATGCAGTAAAATTGTTTGGCTATCGAAAAAATCAAGCAGGATCGGTTAACTATCAAGTAGTTGACGGTCGGTTACCTAAACAAACAAATGAAATTGCATTAGATACATTAGCGAAAACTAGATATGACTATAAAATGGGTGATAAAATCACTTTAAACGATGCAGCGATTAAAGAAAAAGGGCTGAAACAAACTCATTTTACTGTTGTTGGATTTATCAATTCACCAGAATATATTGATAATACATCCAGGGGAACCACAACGGTCGGGTCTGGAACGTTAAACTTTTTTGGCGTGGTTTCGGAAAAAGCCTTTGACAGTCAACGGTATCCAGAATTGCTAATCTCATTTCGTTCATTAAAACATCAAAATACGTATTCCTCTGATTATGAAAAGAAAAGAGAGCAGGCCTTAAATCAAGTAAAAGAGGCACTGAAAAATCGGCCAGAAGAACAGGTTGCGGCTCTGCGTGATTCGGCTCAGCCGGACATTAACCAAGGTCGGCAAGCGCTGGAAACGGGAAAACAAGCACTTGCGCAGTTGGAGCAACAACCAGGAATTCCAGCTGAGATGCTTGAAAAGCAAAAAGACGAATTGGCTAAACAAGAACAACTGTTGGCTGAAAAAGAAACAGAGCTAGCCAATTTGAAAGCCCCAACGTATTATTATTTTACTAGGGAAGACAATCCAGGATTTTCTGAATATCAAGATAACGCTGATCGGATTTCTTCTTTAGCCACGCTGTTCCCGTTGTTCTTTTTCCTAATTGCGGCATTAGTCAGCTTAACTACCATGACACGTATGGTTGAAGAAAAAAGAATGGAAATTGGTAGTTTGAAAGCTTTAGGTTATCGTAATCGTGAAATTGCTTCGATTTTCATTACCTATGCAACGGTTGCTAGCCTAACAGGTGCATTATTAGGATTGGCAGTTGGCTATTATCTATTCCCTAAAATAATTTTTGATGCCTACGGTCAAATGTACAATATTCCTGATTTAGTTACACCGTGGTACTTAAATTACAGTTTATGGGGCATCATTGTAGCCTTAGCTTGTACTGTGGGAGCGGCCTTAGTGACATTAAGAATCGATTTATTAAGTACACCAGCTACCTTGCTAAGACCCAAAGCGCCGAAAGCAGGACAACGGATTTTACTAGAACGAATCCGCCCTTTATGGCAACGCATGAGCTTTATTCAAAAAGTGACCGCTAGAAATCTGTTCCGCTATAAACGACGGATGCTGATGACCGTTATCGGAATAGCTGGTTGTATGGGGCTGTTAATTGTTGGTTTTGGTTTACGCGATTCAATTGTGGATGTCGCTACAATTCAATTTAATAAAATCTGGCATTACCAAGCAGTCGTGACTTTTAAAGAGCAAACAACAGCTGAAGAGACAAAAGAGTATCAAGAAACGTTGCGCAAACTGGATGGTTTGAATAAAACAATTCCGTTATATTCAGAAATCTTTAAAACGAAGGGCCAAGGCGCACCAACTCAAAATATTACTCTTTATGTGCCACAAGATCCTTCGAAAATGGCTGATTTTCAATTATTTAATGATCGAGTCACTGGAGAAAAATATTCCCTCAACGATGACGGTGTAATCATTAATGAAAAATTAGCTAAATTATTTGGCTATAAAGTCGGAGATCAATTAAATTTAGAAAATAGTGATAATCAAACCTATCACGTGAAAATTGCCGCGATTGCAGAAAACTATACGGGTCATTTTGTCTATATGACGCCGAAACTCTACCAGACGATGACGAAACAGAAGCCGGAGTATAATACAGAATTCCTACTTTTTGACAAAAAGTTATCCTCAAAACAAGAAACCTCAATCGGAGAGGCGTTGACAAAACAGCCGAAAGTGTTGAACATTACGTTTTTAACTGCGATGAAAGGTTCGTTTGATGATATGCTGAAAAGCCTTGATATTGTCATTTGGGTACTAATTGCTGTTTCTGGTTCTTTAGCGTTAATTGTGTTATATAATTTAACCAACATTAATGTTTCTGAACGGATTCGAGAACTTTCCACGATTAAGGTTTTAGGGTTTTACGATCGTGAAGTCACTACCTATGTTTACCGTGAAAACATTATTTTAACGTTCATTGGTATTATTGTTGGCTGCTTCTTTGGGAAAATTTTGCATCAGTATATTTTAGCAACCGTTGAAGTTGATTTAATTATGTTTTCGCCAATTATTCATTGGCCAAGTTATCTATATTCCGCAGTCATCACCATGTGTTTCACGTTGTTTGTGATGGTCATTATGCATCGGAAATTGAAGAAAATCAATATGATTGAAGCGTTAAAATCAAATGAATAGCACATTTTAAAAAACGAGGAGTCCGTAGAAGTTCGATAATTCTAGGGCTGCTCGTTTATTGTTGCTTCTTTTATTAAGAAAAAATAGGTCTTAAGATGTATCTTTTGAGATTTATTTGGAAATTACTACTCTTTTTATTTAAAAATTGGTACACTATTACTAGGTTATAGCACAGAAAGGAGTGTGGGAAAAGTGTTAGAAGGTCTACCATTGGAAACGGTTTATTTTTATGCATTAGTGGGGAGCGCGGTCCTCGCTTTTTTACTAATTATTTTTGGGGATGTTTTTAATTTTGATGGACCGGTGGACCCAATGCTGATTATTCCATGGATTGCTTTTACCTCGCTGTTTGGGTACCTTGGGGAAGAGTTAACAGCGGTGAATAGTTGGCTTATTTTAATTGTCAGTGGTATTCTTTCAACCATTATTGTTTTCTTCCTAAATTTTTATGTGTTGGTCCCTTTGAAAAATTCGGAGGCCACAATTTCTATTTCGGAAAAAGACATGGAGGGTCGTGTTGCTACTGTGATTACCCCAATTCCTGTCCGGGGAATGGGCGAGATTCAATTGAAGAGTGTCACAGGTTCGTTAAGTCGACCAGCAGCATTTTATGTGCCACAAGAAGTGGCTGCGCCAAGAGGTAGTGAGGTATTGATTATTGAATTGAAAGAACGGGTTTGTTATGTCATTCCTTACGAAGGCAGTCTAAAAATATAGAGTAGGAGAGAAGAAAATGGGGATTTTGTTACCGATTATTATTGCAGTTTTAGTATTATTAATGTTATTAATTGTGTTTGTTTCTAAATATCAGACAGCCAAACCTGATGAAGCGTTAATTATCAGCGGGAGCTATCTAGGCTCTAAAAATGTTCATGTAGACGAAGGTGGCAACAAAATTAAAATCGTTCGTGGCGGTGGTGCGTTTGTCTTACCAGTGTTCCAACGTTCAAATCGAATTAGTTTGCTTTCAAGTAAATTAGATGTTTCCACACCAGAAGTGTACACAGAACAAGGGGTTCCTGTGATGTGTGATGGGACATCAATCATTAAAATTGGTTCGTCAGTTGAAGAAATTGCGACAGCAGCGGAACAATTTTTAGGAAAAACAACGGAAGAATTAGAAAATGAAGCACGTGAAGTATTAGAAGGACATTTACGTTCGATTTTAGGTTCAATGACAGTGGAAGAAATTTACCAAAATCGTGATAAATTTAGCCAAAGTGTACAAGAAGTTGCCAGTGTTGACTTAGCTAAAATGGGCTTAGTTATTGTGTCGTTCACAATTAAAGAAGTTCGTGATAAAAATGGATACTTGGATTCATTAGGGAAACCAAGAATCGCTCAAGTTAAACGTGATGCAGATATTGCTGAAGCAGAAGCCTTGAAAGAAACTCGTATCAAAAAAGCGGAAGCTGAAAAAGAATCACAACAAGCGGAATTGCAACGTCAAACAGAAATTGCAGAAGCTTCAAAAGAAAAAGAATTGAAATTAGCGTTATACAAACAAGAACAAGATATTGCCAAAGCCAAAGCAGACCAAGCCTATAACTTGGAAAGTGCGCGTGCACAACAACATGTGGTGGAACAAGAAATGGAAGTCAAAGTCGTTGAACGTCAAAAACAAATTGAGTTAGAAGAAAAAGAAATTACGCGTCGTGAAAAACAATACGACTCAGAAGTGAAGAAAAAAGCCGATGCAGATCGTTACGCACGCGAACAAGAAGCTCTTGCTCAAAAAGCACGCGAAGTAGCAGAAGCTGAAGCAGAACGCTTCAAAGTTGAAGCATTAGCCGAAGCGGAAGCCAATAAAACGCGTTTAACAGGTCAAGCGCAAGCCGAAGCTATTTTAGCTCGTGGTGCAGCGGAAGCCGAAGCCAAACAAAAGATTGCTGATGCCTTCAAAGAATATGGTGAAGCAGCTGTGTTAAGTATGGTGATGGAAATGTTGCCACAATTAATGAAAGAAGCAGCACAACCACTGGGCAACATCGACAAGATTTCAGTGGTAGATACAGGCGCAGGTGGCGAAAATTCTGGCGCCAACCGTATTACCAATTATGCAACAAACTTGTTGGCTGGTACACAAGAAACACTAAAAGAAACAACGGGCCTCGACGTGAAAGAGCTAATTGAAAACTTTTCTAAAAAAGGTACCTCAAATAGCGTGAACTATCATGTAACAGAAGGTTCAGAAAAAGAATAGAAATCAGCCTTTAAGGAGTAGCGAATCGCATTTCGTTACTCCTTAATGCTGCATTGAAACGATAAACGAACAAGCTGACAGAGAAATAGCGAGTGCTTGTTTTGTTTCAAAGATTCTGATAACATAGAGTTCTTGGAGGGATAGAGATGTCAAAAAAGAATAAAGATATTGAAGTACGTGTTGAAGAAGAAAAAGCCCAATACAATGGAGCAAATGTTTTAATGAACAAATTATTTATTGGTAAAAAAGAAATCGGTCGTGTCATTCCGCAAAATGATAAAAAATTCATCATTGAAATTGATGGTAAGCAAGAAGGTACAGCAAAAAATCTGGACGAAGCCTTTGAAACAATTATTCGTCAATGGAATTTAAGTGAATAAAAAATAAATAACAATTTTTTTAAAAAAAGGGTTGCTTTTTTCTGGAAAAGATTGTATTATAACTAAGTCAGGTCGTTACAGCGACAATGACTTTTTGGAGGAATAGCGAAGTGGCTAAACGCGACGGACTGTAAATCCGTTCCTTAGGGTTCAGTGGTTCGAATCCACTTTCCTCCATTTTCTTTTTGGGGTATAGCCAAGCGGTAAGGCAACGGACTTTGACTCCGTCATGCGTTGGTTCGAATCCAGCTACCCCAGTTTTCAGAACATTTCTGGTAGAGAGATGTTCTTTTTTTGTATAATTATATAACAAAAATGAGGTAAGATTTTCCTCATGTACAGGCTAGAAAAGTTTTCATTTATATAAGAATATGCTAAAGTATTAAGAAAGAATGGTCTGGAGTTGATAAGAATGAACTTTAAAGAAAAAATTACAGAAATGGTTGAAAATGTTTACGATTTAGCACGCGATGGTAAGTATGATGTCAAAGTTGACTTAATTCCTCGTAAAAAAGGCAACATCAAAAGTGGTGTTAAAGTCACTTCTTCAAGAAATACAGCCCACAATATCAAATGGCGTTCAAAAAACTAACTCGTCTTTAACAGAAACACCGGAGCAGACAACATTATTGTCTACTCCGGTGTTTTTATTTTTCTAATTCGATGCCTAAGACAGTTAAATGACCATTACCAACTAATTTGATAACTAATTGGGCTAAGTGGTTGGGTGTCATATCCGTCTCGCTAGTAATCCACCAATGAAGGGTACCGATGAAGATAGAGGTCATGTATTCAATAACAAAATCTATCGGTACGTCAATATCATTTTCGGTAATACGCAACTGCGAAAAAATCGTCGCATATTTTTCTTCGATAATTTCAGCTAAGCGTTTTCGAAAGTGTTCGTTGAAATTATTGTCCATGATAGTTAAGAAGAAAGATTTGTTCTCTTGAATATTAATATAGAGTTGCGTCAGAAGTTCTTCAATGTGCTTCACGCGGACACGGTTGCCATTAACCAGTTGTTGCGAATCAAGAATAGCGGTAAAAGCACTAAGCGTAAAGGTGAAGATTGCATCATATAAATGCTGTTTGTCTTTAAAATGAGCATAAAAAGTCGCACGATTAATCATAGCTTCATCAGCAATATCCTGAATCGTCACCGCTTCGTAGCCTTTCGTTTCTACAAGTTTAAAAAAAGCTTCAATAATCATTTTTCTGGTTCGTTGTACTCTAAGGTCTGTTTTCTTTGCCATCATAAATTCCTTTCGAGATAGTCAACATTCTCGGAAACTTTGTTGTTTATCTCACAAAATAGGGTAAATTGCTTGTTGCAAATCATTTAGAACCTTTCTAAAATAGGTATATCTATTATAACAAACAGTTTGTATAATAATCAACAAACTGTTGGGAAATGAAGGGGTATTTTAATTGATGGTTATGAGAGCAGGGATTGATGTTGGGTCAACGACAGTAAAATTAGTATTTTTAAATAAACAAAATCAGCCTATTTTTACAAAATATGAACGCCATTTTTCCGATGTCAAAGCAGCAACGGAACGCATTTTAAAAGAAGGACTATCAAGGATCGGTGCAGACCAACCTGTGACAATGAGCATAACTGGCTCTGGTGGTATGGGGCTGGCTGAGGTATTGGGGATTCCCTTTGTTCAAGAGGTTATCGCGTGTACACGAACTGTTGAAACAATAATCCCAGAAACGGATGTTGCTATTGAACTTGGCGGAGAAGATGCAAAAATCACTTTTTTTGATGGTGCTTTAGAGCAACGAATGAATGGTAGTTGTGCAGGTGGGACAGGCGCCTTCATCGATCAAATGGCTGTTTTACTTAAAACGGATGCCAATGGAGTGAATGAATTGGCGAAGAATTATCAAACTATTTATCCGATTGCTTCCCGCTGTGGGGTTTTTGCCAAAACGGATGTTCAACCTTTAATCAATGAAGGAGCAGCGAAAGAAGATATCGCGGCGAGTATTTTTCAAGCGGTAGTTAATCAAACAATCGCTGGGTTAGCTGCTGGTCGCAAAATTAAAGGTAAAGTAGCGTTTTTAGGGGGACCCTTATTTTTCATGTCAGAATTGAGAAAACGGTTTATTGAAACCTTAGCAATTCAGCCAGAAGATGTTATTTTTCCAGAACAACCGCAACTGTTTGTAGCAATGGGTGCAGCACTTTATTCAGAAGATGCAGCCGAATGTACATTGGAAGAATTAATTCAGCGCTTAGTGAACAGCCAGGCTACTGATTTACAGCCGAGCGACACGTTACCACCGTTATTTAACAGCGCAGAAGATTTAGCAGATTTTCGAGAAAGACACGCGCAAGCCCAAGCAAAGGAGAAACCTTTATCTCAACATACTGGCGTGACCTTTTTAGGGATTGATGCAGGCTCCACAACGACAAAAGTCGCATTGATTGATGAAGATGGCCATTTGTTGTTTTCTTTTTATGGTAATAACCAAGGGCAACCTTTAGAAACCACCATGACAGTACTGAAATCACTTTATCAACAACTGCCTGAAGAAGTTTTTATCGGAAAAGCGGCTGTTACAGGATATGGAGAACAGCTAATAAAAAATGCGTTAAAAGTCGATATTGGTGAAGTTGAAACGATGGCCCATTACAAAGCAGCCAACCATTTTCAGCCAGGTGTGGATTTTATTTTGGACATCGGGGGGCAAGATATGAAAGCGATGACCATTAAAAATGGCGTGCTTTCCTCCATTCAATTAAATGAAGCTTGTTCTTCTGGGTGCGGTTCTTTTATCGAAACCTTTGCGCAATCTTTAAAATATAATGTGAAGGATTTTGCTTTGGCGGCTTTAGAATCGCAAGCGCCTGTTGATTTAGGTTCTCGGTGTACTGTTTTTATGAACTCAAAAGTGAAACAAGTTCAAAAAGAAGGGGCCTCTGTCGGCGATATTTCTGCTGGACTATCTTATTCAGTCATCAAAAATGCCATTTATAAAGTCATTAAGGTTCGCCGACCTGAAGAGTTGGGAGAAAAGATTGTCTGCCAGGGAGGAACATTTTACAATGAAGCGGTCTTGAGAGCTTTTGAAAAAATTAGCGGTCGTGAAGTGGTTCGTCCATCTATTGCTGGTTTGATGGGGGCCTATGGAGCAGCGCTGATTGCTTTGGACGCTTATGAAATTGGGGAAGAAACCACGCTTCTTTCTTTAGAAGAGTTAGCGGCATTTACCTCTGAAAAGGAATTTACTCATTGCGGTTTGTGTGAAAACAATTGTCAATTAACGGTCACAGTGTTTTCGGACGGGCGCCAATTTATTACGGGAAATCGCTGTGAACGTGGTGCACGAATTAAAATTAAACGAGAAGAACGCAAAGTAAATTTGGTTGATTATAAGTACCGCAAGTTATTTAAGTACCGACCTTTGCGGGAAAATAAAGCGTTTCGTGGGCGCTTGAGTATCCCTAGAGTCCTAAACATGTATGAAAATTATCCTTTGTGGCATACATTTTTTACTGACTTAGGCTTTCGGGTCGAATTATCGCCACGTTCTAATAAACAAATCTATGAACAAGGCCTTGAAACGATTCCCAGTGATACGGTTTGTTACCCAGCGAAAATGGCGCATGGACATATTCAAGCATTAATTGATGCGCAAGTGCCAATCATCTTTTATCCTGGTGTCGTTTTTGAACAGCAAGAAACATTGGAAGCGGATAATCATTTTAATTGTCCAATTGTGCAAAGCTACCCAGATGTCATTCGAAATAATGTGGATGCCATCAGAGAGGGCCAAGTGGATTATCGAAATCCCTATCTTAATCTAGCGAATGAAGCTGCAGTTGCCAAAGTTTTAGCTGAAAATTTTGCTGATTTAGGGATTTCCTTAGAAGAAATTCAAACAGCGCTGCATCATGGTTATCAAGAATTAGCAGCTTTTAAAAAAGAAATTCAAGAAAAAGGCGAAGAAACGTTAGCCATGTTAACTGAAAAAGGCCAGAGAGGGATTGTCTTATCGGGGCGACCGTATCACTTGGATCCAGAGATTAATCACGGCATTGCCGAAGTCATTACACAGGAAGGATTCCATGTCTTGACAGAAGACAGTATCTCGCATCTTGGAGACGTGCAGAATTTACGTGTGGTGAATCAATGGGTCTATCATTCTCGCTTATATGCGGCGGCTAAAGTAGTGGCTAAGACGAAAAATTTAGAACTTGTCCAACTGAATTCCTTTGGTTGCGGCTTAGATGCTGTGACAACCGATCAAGTAGAAGAAATCATGGATCGGTCTGGCAAAATTTATACAGTCCTCAAAATCGACGAAGGCGCGAATTTGGGTGCAATTCGTATTCGGTTGCGCTCCTTGAAAGCGGCTGTCAATGAGCGGGAGAAGCAACAGTTTGTTCCGCATATGCAAATGGAAGAGCCAGAGAAAATTGTGTTTACAAAACAAATGAAAAAAACACATACCTTACTGTTACCAATGCTTAGCCCGATTCATCAATCTGGATTAGTCGATGTAGCATTACAAGCTTCTGGCTATCATGTCGTCTGTTTGCCTGCGCAAGACAAAGAAGCTGTGAATGTCGGGTTAAAATATGTCAATAATGATGCGTGTTACCCAGCAATTATTTCCATCGGACAACTAGTTGAAGCTTTGGAAAGTGGTCAATATGATTTGGATAATGTCAGTGTCTTAATGACACAAACAGGGGGCGGTTGTCGCGCAACGAATTACATTCCCTTATTACGAAAAGCCTTAAATGATGCTGGTTTTTCTCAAGTTCCTGTAGTTTCAGTTTCGATGGGCAATAAAGGAGTCGAATCCAATCCAGGATTTAAATTTACGTTGCCGATGATCAAACGCTTAGTAGTTGCCTTTTTATATGGTGACTTATTCGAACGAGTAGTTTATCGAACAAGACCTTATGAAACAAAAAAAGGAATGGTGGATCAACTGCACCAAGATTGGCTAAAAAGAGTGGAAGCCAATGTCCGGAATGGTTCGCTGACACAATTTAATCACTTCATGAAAAAAATTATTCGGACGTTTGATGAAATTCCTTTACAAGAGATAAAAAAACCAAAAGTCGGTGTGGTCGGGGAAATTTTAGTGAAATATTCGCCGACAGCGAATAATGATATTGTGCGTTTGTTAGAAGAAGAAGGTGCTGAAGCAGTTGTGCCAGATATTGTTGGCTTTATGAACTATTCTTTGTACAATCAAATTTGGAAATACGAAAATATGGGCATGTCAAAACAAAGCAAACGTTTAGCAGAATTTGCGATAAAAATCATTGAATTGGTAGAAAAACCAATGGATAAGGCATTGAGAAAATCGGTCCGTTTTGATGGCATTCATTCCATTTATGATATGGCAGCAGACGCAAGTAAAATTTTATCAATTGGCAATCATACGGGTGAAGGTTGGTTTTTAACAGCTGAAATGATTGAGCTCTTAAAACATGAGGTGAATAACATCGTTTGTATGCAGCCGTTTGGATGTTTACCAAACCATATTGTTGGAAAAGGGGTCGTGAAAGAGCTACGACGTCAATATCCGCAAGCAAACATTGCGGCGGTGGATTATGATCCAGGGGTATCTTTGGTCAATCAGTTGAACCGAATCCGTTTGATGATGGCCACAGCGAACAAGTTGTTGAAAGAAGAAAATGTAAAAAGATAATAACTAATAGAAATTCGTTTAAAAACATTTGACTTGGTCACTTTTTACTGACTAAGCCAAATGTTTTTGTTATAAAAAGAAAGCATGCAACTAGACCAACTTTGATAAAAATTCCAATTCCTCTTTTATTTATCATTTTTTGGTTGTTTACACGGTCTATACCAGTTATAATAGAAGAGGAGATGAACGAAGAGGAGGAAGCGTAAATGGTTCAAAATATACCAATTTATATTCAAATTCACGATAAAATCAAAGAAGATATTGAAAAAGGTGTCTGGAGTATCGGGGATCGTTTGCCCTCTGAGCGAGAATTAGCCTTGAAATTTGATGTTAGTCGAATGACCTTACGCCAAGCCATTCAGACTTTAGCAGACGAAGGGATTTTAGAACGAAAAATTGGTTCAGGAACGTATGTAGCACGTAAGAAAGTTCAAGAAACAATGACAGGTACCACTAGTTTTACAGAAATTACCTTGTCTCAAAATCGCGTTCCTTCTAGTCGGACGGTGTCTTATTTTGTAGCGAAACCTAGTTCTAGTGAGATGGAAAAATTACAACTAGGTCCAGAAGATTCAATTTTACGAATGGAAAGAATTCGTTTTGCGGATGACATTCCGATTTGTTTTGAGGTGGCGAGCATTCCTTATTCATTGGTCTCGCAATATGGCAAATCTGAAATCACGAATTCTTTTTATAAAACACTTGAAGCCAAATCTGGCCACAAAATTGGCCACTCTAACCAAACAATCTCTGCTGTTCAAGCATCGGAACAGATCGCAGAATATTTAGAGATTAAACGAGGCGATGCGATTCTGCGTGTGCGCCAAGTATCCTATTTTGAAAACGGACTACCTTTTGAATATGTTCGTACGCAGTATGCAGGAAGTCGATTTGAGTTTTATTTAGAGAAGTAGAGAAAAAGTTAAGTATGGAAAAAACTGAGGAATAGGCTGATATAAGATGTTTTAACCTCTAAAAGTTGTATCTGAAAAATACAATTTTTGGAGGTTATTTTTTATGAACTTATCAGGTAGAATTCAAATTAAAATTAGTGAAAGCATCTCAATTCAAATAAATATTGAATAGAGTAGCAAGTCTGAATACCAGAAAAGTGAGATGGTTTGTCCCGCTATAAATATTGTTAAAAATAAACTTATAATAGCTGCTAGTTTATTTGATTTATTCTTTTTTTGGCTGTAGTTCATTTTTGTCCATTTTTTACATTTCTTTTTTAAACTGTAATCTAATATAAGATATACCCGTTCAACGCTTTAATCAAATAGTTGCAAAATCAGCAGTTGTTTTGCAAATTGTTACATTGAAATTGTTAGTTATTACCAATCAGTAATACTTATGATTGTCAAAGTTATTATATAGATATACTGAAAGAGAAATTTATTTTCTTTTTCAATAAAAAGTTTAGCGGAAGGAGTGATGCGGAATGAAAAAAATTAACGTACGTAAAGCCGATACAGTTGATGCAACAGCATGGTGGATTATTATCTAATTTGATAACCAAATAACGGTTAGACGAGATAGAAATATCTCGTCATTTTTTAATAAGGAGTGAAAAAAATGAAGTATAAATATCCCAGAATAAAACCAATCTATCCATTATATCAATTAAATAAAGAGAGATTTAGAGTTGGGGCCCAATTAGGGATCACTATTGAATTTGATGATGATGAAGGTCAATTTTGGACATTATCTAATTTACTCGATGGAGTTAGATCGTTTGATGAAGTTGTCACAGAAATGAAGAGGAAATATCCGGAATTAACAGTAAAAGATATCGAAGAAGGGATAGATTTTTTAAATGATGAAGGTCTAATCGAGGAGACGTTTCCTGGTAGAATGATTGAAGATAGATACTTAGCTAATGTGAATTACTTTAGTAGGTACTGTAAAGCTGATGATGATAGATTTGAAATACAGGAAAAGATAAATAACTTGAAAATACTATTATTAGGTCTTGGTGGAGGAGGATCAAATATTCTAACGTTACTAGCGGGTCTTGGCCCCAAGATGATCAGAATGGTGGACTATGACCGAGTTGAAGCAAGTAATTTAGGTCGTCAATTACTATATAGAGAAGCAGATATTGGTGAGAAGAAAACTGTAGTTGCTAAAAGAGCCATTAATGAAATGAACTCAAATATTAACGTTGAAACTGTAGATAAAAAAATAATAGATGTGAATGATGTTGTTGAATTGACAGAAGGAATAGATATCATTGTTTGCGCTATTGATGAACCCCCTTTCCTTATACATAGAATTGTGAATGAAGCTATTGTAAAAGTTGGTTTGCCGTGCGTGTTTGGTGCCTCACAGGTTAGCCGAGGAAGAGTATACACTGTAATACCCCAGAAAACAGGATGCTTTGATTGCATGAATTTGAACTTCAGTAAAAATGACCCTAAATTTGTTGAACAATTTGTAGGTTTTAGAAATATTCAATTTGCTCCCCCATCCATAGCTTATGGTCCTGGTATCTTTCAATTAACAGCATCAATTGTAGATGAGTTAATAAGAGTGGTAACAAGATATGCTGAGCCAAAAAGTTTGGGAACGCAATATGAAATTAACTATGAGGACGGAAACTCGTTCACGCATAAAACTTGGCCAAGGTTTGAGAGTGAATGTCCAACTTGTGGTAAAGGAGATGTCTCCCAATGGGAAATATTTCAATATTATCAAGAGAAGAAATAGGCCGAGACTATACCGAAGCTCGTACGTTAAAACGTAAGCTAAACAATGGCGATTGGGTTTATGTATCAGAAGAAAATCAACTATTAGTGTTGAGTGATGAAGTGGCGAGACAAATTAATTCATCCGAACTAATCGAAGAAGAGGTACTCAATGAATTAGTTGAAAATAAAATTATGATAAAAAAAGCCGATCAGAGAGATGATTATAAGCCGCTATTTGTCGAGCCTAAGAATATCTTATTTAAAAGCTCCTCTTTCCTGATTGATGTTAACGGTATTGTTGCGTTTACGATTAGCATATTTTTATTCGTAATCAAGGGGTCTCCTTTTGGAAGTGCAGTAAATGTTTTGTTTACAAATCCTTTAAAATTTCTTCTAATTGCTATTCTTGTCTCAATCGTATCTACAACTTTTCATGAATTTATGCACATTATATTTTCAAGGAATTCAAGGAAAATCAATTTAAACATAGTTAAAGCCGTTGCTACGATACCTATGACTCATGTATGGACGTGGAGTAGGTTTGGTAGAATCACGGCGATCACCTCTGGAATGTCGTCGGATGCAATATTCTTGTTATTTTTTTTGATTATGAATAATAAAAGTGTTGGAGTTAATTCTATTGCGGCATCAATACTTATAACAAGGATATTGTGGCAATTTATCATTATACAAAAAACAGATATTAACATTTTGATTTCTTTTGTGGTTGATAATCCTTTCTACTTTGAAGAGGTCGCAATTATGAAATTAATCATTATTAAAGTAATAAGCATAAGTGTGCTAGCAATGATAATTTGGTTATGGTTCCAACCTGTTATCAATCAATTTAATTAAGTCTAAATATAGGAGGTTTGCTTTGAATCAACAGTTAGAATTACATTCGCTAAGTAAAAAGTACAAGAAATCAGAGAGCTGTGCAAATGATAATATAAATTTGCGCTTTAATAAAGGTGAAATAACTGCCATAGCTGGACATAACGGCGCTGGTAAAACAACAATGTTGAATCAGATTATAGGTATAACGAAATCAACAAAGGGCTCTATAACATTTAATGGTCTATCATTTGCGAGAGATAGTAAAATTGCAAGAGAATATGTCTCTATGATGCCTCAACTACATGCTCCCTTGGCAGGTATAACGATGGCTCAATCTGTCGAGTCAATAATAAGAATAAGAGGAGGCAGTCAGAAAATAGCTGAAGAAGAGTGTATTAAAATTTTAAAAGAATTAAAAATAGATGGATGGAAAGATATACCAGGACAGAAACTTTCAGGCGGACTTAGAAGGCTCACTTCATTTGCAATGGCCGTTGTATATCCTTCTCCAATAATAGTCCTTGACGAACCTACTAATGATGTGGATCCTATTAGACGGCAAAAAATATGGAGATATCTGAAAAAATTATCTAATAAGGGGCATATAATCATCGTGGTCACACACAATATTTTAGAAGTTGAAAAATATGCTGATAGATATATTTTAATGAATCATGGAAAGGTTCTTGAGGATAAGAACTTAAAAAAACAGTCTATAAAAATAAACGATCGAAATTATATGACTGTTAACTTTCTTAATCTAAGTGATTTGAAGAGTGTAATAGTACCGAGTGCAATTCAGACTAACATAAACGATGAGGAATTAATGATAGAAATGGAATTAGAGAACAGTCAAGTGTTAGAAGCAGTTGACTGGGTTATGAAATTAGTAATAGAAAGAAAAGTTCAAAATTATAAAGTTTCCCCAAAATCCTTAAATGAAACCTATGGAGAGTTAATAGATGAAAATGATAAAAAATTATAGAAGAAAATCAATGATTAAGGAATTATTTGCTTTAGTAGGGTGGAGTTTATTAAGACATAAATACTTATTGCCTGTTTTTACATTAACTCAAGTATTTCTATCATTAGCAATTGTCTACGGGTTAGCACTTCTAATACCAGATGTGAATAATCAGACAGCTATCTATCTGTCATCTGGAGCAACTACTCTTGGGATTATTGCGGTAGGGTGCGTTCTTGCTGCTCAAATAGTAAGTACAGCAAAACAGGAGGGCATTGTGGACTATCAAAGGACATTGCCAGTTTCTCGGTTGAACATATTAATTTCCGACTTTATAATTTGGGGAATGGCCTCACTACCTGGGGTGTTTATGTCATTTTTAGCGGCATATTTAAGATTCGATGTCCAAATTAGATTCTCAATGAAGGCCCTAGCTATTCTTAGTCTAATTCAATTATGTATGATCTCTATAGGTTTTGCTTTGGCATATTGGCTAACACCTAATGTAGTAGGATTAGCAACTCAAATAATTATGATAGGTGGACTTTTATTCTCGCCTATTACTTATCCAACAGATAGATTGCCTTCTGCTTTAGTGAACTTTTTTGAATTTTTACCATTTGTTCCATCGAGTAATTTGATAAGATCACTGTTTTATGAACAGAATACTGTTAATGTTTCTAATATTATTGTAGTTTGTTTTTGGTTCGTGTTAACTACATTACTTTCACTTATTTCATTGTCAAGAAGGGACTGAATTGCAAAATGCAAACAATAAATATAAATAATTTATATAAAAAAGTAAGTGATACATTCAATTTAAAGGTTGATCAATTAGATTTAGAAGTAGGGAAAATTTATGGATTAGTTGGTCCGAATGGTGCAGGTAAAACAACTTTGATGAAATGTCTATGTAGTTTGCTTAGACCTGATAGTGGAATACTTAAAATAGACAATCGGCAAGTAGAAATAGCAGACCCTAAAATATTATTGCAGGTGGGTACTAACTTTGTTAACTCAGATAGTTTAAATGGATTTATGCTTGAAGATATATACAATGACCATGCTTTTTATTACAAGTTAAAAAATTTGTTAATGATAGAGACTCTATTAATGGATGTTGGTCTAAATGTAAATAAAAAAAGAAAGTTTAATACAATGTCTTTAGGAATGAAACAAAGGTTTTTGCTAGGTCTTGCTACAGCTCACAACCCTTCATTAGTATTATTAGATGAGCCATTTAACGGTTTAGATCCTGATGGTGTAGAGTTATTTATTGAGAATGTTAAGACCTTGTCCGAAAATAGAGTGTTGATAATTAGTAGTCATATATTGAGAGATATGGAAACATTTCTTGATGACGTTATATTTATAGAGAAAGGCAATGTACAAGAACCAAAATCAATGGTTGAGATTCGAGAAGAGTATAGAGAGGGGTTGAAAGAGTATTATGATGAACAAAAGAGAAAACATGATTAGTGACTCAAAATTGAATGTTTATAGATATGAATTAGATAAAATTAAAAATGTTTGGTTTAAAGTTTTCTTAATTACACTGGTAATCCAAATGTTATTTTTTATGTTTTTCTCATTTGTGGGAATATTTGATGAAAGTGCTGATACGATCTCGTCATTTCAAGGAATTATAGCATTATCGAACACTGTTTCTATGTGCGGCATATCAATTTATGGAGCTGTATTACTAAGGAAAGAGCTTGTACGATTTTATGTTGGCAATCACCGGAATAGAACGTTTCTTTTTCCGATTGATCGAAAAGAGCTTCTCGTAAAAAAAACAAGTTCTTTTTACGTAATAATCTTATCTAGCTTTGGAAGTGCGCTTCTTATTTCATTTGTGACTGAGGTTTTGCTTAACTTAATTTTGAAGTTTCATAGTTCAAATTTATTTTTTGAAATTTACCTTGGTCTTATTACCATAGTTACAAGTTGTAGTCTACTATTCGTAATTTTGATATTGTCAGAAATAATTTCAATTTGGAAACAATCGGAAATTGCTTCAATAATAACGTCAGTGGTACTAATGCTAATATATTCGAATTTTTCTGCTATGGGTCTTATGAATTTTCCAACTATAACGTTCCTATTTTCAACGATTATGGGATTGATGCTTGTTTGGTTATTTTTGAAATTTTCTGATAAATTATGCGACATGGAAGTATACTAAAAAATGCGGTGATTTACTTGATTAGTTATCACCGCATTTGTTTCCTTTGTATACATTAAATATAACTATAGTTACAAAATATCTACGTTCTTTCGTCCAGTGACGTTGAATACCACCTAATTGTTGTAAGAGATCACCAATGTTTTTCATTCCTAAACCTTTATCTTTTCTATGTTTTCTTGTAAAAATTTCTTCAGAATTATAGTTATTAGATACTTCAATAAATAAATCATTATTGACTTGCTTGATAATTATATTGACATATCTGTCAATCGGCTTGATTCTCTTCGATGCTTGTATGGCGTTATCAATTATATTTCCAATTACAATAGTTAGAACGTCATTATTAATTTTTATATTTTTAGAGACAAATATCTGATGATCAACATTAATTTGATTCTTTCTTGCTTCAGCAAGCTTTTCATTCAATAGGTAGTTTAATACTCCATCGGCAGCATAAGTTTTTGTTGGTGGTTCTAAAATATCAAAACTACTCTTAATATAATCGATAGCTTCATTAACTTCTTCATTTTCGATAAGTCCGAGGATTGTTAAGTATTGATTCTTCAAATCATGTTTTAATTTTAAAACGTTAGTTCTGTTTCTCTTTATTTCATTTAAAATTCTATACTCCACTTCGATATTTTTTTTTCTCAAAGTAAGATCATATTGATTTTTTTGATATTCTATAGTGATTTTATAAAGAAAAATTACACAGATGTTTAAAAATATGACACTAATCGTAATAGTAATCTCAGAAATTTTGTCATTGTTGTTTCCTATTAAAAGCCCAAATAAAATGATTATTGATAGTATGGGAATAGGTAATAAAATCACAATAAATGATAAGTTTGTCGATAATTCAGACTTTGCTTCTTTAACTATTGAAAATTTAAGTATGACTATCCAGGCTACCCCAATCAAAGTTGTAATTGTTATTGAAGTTATGAAAAAAGTAGGGCTACCATAGGATGTTAATTCTGCATTTAAAATTATTTTCGTAAAGTGTAACGACAATACTTCACAGATTAAATTTATTGATATAAGTGTCATTGTCCATACGGCCGAGTCGAGATAAGGGACCGAGTGTAGCATAGCAATAGTGTAAGTTAAAATGAAACTTAGTAATAAGTTAAGATACGGTAAATAAATGTTCGGTATGTAAGCATTGGATAATATAATCGTAACCATGGCTGATATGATTATAACAATCCAGATGACATTATAAAATTCTCTATGACTTTTAATAGCTGTTGACCAATTAGAAAAAAAATAAGAGATAAGAAATAAATAAACTAACAAACTTAGGCTTCGTAATGTTATATCAAGCATTATATCTTTCCTCTCATGGACATAACTATACTTTTATGAGCGGCGGCTTTGAAGCGCCTACTTATTGGTATTTCAATACATTTTTCTTTAGAATCCATTAATAGGAAATTTTTTCCTAACTCTTTTATATAAGCGCAATTTATTATGAAAGAAGAGTGGACTTGCACAAAATTCGTATCAAGTTGTTCGTTTATCTGATTCGTTGACATATAGGGTTTGTAGATTTCTCCAACTGTATGAATCAATACTTGTCTTTTATCTTTTTCGAAATAAATGATATCTTTGGTTGGTATTTTATAAGTAACTTTGTTACTAGAAAATACAAAGTAATTTCTTTTTTTTTCTAGCTGTTGTCTCAGTTTTTCCAAAACTTGGTGCAACCGATCTTCCGTAGGCGGTTTCAATAAATAATCAAAAGTTTGTACTTGGAAGACTTCTTCCATGTATTCTTTGTAACTCGTCAAAAAAACGATAGGTGATAAAATATCACGTTCTCGGATTTTTTTTGCCAAGTCTATTCCGCTCATTTCACTCATTTCTATATCTAAAATAAAAAAGTCAAAATTTTCTTGGTCAAGTTGATTGACTAACTTGAGAGGATTGTAGTAGGTATAGGTTTCAAATATATTTGGGTTATAATTAAATAGCATCGTGTTTATTTTTTCGGTTAACGTTGGATTGTCATCACAAATAGCAACTTTCAACAATAAAACCTCCTTTTTTTCATTATATATATTATGAATTAAATTATCTTTAAAAACAATCATTTTTTGTTAGCACAACTGATAAACCGACATAAGTAATCTGGATAAAAATATCAAAAATTCAGGTTACTGACAAACATTTAATTAGCATCTAAAAAATAATCATGTAAATTAAATGAGCAACGAAAACATCTGTTAGGGTGCTATCAATTTTTTTAAAATCTACATATGATTAAAACTTGATGCTATAATGTTACTAGTAAGGTCAATGTATACCATAGCAGTACTTGAGAAAAGTAGAAGTGTTTCTGATGTTAGATATGTGGGCTGTGTGTTGACTGATTTTCCTTTGAAGTTGAATAATAAGTTCGTGAATAATCGAAAATACTATATTTTTTCTGGTGAACAGATGGATTAGTGAAGATTGATGCTGAGCAGTCAATTGTTTTAAAAAAAGTGATTTTCAAATGGTGATAAAAGTATATTTAAAGGAACTCGAATTTTCAGAAAGTAGCTTCAAACTTAGTTTGAAAGAATAGCTTTCGGCTATAAAAAAAGTTAAAAGGAGCCTGCCATGTTACAGAAATATATAGAAATTTTAACAAGAGACGAGGCCATCTTTCGTAAAAAGCCAAATGGAACAGAAGTAAATTATTTTCTATTTCCAGAGTTTGAAATACATATAAATAGCTTGCCAGGAAAAACTGTGCAAGGTTGGCATAAACATCACGAAATCGAAGAAGTTTTACTTGTGCAGTCGGGAAAAGTGAAAGTAGAAGAGGTAGAAAATCAGCAAATTGTTTCAAGAATTTGTGCAGAAGGAGAACTTATTCGGATGCATAATAGTCTTCATCGGATTAGTAATCCTGATACGTTATCTGCATCATTCACTGTATTTCGTTTTGTTCCACAAGGGCAAAATCAACAGGAATGCTAAAAAAATGATAAAGAAGAATTCTCTGATGCGACAGTACAACGGCTTCTAAAAAATAAATGATTCGTGGTGATCGTTATTTTTAAACTTTTCTTTTCCCCCTCCTAGAAAACACAAAACCGTGGTACAATAACTTACGTAATAGACGCACCTACTCCGAATGTCAAAAAAGGGCAGAAAAGTAGACAAGAAATTGTTTAAGGAGTAAAGTAAACTTACTTAAAATTTTGGGGGAAATAAAATGTATGATGTAATTATCATTGGTGCCGGTCCTGCTGGGATGACGGCAGCACTTTATGCATCACGGTCCAATCTTTCTGTATTGATGATTGAACGTGGTGCGCCTGGCGGGCAAATGAACAACACTGCTGAGGTAGAGAATTACCCAGGCTTTGATTCTATTATGGGTCCAGAATTGGCCTATAAAATGTATGAAAATGTAGAAAAATTTGGTACGGAAAATGCGTATGGCATTGTGATGGGCATTGAAGACCACGGATCCTATAAAGAAGTGATTTGTGATGACAAATCTTATGAAGCTAAAGCGGTAATTATTGCAACAGGCTGTGAACACCGAAAATTGGGTGTAAAAGGCGAAGAAGAGTTTGCTGGCCGTGGTGTTTCTTATTGTGCCGTTTGTGATGGTGCTTTCTTTAAAAATAAACGCTTAGTAGTCGTTGGCGGCGGCGATTCTGCAGTTGAAGAAGCAATCTATTTAACGCAATTTGCTTCTGAAGTAGTGATTGTTCACCGTCGTGATGAATTGCGTGCGCAAAAAATCATTCAAGATCGTGCCTTTGCAAATGAAAAGATTTCCTTTGTTTGGGATACAGTTGTCGAAGAAATTGTTGGCAATGAAATGGTTGTGACAGGTGTGAAAGCCCGGAATGTCAAAACAGATGAAGTTTCTGAAATTGAAGCAAACGGCGTGTTCATTTACGTGGGGCTAGATCCATTAACAGAACCATTTAAGAAAGCTGGTATTACGAATGAGGCTGGTTGGATTGAAACAGACCAAGAAATGAGAACAAAAATTCCTGGTGTTTATGCCATTGGTGATGTCCGTGAAAAAACATTGCGTCAAATCACGACAGCGGTCGGTGAAGGCGGTATTGCTGGACAACAAGTATTTAGCTATATTGAAGAATTAAAATAAAAAAATGCTTTTGCCTTTAAGAATAAGGGCAAAAGCATTTTTTTAATAGGTTCCTTTAATGACAAAATAAGAGCCGCGAATGGTTCCAGCTAATTTTGATTTTTGACGAGCAAATTTGAATTTTCCTTCAAATTCTGCAGGGATTGCCATACCATCTGAAAGTTTAAACCCAACGGCGCGTTTGCCTTCCTCAGCTAATGTGTACATCACGTTAACTGCTAAGCCGTTTTCATAAAATACATAGGCCATTTTTATGCCATCTAAAGTGAAAGAAGAAATTTCAAGTGGCTTGTAAGGGAAATGTAATTCTCGTTCTAATAAAATTTTTTCAATCCAGGCCAATTTTTCTGGAGCTTCAGAGGCAGGGACGGTCGTAAAGAGATGTTTGTATTTATTCCAAAAATAGCGAGCTTCATTCGCTCTTAGTCCAGCAAGGGCAGGTGCCACTGGTGAACTTTCTAAACCAATAGTGGCTACTTCTTTAAAATCAACTGTATAAACCATGAATTGATACTCCCATCTTTTCTTTTAAACTAAGTATAACGGTAGCAGGGGTAACGAACAATTATTATTACTTAAAAGAATGAAATTGGGACAGAACGATCGGCTTCGGAAAATGTTAAGGTTTCCGAATGCGTAGGTTCTGTCCCAAAGAGTATTTTAAGATTTGGTTATTTCGTGATAAGTTATACGCTTGTGCTTATTTATTGGCATCTAAGGTAACTTTTTCATCTGCCGTAGTCGTTTTAACATCTACTGTATAAACAAGTTTATTGTTATTTTTGGTTAACTTCCAAGTCAAAATACGTGGAGAAAGTCCTCCAACTTCTTTTTTTGCTTTGGCTAAAACGTCGTTAACAGCGCCTAATTCTTTGACTTCAGCAGCTGAAAAGGCTGTCTCGTTTTCGCCAAGTTGATTTGCTTCAGTATTTTTGGTGACTTTTCCTGTTTCAGGATTCACGTAAAGTGTTTCTGTATCGTTGGTAAAGATATAGCTGTAGTCACTTGCTGGTTCTGTATCAAATTGGACATTTACTAATGGTTTGCTGTTGCCAGCTTCTTTTTCGTAGATTTCAGCAGCTTGCTGCAAACTAACTTTGTACTTAGTATCTGTGACAGCATCTTTTCCTATGCCACAACTAGCTAAAATAAAAATAGCTCCTAAAAGTGAAAAAAATAGTAAAAATGGTTTTTTTAACATGAAATTACCTCGTTTCCTTTTATTAAGTATTCACAATCATTTAGTATACGGAGGTTTTATAAAAATTACAAACAAAAAATAATCCTTTAAGAGAAATTAAAGGATTATTTTTTGTTATTTATTCTGCACGTAAAGCAACTGCCGCATCTTTTTTCGCTGCCATTCGGGCAGGAATATGGCCACCAATCATGGTTAAGATTGTGCTAATTACAATCAAAATAATCCCGTGAATTGGATTTAAGGTGGCAACATTTTCTAAATCAGTCAGGTTATAGAGCACTGCATTGATCGGAAATGTTGCGAGAAAGGCAATCACAACACCAAGAATACCAGAGGCAACGCCTAAAATAGCAGTTTCGGCATCAAACACCCGGGTAATATCTTTTTTACGAGCTCCTAACGCTTTCAGGATACCGATTTCTTTGGTCCGCTCAATGACAGAAGTATAGGTGATAATCCCAATCATAATCATACTTGTAACAAGGGAAATCCCAGCAAATGCAATCAGCACATAGGTGATGGCATCCATTAAACCACCTGTTAAGCGGGTCATTGTTCCAGCTAAATCAGAATAGATGATTTGGTCTTTTTTATCTTTTCCTTTGTTATAAGCATCTAAATAATCAAGAATTTTATCTTTTGATTTGAAGTCGTTTGGATAAATCATAATACTTGAAGGGATTTCGTTCGCTCCTAAATAAGACAACAGGTTTTCTTTCGCGGAAGCATCTAATGTTTCGTTAGTCATAACGTTAGTGTTGCTGGCTTCTTGCGCTTTAACAATATCAGAGGTTTTGTTTTTGGCAATCATATTAGTTGAAAGTGCATCGCTATAAGCAATTCCAGGTGCTAATAGATTCATTGTTGAAGAATCTTTAATTCGCAAAATCCCTGAAATTGTTAATTCAGTATTTTCTGGGTTATCGTAAACAGCTTGCAAATCTTGGTTAGGAATGAAGTTGCCTGTCGGTAATTTGGTGTAAAATGCATTACTATTGGCTAATTTCATTTTTGTGCCAACAATGTCTGAAAAGGCAATCTTTTGATTATCTTTCACGTCAAAGCCAAGATTTTTTAAAGCATTAATATTGGTGGTATTGTTACTATCGACGATTAAAACGACATCGGTTTCTTTTTCTGGATAATTTCCTTCAAGCAACGAGTAATTGTCTTTTAAGAAATTGTTTTTTCCATTTTCTAGTTGTTTAGGAAAAGCAGAAACGCCGACGCCAGTTTGGGCGGCCATCATAGAAGCCATCGCGTTTGATTGGCCGTCGGGTGCATCGTTTGAAAATTTGACAGCTTGTGCTTTCCCGTTGATTTCTCTTAATAAGTTCATATTGACTAGACGAGTATAGCCGATATTATTACTTAATTCAGGATCAATGTGATTGACATAGTCAATAAACTTTTGATCAATTAAATTCGTGTGTTGCGCACGGTCCGCATCGCTAATTTTAGCAGTCACTTCTTTTTCTTTCGGGAAGGTGCCTTTTTTGTCCTGATTATTGAAACTTTCTGGATCTTGATCTGTCGCTATTTTAGAAATGGTAATCGGAAATTGCGCTAACGTTTCCGACTGAGTTTTATCAATTTGTTTCTGGAATCCTGTTGAAAGAGAAAGGACAATCGCGATACTGATAATTCCGATACTTGAAGCAAAGGCGGTTAAAAAAGTTCGCCCTTTTTTAGTGCGGATATTATTAAAAGATAAACGCAGCGCAGTCGTGAATTTCATTTTGGTGCGTTTCAATTCGAAAGGTTCTTTTTTTTCATGTTCAATATGAGGACGCGAGTCATGACGAATTTGGCCATCTGAAAATTCAATAATTCGATCAGCGTATTCGTGAGCTAATTCAGGATTGTGGGTCACCATAATGACTAATTTTTCTTTCGAAAGTTCTTGGATAAGTGCCATAATTTGCAGGCTGGTTTCTGAATCCAATGCACCAGTTGGTTCGTCACAAAGTAAAATATCGGGATCATTAGCTAAAGCGCGAGCAATGGCAACCCGTTGCATTTGACCGCCAGATAATTGGGAAGGTTTTTTATGGATATGGTCCTTCAAACCGACACGGATGAGTGCATCTTCGGCTTTTTGGCGTCTTTCTGCTTTTGAAATACCACTCAGTGTCATACCAAGCTCGACATTATCCAAAATCCCTTGATGACTAATTAAGTTGTAACTTTGAAAAATAAAACCAATTGAGTTATTCCGATAAGCATCCCAGTCGGCTTCTTTAAAATTTTTTGTTGATTTGCCGTTAATGATTAAGTCACCAGAATCGTAATTGTCCAATCCGCCAATCACATTCAACATCGTCGTTTTACCAGAGCCGCTGGGACCCAGAATGGCTACAAATTCTTGTTTTCGAAAAGCGACAGAGACGCCATCTAAAGCTTTAGTGGTCGTTCCGCCGACAGTATAATATTTTTTTATCTCTTTGAGTTCTAGCATATTTTTCGCATCCTTCTTCCAATTTATCAACAACACAACCTTAAGTTAGTGTATAACGTAACATAATAGTTAACAAAAATCAATCATTACCATTTGATAATCAAGTGAATTTAGTATACACTAGGTGGGAAACGAGGGAGAACATATGGATAAAGAGAAGCATTCATCAAATTTAGATATTAGTGTCTTTACTGAAATTTTTTCATATATGAGCCAATTGCTTTTTAAAGACCTAGACTTGGAGGATCTAAAATTAACAAAGTTAGACATGTTAATTTTATTAATTGTGGCAACGAATGAAGGAATCAGTATGACAGAGTTAGCCAACCAAGTAGGAACGTCGAAAGTTCAAGTGAGTCGCTCTATTGCGGGGTTAGAAGAACGAGCGATTGTTCAACGTCGCCATAATCAGGAAAATCGCCGCGTGGTTAATGTTTATACGACAAAAGAAGGCGAGAAGCTCTTTAAGCAAAAAGAAAATCAAGTAAAACAGCAACTATCTGAAACGCTTAGTGTTCTTTCGTTAGAGGATTATCAAGAAGTCAATCAACACTTTTTGGCGGTCATGAAAATTTTGTCCAATTATCAAGCGCTACGAAGAAAAACGTGTAAGGAAAACAACGCCAAAAAATAAAAAACATCGTTTGGCTATAAACCATGTAGTGACCCCAAAAAGTTAGACTTTTATAGAGTGGATTTTTCCACTCTATTTTTTATGCAGTTTTTTGATTGAATTGTCGAAATTCTACTGGGCTTTTCCAGTTAAGTTTTTCCTTGATTCGGTGATGATTGTAATAATAAATGTAGTTCTCAATTGCTTCTCTCAATTCATTTTGACTTTGATAGATTTTTCCATAGTACACTTCTTGTTTTAGGATACTGAAGAAATTCTCCATAGGAGAATTATCTAAACAGGTTCCTTTTCGAGACATACTTTGAAAGATATTGTTGTCCTTTAATGTTTGTATATAGACATTCATTTGATAAGCCCAGCCTTGATCAGAGTGAAAGGTGCGCCGATAGGGACAATCATTTGTTTGAGAAATTGCTTCTTTCAGACCTCCCATAACTGTTTTACCATTTGGTTGAGTAGAAAGGCTATAGCTTAGAATTTCACTATTATACATATCCATAAATGGATCTAAGTATAGTTTTTTCTGACGAAAGATGCCTGCGTTATCTGCTTCAAAGTACTTAAATTCAGTTGTATCAGTTGTAATTTTTTGATGAGGAACAGAAGTTTTAAATCGGCGACGAATCAAATTTTTAGCGATTTTACCAACGGTTCCTTTATAGGAATTATATTTTCTGGATTTCTTAGTAAAAGCTTTGACTTGTAACTTTAACTTTTGTATTAATCGCTGGACTTTCTTTTTATTCACTTGAAATCCACGTCGTTTCAATTCTTGGGTCATCCTTCTATAGCCATAATGTTGATGTTTTTTACGAATCGCTTGAATTTCTTCTTCAATGATTTGTGTTGAAGCTGTTCTGTCGAGGCGTTTTTGCCAGTACATGTAAGTAGATTTTGGAAACCTTAGGGTTTCCAAAATATCTTTTAATCGAAAGTGTCTTCGGAGACTGTGAATGATTCGTGCGATTCGTTCATTTTTTGTTCGTCCTCTAAACGCAGTCTCCTCAATTCTTTTAAATAGGCATTCTCAATTTTTAACATTCTATTTTCTTTTTCTAGTTTCTCTACTTGAGATCGTTCACTTGGTAGTGGTTGGGGTTCATTTCGTTTCTTTTTAGACATGGTAGGTGGACGTCCTTTCTGTTTAGAGAGTCCCTCTATACCAAACTTCTGATACGTTCTAAGCCAATTCGCAATCAATGATGGATTGTTCATTTTTAGAAGATTAGCTACTTCTTGATAGGACAACTCTGTTGTTAAATATAACTCTAACGCATCTAGCTTAAATTGAACAGAGTAATTCTTATTTTTTCGACTGCGAAGTAGGCCTTCTTCACCAAGTTCTTTATAGGCATTTATCCATTTGCTTATTTGAGAACTATCTTTAAACCCATACTTCTTTGCGAGAAACCTTAGACCTCCTTGACCAGATAAGTAGTCATGAACAAGTTTAAGTTTAAATTCAAAACTGTATTTTGCCATACAAAAAAACCTCCAAAAGTTAGATTTCTAGGTCTAACTTTTGGGGGTCGGCTCACCAAACGATGTTTTTTCTAGCCTTTGACAGAGCCAGAAGTCACGCCTTCTACATAGAAACGTTGCATTAATATAAATAAAATAGTAATTGGAATGGCAATCAGCACACATCCAGCTGTAAAAGCCATGAATAGTGAATTGGCTGTTGATTTGGTCATCATCGAAAAGAGACCAATCGCAACGGTGTAATTTTCAACTTTATCACCCATAATAACTTTTGCGAAAATAAAATCCATCCAAGGGCCCATGAAGGCGGTTAAAGAAGTATAGACAATAATTGGTTTCGACAATGGCAACGTAATTTTTGTGAAAATTTGCCACTTGTTGGCACCGTCAATCATAGCCGATTCGTCTAAAGCCATCGGAATGGTATCGAAGAACCCTTTGGCGATGTAAAAACCTAGCGCCGAGCCTGCAGAGTAAACCAGAATTAAAGCGAATAAACTTTCAGTTAAATTTAAGGCTTTTAAAATATAGTAAACGGCAATCATGCTCATAAAACCAGGGAACATATTTAAAACGAGCGCCACTTTTAAAAATGGTTTTCTTAAGCGGAAACGCAACCGGGACAGCGCATAAGCCATTGCGATTGTAATAAAAGTTGATAACAGACAGCTTGCGATGGAGACGAACAAGGTGTTCAAAAACCAACGGACAAAGGGGAAGTTGCCAGTCTGATTTGTTAATAATACTTTATAATTTTCTAAAGTGAATGTTTTGGGAATGATATAGGGAACAAATGCACCGCCTTCGCCACGAAAACTTGTTAAGATAATCCACACAATGGGGAACATCCAAAAAACTGCTAAAATGGTTAGAATGATGTAAACGCTGGTAAGTGCAGTGCGTTGTTTTTTCTGGTAACTTTTTGCTTTAGCCATAAGTTACGCCTCCTTAAATGAATTCGTCCGTGTATAGGCAATTAAACTGAAGACTGCGGAGAGAATGAAGATTAAAATACCAATCACAGAGGCTAAATTGTAATCCATTGTATCGACAGTCAATTTATATAACCAGGTAACTAAAAGGTCAGTTGAGCCTGCACCGTAGAAGTTAGAATTGGCTGGCCCACCACCTGTTAATAGATAAATGACATTGAAATTATTGATGTTGCCAATAAATTGTTGAATCAGCGCCGGGGTCATCACAAATAGAATTTGTGGAAACGTAATACTTTTAAAAATTTGCCATTTATTGGCGCCGTCAATTCTAGCGGCTTCGATTTGATCTTCAGGAAGATTTTGGATAATCCCTGTAGAGATTAACATCGTAGCAGGAATACCAATCCACATATTGACAACAATAATGGTTAATTTTGCCCAATTCGGATCTGTTAAGAAGGGGATAGAAGAATCGATTAAGCCCCAATTTAACAACAGAGCATTGATAGGTCCAGAACCATTTAAGAGGTTTCGCATAATTAAAAGTGAAACAAACGGAGGTACGGCCATCGTGATAACAAAAATAGTCCGCCAAAACGCTTTATATTTTAAGCCTTTTGTATTGATAAGCAAGGCTAAAATGATTCCAAAAAAGAAACAAGTTGCGGTTGCGAAAACAGCCCAAATCAAGGTCCAGCCAAGTACTGGAAAGAACGTTGAAGCCATATCGCCTGTGATTACATTACCTAGATTTGCCAATCCAACCCAAGTAAAAAGGTTTTTCGGTGGCAGATGGTTATGGTCGTAGTTGGTAAAGGCAATTGAAATCATATATAACAACGGCAAGATGGTAAAGAAAAGAACGCCTAGTAAGGGGATCGTCATTAAAGTTGCATGGAAACGTTCGTTTAACAAGCTACGTAAATCATCCATAGTTGTTGGAATTTTTTTGCCGGCTGTCTTTAATTCATATAGGTGACGGGCGCTTTTTAAATTGATTACATATAAAATGATTAGCGATAAACAGACTAAAATTGCTGCAATTCCGAATAATAATAAGAGCATTGAATTATCGCCTTCTTTTAGAACTTCAATCCCTAAAGAATCATCATATACTAATCCTTGCTGTTGGGTCCCTAGTGTTCCTAGCATCATTAATGCGTGGAAACCATTACGGATTAACCAATAGATAAAGCCAATTTCAGCTGTTAAAAAGATGATTCCCTTTAACCACTGCTTGTTGGCAAAGTTTGCAGCACCCATAACTAAAAAAGATAGTTTTGTAGCGAAGTCGCCTTTTTTAAAGACCTCTCGAAATGACGTCTGGGCTTTCTTTTTCTTGAACATCTTCGTTCACTCACTTTCTACTTAAATAAAAAAGATAGAGGAAATGGGACAGCAGATTGAAGCTCGTCCCATTTCTTTACTCTTTTTATTCTTTTGCTTCTTTTGATGTGTCTTGGACTAATTTATCTAATTTTGCTTGATAATCCGCAGGTTTGATATTGCCTTTGTACGTATCATTGATCACTGCATCCATTGCAGGCCAGAATGAAACGATTTCTGGGATTTTTGGCATTACCACAGAGTGGGTTGGTTGCGCCATTTCTAAGATAGCTTTTGCAACAGTATCTTGTGTAATTTCTTCGTTTGTTTGTAATTTTTTGTTTGAAGGGACAAAGCCGATTTCTTTGAAGTAAGTCATTTGTGCTTTTTCACTGGTTAAATAGTTTGCTAATGTCATTGCGGCCAATGGTGCTTGTGTTTGTTGGTTGACAGCAAAACTACGAACGCCCAAGAAAGCTTTCATTTGTTTTTCTCCATTGCCAAAATCAATGGTTGGATAGGCAGCAGCCCCCATTTTGTCGCCAAGAGCTTTTTCTACATCGTTTTTAGACCAAGGGCCAGAAAGGAAGGCATCCGTTTTGCCAGAACCTAGATTAGACAATGCTTCTGTATTTGATTGGATCACACCAGAATTATTTTTTTGATCGGCAATCCATTGTAATACTTCTATACCTTGTTGGTTGTTAAAGTTGGTACCTTTTGGATCTTCGCCATTTTCACCATATAAGTAATCGCCGTTACTCATAAATAGAGGACCGAAGATATAATTTGCGCCATCTTCGCCAAAATTGGTACCGATTTTTCCTTTTTCAGTTAAAGACTTCCAAGTTTTGATTTCCTCTGGAGAATACGTATCTTTGTTATAATAAAGAACTTGTGACTCTACAGCATAAGGGTAGGCATAGACTTTGTCTTTCCAAGTGACTCCTGCGACTGCCGAGTCGATGTTGTTTTCTTTGACTTCTTTTTCATATTTTGTGTTAGGGTAAATCAGACCAGCTTCTGCCATTTGACCAATTTGATCATGCGGCATCATGAAAACATCTGCAGCAGCTTTAGGATCTTTTGCAATGTCTTTTTTAGCATCTGCCGAATTTCCAGCAGTTAAGTTAACTTTAATATCGGGGTTTTCTTTTTCAAAATCGGCGACAACTTTTTTAAAGACGCCCATATATTCAGTATCAACCCATAATTTTACGTCACCAGCTGCTTTATTTGCTGAACCGCTTTCATTTTCAGCTTTCGTTTTTTCTGCGCCACCACAGGCAGTAAGTAAAACCGCAGAAGCACTTAAAAGGATACCGCCCATTAAAATCTTTTTCCAATTCGCTTTCATTTTTGAACCCTCCAAAAATTATTTTTTACAAGTCTTATTATGCAACCGATTGCGGAAATAATCAAGTGTTTTTCATCGAGAAAGTTAAAAAAGTTTTTTTGTTATAAATAACATACTGTTTGTTTAAAGTGGTGTATACCACTAATTAAGCATTTTAAATAAAAAAATAAAAAAGGGTATACAAATGCAATCGTTTGCGCTAAAATGTGTTCGAGTATTAGAAAATACACGAAAAGCGACAATTAAAGGAGAGAATTAAATGAACACTGCTGCAATCTACCATCGTCCAGAAAGTGAATTTGCTTATCTTTATACAGAAGAAACAATGCATATTCGTTTGCGTACGGCAAAAGGCGACATTGCCTCTGTCCAATTAGTGCAAGGAGATCCTTATCTTTTAGGGAAAGAAAAGTGGTACCAACAGTCGTTAACCATGGAGAAGTTAGTATCTACGGAGTTATATGATTACTGGTTTATTGCATTAAGTGCAAAATTTAAACGCCTTTCATATGCTTTTACTTTAGTAGGGACGGATGGCTTGACGGCGTTTTATGGCGAACACGGCATTTATCCTTTAGAAGAAAAGTATTTAGCGATGGCGAATAATTATTTTCGGATGCCGTATTTTCATGAAATCGATCGTTTTAAAGCACCTGAATGGGTAAAAGAAACGGTTTGGTATCAAATATTTCCAGAGCGTTTTGCAAATGGTGATCCCGCCAATGATCCTGAAGGGACGTTGCCGTGGGGATCTAAAAGACCAGATCGACAAGATTTTTTTGGTGGGGATTTGCAAGGGGTGCTAGATCATCTTGATTACATTGAAGATTTAGGTGTTAACGGCTTATATTTTTGCCCAATTTTTGAAGCGTTTTCTAATCACAAATATGATACGATTGATTATTTAAAAATTGACCCAGCTTTTGGTGATGGCGCTACCTTTAAGCGTTTAGTCGAAGAGTGTCATCGACGGGGCATTAAGATTATGTTGGACGCCGTTTTTAACCATATGGGGGACACTTCGCCTCAATGGCAAGATGTGTTAAAAAATGGCCAGGACTCAATTTATGCCGATTGGTTCCACGTAAATGAGTTTCCAGCTAGCTATGAAGAAAGTGCTGATTTTGAAGAAGCAAGCAACATTACCTATGATACTTTTGCATTCACTCCGCATATGCCTAAATTAAATACAGCAAATCCAGAAGTGCAAGCCTATCTTTTAGAAATTGCTCGTTATTGGATTGAGGAATATGATATTGACGCCTGGCGTTTAGATGTGGCAAACGAAGTGGATCATGCGTTCTGGAAAAAATTCCGGCAAACATGCGACGACGCAAAAGAAGATTTTTATATTTTAGGAGAAATTTGGCACTCGTCGCAAAGCTGGCTCCAAGGAGACGAATTTCATGCAGTGATGAATTATGCATACACAGATGCGATTATGGGCTACTTTGTCAAGCAAGAACTGACCTTGGAAAAGATGCTTTCTGAAATGAATAACCAGTTAATGCTCTATCGACAACAAACGAATCAAATGCAGTTTAATGTTTTAGATTCCCACGATACACCACGCTTATTGCATGAAACGAAAGAGGATAAAGAGTTGATGCGCCAAGTATTAGCGTTTACGTATATTCAACCAGGTGTCCCTTGTCTTTACTATGGTGATGAAATTGGTATGACAGGTGATATGGATCCTGATTGTCGTCGTTGTATGGTTTGGGAGGAAAATCAGCAAGATTTGGATTTGAAGGAATTTGTAAAATCATTGATTGCCCTTCGCAAAAAGTATGCGGCTGTTTTTTCTGGTGGAACAATCGATTGGACAGGCACTTCTTTTGAAACGGGGTTGATTAGACTCGCTTGTCGTTTGGAGGAACAGATGATTTATGGGATTTTTAATACTGGCCAAGAGACACAATTTGTTGATAGAACTGATCGAGAAGTTTTGCTAAGTTCTTCTATCGAAATTGCTTCAGAACAGATAATGGTTTTACCAAAAGGTTTTCTTTTATATCAAGCATAATAATTAAGCAAAGGAATGTGAAGAAGAATGGAAAAACATTGGTGGCAAGAAGTCGTGGTTTATCAGATTTATCCTCGCAGTTTTAAGGATAGCAATGGAGATGGCATTGGAGATTTACCAGGAATTATTGAAAAATTGGATTATTTGGAAACGTTAGGCATTGGGGCTATTTGGTTATCACCAGTTTATCAATCACCCAATGATGACAATGGTTATGACATTTCTGATTATGAAGCGATTATGACAGAGTTTGGGACGATGGCGGATATGGATCGTCTAATTGAGGAAGCGAAAAAGCGAAAGATTGAAATTATTATGGACTTAGTGGTTAACCATACCTCAGATGAACATCGTTGGTTTATTGAAGCAAAAAAAAGCAAGGAGAACCCCTACCGAGACTATTATGTATGGGCTGATCCTGCTTCAGATGGCGGTGTGCCTAACCGATTGAAATCTGCCTTTTCGGGTTCGGCGTGGACGTTTGATGAAGCAAGTGGGCAATACTATTTGCATTTGTTTAGTAAAAAACAACCAGATTTAAATTGGGAAAACCAACAAATGCGTCAGTCGGTTTACGAGATGATGAATTTTTGGATTGATAAAGGAATTGGCGGTTTCCGTTTAGATGTAATTGACTTAGTGGGTAAAATTCCAGGAGAAGAGATCACCGCGAATGGACCTCATTTACATCGTTATTTACAAGAAATGAACGCCGCGACATTTGGCGGCAAAGAGCTGTTAACTGTAGGTGAAACATGGGGGGCCACACCTGAAATTGCAAAAATGTACTCTAGTCCAGAGCGTCATGAATTATCCATGATTTTTCAGTTTGAACATATGAGCTTGGATCAACAACCAGGTAAAGAGAAATGGGACCTTCAGCCAATGGAAGTTGCCAAGTTGAAACAGATTTTTGCAAAATGGCAAACAGAATTAGGAAATGATGGCTGGAATTCTTTATTTTGGAATAACCATGATTTACCGAGAATGATTTCACGTTGGGGAAATGATCAGGAACATTGGTTGGAAAGTAGTAAGTTATTCGCTATTTTACTGCACATGATGAAAGGCACACCTTATATTTATCAAGGGGAAGAAATTGGTATGACCAATACGCCGATTACAGATATTCGTGAAGCACGGGATATCGAAACAATTAACATGTACCATGAGTATTTGGAAAAAGGATATTCTAAAGAAGAAATTTTGCTGAAAATTAATACTAAAGGTCGCGACAATGCACGCCGGCCTATGCAGTGGACCGCTGAAAAAAATGCTGGCTTTACGACGGGTACACCTTGGATTGATGTTAATTCCAATTATCAAACGATTAACGTCGCTGCTGCTTTGGCAGATAAAAATTCACTATTCTATACGTACCAAGAAATGATTCGTTTGAGAAAAGAACATCCTTTAATTGTTTGGGGCGACTTTGAATTGCTGGAAACAGTGGACGAAGTGATCAGTTTTTATCGTACCTATGGTGAGGAACGCTGGCTTGTTGTAACGAACTTTTCTGACAAAGTTCAGCCATTTTCTGCAGACGTTCATGTAGAACAAGTAATGATTGAAAATATGCCGACAGATGTCACTGCTTTAGCAGATTATTCGTTAGCGCCTTGGCAAGCATTTGTTGTGAAAGTGAGTCAATAAGATGGAACAATGGTGGAAAAATGCTGTCGGTTATCAAATTTATCCTCGGAGTTTTAAAGATAGCAACGGGGATGGCATTGGTGATTTGCAGGGAATTATTGAGAAATTACCGTATTTAAAAGAACTAGGGGTCGATTTTTTATGGTTAAATCCGATTTACACTTCGCCAAACGTTGACAATGGTTATGATATTGCGGATTATCAAGGGATTCAGCCAGAATTTGGTACGATGGAAGATTTTCAAGAACTTTTGGACCAAGCGCATCAATTAGGTTTGAAGATTATTCTTGATTTAGTGGTCAATCATACAAGTGATCAACATCCGTGGTTTGCTGAAGCGAAAAAAAGTTTAGATAATCCGTATCGTGAGTATTATTTATGGGCCGATGCGACACCAGATCGTATGCCGAATGAATGGCAAAGCTTTTTTGGTGGCTCGACTTGGACGTATGACGAGGATACAAAGCAAGCATATTTTCATGTGTTTGCAAAAGAGCAACCTGATTTGAACTGGAAAAATCCTAAAGTTCGTGAAGAGATTTATGCGATGATTCGCTGGTGGTTAGATTTGGGAATTGATGGTTTCCGATTAGATGCGATTAGTCATATCCAAAAAGAACCTTGGAATTTTAAGATTACCACGAATCCATGGGCTCCCTTTATGAATGTAAAAGGCATTGAAGACTATATGTTGGATTTGAAAGCTATTTTTGCTGAGTATGACATCATGACAGTGGGGGAAGCTAGTGGCGTTTCAAGTAAAAAAGCGGTGGAATGGACCAATGATGCGGGCTATCTGAATATGATTTTTGAATTAGAGCACAATGTTCGAGAAGGAAAGCCAGGAGAAGAACGGTTAAATATTTTAGGCTATAAAAAAGTAATGGCTCGCTGGCAAAAGCATTTAGGGACAGAAGGCTGGAATGCATTATATGTAGAAAATCATGATAATCCCAGAATCAATTCAATTTTAGGCAATGAAACCTCTCATTCTGCTAAGGCGATTGGAACAATCGCCTTGCTCTTGCGAGGAACACCGTTTATTTATCAAGGACAGGAAATCGGCATGGTTAATTATCCGTTTCAACAGATTGACGAGTTAGATGCTAAAGATTCCCATAACCATTATCGTTTGCTTATAGAAAATGGCTACGATGCGAAACAAGCATTAAAAGAAGTGGCGCATTGGACGCGGGACCATTCGCGTACGCCTATGCAGTGGACGAGTCAAGAGGCAAGTTCATTCACCTCGGGGCATCCGTGGTTAGCAATTCATCCCAATTTCAAAGAAATAAATGTGGCTGACCAAGAAACGGATGAACAATCCGTGTTGAATTATTATAAAAAGTTAATTGCGCTGCGGAAAGAAAATCCAATATTTACAGATGGACAGTTTGAACTATTAGCGCCCAATCATCCGTCTGTTTTTGCTTTTTTGAGAAAAACAACCGAGGCAACAGCATTAGTGATTGTCAATTTAAGTGGAGAAAAGTGCCAATTTGACTTGCCGAATAAATTACTAGGCAGAAAGTGGCAACAATTGTTAGGGAATCAAGATTTTACGGTGAAGAAACGGATGCAGTTAGCACCTTATCAAGCAGGGGTCTTCCAATAACTGATTTGTTCTATAACGAGTGCAAAAGGCTTACTTTTAAGTGGGGCTCTTGCACTCGTTTTTAGGAACTTCAACAACCGAGAGACTTCATAAATAATTGAATTTTTGCAGAAATGCGTTATACTTACTTTGGGTAAGTTATTTAATTTTATGAAAGTAGGGGGAAATGATGCCGAAAACACGTGTAGAAGCATTTACAGATGCAGTCATTGCGATTATTTTAACGTTGTTAATTTTAGAATTAAAAATTCCTGAAAAAGCAGATTGGTCTGCTCTGACCCAATCTGGACACAAAATCATTATTTATTTAATTAGTTTTATTACTTTATTAATTTATTGGAACAATCATCATCATTTATTTCAAAGTGTCCGTAAAATTGATGGACGTGTCCTTTGGATGAATAATTTTTTAATTTTGACGTTGACGTTTTTCCCGTTTGTTACTGGTTGGGTAGGTGAACATCCGTTTTCTTGGCCGCCACAAGCTTTGTATGGCTTAGTAGTATTAGGAGCTGATGTTGCTTATTATCTAGTGGTGTGGGCATTGATTCAGGCAAATGGGCCCAAATCCGAAGTACAACGTTTGTTTGACCACTATCCAAAATTAACGCTTTCGATTGTGTTGAATATTATTGCGTTGATTGTAGGCAAACTGGTAGCGCCAATCGCTGTCCTGATTATTGATACGATTGTTTTAGTCATGTGGTTTATTCCTGAGCGAAAAGCAGAAATAAAGGAAATTTTAAAGTAGTTATTTTTTATTTATAACAAAAAAGTCATAAATCTTTTGACAAGAATGTCAAACTCCTCTATTATAAGAAGTGGATAAAAACTGAATAATTGTTAGGTGAGGCTCCTATTTGGACAAATGCTGCTGCCGCGAAAGGATCGAGAGACCCTTAGTTGGTTGAACAGGAATAATCGTGAAGGTTATTCATAATGTAGCTGATACATGTTATCTACGCCCTATAGTGCTAAAGCTCAACGATAGAGAATCTTATTTAAAGATGGTATTTTGGGACGTACTCTATTGTTGAGTAGGTCCTTTTTTGTGTGTTTGGCAAAAAAGCAATTATTCACTGGAAGTATAAATAAGAAAAAGAAAGGATGACTGTCATGGAAGACCCTGGAAGTGAACAGAGAAACAAAATACAGTCACCAATGAAAGGAGAAGATTTTAGCACTCTTTTCGGCAGGTGACCACAACCTTGGAGGAAAAGAAAATGATGAACAAAAAAACAATGGATATGAGAAAAGCAACCAAAGATCAAGAATTACGTAAATTGGCTTTGCTTTCTGAACGGGAATTAATGATGGAATTACGGACATCTGAAAAAGGACTCTCGAATGAAGATGCCGAAAAAAGATTAGAGGAATTTGGACCAAACGAAGTTTCTGCACAAAAGCCAACCCCAGCAATTATTTTATTTTTAAGTGCATTCAAAGATCCGTTTGTCTATGTCTTAGCCTTATTGATGGTCGTTTCAACTTTAACGAAAGATTTCGAAGCCGCTATCGTGATGGGCGTGATGATTTTAGCCAGTGTCTTGATTGCTTTTATACAAGAATATCGTTCTCAAAAAGCGAGTTTGGATTTAAAAGAATTAATTGAAAACACCGCTGCAGTGACACGGGAAGGGATTACGAAAGAAATTCCAATGGACGAAATTGTTCCAGGAGACATTGTAACTTTAGCTACAGGAGACATGATTCCTGCAGATGCCGTGTTGATTTGGACCAAAGATTTATTCGTTAATCAATCGTCGCTAACAGGCGAATCCATGCCTGTCGAAAAATTTGTGGATGCAGGTGTGGATCGTCAACAAACAGAGGTTTCTGCATTAGATATGCAAGACCTAGTGTTTATGGGCACAGATGTCTTGAGTGGACAAGGAAAAGCGATTATTTTAAAAACTGGGCAACATACATTTTTTGGTGATATTGCTAAAAATGCTACAACACAACGAGGAAAAACTAGTTTTGACTTAGGCTTAGCAAAAGTCAGTAAGTTTTTATTACGAATGGTAATGATTTTGTTTCCAATCGTTTTCTTGATTAATGGTTTAACTAAAGGTGCTTGGGGCGAAGCGTTTTTCTTCGCGATTGCCGTTGCAGTTGGTTTGACACCAGAAATGTTGCCAATGATTGTTACGAGTAACTTAGCCAAGGGTGCATTATCCTTATCGAAACATAAAGTCATTGTTAAAGAATTAGCGGCTATCCAAAATTTGGGTGGTATGGATGTGCTCTGTACAGATAAGACTGGAACGATTACCGAAGATCGTGTAGTTTTGGTTCAACATTTGAATCCATTAGGTGATTTGAGTGACGAGGTTCTAAATTTAGCCTACTTAAATTCTTCTTATCAAACAGGTTGGAAAAATTTAATGGATATTGCCGTTATTAATTTTTATGAAGGGCATCAATGGAAAACGCCGTTTAAAAATGTCACTAAAATTGATGAAATTCCTTTTGATTTTTCCAGACGCCGCTTAACGGTTGTCGTGAATGCAGATGATCATCAATTGATGATTACGAAAGGCGCCGTGGAAGAAATGGAAGAAGTGTGCACGCATGCGCAAATTAATGGCGAAATTGTACCATTAAGCAGTGCTGTACGAGAAGAACTACGCCGAGTGAATGTTCAAATGAACAAACAAGGGATGCGTGTGTTAGCGGTAGCTGTAAAAAAAGATGTCCACAAAGAAGCAGTTTATTCAGTTGAAGATGAAAAAGAGATGACATTGATTGGATTTATGGGTTTTCTTGATCCAGCAAAAGAGTCAGCCGTCAGCGCTATCCGCTCCTTACATGAACATGGTGTCAACGTGAAAGTGCTAACGGGCGATAATGACATTGTCGCCAAAAAAGTCTGTAAAGATGTAGGCATTGAAGTTTCCCATGTGTTATTAGGTTCTCAAATTGAAGCAATGACAGATGAAGAGTTGCGGGCGCAAGTAGAAGAAACTAATTTATTTGCCAAATTAAATCCGATGCAAAAATCTAAAATTATTGAATTGCTACAAGCAAAAGGTCATACGGTTGGTTTTATGGGGGATGGCATTAATGATGCACCGGCATTACGAAAAGCTGATGTGGGCATTTCAGTAGATACTGCAGCTGATATTACTAAAGATGCTAGCTCGATTATTTTACTGGAAAAAAGTTTAAATGTACTGGAATCTGGTGTGATTGAAGGACGAAAAGTATTTAGCAATATGATGAAATATATTAAAATTACCATCAGTTCTAATTTTGGGAATGTCTTTTCAATTTTAGTAGCCAGTGCCTTTTTACCATTTCTACCAATGCTTTCCTTACAACTCTTGATTCAAAATTTGATTTATGATGTGGCTCAGTTGACAATTCCTTGGGATAATGTCGATGAAGAAGAGTTATTAAGCCCTGTTCGGTGGGAAACGAACGGACTAGCCAAATTTACGGTATGTATTGGCCCGGTAAGTAGTATTTTCGATATTCTAACGTATCTTGTCATGTGGTTTGTGTTTAGCGCCAATAGTTTGGCCACTCAACATTTATTCCAAACAGGTTGGTTTATGGTGGGACTTGTTAGTCAAACGTTAGTTGTTCATATGGTCCGGACGCGGAAAATACCATTCATTCAAAGTCGTGCGTCAATGCCTGTGATGTTAAGTAGTTTAGGCGCAATTTTACTCGGTTTCTTGATTGTAGCAACGCCTATAAGAGAGGTTTTTGACTTTGTGAAACTTCCGGCTAACTACTGGCCATGGTTCTTTGGAATCATCATTGCGTACATGTTAACTGTTGAAGTAGCTAAACGTTTATATATTAAAATTACCAAGGAATGGATTTAGTAAAATCTACTGAAAGAGAAAAGAATTTGCTAAGCTGTATTACTCGTTTTGCGAAAATTTGGTGATTTTAAGCAATGAATGTTCGTGATAAAACCTAAGGTAAAGTATTTGGCAAAAAAACGAGCCAAAAAAAATAAAAATTAACGAAAAAAACTTTGTTCTCTAAAAAATAAAAAACCGCATGCTGAGTAGGTTACTCGGCTGACGGTTTTTATTTTTTGGTTTTTTCAAGATAATTTTCATGAAAACGTAAAGTTCGGAAATCAGATTACTAGCCAGCTCGGGGATGAGGGGGCTCGAATTAATAGAACTGTTATATAATATTTTCAAAATAGAATATAACAGTTGGGAGAAAAATAGTACAGAAGAAGTGTGGAACAGAAACCGTTTTCTTGTTTGTGAAAATTATCACTAAACCGCAAAAACATGCGGTTTTGCTCTTTTGTGAAAAAATGAAGAAATTAGAGTTTTTTTCTTGCGCTTTTTCGAATTTAGTGATAATTTGTTAAGTGTAGTCGATAAAAAGTAATACAGTTTCGCACTCTGTTTTACTTTTATCGAAATTAAAGAAACGTAATAGAGAGGATTGTGTGACAAAATGGCAAAGGCTAAGAAACAAAAACCTATTGACTTTAAAGAGCTAATGGCTAAAGTCGACGCTGATTTCCCAACTTTCCAAATCTTGGATCAAGATGGAAAAATTGTGAATGAAGATTTAGTACCTGATTTATCGGATGAGGAATTAGTTGAATTAATGACACGCATGGTTTGGTCTCGTGTGTTAGACCAACGTTCTACTGCATTAAACCGTCAAGGACGCTTAGGATTCTTCGCGCCAACAGCTGGACAAGAAGCAAGCCAATTGGCAAGTCAATTTGCAATGGAAAAAGAAGACTACTTACTACCAGGTTACCGTGATGTACCTCAATTAGTACAACATGGTTTACCATTAAGAGAAGCTTTCTTATGGTCTCGTGGTCACGTAGCAGGGAACTACTACGCGGAAGATTTAAATGCATTACCACCACAAATTATCATTGGTGCTCAATACATCCAAGCAGCTGGTGTTGCTTTAGGATTGAAAAAACGTGGAAAAGAAAATGTTGTCTTCACTTATACTGGTGACGGCGGTTCTTCACAAGGGGACTTCTATGAAGCAATTAACTTTGCTGGTGCTTACCAAGCAAACGGTGTCTTCATTATCCAAAACAATGGTTTTGCGATTTCTACACCTCGTGAAAAACAAACAGCGGCTAAAACTTTAGCTCAAAAAGCTGTTGCAGCAGGAATTCCTGGTATTCAAGTTGATGGTATGGATCCATTAGCAGTTTACGCAATTGCAAAAGAAGCACGTGATTGGTCAGCTGCAGGAAATGGTCCAGTTTTAATTGAAACATTAACTTATCGTTATGGTCCACATACTTTATCTGGAGACGATCCAACACGTTACCGTTCAAAAGAAATGGATGACGAATGGGTACAAAAAGATCCATTGACTCGTTTCCGTAAATATCTAACAGATAAAGGCTTATGGTCTGAAGCAAAAGAAGAAGAAATTATTGAAAAAACAAAAGAAGAAATCAAAGTAGCGATTGCAGAAGCGGATAAAGCGCCAAAACAAAAAGTTTCTGATTTCTTGAAAAATATGTTTGAAGTTCAACCTCAAACAATTAAAGAACAAATTGCATTTTATGAAGCGAAGGAGTCGAAATAAAAATGGCACAAAAAACTATGATCCAAGCAATTACAGATGCCTTAGCTCTTGAATTAGAGAAAGACGAAAATGTCTTAATCTTCGGTGAAGACGTTGGTAACAACGGTGGGGTTTTCCGTGCAACTGAAGGTTTACAAGAAAAATTTGGTGAAGACCGCGTCTTCGATACACCTTTAGCTGAATCTGGTATCGGTGGATTGGCTTTCGGTCTTGCCTTGCAAGGTTACCGTCCAGTTCCTGAAATCCAATTCTTTGGTTTCGTTTTTGAAGTATTTGACGAAATCGTTGGTCAAATGGCTCGTACGCGTTACCGTATGGGTGGAACTCGTAATATGCCAATTACTGTTCGTGCCCCATTTGGTGGTGGTGTTCATACACCAGAACTTCACTCAGATAACTTAGAAGGATTAATCGCACAATCACCAGGTGTTCGTGTTGTTATTCCATCAAACCCTTACGATGCAAAAGGACTATTAATTTCATCTATTCGCAGCAACGATCCAGTTGTCTACTTAGAGCACATGAAATTATACCGTTCATTCCGTGAGGAAGTGCCAGACGAAGCTTATGAAGTGCCTTTAGATAAAGCGGCTGTAACTCGTGAAGGAACAGACGTATCAATCATCACTTACGGCGCTATGGTTCGTGAAGCGATTAAAGCAGCTGATAGCTTAGCGAAAGACAATATTTCAGCAGAAATCATTGACTTACGTACAGTGGCTCCTTTAGATGTGGAAACAATTATTAACTCTGTTGAAAAAACTGGCCGTGTGGTTGTCGTTCAAGAAGCACAAAAACAAGCTGGCGTTGGCGCTATGGTTGTTTCTGAAATTTCTGAACGTGCCGTATTATCATTAGAAGCACCAATCGGACGTGTATCTGCTCCAGATACAATCTTCCCATTCGGACAAGCAGAAAATATCTGGTTACCAAATGCGAAAGATATCGAAGCAAAAGCTAGAGAAATCGTCGAATTTTAATAGTTATTCGAAGTAGATAAACGAAGAATTAAACAGGTGGAATACGGCTATAGGCATGAAATGTTCAGCTACTATAGTCGTTTCCCCGCGTTTTGCTCCTAAGAAAATAGACAGATCCAACGAAGAAGGGAAGACTTAAAAAATGGCTTATCAGTTTAAATTACCGGATATCGGTGAAGGGATTGCCGAAGGCGAAATCGTTAAATGGTTTGTAAAACCTGGCGATACAATCAACGAAGACGATACGTTATTAGAAGTACAAAATGACAAATCAGTGGAAGAAATTCCATCACCAGTAACAGGTACTGTAAAAAATATCGTTGTACCAGAAGGAACAGTTGCAAACGTTGGTGACGTGTTAATCGAAATCGACGCACCTGGTCACGAAGATAACGATGCAGCACCAGCAGCTCCTGCACAAGAACAAACACCAGCACAACCTGCTGCTGTACCAACAACCGAAGCAGCTGGCGGATTTTTCCAATTCAAATTACCAGACATCGGTGAAGGAATTGCCGAAGGCGAAATCGTTAAATGGTTCGTTAAAGCTGGCGACACAATTAATGAAGATGATTCATTATTAGAAGTACAAAATGACAAATCAGTAGAAGAAATTCCATCACCAGTAACAGGTACTGTAAAAAATATCGTTGTACCAGAAGGAACAGTTGCAAACGTTGGTGACGTGTTAGTTGAAATTGACGCACCTGGTCATAATTCAGCAGCACCGGCAGCCGCAGCACCAGCTACTGACGCTCCTAAAGCGGAAGCATCAGCTCCAGCCGCTTCAACAGGCGTAGTTGCAGCCGCTGATCCAAACAAACGCGTTTTAGCAATGCCATCTGTTCGTCAGTATGCGCGTGAAAAAGACGTTGATATTACACAAGTAACTGCAACTGGTAAAGGTGGCCGTGTCATTAAAGCGGATATTGATGCCTTTGTCTCTGGTGGTTCTCAAGCAGCACCAGCTACTGAAGCTGCCGCAACAGAAGCAGCACCTAAAGCGGAAGCAGCTGCACCTAAAGCAGCGCCAAAAGCCTTTACTTCTGATTTAGGCGAAATGGAAACACGTGAAAAAATGACACCAACACGTAAAGCAATTGCTAAAGCAATGGTTAACAGCAAACACACTGCTCCTCACGTAACATTACATGATGAAGTAGAAGTTTCTAAATTATGGGATCACCGTAAGAAATTTAAAGATGTTGCTGCTGCAAATGGTACAAAATTAACATTCTTACCATACGTTGTAAAAGCATTGACTTCAACTGTTCAAAAATTCCCAATCTTGAATGCATCAATTGATGACGCAGCACAAGAAATTGTTTACAAAAATTACTTTAACATTGGTATCGCTACTGATACAGATCATGGCTTATATGTACCAAATGTTAAAAATGCTAATACGAAGAGCATGTTTGCTATCGCTGATGAAATCAACGAAAAAGCAGCATTGGCTATCGAAGGTAAATTAACTGCACAAGATATGCGTGATGGTACAATCACAATTAGTAACATTGGTTCAGTCGGTGGCGGCTGGTTTACACCAGTAATCAACTACCCTGAAGTTGCTATTTTAGGCGTTGGTACAATTGCACAAGAACCAGTTGTTAATGCAGACGGCGAAATCGTTGTGGGACGCATGATGAAATTATCATTAAGCTTTGACCACCGTATCGTTGACGGCGCAACTGCTCAAAAAGCAATGAACAACATTAAACGCTTATTAGCTGATCCAGAATTACTATTAATGGAAGGATGATTAACAAATGGTAGTAGGAGATTTCGCCATTGAACTAGATACAGTCGTAATCGGAGCTGGACCTGGAGGATACGTTGCTGCAATTCGTGCCGCAGAAATGGGTCAAAAAGTTGCGATTATCGAACGTGAATACATCGGAGGCGTTTGTTTAAACGTTGGATGTATTCCTTCAAAAGCTTTAATTGCTGCTGGACATCATTACCAAGAAGCACAAGATTCTTCAACTTTTGGTGTAACAGCTAAAGGAGTCGAATTAGACTTTGCCAAAACACAAGACTGGAAAGATAACACAGTTGTTAAATCATTAACAGGCGGCGTTGGCATGTTATTGAAAAAACACAAAGTAGAAATTATTGAAGGTGAAGCATTCTTCGTTGACGAAAATACATTGCGTGTTATTCACCCAGACTCAGCACAAACTTACTCATTCAATAATGCTATTGTAGCAACAGGTTCTCGTCCAATTGAAATCCCAGGATTCAAATTTGGCGGACGTGTGTTAGATTCTACAGGTGGTTTAAACTTAAAAGAAGTTCCTAAAAAATTCGTTATTATCGGTGGCGGTGTCATCGGTGCTGAATTAGGTGGCGCTTATGCTAACTTAGGTTCAGAAGTAACAATTTTAGAAGGTAGCCCATCAATTTTACCAACTTATGAAAAAGATATGGTTAAAGTTGTCACAGACGACTTCAAGAAGAAAAACGTAACAATCGTGACTTCAGCAATGGCTAAAGAAGCTGTTGACAATGGCGATAGCGTCACTGTTAAATATGAAGTTAACGGAAAAGAAGAAAGTGTTGAAGCAGATTACGTAATGGTCACTGTTGGACGTCGTCCAAACACAGACGACTTAGGCTTAGAACAAGCGGGCGTTGAAATTGGCGAACGTGGTTTAATCCCAGTTGATAACCAAGGACGTACTAACGTGAAAAACATCTTCGCAATCGGCGACATCGTACCAGGTGCTGCGTTAGCGCATAAAGCAAGCTACGAAGCAAAAATTGCTGCTGAAGCAATTTCTGGTAAGAAAGTTGCAGTTGATTACAAAGCAATGCCAGCTGTTGCCTTTACTGATCCAGAATTGGCAAGCGTTGGTATGACTGTTGCAGAAGCAAAAGAAGCGGGAATCGAAGCAAAAGGTTACAAATTCCCATTTGCTGGTAACGGCCGTGCAATCTCTTTAGATAAAACTGAAGGATTTATGCGTTTAGTTACAACTGTAGAAGACAATGTCATCATCGGTGCACAAATTGCCGGTGTCGGTGCAAGTGACATGATTTCTGAATTAGCTTTAGCTATTGAGTCTGGCATGAATGCAGAAGACATTGCTTTAACAATCCACCCACATCCATCATTGGGCGAAATTACTATGGATACAGCTGAATTGGCTTTAGGTTTACCAATTCATATTTAATAGTATCACTTTGTCGCACGACAGATATAATGCGTCTTTTGCACTTGTTGCATTAGCCACAGCAAGAGCAAAAGGTGTAAAAAAACAACGACTTTTAGGAGTCGTTGTTTTTTTATGCTCTGTTCTTTCTTTTACGGTATTTAAGAGGTGTTTCACCCGTTTCTTGTTTAAAGATACGGACAAAATAGCTATCTTCAACAAATCCTAAATCTTCACTGATTTGGGCGATCGTTTTATCTGTCTCTAAAAGAAGCTGTTTAGCCCATGTGATTTTTAATTGTCGATAAAATTGACTAAAGGGAATACCAAACTCCTCTTTTAATAAACGACTTAAATACGTCGGTGTCAAATGAACAAGGTCTGCCAGTTCTTGTAAATTTAAACGCAGCGATTTGTTTTCCCAAAGGGCATCTAAAACCGGTTGTAATTGCTTATTTTTAGTTTGATAGGCACTTGAAGGAGTTAATTGAGCAGTTAATAAAGTTTGTTGAATATCTTTTTGGATCATATTCAATGGCTCCAGCTCTTCTTTTCGCGAACTAATCTGTAAGGATTGTTTGTACGTATTGATTAAATAATCTTTTTTGATGGCTTCAGAAATAATATATTGGCTTAAATCTGCGATTAATGTCGCGCTCTTTTCTAAGTCTGCTAGTTCTAAAACAGGGTATTGTTGATACAGCTCTTGGTGTGTTACTAAAAATTCTTGAATGAAGGCATCATTCATGGTTAAAACCTGTTCTAACTCTTCTTGGTGATCTTCGAGCAAAACTTCACCAGCCATAATGGCTCCTACATACTGGTCATCAACAATAATGGGGATGGCCATATCAACGATGTTAAAGTGACAACGGTAGATAAAAGGCTGACCAGTGCGAACGGCTTCCAAGCCACCACGAGCATCACATTTTTCACAAAGTTTCGAGAGCTCAGGGGAGTGACGTACCAGTTGGCAAAAGGGTTGAACTTGACTATGTTTCGTCACAGGACGACCTTTATAATCGACTAAAATAATGGCTAAACGAGTGCTTAAGGCCAATGATTCTTGCAATTTTTCCCACTTTTCCAAATCTAAAATATTTTTTAATTCTACAGTCATAAGGCAATCCTTCAATCTAAAGTTTAAAAATCATAATATTTTATTATTTCACAAAATAATTCTATCATTTTTTGCAAGAAAACGATACCAAAAGTTCAATGCTTTTTGTATGAAAGCGTTTTATACTATGTATGTAAACAAAATATAGGAGGCTATCAACATGAGAAAAGCATTGATTTTACCAACGAAATATGTTCAAGGGGAAGATGAATTACTAAACTTAGGTTACTTCGTTTCAACTTTTGGAAAAAAAGCGTTACTAATTGCAAATCCTGCTGACGTTGATCGTGTACGTCCACAATTGGAAGAAACAGCGAAAAAGTTTGACATTACCTTCGTAGAGGGCGGCTTTAGTGGAGAAGTAACGCGTGAAGAAACAAAGCGCTTGCAAAACGTTGGACAAAAAGAACAAGCAGACTGTATCATTGGTTTAGGTGGCGGTAAAGCAATCGATGCTTCAAAAGTCGTAGCAGAAGGTGAAAACTTAATTATTGTACCAACGATTGCGGCTCAAGATGCACCAACTTCGCATTCAGCTGTACTATATCATGAAGATGGCTCATTTGATGATTATGCTTACTTTAAACAAAGTCCGAGCGTCGTGATGGTTGATACAAAAGTGGTTGCCAAAGCGCCAACTAGATTTTTAGTTGCTGGAATGGGGGATGCCTTATCCACATATTTTGAAGCACGCGCAACACACAATTCATATTCTCGGGTTAATGCTAGTTTGCCAATGGGTTCAAGAGAAGGCTTAACGCCTGCTGCTAGCGGCACATATGCAGCTTTAGCCATGGCAAAACTTTGCTGGGAAAATCTACAGGAAGATGGGTTAAAAGCGAAATTAGCTTGTGATGCAAATGTGGTTACTGAATCATTGAATAAGATTATCGAAACAAATATCTTACTTTCAGGCTTAGGTTTTGAAAGTGGTGGTTTAGCTGCAGCGCATGCGATTCATAACGGTATGACAGTCTTACCTGGTGCGCACAGTTATTTACATGGTGAAAAAGTAGCTTTTGCAACGATTGCACAACTTGTATTAGAAGATGCAGCAAAAGACGAATTAGAAGCTGTTTTAGACTTTAGCGCTTCTGTAGGTTTACCATTAACGCTTTCAGACATTGGTGTCGATGAAATCACTTATGAAGAAGCGTTGGAAGTGGCCAAAATTGCTTGCATTCCAGAAGAATCAATTCATTCAATGCCATTCCCAATTGTCGTTGAAGAAGTAGCGAATGCAATCATTGTTGCAGATAAAGTCGGACAAGAATATAAAACAAGACATAAATTAGATTAAGGAAGTGTCCACATGAAAGCAGATATTTTACTCGTTTCACATAGCAAAATGATTACAGATGGTATTAAAGAGATGATTGAACAGATGAATGCCAGTGAAGAAATTACGATTCATTCACTTGGTGGCACATCAGATGGTTCATTAGGTTCAGATCCAATGAAAATCATTGACACGATTAACGAAGCGGACTCTGACCGAGAATTTTTAATTTTTGCCGATTTAGGCAGTGCCGTTTTAAGTTCAGAATTAGCTTTTGATATGCTAGAAGAAGACCAACAGAAACATTATCATTTAGTCGACGCACCATTGGTTGAAGGTGCCTTTGCGGCAGCAATTACTGCAGGTGTCTCAGATGATTTGACGCAAATTTTAGCAGAAGCTCAAAATGCTGGTAAGAAAGGGTGGAACTAAATGAAAAAAATTATTAATGAACCTGGTAAAATTGTCGAAGAAATGCTCCAAGGAATTGTGAAAAGCTATGGAAACCTTGTTCATCAAGTCGAAGATTCTCGCGTGATTGCTCGCAACGACTCAAACAAACAAGTTGGGTTAGTATCTGGTGGTGGAAGTGGTCATGAGCCTGCACATGCTGGGTTTGTTGGTGATGGAATGTTAAATGCCGCAGTTTTAGGTGATGTCTTTACTTCACCAACACCAGATCAAATTTTAACAGGGATCCAAGCGGCAGACCAAGGGGCCGGTGTTCTGTTAATCGTAAAAAATTATACAGGCGATATTTTGAACTTTGAAATGGCCAAAGATATGGCTGATATGGAAGACATTCATGTAGAAATGGTCGTTGTCGATGACGATATTGCAGTCGAAGATAGCACCTATACCGCTGGAAAACGCGGTGTTGCCGGGACTGTTCTTGTCCATAAGATTTTAGGACATCATGCCCGCCAAGGTGCTTCTTTAGAAGAGCTCGTTTCTTTAGGAGAAAAGATTGTAGCAGCCACGAAAACAATTGGAGTGGCTTTAAAAGCAGCCACTGTGCCTGAAGTTGGCAAACCAGGTTTTACTTTACCAGAAGATGAAATTGAATTTGGCGTAGGGATTCACGGAGAACCAGGCTATCGTCGTGAAAAAATCCAACCATCGAAAGAGTTAGCGAAAGAATTAGTTGAAAAAATATTAAGTAGCTATGAACAACAACCACAAACAGTGGGGGTACTTGTCAATGGCATGGGCGGCACGCCATTAATGGAACAATTTGTATTTATGAACGACGTGCTAACATTATTAGAAGATAAAGGTGTTCAAGTGACCTTCCATAAAGTGGGTAACTATATGACGTCTATTGACATGCAAGGATTATCTTTAACGATGATTGACTTGGCGACAAAAGACTGGCAAACAGCGCTAGAAAGCAATGTAACAACAATTTCTTGGTAAGGGTGATAAAAGATGGACTTAACAGTAAAAGACATTCAAACATGGTTAGACAATTATTCAAAAGTTATCGAAGAAAAAAAAGACTATTTAAGTGAATTAGACACGCCGATTGGTGATGGGGATCACGGTAACAACATGGCTCGTGGTATGGCTGAATACAAAATTGCGTTTGACAAAAAAGTACCAACAACAATCACGGAGACATTTAAAGTCCTATCCATGGCTTTGATTTCAAAAGTTGGCGGAGCTTCCGGTCCTTTATATGGTACTGCGTTTATGAATATGACTAAAGCGACAAAAGATTTGGAAACCATCAGTTCGCCAGAGCAATTAAAAGAAATTGTTCAGCAAGGTCTAGCTGGGATTCAGATGCGCGGCAAAGCTGAACCAGGAGATAAAACGATGGTTGATGTCTGGGCACCTGTTGCTGAAGTAATTGGAACGGAACAATTTAATGAAGAAAAAATTGAACAATTTGCTGAAGCAACAAAAGATTGGGTGGCGAAAAAAGGACGTGCCTCTTATTTAGGGGAACGAGCAATTGGTCATATTGATCCAGGAGCAGCATCTAGTGCATTATTATTTGAAGAACTAGTCAAAGTAATCAATCAATAACAGTGAGAAAAAAGTTTAGCAAGTGCCTCTCTTGAAGCGCTTGCTAAACTTTTTTATAAATAATGGTTTCTTTTGTTCATCTATGGGATAATTTAAGTAACAAAAAATAACAAAGATAGACAAATGGGGGATTTAAAGATGAAAAAGCATGTGATTGTGGGATGTTTATTAATCGTTAGCTCAATGTTTGTAAGTGCTTGTGGAAATTCGTCAGACGTGACCACGGAAAAAACCAGTGTCACAAAACAAGTCGAAGCTACGGGACAAAGCACATCCTCTTCTGTAGACCAAACCAAGTATGATGCCATTATTACAGAAGCTAAAAAGTTAACGGCAGAGGGGCAATATAAAGAATCAGAAGAAAAATTAGCTACGATCCCTGTTAGCGATTTAGGGAAACCACACTATTCGATCGTTAAAGAAACGGTTGAGAAACTAAATAATCAAAATAATGAAGGCTTAAAAAGACAAGAAGAAGTCGCGGTTGAAAAGCAAACGAAGTCGAGTCCGGCACCAACGGAATCACTTAAACCAATTCCAGATGAATTTGCTAAATGGGCAACCACGTATCTTTTTTATTATCCACGAGGAGATCAAAAGCAAGCGGGTTTAATCATTGAAGCGAATGGAGCGGTCACGCAGACGAATACGAATGGCGAAATTTACACAGGAAAAGCCGAAATAAGTGGAGCTTCGGGCACTATTTTAAGTTATGATACGACTAGTTATCGCCCGACGACCCAACCAGCTACAAAATCGATTACTCCAAATGTTAAAATCACTGTTACTTGGAACAATGGCGGCGGTGTTGATGTTTATTATGGCTACGTTTCTTATTCACAACGTTTAGCTTTGACAGATGGTATCGCCGTGACAGACGGGGTCAAAGAAGTTTGGCTTTCATAAAAAGAGCTAGACATTCAAGCAAAAACTTGAATGTCTAGCTCTTTTGTTGATTGAATCGGGGGATTTAAATACTTAGTTTCGATAAGAACGAACGGTATTATTAATAGCAGAAATACTATATTTTAATTCATCTTCTAACGTTTGATCAATGTCTGTGTCTAAAGTTTCTGCAAACATGGCTTCATATTCAGCGATAGAAAGTTCTGTCCGATTATCCAGCAGTGCTAAATGAGTTTCTTTTTGTAAATGATTTTGATAACCAGCTACTAATTCACCAGTGAAAAATTCAGCGACAGCACCAGAACCATAACTGAATAACCCAATTTGATTGCCTGCGGTTAAAGTCGTTGCATTTTCTAAAAGGGAAATGAGTCCCAGATAAAGTGAACCCGTATACAAGTTTCCTACGCGACGACTATAGATGATGCTTTCTTCATAACGGGCTAAAATTCGTTCCTGTTCTGCCTCAGTTTGGTCGGAGATTTTTGCTAATAAGGCTTTTTTGCCCATTTTTGTGTAAGGAATATGGAACGCTAAAGCATCATAATCTGCAAAATCAAGACCGGTTCGTTTTTTATGTTCATCCCAGACTTGGGCAAAAGATTGGATGTAGGTTTCGTTTGACAAAGGACCATCGACCATAGGATATGGATGGCCTGTTGGACGCCAAAAGTCATAGATATCTTGCGTCAGCATCACATTATCCTCTTTTAAAGCCAAAATGCGCGGTTCACTAGCAACTAACATTGCAACCGCCCCAGCTCCTTGTGTAGGCTCACCGCCAGAATTTAAGCCATATTTTGCAATATCTGCCGCTACGACCAAGACTTTTTTATCTGGATGTAAGGCTACGTGATTCTTAGCTAACTGTAAGCCTGCTGTTGCTCCGTAACAAGCTTCCTTGATTTCGAAAGAGCGAGCGAAAGGTTGAATCCCCATTAAACGATGTAAGACAACTGCGGCCGCTTTTGACTCATCGATACTGGACTCAGTCCCGACAATCACCATATCAATGGCCTCTTTATCTTCTTTGGTCAAGATCGCTTCTGCGGCATTGGCTGCAAATGTCACAATATCTTGGCTGATTGGGTTCACCGCCATTTGGTCTTGCCCAATACCAATATGAAATTTTCCAGGGTCTACATTTCTGGCTTCAGCCAGTGCCGTCATATCAATATAATAAGGGGGCACAAAAAAACTAATTTTATCAATCCCAATTGTCATTTCTTTAACTCCTTTACGATAAATAGATTCATTATATAAAATAGCACGAAATGAACCAAAATGGGGAATTTTTGTATTAACTTCATAGATTATTAAAAAATATCTTATAAGTCTGTTAACATTCAGTAATTGGCACTTGTGATTCTGGGATTTTATGATATATTTCAAGATGGAGGTGCATTTAGTTGAAAACAGTAGTTATTATTGATGCATTACGAACACCAATTGGAAAATATAAAGGCAGCTTAAGTCAAGTAAGTGCCGTAGACTTAGGAACACATGTTACAACACAACTTTTAAAAAGACATTCCACTATTTCTGAAGAAATTGATCAAGTAATCTTTGGAAATGTTTTACAAGCTGGAAATGGCCAAAATCCCGCACGACAAATAGCAATAAACAGCGGTTTGTCTCATGAAATTCCCGCAATGACAGTTAATGAGGTCTGCGGATCAGGAATGAAGGCCGTTATTTTGGCGAAACAATTGATTCAATTAGGAGAAGCGGAAGTTTTAATTGCTGGCGGGATTGAGAATATGTCCCAAGCACCTAAATTACAACGATTTAATTACGAAACAGAAAGCTATGATGCGCCTTTTTCTAGTATGATGTACGATGGGTTAACGGATGCCTTTAGTGGTCAAGCAATGGGCTTAACTGCTGAAAATGTGGCCGAAAAGTATCATGTAACTAGAGAAGAGCAAGATCAATTTTCTGTACATTCACAATTAAAAGCAGCTCAAGCACAAGCAGAAGGGATATTCGCTGACGAAATAGCCCCATTAGAAGTATCAGGAACGCTTGTGGAGAAAGATGAAGGGATTCGCCCTAATTCGAGCGTTGAGAAGCTAGGAACGCTTAAAACAGTTTTTAAAGAAGACGGTACTGTGACAGCAGGGAATGCATCAACCATTAATGATGGGGCTTCTGCTTTGATTATTGCTTCACAAGAATATGCCGAAGCACACGGTCTTCCTTATTTAGCTATTATTCGAGACAGTGTGGAAGTCGGTATTGATCCAGCCTATATGGGAATTTCGCCGATTAAAGCCATTCAAAAACTGTTAGCGCGGAATCAACTTACTACGGAAGAAATTGATCTGTATGAAATCAACGAAGCATTTGCAGCAACTTCAATCGTGGTCCAAAGAGAACTGGCTTTACCAGAGGAAAAGGTTAACATTTATGGTGGCGGTATTTCGTTAGGTCATGCGATTGGTGCCACAGGTGCTCGTTTATTAACGAGTTTAAGTTATCAATTAAATCAAAAAGAAAAGAAATATGGAGTGGCTTCTTTATGTATCGGCGGTGGCTTAGGACTCGCTATGCTACTAGAGAGACCTCAGCAAAAAAAAAACAGCCGATTTTATCAAATGAGTCCTGAGGAACGCCTGGCTTCTCTTCTTAATGAAGGCCAGATTTCTGCTGATACAAAAAAAGAATTTGAAAATACGGCTTTATCTTCGCAGATTGCTAATCATATGATTGAAAATCAAATCAGTGAAACAGAAGTGCCGATGGGCGTTGGCTTACATTTAACAGTGGACGAAACTGATTATTTGGTACCAATGGCGACAGAAGAGCCCTCAGTGATTGCGGCTTTGAGTAATGGTGCAAAAATAGCACAAGGATTTAAAACAGTGAATCAACAACGCTTAATGCGTGGACAAATCGTTTTTTACGATGTTGCAGATCCCGAGTCATTGATTGATAAACTACAAGTAAGAGAAGCGGAAATTTTTCAACAAGCAGAGTTAAGTTATCCATCTATCGTTAAACGGGGCGGCGGCTTAAGAGATTTGCAGTATCGTGCTTTTGATGAATCGTTTGTATCTGTCGACTTTTTAGTAGATGTTAAGGATGCAATGGGGGCAAATATCGTTAACGCTATGTTGGAAGGTGTGGCCGAGTTGTTCCGTGAATGGTTTGCGGAGCAAAAGATTTTATTCAGTATTTTAAGCAATTACGCAACGGAGTCGGTTGTTACGATGAAAACGGCTATTCCAGTTTCGCGTTTAAGTAAGGGGAGCAATGGCCGGGAAATTGCTAAAAAAATTGTTTTAGCTTCACGCTATGCTTCATTAGATCCTTATCGGGCAGTCACGCATAACAAAGGAATCATGAATGGCATTGAAGCTGTAGTTTTAGCTACAGGAAATGATACACGCGCTGTTAGCGCTTCTTGTCATGCTTTTGCGGTGAAGGAAGGTCGCTACCAAGGCTTGACTAGTTGGACGCTGGATGGCGAACAACTAATTGGTGAAATTTCAGTTCCGCTTGCGTTAGCCACGGTTGGCGGTGCCACAAAAGTCTTACCTAAATCTCAAGCAGCCGCTGATTTGTTAGCAGTGACGGATGCAAAAGAACTAAGTCGAGTAGTAGCGGCTGTTGGTTTGGCACAAAATTTAGCGGCGTTACGGGCCTTAGTCTCTGAAGGAATTCAAAAAGGACACATGGCTCTACAAGCACGTTCTTTAGCGATGACGGTCGGAGCTACTGGTAAAGAAGTTGAGGCAGTCGCTCAACAATTAAAACGTCAAAAAACGATGAACCAAGACCGAGCCATGGCTATTTTAAATGATTTAAGAAAACAATAAAAAAAATAGTTCAGCAGAAATTATTCTGCTGAACTATTTTTTTTCACATTAGGTAGCCGTTTCAGGCCACGAATTGGTTTTACTTTTAAGACATCTAAGAAGAAAGTGAACACAGGGATTCCTACAATAAGTCCCCATACACCAAAGAGACGCTCACTAACTAATAAGATGACAAACGTATAAAAGATTGGTAACTCTGTTTTACTAGACATGAATTTAGGATTTAGCACGTAAGATTCAAATAAATGGACGATTGTAATTAAAGCTAAGATATAAATCACATCGTTCAAGCCACCTTGGGAATAAGCGATGAAACTTAGCGGAATGCAAGAAATAATCACACCAGCAACTGGGACTAAGCTCAAAATGAAGATCATAATGGCTAAACTAGGTAACTGAGTAAAGCCGATTATCGCCAAGGCCAAGGTAGTAATGACTGTATTCACCACAGCAATGAAAAACTGAGCTTCCATTACGACACCAAATGTGTTAACGAACTTGTTGGCGAAATAATAGATATCCTGAAAAAACCAATCAAAATCACTTTTTAAAAATAACTTAGAAAAATCAGTCATTTGCTTCTTCTCAATCATAAAGAAGAAACTTAAAATAAAGGACATGACAAATGATAAACCGACAGCGCCAATATCTTGAATGTAGCGTAAAATCATTGAAGCGCCATTCTGGAGTTGAGAGAGTAAGTTAGATTTTTCCAAGTATTGATCAATAAATTGCAATACTTGATTTGTATCTGTATGTGGACTTTGATAAAAATCAACTACAGAATTAATCATTTGAGTCGTTTGGTTAACTAGAACGGGAACATATTTAGTAATCGCTAAATAGATTAGAAAAACAACCAATGCATAGGTTAAGAGAACGATGACAATCGTCGGGATTTTCATATAGCGTTGAACAAAATGGACCAAACGAACAGCTAAATAGGTAAAGATAAATGTTAAAAGAATTGTTGTAATCATGCTTCTGGATAAATAAAGCACAAAAATAATCAAAGCAAGGACGCAAAAACGTCGCAAACGTTCATTTTGAATAAATTTTTGATACAAACTCATAGGGGAAACTCCTTCTTTACTGAATAATCAATCCTGTTAAGAATAACATAACCATACCGATGGCAGCTAGGCCGCAAACAATAATATGGCGACGTTTGTACATCACTACAATGGCGATGAACTCTCGAATAAACGCGTTAGGTAAAAAATAAAAAGCGGTTTTTGCACCAATGCCATCAGCTTTTAAGCCAGCCATTCGAGCGAAAAGACCCGCTCGGAAAAGGTGATAATTGTTTGTAGTAAAAATGGCTTGGAAATTAGCATTTCCAAAATCCTCAATCATTGTTTCTTTGGAAAAACGCATATTTTCTAGTGTGTTTTTTGAATGAGCTTCTACTAAAATATCATCATCAGGAATACCTTGTGTCAAAGCATACATTTTCATCGCGACACTTTCAGGAAGTAATTCATCGGGGCCTTGACCACCAGACATGACGATTTTTGGCGGATTTAACGTTGCGCGATTTTGAGCCTTGTAAAATTGAATGGCTTTGTTGATGCGGGCTTGCAATAACGGCGGCACAATCTCACCATTGATTAACCCCGAACCTAACACAACAATATAATCCTGTGTATATTTTGGCTGATTAAATTGATACAACGTAGAAACAGTTAAAAAATTATAAAAAACAAACGCGAAATAAGTCAAAATAAATGGCGCAATAGTTAATGGTAAGGAGAGCCAAGTTGGTAACAACGATTGAAAAAAGAAATTATAAATTAATAGTAATGTTAAGCCAATTGCCAGCAACAACGTCAACAAGTTCCCTAGAGACCGACCTTCTTTTCTCATAACAACGACCGCATTCCAATAGAGGAAAATAATTAAGGCATAGAGTCCTAAAGCCAAAGCGATAAAAATCGCCAGCAGGGCAATAATTGCTAAGGTGATTAGAAAGTAGTTGTTTGTACGAATCGCAGTAATCCCTAAATAAGTCGCTAGAACCACAAGAAAAATATTAAATAATGTTCCATTCAGTAAACGCCTTTTTTCTTTGAAGTAGAAGAGCGCAAACAAGCCAAAAAAAGCAATGGGAATTAAAAAGAAGGCTGTGCCACGAATGATTTCTAAATATAAAACATATGAGAAGAACATAAAGACGGTCCAGCCAAACATCCACGGCAACCAATCGTGTTCTTTTTTCTTTTTCCGCCACGAGGGAATGAAAAAGAGACCCAATAAATAAACACCTAAAAAGGTTAAATCACCATAAAATTGCATAAATAAACTCCTTTAAAACATTTTTCCTCTTCAGTATAACGAAAACTCTTCAAAAAAAATAGAGGAAGCACTTAGTTTCAGAAAGTTTTCTTGTTCTTTTTTTTATAAAAAAAACCTGACGATTAACGTCAGGTTTTTGAGTCAGTATTGTTTAATTAAGCTTTAGTAACGTTAGTTGCTTGAGGGCCACGTTGACCTTCTTCGATTTCGAAAGTTACTGCTTGACCTTCTTCTAAAGTTTTGAAGCCGTCACCTTGGATAGCTGAGAAATGTACGAATACATCGTTTCCGTTTTCTGCAGTGATGAAGCCAAAGCCTTTGTCTGAGTTAAACCATTTTACTGTACCTGTTTCCATAATAAATATCCTCCTAGATGTGTGTTATAACACATTCATATTTTGCAATTACTTGAAAGGTGAAAAATGTGGAAGATGTTTATTTGAAACAGCTACCCATATTACCGAACAAAAACTACATCTATTACTATAGCATACTAACTGGTTTTTGTATAGCGATAACCTTATTTTCTTTTTATCGGATGTTTTTTAAAAACTAGAAAGTGAAGATAAGGCTGTTATAGTGCTGTTTCAATAAGGCTCAGAAAAAAAGCCCATTGTAAGGCGCTTTCTTACAATGGGCTTTTTGCCTGTTTTTAATAACGGAGGATAGCCGCTAAAGATTTTTCATCTGGTGCAGCTTTTTGGTCTAAAACAAAAACTTGACCGCCGTTTTGAATGACTTGGTAAGCAATGGTGTTTAAAAGTTTGCGACGATCATACTCTTCAGATGACATTTCATTGTTTTCAGTAACAAAGAGTGACGTTGCAATAAAAAGATGGGAAATTTTGCCGTCAGCTGCCGCTGGCGAAATATCTGTAAATTGATCTAAGAATTTACGATCTAGTAATTTGTTATAAGAAGCTGTTTCTTTTTCTGTTAACTCTGCAGCTATTTTTTCACTAGCGCTGCGGATATCTTGAATGGTTGCTTGTGCAGGTGAAGCAGCAACTGAAATTGAGCAATCATAATAAGGATTTTTAGCAATCTTTTTAAAGAGTGTTTGGTTTTCTGGTAAAGCATAAAGATAAAGCGGTAATTTTTCAGGATTATCCAGTTGATCTTTTAAGAAAGTATCGACTGCTTGATAGTAGTTCACCCAATCAATTTCAACTTCTTTATCTTTAGTATTGATGCTATGATAAGCGACACCTTCTTTAGAACCGTTAGAACTACCTTGAGTTGAAAAGTTTAAATTACCACCCGTTAATTCATCACCTAAAGCTGTGACCACGTCTGTTGGCGCGTCTTTAGGCAATTCAACAGGAGTCACAGTCGTATGATCAACCTTGTAAAGTTTCATTGAATCGCGATTTAGAGCAAGTAGGTAATAATGGTAGTTAAATTGTTTGTCTTTGACTAGTCCAAGTAAATAAGGAATCGTGTCCACGTAATATTGATCGTCAACGGGCACATCTAATCGTTGAACAAAGGTGTTTTCTGGAGATAAGATGATTGAAACACTTGCTGTGCCGTTGCGCCAGAAGGAAGCATCAGCTAGAAGTGCGTCAATTTTTTCTTGGAAAACAGACCATTTTTCCTCAGGAAATTTTTTTTCAAAGCGTGTTTTTGCCGCTTTTGCAAAATTTTTCAAAACAAGCGAATCTTTTTCTACGTTTTGATGAGCGACATGGGTGTTAAACAAGAAAGTAACAAACGGTCCATGAACTTCTTCAGAAAATAATGTTGATAAGCTATCTTTTTTTTGATTTGCCATAATAAAATCCCCCTTCTAAAAGTAAGTGTAGCACAGGAAATCGAATGTTTAAAACAATATGTTCAATAAAAGAAAACGCTTTAAATAATCTAAATAAAGGACTGTTAATGGTGTTCTAATAAAAGTTTTATAAAAAATATAGCTGAAACTCATGATAAAAAAGGCACAAACTACTATACTTACGTTATGCCAATTATCCCGAATTGGTTTTTTCATACTTACTCCTACCAAGAGTAAATAACAACCTTCATTTCCACCACAGACGACGGTCGTGGTGGTTTTTTTTGTTTAGGTTCTAGTTTTTGCTATCAATTGACTAGGAGAAGTGAACGTTCTTTAAGAATTTGTCATTTCAAATTTACGGAACCGCAAGAAACGATTTGCTTCTTCCTCTAACTGAGTAATTTCTTCTTCTGTTAACTCTTCCGTAGTAATGTGAATATGTAACTCTTTTTGTGTGCTTGTCATAGGTGCCTGATGATTGATCTCTGTTTGTTGGGTGCGGCCCATTAAATAGTCCAAGGAGACAGAAAAATAGTCTGCTATTTTTAAAAGATTCTCTACTTTAGGCGAAGAGGTATCCCAACGACGAATTTGTCCATTGGAAATGCCGACATTTCTTTCTAATTGGGCGAGGGTTAATTGCTTTGACTGAGCTAGTTGTTTAATGCGAGAAATTAAGGTCATTTCAAGTCCTCCTTGCGTTTTCCGTTTGCTAATTTTAAATTAGCGTAAAAGCGAATGGTTGTCAATTGCGAGCGTGTAATAAGAAGGTGAACATCTCATGAGTGATTTTTTAGAAAATTTCCGATGAAAAAAAGAAGAAATAGAGTTATTATTAGTAAGTAAACTGTTTTGGAGCGAGAGGGGATGAATCAATGGAGAAAATTAAAAGTTACCAAGAGGATTCTGAAGTGCAGAAAAATCGTTGGTGGATCTTAGTTTCTGTGGCTATGTTTACCTTCATGTCTACATTAGATTCCAGCATTGTAAATATTGCTTTACCGACTATTTCAAAAGAAATGTCCGTACCCATGAATCAAGCGGAATGGGTCGTATCTATTTATTTAATGGTTGTCTGTGCTTGTTTATTATTATTTGGAAAAATTGGCGACAGTTTTGGAAAAATAAAAGTTTATCGAATTGGCACGGTTATTTTTACGATTGGTTCATTACTTTGTGGCTTTAATCAATCGCTGAGCTTTCTATTATTTGCGCGAGTCGTTCAAAGTATTGGTGCTAGCATGACCATGGCGACCAATTCAGGAATTATTACGGAAGTATTCCCTTTAAATGAAAGAGGGCGGGCGCTTGGTGCAGTAGGTGCCTTTGTCTCTTTAGGCGCGATTGCTGGTCCTGGGATTGGTGGATTGATCTTATCAAACTTTTCTTGGTCGTATATTTTTTGGATTAATGTTCCTGTGGGGCTAGTTACAATTTTAATTGGCGAAAAGTTTCTACCAAAAGATATTACAAAAACAAAAGAAAAAATCGATTTTCCAGGATTTGCTTGTATTGCCATTGCGATTATGACGTTCTTCGGCGGGATTTTCCTCGGACAAGAGAGCGGGTTTGGCTCGTTACAATCCTATTTATTGTTCATTATTGCAGTAATCGCATTAGGATTATTTATAATGGTTGAACGAAAAAGAAAAAGCCCACTTATTAAGTTCGCAATTTTTAAAAACAAAATTTTTACTTTAAGTTTATTGTCCGCCGTTTTAATTTTTGCCTCAAACTTTTTTGTAAATGTTGTCATTCCATTTTATTTGCAGGATGCACGCAAACTAAGTGCTAGTTATGCTGGTCTATTAATGATGGTATTTCCGTTATTAATGGTGGTTGGGGCTCCTCTGAGTGGCTATTTGACGGATAAAATTGGCCCAGGTATTTTAACATTTGGCGGATTGTTGCTTTTGTGCTGTACGTCGTTAATGTATATGTTTTTAGATATGAATTCGCCCATCTGGTATTATGTGATTGCAACGGCCATTATGGGCTTGGGAAATGCACTTTTCCAGTCTCCAAACAATACAATGGTTATGAGCAGTGTTGAAAAGCAAGATTTAGGTGTAGCAGGAAGTATGAATTCTTTTGCTAGAAACTTAGGGATGGTCATTGGGATTGCGTTGTCAACGACCATTTTATATCGTGGTATGAGCGAAGCCTATGGTGAACGAGTAACCACGTATCTGGCTAATCGCCCAGATATATTTATTGTGGGAATGCGTGAAACCTTTTTTGTCGCCTTTCTATTATGTGTGGCGGCCTTTATATTAACGATTTTACGTTTTCGGAAAACAACCAAATAAGTAAAAAGAAGCAGACGAGAAAGATTCATGATTTTTCTCGTCTGTTTCTTTACTAGCTAAGAAAATAAGCAAATGCGATTGTATATTTCTAATTCTCTGTTACAATAAAGAAAGTAAACTGTACTAAACTGTACTACTTTTAAGAATGAATTTGACGATTAATTATCATAAGAGTGTGTAGAAAATACCGTAGGAGGAATACAAATGGAACTGATAGGACATGGACATTCATGTATTGAAATTCGTCTAAACGACGGCACGAACCTTTTATTTGATCCTTTTATTAATGGCAACCCTTTAGCGGACGTTTCACTTGAAGATTTACACCCTGATTACATCTTAATCACCCACGGACACAGCGATCATATTGGCGATATGCTAGCAATTGCTCAAGCCAACAAGGCAACGATTATTGCGATAGCTGAAGTGGCTACGTATGCACAGTCGCAAGGGGTAAAAGCGCATGGAATGAATCTAGGTGGGCGTTATGTCTTTCCTTTTGGTTCGGTTAAATTTGTGCCAGCTTTGCATAGTTCCGGTTATGAAATAGACGGCGTAATGACCTACATGGGCGAAGCAAGTGGGATTATTTTAGAAGCAGAAGATAAAAAAATTTATCACGCTGGTGATACGGCGTTGTTTTCAGATATGCGCCTTTTTGCAAAAGACAAATCCATTGATGTAGCGTTCTTACCAATTGGCGATAATTACACGATGGGACCAGAGGATGCGCTAGAAGCAGTCTCTTACTTAAATCCCGAAATAACCATTCCAATTCATTACAATACCTTTCCTGTTATCCAACAAAATCCAGCAATATTCGTAGAGCAAGTAGTTGGCGGGAAAGTATTAAACCCAGGAGAGACGATCCTAGTTTAGGAGGAAATTATGGCGACGAAACATGATCAAATTTTAAAACATATTGAAGAATTACCAATTGGCGATCGAATCTCTGTTCGAAGCATTGCCAAAAGTTTAAGTGTTAGTGAAGGAACAGCGTATCGGGCCATCAAAGATGCAGAAAATATTGGGCTTGTTTCCACCATTCAACGTGTTGGTACGATACGAATTGAGCGGAAGTTAAAAAAACATATTGAAAAATTAACATTTGGTGAAGTGGTCCGGATTATTGAAGGGGATGTGTTAGGCGGTAGCTCTGGTCTAGACAAAGTCCTTAATAAATTTGTAATTGGTGCGATGACAGAAACCGCGATGACGCGATATATTACTCCCGGATCCTTAATGATTGTTGGTAACCGCCAAGGCGTGCAAAAGCTTGCTTTAGAAAATGGGGCAGCCGTTTTAATTACAGGTGGATTTGAAACATCTGAAGAGATTGCGCAGTTAGCAGATCGTCTGGGTATGCCTGTCTTGAGAACCACATATGATACATTTACTGTGGCTACTATGATTAACCGTGCTTTAAGTGATCAGCTGATTAAAAAAGACATTTTACTCGTCAGTGATATTTATACAGCGCTTGAAAAAACCAATTATTTATTGACAACTCAGACGATTGCAGATTATCAGGCATTATCTGAAAGTACCCATCATTCTCGTTTCCCAGTAGTAAATAAGAAATTACGTTTAGTGGGGATTGTCACAGCCAAAGATGTCATTGGTAAAAGTGAACATTTAACCGTGGATAAAGTCATGACAAAGGACCCCAATGTTGTGAAAAAGATGATGAGTGTAGCGAGTGTCAGTCATCAAATGATTTGGGATGGTCTAGAAGTCATGCCGGTGGTGGAAGATGATTTAGCGCTTGTTGGGATTGTTTCTCGCCAAGATGTGATGAAAGCTATGCAATTGGTGCAACGACAACCACAAATTGCAGATACAATTTCAGATCAAATTTCCGGGGAAGTGATGCCTGTTGAAGAAAATGGCAAAGAAACAACCCGTTTTCGTTTTTCGGTTGCGCCCCAAATGGTTAACAGTGTTGGTACCATCTCGTTCGGTGTCCTAAGTGAAATTATTTCTAACGTGACACAACGAACAATGTTGATGAATCAAAAAAGAAATGTACTAATTGAACAAGTGAATCTACATTATTTGCGGCTAATCCAGTTGGAAAGTGAATTGGACATTCGTCCACGGATTTTAGAAATTGGTCGTCGCTCTGCAAAATTAGATATTGAAGTTTATTTAGAAAATGTCATTGTGGCAAAAGCAATTGTTGTTTGCCAAGTGATGGAGAGAACGTAGGAGGCTACAAAGAATGGACGTAGTAAAAGAAATTATGGCAGCAATTAAACAATATGAAACAATTATTATTCATAGACATCAAAGGCCCGACCCAGATGCAATTGGCTCACAGGTTGGGTTAGCAGAACTCTTAAGAGCGAGCTTTCCTGAAAAAAATATTTATCAAGTAGGCGGACCAGTGGAATGCTTAGAGTTTTTAGCTGAAATGGACGTTATTACTGACGATGTCTATCGAGGTGCATTAGTCATTGTAACAGATACTGCAAATGCTCCACGAATTAGTGATGCGCGTTTTTCTTTAGGCGATCAATTAATTAAAATCGATCATCATCCGAATGATGAACCTTATGGAGATTTAGTTTGGGTGAATACAAATGCAAGTAGTTGTAGTGAAATTATTGTTGATTTTTGGCAACAGCATTTAGCAGAATTAACGATGACAGATAATGCAGCTCGTTTATTGTATGCTGGGATTGTGGGGGATACAGGACGTTTTCTTTATCCTTCCACTTCGGCGCATACACTCGCTGTCGCTGCGCAATTGCGTACGTTTAACTTTAATGCCGCAGACTTAAATCGTGAGTTAGACCAAATGCCTTTAAAGGTTGCTAAATTAGCGGGTTATATTTATCAAAATTTAGAAATCGACGCAAATGGCGCTGCTCGTGTCGTTTTACCACAAAGTATTTTAAACAGTTATGATATTGTCGATTCTGAAACGGCAGCCATTGTTTCAATGCCAGGAAAAATTGAAGATGTTCTCTCATGGGCAATCTTTGTTGAACAGCCGGAAGGTTATTATCGCGTTCGGTTACGTTCCAAAGGACCAATCATTAATACAATTGCTAAAAAACATCATGGCGGCGGCCATCCTTTGGCAAGTGGCGCTAATGCACGTGATGCGGCTGAAATTGAAGTGATTTACCAAGAAATCCAAGCAGCTTGCCAAGAGTGGGCTCAAAAATAAATAAGTAATTAGAAAGTAGTTATCGGACGTTGATAAATCATTAGGACTACTTTTCATTCACTAGAAAATAAGGTAAAATGAAAAAGAATTATTTTTTACAAAGGAGAACGTTAATGACAGAGCAATTACCAAACTGCCCTGAATGTGGGTCGGCATATGCCTATGAAGATCGCGGATTATTTATTTGTCCAGAATGCGGTCATGAATGGTCACCAACAGAAGAAGTTGCAGAAGAAGGCTTAGTAGTTAAGGATTCAAATGGCAATCTTTTAGCGGATGGTGACAGTGTTACTGTAATCAAAGATTTGAAAGTTAAAGGTGCCAGTGGCGCAATTAAACAAGGCACAAAAGTGAAAAACATTCGTTTAGTGGAAGGTGATCATAACATCGATTGTAAGGTAGATGGTTTTGGTCCAATGAAGTTAAAATCAGAGTTTGTTAAGAAAAATTAAATTTCATTTGAATGATGAGACAGTAAGAGTCTAGGACACAACCATCGTCCTAGACTCTTACTAATGTTTATCGGTCTTGTATTTTATCATTGTACGAAGGCCGTGCCAAGCGTTGTAAAGTGTGAGGATTAACCCGATACCTAAAGGAATCCATAACCATTGCGGAGAATAAGCGGCATCTTTTAACGTTTCAGGGTTGATGGTCCATGATTCTTGCAATACTTGGAAACTAAAAACCATGAGAAATGTTGAAATAAGTAACAAAATAAACCGTAAATAATGAATCGTTGTTTGACGGTGAATCAGTGCAAAGAGTAAGTAGAGCACAAGTAAAAATAGCGGCACTCCAAACGCAAAATATGGCTGTAACATGAGAACGTCCTCCTTTTTCTTAATGATACTGCAAAGGAGAGGATTTGCAAAATAAAATTTATTGTTGGTACATTTTTTTAGAAACAAGTATAGTGTTATTGAGGCATTCATACTTGAAATTGTTTATCTTGGAGGAATTTTTATGGCAGTATATAGCGAACCAATTAAATGGGCAATCATTATTTTCCCGTTTCTAGCATTTTTTATTTCTGGGGCATTATTAATCTATGAATACCGCAAATATGGTTCATTTGTTTGGACACGAGCAATGATTTTGTATTCATTTGTTTTTTATTTATTATGTGCCTATTTATTGGTAATTTTACCGTTGCCATCTCGGGCAGAAGTGGCTCAATACACAGGACCGACAATGGAACTGCGGCCTTTTCATTTTATTTCAGGGATTTTAAACGAAACTGTTTTTTCGCTCAAAGATCCTAGTACGTATTTGCCAGCATTAAAACAGCATGCCGTTTTAGAACCACTGTTTAATGTTTTATTAGTTTTACCTTTTGGTGTGTATTTACGGTATTATTTCAAATGTTCATTTTTAAAAACAGTTCTTGCGAGTTTTTTATTGTCATTATTTTTTGAATTAACACAGTTATCTGGCCTTTATTTTATTTATCCACGTTCGTATCGCTTGGCGGATGTCAATGATTTAATTAATAATACCGTCGGAGGCATGGTCGGTTATTGGTTGACGCCACTCTTTACCTTTTTATTGCCAACAAGAGAAGAAATTGATGCCACCTCTTATGAAAAAGGGCAGACAGTTAGCCTGTTAAGACGTTTCTTTGCATGGGGGATTGATTGGTTGGTGATTGGCTTTGTGCAAGGCCTGCTCGTTTTAGGACTAAATTTCATTCCAGCTTATAAAAATTGGGCAACCAATTATCCGATTTTTTCAGATCGGATGTGGTTCTTTATCATGGTGTTTGCGGTCTTTATCGTCATGATGAAACTGACAAATGGTCAAACGTTAGGGAAAAAAGTTGTTCGCATTCGGGTGGTTGAAACAGGACATGAAAAAATTCGTTTAAAAGCCTTGTTTGTTCGCTACGGTTATTTGTATTTTGTGTATGGTTTAATTAGTATTTATCTAGCTAATGCCACTGATTTATTGAATTCTTCTAATCGGATGTTGCAAATGGTGTCACTGCTTCTGTATTTGTTCTGTTTAATTTTATATTTACTGTTTTTGATCAACGTTTTGTTAACCTTGATTCGTAAAAAACGGCGTTTGTTTTATGAAAAAGCCAGCCACACTTATACAGTCAGTACATTAGAAGTTGCGAAAACAAAGGAATCAGCAGGTGAGTAAAAGTTGTTTTTGTGTTATAATGCCAAAGTGCATAAAGAATTTAACGAGAAGAGGTGAGGCAAGTGCCTTCATTTAAACAATTTCAATTTCAACCTTTTATCAACGAAGCACTCGCAGAAAAAGGGTTTGAAGAACCAACAGAAGTCCAAGAAAAATTAATCCCAATCATTAAGAAAGGGAAAAGTGTCATTGGACAATCGCAAACAGGAAGTGGAAAGACGCATACTTTTTTACTTCCATTAATGGATAAAGTTAAGCCAACTATCGACGAAGTACAAATTGTGATTACTGCGCCTAGTCGTGAATTAGCCAATCAAATTTATCAAGAAGCGCAGCAACTGGCTCGTTTCAGTCAACCAGAAATTCGAGTGTCAAATTTTGTTGGCGGAACAGATAAACAACGTCAATTAAATAAATTAAAGCATCAGCAACCTCATGTGGTGATTGGTACACCAGGGCGGATTTTAGATATGATGAATGAACAAGCCTTGAAAGTGCATACGGCTTTTGCCTTTGTTGTCGATGAAGCAGACATGACATTAGATATGGGCTTTTTAGCAGAAGTCGATCAAATTGCCGGTCGTTTGCCAGAAAAATTACAAATGCTCGTTTTTTCTGCAACCATTCCAGAAAAATTACGACCATTTTTAAAAAAATATTTAGAAAATCCAGTGATTGAACATATCAAACCAAAAGCAGTTATTTCAGAAACAATTGACAATTGGTTGATTTCCACCAAAGGAAAAAACAGCAATCAAATAATTTATCAATTATTGACTATCGGGCATCCTTATTTAGCGATTGTTTTTGCAAATACTAAACAAAGAGTTGATGAAATCACCGATTACTTAAAAGATCAGGGCCTAAAAGTTGCCAAAATTCATGGAGACATTACACCACGCGAAAGAAAACGTGTGATGCGTCAAGTTCAAAATCTTGACTACCAATATGTGGTAGCTACTGATTTAGCCGCACGTGGGATTGATATTGAAGGGGTTTCACATGTCATCAATGCAGAAGTTCCACATGAATTGGACTTCTTTATCCATCGGGTTGGCCGCACAGGACGTAATGGATTGAATGGAACTGCCATAACATTATATTCACCAGCGGATGATGAAGCGATTACTCAGATTGAGCAGTTAGGTGTTTCTTTCAAACCAAAAGAAATTAAAAATGGTGAGATTGTAGAAACGTATGATCGCAATCGTCGAACAAAACGAGAAAAATCTCGAGAAGAATTAGACCCAACGTTAATTGGTTTAGTGAAAAAGAAAAAGAAAAAAATTAAACCAGGATACAAGAAAAAAATTAATTGGGCAATTGAAGACAGCAATAAGAAAAAACGTAAAATTGAACGTCGTCAAAAAGATCGTTCTGCTAGAAAAGCAAAAAAGAATTCTTCTAACTAACATTGTTGTGGATTATTTAAAGTAAGGGACGAGAATCTTCACGATTCTCGTCCCTTACTTTTTTATATGATAAATATTTAAGTCACTTTTAAAATAACTCTTTTTTTAAAGTGACTATTGCTAAAAGTAGAGAAATTTACCAATTAATTGTAAAGATTTTTGTTAAAAACATCAAAATGTTGGTGTTTAGAACCAACATTTTGATGTTTTCTCGAGAAAAAAATAATAAAATTACAGATTTTTTGGCGAGTTTTAGCAAAAAGTAGGAAGTTTCGGCCCTTTTTTTGTTAAAAAATCAGCTTTATTAGTTGATATTAAAGGAAATTCATTTTTTTTTACGGAGGATAAAAAAATTTTACACACAAAAAAAATCATTTTCTAATATAATATAAATAACCACCAAAATAAAGAATAAAGGAGCGAAGAGAGATGAAGATAAAAAGGTGTTTATTAACCAATCGATGGAGAAAACACGCGATTTGGTAACGTAGTTTGATTGGTGCGTTTAGTTATTGGTAGCAGAAAGAGTTCTAGGAGGAAAGAAGAAATGAGAAGGATTTTGGTATTAACAAAGAACATTTTAGTTGAGCAAACATTTCAGCAGCAATTACAACATTTAAATTATGAAGTCTTTTGTACGAACTGCTGTGAAGAAACTATAGAACATGAGTTAACTTTTTTTAATTATTTTGATGCAATTGTATTAAGCGAAACACTTTCTCAGAACGATTGCTTGAGATTATTAGGAAGTCTTTCCTCGTTAGAGAAGCCGATTTATCGACGTTCACAATCGATGTGCAATAAACGTGAAGCGGAGATTTGGCAGGAAAGAGGTATTATCCGGTGGTTAGGCCTCAAAGATTCATTGGAAGATATTCGTGAAAAAATTGACACGGTCGATCAAAGTTTTGCCGAAGTAACAGCCGAGCTGCTTGATGACCAAGTAAAAAAGATTCGCTTTACAAAAAACGAACAACGCTTTTTAAAAATCTTGTATCAGCATGCCCACGAAGGGTTGGATCGTGATCAAATTTGTCGCTTGCTTTGGCAGAAAGAACCAGATGCTTCTACAAAATCGCAGCTGTCTTTTGTATGTAAACGAGTGAAACAAAAATTTAGTGATGCAGGTATGAATGAAGAGATTATTACGACCTCTTGGGGAAAAGGGTATCAAATAAATGAACAAATTTTGCCTTATTTAGAGCAAACGTTGTTTGAAACAGCTTAGTAAGGAAAGATTCCTACGAAAACAATTGACTTTTTAGCAGATCTTTCTTATACTTTTGACTATAAGCTAAAGGATATGAGGAATCTTATTTTGATCACAGAAAGCCGTTCATTGCTGAGAGAAGGGCATCAGATAAATTTACTTGCTCCCTTTAGATGGACTTGATAGAAATATCAACGCGACTCTGCGTTATAGAGCTTAAGAGGTAATGATCCAACATCATTGCAATCAAGGTGGTACCGCGAGCAATCGTCCTTGACTGCAATGGTGTTTTTTGTGTTCACAATCTGCCACTTAAGAGGGTACAAAATATAAATAGTTAATTATTAATAGAAAGTAGGAAAATCAATGAAAGAATTAACAAGTAGTCAAGTTCGCCAAATGTATTTAGACTTCTTTAAGTCTAAAGGACATTCAGTAGAACCAAGCGCTTCTTTAGTACCAGTAAACGATCCAACATTATTATGGATTAACTCTGGTGTTGCGACCTTGAAAAAATATTTTGATGGCTCTGTTGTGCCAGAAAATCCAAGAATTACGAATGCTCAAAAATCTATTCGTACAAATGATATTGAGAATGTTGGGAAAACGGCTCGTCATCATACAATGTTTGAAATGTTAGGGAACTTCTCAATTGGAGATTATTTTAAAAATGAAGCGATTCACTGGGCTTGGGAATTTTTAACTGGTGCTGAATGGCTTGCTTTTGACCCAGAAAAATTATATGTGACTGTTTATCCGAAAGATACAGAAGCAAAACGCATTTGGCGTGATGAAGTTGGTTTATCTGAAGATCATATTATTGATGTAGAAGATAACTTCTGGGATATCGGTGCTGGTCCAAGTGGTCCGGATACGGAAATCTTTTATGATCGCGGCGAAGAATTTTTAGATATTCCAGAAGATGATCCAGAAAATTATCCTGGTGGCGAAAATGAACGCTATTTAGAAATTTGGAACTTAGTGTTCTCTGAATTTAACCATACACCAGAAGATACGTATGAACCATTACCACATAAAAACATTGATACGGGCATGGGCTTGGAACGTGTTGTATCTATCATTCAAGATGCGCCAACAAATTTTGAAACTGATTTATTTATGCCAATCATTCATGCGGTAGAAGCTTTAGGAACTAACGTGAAATATGGAGATGCACCACAAACGGATGTTTCCTTTAAAGTGATTGCTGACCATATTCGTGCTTTATCCTTTGCAATTGGTGATGGTGCGCTTCCTTCAAATGAAGGTCGTGGCTATGTGTTACGTCGTTTATTACGTCGTGCGGTAATGCACGGGAAAAAATTAGGCATTAATGAAGCCTTTTTATACAAATTAGTGCCTGTTGTTGGCGAAATCATGGTAAGCTACTATCCAGAAGTATTACAACAAAAAGACTTCATCGAAAAAGTGGTTCGAACAGAGGAAGAACGTTTCCATGAAACCATCAATGAAGGTTTAAGCATGTTAAATGAGGTTATTAAAGAAGTTAAAGATGCAAAAGGCGATACATTAGATGGAAAAATTATCTTCAAACTTTATGATACTTTTGGCTTCCCAGTAGAATTAACGGAAGAAGTTGCAGAAGATGAAGGCTTGAAAGTCGACCATGCTGGGTTTGAAACAGAAATGGAAGCACAGCGTGAACGTGCTCGTTCTGCCCGCAGTAAAGAAACTTCAATGGGTGTTCAATCTGCTTTATTAACAGATATTAAAGTAGAAAGTAAATTTGTTGGCTATACAGAATTAACACATGATAGTGAATTATTTGTTATTATTCAAGGTGACGCACTAGTAAATGAAGCATCTGCAGGAACAGCCGAATTAATTTTTGCTGAAACACCATTTTATGCTGAAATGGGTGGACAAATTGCTGACCGCGGCTATGTAAAAAATACCGCAGGGGAAGTCGTTGCCAACGTGGTGGATGTGAAAAAAGCACCAAACGGTCAATTTTTACACAAAGTAGAAGTTTTGGCGCCATTAGCAGAAGGTCAAATTTATCAATTGCAAGTGGACGAACGGATGCGGACACGTATTTTGAAAAACCATACGGCAACCCATTTATTGCATCGTGCTTTAAAAGATGTGTTAGGGGAGCATGCCAACCAAGCAGGCTCATTAGTTGCACCAGGACATCTACGTTTTGACTTTACTCATTTTGGGCAAGTTACATCAGAAGAACTAGCGCGGATGGAAGCCATCGTTAACGAAAAAATCTGGGAAGCTATTCCTGTTGTCACAATTGAAACAGATATTGATACAGCGAAAAACATGGGCGCAATGGCGTTATTTGGTGAAAAATATGGCAAAGAAGTCCGTGTAGTTAATATTGGGGATTACTCTATCGAATTATGTGGTGGAACACACGTTGCTAATACAGAAGATATCGGGATTTTCAAAATTGTTTCTGAATCTGGAATTGGTGCAGGAGTACGCCGTATTGAAGCAGTGACGAGTAAAGAAGCGTATCAACTTTTACAAGAAGAAGAACGTCAATTGAAAGAGATTGCTACATTAGTTAAATCACCTCAATTAAAAGAAGTGGTTACGAAAACAGAGCAATTGCAACAACAATTACGTGATCTACAAAAAGAAAACGAACAATTGGCAGGCAAATTAGCGAACCAACAAGCTGGTGACATTTTTAAAGATGTCAAAGACGTCAACGGTGTTCGTTATATTACCGCTCAAGTCAATGTTAAAGACATGAATCAATTACGCCAATTGGCCGACCAATGGAAACAAAAAGAATTGTCTGATGTACTAGTTCTAGCAACTGCACAAGATGAAAAAGTAAGCTTGTTAGCGGCTATGACAAAAGACATGAACGGGAAAGGCCTAAAAGCCGGTGACTTAATCAAAGCAATTGCGCCAAAAGTTGGCGGTGGCGGCGGTGGTCGTCCTGATATGGCTCAAGCTGGTGGGAAAAATCCAGCAGGTATTGCGGATGCCTTAGCAGAAGTTGAAAACTGGTTGGCAAAGGCCTAATTAAAAATGTTTTCCCTATTATTAATATAAGGAGAATGCTCTTTATAGCAATAATGACAGCCCTCTTCAAAGTTATGAAATTGATTTTGAAGGGGGTTCTTTTTTATAAATGATTAAGGAGAGGAAACAGTAGATTGCACGAATGTGTAAGTTTTCATCTTCAATTGACAATGGTATAATAAGCAACGGAGGAATCAAAAATATGAATGAAAATCAATTATCAAAACGTCTCGCAACGGTTGGTGATTTAATCCCTAGAGGAAGTCGCTTAGCAGACATTGGTTCAGACCATGCTTATTTACCAGTTGCTTTAATGTTAGAAAATAAACTGTCTTTTGCTGTGGCTGGGGAAGTGGTAGAAGGCCCTTATCAATCTGCCAAAACCCAAGTCAGTAAATCCAATTTGACGGATAAAATTATCGTACGTTTAGCGAACGGGCTAGATGCAATTGAACCTGAAGATCAAATAGACGTCATTAGTATTTGTGGAATGGGCGGCACATTAATCCGAGATATTTTAGAAGCTGGACGCAAAAAAAATCGTTTAACAGGGAAGGAACGCCTTGTTTTACAACCGAATATTGGTGAACCAACTTTACGCCGCTGGTTAATGGCAAATGACTACAGTATTGTTGATGAAACAATCGTGGAAGAAAACCGTAAGTTGTATGAAATTATCGTAGCCGAAAAAACAGAGCAATCCGTTTCTTATACGGACCGAGAATTACTATTTGGGCCAGTTTTAATTAAAAAACAAGGACCGGTTTTTACCAAAAAATGGCATCGAGAATTAAAACAGCGCAAAACTGTTCTTGCACAACTAGCAAAAGCAAGTGGAGAACATATTGAAAAACAAGCGAAACTACAGCAAGACCAACAATTAATTGAGGAGGTGCTGGCCAATGGCTGTGAACGGTAAGACATTGATTCGACGCTTCAATGACTATTGTCCCGAGTGGTTAGCTGAAACGGGAGATCCTGTGGGCTTGCACATTGGTACGTTAGATAAACCAATTGAAAATGTGATGGTTACCTTAGATGTTCGTCCTGAGGTCGTTGCAGAAGCAATTGAGAAGCAGGTTGATTTAATTATTGCGAAACACCCACCTATTTTCCGCCCAGTTAAGCGATTAACCACAGATAATTTTCAAGAAAAAATGTACGCTGATTTATTAAAACACGATATTGCTGTTTACGCAGCGCATACTAATATGGATATTATTGACAATGGCTTAAACGATTGGTTTTGTGAATTATTGGGAATTAAACAGACCACCTTTTTAACTAAAACACATACTGTTCCTTATAAAAAATTAGCCGTTTTTGTGCCAATTGATGAAGCTCCGCAAATGAGAGAAGCTTTAGGTCTAGCTGGCGCTGGAGCTCAAGGTGATTATTCTAAAACAAGTTACTCTTTAATTGGAACAGGACGTTTTACACCAACACAAGGAGCAAATCCCACGATTGGCGAAATTGGTCAAGAAAGTGTCGTCCAAGAAGCAAAAATCGAAGTGATTTTCCCTGAAACTAAGCAAGAACAAGTTCTTGCAGCTATGTTACAGGCGCATCCTTATGAAGAACCGGCGTATGATGTTTATACCATTGAAAATCAATCAAAAGAATTTGGTTTAGGTCGGGTTGGAGTATTAGACAAGCCTGTGAGATTTTCTGATTTTGTACAGCAAGTCAAGGAAGCTTTCCAATTGGATGGCTTGCGGGTCATTGCAAAAGATGACACTAAAATGATTCAACGGGTAGCCATTTGTGGTGGAAGTGGTGAAAAATTCTATCATGATGCATTACGTAAACAAGCCGATGTCTATATTACTGGTGATGTGTATTATCATAAGGCACATGACATGATTGCTGAAGATTTACCAGTCATCGATCCTGGTCATTACATTGAAGCGCTTTGTAAGCCGAAACTTGTGGAATTAATGAATCAATGGAAACAAGAAAATGAGTGGGATGTATCCATTTTTGAATCAGAAGCGAATACCAACCCATTTCGTTTTAAATAAAAAATGAAGATTAAAGGAGTGTTCTTTTATGTATGAAAATTTATTACCTCGTTTTTTACGCTATGTGAAAACAGAAACACGCTCAGATGCAACAAGCACAACGACACCATCAACACAAACACAAGTAGCCTTTGCACAAACCTTAAAAAAAGAATTAGAAGAATTAGGGATGAGCGATGTTATTTATAACGAAACAAATGGTTTTGTGATTGCTACGTTACCTAGTAACGTGGAGAAAGATGTTCGTTCAATCGGCTTTATTGCCCATATGGATACCGCTGATTTTAATGCAGTGAATGTTTCTCCGCAAATTGTTGAGAACTATGACGGAGAATCAACGATTCCTTTAGATAAAGAAGGCAAATTCACTTTAAATACGAAAGACTTTCCTAACTTAAAAAATTATCGTGGTGAAACACTTATCACAACCGATGGTACCACTTTATTAGGAGCTGATGATAAATCAGGTATTGCGGAAATAATGACAGCCATGGAATATTTAATTAATCACCCAGAAATTAAACATGGTACCATTCGTGTGGCTTTCGGTCCTGACGAAGAAATTGGTGTAGGTGCCGACAAATTTGATGTCGCTCAATTTAACGTGGATTTTGCTTATACAATGGATGGCGGACCAGTAGGTGAATTACAATTTGAAACGTTTAATGCGGCGCAAGCAGAAATTACAATTCAAGGGAAAAACGTTCATCCAGGAACAGCAAAAAATACAATGATTAATGCGTTACAATTAGGAATTGATTTCCATAATGCCTTACCTGCTGACGAAGTTCCAGAAAAAACAGAAGGTGAAGAAGGCTTTTATCATTTAGCAGCGTTTGCTGGAACGCCAGAAGAAGCTACAATGACGTATATTATTCGCGATCACAATCGCGAGATTTTTGAAGCACGTAAAGCTAAAATTAAAGAAATTCAGCAAACATTGAATGCACCATTTGATGAAGAACGAATCAAAGTTGATTTATTTGATCAATACTATAATATGCGAGAAGTGATTGAAAAAGATATGTCCATTGTCGAAATTGCTAAACAAGCAATGGAAGAATTGTCAATTCAACCAATTATTGAACCTGTTCGCGGTGGAACGGATGGCTCAAAAATTTCTTATTTAGGGATTCCAACACCAAATATCTTTGCTGGTGGCGAAAATATGCATGGCCGTTTTGAATTTGTTTCATTACAAGCCATGGAAAAAGCGACCAATGTGATTATTAAAATTGCTGAATTAAATGCAAAATAAATGAGGTACTCAATAGGAAAGTAAGAAAACGGGCAACCGAGAGCTTACTTTCCTGTTGTAGTTTCATGAGTCATTGAAAATTTTTTTGCAATTAGAATCAGAACAAGGTATCCTAGTACAGTAACTAGTTAGGAGGCCAGAAAGAATGCTTCAGTGGATAGTAATCATTTATTTCCTCGTCATTAATTTAGTATTGTTTAGTATGATGGGTTATGATAAAAAACAAGCAAAACGTGGGAACTGGCGTATTCCGGAACGCCGCTTATTGATGATAGGACTTGTCGGTGGCGGTCTAGGTGGGCTAATGGGACAAAAGAAATTTCATCATAAAACCCAAAAACCAGTTTTTGCATTGTGTTATTCAATTGGCGTAATCGCGATGATTAGTTGCATCTATCTAACATTTAAGTAAGAACAAAAAAGGAGAAGCGATGAAAGGAAAAGTAAAAATTGGCTTAAATATGTTGTTAATGATTATCGTTTTAGGCGTAATCTTTTATGTCATGGATAATTCATTAAGTGATATTTTTGCTCAACTGATGGAAACGAGTTGGCTGGTGCTGATTGCTGTTATTTTTTTTGGTGTAGTTTATCAATTTGCAGAAGGGCGCTCAATCAAGGAAATAGCTCGTTATTTTAACAAAGACTTTACGACAGTGGATGGTTTTTTTACTTCTTGTTATGTAGCATTTTATCGGATTATTTCATTTGGCACGGGAACCTTGCTTTCAGAAATTTATTTTTATAAGAAAAAGGGAATTCCTGTTTCTAAAAGTGTGGGGATAACGGCATTACATATGATTATGTACAAAGCAGCCGTGATTTTTTTAGCAATTATTGGTTTGATTATTCAATTTTCCCTGTTTTATGAAAATGCGCCTAAGATGATTCCATTCATTTTAGCAGGTGTTATTTTAACATTAGTAATAATTGCAGCATTGCTTATTTTATCTAGTAGCTTAAAGTTGCAAGTTTTATTGGTTAAGTTTGCCAATCGTTGGTTTAAACGACCAAAACTAAGAGATTGGGTGGATAATTGTAATTTACAAATCTATTCCTTGCGGGCGGCTGTCCAAACAATTACACAAGATCGCTCAGCGTTGCTTCGAATCTTTTCATGGAATGTATTTAAATTATTATTTTGGTACATTATTCCTTACATTGTTTTAGTAGAAAATCACCCGAATATTGATTTATTATTAGTGATGTCCTTTACCAGTTTTGCTGTTATTCTTTCAGGAGTTATTCCAACACCTGCTGGCATTGGCCCATTTGAATTTGTTTACTTATTGTTGTTTAAACCATTGGTCGGCAATGTTGATGCTGTAGCATCTGTTTTACTGTATCGATTTGGTAGCTTTGTGTTACCCTTTTTGATTGGCTTGGTTTATGTCGCCATTGAGAAACGAAAATCATTACGCATTGAGATTGAAGAAATAAAACGTCAAACAGATGAATAAGGTAGAACGAGAAAAAGAGTCGCTCTTTTTCTCGTTCTTTTTTTTTTAAAAGGAATTGACTTGTACGAGGGATGTCTTATAATAGACTTAATACATGACTAAAAAATATTTTTTTGAACTAATAAAAATTATGGTAAAGGGGTGGCGAAAATTATTGCTGATTGTACAGCAGTGCTGTTATGCGGCGGGAAAAGTTCACGGATGGGATTTGATAAAGCATTATTGAAAATTCAAGGCCAATACGTGATCTTGCAAACAGCTGAAAAGTTAATGGAACTGTTCGAAGAGGTTATTTTAGTAACGAATGATAGTCAAAAATTTCCTAAGGCGTTTAGAAAATGCACAATCATTCAAGATATGTATCTTGGAAAGGGGCCATTAGGTGGGATTGTGACAGCAATGAACTATACTCAGAAAGTTGAAGTGTTTGTAATTGCCTGTGATATACCAACTTTTTCTCCTAAACTTGTGTATCAGTTAGCCTCTAAGCGTGGACAAAATCAAGTAACAATCTTTGACTTTGAAGGTCGTCAAGAACCATTATTTGGCTTTTATCGATGTTCTTGTTTACCAACATTTCAAAAACAACTTGCGCAAAATAACTATCAGATTCGGCAAGAATTTGAGCATCTATCTGTAAAAACGGTGCAACTATCAAAAGAGAATCAACTTAAAAATGTCAATCGAAAAGAAGAATTGTCTCAGTGGTATCGATAAAAAGGAGGAATCGTAATGGATTTTTTCAGTAGTGAAGAAATAGTTGCAAGCTTAGGTGATAAGGCAAAAATGAAAGGGAAATTATCGTTTGTTCGACTCTGTATTTTAGGCATCATGGCTGGTTTTTGTATTGCACTGGGTTACTTGGCGTTTATTCGTATCACTGGAACCGCCCCCACAGAATGGGGAAGTTTTAACAACTTTCTGGGTGGAGCTTTATTTCCAGTTGGATTGATAGCGCTTACTTTTGTTGGTGGTGAGTTAGCAACAGGCAATATGATGGTAATGACATTAGGCGTATTACAGAAAAAGGTTCGAGTGGGCGCTCTTTGTTATAACTGGCTAGTTGTTTTATTGACCAATTGTCTAGGCGGATTTCTTGTGGCGTATTTATTTGGCCATATTGTTGGGTTAACTGAAGGTGCATTTCTGGATAAAACAGTCGCAGTTGCTCAGGCGAAAATTGCTGATCCACCGCTGGTTGCTTTTGTTTCAGGGATTGGCTGTAATATTTTTGTTTGTTTAGCGGTTTATCTCGGAGCGTTGGCAAAATCATATTTAGGTAAAATGTTTGGCTTATGGTTTCCTGTCATGGTTTTCGTTGTTTGTGGGTTTCAACACGTGGTCGCCAATGCATTTATTATTCCAGCGGCAATTTTTTCACAAAGTACCACAATCAGTTGGTGGGATTATTTGCAGAATACACTATGGGTATTTTTAGGCAATGCGGTAGGGGGCAGTCTTTTTATGGCCGTACCATTGATCTTTATGACAAAACCAGCAACTGTCAAACCAAGAGTTGAGAAAACGATTCAGACGGAGGAGCTCTATGGCAATTGAGGTACCAAACATGATTCAAATTGGTTCTACTGGTCGGAATAGTGGCAAAACGACATTAGCCGAAGCCCTTATTAAACAGTACCAAGAAGTCTATCCAATTTATGGCTTGAAGATTATTACGATTAGTGGTCAACGAGGGGTGTGTCAACGAGGCACAAAAGGATGCGGAATTTGTACCAGTATTACAGCTGGTTATGAATTAGTAGAAGAGCAAGAGACGATTGGCAATAAAGATACCATGAAATTATTAGCTGCAGGTTGTCAAAAAGTTTTTCTATTGAAAGTTTTTCAAGAAAATTTGGCGGAAGCCATTCAGCAATTTCTGAAAGCTGTGCCGGCCCAAGCATTAATCATTTGTGAATCAAATTCATTACGTAATGTTGTGCAGCCAGGACTATTTCTTATGATGAATAACCAGAATCGCCAAAAAGAATCAGCAAAAAAAGTTATAGATAAAGCCGATTTTTGTTTACTATCTGCTGAAATACCAAAAGAATTGCGTATCTATTATCAAGGAGAACAACTTCAAGTTTCACTAAAAAGGGGGAATAAAAAGGAATGTGTGCATTAAGCTTAATTGAAAAAGAAGCGATTATTCTAGAAAACGATGCTGATCCACAACGAATTTTAAATATTTTAATTGAATTACAATTTGCTTCAGAAGAAGGGTATATCGATCAGGAGACAGCTCAATTAGTTGCAGAGCATCTACATTTAACGGAAGCGCGAGTCTATGAAATCGTCAGTTTTTATGCCATTTTAAAGACGGAACCGCAAGCGAAGTATGTCTTGAAGATTTGTAACAGCACACCGTGTCATTATACTGGTGGGGCGATGGTTACCGAAGTTTTAGAAACTATTTTAGAAGTGCCAGAGAATCAGCCGACCCCAGATGGCTTATTTATGTATCACAGTATTCCTTGTATCGGGGCTTGTGATTTGGGTCCAGTAATTAAAATTAAGGACACCGTTTTTAGTCAACTAACAGAAGAGAAAATTTATCAATTAATTCAACATTTACAAAATGATTGCTATGAAGGATTGTAGGAGGTGAGTCAATGCTTAAGAGAAACCAACCAATGTTATTAGAGAGAATGGGAAAAATGCAATCTGCGACCGATGTTGCTGAATATTGTAAATACGATGGATTTGATGGTTTAAAAAGAGCAATTTCACTATCGGATGAAGAAATTTTAAACGAACTGGATGTTGCTCACTTAAGAGGTCGCGGTGGAGCAGCCTATCCTTTAGGAAAAAAATGGCGCCATCTTTATCATGCAAAAGGAACCACAAAGTACATTGTTTGTAATGCTGATGAAGGCGAACCAGGGACCTTTAAGGATAAAGTACTTTTATCTGAAGATCCATTGAGTGTGATTGAAGGAATGATCATTGCTGGCTATTTATTTTCAGCAAAAGCAGGTTATATTTATATGCGAGGAGAATATCGCAGAATCCAAAAAACATTTCAAGAAGCACTCGATAATGCACGACAAGCTGGCTTTTTAGGGGAAAACATTTTAGGAATTGAAGGATTCAATTATGATATTACGATTATTTCTGGTGCTGGCGCCTATATTTGTGGGGAAAATTCAGCACTTTTAAATTCAATTGAAGGAAAAACGGGGCGGCCGCGTGTCAAACCACCACACTTAGCAGATGTTGGTTTATATTTGCAACCAACATTAGTAAATAATGTTGAATCATTTGCAAGTGTTCCTGTAATTTTAAGAGAAGGTGGACAAGCCTTTTTAGAGATGGGTACTGCTGATGGTGGCGGAACAAAGCTAATTTGTTTGTCTGGACATATTAAAAATCGGGGCTTATACGAGGTCAACCTTGGAACACCATTAGAAGAAATAATTTATGGCGAGCAATACGGCGGAGGCTCTGCAACTGGTCGAGCATTAAAATTTATTCACTTCGGTGGACAATCCGGTCCAATTGGTGCTGTCGCAACGTTAAGGGATTGTTTGTATTCCTACGAAGATTTATGGGCCCATGACTTATCTGTCGGCTCTGGCGCAATTGTAGTAATGGATGATTCAGTCAATGTTGTGGACTATTTAGTACACGTGGCGGCCTTTTTTGCTCATGAGTCCTGTGGTAAATGCACCCCTTGTCGATTGGGAACAACTAGGATTTTGGAATTATTGAGTAAATTCAATCGGAACGAGGCAACAGCTAGTGATTTGCCACGATTGGAAAAGATGCTCACGCATGTCACGCGATTATCAGCTTGTGGTTTGGGCCAATCCGTCGCAAATCCAATGAAGAGTGCATTGGCTTTGTTTCCAGAAGAATTTGAAACGACTGCTGAAACAGAAATCTATGCCACCAGCAAAGGAGGTTGGTAAAAATGAAAACAAAGTTGCATACGCAAACAGTTACGTTGTCTATTGATAACCAAGAAGTAACTGTGCCTAAAGGGACTACTATTCTCGAAGCAGCGAAAACGCTAGGTGTTGAAATTCCAACGCTCTGTCATTTAAAGGAATTAGCACCTGATGGTTCTTGTCGGATGTGCGTGGTTGAGGTGGAAGGCGGCCGACGTGGTGGCTTAACAACTGCTTGTACGGCACATTGTCAAGAGGACATGGTTGTGTCAACACATTCTGAAAAAGTTGCTGATTCCAGACGTTTTATTCTTGATTTATTATTGAGTAATCATAAATTAGAATGTTTTTCTTGTGGAAAAAACGGGGATTGTCAATTACAACAGTATGCGCTAGATTATGGGATTGATGCCACTAGCTTTACCGAGGGAAAAAGAATGCCTTGCCATCAAGAAGATACCAGTAATCCATTTTTCTCTTATGATCCAGAAAAGTGTATCATGTGTCGTCGTTGTGCTCGTGTCTGTCAATTGCGGCAGGGAAGAGATGTACTCAGTATTGCTAATCGTGGCTTTGAAACAAAAATGATGCCAAGTTATGGGCAGGCGTTTGATCAATCTATCTGTGAATCATGTGGCAATTGTGTCTCTTCCTGTCCTACAGGAGCGTTAACAGCAAAAGATACGAAAGAGTACCGCAAATGGGAAACCCAGAAAATTCCTACAACTTGTCCGCATTGTGGGACAGGCTGTCAGATGAATTTACTCGTTAAAAATAATCGTTTGGTGGGTGTTGAACCCCTGGATGGACCAGCTAATAAAAATTTACTTTGTGTGAAAGGAAAATTTGCTTCATATAAATTTGTTGGGTCAGGAGATCGCTTAACGGAGCCATTAATTAAACGGAATGGGATTTTTGAACCTGCTTCTTGGGAAGAAGCCTTAACGCTTGTTTCGTCAAAATTTAACGAAATTAAAGCAGAAAACGGTCCGGATGCTCTTGCTGGTTTTTCGTGCTCTAGAGCGACAAATGAAGATAATTATGTCTTTCAAAAAATGGTGCGTGCTGCTTTTGGTACCAATAATGTTGATAACTGTGCCCGTGTTTGTCATTCGGCTTCGGTCCATGGTTTAGCCCAAACCTTAGGCTCTGGTGCGATGACTAATCCTATTGCTGATATCACTGAAGATGTCGACATGATTTTATTAGTAGGTTCCAATCCAGAGGAAGCTCATCCAGTTATTGGTGCGCAAATTCGCCAAGCCATCCAAAGAGGAACGCAAGTTGTTGTTGTTGATCCGCGGAAAATTAACTTAGTGAAGGATAGTGCACTGCATTTACAAGTTCAGGCGGGAACGAATGTCGCATTTGCTAATGGCATGATGCATGTGATTTTGAAAGAAGGTTTAGCAGATCGCCATTTTATTGAAGAACGGACAGAAGGATTTTCAGATTTAGAAAAAATGGTGGCTGATTATACGCCGGAAAAAGTCGCAGAAATTTGTCATATTCATCCAGAAGATTTAATTCAAGCAGCACGCATGTATGCAAAAGCAGAGAAAGCACCAATCATTTATTGTTTAGGCGTAACGGAACATTCGACAGGAACTGAGGGTGTTATGAGTATGTCTAATTTGGCAATGTTGGTTGGTAAAGTTGGAAAACCAGGCTGTGGTGTCAATCCTTTGCGAGGTCAAAATAATGTTCAAGGTGCTTGCGATATGGGCTGTATGCCTTATGATTTCCCAGGTTATCAAAAAGTCAACAATCCAGAAGTAATCGACAAATTTGAAAAAGCTTGGCATGTGCCGTTAAATCGAAACACAGGTTTAACTTCTACTAAAGTCTTACCAGCAGCAACGGCAGGAAACGTCAAAGGCCTTTATATTTTTGGAGAAGATCCAATTGTTACGGATCCAGACACAGGACATGTTCGTCAAGCTTTAGAAAGTTTAGACTTTTTAGTTGTTCAAGAATTATTTATGACAGAAACGGCTGCTTATGCAGATGTCGTTTTACCAGGCATCAGTTATGCAGAAAAAGACGGGACATTTACAAATACAGAACGGCGCGTGCAAAGAGTCCGTAAAGCTGTTGAACCAAGAGGACAAGCGCGAGAAGACTATGAAATTTTTTGTGAAGTCATGACACGAATGGGCTATCCTTGTGCGTATGAATCTGCAAAAGAAATTATGGAAGAAATTTCAGCTATGACGCCTTCGTTTGGTGGAATTAATTATGAACGATTAGAGAAGGAGAGCTTACAATGGCCTTGTCGGAGCTTGACAGATCCAGGTACGCCGATTATGCATGTGGGCAGTTTTTCTCGTGGGAAAGGTTTATTTAAAGCAATTCCGTATAAGCAAGCACAAGAATTACCAGATGAAGAGTACCCGTATTTAATGTCGACAGGCCGAATGCTTTACCATTACAATACCCGAGCAATGACAGGACGAACGGAAGGGATTAACCAAATAGCGAATCACTCTTATATTGAGATAAATGCCGTCGATGCACAAGCTCTGGGAATCCAAGAAGGTGACAAAGTGGAAGTTCATTCTCGACGTGGCAAAATTGAAACCTATGCGGCTGTCGGAAATCGAGTATTTCCGCAAGAAGTCTTTATGACATTCCACTTTCCAGATGGGAATGTTAACGAAATTACCAATGCTGTATTTGATGATATCGCCACAATTCCTGAATATAAAGTTTGTGCCGTTGCGATTAAACCAGTGAATAAATAAAAAAGGATGGTTAAAACATGATCGAGTTGGAAGAAGCACGAGAGAAAATGACCCAACATATGAAGAGTCAATGTGAAACAGAAGAAGTGGCGCTGCTTGATTCCTTGGGGCGGATTAGCGGAGAAACCATTTTTGCAGAGACAGCGATTCCTCATTTTCCTCGTGCCGGGATGGATGGGTATGCCGTTCGTGCAGTAGAAACACGAGGTGCGACTGCTGAAAGCCCAAGTTGTTTAAAAGTCGTCGGTTCTTTAGTGGCAGGGGATTCCATGTTTTATTGTAATCAGACGAATAACTGTGCGATTAAAATAACGACAGGTGCTTTTATTCCAACCGATTTTGATGCTGTAGTGCCACAAGAATGGACGGATTTTGGGCAAGACCATGTTAAAATTTTTCGCTCTGTCACAGCGGGCCAAAACTATGCGGAAATTGGAGAAAATATTGCTTTTCAGCAAAAAATTTTAGCAAAACATCAACAGATTAATAGTCGTATGATTGGTTTGTTGGCAATGCAAGGGATTGATAAAGTTGTTGTTTTGAAGCGCATGAAGGTGGGGATTTTAGCGACCGGTAGTGAGTTAGTTTCTTTGGAAGAACCACTGTCAGTTGGGAAAATTTATAATAGTAATCTCTACATGTTAGCAGCTTTTGTCAAAGCGAGTGGCAATGAAGTAATCCACCTAGACCATTGTTCAGATGACCCTGAAGAATTAGCGAATAGGCTGATTGAGATTTTACCAAAACTTGATTTATTAATTACTTGTGGTGGTGTTTCGGTAGGTGAAAAGGATAATTTACCTTTAGCGATTAAACGTATCGGAGGAACAGAGTTGTTTCATTTTGTAAATATGAAACCTGGAACCCCAGTTATGGGAAGTAAATTTCAAGAAACACTCATTTTAAGCGTTTCAGGCAATCCGTTTGCGGCAATGGTTAATTTACATCTTTTTTACTGGACATTATTAGCTACTTTTTTTAATTGTGTCGAGTTAAATCTCAAGGAACGAACAGCAATTTTAGCGCATGAATTAGCCCCCAGTAGACTACGTCGATTTTACCGAGCGAAAGAAATAGATGGCAAAGTAAATTTAGTGACAAAAAGTCATCTTTCATCCAATTTATCAAATACTTTAGAAACAAATTGCCTGCTAGAACAACCAGCTGGTGTGTTACTCAAAAAAGGCGCGCTTGTAAAAGTCTATTATTGGCAAACTTGATGACAACCTGACCTAAGATTAGTATGAAAGTAAGAGCCTGGAACAAAAATCACTTTGGATTTTTGTTCCAGGCTTAAAAATTGATAAACGGCGGGAGCAGAAGCAACACTACGCGTTGCTCCGATCTCAACAACTTCTAAGGTGTTTTCTCGACATGCGTCTCGTCACAGTACAGCCTTCAAAAGAGCTACAGCTCTAAGAGTTGCGATGTTTCACTGTGAAGCATGAACAGATGAAATCATCGTACCTACTTGGTGAAGGTCCTTCGGAAATAAGCCGAAATTGTTGAGAATCACGAAGAACGTAGTGATTCGATGATGAACAATACCTACTTGGTCTCCAAAAATTAAAGAACACCGGATAGGTATCATGCAACATCAATTCGTTCCTCGTTGTGTTTTATGACAATTTTCGGAAATTCCTTCTTATTGCTGAGAAACACTATTTGCAAAGCAAATAGATGTTGAACAGTACCTACTTGGTTCTCGGAGTTAAGCACTTCTGTCCCGACCTCTTATTGCTTATCAAGTTTTAAAACTTAGACAAAAGTTTGGTCAGACTAAGCGAAGCACGTAATTTTTGACGCTTAACGTTTTTTTACTTCGATTTCTCGCTAAAAAAAATTGTGGATGCCAGATTGTTTTTTTGATGCAAGAGTGATACACTTGAAAAAGAAGTATTGTGTAAACGTTAACAAATGTCAAATGTGAGGTGGAGAAATGGTTCAAAGTAAGGAATTTACGCACTTGAATACACAAGGAGAAGTGCATATGGTTGATATTTCGGAAAAAAATGACACTCAAAGAACAGCCCTCGCTTATGGAGAAATTCACATGTTGGAAGCGACAGCAGAAGCGATCCAGACCCAAATGATTAAAAAAGGTGAAGTATTACAGGTAGCAAGAGTAGCTGGGATTACCGCCGCAAAACGAACGTTTGAATGGATTCCTTTGTGTCATTTGGTTGCTTTGACAAAGTGTGAAATTCAGTTTGATTGGCGCAATCAAACTTGTTTAGAAGTACGTTGCTTTACAAAAACAGTGGGTTCAACTGGTGTTGAAATGGAAGCGCTAACAGGTGTGCAGGCAGCCCTCTTAACAATTTATGACATGTGTAAAGCAATTGATCGAGGAATGACAATGACAAACATTGGTTTATTAGAGAAAAATGGTGGACGTAGTGGTCATTTCATTCGTTCTTCAATTAAATCAAAGGAAAGTGATGAGTGAACAGCATGAAAGATGCATTTAACCGTGAAATTGATTATGTTCGTTTGTCTTTAACAGATCGTTGTGACTTACGTTGCACGTATTGCATGCCAGCAACAGGTCTTTGCTTTTTAAAAAAAGAGCAGCTTCTAACAGATGATGAGATTATTTTTTTATTGAGGATATTAGCGAAAGAAGGCATCAAAAAAGTTAAATTAACAGGTGGTGAACCGCTTGTTAGACCAAATTTACTCTCTTTAATTAAAAGGATAAAGCAAATCTCAGGCATCGAAAAAGTAACCCTAACGACTAATGGCATGAAGTTAGCTCGTGAGGCTCAAGGATTAAAAGAGGCGGGCTTGGACGGCGTTAATATTAGCTTAGACACTTTGGATCCAGAAGAATTTCGAGAAATAACAAGAGTTGGTCAGTTAAGGAATGTTCTGGCGGGCTTAGAACAAGCGATTGATGTGGGACTACCTAATATCAAGATTAATACTGTAGCTAGGAAAGAGCTAAGTGAAGCAACAATTGTAGAACTGGCTGAAATCGCTAAGAAAGAGACTGTGCACCTTCGTTTCATTGAAATGATGCCAATTGGATTAGGGAAGGCGCATCCAGGTAAGCAACAAGAAGAAGTAGAAGCCATTTTAACCAAACATTATGGAACGTTGCAACCATACAAAAAAACATTGGGCAATGGCCCTGCTAGTTATTACGCCTTAAAAGATTTTAAAGGAAAAATAGGTTTTATTAGTGCATTAGGGCATTGTTTTTGCGAGACGTGCAATCGAATCCGAATTACTGCAGACGGCCATTTAAAAACGTGCCTGCATTCTGCAGACGGCTACTCGTTAAAGGAAGCTTTAGCTAAGGAACAAACAGCAGAATTGTTAGGGATTATCAAGAGTGGCATTGCCTGTAAGCCTGAAAAACATCTTTTCTTGGAACAACAAGGAGAACAACGATTTATGTCACAAATAGGAGGGTAAGTATGAAAACAGGAGAAATTATTGCAATAAATATTAGCCCGCGAAGAGGCACACAGAAAAAGGAAATTCCTGAAGTCAACTTAATTAAAGGCTTTGGATTAGAAAATGATGCGCACGGCGGGAATTGGCATCGACAAGTCAGTTTGTTATCTTTTGAAGAAATAACGGCTTTCAATGAAAAAGGAGCTCGGGTTGGCAATGGTGCTTTTGGGGAAAACATAATCGTCTCAGGGGTTGATTTACGTCAATTACCCGTTGGAACGAAAATGAAAATAGGCGATTCCGAATTGGTGGTTACTCAAATTGGGAAAGAGTGCCATAAACACTGTCAGATATACGCGCGAGTGGGCGATTGCATCATGCCTAGAGAAGGAATCTTTGCAGTCGTTGTGACAGAAGGTCACATTAAAAAAGGAGACCAGTTAGACGTTGTTTAAAGTGGGCATTGTAACATTAAGTGATCGTTGCTTTCAAGGGCTTGCTGTCGATCAATCGGGTCCCTTGATTCGTGAACAGTTACCTGTGCTCTACCAGGTAACCAAACAAACCATTTTACCAGATGAAGAAAATCAATTAGTAGAGCTATTGCAAGAGTGGTCTAAGACCTGTGATTTGATTTTAACGACAGGCGGCACAGGGTTGAGTGAACGGGATCGGACCCCAGAAGCTACCTTACGTGTAGCAGAGCGAATCATTCCTGGGATTAGTGAGGGCTTACGTCAACTTAGCTTGGAAAAAACACCATTTGCTATGTTAAGTCGAGGCGTTTCTGTTCAAAGAGGACGCACGCTCATTGTTAATTTGCCAGGTAGCCCAAAAAGTGTAACAGAACATTTGCATTTTTTGTTGCCTGTTTTGCCCCACGCTTTGGATTTAATCACAAATAAAAAAATCATACATGATGAGGAATAAACCATGAAAACAATTCGAACAGAAGAGGCAGTTGGCCTTCCATTGAGTCATGATATTACGCGAATTGACTATGGGAAAACCAAGGAAGTGTGTTTTAAAAAAGGACATATAGTTGTTCAAGAAGATATTCCAATTCTTTTATCATTAGGGAAAAAACATCTGTTTGTTTCCTTGGATCCAGCAGAAATACATGAAGAAGAGGCAGCGACATTTTTGTATAACCTGTTAACAGATGACTCATGTCAGCCGAGTGAAGTCCATGAAGGAAAAATTGTTGCTAAAGCTAGCACGAGAGGCCTTTTAAAAGTCAATCGAGAAAAATTAATTGCTTTAAATGAAATTGAAGGTCTCGCCTTGTCAACTAAAATTACCAATATAGAAGTTCAGAAAGATGAAAAAGTTGCAGCCTTTCGAGTGATTCCACTAACAATTTCTAGAGGGCAATTAGAAAAGGCACGCCAGCTCAGCACGTCTGAGCCACTAATCTCTGTGAAACCTTTCAAAAAAATAAGGGTCGGGATTATAACTACTGGCAGTGAAGTTTACACAGGATTGGTTGAGGATGCTTTTTACCCTGTGTTAAAAGCCAAGTTCTCCGCGTATCCTTTAGTTACGATTGTCAAGCAAGAAATTGTCGATGATCAGCCGCAAAAAATTACTGTTGCGATCAAAAAGATGTTAGCACAAGGGCTTGATCTGATTGTTTGTACAGGTGGTATGAGTGTAGATCCTGATGACTTGACACCGTTAGCAATTAAGCAGACAGGTGCTGAAATCGTAACCCATGGGACACCAGTCTTACCAGGCTCAATGTTTTTGCTAGCTTATAAAGGAGAGCAAACGATCATTGGCTTACCAGGTGGTGTTTTATTTTCAGAAAAAACGGTTTTTGATTTGTTATTACCAAGATTAATGGCCAAAGAAGTGATAAAAAAATCTGAAATTATTGACTTGAGTTATGGCGGGTATTTATAAAAGAAAAGAGGCGTTCAAATGTCTAAACAAAAAAAGGCTGTATTCTTGCTTAGTTTATTCAGTTTAGTTGCCCTAATTGCTGCATGTACAAATCAGCCGCAAAAAGAAACAGTTTCAACAAAAAAAGAAGAAATAACCCTTGCGGCAGCAGCTAGCTTAGAATCAGTCATGGAGAAGAAAATTATTCCAGCCTTTGAAAAAGAGCATCCAGATATTCAGGTAACTGGAACCTATGATAGTTCTGGAAAATTACAGATGCAAATTGAAAAAGGCCTAAAAGCCGATGTATTTTTCTCGGCTTCGACAAAACAAATGAATGCATTGGTTGCAGAAAAACTAATTAATAAGAAAAGTGTCGTTCCTTTATTGGAAAACCAGCTCGTTCTTATTGTGCCTAACCAAGATCAAGCAAAGTGGCATGATTTTTCTGATTTAAAAAAGGCCCAAATGATAGCAATTGGTGATCCTGCGAGTGTTCCAGCTGGTCAATATGCCGAAGAAGGCTTAAAAGCTTTAGGCGCTTGGTCTTATGTAGAAAAACACGCAAGCTTTGGTACGAATGTAACAGAAGTCCTTGAATGGGTGGCTAATGCAAGTGCAGAAGCTGGCTTAGTTTATGCGACAGATGCAGCAACCAATTCAAAAGTAGCGATTGTTGCGGCCATGCCTGAAGCTGCTTTGAAGAAGCCAATCATCTATCCAGTTGGTAAAGTTGCCGCCTCTAAGAAACAAAAATCAGCGGATGCTTTTTTAAATTTTTTACAGAGTCAACAATGCAGAAAATATTTTGAAAATATTGGCTTTAAGTTAACAAAGTAGGTGGGAAAATGGATGTTCGACCAATTCTTTTATCTTTTCAGACAGCAATAATCGCCATTTTATTTACTTTTGTTTTAGGAACAGGCGTTGCGTATATTGTTTTTCGTTTGAAAAATCGTAAATTAAAAATTCTTTTGAACAGTTTATTTACGTTGCCATTAGTTTTACCGCCGACTGTTTTTGGTTTTTTTCTCTTAACTATTTTTGGTGTTCAGCAACCAGTGGGCCAGTTTTTACTTGATTTTTTTGCCATTCAAGTTGTTTTTTCATGGTCAGCTACGGTTATTGCTGCCGTTGCTGTTTCATTTCCTTTAATGTATCGTTCAGCCTTAACGGCGTTTGAACAAATGGATAGTGAATTGTTGGCGGTGGCCCAGACACTCGGGTTTTCGGAAAGTCGATATTTTAGAAAAATTGCGTTACCTTTGTCGATGAACGGTCTCTTGGCCGGTGGCGTGTTAGCCTTTGCCCGTGGGTTAGGTGAATTTGGAGCGACGACAATGTTAGCAGGGAATATTGCTGGCAAAACAAGAACGCTTCCTTTAGCTATCTACTCTGCTGTAGCAAGTGGGGATTGGCGCTTAGCCAATCAATATGTTGTGATTATGTTATTACTTTGCCTGATTATTTTATTTTTTACGGAATTTTTTAGTCAGCGCGCTTGGAGAAGATCGGAATGAGATTAATTGTTGATATTCAAAAAGAATTGAAAAGTCATACTTTGCAAATTCAGTTTGAAACAAAGACGCAAACAACAGGAATTTTAGGTGCTTCTGGTTGTGGCAAGAGTATGTTATTAAAATGTATTGCGGGTGTTGAGACTGCGGATAAAGGTCAGATTGTTTTAAATGATCAAGTCTTATTCGATGCTGAAAAAAAGATCAATTTGTCGCCGCAACAACGAAAAATTGGTCTTTTGTTTCAGCAGTATGCGTTGTTTCCTCATTTATCGGTAGTAGAAAATCTGACGTGCGTGACAAAAGATTTACAATTGGTCACTCAATTGCTTGCGTCTTTTCACTTAACTAAAGTCCAACAACAATATCCTAGTCAACTTTCTGGAGGACAAAGACAGCGAGTGGCTTTTGCGCGAATGCTAGCGGCTCAGCCGGCTTACCTATTATTAGATGAGCCATTTTCCGCATTAGATGCACCCTTAAAGGAAGAGCTGCAAATTGAACTTCAACAGCGATTAAGTAATTTAAATCAACATGCCTTAATTGTGAGTCATAGTTTAGATGAACTGTATAAGCTATGTCAGAGTTTAGTGATAATCACAAAAAACCAAACACTTTTTGGGGAAACAAATCAATTATTTAACCAACCTCAAACGATTGAAGCAGCTAAACTCACTGGTTGTAAAAATATTTGGCCTGTCAAACGCATAGATGCGCACAGAGTCCAAGTGATTGGTTGGCAACAAACACTAACGGTTACACAAGAAGTTCCTATTTCTTGTCATTCTATTGGTATTCGGGCCCATGATTTCACAACAGAACCGCAGGCAACCAATCAAATCGAAGTGCATCACTTACAAACATTGTCAGCACCTTTTGAACAAAGTGCTTGGTTTCAACACCAACAAACCAAAATTTGGTGGAAAGGCAGCAATAGACTCAATCCGAAAGTTATTACTCAGTTATCCATTCCACCTACAGCAATTATGCCATTATGTCTATAAAATAGAAAAAGATTACGTGAAGCGGTTGACATATGATTGCATCTTCATTTATAATAGATTCATGAAAGGTTATTCATGTAAACGGAATAATCGCTATTATATAGGGAGTGAAGGTGTTTAAATGCAAAAGAGTTATAAACTAGAAGGACTTGATTGTGCAAGTTGTGCAGATAAAATTGAAAAATCTGTCCAAAAAATTCACGGAGTAGAAAAAGCGCGTGTGGACTTCATGGCTGAAAAGATGACACTGGAAGTTGAATCAGGACATGATTTAGAAGTCGAAAATGAAGCGCGTGCAGTCATTGGTAAGTTAGAACCAGATGTCAAAGAAGAAGAGGGACGTAATCCAAATAAGAATCGCTTAATTCGTATCATTATTGCATTTGTTTTATTTTTAGCACTTATTATCATTAAGCCAAGTAATAATTGGGTTGCTTTGGCGTCTTATTTAGTCGTTTATGTCTTAATTGGTGGCGACATTGTCAAACGAGCGGTAACAAATATTTTTCGTGGGGAAGTGTTTGATGAAAATTTCTTAATGTCTGTGGCAACGATTGGGGCATTCTTTATTGGGGAATATCCCGAAGCTGTGGCAGTAATGTTGTTCTACCAAGTCGGCGAATGGTTCCAAAGTGCTGCGGTTGATCAATCCAGAAAATCAATTGCCAAATTAATGGATATTCGTCCGGATTCAGCAAATCTTTTAGTAAATGGACAAATAAAAGCGGTCGCTCCAGATACAATTGAAATTGGGCAACAAATATTAGTGAAACCAGGTGAAAAAGTTCCATTAGATGGTCAAATTATTGATGGATCAAGTATGGTAGATACCTCTGCGTTAACTGGTGAATCCGTTCCAAGAACGGTCAAAGTCGGCGATGAAATCTTAGGTGGTTTTATCAATAAAAATGGGGCCTTGACCATTAATGTTACGAAAAAATTTGGGGATTCAACAGTTAGCAAAATTTTAGATTTAGTTGAAAATGCTAGCAGTAAAAAAGCCCCTGCAGAAAACTTTATTTCTAAATTTGCTCGTTACTATACACCAGTTGTCGTTGTTTTAGCTGTCTTATTGGCAGTGATTCCACCATTTATTTTCCCTGATACTTCTATTAATGAATGGGTTTATCGGGCATTAACGTTCTTGGTTATTTCTTGTCCATGTGCCTTAGTCATTTCTGTTCCTTTAAGTTTCTTCGGTGGAATTGGCGGAGCCAGCAAACTAGGTGTTTTAATTAAAGGAAGCAACTATTTAGAAATTTTAGCGAATACGGAAACAATTGTTTTTGATAAAACTGGTACGCTAACAAAAGGAAATTTTGTGGTTCAAAACATAACTAGTGTTGTCTTACCTGAAGAAGAGTTGTTACGTTTAACAGCAACAGCAGAACAATTATCCACTCATCCTATTGCTATTTCTATTAAAGAAAGCTATGGCAAAGAAACTGTTCCAGCAACAGCAATTGAAGAGGTTGCTGGACACGGTATCAAAGCCACAATTGAAGGTAAAACAGTTTTAGTCGGTAATGCGAAGTTAATGAAACAATTTGGTATCGAAGCACCAGAAGTGAAGGAAGCGGGAACTTTAATTTTTGTCGCTATTGATAATCAATTTGCAGGCTACTTAGTGATTGCGGATCAATTGAAACCAGACGCCATTTCAGCAATAAAAGAATTAAAAGCTGAAGGGGTCAAACAAACTGTTATGCTGACTGGAGACAATCAACAAGTTGCAGAAGCTATTGCAAAAGAAGTTGGTGTTGACAAAGTTTATGCAGAACTTTTACCAGATGGCAAAGTGGATCGTTTAGAAGAGTTGTTAAAAGCATCTTCACCTAAAAACAAAGTTGCCTTTGTTGGTGACGGCATGAATGATGCACCTGTTTTAGCCCGGGCTGATGTTGGGATTGCCATGGGTGGTTTAGGAAGTGACGCGGCAATTGAAGCAGCTGATGTGGTGATTATGAATGATGAACCAAGTCGTATCGCCTCTGCGATTAAATTATCAAGAAAAACATTGAGAATTGTTAAACAAAACATTATCTTTGCGATTGCTGTTAAAATCATTGTTTTGGTACTAGGTGCATTAGGCTTGGCTTCAATGCAAGCAGCAGTGTTTGCTGATGTTGGTGTAACTATTATCGCTGTTTTAAATGCTATGCGTTGTTTACGTGTAGAAAAGATGAAAGATAATAACTAAGCCTTAAAAAGTACAGCTGAAACAAACATTTTTAGCTGATTATCAGAGTTTGAGCGTGGGACAAAAATCACTTTGACTTTTTGTTCCACGCTTTTTCTCCTACACAATTTCTATTCGTTCTTAAATTGCCAGAGTTCTTGTAAAGAAATCTTTAAATTTTTCGCTTTGTGGCATATAATAAGAGAGAATTTGTACGAAAATTGCGCTTCGCTTTTTTTTCATGGTACAATAAGCAAGAATGGATTGATTTACAGGAGGGAACCTCAACATGGCATCAAATGAAAAAACACGATATAAAGCAATCATTGCAGACCATACGTATACAATTATTGGCCAAGAGTCAAAACAACATATGGATTTAGTCACAAAAATTGTCAACGAACAACTGGCGGAAATTAAACATCTTTCTCCGCAAACTGATACGGAACAAGCTTCTGTTTTATTAGCAATTAATGCAATTTCAGATCAACTAAAAAAACAAGAATATGCTTTAAAATTGGAAAAACAAGTAGCAGACTTAAAACAGAAAACCATTCGTTTGGCTGAATTAGAGAATCGTGTGCGCCGAATGGAAATTATCGAAGAAGAAGCACGAGATGTTTTGAAAAAGAATGGACAAGAAGATGTAGAAATTCATAATCATGTGGAAGCCCAACAAATTTTGAATGAAAATCGAAAACAGCAGATTCAAAATAAAGGTGTTTCGGAGTAGTTCCTGAAAGGATGACAAGATGTTAACAATACTTATTTTATTACTTTTAGCCTTTGGATTTTATACAGGAGCTAAACGAGGCTTGATTTTACAAGTGCTCTATTCGGTAGGTTACTTAATTTCATATTTTGTTGCTCGAACCTATTACAAAGAGGTCGCCTCTCATTTAGAATTGTATATTCCATATCCATCGGTTACGCCAACGTCAAAGCTTGTCTTTTTTAATCAAGAGATTTCTTTAGACTTGGACAAAGCCTTTTATTCAGCGGTTGCGTTTCTATTATTGCTGTTTGCAGGCTGGTTAGTCGTTCGTTTTTTAGCTATCTTTTTACATGGATTAACATTTATTCCAGTTTTGAAACAGGTAAATGGACTATTAGGTGGCGTATTAAGTGTTCTTGTATTATACGTGGGTCTTTTTCTAGTGTTAGCTACGGCGTCAATGATTCCGTCAGATATTGTCCAAAATCAGTTTCGGTCAAGTGGCTTGGCACGAGGCATTGTAAAAAATACCCCAATTCTAACAAAACAAGCATATGAATTATGGGTTGAACCAATTACGAAATAAAGCTGAATGGGACTGAGATAGAGATAAGAAGTAAGTGAGCAAAGCGAAACTTCTTATGTTATGTCTCAGTCTTTTCAACAAATGAAAAAGTTAGAAAAGTAGGTGGAAAAATGAATCAGCGCATTCTATCAACATTAGGGTTTGATAAAGTAAAACAACAGTTGTTGCAATTTATTGTGACAGCTCAGGGGACAAACGAAGTTTCGGAATTATTACCGATTGCTGATGAAAATAAAATTCAATCATGGCTAAATGAAACACAGGATGGTTTAAAAGTTCAACGATTACGTGGTGGAATCCCTATTCCTAAATTAGAAAATATCCAACCACACATGAAACGGATTGAAATTGGTGCGGATTTAAATGGTGTAGAATTAGCACAAGTAGGCCGTGTCTTGTCGACTACTTCAGAACTGACTCGTTTTTTTGATGAGTTAAGTGAAAATGAAGTGGATTTTGAACGTTTATATATGTGGCGAGAGCAACTAGAAGTTTTGCCTGAATTAAATCGCCAACTCAAACAAGCCATTGATGATGATGGCTACGTCACAGATGAAGCTTCGCCAGCCTTAAAGGCAATTCGGCAAAATATTCGACGTAGTGAGCAGACCATTCGAGAAGAACTAGATAGTATTATTCGTGGGAAAAACGCACGTTACCTTAGTGATGCCCTTGTTACTATGCGAAATGAACGCTACGTGATTCCAGTCAAACAAGAATATAAAAATATTTTTGGTGGCGTGGTTCACGACCAAAGTGCTTCAGGTCAAACCTTATTTATTGAACCTAAACAAATTTTAGAAATGAATAATCGCTTGCGACAACAACAAATTGCCGAAAGAAATGAGATTACTCGCATCTTGGCAGAACTGTCGGCCGAGTTGGTCCCTTATCGCCGTGAAATTACGCATAATGCTTATGTCATCGGTAAACTTGATTTTATTAATGCTAAGGCGCGACTTGGAAAAGAACTAAAAGCAGTTGTTCCAGAAATTAGTCAAGCAAATCATGTAGTTTTTAAACAAGCCCGGCACCCACTATTGGATCCAGAAAAAGCTGTAGCCAATGACATTGTGATTGGAGAAGAATATCAAGCAATTGTGATTACAGGGCCTAATACCGGCGGGAAAACCATTACTCTGAAAACGTTAGGTCTTTTACAATTAATGGGTCAAGCTGGATTACCTATTCCAGTTGAAGAAGAGAGTAAAATGGGGATTTTTACAGAAGTATTTGCGGATATCGGGGATGAACAATCGATTGAACAAAGTTTAAGTACTTTCTCTTCACATATGACGAATATCGTGTCTGTCTTAAAGAAAGTCGATCATCAAAGTTTAGTACTATTTGATGAATTAGGTGCTGGGACAGATCCGCAAGAAGGGGCCGCTTTAGCGATTGCCATTTTAGATTCATTGGGTGCTAAAGGAGCCTATGTGATGGCAACAACCCATTATCCTGAATTAAAAGTGTATGGCTATAATCGAGCTGGAACAATCAATGCCAGTATGGAATTTGATGTAGATACTTTGAGTCCAACCTATCGTTTATTAATTGGCGTGCCTGGCCGAAGTAATGCTTTTGAAATTTCGAAACGTCTTGGATTAGACAACAGTATTATTGAAGCTGCAAAACAAATAATGGACGGTGAAAGTCAAGATTTAAACGAAATGATTGAAGACTTGGAAAACCGTCGCAAAATGGCCGAAACTGAATACTTAGAAGCTCGCCACTATGTCGATGAATCGGCAGCTTTGCATAAGGAACTAAAAGAAGCCTATCAAGTATTTTTTGAAGAACGAGAAAAAGAATTACAAAAAGCGCGGAAAGAAGCAAACAAAATTATTGCAGAAGCGGAAGAAAACGCAGAAACCATTATTTCTGATATTCGCAAAATGCAATTGGAAAGTGGCCAACAAGGTGGTGTCAAAGAACATCAGTTAATTGATGCGAAAACACAACTTTCTCAATTACACCACGAAGAAACCAAGCTTGCTAAAAACAAAGTGCTGAAGAAGGCGAAAGAGCAGAAAAAATTAAAAGCTGGCGATGAAGTAATTGTCAATACCTACGGCCAACGAGGGACCTTATTAAAAGACAACGGCAAAGGACAATGGCAAGTCCAATTGGGCATTTTAAAAATGAACGTATCTGAAGAGGATATGACGCCTGTCGCTCCACAAAAAGAAGCAAAACCAAGAGTTACAACGGTTCGTTCTGCAGAAAGCAGTCATGTTGGCACACAACTAGACTTACGTGGCAAACGCTACGAGGAAGCATTGGCAGAAGTTGACCAATACATTGATGCTGCGATTCTAGCGGGCTATCCACAAGTAACCATTGTTCACGGCAAAGGAACAGGTGCATTAAGAACCGGAATAACGGAATTTTTAAAAAATCACCGCAGTGTGAAAAGCTATGAATTTGCGCCACAAAACCAAGGTGGTAATGGTGCGACTGTCGTAAAATTCCAATAAACAAGGACTTACAATAAGTAAGCAGAACACTCGCTATCTTAGAGATGACGTGTTATACTAAGCATGTAATAAGAGTAAAGAGTAGGAGGTTTGTGAAATGACACAAGCAATTACCGATAAAGATTTTGCAACAGAAACAGATGAAGGATTAGTCTTAATCGACTTTTGGGCAACTTGGTGTGGCCCTTGTCGTATGCAAGCACCCATCTTAGAACAATTATCTGAAGAATATGATGAAGACGAAGTGAAAATCGTCAAAATGGATGTGGATGAAAATCCTGCAACACCAGCAAGTTTTGGAATCATGAGCATCCCAACATTGCTATTGAAAAAAGATGGCGAAGTTGTTGAAAAAGCAGTCGGTGTTCATACAAAAGACCAATTGCAAGCAATGATTGCCAAACACTTATAAACGTTGATTAGTCATTACGAATAGTCTGATTCAGTCTGAAGAGAAATCATTAGCGATTGTCTTTTCAGGCTGTTTCTTTCGTACATAAAGTAGCGGCTTTTTTTGTTTAATTACAAAAAGAGGTGTATAATAGACGAAGCATTTTGTTAGAAAGGAAGTATCGTATGAACGAACGAATAAAAAATAAATTAGCACTGCTTCCTGATCAACCTGGTTGTTATTTAATGAAAGATAAAAACGGCACGATTATCTATGTTGGGAAAGCCAAAATTTTGAAAAACCGTGTCCGATCTTATTTTCGTGGTAGCCATGATACTAAGACAGAACGATTAGTCAGTGAAATCGATGATTTTGAATATATTGTGACAGAATCGAATATTGAAGCACTTTTATTAGAAATTAATTTAATCCATAAAAATAATCCCAAATATAACATCATGTTAAAAGACGATAAAACCTATCCTTTTATCAAAATCACAAACGAAAAATATCCTCGTTTAATGATTACTCGAAAGGTTTTAAAAGATAAAGCGTTATATTTCGGGCCATATCCAGATGTAAATGCAGCGAATGAAACAAAGAAACTGTTAGATCGGCTTTTTCCTTTGCGAAAATGTAATCCATCGCAAAAAACACCTTGTTTGTATTATCATTTAGGACAATGTCTGTGTCCCTATGCTTTTGATGTGGATCCGCAAGTCTACAAAGATATGGTGGAAGAGATTAAAGGGTTTCTCTCTGGTGGACATACAGAAATTCAGGACCGCTTACAAGAAAAAATGGCTTATGCAGCTGCACATATGGAATTTGAAAAAGCTGCAGAATTTCGCGATCAAATTAAAGCGATTGAAACAGTTATGACCCGCCAAAAAATGACGAATGTAGATTTAATTGATCGTGATGTGTTTGGTTATGCTGTTGATAAAGGCTGGATGTGTGTCCAAGTATTCTTTGTCAGACAAGGAAAATTAATCGAACGTGATGTATCGATTTTTCCATTTTATGATGATGCCAGTGAAGCATTTTTAACTTTTATTGGACAATTTTATCAAGAGAATGAGCATTTTGTGCCAAAAGAAGTCTTGATTCCTGATGACATTGATAAAGAAAGCGTCGAAGCTTTATTAGCTACGAAAATCTTGCAGCCGCAACGGGGAGAAAAGAAAAAACTGGTTAAATTAGCCAGTAAAAATGCTGCAGTTGCTTTAAATGAAAAATTTGATTTGATTGTACGGAAACAAGAACGAACAATTGGCGCAGTTGAAAAATTAGGCAATGCGATGAACATACCTGCGCCCATTCGAATTGAAGCATTTGATAATTCAAATATTATGGGAACCAACCCTGTTTCTGCGATGGTTGTGTTTATTGACGGACGGCCAGCTAAAAATGAGTATCGAAAATATAAAATAAAAACCGTCCAAGGTCCTGATGATTACGCTTCTATGAGAGAAGTCATTTATCGCAGATATTCACGAGTTTTAAAAGAAGGCTTGCCTTTTCCTGATTTAATTTTAATCGATGGTGGTAAAGGTCAAGTCGATGTTGCCAAAGATGTGTTAGCCAATCAACTAGGAGTCGATATTCCTGTAGCTGGATTAGCCAAGAACGACAAGCACAAAACGAGTGAACTTTTATTTGGTCCAAACTTAGAAGTTGTACCATTGGAAAGAAACTCACAAGAATTTTTCTTGTTGCAACGAATCCAAGATGAAGTCCATCGTTTTGCCATCACATTTCATCGTCAATTACGTAGTAAAAATAGTTTTGCTTCCAAATTAGATAACATTGAAGGCTTGGGACCGAAACGCAAAAAAAATCTTTTAAAAGAATTTAAATCGCTTAAAAATATTACGGCAGCCAGTGTTGAAGAATTAAGAAAAGCTGGGTTACCTGAAACTGTCGCGAAGAATGTGTATCGTCATTTGCACCAAGAAACAACCTCTGAGATAGAAAAATAAATGAAAACAAGCCAGAGGTCGGGACAGAAACGTTTAGCTCCGAGAACCAAGTAGGTACTGTTCAACATCTATTTGCTTTGCAAATAGTGTTTCTCAGCAATAAGAAGGAATTTCCGAAAATTGTCATAAAACACAACGAGGAACGAGTTGATGTTGCATGATACCTACCCAGTGCTCTTTAATTTTTGGAGACCAAGTAGGTATTGTTCATCATCGAATCACTACGTTCTTCGTGATTCTCAACAATTTCGGCTTATTTCCGAAGGACCTTCACCAAGTAGGTACGATGATTTCATCTGTTCATGCTTCACAGTGAAACATCGCAACTCTTAGAGCTGTAGCTCTTTTGAAGGCTGTACTGTGACGAGACGCATGTCGAGAAAACACCTTAGAAGTTGTTGAGATCGGAGCAACGCGTAGTGTTGGTTCTGTTCCCGCCGTTTGTAAGGTTTTAAGCCTGGGACAAAAATCCAAAGTGATTTTTGTCCCAGGCTCTGTTTTTTTTATTCAATTTTTTCATGAAAAGTTGAACTCTCAAGAAAATATGATAACGATTTCTTTCGTGATATACTAAAACTAACTTAAAAGAGAGGACGTCTGATCATGAAAATACTAACACCCGTTTATCAAATAAAATTTAAAAAAGTACCAAATCAATTACTGATTGATGAGCGTTTAATGAATGAATTGGGTACGTGGCTGAATCGTACAGGTCGAATTTGGGCCTGTCAATCATCAAAATCGGCAAAGGAATTTAAAAATACATTTTATGAAAGTACAGGCTTGTCCGCAAATGAAGTGTATATTTCTGCCGAGACGGATGGCCTTTTTCGTTTAGCAGAAAATAAAGCGTCTGATTAAAGTGCAACATCTTTCCATAACAATTGTCATTGACAAGCCAACACAGGAAAGATACGATATGAGTAACTAAACAGCGGTTTAGAAAAAGTGAAGGGGGCGTTTATGTGTTAGAGGTAAAAGAGTTAGTCAAAACCTTTGGGGATTTTAAAGCAGTTGATCATGTATCCTTTACGATACCGGACGGGAAAATTTTAGGATTAATTGGCCAAAATGGTGCCGGGAAAACAACTACGTTTCGCTTGATTTTAAATTTTTTAACACAAGATAGCGGGTCGGTTTTATGGAATGGTCAACCATTAAACGAAAAAGAATACAATATTATTGGTTATTTACCAGAAGAACGGGGTTTATATCCTAAAATTACGATTGAAGACCAACTAATTTATTTCGCTTCATTGCGGGGGAAAACTAAAAAAGAAATTGAACCTAAAATTGACTTTTGGATGGAAAAATTTCAAGTTAAAGGCAAAAAAACGGATAAAGTTAAATCTTTATCAAAAGGAAATCAACAAAAAGTTCAATTGATTGCGACACTTATTCATGAACCGAAGTTAATTATTTTAGACGAACCATTCAGTGGCTTGGATCCAGTTAATGCAGAATTATTAAAAGACGGCATTATTGAATTGAAAAATCAAGGTTCTTGTGTCATTTTTTCCAGTCATAATATGGACAATGTGGAGAAAATCTGTGACCATTTAGTCATGTTAAAAAATGGACGCATGGTTTTAGATGGTCAGGTTCATGAAATTCGACAACAATTTGGTCGAACAAAATTATTCTTAGAATCACCGTTATCTGTTGAGGAAGTTGCTGCTACAGCAGGTGTGAAAGAAGCACACTTGCGACAAGATGGCGTCTTAGAAGCGACATTAGAAAACGCTGAAGTGGGCAAAGTGTTGTTTGATAAAGCGACAGCCAACGGCTACATTCCAATGTTTAATCAACAACCACCAACATTGGAAGAAATTTTCAAAATGAAAGTAGGTGGGCAAGATGAGTAAATTTTGGATTATTGCGACTGATGTCTATAAGAAAAATGTGAAGTCGCTGTCTTTCTTAATCATGATTTTAGCGCCATTTCTTCTTGTAGGAATTGTTTACTTAGCGGGCTCTCTAGCTAGCGGTTTTTCAGGAGATACTACCATTGGTCTGGTTTCGGAAAATCAAGCGCTCGTTAAAGAGTTGACAAAGAATAAAACAGAGGACTTTTCTTTCAAAGCTGTTTCTTCTGAGAAAAAGGCCCAAGAACAATTAAAAGACGAGAAAATTGATGCCTATTTATTTTTGGACACTACAGATAATCAGATTTCTGGTCAGCTTTACTCTGAACGCTCTTTAGGAAATGCAACCGAGATGCTAATCCCTCAAATGTTAAACCAATTACAAACAATGGCGAATGCCAATCGTTTAAACCTAACAGCTGAGCAAGTTGCCATGTTGAATCAACAAGCAACATTTAAAAAAGCCAAAATTAGTTTTGATGAAAATGGCAAAATAAAAACAGGAGAAGATAACACAGGGATTCAAATGGCGTTAGCAATGGGGATAACAATTTTGTTATTTGTCTTCATCAGCAGTTATTCTTCAATTATTGCCCAAGAGATTGCTTCTGAAAAAGGCACTAGAATCATGGAAGTTATTCTCTCTAGTACAAAAGCGCAAACCCATTTTTATGGCAAATTAACTGGGGTTATTCTAGTAGCTTTAACACAAATTTTCATTTACGGAGTGGCGTTTGTTCTCGGCTATTCTCAATTGAAAAATCTTGATTTTATGAAAAGTCTATTAAGTGGTATTTCACCACAAAGTATTTTTTCATCAACCTTTATTTTTACATTAGGCTTTTTCATTATTGGTATTCTCGTTTTTGCTGTTTTGGCAGCACTTTGTGGTTCTCTTGTTTCCAAACCAGAGGATACAGCAAAAGCAGTTCAGCCCATCATGTATATTGGTTTAATCGGTTATATGATTGGCATTACGTTTGGGACGAATGATCCACAAAATATCGTGGTGAAAGTGACTTCCTTTATTCCGCTGATTTCGTCATACATTATGCCAGTACGCTTGGCGACCGAAACGGCATCAACAATGGAAGCAATTGTCTCATTAGTGATTTTGGCAGTTTTTGGAATTATTTTAACAATCTTCTCTGCTCGTTTATACAAATCAAACGTTCTTGTATACAGCGAAGGCGGCATGATTCAATCTTTAAAACAGTCAATTTCTATTTTAAAAAATGAACAAAAGCATAAATAATTTTTGTTTAACTCTAAAAGGACCCGGTAAATCAGTCAAAGTGACTGATCTGCCGGGTCTTTTTTAGGCACCGTTCGTCGTTCAACTAGACGAACGGTTAATTTTTTTTCAGGAATGTTCGTCTGATTTAATTGGTTGTATAGGTAAATAAATGAGTTTTCGGCTTGATACTGAATGGCATAATCAACAGTCGTAATATGCATCAATTCACTGACATAACTATTATCAAAGCCAATGACAGCGACATCTCGAGGAACGGCATAATTTAGATTTTCAAGTTCTGAAATAAACTCAGCTGCTACGTGATCATTATAAAAGGCCAAAGCTTCTGGCTTGTCGGTTAATTGTTGCCAGTAATGGGCAATTTTGCGACCAGAATGGTTAGTATACTGATCATTAATCAGCCACTCAGCTTGCCAAGGTGCCTGAGTGTTTTCATAAAAATCTTTCATTGCACGTTTTCGTGCGTGCGTGTTTAAATTTTCGGGATTACCGAGGACATGACCAATTTTTTGGTATCCTTGTTGTTGTAAATATTCTAAGGAACGATAATAACCAGAGTAATGATCAATGTAGGAAGAATATATATTGGGTGAATCGATACGATGCCAGGTTGCTAAAGGGCCATACGCGCTGTAAGGCTCAATCACCGACCATTCATTTGTTCGTGTCAATAAAAACAAGCCATCTAATTGTTTGTATTTTAATTGGTTCAAGGCATCAATTTCTTTCTGCTGATCGCCATCTGTAAAAAATAAGGTTACGGAATAATTGTATTTTTTGGCAATTGAAATAAAGCGATTCAAGAAAATGCCTAAGGAACCTAAATAGCTAGGGGCTAAAAAGCCAATGGTTTTTGTGGCACCTGCTCGTAAATTCCGCGCCACATAATTCGGGGTATAATTTAATTCTTTCATTGCTTTGAGAATTTTTTCTTGACTATCGGCACTCACATATCCTTTTCCAGAAATTAAGCGAGAAACAGTCGATTTCGAGACACCGGCAACTTTTGCTACATCAATGATAGACGTCATTTTTTACCTCCAAAGTGGAATGTATTCTTATAAGAAGTATAGCATACATTTTTTTGAAAATAGTGCTTGACATGGGAACATTCCCATAATTTATCCTAAAGATGTAAACGATAACAATTTAATCAAGGAGGAAGAAGACGGATGACAAGAGGAGCATTAAAAATTGCAACAATTGGTGGCGGTTCTAGTTATACACCTGAATTAATTGAAGGATATATTAAAAGAAAAGATGAACTGCCAATTAAGGAAATTTGGTTAGTCGATATTGAAGCTGGTAAAGAAAAATTGGAAATCGTTGGGGCAATGGCGAAGCGCATGATTAAAGCTGCTGGTTTAGATTGGGAAGTTCATTTAACATTGGACCGTGAAGCAGCCTTAAAAGGGGCGGATTTTGTTTCAACACAGTTCCGTGTAGGATTATTAGATGCTCGCATTAAAGATGAACGGATTCCTTTGTCCCATGGGGTATTAGGCCAAGAAACAAATGGCGCGGGAGGAATGTTTAAAGCATTTCGAACAATTCCTGTCATTTTAGCTATTATTGACGATATGAAACGTCTTTGCCCAGATGCTTGGTTAGTGAATTTTACTAATCCAGCTGGAATGGTTACGGAAGCTGCAATTAAACATGGCGGTTGGAAAAAAACAGTTGGCTTATGTAATGTGCCGATTGGTCATAGAAAACAAGCGGCCGAAATGCTGGGAATTCCAGAAGAAGACTTATTCTTTAAATTTGCTGGAATTAATCATTTCCATTGGCACCGCGTTTGGGACAAAGAAGGACAAGAGCGAACACAAGAACTCATTGATTTAATTTACGGGCCTAAGCAAGAGCAAGAAAGTCATTTGAAAAATATTTTTGATGCGCCGTTCCATTATGAACAGTTAAAAGATTTAGGAATGTTACCATGTGGTTATCATCGCTATTATTATATTGAAGATGAGATGTTGAAGCATTCCATCGAAGAGTATGAACGGGGCGAAACAAGAGCACAAGTGGTTAAAGAAACGGAAGGTCGTCTGTTTGAATTGTATAAAGACCCCAAACTAGATTACAAACCAAAAGAATTAGAAGAACGGGGCGGCACACACTATAGCGATGCAGCTTGTGAAATGATTGCATCAATTTATAATGATAAACGAACGGATATGGTTGTTTCTACTGAAAATAATGGGACAATTACTGATTTACCGTATGATTGTGTTGTAGAAGTATCTGGACCTGTGACAGCACATGGACATGAACCTTACAACTGGGGGGCCTTTCCGCCAGCAGCACGAGGAATTATTCAAAATATGAAAGCTATGGAAGAAACGGTTATTCGAGCAGCCATCAATGGTGATTACGGCGCAGCATTGCATGCTTTCACTATTAATCCATTAGTTCCTGGCGGCGTCATGGCGAAGACCTTGTTGGACGAATTATTAATTGCCCACAAAGCGCATTTACCGAATTTTGCAGATGCGATTAATAAAATTGAAGAAACACAACCAGAAACAGTCACATATGTGGCCGAATTAATGAAAAGTAATTAAAAAATATCGCACGCTAAAGATTCGTTTAGTGTGCGATACTTTTTTTAGAATAGGAAGCAAAGGATTCCGTTTTTTTCTTGACAGTAAAATGATAGGTTTGTTGCCGGAACAGCCACTGAATACCAGAGTAAATTAAAATTTCAGCAATAATAAATGTCGAAAGTTTCTGTGCGGAAAGGAATAATAGCGTTAAAATTAAAAATAAGACGACACAGGTATAAAAAACGTGTTGCAATTTTTTAGAATTGATAATCGTGATTTCTTTGGTATCTTCAGTAACTTCAATGCGCCGATAAAATTGGAACCAGCCTTCATAGAACGTTAAAACATCTCCAGGATCAGCCTCAATTTCAATAGGTACATTAGTAAAAAGTTTCCCTTGATGCACACCATTTTTATAAAATGTAAAATAGCGTAACGCGCCCCAAGCTGATGTTTTTCGTGTCAATGTAATCTTCATGGTTTTCACCTCCGTCTTTATTTTGCCATAGTTTCGGTAAAATTGTATCCTACTAAAGTCCGATTCTCTCATTTTAGGGGCAGAATTGACAAAAGAAAGCAGAGGTGTTAGTGTGGGAGTAATTAAACGAGGAGGTATAATTGTATGTTGGCATCTATCAGAATTTGGATTGACTTTTTGACAAAATAAATTGAATAAATCTTATCAAAAAGTCTGAAATTAAAATTCATGGGTGACGTGTGTACTTTTATACGAAACTACAAGGATAGCGATTAGGCTGTCCTTTTTTGCGTACCCAAGATTCTTTCGTTTCAGAAATGAAAGAAGAGGGCAAAATGAAAAAATTAAGTATTCATCTGAAAGACGTAAGTATTCACTTTTCGGGAAAACCAATTCTAGAAATTGATGAATTATTTGTATATGAAAATGAAAAAATTGGGATTATTGGTAAAAACGGCGCAGGAAAATCAACACTGCTCAATTTAATTATGGGTAAGATTCAATCAGATAAAGGAAAAGTTCAAAGATTGAACGATTTTCATTACTTGGCACAAGTAGCTGAAGAAATAACGAATGAACCAGAGAAAACTGACAAAAACTGTTTGCTAAATCAGAAAAATCAAAAACTAAGTGGTGGCGAAAAAGTCCAAAAACGCTTAGCGACATTATTTTCAGAGTATCCAACCGGGGTTATTTTAGATGAACCAACCACACATTTAGATAAAGAACATCGTCAGTTGTTAGTGGCGGATTTAACGTATTATTATGGGACCGTTTTGTTTGTTAGTCATGATCGCTTTTTCTTGAATCAATTAGCAGAGAAAATTTGGGAAGTTTCGGATGGACATGTCAAAGAATATTTAGGAAACTACGATGCGTATTGTCGTCAAAAAGAATTGGAACAGCAAACACAATATAATGTCTATCGTCAGTATCAAAAGGAAAAGAAAAAATTACAGGAATCTTACGCAAAGAAACAAGCACAAGCGCAAAAATCTAGTCATGTTTCAAAAAAACAAAAACAAAAGCAAATTAAACCTAGTCGTTTAGCTGGTTCTAAACAAAAAGATACCGTACAAAAAGCACTCCAAAAACAAGCGAAAGCGATTAATGCCAGAATTGACAGATTACCCGATGTTGCGCAAGCAAAACAAGAGCGAAAAATTATTTTTCCTACTAATAATCAGTTCTCTTTATACAATCCATATCCAATTAGAATTGAAAATTTAACTTTCGCTTATGAGAATCGAACAATTCTTAACCAAGTGAACGTTCAAATTCCTTTAAACGAAAAAATAGCACTTTGTGGAAAAAATGGTGCTGGGAAGAGTACCTTCCTTCAACAAATTGAAGCTCGTCACCCGGCCATTTACTTTTCTCCCAAAGTCCGGTTAGGAACGTATCATCAATTAGATTATCGATTAAAAAATGATGAACCACTGTTGACTTATTTATTGAAGCGGACAAATTATTCTGAAAAGATTGTGCGTTCACTTTTATATCGGCTAGGTTTTCAACAAGAAAATTTACAGACAAAGATATCTTCTCTAAGTGGTGGCGAAGCCATAAAAATTACTTTGGCGCAACTGTTTATAGAACCAAATAATATTATCTTATTGGATGAACCCACCAATTTTCTTGATTTAGAGACAATCCAAGCACTTGAAGAATTTATAAGTGCCTATCAAGGAACAGTAATTTTTACCTCGCATGATGAAACGTTTGTGGAAAAAGTAGCCACCCGCACTATTTATTTAGAAAACGGGAAAATTATTGATAAATAAAAAAAGTAAACAAAAAGTCGCTATTGTAGCGACTTTTTGTTTAGACTTCTTCAATTGGTAAATAGGTGTATTCTGCAATTTCTGCGGCATGGGAGCCAGCAACATGTCCAGTGACAAATGCAGCTGTAACATTGTAGCCTCCAGTATAGCCATTAATATCTAAAAGTTCACCAGCAAAAAATAAACCATTGACTAATTTGCTCTCCATTGTTTTTGGGGTCACTTCTTTGAGGGAAATCCCACCGCCTGTGACAAAAGATTTTTCCAAAGGCAATGTTTTCGTAACAGTGAACTGAAAGTCTTTCAGTAGTTCCACAAAGGAAAGACGTTGCTTTTCTGTTAGTTGTTTGGCAGGCACTTCTTCAATTGCTAGTTTCTCTAGATAAAAAGTGAGCAGCCGTTCTGGTATTAAAGAATGAAAGGCATTTTTTGCCACTTTATTTGGCTGTTCCTCAATCATGTAATCAACATTTTTCAGCACTTCTTCAAAAGATTTTGTCGGAAACACATCCAAGGCTACCGTGACAGGTTGATTGCCGTTGCGAGTTAATTCTTGGTTAATAAAACTAGAACAGCGGAGCGCGGCAGGTCCTGAAATGCCAAAATGTGTAAACAGCATATCCATTTGATGATTAACTAAAGGTTTTCCTTTTTGGTTCAAAACAGTTAAATTAACATCTTGTAAAGAGAGACCTTGCAACGTTTTATCAAGGATAAAAGGTTCTTCAGAAATAATAGGCGATTCGGTAGGGTAGAGTGGGCTGATGGTATGCCCCATTTTTTTGGCTAGTTTATAGCCATCACCAGTTGCTCCTGTGGAAGGATAAGTGCGGCCGCCAGTTGTTAATACAACACACGGTGCATAAATTTTTTCCAGTTCGGTTTCAACGCCAATTATTTGATCGTCTTTTCGTAGTAATTTTGTGACCTGTGTTTTTGTAAAAACAGTGACTCCTAATTCGTTAATGCGGTTAAATAGCGCATCAACAATTGACTTCGATTTATCTGTAACAGGGAACATGCGTCCGTGATCTTCTTCTTTTAAGTGAATACCATTGGATTCAAAAAAGTTCATGATATCATAGTTATCAAATTGTGAAAATGCGCTGTACAAAAATTTTCCATTCCCAGGAATAAATGAAATGATTTCTTCTGCGGGCCGATTATTGGTTACATTACAGCGGCCGCCACCAGTCATTAATAATTTTTTCCCAACACGGCGATTTTTTTCAATCAATAATACTTGAGCGCCAGCTTCTGCGGCCGCAATCGTGGCCATCATACCACTCGTCCCAGCACCGACAATAATTACATCAAATTTCTTCATAGTTCTCCTCCAATTCAATAGGTAGTGTACCATAATTACGGGATTTTTTCTGGATTTAAGGAAAAAATAAACGTTTGACTATGGTAATTTTTGAATTTTCAGTTAAAATAAACCTATAACAATGAGAGGATGATTAAATGGACGCAAAACAATATGTTAAAAATATTCAAGAAAAGATTCACCAATTAGACCAAGGTCAAACAGAATATTTACAAGCAGTCGATGAGTTTTTACCAACCGTAGAAGGTTTTTTAGAAAAAAATCCTCAATACATTGAAGCAAATGTTTTAGGTGTCTTGATTGAACCTGAACGTATTTTTCAATTTCGTGTGCCGTGGCAAGATGACCAGGGCAACTGGCATGTGAACAGAGGCTATCGTGTCCAATATAATTCAGCGATTGGACCATACAAAGGTGGTTTGCGGTTTCATCCAAGTGTGAATTTAAGTGTGATGAAGTTTTTGGCCTTTGAACAAATTTTTAAAAATAGTTTAACTGGTTTGCCAATCGGTGGCGGCAAAGGCGGTAGTGATTTTGATCCAAAAGGCAAGTCAGATGCTGAAGTCATGCGTTTTTGTCAAAGTTTCATGACCGAACTTCAAAAACATATTGGTCCAAGTACAGATGTTCCAGCAGGCGATATTGGCGTAGGCGCTCGTGAAATTGGTTATTTGTTTGGCATGTATAAACGCTTGCGCAACTATGATGCAGGAGTGTTGACTGGAAAACCTTTAGGATACTGGGGAAGCCAAGCAAGAACAGAAGCGACGGGTTATGGAACGGTTTATTTTGTTAAACATTTATTAGCAGATAAAAACGATACGTTTGAAGGCAAAAAAGTCGCTGTTTCTGGTAGCGGGAATGTCGCAATTTATGCCATGGAAAAAGCAACTGAGCTAGGCGCCACAGTAATCACATGTTCCGATTCGTCTGGTTTTGTCTATGATCCAGAAGGAATTGATGTGGCGTTAGTAAAAGAACTAAAAGAAAAAAATCGTGAACGCATTTCAAAATATGTTGAAACACGTAAAGGCGCAACTTATTATGACAAAGAATCTGTTTGGGATTTCGAAACAGCGTATGATATTGCGTTACCATGTGCAACACAAAATGAAATCAACAAAAAGCAAGCCGCTATTTTAGTGAAAAATGGAGTGAAAGTCGTGGCAGAAGGCGCAAATATGCCTTGTACACTAGAAGCAGTCGCCGTTTTTGCTAAATCAGCTGTAATTTATTGTCCAGGCAAAGCCGCTAATGCAGGTGGTGTTGCGGTTTCTGCATTAGAGATGAGCCAAAATGCTGAACGTTTAGCTTGGTCCTTTGAAAAAGTTGACGGTATGCTAGATCAAATTATGCAAAACATTTATGAGACTTGTCGTGATACAGCTAACGAATATCAGGCACGAGATAACTTTGTTTTAGGTGCGAATATTGCTGGCTTCGAAAAAGTAGCGGCAGCGATGCTAAGTCAAGGACTCGTTTAATAACAAAAAATGCTAGGATTTCCTAGCATTTTTTCTTGGTTTGTTTGATTAAGAGAATAAATATCTCTAATTAAATAGTTAAAATTAAACAATTGGTCTATCCAAAAGAATTTGCTTGAAAAAATGTCTAAAAACACGTAAAGTATACATGTAGTAAGTTTACTTTCGAGGAGGAAAAGGAATGTCACACATTCAATTAGATTATTCCAAATTAGCACCATTTGTTGCTGACCATGAATTGGAATACATGCAAACACAAGTCACTGCAGTGGACAAAGCATTACGTGAAGGTACAGGAGCTGGTAATGATTTTACTGGCTGGATTGATTTACCAGAAAACTATGACAAAGAAGAATTCGCGCGCATTAAAAAAGCAGCAGCAAAAATTCAATCTGACTCTGAGGTATTAGTAGTCATTGGTATCGGTGGTTCATATTTAGGTGCCCGTGCAGCAATTGAATTTTTGACACATTCATTTAATAATCTATTATCCAAAGAAGAACGGAAAGCGCCACAAATCTTCTTTGCTGGAAATAGCATCAGCTCAACTTATTTAGCTGATTTAATCAATGTGATTGGTGATCGTGATTTTTCTGTCAACGTTATTTCAAAATCTGGAACTACGACAGAACCAGCGATTGCTTTCCGCGTCTTTAAAGAGTTATTAATTAATAAATATGGCAAAGAAGAAGCCAATAAACGTATTTATGCGACAACTGACCGTGCTAAAGGAGCAGTAAAAGTTGAAGCTGATGCGGAAGGTTGGGAAACATTTGTGATTCCTGATGATGTGGGCGGCCGTTTCACTGTTTTAACGCCAGTAGGTCTTTTACCAATCGCTGTTAGCGGTGCGGATATTGATCGTTTAATGGAAGGTGCAAATGATGCACGTAAAGAATACGGCGCAACGAGCGACTTAAAAGAAAACCAAGCCTATCAATATGCTGCGTTACGTAACATTTTATATCGTAAAGGTAAAACAACTGAAATGTTAATTAACTATGAGCCTGGCATGCACTATTTCTCTGAATGGTGGAAACAATTATACGGTGAATCAGAAGGAAAAGATGGCAAAGGTATTTTCCCAGCAGCCGCAGACTTTTCAACTGACTTACATTCCATGGGTCAATATGTTCAAGAAGGTATGCGTAACTTATTTGAAACAGTGGTTAAAATTGAAAATCCACGCCATAGCATTTCAATTCCAGAACAAAATGAAGACTTAGATGGCCTAGGCTATTTACAAGGAAAAGAAATTGACTTCGTCAATACAAAAGCGTTCGAAGGTACGTTGCTTGCTCACACAGATGGTGGTGTGCCAAACATGATCGTTAAAGTGCCAACAATGGATGCTTATTCATTAGGTTATGTTATGTACTTCTTCGAAATTGCAGTGGGCATCTCAGGTTACTTAAATGGGGTTAATCCATTTGACCAACCAGGTGTTGAAGCTTACAAACGCAACATGTTCGCTTTATTAGGTAAACCAGGTTTTGAAGAATTAGCAAAAGATTTAAATGCACGTCTATAATTTGTAAATAACAGAAGAAAAGAGCCAGAAACACTTACGTTTCTGGCTCTTTTCTTCTGTTTAAATTATTTTTCCAATGGTTCGTTCCATTTTTTAGGACTCCAAATGGTTCCTTCCAATGCAACTTGAAGACTTTCATTATCATCTTCTAATTGTTCAATATATTTGATGGTTTCCTCGATAATAAAAGAATTGGGTTCTTCACTGATTGACTGAAGTTGTTCTGCTAACCATGTATTTCTCATTTTTCTTCACCTCAAAATGTAGTCTATCATAGGTGAGCTTTTTAGTAATGAAACTTGCTTATTGGTTTTCCTTTAAAATAGCATAAATTCGTTCAATATCCGCTTGGGTGCCTCTTAATTCATAGTCAGCTAAGAAGGGAAAGTTAAATTGTTCCGCATACTGTTTAGCTGTCAGGCAGTATTGGTGATTAAAGTTTTTATTGCCGCTGCCCACCACGCCAGAGCAATAACGATAATTATTTTCAAAAGCAAGATATTCTCGCATGACTTCTGTTAAAATTTCGGTATTGCCGTTGTTGATGCCATCGCCACCATCTAAATAGGTAGGCACAAAGGTAAAAAATGGTTCTGTTTCTACTTCTAACGGAGAATTTTCCGAAATTTCTTTGAAAGTAATCGTAGGATTTTTTTCGTTTTGCTGATGTTGCTCTTCAGCATAAGTTGTTAAATGTTGAACAAATGAGCGTGTATTACCAGAGATTGAAATATATCGTATATTCATCAGAGATCCCTCCAAATAAATTTAATTGTTTACGTAAGTATAGCACATCTATGTGAAAAAAATTCAAGATCAATAATTATAAAGCGAAAAAAATAATGCCTTTTTATTACCTATTATAAAAGTGAAAATTTGTTATTTTAATTCATTTGGGTAAGTATTGAATTTTGCGAAAAACTTTGCTAAGATGGTAGAGTATTGAATAAAGAATGGTTGGGCGAAAGCTTCAAGGATTCAGTTCTTCAAGGGGTGAGAAGAACAATTTTTGAGTTTGCGCCTTTTTGCATACCTAAAACAAAAGGGCTGAGCGTATCTCTATTTCGCTAGTCCTTTTTCTTATATGCTAAAGGTGTAAAAACTAAGGAGGTGGAGACAATGGTACAAGAAGTACTAGAGCAAATCAAGGCAGCGGAAGATGCGGTGGAAGAGCATCGGCAACAAGCTAAGATGAATTGTCGTTTATATGAAGAACAGAAGCAAGAACGTTTAGCTGAACTACGTCAAGAGAGTGAAGAAGCTGTTGAAAAAGTGCTGACGGATTCACTAGCAACGCAAGAAAAGATGTTACAACTTGAAAAAGAACAACTTTTAGATGAAACAAAGCGCACTGAACAAGCGCTTCACGAACGTTACGAAACGAACAAAGAACAAGTCATTGATTCAATTATTGAGAGGGTGAAAGACGTTTATGGCAGTTAGTAAAATGGAAAAAATGACAATAATTGCCGCTGCCGAAAAAGAAGCAGCAATTCTACAAGCCATTCAAGGCTTGCAAATTGTCGAAGTAAAACGGATTTTTCATTCGCCTGAGGAAGAACAAGCCTTAAAGAGTCAATATTCTTTTTTACAAGCAGAACAGTCAACTGAACAGCTACGTAAATATGAAACGATGCTACAACAATTGCAAGAGCTTCTTTTATTTTTGACACGCTCTTCAGGAAAAGGGTTAAAGATAAAAAGAAAAGTCTATACCTTAGAAGAGTTGGAACAAACCTTTGATGAAGAAACATTACAAAGCTATTTGACGGAATTAAAGAATATTCAAGAATCTTTGAAACAAATTCAAACGGATCGTCAAGGATTAGAAGCTGAAGAAGAATTATTAGGCCGCTGGCAATATCTGGATATTTTACCGCACAAACAGCAGTTAAAAAGTAGTTATGTCGTTCATGGTTCGATAAATCTAGCCAATAAAGCCAGTTTCTTGAGCGCTTTGTCTCAATGGCCAACGGTTTATTTTGAAGAAATTTATCAAAGTATGCATCATAGTTACTTTACACTCGTTTACCTGAAGGAACATCAGCAGAGTGTAACCGAGTTATTAAACCAATATAGCTTTGAACCACTCCAATACCGTTATGATGTTCCGCCTAAAGAGGCATATCAACAAGTCAAAGAACGATATGAAATTTTACAAAAAGAAGAAAAAGCCTTAAAGCAACAACTGGCTTCTTATCATGATTTCTATGAAACGTTTTGCTTGGCTGAAGAAGTCTTATTGGCGGTTATCCAAAGAGAACAAGCACGTCAACATTTGTTAAATGCTTCATCATTTTTCATCTTGCAAACGTGGATTCCAGTCGAAGAAAAAGCCGAGATTTTGACAGCGATTGAAGAAAAAGTTCCTAAGGACGAAATAGCTATTACTTTTGAAAATCCTACGAAGGCGGAAATTGAGACGGATATACCAGTTAAACTAGCGAATAATAAATTGGTGCAGCCGTTTGAAATGTTAACAGAGATGTATAGCTTACCAAAATATGAAGAAGTTGATCCGACACCTGCGATGATGCCGTTTTATCTAGTCTTTTTTGGCATGATGGTAGCGGATATTGGCTATGGCTTACTGATGCTACTCTTGTCTATTATTGCTTTGAAAGCATTTGTTTTACCGAGAGGCATGAAACGTTTTGCCGACTTTTTCTTGATTTTATCAGTTCCAACAATTATTTGGGGCTTCATTTACGGTTCGTTTTTCGGTGCAGCATTACCGCCAACAATGTTTGGAATCAAATCACCATTTCCGATTTTATCAACGACCGAAGATGTAAATACGATTCTTATTTTATCGGTTATTTTTGGGTTTATCCAATTGGTTGTCGGTTTAATGATTAATGGGATTCAGTTATCAAAACAAAAGCGCTATTTAGATAGTATTAACGAAAGTTACGCTTGGTTAGGGATTTTGTTTGGTTTAGCATTGTTAGTCGTTGGTAAATTAGTGGTTAAAAATGAAGGCTTATTTACAGCAGGTGCGATTTTAGCTAGCCTTTCTGCCATTGCAATTATTGTGATTCCAATGATTCAATCGAAGGCCAAATTAAAAGGCTTAGCCAAAGGACTGTATGGACTATACGGTGTGACAGGTTATGTCGGTGATTTAGTTAGTTATACACGTTTGATGGCGTTAGGAATTGCTGGGGGAAGTATTGCTTCAGCGTTTAATATGCTCGTAGAGTTCATGCCGCCAGTTACCCGTTTTAGCGTGGGCATCTTGCTGTTAATTGTTTTACATGCGTTAAACATATTCTTATCGTTATTAGGTGCTTATGTTCATGGCGCACGTTTGCAATATGTTGAGTTCTTTGGAAAATTTTACACAGGCGGTGGCCGGGCGTTTAATCCGCTAAAAACAAAAGAAAAGTATGTCAATGTTGAGAAAAAATAGAAAATTATTTATTGGAGGAAAATAGAGATGATGGATTACTTAATTAATAATAATGGTGGAATTGTTTTTGCAGTATTAGGAATGGCAATGGCGACAATTTTTGCTGGGATTGGATCAGCCAAAGGGGTTGGCTTTACTGGGGAAGCAGCAGCAGCTTTAACGACGGAGCAGCCAGAAAAATTTGGTCAAGCGTTAATTTTACAGTTATTACCAGGTACACAAGGACTATACGGTTTCGTTATTGCTTTCTTAATTTATATTAACTTAGGAAACGATATGAGTATGGTTCAAGGATTGAACTATTTTGTAGCAGCTTTACCAATTGCTTTTGCAGGATTGTTCTCTGGGATTGCCCAAGGTCGTGTAGCCGCTGCGGGGATCCAAATTTTAGCGAAGAAACCAGAACATGCAACAAAAGGAATTATCTATGCTGCCATGGTTGAAACTTATGCCATCTTAGGGTTCGTAATTTCCTTCTTACTTGTATTGAACGTCAAATAATTGAGGAGGCAGATGGATGGATGCCATTGAAAAAATCATCAGTGAAATTAAGCAACAAGGAAAGCAAGAAGTCGAAGCCTATGTCACCAGTGAACAAACGCGCATCGATCAAGAATTCCAAGCAGCACAACAAGAAATTTTGCTGAAGCAAGAACATGAAATAGAAAAACGACAACAACAATTATTAAAAGAATTTAAACAACGCCAACAACGGCAAACACTAGAAATTCGTCAGGATGCATTAAATAAAAAACAAGCATATCTTAACCAATTATTTGACGAAGTGGTCTTAAAGATGAGTGAATGGTCAGCGGAAGAATTTCAAGAATTCATGAAAGCACAATTAGGTTCACTTGAATTAACAGGAAAAGCAACCATTCTTTTAGGCGAGTATTCTCAAACGAAAGTGACGCAAGAATGGCTGACCGCCCTTTCTGATGCTACTGTTCAATGGGAGCTTTCAGAGGAAGTTGTTCCAAAAGAAAGTGGCTTTATCGTTGCAAAAGACGGTTTGGATTATAATTTTCTCTTTTCAGCATTAGTTGAAGAGATTCAAAAAACAGAAGGCTTTAAAGTAGCAGAAAAACTTTTCAGTTAAGAAGGGAGGACGTAGCATGAGAAAACCAACGTATCATCAAATTAATCCGCTGATTCGTTTAAAAGAAACGGAGCTGCTTTCTGAGCAACAGTTTCAACAACTTTTAGAAGCGGAAACAGTTGAAGACGTTAAAAATATGTTAAAAAGTACGGTTTATCAACCTTATTTAACCGAAACTTTTGAAGAAAAATTTGACTACCATTCTTCTGAAGCGCTGGGAAGTCTTTATCGCTGGTTATATGAAATGGCTCCAGAACCAGCTGTAGTAACGTTGTATACGATGCGTTTTACCTTCCATAACTTGAAAATTTTGACAAAAGCTGAGCGAACAGGTAAAGATTTTGATTATCTTTATTTAGAAGATGGTCGTTATTCTCTAAACACAGTCAAAAGTGCCATTCATACAAAAAACTCTTCCGAACTTGAACCAGCATTATTAGAAGTGATCCGTGATGTTTTTGCCTATCTGGAAGAAGGCGGTTTGTCGCAAGCAATTGATATCCTTTATGATCGAGCATTTTTACAGCAACAGCGAAAATTAGCGGATGAATTGGGGTATGAAGAGTTAACGAAGGAAGTCATCGCTTTTATTGATTTAACCAATCTATCAACGATGGCTAGAGGGATTGTTCAACATCAAAACAGTAACTTTTTATCAACCGTGCTTTCTAGCGCTGGCAGTCTCTCAAAGAAAGAACTGTTGACCTATGCGGAAAAGTCACTTGTAGAATTTACAGCATTTGTCAGAACAACGAATTACGGACAACTATTAGAAAAGATTATCAATAAAGAAACCAATGAATTAAATTTATTGGCTTTTGAAAAACTCAAAGATGATTACCTGACCTCAATGTATGAAAACGGTCGGACGGTTGCTTTTGGGCCGCTCCCATTACTAGCCTTTTTGAATGCGAAAGAAGTTGAATGGAAAAATTTGCGTTTAATTTTGGTCGGAAAACATAGTGGGTTTTCAAATGAAAAAATTCGAGAAAGGATGCGAAAAGTCAATGGGGTATAAAATTGGTGTCATTGGAGACAAAAATTCAATCTTACCATTTAAACTGTTTGGCTTTGAGGTCCATCATGCCATTTCAGAAATGCAAGTTAGAGAAGCCATTGAAACTATGGCAAAAAATAAGTTTGGGGTCATTTTCATAACGGAAGAAGCCTCTACTTTAGCAGAAGAAACGATTGAACGATACAAAGAACAAGTGACACCAGCGATTATTTTAATCCCAAGTCATAATGGTACAATCGGAATCGGTTTAAGTGAGATTGAAAAAAATGTTGAAAAAGCAATTGGACAAAATATTTTATAATGCAAAGGAGAATGAGCGTGCAAATTGGAAAAATTGTCAAAGTTTCAGGTCCTTTGATTTTAGCTGAAAACATGTCAGATGCTAGTATCCAAGACATTTGTCATGTAGGAGATTTAGGCGTTATCGGAGAGATTATTGAAATGCGAGGCGACGTCGCTTCGATTCAAGTATATGAAGAAACAACAGGCATTGGACCAGGAGAACCAGTTATTTCAACAGGAGAACCATTATCTGTTGAATTAGCCCCAGGTTTAATTGCCGAAATGTTTGATGGTATTCAACGACCATTGGATACATTTCAAGAAGTAACCCACAGTAACTTTTTAGGCCGTGGCGTTAAAATTGATGCGTTAGATCGTGAGAAAAAATGGACGTTTGAACCGACTGTGGCAGTTGGTGAAGAAGTGTCGGCAGGTGACATCGTCGGTGTGGTTCAAGAAACAGCGATTATTCAACATAAAATTATGGTGCCTTTCGGCGTTTCAGGAACGATTGCCGAAATTAAAGCAGGGGACTTTGCCATTGATGAAACAGTTTATTCAGTGGAAACGGCTAAAGGAACGGAAAGTTTTAGCATGATGCAAAAATGGCCCGTTCGACGGGGACGTCCCATTTTAGAAAAACTAAGTCCCAAAGTACCGATGGTGACTGGACAACGCGTAATTGATACCTTTTTCCCAATTACGAAAGGCGGAGCGACAGCAGTTCCAGGACCATTTGGCGCTGGAAAAACAGTCGTTCAGCACCAAATTGCTAAGTGGGCCGATGTCGACTTAGTCGTTTACGTTGGTTGTGGGGAACGCGGGAATGAAATGACAGATGTTTTAAATGAATTTCCAGAATTAATTGATCCAACAACTGGTGAGTCTTTGATGAATCGGACGATTTTAATTGCGAATACGTCAAATATGCCGGTAGCGGCACGGGAAGCCTCGATTTATACAGGGATTACCATTGCAGAATATTTCCGTGATATGGGTTACTCAGTCGCAATTATGGCAGATTCTACTTCTCGTTGGGCAGAAGCGTTACGAGAAATGAGTGGCCGGTTAGAAGAAATGCCTGGTGATGAAGGCTATCCAGCCTATTTAGGTAGCCGCTTAGCTGAATATTATGAACGAGCAGGACAAGTCATCGCGTTAGGAAAAGATCATCGTGAAGGAAGCATTACGGCGATTAGTGCGGTTTCGCCATCTGGTGGGGACATATCAGAACCAGTCACCCAAAATACGTTACGCGTTGTTAAAGTATTCTGGGGCTTAGATTCTCAATTAGCACAAAAGCGTCATTTTCCTTCTATTAACTGGTTGCAAAGTTATTCTCTTTACTCCACAGAAGTAGGGCAATATTTAGACTTGGAATTGCAAGGGAACTGGGCCTCTATGGTAGCTGAAGGGATGCGGATTTTACAAGAGGAATCTCAATTGGAAGAAATTGTTCGTTTGGTTGGGATTGATTCCTTGTCGGATAAAGACCGTTTAACGTTGGAAACAGCCAAATCATTACGGGAAGACTATTTGCAACAAAATGCATTTGATGACGTGGATACGTTCACTTCTCGAACCAAACAAGCGAAAATGTTGCAATTGATTCTAACTTTTGGTGAAGAAGGTCAAAAAGCCTTAAGTTTAGGCACTTATTTCTCTGAGTTAATGGCGGGAACAGTTGAAATCCGTGATCGCATTGCTCGTAGCAAGTATTTACCAGAAGAAGAATTAGAAAAATTGGATCGTTTACAAGCAGAAATTAAAACAACGATAAAAGAAATCATTGCTGAAGGAGGAATGACGAATGATTAAAGAATATCGCACAATCAATGAAGTCGTTGGTCCTCTGATGATTGTTGAAAAAGTGGCAGGCGTAAAGTACGAAGAATTAATTGAAGTACGCATGCAAAATGGCGAAATTCGCCAAGGGCAAGTTTTAGAAATCAATGGAGATAAAGCGATGGTCCAAATTTTTGAAGGAACGAGTAATATCAATATTCGTGATTCAAAAGTTCGCTTTCTGGGACATCCTTTAGAATTAGGGGTTTCGCCAGATATGATGGGGCGCGTTTTTGACGGCTTAGGTCGCTTAAAAGATAATGGACCAGAATTATTACCTGAGAAAAAATTAGATATTAACGGCGAAGTTATCAATCCAGTTGCTCGTGATTATCCCGATGAGTTCATCCAAACAGGGATTTCAGCGATTGACCATTTAAATACCTTAGTTCGTGGTCAAAAATTACCTGTTTTTTCAGCTTCTGGCTTACCTCATAAAGAATTAGCGGCACAAATTGCCAGACAAGCCAACGTGTTAAATAGTGAAGAAGAATTTGCCGTAGTTTTTGCGGCCATTGGGATTACCTTTGAAGAAGCGGAATATTTTATGGAAGATTTCCGTCAAACAGGCGCAATTGATCGTTCAGTCTTGTTTATGAACTTAGCGAATGATCCAGCCATTGAACGGATTGCAACACCTAGAATGGCTTTGACAGCCGCTGAATATTTAGCTTATGAAAAGGGCATGCATGTCTTAGTTATCATGACGGATATGACCAATTATTGCGAAGCGTTGCGAGAAATTTCAGCAGCACGCCGTGAAGTTCCAGGACGTCGTGGTTACCCAGGTTATCTTTACACGAACTTAGCAACGTTGTATGAACGGGCAGGCCGAATTCGTGGCTCAAAAGGTTCCGTAACACAGATTCCTATTTTAACAATGCCAGAGGAGGATAAAACACATCCAATTCCCGATTTAACTGGCTATATTACAGAAGGGCAAATTATCTTGTCCCGGGAACTATATAAGAGCGGTATCCAACCACCAATTGATGTCTTGCCATCACTTTCCCGTCTTAAAGACAAGGGAACTGGGGAAGGCAAAACGCGCGGGGATCACGCAGCGACGATGAATCAATTGTTCTCAGCCTATGCACAAGGGAAACAAGCCAAAGAATTAGCTGTCATTTTAGGAGAATCAGCTCTTTCCGATGTCGATAAAATTTACGCAGCTTTTGCTCAACGTTTTGAAGAAGAATATGTCAATCAAGGATTCGATACAAACCGTTCGATTGAAGAAACGTTAGATCTTGGGTGGGAACTATTAAGTATGCTACCGAGAACAGAACTAAAACGAATTAAAGAGGATATGCTCGATCAATATTTAACTGAAGGGAAGTAGAAAAATGGCTCGATTAAATGTTAATCCAACCCGTATGGAACTTTCCCGATTGAAAAAACAGTTAACTACGGCCACGAGAGGTCATAAGTTGCTGAAAGACAAACAAGATGAATTGATGCGACGGTTTATTGCGCTAGTCAAAGAAAACAATGAGTTACGTATTCAGGTTGAACAAGAAGTGACGGATGCGTTATCAAATTTTGTATTGGCAAACGCAACGTTGAACGAAGCCTTTATTGAAGAGTTAGTGGCAATTCCAGCCGAAAAAGTTGAATTAGAAATTATTGAACAGAACATCTTAAGTGTGCCAGTTCCTAAAATGATTTTTGATTACGATGAATCGGTTCAAGAAGCACCCTTAGATTATGGCTACGTGAATTCAAACAGCGAGCTTGATCAAGCTTTTGCTAAAATTTCAAGCATTTTACCGAAATTATTAGCACTTGCAAATGTTGAAAAGACGTGCCAATTATTATCAAAAGAAATTGAAAAAACGCGTCGTCGTGTCAACGCCTTAGAGTATATGACGATTCCACAATTAGAAGAAACAATTTACTACATTCAAATGAAATTAGAAGAAAATGAACGTGGCGAAATTACACGTCTAATTAAAATTAAAAGCATGAACAAAGAAAATTAATGGTTAGAAAGAACGAGTGCGAAGCCAGTTGGTAGCTTTCGGGCTCGTTTTTAATAAAAAAGGGAGTGGAAAAAATGAAAAATGAAGAACGCCGCAAAGCGATTGCACTGAATTGTCAAAAGTATGAAAGTGACTATGCTCGCTTGGTGGAACCAATCAATGAGCTACTGTTAAACTTGGGAGCGGCTATTTCAGAAGAAGCCGCGAAGCAAATCATTCTGAATGTAAAACGATATCATCACGGCGTGAAATATCTTCCTGAGTGTCATTTAGATGAAAGTAACCAATTTATCGAAGATGGGCTTGAAGCTCTTAAAAAGGGAGATTTAGGCAACGGTGCGTTACAACTATTTGGGGCTGGCTTAAACTTTGCTGGTTTTGCAGCAAAAGCACAAGGAACCAAAAAAATTGATGCCCACCAAATGTTGGCAGAACGTTTTACGAAGTTGTTGTCTGTAAAGTAGCCAGCTACTCATTGTGGATTTTAGTATCTGGGACAGTAGTCAAAATGACTTTTGTCCCAGATATTTTTTTTATAAAAATATGAAACCTTTTACAGATACTTAACGTCTAATAGTTAGTTAAATGAAAAGAGGTGTTTTATGGATAAAATTTCAACAAAAAAATTAGTTCAGAAAGCAAAAAAAGGAGATGGACAAGCATTTGTTCACCTTTGTCAAAAATATGAAACAGTTTTATACAATGCTGCATATAAAATGCTATTAAACGAAGTCGACGTTGCTGATTGTTTACAAGAAACTGAACTATGTGCATGGGAAAAAATAACAACATTAAAAAATGAATATGCGTTTAATTCATGGATTTTTAAAATAATGTTAAACCAAGTTCAAAATATTTTTAGAGAAAAGCAGAAAACAACTCACTGGATGGATACTTATTCTCCTGTTCCTGCTTTTGATGATTTATATGATTTGGATAAAGGATTACATAAATTACCTGATAATTATCGTGTTCCGCTAGTTATGTACTATTATGTTGGCCTTAGTATAAAAGAAGTCGCTCAGCAACTTGATGTTTCAACAAATACCATCAAAATTCGTCTTTCTCGTGGTCGAAAAAAATTAAGGACATATTTAAAGGAGACATGGTAAATGGATAGAAAACGAAGTGATATATTAAAATATGAAAAAAAGATGCCTTTAGAAACAGTGGAACGTTTAAACACACAAAGAACTAAGATATTAATGGGAGAAATAAAACAATACAGACAGCCAAAGAAAAAAATATCGCGTAAACATTTAATTATAGGGCTAATTAGTATTGCTACCACTTTTACTTTGATAGTAAAAACACCCATTGGACGTGCCATAGAAGAGGTATTGGGGATTAGTCAAGATACAGGTGTTCAAACAGTAGAATCTTCTGGTGTTCCAACAAAACTAGAATTGCGGAGTGTACAAAATGAGCGAGAAATCGTATTAACAAAATTTGTATCGACAAAAAATAAAATGGCGTTTGATTATCAATTTAAGATTAAAGATCAGAAATTGAAAGAGTTATTACAGAAAAAAATCGCTAGAAATAATTATTCTCAAGATATTCAACTAGGGTTATTTAGAGAAGGAAGCAAAGAAGATTTATTTGGGGGTGTAAGTTCAACATCGTTATATAGAATCGAGAAGGATGTTTTTTATGGTTCAGTGATTTCAACTTTCAATAAGCAAAAACTTGTTAGTCAAGATCAATTAACGCTTCATATCTACCGATTAGCTTGGGAAGATCAAGAACAGCATGATAATGAATTAAAAGAAGCAATCAAAGCAAGTAGCCGATCTTTTAGTGTTGAGAATGCATTAGAGTATCAAGGCGATTGGACGTTTAAAATTCCTTACCAACCCATTATGAAAGAAACGATACCTAGCATTAAAAACGTGAAAAAAATTAAAAATATTAAGGCCCAAAGTGATGCGCTTCAAACTACGCTGATTATGGATGTTCCAAATCCAGAAAAAAATAAAAAAAGTCGTGATATTCTAATTTCAGTTTATAAAAACGGTCTTGAGATACCTATTGCACGTCAAATTGGTAGTGGCTTTAATAAAGGGGAAGATGCTACAATTAACATTTCTTTTGACTTAAGTAGTTTGGATCATAAGTCATTATATAAAGTAATCGTTAGAAATTCTTATGAAGATGATGCAGCAGGAAAAGAATTAGGTTCGTTGGAGTTAAAAAATACTCAGAAATAATTGCTAAAAAGGTTATGGAAAATACAAATATTTTAATTAATATAACTACTAAAAAAAGCATCTTTTTTATTGAGCGTTGTCATTAAAAAAAGATGCTTTTATTTTCATTATCAATGGTTATCATTAGGATATTCAGACACCTGTAATTGCCATAACTTATCTGTCACTGAAGCAATAAACGCAGCACTCTTAGCATTATCAGGTCCTTTAGTAAAAATTGCTAAAGCAAAGGGGTGAGGTGTTTCTAAAATCCCCATATCATGAATAAATTCATCATAGGAACCAATTTTATGAGCAACTTTTCCTTGAGTTGTGGGAGTTTCCATTCTTTCATGGAAAACACTTTGTTTCATAGAATCATAAATCGCTTGGTAATCTGGTTTTGTTACTTTTTCAGTATATAATCTTTGTAGAATAACTAGCGCATCTTCCGAAGAAAATTGTGGCTCTTCAATCGAAGGTGTCTTGTGCAAATAACGCTGATACATTTCTCGTTTTGCTTTTGCATCACCACCCAATGTATCATAAAGCATATTTTTAGCGATATTATCAGAATAGGTGATGGCATATTCTTGTAACGTTTTTAATGGATATTCTGGTTGGATATTATAGGCAATGATTCCAGTTCCTTCTTCATAATCTTCTTCAGCGTTATAAGGAATCAGGTCTGGCCATTTTTTTTGACCAGAAGCAACCGTGTCGGCGACTAACATCGTCAGTGGCACTTTAATAGTACTAGCTGTATAAAATTCATGTTGGCCATTCACAGAACGTTGTTCGCCAGTTTCCAAATCTAAATAACTAATCCCGACCGTTCCTTCAAATTCTTTGACAGAAGCGACGAGCAGGTCATTTATTTTATCAAAAAATACTGCATTTGCTGAATTGTTTTCTTCCTTGTCTTTCGTATGTTTCTCATGTTTGGCGGAATCAATTGTAACTTTTTGTTCAGATTCTTTGGCATAATCTTCGCCACGACTTGAGAAGAAGAAGCCTACAATTAGGAAAAAGCAAAGAAAGAAAATGATGCCGTATAGTGAGAGTTGCTGTTTCTTCAATGTAAAACCCTTTCCGTTTCTCTAATAGATATTTTTCTCAACTCCTCCATTTAATCATTTTTCGGATAAGAGCGCAAGCGTCTTTTTAACGGCACTACTGGTTTTGTTTCATTTGTTTTTGGAGTGCTTGCGATTGCTTTAATAGCTCTTTGCCGATAGTGGTATCTTTCACCAATAACCGCTGTAAGGGGCGATCGATGACTTGTTTGATGGAATGAATGTCTTGATTATTTAAAATGGCTGTTTCTTTACTAGAAAAAGATTTATGCGCGGTCAGTTGTAAACCAAACGAGTTGTACAACAATGTATAACCAGCAATCCCAGTAATTGTCTGATAAGATTTTGAAAAGCCGCCGTCAATTACGAGAAGCGTGCCATTTGCTTTGATTGGCGATTCGCCTTTTGTTCGTTTAACTGGTGTATGGCCATTAATGATATGTCGATTTTCACCAGTCACTTCAAATTCATCTAGGATTCTTTCACAAACTTCAACCGTATCACGCAAAGAGTAATAAGGATTCTTTTCTTCGTAATGTGTTTCTTTTTCAGCGAGAAAATAACGCTCGAAGGTTTTCATAGCTCGTTTACCAAATAATGAGGAACCTTCGCCACACCAAAGATACCATAAACAATCTGTCGCATAGTCATCTGTAATAGCAGGCTGAGCGTAAGCTTCTTCTAACATTTTTTGAAAGAAGTCAACTAAAGCTTTTCCTGAATAGGAGTGGCCTTTAAATGTATAAGCTTGAAAAGTACCGTCCGCATTCAGAGGCAGACAGCCATGAATCAATAAATTTTGATTATACACAAGGTAAAGAGAAGCTTTTTCCATTAGAAAGCGCATGTGTTTTGTTAACCGCGGTGAAGACTGAAATTGCGTTAATAAATCATCAATTATCTGTTTTTCCTCACGTGTTAATTGGTAAGGCTGCTCTTCAGAAACGGTTTGGAAACAGCTGTTAATTAATGTATAACGACATTCGTCAAAAGTAATAGTTTCCCCTTGAATCTTATCTAAGCGTAGCCGATGTGCCAAGTTAAAATCAGGGCGTCGACCAATAATTTGGCCTTCTAGTTTTTCTTGAATAATGGCAATGGCTTGTTGCACACGCATCGCTACTTGTTTTTCAGCTTCAGTTAACGCACGATAGGGATTTTTCTTGGGTGCAAAAGCAGGATTTTCTTTATACGTTTCTAAACTAAATTTTTTTAAGGCGGTTAAATCGATAGCATAACGTTCTTCTAACAAATCTAAATTTCCATAGCGAGCACAAATACGTACTACATTGGCTAAACAAGCCAGTGAACCACTATAAGCAGCCAGCCAAATCATATCGTGATTGCCTAGTTGAATATCCAAGGAGTGATAGGACATTAATCGGTCCATAATTTTATCTGGTGCTGGCCCCCGGTCATAGATATCCCCAATAACATGTAGGTGATCGATAATCAGACGTTGGATTAGATAAGCTAATTCTGTCACGAAACGTTTGGCTTCACCTAGTAAAATAATTTTTTCAATAATTTGTTGATAGTAACCGTTTTTGGTTGTTGTTTCATCATATTGATAAATCAATTCTTCGAGAATATACCCATAGGTTTCAGGAAGGGCTTTGCGAACTTTAGAACGTGTGTACTTCATCGAAGAAGAACGGACGATTTCAACCAGACGGCGAATCGTTAATAGCCACCATTCATAAGAGAGGGCGCTTTCATTTTCTAAAAGTGTTAATTTTTCTTCTGGATAGTAGATAATAAAACAAAGCTCGTCCATCTGATGGGCATTTAATTCTTGTTTAAATAAAAATTGAACTTTTTCTCGGATTCGCCCAGAACCATTTCTTAAAATATGGTCAAAAGCTTCAAATTCACCATGTAAATCACTGACAAAATGTTCTGTTCCTTTCGGTAAATTCAAAATTGCTTCCAAATTAATAATTTCTTCAATTTGTTGATCGCGGTTCAGTGTAGCCAAGTCATCTGCCTTCTTTCTTTTTCGTATATACCAATTTTTATTTAAAAGATTAAAGTCTTGATAATAAAGGTTTTTTATTCGTATGCCAATTATTGTAGGCTATTTGGCGAAAAAAAGCAACAGGAGAAAGTCAGAGAAAAATGTGGAAAATTATAGGAAGCTACTGGGTTTTATGCTATGATTTTTAATAAAACAAAATGAAGGGGCGGGAAAACATGTTATTTGGTACAGCAAAAATGAATCGGGAAAATCATTTAGAAATCGGTGGTTGTGACACCGTAAAGTTGGCGCAAAAATTCGGGACGCCGTTATTTGTTTATGATGTCGCTCATATTCGCGCACAAGCACGTGGTTTTAAACAAACGTTAAATCAATTAGGTATCAAAAATAAAGTGGTTTATGCAAGTAAAGCATTTAGTTGTTTAGCTATTTATCAAGTGTTAAAGGAAGAAGATATTGCTTGTGATGTTGTCTCTGGTGGAGAACTATTCACAGCTTTAAAAGGGGGCATGGAGCCAGCGGAAATTGAATTCCATGGAAATAACAAAACTCCTGAAGAATTACGTTATGCTTTGGATAACAAAATAGGTACAATTGTCATTGATAATTTTTACGAAATTGACTTGTTGGAAGAATTATTAGCTACACGAAACCAAACACAAAAAGTTCTTTTTCGGGTGAGTCCTGGCGTGGATGCAGAAACACATGATTACATTTTGACAGGCCAAGAAGATTCAAAATTTGGTTTTGATGTTGCAAGTGGCCAGGCAACAGAAGCGCTCGTTCGCCTTTTATCAAATCCCTCTTTTGATGTACAAGGGGTCCATTGCCATATTGGCTCGCAAATTTTTGCTGTGGAAGGCTTTTTAGCTGCTGTTGAAAAAATGTTCACTATTTTAGAAGACTGGCGGCAAGTCCATCAATTTACAGCACGTGTTTTAAATATGGGTGGTGGTTTTGGTGTGCAGTACACGCAGCAAGATGAGCCATTAGCACCAGCAACATTTGTTGAAAAAATTGTTTATTCCTTGAAAGGTCATTGTGAACAATTAGGGTATCCACTGCCTGAGCTTTGGATTGAACCAGGCCGCAGTTTAATTGCCGAAGCGGGCACAACGATATATACAGTTGGCGCGCAAAAAGAGGTTCCTGGTGTTCGTCATTTTGTTTCCGTAGATGGTGGCATGGGTGATAATATACGGCCTGCTTTGTATCAAGCGGTTTATGATGGATTTCTAGCGAATCGTGAGGGGCATGATTCAGTCAAGAAAGTCACAGTGGTTGGTAAATATTGCGAATCAGGAGATGTCTTACTTCGAGATATTTTATTGCCAGAAGTTAAAGCAGGGGATTTATTGACCATTAGTAGTACTGGGGCTTACGGTTATTCAATGGCAAGTAATTACAACCGAAATCCTCGACCAGCGGTGGTTTTTGTCGAAGATGGACAAGCAAAATTAGTTGCTCGCCGTGAGACATATGAAGATATGACAACGTTGGATTGTTGATAGATTAAAAGTAGCCGCCTCTTTTTGAGACGGCTGTTTTTTTTCAAAAAATAACAAAATGTAAGGGTGATTTCTTTCAGAAATGAAAAATCCATAGTATATTAAATGAAGAAGGAAATACTTTAGAAGAGGGTGTGATTTGCAGATGAAATGGCTCCTCGGGTTACTGATCATTTTTGCAATGATTGGCGTTGTTTTTTCTGTTTACATTGCCAATTATTTTTTGAAAATCGCGTTGCTTAAAGACAACCCTTGGTATCATAAAAAAGGGCATCGGTTATTAAATCCTGATAATTTTCAAGAACGAGAAACAAGATATACTAAAATAGAAGAACAACAAAAACAAGAAGGCGAAGCTTTTTGGACAGAGTCTTTTGCTGAAGATCGTTGGTTGAAAATTAAAGATGAAACATTGTATGCACGGTGCTTTATTCCTTATCCAGATAACCATCGTTGGGCGATTTGTGTGCATGGTTATCGTTCAAACGGAAAACGCGATATGGCCTATACTGCATTACGTTTTGCAGAAGAAGGCTACAATGTTTTAGTTCCCGATTTGCGTGCGCACGGGAAAAGTTCAGGGAATAAAATTGGGATGGGATGGCTGGATCGGTTAGATTTATTAAGTTGGCTTAGTGAAGTTCTTGCCATTGATATGGAAGCAGAAATTATTTTAGTGGGCGGTTCCATGGGAGCTGCTACCGTCATGATGGCAAGTGGTGAAAAGCTACCAAAGAATGTCCGCGGATTAATAGTGGATTGTGGCTACACTTCTGTCTATGATGAATTTAAATATGTCCTACATGAATCTTTTCATTTACCCGCTTTTCCTATTTTAACGATTGCTAATCAATTAGCATTAAATAACTATGGCTTTCAATTGAAAACCGCTTCTTCCGTGAGACAATTACACAAAAATACGTTGCCGACATTTTTTATTCACGGTACAGGTGATCGCTTTGTTCCAATGACAATGTTTGAAGAAAATTTAGCGGCAACTCAGGGGATAAAAAAAGGCCTCATTGTTGCTAAAGCACCACATTTATCTTCAAGTGTGTACGAACCTGAAAATTATTACAGTAGTATTTTTGAATTTTTGGAAGAAAACTGTCCTGCAGTAAAAACAACATCCGACTAAAAAAGACATGGATTTTCATGATTCCATGTCTTTTTTTTGTCTGACTCGTTTAGCTAAATTTAAAGTGCTTAAAAAGAAAAATAATAAAGTTGGACTAGTAAACTATTAGCTAAACAAAAAACCACATAAAAAAACTAATCAGTCAGTTCTTTCAGGCGGTTTTTATCATTAATCAAAGTCTCGAAATAACTAGCGAATACCCAAAGCAATTCGTGCGTAACGGCTCATTTTATCCGTTGTCCAAGCAGGGTACCAGACTAATTTTACTTCGATATTATTCACTTCAGGAATATCTTTTAAAACACCATGGATTTGTTCTGTTAAAACATCTGCTAACGGACAACCCATTGTGGTTAAGGTCATTTTGATGACAGTATCACCAGTTTCTTCTGCAAATTCAACTTCATAAATTAGTCCTAAATTAACAATATCGATGCCTAATTCAGGGTCAATCACTGTTTCTAATGCAGTTAAAATATCTTCTTTAATTGCTTCAACTTCTTCGGTTGAACGTTGTTGAGGTTGTTCACTCATTCGTCTTCTACTCCTTTGCAAGTTGCCTCTTTACTATCATACCTTTTTTAAGAATGTTTGTAAATGAGAAGTATCTCACATGTCATGGAATTTACTGATTTATTAAAAAAGCTCATAAAATTCGAAATTCATTTTATTTTAATCGAAATCTCATTATTTTGTTGACATTAGAAAACAATGAGTTTAGAATGATCGATAACAATCTAAATTTAATTTTTGGATATTTTTAAAAAACTGAATTTTCAGTCAATTGGAAATATCAAAGGGAGGATTTTATGAAAATTAAGCAGGTACATGTTAGGGCATCGAAAATTAAACTGAAAGAAACATTTACGATCGCTTTGGGGACGATAGAATCAGCGGATAGTGCAATTGTGGAAATTGAAACAGAAGAGGGATTAGTTGGATATGGAGAAGGAGGGCCAGGCATTTTTATTACCGGTGAAACGTTGGCTGGCACGATTGAAACGATCGAATTATTTGGCCAAGCAATCATTGGCTTAAACCCCTTTAATATTGAGAAAATTCATGAAGTGATGGATAAAATATCTGCTTTCGCTCCAGCGGCAAAAGCAGCAATCGATATTGCTTGTTATGATTTGATGGGTCAAAAAGCCCAACTGCCTCTTTATCAATTGTTAGGCGGCTATGATAACCAAGTAATAACGGATATTACACTAGGTATTGATGAACCAAATGTGATGGCACAAAAAGCCGTCGAAAAAGTCAAACTAGGTTTTGATACATTAAAAATTAAAGTCGGAACAGGAATTGAAGCTGATATTGCAAGAGTAAAAGCGATTCGTGAAGCAGTTGGCTTTGATATCAAGCTCCGCTTAGATGCGAATCAGGCTTGGACGCCCAAAGAAGCAGTTAAAGCGATTCAAGAATTAGCAGATTATCAAATTGAATTAGTGGAACAGCCAGTTAAAAGACGCGATTTAGAAGGTCTAAAATACGTTACTTCACAAGTTAATACGACAATTATGGCTGATGAAAGCTGTTTTGATGCTCAAGATGCGTTGGAATTAGTTAAAAAAGGCACAGTCGATGTTATCAATATAAAATTAATGAAGTGTGGCGGCATTCATGAAGCGCTGAAAATTAATCAGATTTGTGAAACAGCAGGCATCGAATGCATGATTGGTTGCATGGCGGAAGAAACAACCATTGGCATCACGGCTGCTGCCCATTTAGCTGCTGCTCAAAAGAATATCACACGAGCAGATTTAGATGCGACATTCGGTTTAGAAACTGCGCCCGTAACTGGGGGCGTATCCTTAGAAGCAAAACCATTATTGGAATTAGGAGAAGCAGCTGGATTAGGCATTTCTCATTAAAAAAGGAGTAAAGCAAATGAAGTATGATTTAAAGTATCTTAGTGTCCCTTTGCCTGAGGAAATTCAAAGGGTGAAAGAATTTGGCGATTTTGCAAGTGCGGATATTGCCATTGATTTTTGGTTGACAAAAGAACTTCCGCAGGCATTAAAAGAACGTTTGATAATTGAAAAAGATGTCATTAAAATGATGCGTATGAATGAGTATCCTCATAGCTTTGCAAAAGCTGATCAAATGATGAGAGATACTTTTCAGGATTATCAAACAGAGGAATTAATTCGTTTAAAAGAAACGGGATTAGTGGACTGGGTTTATATTGATGGTGAACCGTATTTCCAACTTCGATTTTTGGCCAATTTAATTAAAACAAATGCGGCATATGTTGCACGTTTGCGGGAAGCAGAAAGCAATCAATTAGAAATTCTCCGCAAAAAAGAACTAAAAGAGAACATCGAACAAATGCAAAAAAACGGTGGTAGAAAAGTGAGAACAACAATTAAAGCCACCATTCAGGTGAAAAAAGAATTTGAGCGTCCAGGTGAGCGTGTTCGTGTCCATTTGCCGCTGCCCAAAGCGTGTCAACAACAATCAGAAATTGAAATCCTAGCTACGTCACCTGAAGCAACCTATATTGCGGCAGAAGATGCGCCTCAACGAACACTGTGTTTTGAAACAATCTTAAAAGAAAATCAAACGTTTACAGTTGAATATTGTTATGTTAATCGGATGGTTTACCAACAGTTAGAAGAAAATAACGTAGACAAAATGCAACCAAGCTTTGATTTAGAGGAACAGTTACCGCATATTCGATTCACGCCTTATTTAAGAAATTTAGCAGATGAGATTGTGGGCGATGAAAGTAATCCCTTAAAAAAGGCACGCTTGATTTATGACTTTGTGACGACAAAGATTCATTATTCTTTCATGCGTGAATATTTTACAATTTCCAATATTTCAGAGTATGCTGCAACTAATTTAAAAGGTGACTGCGGCGTGCAAGCGATTTTGTTTATCACGCTTTGTCGGATTGCAGGGATACCAGCCAAATGGCAATCGGGATTATATGTTTCTACACATTATACAGGCTGTCATGATTGGGCACAATTTTATATAGAACCGTACGGCTGGCTCTTTGCGGATTTATCTTTTGGCGGAGGTGCTTACCGAGACGGGGATAGACAGCGGTGGAATCATTATTTCGGCAATTTAGATGTTTTTAGAATGGTCGCAAATAGTGAGATCCAGGCAGACTTTCAGCCGGCGAAAATGCAATTGCGTGCAGACCCAATTGACAACCAGCGGGGAGAATTTGAGTACGAAAATGAGGGCTTGCCCTACGCATGCTTGATAGTTTCGCAAGAACGGCTTTCCATGGAAGAGTTGCCGTTTGATTGACACATAGGGGGAATAGTATGAAAAAGTTAAAAATGATGGGGATTATGTTATTTGTTAGTACGGTCTTGGTAGGTTGTGGCACAACAGCAGAAACAAAAATAGACGAGAAAGCAACTGAGAAAACCAGTGTCTCGAAAAAAGTTTTAAATTTAATGGAGAACTCGGAAATCGGTTCAATGGATTCTATTTTTACACAAGATGAAGCCAGTATTAACGCACAGTCCAATGTCTTTGAAGGGTTATATCAATTGGATGAAAAAGATCAACTAATACCAGCTGCCGCTAAAGAGATGCCTGAAATTTCTGAAGATGGCAAACGATATACCATTAAACTAAGAGAAGATGGTAAGTGGTCCAATGGTGATGCTGTAACAGCCAATGATTTTGTTTTTGCTTGGCGTAAATTAGCGAATCCCAAAAACCAAGCCAATTACTTTTTCTTGTTAGAAGGAACGATTCTGAACGGAACAGCTATTACAAAAGAGGAAAAAGCACCAGAGGAATTGGGTGTCAAAGCGCTTGATGATTATACTTTGGAGGTTACTTTGGAAAAGCCTGTACCATATTTTACGTCCTTATTGGCATTTTCTCCATTTTTCCCACAAAACGAAGCATTCGTGAAAGAAAAAGGACAAGACTATGGCACTTCTAGTGAAATGATTGTATCTAATGGTCCGTTTTTAATGAAAAATTGGGATCAGTCAGCGATGTCGTGGGATTTTGTGCGTAATCCCGACTATTACGATAAAGAAAAAGTAAAATCAGAAACGATTCATTTTGAAGTTCTTAAAGAAACCAATACCGTTTATAATTTGTACGAATCAGGTGAATTAGATGTGGCTGTCTTAACAGGAGATTTTGCTAAACAAAATCGAGACAACCCAGACTATGAAGCAATCGAACGGTCAAAAGTATATTCCTTACGTTTAAACCAAAAAAGAAACGAAAAACCATCTATTTTTGCAAATGAGAATGTCCGCAAAGCTTTAGCTTATGCTTTGGATAAAAAAAGTTTAGTCAACAATATTTTAGCAGATGGTTCAAAAGAAATTTATGGGTACATTCCACAAAAATTTGTATATAACCCAGAAACGAATGAAGATTTTCGTCAAGAAGCAGGCACCCTTGTCAAAACAGACGCCAAAAAAGCCAAAGTGTATTTAGATAAAGCAAAAGCAGAGCTAAACGGAGATGTAGCCATTGAACTTCTTTCAAGAGATGGTGATAGTGACCGAAAAGTTGCTGAATTTATCCAAGGCCAGTTACAAGAAACGTTGCCAGGTCTCACTATTAATGTCAAAACAGTTCCTTTAAATAATGCGATTGAATTAATGAGAAAAGGGGATTATGAATTGTCTGTTGGCATGTGGGGACCCGATTATCAGGATCCAATGACTTTCTTAGAAAGCTCAGTTAGTGGTAACCGTATGAACTATTCTAGCCCAACGTTTGATCAACTAATTGAAGAAGCAACAACTAAATACGCAAATGATCCTGAAACTCGTTGGCAAACATTAATTAAAGCTGAAAAAGTATTGGTGGAAGAAGATGCCGCTTTAATTCCTTTATACCAAGAGGCCCGTAGTCAGCTTGTACGACCAGGTGTCAAAGGCATTCAGTATCATAACTTCGGTGCAACGAGCACATATAAGTATGCCTATAAAGAATAAATTAGTGAACGAGCGTGGGACAAAAATCACTTTAGATTTTTGCTCCACGCTCAAAAACTGATAAACGGCGGGAACAGAAGCAACACTACGCGTTGCTCCGATCTCAACAACTTCTAAGGTGTTTTCTCGACATACGTCTCGTCACAGTACAGCCTTCAAAAGAGCTACAGCTCTAAGAGTTGCGATGTTTCACTGTGAAGCATGAACAGATGAAATCATCGTACCTACTTGGTGAAGGTCCTTCGGAAATAAGCCGAAATTGACTTTCTCACACAAGTGTTCGGCGTATCTTAATCCTTCCAAGTGTTGAGAATCACGAAGAACGTAGTGATTCGATGATGAACAATACCTACTTGGTTCTCGGAGTTAAACATTTCTGTCCCGACCTCTTCCCGATAAGAGCTTCTTTTTTGTTAATAGTCAACAATTAATAAAAAAATAATTGAAAAAGGTTGACAAAAATAATGATACTCGTTAGAATAAGCACTGTTAACAAATGAATAGCGTTTTCATGTGACTAGATAATACTAGGCATGGAAGAATTTCGTAATACAATGTGGTGTACAATGGTTACGCAACATGTTTAACGGGATTGTTCTATGCTTTTTTTGTTGTTTTCACTGAAAATGTTAGAATTACTTCTGCAGAAGAGGGTCATTTATGAAAATTAAAAAGGTGCTAAATCAAAATGCTGTACTTGTTCTTGACGAAGGACAGGAGAAAGTAGCTGTCGGTAAAGGCGTCGGGTTTAATAAGACTAAAAATGATGTCTTATCTCGACAATTGGTGGAGCGGATGTTTGTGATGGAGCCAGAAGGACTGAAAAAACTTCAAGTACTGCTATCACAAATTGAAGACAAATACTTTTTAGCGAGTGAAGAAATTATCCAACATGCTGAAACGGTATTGGGTGAAAAGTTGAATGAACATATTAATATTGGGTTGAGTGATCACATTGCTTTTGCAGCTGAAAATATTCAAAATAATATTATTGTTCGGAACAAGCTTTTAAGTGAAATTGAGATTTTATATAGTGAAGAATTTGCTATTGCTCAATGGGCTGTAGAATATTTAACACAAACCTTAGAGATTCCATTTAGTTATGATGAAGCGGGATATATTGCAATTCATATCCATAGTGCTCGCAGCGGGCGTACTGATAATAGTAAAAGTATCCGTGAAGTTACAATCGTTTCTGAAATTATTCATTTAATCGAGCAGGAATTGGCTATTGATATTCATGATGATAAAAATAGTCTCAGTTATTCACGTTTGGTGAATCATTTACGTTTGTTTATTCATCGTTTCCAACAAAATCAATATGCTGTTTTAGATGAAGAAATTTTGGAAGTCGTAAAGAAAAAGTATGCTGAAAGCTATGAAATCTCAAAAAAAGTACAAGTCTTATTAATGAGAAATTTTCATTATCAAGTACCAAATGAAGAACTTGGTTATTTATCGATTCACATTGAACGATTAAGAATGACCAAATAATAAAAATTAAATAGTTTATGTGAGGAGTTACGTATAATGAAAGCGTATATGCAAAGAATGGGACGTTCGTTAATGTTACCAGTTGCTGTATTACCGGCGGCTTCTTTATTAGTCGGTATTGCTAACTGGATCGTGGGAACAATCGGCGCTAGTCCAGCCACAACTTTTCTAATGAATGGTGGTTTGGCTATCTTAAACAACTTAGCATTATTATTTGCGGTTGGTTTAGCGTTAGGAATGTCAAAAGATAAAGATGGATCGGCAGCATTAGCTGGTTTAGTCGCTTATTTAGTGCCAAAAACTGTTTTAGCGCCTGCTTCTATCCAAGCCATTAAAGGCTTCAAGGATATTGCTGAAGTAAACCCAGCCTTCAACAGCATGGACAACAATGTCTTTGTCGGGATTGTCGCTGGTTTAGTTGCCGCGGCAATGTATAATCGTTTCTCTGGTGTGAAATTGCCAATGGCTTTATCATTCTTTAGTGGAAAACGTTTAGTTCCTATTATGTCAGCTATTTCGATGTTAGCAATCTCAGCTGTCTTATTCTTCTTCTGGCCAGTTGTTTATAACGGATTAGTTGCTTTTGGTAAAGGAATCTCTAGCTTAGGTTTCGTAGGAGCTGGCTTGTATGGTTTCTTTAACCGACTATTAATTCCAACAGGCTTACACCATGCTTTGAATTCTGTTTTCTGGTTTGATGTTGCTGGTATCAATGATATTGGGAACTTTTTAGCTGGTCAACAAGCGTTAGATACTGGTAAAGCAATTATAGGACAAACAGGGATGTATCAAGCTGGTTTCTTCCCAGTAATGATGTTTGGTTTACCAGCAGGCGCGTTTGCAATTTATCAATGTGCACGTCCTGAGAAGAAAAAAGTTACAGCTTCATTAATGTTAGCTGCTGGTTTTGCGGCTTTCTTTACAGGCGTAACTGAACCTTTAGAATTCTCATTTATGTTCGTTGCTTGGCCTTTATATGTTTTACATGCAGTCTTTACAGGTATTTCTTTAGCATTCGCTGCGTTTATGCATTGGACAGCTGGCTTTGCCTTTAGTGCAGGTTTTGTAGACTTCTTCTTAAGTTTGAAAAACCCAGTCGCGAATCATCCAATGATGTTGGTGGTTCAAGGACTTGTCTTTGCAGCAATTTACTACTTCGGTTTCCGTTTTGCAATCACTAAGTTTAACTTAATGACACCAGGACGTGAAGAAGGCGATGGCGAAGAAACGCCAGATGTTGCAGAAGGCGACAACAAATTTGCTTCTCTAGCTCGTCGTATTTATGATGGTTTAGGCGCTGATGCTAATGTAACTTCTATTGATAACTGTACAACTCGTTTACGCTTAACAGTGAAAGATACAGGCAAAGTGGATCAAGCAAAAATTAAAGCAACTGGGGTTCCTGGTGTGAAAGTCATTGATGACACCAATATCCAAGTGATCGTTGGTACGGAAGTACAATTTGTTGCTGACGAAATGCAACGATTATATAACCACCAAGCGCCAGCAACACCAGTCAAAGAAACACCTGTTTCTCAACCAGTTGTTGAAGAAAAAGCACCAGTTTCAACAAAAGAAACTGAATTATATTCTGTAGCGAATGGGAAAGTTATTCCTATTTCTGAAGTACCAGATGATGTTTTCTCAGCAAAAATGATGGGTGACGGTTATGCTGTCGTACCAACAGACGGCGAAGTTTCAACACCCGTTGCTGGTAAAATTACTAGCATTTTCCCAACAAAACATGCGTTAGGTATCCAAACAGATTCAGGCATTGAAGTATTATTACACATGGGTCTAGATACTGTTGAGTTACAAGGTGGACCATTTACATTACATGTTGAAGAAGGCCAAGTTGTAAAACAAGGCGATAAAATTGCAACCATTGATTTAGCCGCATTAGAACAAGCTGGCAAAAAATCAGATTTAATTGTTGTTTTCACAAATCAAGATATCGTTGCTCAATACGATTTACAAAAAGCAGGTCAAACGACTTCAATAAATGATGTAATCGGGAATGTTACCGTAAAATAAAAGTAAAAAAGGGCTAGCCGCAAGGCAGCCCTTTTTTTATATTCTTTGAAAGTATTAGTGTCTGTAGAGACAGTAATTCAAAATAGCTTGCTCTACAGATTTTTATTTATAAATAGCCTTAGAAAGTTTCGCATAATTGAACACTTTAACCACTCACAAAAATGGCCAATGTAACGGACAGAAAACAAGGAAGCGTTTTCTTTTATATGGATTATAATAAATATATCAAGGAGGGGTTGCTATGAGTTCGAAAAAAGAACGTGGACAAAAATTGTTGTTACTTCTCTCAAAAAAACAAGATTATATGACTGCAGAAGAATTGGCAAACTGCCTAAGTACTTCTCCTAAGACAGTTTATCGTTTGATAAAAAAAATTAACGATGAATTTTCAGAAGGTTCACTCATATTATCTGAGAAAGGACGAGGATACAAGCTAGACTATGAACGATTTATGGAACAGAATCGACATTTAGCCGAAAAAGAAAGTGATTTTTCGCCAAGGGAAAGACGCAATCGAATTCTGGAGGAATTGTTGTTAGCTTCTCCACAAGCTAAAAATGTTTATGAATTATTTGCAAGATATTATGTTGGCGATTCTGTGATATTTAGCGATGAACAACAATTATCCGAAGATTTAAAGAAATATGATTTAACACTCAAACGGAAAAATCGAACGTTGGCAATTATCGGTGAGGAAAGAGCTATCAGGAAAGCCATTTCCGATAGAATACAACTGTTGAACATTATCGATATTGAGGATCTTCGAAACAACAAAGCATTAAATTTTAATAATTATGATGTCCTTTTTACGTTAGATCAAGTCAGGAACATTGAAAAAAAACTGGATATTACTATTCCACATCCATATAACGTAAACATCTTTTCGCATCTTTATATCTTAATTAGTCGTTCACGAAAAGTAGCTATTTCTGAAAAATACCAATTATCTAACGAAGAAGAACAAGAATTAACAAAGGACTTAGTACTCAAAAAGGTCGCGCAAACAACGATTCAACAGATTGAAACTTATTTAAATAAGAGACTGCCTAACGTTGAAATTTATTACTTATATCAATATTTGGTTTCTTCTAGGATGCAAGGTTCATTTAGTAAAGTAACTAATTTTTCTTTCAAAGTAATGCAAATTACTCAATTTTATTTAGAGGAAATGAGTGCACAACTAAAAATTTTAACTGATAATGATCAGCTACTTCTTGAATTGGCTAGTCATATAAAACCAATGATAAATCGTCTTGAAAACGGCATACATGTTAAGAATAGTTTATTGGATCAAATAAAAATGACGTATGAAACAATTTTCAGAAAAATTGTGCAAGTTTCTAAGCAAGTAAGTAAAAACTATCAACTACCGGCTATAAACGAAGACGAGAATGGGTTTATTACATTGTATTTTGCGCGAATGATTGAAACCAATCAGTTACCTATTCGTACTTTGATTATGTGTACCACTGGAATTGGAACTTCAGAACTATTGAGAGTAAAAGTTGAAAAGAAATTCCCTGAATTACAAATTGTTGAAATTATTGCCACACGAAATATAAAGAAATCATTAAAAGATTATTCTGATATTGAATTGATTCTTACAACGATTCATTTACAGGAAAAGGTCCCCATTAAATCATTGTTGGTAAGTGCCATGTTTACAATGGATGATCAGTATCGATTACAAAGAAAAGTTGAGGAAATCTATCATGAACGTTAATCCTTTATACCAAGTTTTCCTAAACCAAGAACTTCTTTCAAAACAGCAAGTATATCAATTCATTGCAGAAACAGCAGCACCTTGGTTAACGCCCGAAGAAAAAAAGCAGATTGAGGAATCTTTGGTAAATCGTGAGAAGATGGGAAGTAATCAGATTGCAGAGCAAGTTGTCTTGCCACATTTAGAGAATGCACTCTTGAAAAAAAGTGAAATATATCTGATTGGCTTAAAAACAGAAATCCAAGAATGGACGGCAGACATTAAGCAAGTGAAATTAATTATTGTCATATTACTAAAAGAAAATGAACAGTTAAAAGTAAAAAAAGAAATCAGTCGATTTACTAGAAAATTAGCAAATGAAGACTTCTTAGAAAAGTTGTTGCGTTTAAAAACAGAAACAGATTTTTATAAAAATATAGAAAAATTTGAGGAGGAAAAATAATGAAGATAGTCGGCGTAGCAGCCTGCACAGTAGGAATTGCTCACACATATATCGCACAAGAAAAATTGGAGAACGCTGCAAAAAAAGCAGGAGTTGAGATCCATATAGAAACACAAGGGACCATTGGGATTGAAAACAAACTAACGGATGAACAAATTAAGGAAGCGGACATTGTTATATTAGCCATTGATGTAAAAATTTCTGGAAGAGAGCGTTTTGATGGGAAACGAATCATTCAAGTACCTACAGAAGTTGCTGTAAAATCACCCACTAAACTAATTGAAAAAGCAGAAGAAGTTATGACACAAGAAAAGTAACCTTCTAGGAGGAATTGTAATGGAAGTAAAGGATATCATTGACTTAAAAACCGTTAAAACGAATATGAATGTAAATACAAAAGAGGAAGCGTTAAAAGAATTAGCCAATCTTTTGCTTGAAAATGGCAATATTTCAGATGAAAAAGGCTTTATAAAAGATATCTATGTTAGAGAGGCGGAAGGCCAAACAGGCATCGGAAACTATCTAGCCATTCCACATGGCAAAAGTGCGTATGTAAAAAAAATAGGCGTGGCCATTGGTATTAATGGTACAGAAATTCCTTGGGAATCTTTAGATGATAATGGCGTAAAAGGAATCATTCTTTTTGCTGTGGGTAATGATCATAAAGAAACAACTAGCCATCTTAAACTATTATCATTGTTTGCCAGAAAACTCGGAAATGATGAAGTAGTGAGAGAATTCCTTCAATCAAAATCGCCAGAGGATGTAGTAAAGGCATTCTCTTAATGAAATTACTAAGACAGCATATTGTGGATATTTTCTACAGAAGAATCCACAACAGTAATTTTTTTAAATAGAAAATAAAATGAAAAGAACAATGTTTAGGAGGATAAAAATGAAAAAACTAAAAGAGTTAAATCTTAAAGGTCATTTATTAACAGCAATCTCATATTTAATTCCAATTGTCTGTGGTGCTGGCTTTTTAATTGCAATTGGTATGGGGTTTGGCGGCTCAAGTCAAGGAACCTTGGTACCAGGTGAATTTTCGCTTTGGGATGCTTTAGCTACTATGGGTGGCGCTGGCTTAGGCTTACTTCCGGTTGTTATATCTACTGGCATTTCTTTTTCAATCGCCGGTAAACCTGGAATTGCTCCAGGCTTTATTATTGGTTTAACTGCGAATGCAGTTGGTGCCGGCTTTATTGGTGGTATTTTAGGTGGTTACTTGGCAGGATATCTTGTATTAGCTATTTTAAAATATGTGAAATTACCAAACTGGGCGAGAGGGTTAATGCCAACATTAATTATTCCATTTTTAACCTCAATTACTGGTGGATTAATCATGGTATATATTATCGGGACCCCAATAACGGCATTTACTTCATTATTAACGAACTTTTTAGATAGCTTAGGTAACTCGTCATTATTAATTTTTGGTGGTGTAATTGGTTTATTAAGTGGTATAGACTATGGCGGACCCATTAACAAAACTGTTTTTGCCTTTGTTTTGACAATGCAAGCGGAAGGACTTAATGGACCAATTACAGCATTGCAATTAGTAAATACAGCAACGCCAATAGGCTTTGGATTAGCTTTCTTCTTTGCTAAATTATTTAGAAAAAATATTTATACAAAACTAGAAGTTGAAACGTTAAAGTCTGCCGTACCAATGGGAGTGATTAACATTGTTGAAGGTGTTATTCCTTTAGTTATGAATGATATTGTCCGAGGAGTCATTGCTACAGCGATTGGTGGCTTCGTGGGTGGCGCAACAACAATGATCTTAGGGGCAGATGCGACAGTTCCATTTGGCGGTGTTTTAATGATTCCAACAATGAGTAAACCGCTGGCTGGCATTATTGCAATTGTTGTAAACGCTGTGGTTACCGGTTTAGTTTTAGCTATTATTAAGAAAGATGTAACTGAGAAAGATATGGAAGCGTTAGTAGAAAAAGAAGAAGAGGAGATAAACTTGGAAGATATTCAGATTTTCTAAACAAAATGAAAAAGCGTAACAAAATTAATGCAATTTATATTGCCTGTCAGAGATGTGTCAACGTCTGAATATAACGAGTTAGAAAAATTTTCAAAAACATCAACCAAATAATCAGATAGAAAGAGTTGAAAATTAGAATGAACAAAGTTGAATTTTCTCCGTCACTAATGACGATGGATTTGGACAAGTTTAAACAACAAATCACCTTTTTGAATGGTCATGTTGCTTCGTATCACATAGACATTATGGATGGTCACTATGTGCCAAATATCACGCTATCTCCGTGGTTTATTGAGGAGTTAAGAAAAATTTCGAAGCTCCCAGTATCTGCTCATCTAATGGTTACGAATCCAAGCTTTTGGGTACAACAACTAGTAGATATCAAATGTGAATGGATTTGTATGCATGCAGAGGTTTTAGATGGTCTAGCATTTCGCCTAATTGACCAAATTCACAATGCTAATCTTAAAGCAGGGATCGTCCTTAATCCCGAAACGCCTATTGAATCAATCTTTCCATATATTGAATTGTTGGATAAAATCACAATCATGACCGTTGATCCAGGCTTTGCTGGCCAACGATTTATTGAAGGAACACTTGATAAAATTGTTGCTCTTCGTAATTTACGTGAAGAAAAAAGTTATCGTTATGTAATTGAAATGGATGGCTCATCGAATAGAAATTCATTTAAGCGAATTGATGCTGCAGGACCTGATATTTATATTGTTGGTAGAAGCGGATTATTTGGATTAGATGAAGATATTGAAAAAGCTTGGAAAATGATGAGTAGAGACTATGAAGAAATGACAGGGAAAAAAATTCCATAAAACAATTGACTGTTTGTTAAAAGAATAGATAAGTTGTATAAAGTCAAGCCTAGAAAAGAATTTTGTTCATTCTTATCTGGGCTTTTTTGATGCAATAAATAAGCGTCAATAGAAGAAAATTACTTGTTATTCTATTCTAGGTGAAAACGTTCAATCTTGCGAAGTTACGGTTTGTTCACAAAAAAGTTACTTTTATTAAATAAAACTAAAGAAGTAACAAAAACTTCGCTTTTTTCAGTTATTTCAAGTAACATAGAACGTATCTTAAAAGAAAAAGTTTGGATGATTCGATGCGTAGAGTAAGAAAAATAATTTATAAAATCATGCTACTTTTGTTTGTTGGTTTAGTTGCTGGTCTTGGCTATCTTGGCTATAAAATACATCAAAATGTTGAAACGGTAATGACCTTTGAAAAACAAGTAGAAGCAGAAGTCAAAAAAAATAAAATACCTGAATACAAAACATTAGCTTTAGCGATTATCTATACAGAATCTAAAGGGAAATCTGGCGATATTATGCAGAGCAGTGAAAGTGTTTATGGACAACAAGAAGTGATTGAAACACCAGAGGAAAGTATCGCACATGGCGTCAAATTTCTCGCGGAAGCGTTAGCGAAAGCAAAAGAAGCTGGCTGTGATGAGTGGACAGGCGTACAAGCATATAATTATGGACTGGATTATATTCAGTTTGTTAAAGAACGCGGCGGGAAACACACGACAGAGTTAGCAGAAGAATATTCAAGAGAAGTCCTTTCACCGTTGCTAGGGAATGACCAAAATACGAAATATCGTTATTATCGTTGGCAAGCGTTAGTTTACAATGGTGGTTACCTTTATCAAAATGGTGGCAATATGTTCTATGCGGAAATTGTCAAAATGAATCGTTGGTTTATTGAAAAGTTAAATTAAAACGAGAAAAGTCTAAAGAATTCTTTCAACTTACAGGAATTTTTTAGGCTTTTCTTGCAGTTTCATGAAAATGCAAGTAAACTAGAAGGGATGTAACTGATTAATTGAAAAGGTAGGGAAAGAGCTGGATGTTGAATAAAGTCGACCTGAAAAAAGGGTTAAGTACAGAAGAAGTTGCCAAGCAGAAAGAGTTAGGCCTTCAAAATAATTATGAGGAAAATGTAGCAAAATCTACAAAAGATATTATTTTTGATAACGTCATGACGTTATTCAACTTTTTAAACTTTGCAATCGCTGTTTGTTTACTATTTGTCGGAGCCTATTCCAATCTGGCTTTCTTAGCGATTATTATTGTGAACATGTCAATCGGAATTTTCCAAGAAATTCATGCCCGTAATTTAGTTCAAAAATTATCTATTGTGGCAAAAGAAAATGTTCATGTTGTTCGAAATGGCGTACAACAAGAAATTGATACAAAAGAACTAGTTATGGAAGATATTGTTATTATCTCTGCAGGGGAACAAGTTCCTTCTGATATGGAAGTTATCGACGGTAAAGTCGAAGCGAATGAAGCGTTGTTAACAGGCGAATCAGATTTAATTGAAAAGGAAATCGGCGATACCTTGCTTTCTGGAAGTTTCATTGTTAGCGGACAAGCCTATGCCCGTGTTATCCACGTTGGTGCCGAAAACTATGCTGTGAAAATCACCCAAGAAGCCAAAGTGCATAAACCAATTCAATCAGAGTTAGTCAATTCGATTCGTAAAGTCTCTAAATTTACAAGTTGGGTGATTATTCCTCTGGGGATTATTTTATTTGTTGAAGCTTTTTGGTTAAGAGATGCTGGCATTAAAACATCTGTTGTTGCTTCTGCAGCTGCTTTGTTAGGGATGTTACCAAAAGGATTAGTACTATTAATTAGTATTGCGCTGACAACAGGTGTCATTAAGTTAGCCAAAAAACGTATTCTAGTACAAGATATGTACTCAATTGAAACATTGGCCCATGTGGACACTTTGTGTTTAGATAAAACTGGAACGATTACAGAAGGTAAAATGAAAGTGCAAAAGGCGATTATCTTGCATGACAAATATGAAGAACTCTTCCCACAGATTATCGGAAGCTACCTATCTGAAAGTACGGATAATAATATTACAATGCAAGCAATTCGTGATCATTATGAAGTATCCAATCGATTTGGCGCAAAAGAAGTCTTGGCTTTTTCTTCTGAACGAAAATGGGGGGCTATTGAATTTCCAGAAATTGGGACAGTTTATTTAGGGGCTCCTGAGCGTTTGGTAGACGATAGTCGGTTGCCAGAAGCTGTTTTTACAGCACAAGAGAATGGTTATCGCGTCTTGATGTTAGCCATTGCGGAACAACAACCGTTAAACGAAACCAAAATGCCTTATTTAGAGCCATTATCAATTCTAGAAATTGACGATCCAATTCGCCAAAATGCCAAAGAAACACTGGCTTATCTAAAAGAAGAAGGAATCGACTTAAAAGTAATTTCTGGTGATAATCCGGTGACTGTTTCAAATATTGCTCGTCGTGCCGGGCTACCCGGTTATGAGTCTTATATTGATTTGTCGACCAAAACGACAGAAGCAGAAGTGCGTGAAGCAGTTCAGCAATACACAGTGTTCGGACGTGTATCGCCTCAGCAAAAACGAACCATTGTGCGTGAGTTGAAAGACACAGAGCATGTGGTGGCGATGACCGGCGATGGCGTCAACGATGTTTTAGCGTTACGAGAAGCGGATTGTAGTATCGCCATGGCAGAAGGAGATGGCGCTACTCGGCAAATTTCTAATCTAGTTTTGCTAGATTCTGATTTTACAACGTTACCAGATGTCTTGTTTGAAGGACGACGTGTGGTAAATAATGTAACCCGAGTTTCCAGCGTTTTCTTCATTAAAACGATTTATTCGTTTATTCTCTCAATCATTTGTGCCTTAACGGCCATTGCGTTCCCGTTCATTCCGATTCAAGTGACCTTGATTGATTTAGCAATTGAAGGATATCCTGCTTTCTTCTTATCTTTCGAAGGGGACAAACGAAAAGTTGTCGGGAAGTTTTTACCAACGGCTTTGAAAAATGCGTCTGTTAATGCGCTTTTAGTTGTAGCGAATATCATTGCTGTTTATCTGATTGGACAAAATCAAGGATTTTCTTCTTTAGACACCACGACGTTAATGTATTATTTATTAGTTGGAATTAGCTGTATGGCTGTTGTTCGAGCATGTCTGCCTTTAAATCCATTACGCATTTTCTTGGTTTTCAGTACCATTATTGGTATTTATGTAGCAGCTATGTTATTCCACAACATTTTAGAAATTGGTTTCTTAACTTCGCAAACAATGGGTCTCTTCTTTATTATGATGGCCATTAATATTGTAGTGCGTGTAACAATTGGTTTCGTACAAATGAAACGTGCTGGAAAAACAATTAAAGATTTATAAAAAGCAGAGGTTGAGCTAAAAGCATTCGTCTCCAGAAATGCAGTTCTTCTTTAAATCTTGAAGGAAGTCGGAGCAAGCTTGATGTTTAACTGATTATTTTAAGAGTTAGTGTCTGGGGCAGGAGTCAGGATGACTTTTGTCCTAGATACTTTCTTTTTTTGTTGAGTTGAAACAAGATACTTGAAAAACAGCGATTATGTGATACAATAAATCATGTGTAAATGTGTCCATTGGAATTCGCACTGAAATGACAGTGCGTTTTTTAAACGGTCAATCACATGAGTTAGCACAATGCTATTCTTAGGAGGTGAGGACAATGGCACAACGCATTCCTCAGGAAGTCATTGAGGAAGTTCGTCACCGAACGAATATAGTAGATATTATTGGGCAGTATGTCCAGTTAAAAAAATCCGGTAAAAATTATATGGGTTTATGTCCGTTTCACGAAGAACGTTCCCCTTCATTTTCAGTAGCAGAAGACAAACAAATTTTTCACTGTTTTGGCTGCGGGAAAGGTGGAACTGTTTTTAATTTCTTGCAAGAAATTGAAGGCATTAGTTTTCCAGAATCCGTGAAACGTGTTGCAGATTTGGAACATTTATCTGTGGACTTTGATTGGTCAGAGCCGCGTGAAGTAGCGGATACCCCAGAAAACCAACAAAGACGGAGTTTGTTACAACTGCATAGTAAAGCCGCAGAACTTTACCATCATATTTTAGTGAATACTAAAATTGGCGAACCCGCATTAAACTATTTATTAGAGCGGGGGTTAACACAAGAACTAATTGAGACCTTTCAAATTGGATTCGCGCCGCAAAAACGTGATTTCTTAAGTCAAGTTTTTAAAAATGAACAACTGGATGAAACGCTTTTTGAGCCTTCTGGGCTGTTTGTCCAAAGAGATAACGGTACGTTTTTGGATCGTTTCTATCAACGAATCATGTTTCCAATTAATGATCCCCAAGGCAATGTCATCGCCTTTTCTGGTCGCTTGTTAAAAACAGCTGATTTTCCAGGGGATGAGATGCCTAAATACTTGAATAGTCCTGAAACAACACTTTTTAATAAGCGAGAAACGCTGTTTAACTTTGATAAAGCCAGAAAAGAAATTCGTAAAGAAAATACAGTCTTGCTTTTTGAAGGATTCATGGATGTTATCGCTGCTTGGCAATCAGGCGTAAAAAGTGGGGTGGCTTCAATGGGGACTAGTTTGACCAATGAACAAATTCGGCGTTTGGAGCGGGTCGCTAAGGAAGTAGTTATTTGTTACGATGGCGATAATGCCGGTGTTCAAGCCACAAACCGTGCGATTCAATTATTGCAAGAAAACAGTCATTTTGACTTGAGTATTGTCAGCATCCCTGAAAAGCTGGATCCTGATGAATATGTGCGGAAATATGGCGCAGAAGCTTTTCAAAATTTAGCCAATCATGGCCGAGAAACAGTTTTTAGTTTTAAAATGAATTATCATCGGTTAACTAGAAACATGAATAACGAAAAAGAACAATTGGATTATGTGAACGAATTGTTACGGGAGTTAACCAATGTTCAATCTCCCTTGGAACGTGATCGTTATTTAAACCAAATTGCTCAGGAATTTCAACTTTCTGTTCATAGTTTGGAAGAGCAATTCAATCAATTGAAGCAAGAGCAACGTTCAGTCCAACGGCAAGAAAGGCAACAATTTTATCAAGATGAAATGATGCCACCACCAATGGAAGAACCTGTTTTTGAAGAGAATCACGTCCAGAACAAGTTACCGTTAACACAAGTTCAAAAAGCAGAACGTTCCTTATTATTTCGTTTAATGAATGAACAAGGAGTACGGCAAACCGTTCAACAATTGCCAGATTTTTCGTTCGCTCATGATGAATACCAAGAATTATATTTCTTGCTAGAAAGTTATGCGACACTGCATCAAAGTTTCGACATTGCCGATTTTATTAATTTCTTGCAAGATAATCAAACCAAACAATTAGCAATTGAAATTGCGTATCAGAATTTATCGGAAGAAAGCTCTGAGCGAGAAGTTGCCGATTTATTACATGTAATTGCCTTATCAAGTATTGCAGAGGCAATTGAGCAGAAAAAGATTCAACAGCAAGAAGCAAAACGAGTGGGCAACCAACAGCTTGAAGCCGAATTAACAATGGAGATTATCCAATTGGCTCGACAGCTTAAAGCTCAACGAACATTTACTTAAGTAATAAATGAATAGAACTAAGCGTTTTGTTCATTTTATTTTGATAAGTCCCAGTGATTTATCAGTTATTTCAAGCGTGAACCGAAAAATGAAGGGGGCCTTCTTTCATGGAAAAAGAAACAAGTAAAAAATATGAAGCTGCAGTGGCAGCATTTATCAAAGAAAACAAGCCTAAAGGAACAGTGGTTTATGATGATTTAGCGAATCAATTAGCCACACCGTATACTTTGGATGCAGAAGCTATGGAAAAATTAATCCAAAAAGTTGAAGATGCTGGTATCAGCGTAGTCGATGAAAATGGAGACCCAAGTGAACATAGCTTGAAAAAAGATGAAAAAGAAGCGGAAAAGGCCCAAGCAGAAGACTTATCTGCGCCAACAGGTGTTAAAATTAATGATCCCGTGCGTATGTACCTAAAAGAAATTGGGCGCGTTCAATTATTAACTGCTGCAGAAGAAGTTGAATTGGCACTTAAAATTGAAGAAGGCGATCAAGAAGCAAAACAACGTTTAGCAGAAGCTAACTTACGTTTGGTTGTTTCAATTGCCAAACGATATGTAGGTCGTGGTATGCAATTCTTGGATTTAATTCAAGAAGGTAATATGGGCTTAATGAAAGCTGTTGAAAAATTTGACTACCGTAAAGGGTTCAAATTCTCTACGTATGCTACTTGGTGGATTCGTCAAGCGATTACGCGGGCAATTGCGGACCAAGCTAGAACAATTCGAATTCCTGTTCATATGGTTGAAACAATCAATAAATTGATTCGGATTCAACGCCAACTATTGCAAGATTTAGGTAGAGAACCAACGCCAGAAGAAATTGGTGCGGAAATGGATTTACCAACAGAAAAAGTTCGTGAAATCCTAAAAATCGCACAAGAGCCAGTCTCTTTAGAAACACCAATTGGTGAAGAAGATGATTCACATTTAGGTGATTTCATTGAAGACCAAGATGCTACAAGTCCTGCTGAACATGCAGCTTACGAATTGTTAAAAGAACAACTAGAAGATGTTCTGGATACTTTAACAGACCGTGAAGAAAATGTTTTACGTTTACGTTTTGGTTTAGATGATGGTCGGACACGTACGCTAGAAGAAGTCGGAAAAGTTTTCGGTGTCACTCGCGAACGTATTCGTCAAATTGAAGCAAAAGCGTTAAGAAAACTAAGACATCCTTCTCGTTCAAAACAATTAAAAGACTTTTTAGAATAAACATACCGTTTAGCGGCTCTTTTCGTGCATGCGAGAAGAGCCGCTTTTGATTTTTAAAAAGTCTCTAAATGTCATTGCTAGTTATTGGAAGAAGGCGCAAGTTGTGGTAAATTAGAAGTAATGGAATATTAGCAGAATGTGAGGCGGAAGAATGACAAAGAAATGTCCGAAGTGCGGGAACGAATTCGATGCAGAATTAACGACCTGCCCAACATGTGGCTATTCACTAACTGACACAACAGTTGATAAAGAAGAAGCGGAAACGACTTCAACAAATATAGATTTTAAAACACAGGAAAATGAACAACATGAAGATCAATTAAATGAGAATATTGAATGGTCTGAGTTAAAAGATATGAGCTTAGGCCATGTGATGGAACTGTTTGGCGAATCACCTGAAGAAGAAAGTAATGATGACAAAAAAGAAGAGTCGATAGAAGATAACTTAATAGTCTCTGATTCAGAGGATGTTTCTGATTCAGAAGCAGTGCTTCAAGAAGGGGCTAGTGAGGAGACTCATGATTCGGTGGAGGAAACGATACCAGCGACAGAAGCGATGCCTACTCATTCAACAGAAGAAAAACTAGCAACGGACGAAGCAGTTAATTTAGAGGAAACAACAGAAGAAACAACTACTGTTGAAGCAGAAACAGCTGAGGTATCTGAGACAGTGAAGTCAGAAGAGGAAGCTTTAACAGAGATTTCAGGAACTGAAGTTATCTCTACCACTTCTGAAGAAGAAATTTTTTCACAACCACCGATAGAAGATCAAGATGTAACACCAAACGAAACTTTGCAAGCTTATATTCAAGCGCATCGAGCAGATACAGAAATGTCTGAAAATCCATCAGAAGAAACAGCAGAGACCCAAGAGTTAGAAAAAAGCGGTGAGGCAGTATTAACCCAAGCCGAAACACCAACTGAATCCATTTCAAATTCTGAAGAAGGGTTAACAAGTGCAGCGTCGCTAGAGGAACCGAGCGAAGCTGATACAACCGAGGAAAAAGTTTCAGATTCAGGTGTGATACCACCGATGAATGAAACTGGGAATGCTCAACCAGCGCCTGCTCCAAAGAAACCATCAAAAAAAGTGGCTTTCGTTGCGCTTGCGGTTGTTTTATTAGCTGGAGGTAGTGCTTGGGCGTATCATGATCAAACGCAAAAAGCTGCCGCGCAAGAGGCGGCGGCACTATCCAAGAAAACAGATACGCTGAAAGATGAACTAGCAGCCTTTTATACCACAAAGGAGCAAGTTTTTATTAAACCCGATATGGTGACTGTTAGTCCAGAAAAACTCTCAAAACAAGTCGCGGAAATTAAAGATTCAGAAGAGTATTCTCAATTAAATAAACAAATTCAAACATTGAAAGAGAAACAACAAACCATTCAACAAATCAACCAATTATTTGAGGCCCCGATTGTCAATGGCAATGAGTTGAAACCGGCGATTCTAGCTGCTGATCAACCAATTTCCGTAAAGAAATTAACAGGAAATGATCCGTTTGACCAATTGATGAACCAAGCAATCGATCAAGCGAACCAACAATACAACCAATTACAAAAAGCTAAAAAAGCGGTTGAGGTCATTTATAAAGATGGAAAAACTACCAATCAGCTGAATCGAGACACGTATCAAGCTGCTAAGGCAGAAGTAGGTAAAGTAACAAGTGATAAGCTGAAAAAAGAACTGGTCAAACAAGTCACGACAGCTGACCAAGCGTTAACCAAGGTTGAAGAAGAACAGAAAAGAATTGCAGAAGAACAAGCTGCCGCAGAGCAAGCAAAACAAGCAGAAGAACAAGCAAAACAAGCTGCTGCCGCGAAAAAAGAGAACGCTAAGAAGGAAGAAACAGCAAAAACAGAAGCGAATGGCTACACGGCACCGAACAGTGACGGGGTGTACACTAGTCCGCTTTATGCGCCAGATGCTGCCGATATCGCTGATAGTAGCAATCCAGCGTGGACATGGGCACCAGGTGTGAAAGAAAAAGTCTTAGACACAGTGATTGCTCGTGGCTATGTGGTTCCTGGCGGATATTCTTTAGAACCTGCCAAAATTGTGAATGGCGAAGGTTACTACAATCTTTATGCAACCAACAATCAATCAAAATTATTAGAAGGCACTACAGAGAAAAATGTTCACATGTATTTAGTTACAATCAATGCTAAAACAGGTTGGTTCAAAGGGAACGCTTCTCGTAATGCAGGGCAATAAAAGAAAATAGAAACAATCGAACAAAAGCGGAAATCTTTTGTTCGATTGATTTTCCTTGAGGAGTTAATGATAAATGAGAGAATTACTAGCAACAACATTTACCGGCATTGTGGTCGATGAAAATGAACAATTTTATTTTGTTCAAAAAAATGGCATCACATTCCGTTTAAAAAAAGAAGAAGGTACGCATGCTATAGGGGAGGCTGTAGAAGGGTTTGGTTATTTAAATCAAAAACAAGAGCCAGCACTGACAACTACAATTCCTACTGTGCGCATTGGTAGCTATGGCTTTGGTACTGTCACAGGAACGAGACGTGATTTAGGTGTCTTTGTGGATGTTGGCTTACCAGATAAAGATGTCGTTATTTCGTTGGATGAATTACCAACCATGCGGGAACTTTGGCCTAAAAAAGAAGACCGAGTAATGGTTACTTTAAAAGTGGACAGTAAAGACCGCATTTGGGGCGAATTAGCAGATGAAAAAGTCTTTAAAGCCATGGCAAAACGCGGGAATGCTGAAATGCAAAACCAAAACTTAACTGGGCATGTGTATCGTCTGAAACTTGCAGGAACGTATATTTTAACTGATGATTTATACATTGGATTTATCCATCCTTCTGAACGATTCCAGGAACCACGTTTAGGTGAAAAAGTAGTGGGGCGTGTGATTGGCGTGCGGCCGGACGGCGTATTGAATCTTTCATTAAAACCAAGAAGTCATGAAGTAATCAGCGATGATGCGTTAATGATTCTAACTTTCTTAGAAAGAGCAAACGATCACCAAATTCCTTTCACCGATAAATCAAGCCCTGATGAAATTAAACAAACCTTTGGCATTAGTAAAGCTCAATTTAAACGCGCCTTAGGCCATTTAATGAAACAAAAATTAATTAAACAAGAAGATGGTAAAACAATTCTAATTGGCTCGTTGGAACAATCAAAAGAAAAAAATTAAGGTAGCTAATTGAGAATATCTTGCAAATTACAGTTATTTCTTTTATAATTATTTTAATTTGATTGATAAATTAAGTTTCTTAATTTGTAATCATTCTAAACAAGGAGCTGTAATAATGGATTCGACTGCTGCTTTAAAAAAGACAAAAAAACAATTACATGAATCAGGCTTTAAATTAACACCACAACGGGAAGCAACCGTACTTGTATTATTGGAAAATGAAAAAGATCATTTATCAGCAGAAGAAATTTACTTCTTGGTAAAACAAAAAAGTCCGGAAATTGGTCTAGCAACAGTCTATCGAACGCTAGAAATTTTAACAGACTTAAAAGTCGTTGATAAAGTGAGCTTTAACGATGGTTTAGCTCGCTATGATTTAAGAAAAGAAGGCGCCAAACACTTTCACCACCATTTGTTATGCTTAGAATGTGGCACAATTGAGGAAGTGGAAGAAGACTTGCTTGGTGAAGTAGAGCAAATTGTTGAAAGTCGGTATCATTTTTTAGTCAAAGATCATCGCTTAACTTTTCATGGTATTTGTCAAAGTTGTCAAAGTAAACATTAAAAAAACTGCCTTGCATTAATTTATGCAAGGCAGTTTTTTATTCATTGGAATTATAAATTAGCGAATTTTTCCAATAAGCGAATCATTTGGCAAGTAAAACCATATTCATTGTCATACCAAGCCACAGTTTTCACTAATTGGAAATCGCCAGCTGTCGTTACTTCTGTTTGCGTTGGGTCAAAAATCGAACCTTCTGTCGTGCCGATTATGTCTCCAGAAACAATTTCACGATCATCATAACCGAAAGAAGGGTTATCAATGGTGTGTTTTTTCATTGCTTCATTTACTTGATCAGCTGTTACTTTTGTTTTTAAAATGCTAACTAATTCTGTTAAGGATCCATCCACAACGGGAACACGTTGGGCATGGCCTTGTAATTTTCCATTAAGTTCTGGAATAACTAAGCCAATTGCTTTAGCAGCACCAGTTGAATGGGGAATAGTATTGTCTGCAGCAGAGCGTGCCGCACGAAGATTTCCGCCACGAACAGGGCCATCTAATAGCATTTGTGTTGATGTGTAGGCATGGACAGTTGTCATGGTACCAACTTCAATACCAAATTCATTATTTAAGAAGTAAGCCATCGGTGCTAGACAGTTTGTCGTACATGAACCAGCAGAAATGATTTTATCGTTGGCATCAAGTGTATCATCATTGACGTTATAAACGATTGTTTTCATTGCGCCTGCAGGAGCAGAGATAACCACACGTTTCACACCTGCATCTAAATGAGCTTGTGCTTTTTCTTCAGAGGTATAAAAACCTGTACATTCAAGGACAATGTCTACTCCGTTTTCTTTAACCCAAGGGATTTTACTTGCATCTGGTTCTGCGTAGACACGGGTTTCTTCGCCGTCAACCACAATGCCATTTTCAGTGGCTGTCACGGTGCCAGGATAGGTGCCATGCGTAGAGTCAAATTGTAATAAGTGAGCCAACATTGTTGGGCTAGTCAAATCATTGATAGCCACAACTTCAATATCATCAGAAACTTCTTTTATTCGGCGAAAGGCTAAACGACCAATTCTTCCAAAACCGTTAATTCCTACTTTGACTGTCATAACAAAAATTCCTCCTTTAGATGTTTGTGTTTCTTTGGACCCTTGCTGAAAAAGTGATTTTCTTCAACTATCTATAGTATGAACCTCTAAAATTTTTTTGTCAAAAGACTGATAGCGAAGCGACAAAAAGAAAGCGAAAGATTCATGAGAAATTTTGCTTTTTCCAACGATAACTAACTAGAATTGCTAGACAAACGGTTGTTTTCCCGATACAATAATAAAGACTTTCGAATCACGCTTTTTGAGGTGATTAAAGATAGTAGAAGTAGAATAGGAGGACAAATTATATGTCCATGTTTTTAGATCAAGTGACGATTGATGTCAAAGCTGGTAAAGGCGGCGACGGAATGGTTGCTTTCCGTAGAGAAAAATATGTACCAGACGGGGGTCCCGCTGGTGGTGATGGCGGACGCGGTGGCGACGTTGTTTTAGTTGTTGAAGAAGGATTACGCACATTAATGGATTTCCGGTTTAATCGTCATTTTAAGGCGACACCTGGAGAAAATGGTATGAGTAAAGGAATGCACGGTCGTGGTTCAGAAGATTTACTTGTCAAAGTTCCACCAGGTACAACAGTTCGTGATGCAGAAACTGGAGCTTTAATTGGGGATTTAATTGAGAATGGTCAGACCTTAGTAGTAGCAAAAGGCGGACGCGGTGGTCGCGGGAATATTCGCTTTGCTTCCCCAAGAAACCCTGCACCAGAAATTGCCGAAAACGGCGAACCGGGTCAAGAACGTAAAATCGAATTAGAATTAAAAGTTTTAGCAGATGTTGGGTTAGTTGGGTTTCCTTCTGTAGGAAAATCAACATTACTCTCTGTTATCTCGTCCGCTCGTCCGAAAATTGGTGCCTATCATTTTACGACGTTAGTTCCAAACTTAGGGATGGTGACTACTAGTGATGGTCGAAGCTTTGCTGCAGCAGATTTGCCAGGCTTAATTGAAGGAGCTTCTCAAGGTGTCGGCTTAGGAACACAGTTCTTACGCCACATTGAACGGACGCGTGTTATTTTACATGTCATTGATATGAGTGGCATGGAAGGACGCGATCCTTACGAAGATTATTTGGCAATCAATAAAGAATTGGCTTCACACAATTTACGTTTGATGGAGCGACCTCAAATTATTGTTGCCAATAAAATGGACATGCCTGAAGCAGAAGAGAATTTAGCGAAATTTAAAGAGCAACTTGCGAAGGAACGCACCGATGAGTATGCTGATGAGCTACCTATTTTCCCAATCTCTGGGGTTACTCGTAAAGGTATTGAACCTTTATTAAATGCAACAGCTGACTTGTTGGAAGTAACGCCTGAATTCCCATTATATGAAGATGAAGTGGTAGAGGAAGAAACCGTTCGTTATGGCTTCCAACCAGAAGGTCCAGAATTTACGATTGATCGTGAACCAGATGCTTCATGGGTTTTATCTGGTGAAAAATTAGAAAAATTATTTGAAATGACGAATTTCGATCATGATGAAACAGTAATGCGTTTTGCACGTCAATTACGTGGTATGGGTGTCGATGAGGCATTACGAGCACGTGGCGCGAAAGATGGCGACATTGTTCGGATTGGTAATTTTGAATTTGAATTTGTCGAATAAGCATAAAACCAGTTCACTCAGTGAACTGGTTTTTTATTTTAAAATTAGTATTAAATTAGCGAATAGATTGAAATAATATTTTTAATAGCTTATAATTTTAAATGTAACAAAATAACAAACGAAAGGAGCGAAATTGAAATGGAAAACAATCAAGCAATGGTTCCTAAGTTTTCAGTTAAAAGTGCCGGTTTTCTTTTTAGTATGGGGCTCTTATGTGGTGTCCTGTTGCCGAGTGTTTTATTATGGACTTTCAATCTGCCGTTTAATATTGGTGCCATGATTTTTTTGCCTGTTGGGATTGCTTTTGCGTTAGCGTATAGTCATTATTTTATTGAAACGAAAACAGGTTTTTGTAAGCGTTTTATTTGGCTGTTTTTAATTTCTCTTATTTTATTAGAGCTTATCTCTTATTTATGGCTGATTAAAGGAGTTATTTTTTAAGAGAAAAACAGAGGAGAGTGTTATTTATGTTAGATAAACTGACTGTTTGGATTGAAAATCATCTAGCTGGACCAATGGCTAAAATTGCCAATCAGCGCCATTTACGTGCGGTGCGGGATGGGATTATTGCGACATTACCTTTAATTATTGTCGGTTCTTTTTTTCTAATTATTGCGTTTCCGCCGTTACCAGAATCTTGGGGCATTACTCAATTTTTAACAAGTAATGCTGCTACAATCTTATTGCCTTACCGAATGACAATGTACATTATGGCGTTATATGCGACTTTTGGCATTGGCGCTAGTTTAGCGAAATCATATAATCTTGATCAAGTCTCTGGAGGGATTTTGGCTACGATTGCTTTTTTATTAACATTAGTACCTGTGGCGATTCCTGAAGAAGCCAGTAAAGCAGCTGGCGTTTCTGGGTTTGTTTTACCAATGGCTAATTTGGGTGGTGCAGGGATGTTTGTCGGGATTGTGACGTCAATTATTGCTGTCGAAATCTATCGAGTGACAGATAAGTCTAAGTTCAAAATTACAATGCCTGATAACGTTCCACCTGCTGTTGCTCGTTCATTTGAATCGTTGACTCCGACGTTAATTGTCATGTTATTGATTGGTTCAATCACTTATTATTTAGGCTTTGATTGGCACACATTTGTAGGGAACTTAGTAGGACCACTAGTTCAAGCAGCGGACTCTTTATTGAGTGTCTTGTTGTTAGTCTTTTTAACAACATTTTTCTGGTTTTTTGGGATTCACGGCGCTTCAATCGTAGGATCGTTGGCGCGTCCTCTATGGCTACAACTATTAGAGGAAAACACGACTGCTAAAGCAGCTGGCGAAGCATTACCTCGGATTGCGGCAGAACCTTTTTACCAATGGTTTATTTGGATTGGTGGTGCTGGAGCCACAATTGGTTTAGCTATATTATTAGCCTTCCGGGCAAAATCAGAATATGGTTCAAAACTAGGAAAAGCTATTTTAGCACCGTCTATTTTTAATATTAATGAGCCAGTTATTTTCGGTGTACCGATTGTCTTAAATCCGATTTTAATGATTCCTTTTATCTTTGCACCAATGGTTTTAGCAACGATTGCTTGGTTTGCCACTAAATTAGGTTTAGTAAGTGAAGTTGTCTTTACCGCACCGTGGACCTTACCAGGGCCAATTGGCGCCTTTATGGCGACAGGCGGCGATTGGCGTGCTGCTGTTTTGAATATTGTTTTAATTCTAGTGGCCATCTTGATTTACTATCCGTTCTTTGTAGCTTATGATAAAAATGAGCTTGCCAAAGAACAAGGCAAACAAATAGAAGAATAAAAAGTGCAGCCGTTTAGTGTCCAGAACAAAAGGTGATGACCTTTTGTTCTGGACCTATTTGTTTATAGGTGATGAAAATTCTCAATTTTTTTGAAATGTATAGAAAATTTTGAGAAAAGAAACGCATAAAAAAGTGTAAAATATTATATATATAATGAAAATGGTTTTCTTTTGTGTGAACATAATAAAGTTATTGTTAACTAAAAGAGAAAAGGGGTATGAAAATGGTTAGAACGAAGGTATATACAAAGGAAAAAATCTTAAACGTAGCTGAAAAAATTTTAGTAGATAAAGGTTTTTCTAATTTAACTGCTAGAAATATTGCAGATGCTATGGGGATTTCTACGCAGCCAATTTATTTAGAATTTGTCAACATGGACGATTTAAAACGAACCTTAATTAAATCGTTATTTCATCGTATGCAATTATTTTATAAAGCAGATGTCGGTGCCTCAGACCCAGTGATTGCATTGGGTCTGAACTTTATATTATTTGCCCAAAAACATCAAAAAATCTATACGGCGTTATTTATGAAAGCACATGGTTATGAAGAAGAATTGCAGCAAATGCTTCAAACTTTTTTTGAAGAGCATTTATTATTGGATAAAAAATATGTACAAATGGACAAAGGAAAATTTGTCGAATTATTTCCTAAAATGGTGGTAATCTATTTAGGTTTAGCCACAGCGGTTACAATGAAAACAATTGACTTAACTAAGAATCAAGAAATTCAATTATTAAGTCAATTGTTGATAGAAGAGTAGTGTTTTGTTATTTATTCAAAATAACAAAAATACGACATAAGTCTGAGAAAAAACTGGTCGTTGCGCCCGAGGAAGGATTGTTTAAATCTTGCTATACTTTGGAAGAAGTAACAGAGAATAATTACTCGGGAGGATTTATGTGATGAAATTTATTAAATTTTTAGTGGTGACAGCAATTGTTATTGGTGGTGGTTTATTTGGGGCCAAGTTTTACGCAGAGAAGAACTCTGGCGAATTAGCTGGTGTGTTAGATCAATTAAATCCATTGGTTAAAGAAGGAAATGTGTATGTTAAAACAAAGAAAGCCGATAGCGTTAATGGCTATGGAATTGCTAGTTATACGCAAGTAGCCGCAGATGAGGAAGGCAAAACACGAGAAATAACTTTTACAGCGGACCATGAATTAAAAACAGATCATTATCTAAAAGTCTCAAATAAAGGGGCCCACATCAATACGTATGAAGAGGTCAATCAAGACCAAGTACCAGAAAAGGCATTACAAGCGATTCAAAAATAACAAAAAGTCAGAACGTATCTTCAGCGTACGTTCTGACTTTTTGTTATTTTTTTGCTTCTTGAAGAATATTGATTTTTTCAATTTTAACATCGGTTTTTGGTTTATCGTTGGCACCAACTTCGACTTTGGCAATTTTATCGACAATATCCATTCCTTTGGTTACTTGACCGAAAACAGTATGTTTTTTGTCAAGAGAAGGATAGCCGCCTTTTTTGTAAGCATCAATGATTGCTTTTGGATAATCATCATATAAAAGACCATCAGATTGATCATCTGTATTTTGGACAATAAAGAACTGACTGCCGTTAGTATTAGATCCTGCATTCGCCATTGATAACGCGCCACGAATGTTATATAACTGGTTTGAAAATTCATCTTCAAATGGTTTATTCCAGATGCTGTTTCCGCCAGTTCCATCACCGCTAGGATCGCCACCTTGGATCATAAAGTTATTGATGACGCGGTGGAAAGTCAATCCATCATAATAGCCATCTTTGGCATGTTTCATAAAGTTCTCGACAGTTTTTGGAGCCTGTTTAGGAAATAGTTTGATTTCAATATTTCCCATTGAAGTAACCATTTGGACTAAGTCTTGATCTTCGGCAACTTTGTCATCTAGTTGTGGTAAATCTAGTGAATTTAAGTCGACCGAATCCTTTGTTTTGCTTTCACTGGATTTAGCGACAGAATCACTCGTTGCGGTCGTGCCTTTATTATTGGTTGTGTTACAGCCTGCTAAAAGCAAGGTGAATGCTGCAACTGAAGCAACAGCAAGCATTTTCTTATGTTTCATCTGTTTTCCTCTTCCTTTCACACTGACAATTAGGTTCTTTTTTATCATAACAAAAGAGAAGATAACAAACCAGTGGAATTTTTATAAGATTTCCTATAGGAAAGGTGTAGACCATTTTTGTTTTTTTTGTTACAATGTAAGCAGATACATTATTATGTTTTACAATTTAGGAGGCAATCACATGGGAAAATTAGGTATTTCAATTTATCCAGAACGTTCAACATTTGAAAAGGACAAAGCATATTTGGATTTGGCTCATAAATACGGCTTTAAGCGTGTCTTTACTAGTTTATTGCAAATCAATGATGATCGGGAAAAGGTATTAGCAGAGTTTAAAAAAGTCGTAGATTACGCCAACCAATTAGGTATGGAAGTGATGGTCGATATTAATCCTGCATTGTTCGAACAATTAGGCATCTCTTATGATGATTTATCATTTTTCCATGATATGGGCGCTTACGGTATTCGTTTAGATCTTGGTTTTACTGGGCAAGAAGAGGCGAATATGACAAGAAACCCTTATGGCATTAAAATTGAAATTAATATGAGTTCAGGGACAAGTTATGTAGATAATATTATGGCCTACTCACCAAACACAGAAAATTTACTAGGCTCACATAATTTCTATCCACATCGCTATACCGGCTTAGGCTATGATCATTTTGTTTATTGTTCAGAAAAATTTAGAAAATATAATTTAAATACGATGGCGTTTGTGAACTCACACGATGCTACATTTGGGCCATGGCCGACACAAGATGGGTTATGTTCTTTGGAAGACCACCGCGATTTAGAAATTGCAACGCAAGTTAAGCATTTAGTTTTAACAGGATTAATCGATGATATTTCTGTCGGAAATGCTTATGCCTCAGAAGCAGAATTAGCAGCAATGGCAGAAGCCTTTCATGCACCGTATCCTTCGATCAAAGTGGATACAGAACCAGAAATCACAGAAGATGAAAGAATTGCATTGTTCGATAACTTACACAGTTATCGTGGAGATCGTTCTGATTACGTTTTGCGTTCAACAATGACACGTGTTTACTATAAAGATCGTCCTTTCCCAGCTCATACAACGAGAGATATTGTTCGAGGCGATGTCTTGATTGACAACGTTGGCTATGGACAATACAAAGGGGAAACACAAATTGCTTTAAAAGAAATGAAAAATGATGGCCGTGTAAATGTGGTTGGTCGTATTTCTGATGACGAACGTTTCTTATTAGAATTTTTGAAACCATGGTCAAGTTTTAAACTTATTGAAAATAAATAATTTTTAGTTTCCTATAAATAGATAAGTGGAGCATAGCGCAAAAGGTAACATTTTTGTGCTATGCTTTTTTTGTCGCAACAAAATTGTCCCATTGTAGTGGTAAAGAAAGATGGCTGAATCTTTGAATGGTAGTTGTCAAAAAAAGGGCGACAACTTATAATGAATCATACAGTTTAAATAAAAGGAGTACGTAGATGAATCGATGGTTAAAAATTTTGATTGCGCTTATTGTAGTAATTGCAATTGGTTTAATTGCGGCAGGCTTATATTTTTATAATTATGCAGTAGTTCCAGGAAAGAAAGACTTTATAAATGAGAATACCCCAGGGTCAAAAGTGGTCCAGACACCTGAAGGCGAGTGGTTTAAAGATGACAAAAATCGACAAGAATGGTCAATTACTTCGGAAGATGGGCTACGTCTAAAGGCCATTTATTTACCAGCCGACAAAAAAAGTAATCGTACCGTTATTATGGCGCATGGTTATATGGGTTCGGCAGAAACGATGTCTGTCTTTGCGAAAATGTATCATGATTGGGGCTACAATGTGTTAGCGCCAGATGCGCGTGGTCACGGGAAAAGTCAAGGAGATTATATTGGGTTCGGCTGGCCTGATCGTAAAGATTATGTCCAATGGATTGAGAAAGTTTTAACCGAAAATGGTCAGCAAGAACAAATCACTTTATACGGTGTCAGTATGGGTGCTGCTACAGTCATGATGACGAGCGGGGAAAAATTACCAGATAACGTGAAAGCCATTGTGGAAGATTGTGGCTATTCTACAGTCAATCAGGAGTTGCAATATCAATTGAAAGAGCTTTTCAATTTACCAAGTTTCCCATTAGTTAATGTTACTAGCGGGATTACGAAACTTAGAGCTGGCTATTTCTTTGGGGAAGCAAGCGCTGTTAAACAATTACAAAAGAATCATTTACCAATGCTCTTTATTCATGGTGAAAATGATACGTTTGTGCCGTTTAGTATGTTAGACGAAGTTTATAATGCAACCCAAGGACCTAAAGAGAAATATGTCGTGCCTGGAGCAGAGCATGCGAAAGCTTATAATAAAAACCCAGAAAAATATAAGGAAACAGTAGCTGCTTTTCTAGATAAATATATAAAATAACAAATTTATTCTTTACTAATAGTAGCAAAAACAAAAGACTTGTTCTTAAGTTAACGACTTAGTGAACAAGTCTTTTGTTGTCAGTTGATTTTTTTTAATAAGTTGGAATTTACCCATGCAATCTAGGGCATAATCTGATAGGATAGTACTAGAAATGAGGGAAGGATAATGGAAGAACAATTAGTCGATTATTTACACTATTTACAAATAGAGCGGGGCTTATCAAATAACACACGACGGAGTTACGAACGAGATTTAAAAAAATACGTAGCCTTTTTACAAGAACAAGGCTTGCATTCTTGGGACGAAGTTGACCGTTACATGATTACAGAATTTTTGCAATCCCTTCACGAAGAACAGCAAGCTTCAGCAAGTGTGATTCGGATGATTTCTAGTTTGAGAGGATTTCATCAATTTTTACGTCAAGAACGCTTAAGCGAACATAATCCGATGCAACATATTGACTCCCCCAAGAAAGTTCAAAAATTGCCAAGTACATTATCTGTTGACGAAGTGACTCGATTAATTGAAGCGCCTGATACAAGTAAACCACTAGGTATGCGGAATCGTGCTATTTTAGAAGTGATGTATGCAACGGGCCTGCGAGTTAGTGAACTAATTGAAATAAAATTAGGGGATCTGCATTTATCCATTGGTTTATTGCAAACAATCGGAAAAGGGGACAAAGAACGAATTATTCCTTTAGGCGATTATGCGATTCAATGGATTGAGCGCTATATGAACGAAGCCAGACCTCAATTGATTAAAAACCATCCGAATGAAACACACCTGTTCGTTAATCATCATGGCGAACCGTTATCTAGACAGGGCATTTGGAAAAATTTAAAACAGATTGTTCGAGAAGCCCAGATAGAGAAAAATATTACGCCGCATACATTACGGCATAGCTTTGCGACACATTTGTTGGAAAATGGCGCAGACCTTAGAATCGTACAAGAATTATTAGGACATGCAGATATCTCCACGACACAAATTTATACACATATTACCAAACAACGAATGGCAGATGTTTATAAGGAACATTTTCCTCGGGCTTAATTTGCGAGAATGCCCACAAACGAATAAATTTATGGTAAACTAGGAAGTCGAGAAAAGAAAGTAGGTGTCGTTTTTGCAAGAAATTAATTTAAAACTAGATGTCTTTGAAGGACCACTGGATCTTCTACTACATTTAATTCAAAAATTAGAAATCGATATCTATGACATTCCCATTACAGCAGTAACTGAACAATACATGTCTTATATTCATGCGATGCAAACCTTAGAGTTAGAAGTCGCTGGAGAATATCTAGTCATGGCTGCCACCTTAATGGCTATTAAAAGTCAGATGTTGCTTCCAAAACAAGAGCTTGAAATCATTGATGATGAAGATTTTTTTGAAGAGGAAGACCCACGGGAAGCTTTAGTAGCTCAGTTATTGGAGTATCGGAAATTTAAATATGCAGCGACTGTTTTACATGAAAAAGAAGAAGAACGTAAACTCTATTATACAAAAGAACCAATGGATATGGATGATTATAAAGAGGAAGATACAACACTACCGCCTAATCAAATCAATACAATTGATTTATTTCTAGCCTTTCACGCCATGTTAGAAAAGAAAAAAAATCGCCAGCCTGTTGAAACAACTGTTGCTAGTGACGATGTTTCCATCGAAGAAAAAATCTCCGCTATTTCAGAACGTATGCGTCAAGTACAGAAAGGGAAGGCAGTGTCGTTTGATTCTTTCTTCGATTCTTATTCCAAACAAGAAATTGTGACAACGTTCATGGCTCTTTTAGAATTAATGAAAACGGGCGTGATTTATGCTGAACAAGAAAATAATTATAGTGAAATTTTGTTATTTAATACAGAAACCCAGCAGGAAGATACAACAGAGGTGGAGGAAACACAGTGACATTAGTTAGTCAAATTGAAGCAATTTTATTTGTGGTTGGCGAAGAAGGAATTGGCTTGGAAGAGCTTGCGTACTTATTAGAGAAGTCAACAGCAAAAACCTATGAAGAATTAACGAAATTGAAAGAACATTATGCTTCTGACAATAAATCAGCGTTGAATATTTTAGAAGTCGGCAATCATTTTGTCTTAACAACTAAGAAAAAATATGCCTCATTACTAAAAAAATATGCGCAATCGCCTATGTCGAACGCCTTATCACAAGCGGCGCTAGAAACATTATCCATTATTGCTTATAAGCAACCAATTTCGCGTATTGAAATTGATGAAATTCGTGGCGTACAGACTTCTGGCTCTATCCAAAAGTTAGTTGCCCGTCAGTTGATAGAAGAAAAAGGCCGCGTAGATGGTCCTGGTAGAGCAATTTTGTATGGCACAACGAAGTATTTTATGGATTACTTTGGGTTGAAAAGTTTAGATGAATTACCAGATATCCAACAAATGGAAGATGAATTAGAAGAAGAACTACCAATGGATCTATTTTTTGATCGTTATCAAGAAACGAACCCAATGTCTGAAACAACAGAAGGCGAGGAAGCTTAAACAATGGAAAGATTACAAAAAGCAATTGCTCATGCTGGGGTGACTTCGCGTCGCAAAGCAGAGGAATTAATTGTCAAAGGTCGCGTAAAAGTCAATGGCCAAGTGGTTAAAGAATTAGGAACGCAAGTAAGTAAACAAGATACTGTTGAGGTTGATGGTGTACCAATTTATCAAGAAGAATATGGTTATTATTTATTCTATAAACCAAGAGGGGTTATTTCTGCGGTGTCTGACGATAAAGGCCGTAAAGTAGTAACGGATTATTTTACAGATGTTACTGAGCGAATTTATCCAGTCGGTCGTCTGGATTATGATACTTCTGGGTTGTTACTTTTAACGAATGATGGAAGTTTTTCACAAAAATTAACCCATCCTAAACATGAAGTAGATAAAGTCTACGTAGCAAAAATTAAAGGTGTACCAACTAAACGAGATCTATTGCCATTAGCCAAAGGCATTCGCATTGATGGCAAACGCACAGCACCAGCCAATTTTCAAATTCTTTCAGCGGATATTAAAACAGGTAGCAGTGTCGTGGAATTAACGATTCATGAAGGACGTAATCATCAAGTGAAGAAAATGTTTCAAGCTGTTGGTTTCCCTGTTCAAAAATTAAAACGTGAACGTTACGGTGAGTTGACCTTACAAGGTTTGCGACCAGGGCAATATCGTGATTTAACTAAAAAAGAAATCAGTCAATTATTAAATCAAGCTAAATAAGATAAAATGACTCGATCTCTTCGCGCTTATGGCGAAGGGATTGTTTTTTTTTGAGAAACGAAGCAATCAATGAAATTTAATAAAAAAGCTTAGTTAGTTGCATTCATTGTTCAAATCGGTTACACTAAGTAAGTAAAAAAATATAATACAAGGTTCGTCTTCAGGGGCAGGGTGTAATTCCCGACCGGTGGTTATAGTCCACGACTCGTTTTTAACGATTGAATTGGTGTAATTCCAATACCGACAGTATAGTCTGGATAAAGAAGATAGGGCTTATTTGAGACGCTTTTTCATCAGATAATCCTACTCTATTTTTCCCTGCAGAAAAATAGGGTTTTTTTGTATGACAAAGAAGCGAATCAAAAAGTTCGTTGAAGATGGGTCCTTAATTGGAGGATTTCAGATGAACAACAAGGTACAAAAAATGGTCAGCATTGCAATGTTGGCCGCAATCGGTACAGTATTACAATTTGTGGCATTTCCGATTATGCCGGCGTTTAGTTTTTTGAAAATCGATTTTAGTGATATTCCGATTCTGCTCGGAATGTTCTTGTACGGACCGTTAGCAGGAGTAATTACTGCTTTTGTTCGTTCGTTGCTACACCTGTTCTTAACCGGACTAGCACCGCAAAATATGGTGGGAGATTTCGCTAGCTTTTTAGCAAGTAGTATCTTCACCTTGCCAATTTTTTATTTCTTTGGTAAAAAGAAAAATATCCGTACAAATCGGATAGTGGGCCTAGTAAGTGGGATCTTAGCCTTGACGATTTTCATGAGTATTGCGAATTATTTTGTCATTACACCCATTTACTTACAATTATATGGTGTGACCACACAACAATTTTTAGGAACATCTTTAGCAAGCTATGTGGCGATTGGTATTGTGCCATTCAACCTTATTAAAGGCCTCTTAGTCAGTGGTGTTTTTCTAGTACTACATGCGAAGTTATTGCCATGGCTATCAAAAAAACAACATACTATTCAGAAAAAAACACCGTTAACAAAATAAATGATAAAAAACCTGCTGTTGAACAATGTTTGACAGTGGGTTTTTAAAATTTACGCCTAAAAGAAAAGAGGTTGTCATAATCTGTCATCATTCTGTTAAAAAATACTAAACCATCTGCATTGTAATTTTAACTTTCCCTTGGTATGATAGAAATCATCAAAGAAAGAGGAGTTTTCCTGAGTGAAAAAGTGTAAAAATTGTCGTCACGTGAATCGTGATACGGAGTCCTTTTGTGAAGAATGCGGCGCTCCGCTAATGAATGAATCAATGCATCAAGAGGAAAACCAAGCACAACCATCAATGAATAAAGGGAACGAATCTACTCCTCTCAGATCAAAAAGAAGCTGGATCTGGGTGTTTCTTTTTGTGTTCATCGTTCTTGGAGCGGGTAGCTATTTTCTCGGGACGCATTATTTTTCTAAGGAACAACAAATTTCTCATTTTATTGAAGCGATTGAGAATGGTGATGCCCAAGAATTAAGTAAAAAAATGAGGACGAACGAGTCTGAATTTCAAGTGAATCCGCAAAGCATTAAGCCTTTAATCACTTATTATCAAAAAAATCCAACTGAGCTAAAAAAATTAGAAAAAGCGCTATTAAAGGATAAAAAGCTACATGGTTTAACTATTCGCGAAACAAGTCAAACAGCATTTTTCTTTCACCGTTATCAATTCATTTTAACGCCTGTTTCTGTTCAGTTAACGACGAATCAGCGCGGTGTGACGTTGGCAATGAACGGGCGGGAAGTGGGCACTTCCGACTCAACCACTTATCAAAAGGAATTGGGACCCTTAGCGCCAGGACAATATACTTTTACAGCCACAGTGAAAGATAGCACCGGCGAACCTGTTATCACAGAAGAGTATCGTTTATTAGAAGAGGAAAATTATATTTCTAGTATTCCTTTAGATTTTAAACGAATGAATTTTGTTGTGGAAAGCAATCTGCCAGACGCAGATATTTATATTAATGATCGGAAAGTTGGTACGCTAACGAATGGAAGCAAAACGATTGGCCCTTTGTTCTGGTCCAAAGGGATGACGATTCAACTTAAAAAGACGATTAATGGAGAAGAAATTCAAACATCAAAAGAAACGATTGGTGAAAATGATTTTGTCGAAGCGCTCTCCGATAATCCAACGCTACAATTGAATTTTCCGTTAGCTAGCGACTATGATGCCCGCAAAGCGCTAGAAACCTTTTATCAAGCATTTGCCAAACAAGTGAAAAGTCATACGGATAGTACAGAATTTGCTAAAAAATATCTCGTTGGTGGGGAAAATAATCCTCAATTTCCTTCTTTTATTGAAGCACTTGAACGATTACGTGAAAAGAAATCGACCGATGTTTCACCAGATTTTGAAGTGACCATTAATACGCTACAATTGGATGGTAAAGAAAATTACCATGTCAATTATTATTTAGAAGCTAAAAATTCTAAAGCAAAAGAAAATGGTCTTCGTTATGAATGGATCAATGGCCTAAATGATCAAATTCATTTAGTCAAAGAACCGCTAAAAGAAGGACAATTACAGTTTGTTTCGATAGATGAGCAAACACTTGCGTGGCTCGAAAAAATACTCTAAGCAAAAATGAGTGCTAAATTATTTAGCACTCATTTTTGCTTATTTCTATTGCACGCGTGGGACATTTGCGGTACGCTTTTAACACATTCTCGCGTTCGTTTTCTGGAATAAATTGTTGTCGAGCATGCGGCTCGTCTTTAAAAAGGACAATCCCATGATCATCATAATCAAATATATTGGGCGCATAAACTTGACAAAGTCCACAAGCAATACATTTTTCAGGAACTAAACGTGATTGCATAAACAGTGACACATCCTATCTAAAAGAGGTTTACTATGGAAGCAACTTTTATTTTAGCGTTATTATCTCACGGATACAAGGTACGTGCATCAACTTTGTATCATCTTTTAAAAGGCAAACGGACTAGCTCTGTTTTGATTTATGGTTTTTTATATGATTGTTTACGATTCATTGGCTGGTGGCCAACGATTTCCGAACAAGCCTATTTTCAATTTCTTGAAAAACTTTCGAAGGCGAAACAAATTCAGTATCACAAAGAGACAAATGAGATTCAACTAACAAAAGAAGGGCAACTATTTTTAAAGGAGCACCATTTTTCGTTGCTGGATTATCCTGCAATTGATCTTTATCGTTTTGGCAGAAGTGATCGAGAAAGTTGGCAACTCATTCAATTTGCCGTGCAAGTGACTTCGTATTTATCATTTGAGGAAAAACAGTATATTCCACTTTTATCAACACCGATTCCGCAACTATATTTGAAACGATGGTTACAAAAAGACAAGAAAGAGCAGCGCATTCAATCAATCAAAGAAGAACTGTTGCGAGGGTTTGAGTTACTACCTGAAGTAGAAAGCGACTATTTGGTTGCGCAACTTTCTGGTTATCAGCAAACTGGCAAAGTTCCTCAGCAATTAACACCCCATAAGACAGCTCTTGAACAGCGTTTGTGGCACACGCAAGCGGTTCATCATTTACTGCTGTTGATAATGTACGGAGGAAACTATCCTGCTTTACAAACGCTTGTATGGCCGTATCTAGAAAAAAATCTAAACCAAAGTATGCAAGAAACTCAACGATTGTTAACGGAAGGTAAGACACTTCAAGAAATTGCTGAGCAGCGAAAAATAAAACTGAGTACCATTCATGACCATCTATTAGAGTTGGCTATTCAAGGGCAGCTGCAGGCGTCTGTTTATCTTGAAAAGGAGGCAATACTCCAAAACTTGGCTCAAACAGAACAAGATCCGCGGTTGTGGGTGTATCGGGATTGGCGAGCGCAAGAAGAGACGCTTTCTTATTTAGATTTTCGCTTATATCAAATCCAACAAATTTGGCAAGAAAAGGAGTGAGTGTTGTTGACATTAGAACAAGAATTATTCACTCGATTTGGTTATGCAGCGTTTAAGCCTGGTCAAAAAGAAGTGATTACAAACTTACTTGACGGTATGAATACATTGGCTGTTTTGCCAACAGGGACTGGTAAATCATTGTGTTATCAATTTGTGGGCCAGAAGTTAGAGGGACTAACGGTAATTGTTTCTCCTTTACTTTCGTTAATGGAAGATCAGGTGCGTCAATTACAAAGACAAGGAATTAAAGGTGCGGTTGCCTTAAACAGTACGTTACAATATTCAGAAAAGCGTTATGTTTTAGCGAAAATGTTCCAATACGATTATCTGTTTTTAAGCCCAGAAATGCTTTTGCAGCAAGAAGTACTTAGTGTGTTACAACGCCAAAAAATTGCATTATTTGTGGTGGATGAAGCCCATTGTGTTTATCAGTGGGGCGTCGATTTTCGCCCTGAATATAGTAAATTAGATCTGGTCCAAAAACAGCTAGACTTTCCTTTGACCTTGGCGTTAACTGCCACAGCGACACCCGTTGTACAGCACGCAATTATAAAACAATTATTTTCTCATGGCAGCTATCAAGAAGTTCTTTCTTCAGTGAATCGAAAAAATATTGGCTTGTTCGTGAAGGAAACGTCAGAAAAAGAAGAAGTGTTACTAGATTACTTATCTAAAACGGCTGGTAAAATCATTATCTATTGCGCCACGCGCAACAAAACAGAACAAATCAGTCAACTTATTCAGGCAAAAACCAGTTTTAAGGTAGCCTATTATCATGGGGGCTTGGAGGCTAGTGAATGTAGTCGCTTGCAAGAACAATTTATTGATAATCAAATCGATATTCTTTGTGCAACGAATGCTTTTGGGATGGGAATCGACAAACCTGATGTTCGTGGAGTGATTCATTTTGATTTGCCTGATAGCTTAGAAAATTACCTGCAAGAAATCGGGCGAGCTGGACGTGATGGTCAAAAAAGTTGGGCGCTATTATTGTATAAAAAAGGGGATGAATTTATTCATCGGTTTTTCTTAGAAGAGACAAGAGCGAATCGAGCGACCTTAAAATCGCTGATTGAAGGAGAAGAACAAGCAGGTTTGTTAGAAAATGCCACCGAGTTACAACAAAAATGGGTTCAAGGCTATTTAGCCAAGGATTATTCTTTTGAAGAGCTAGAGCATCGTTTAGAGGAGAAAGAAAAAGATCGTCAAGCGCAATTAAGAGGGATGCTGACGTATATTGAAACCACAACCTGTCGAAGAACGTTGATTCAAACTTATTTTCAAGAACCGATTGTAAAACAATCACTGGAAACTTGTTGTGATAATTGTGCGTTATTCTTTGACATTTACCAAGATTCAATAGTAAAATCGAACAAGACCAGCAATCAAAATGAAGAAGGTTGGCGTTCTAAATTTCTAAAATTATTTAAAGAACGTGATTAATTCATTTTTTTAGTCGGCAGTTGGCAAAAGCTATGATATAATAACAAGCGAGAGAAGTTTAGGAGGAAATTAGCAGTGAGTAAAAAGGACAAAAAGAAAAACCAAGCTCGTGAGCCATGGGAACAATCAATTTATGAACCTGATCAAAATGGTGGTGGTTCTCGTTTAGCAAAACGCCAACAGCAACGAGGAAATTCATTATTTCTAACTGTTTTAGTTATTTTGCTATTATTAATTATTGCCATTCCAATTGGGACTTTCTTATGGATGATGCAAGACAAGAAACCGAACGAAAGTGCTAGCAAAAATAGCCAGCCATCTTCTTCATTAGTCCAATCATCATCAAAAGAGAAGAAAAAAGAAAGTACGTCAAAATCAGTGGAAAGCTCAGAACCAGCAAGCAGCCAACCAGCTGAAAATACAATACCTTCAAGTTCTGATGCTGCTGCACAGCAACAACAGGACCAACAAGCACAACAACAGCAACAGCAACAACAAGAGCAGCAACAACAACAAGAAGCTCAAAATCAACAACAGCAACAAGCGCAGAACCAACAACCTGTTTATGATACCGTTCAAAGTGGCGAAGGGGCACGTCAAGTTGCCGAACGTAACGGAATGACATTAGAACAAATTTTAGCGTTAAATCCTGGGATTGATACATCTGTGTTTTATCCAGGACAACCATTACGTATTAAATAATCCAGAAAAAGAGGTTTGGACAGCACTTTCAAGGGCTAAACCGCGACGAATGATTACATGAGAATGCCAATAAGCAGAAATTTCCGAAAGATGTTTTGCGTCTTTCGAGGGATTTCGGCTTATTGCTTTTTCGTTAGAAACTCGTCATCAGTTTAAATCCAAGTTCTTTTCTTCTGATTTTAATATAAAAGAAGAAGCGCATTTTAAAGGATGCATATCAGTTAAGGAGTTTTTTCATGGGGAAAATCAGTATTGCTATTGACGGACCAGCTTCGTCAGGCAAAAGTACAGTTGCAAAAATTTTAGCAAAACAATTGAATTATGTGTATTGTGACACGGGGGCCATGTACCGAGCGATTACGTATCTGGCCTTGCAAAATCAAATCGACATTCAAGCGGAAGAACCATTAGTAGCGCTTTGTGTCAACCACACTATTTCTTTTCAGCAAGCAGAGAATGGCCAACGTGTTTTTATCGACGGTCATGAAGTGACCGAAGCGATTCGCCAGCCAGATGTAACGAATGCTGTTTCAGCTGTTTCAAAACATGCAAAAGTTAGAGAAGAAATGGTGGCGTTACAACAGAAAATTGGTCAAGCCGGCGGAGTTGTCATGGATGGTCGAGATATTGGTACTGCAGTTTTACCAAAGGCCGAAGTAAAGATATTCTTGGTGGCTAGCGTTGAAGAACGTGCAGAACGTCGTTTTAAAGAAAATCAAGAAAAAGGGATTGAGACGGATTTTGAAACCTTGAAGGCGGAGATTGAACGTCGGGATTATTTAGATTCAACCAGAGAAGTATCACCCCTTGTCCAAGCAAGTGATGCTGTGAAAATCGATACAACAGGGTTGACGATTGAAGAAGTCGTCGCCGCCATACAAAATGTGATTAAACAAAAAGGTTTTGAACTTTTTTAAAGAATTTTAAGAAAAATAGAAGAAATCGCTTTATTTTTTTACAAAAATCTCGTACTATGTAAGTATATATAGCTAAGTTTTGGAATTTTTGTTGGCATAGGAGGATAAGAGGCATGACAGATTTTGAAGACAAACAAGTAGCAAACAACGAAACAATGGAAGATGCAATGAACAGCGTTCAAGAAGTCAGTGTTGGCGATATTGTTAAAGGCGAAGTTTTAGCCATTGAAGACAAACAAGTTGTTGTCGGCATTGAAGGAGCGGGCGTTGAAGGCGTTGTTCCTGCAAAGGAATTATCGACTTTACCAGTTGAAGATGTACACGAACTTGTGAAAGTCGGTGATGTGTTAGATTTAGTTGTTATCACATCAATTGGCAAAGATAAAGAAAACGGCAGTTATTTACTGTCAAAACGCCGTTTAGATGCTAAAAAAGTTTGGGAAGAAATTGAACAAGATTTCCAAGCGGGCAAAGTAATCGAAGCACCTGTTACAAATGTTGTTAAAGGTGGTTTGGTTGTTGATGTCGGTGTTCGCGGATTTGTTCCTGCCTCAATGGTTGAAGATCATTTTGTTGCAGATTTTTCTGAATATAAAGGTCAAACACTAGCATTTAAAATTATTGAAATCGAACCTTCAGAAAACCGCTTAATTCTTTCACATAAAGCAGTTGTTGAAGCTGAAAAAGAATCGAAAAAAGAAGAATTACTTTCTTCTTTACATGACGGAGACGTTGTTGAAGGGAAAGTAGCTCGTTTAACAGATTTCGGCGCATTCATTGATTTAGGTGGCGTGGATGGTTTAGTTCATGTTTCTGAAATTGCTCATCAGCATGTGGGCAAACCAAGTGATGCGTTAACTGTTGGCGAAGACGTTCAAGTAAAAATTCTTTCAATTAATCCAGAAGAAGGACGTATTTCTTTATCTATTAAAGAAACATTGCCTGGACCATGGACAGATATCGAAACAAAAGCAGCCGCTGGGACTGTTTTAGATGGCACAGTAAAACGCCTAACAAGCTTCGGTGCCTTTGTGGAAGTTTTCCCTGGTGTGGAAGGATTAGTGCATATTTCTCAAATTTCTCACAAGCATATTGCAACGCCTCATGAAGTCCTTCATGAAGGGGATCAAGTACAAGTGAAAGTTTTAGAAGTTAATCCAGAGGAACATCGTATTGCTTTAAGTATCAAAGCGTTAGAACCAAAACCTGAGTCTCAAGAAGAACCAAAAGAAGAACAGGAATATGAATTGCCTGAAGAAAATACTGGTTTTACCATGGGCGATATTTTAGGTGACGCTTTATCTGATGCGAAAGAAGAGGAATAACACGTTACTTTCTTGAAATTTATGAGTTTGACATAGCCGTAAACAGATCGGCTATGTCAAACTCATTTTTTCTTGAATTGGTTAGAAAATCAGCAGAAACTAAAACTTTTCTTGCACTTTAAGGTTTGATTAGGTAAACTAGTAAGGATTGAAATTCTCAAGGAGGGAATCAAATGGCAAATCCAACTATTGCGATTGTCGGTAGACCGAATGTCGGTAAATCGACTATTTTTAACCGCATTGCCGGTGAGCGTATCTCGATTGTAGAAGATACTCCTGGCGTAACACGCGACCGTATTTATACAACTGGAGAATGGTTAGGGCGTGAATTTAGTATTATTGATACAGGTGGGATTGATTTAGGTGACGAACCATTTATGGACCAAATCAAACACCAAGCAGAAATTGCGATTGATGAAGCAGATGTGATTATCTTTGTTGCTAGTGGCCGTGAAGGAATTACTGATGCAGATGAGTTAGTAGCAAAAATTTTATATCGTAGTAATAAACCAGTGATCTTAGCTGTTAATAAAGTTGACAATCCTGAAATGCGTAATGATATTTATGAATTTTATGCTTTAGGACTAGGGGATCCTTTCCCAGTTTCTGGTAGTCACGGGTTAGGCATTGGCGATGTGTTAGACGAAGCAGTTAAACATTTTCCTAACACTTCAGAAGAAGAGGACGAAGATACAATTAAATTTAGTTTAATCGGGCGTCCAAATGTCGGTAAATCATCATTGATTAATGCTATTCTTGGTGAGGATCGTGTGATTGTTTCAGATATTGAAGGAACAACGCGAGATGCAATCGATACGTATTTTGAATCTGAAGAAGGTCAAAAGTTCTTAATGATTGATACAGCTGGTATGCGTAAACGTGGGAAAGTATACGAATCAACTGAAAAATATAGCGTCATGCGCGCAATGCGGGCGATTGAACGCTCAGACATTGTTTTAATGGTCTTGAATGCAGAAGAAGGTATTCGTGAGCAAGACAAGCGTGTGGCGGGCTATGCCCATGAAGCAGGTCGCGGTATTATTATCGTGGTCAACAAATGGGATACAGTCAAAAAAGATACAAATACAATGCGTGATTTTGAAGCGGAAATTCGTGATGAATTCCAATATTTAGATTATGCACCCATTATTTTTGTGTCTGCATTAACCAAACAACGTTTAAACAAACTGCCTGAACTAATTGAAACAGTAAGTATGAATCAAAACTTACGGATTCCTTCAGCGTTGTTAAATGACGTTATAATGGATGCTGTAGCAATTAATCCGACACCAACTGATAAAGGAAAACGTTTGAAGATTTTTTATGCAACACAAGTGGCAGTCAAACCACCTACATTTGTTATTTTTGTCAACGAAGAAGAACTAATGCACTTTTCTTATGCCCGGTTTTTAGAAAATCAAATCAGAAAAGCATTTACGTTTGAGGGCACGCCGATTAAAATCATTCCGCGACGCCGAAAATAGTGCATTCTACCATACTTTTTTTAGATATTCAAATAAATTTATCAACTTTGAGAAAAAATGATTATTTTTTGAAAAAACTGGTTAAAATACACTAAAAACCTTGCTATTACAACTTTCTTATGCTATCTTGTTAACAGAATATTGAACCAGATCAATATTTGCTGTCTGTTTTTGGACCACTCAAAAATAGACGGAACTTTAGGTGTGTAAAAACATCGTATCTCTTATAGAGGAGGTGAAATGATCCATGGCAAATAAAGCAGAATTAATCGAAAACGTTGCATCTTCAACTGGTTTAACTAAAAAAGATGCTACTGCAGCAGTAGACGCTGTCTTTTCAACAATTCAAGAAACTCTTGCTAAAGGTGAAAAAGTTCAATTAATCGGTTTTGGTAACTTTGAAGTTCGCGAACGCGCAGCTCGTAAAGGACGTAACCCACAAACTGGACAAGAAATTCAAATCGCTGCAAGCAAAGTACCTGCATTCAAACCAGGTAAAGCATTGAAAGATGCAGTGAAATAAGACAGACAATTAGAACCCTTGGTTTCCAAGGGTTCTTTTTTGAATCATACATAAAAAATGTTATTTTAAGAGGTGGTCGAAACAGCAAGCTAAAAGGCTAAATTGTAACGAACCTTGGGTGAGAAAAACGTGCTTCGCTCCGAGAATCAAGCGGGAACGGTTCGACACTCGCTCCTTGCTTTTTTGATAAAAAGAGAAAGATTTATGAATGAAGGACAAAAATAAGTTGTTGCCAGTAGCTGTTTTTTAGTGGTTATGCTAGACTTGGGGTGAAGGAAGAGGAAACAGTCTTAAGGTGGTGAATCAATGAAATACAACTATTCTAGAGGGGAAAACAAGGTCGCTATTATTTATGGAGAAACATTTGCTTCCGTCCTAAAAAAACGACCAGTAACGACGGAGTCAATCGTTGTTTTGTCGAATCAGCGTTACTATGATCTTTTTTCGGAGAAGATTAATTATGCCTTTGGGGAACAGTTGGGATTAAACTGGTATATTTGTCGCAATGATGTTCATTGCAATGACTTATCAGAATTAGAAAGTGTGTTACGTTTCTTAGCTGATTGGCCAGAAAATCAGGATGTTTTATTGATTGGTTTGGGTAATGAAGGGGTACTACAATTAACCGCATTTTTGCACCAAGTAAGTAAGTGTTCCTCCAAATGTTGGCTGATGCCTGTGTCTGTTCAAGCATTACGCCAAGGACTTTTACCAAGTGTCACAATTCAGCAAGCACAGCATGCAACTATGCATATAGAAAATCATTCAGAAGAAATTTTGTTTGATAGTACCTTGACCAATAAAAAAGGTGCCGCTCCTTTAATTGATTTGCTCGTTTTTATTCGAGCGGGTCTTGTCTGTGATTATGCTTATTTACAAATGCTATACCAAACGTATCCAGATAAAAAACGGTTGAATCAAACGTCATTTAATGGTATTTTAGACGAGTTGTTATCCTTTTATGAACAAGCAGGGGAAAAAGTGGATCAATTTGGACGAGTTTTTGAAGCGGCCTTTGCTACAACCGAAAATGGCCATTTGTTATCAGGTCCTATGAAACGATTATTGGGATTATTGTTACAAGTTTTATGGAGCCGGCAAGTCAATCACTTTGACTTTCAATTTAAAAATTTTATCGTTTGGTTTATTCGCTTAGGTTTTCCGGTGGCGTTTCCAAAAGAAATTTTAAGTGCTGATTACGCAGAACAAGTCTTGGCTCACACAGAAACACTAGGTCCTCCTATGGTGTTGGAAAAAATCGGTCAACTAGGAGTAGCTTTAAAGCCAACGCCCGATCAACTGTTAACAACGATTGAAAGATACCAAGAAATTTTAAAAGAGATTTGAGGGGAAATTATGTCATATAGTGAAAAAATGGTTCAAGCATTACAAGCTGAAAATTTAGCAGAAGCACAGTTGATGTTTGAAGAAGCATTAAAGAAAGATGATGAAAATACCTTAGCTGATTTAGGGGAAACGTTATTATCTTTAGGTTTTCTAGAAGAAGCCAAACAAATTTTCCAACAATTATTGGAGCAATTTCCCGATGCAGATGGCTTAAACATTCCATTAGCAGAAATCGCCATTGAAAATAATGAAATAGATGACGCATTCATCTATTTAGAAAAAATTCCAGAAACTAGTGACAGTTATGTCCAAAGCCTCTTAGTTACTGCGGATTTGTACCAAGTTTTAGGGATTCCAGAAGTCAGTGAAGCGAAATTAAAAGAAGCAGCCAATCTTATGCCAGAAGAGCCGTTAATTCAATTTGCTTTGGGAGAACTATATTTTACAAATGGTCAATTTGTCGAGGCTATTACTCGTTATCAAAGCATTGTAGAAAGCGGGACAGCACAAATCTCTGCTATTTCCTTGAATGAACGCTTAGGAAGTAGTTACAGCATGTTAGGTGATTTTGAAGAAGCAGTTCCTTATTTGGAAGCCGCGGTCAAAGAAGAACAAACAGACGATCGTTTATTCCAGTTAGCTTTCACTTATTTACAGTTACATGAGAATCAAAAAGCCATTGCGTTGTTCCAGCAATTAAAAACACTAAACCCACATTATCAATCACTTTATCTATATTTAGCGGAAGCACTCCAAGAAGAAGAGCAATTAGAGGAAGCAAAAGCGGTGATCGAAGAAGGAATTGCGGAAAATCCCTTCCAAGTAGAGTTATACCAATTTGCCTCTGAAAATGCCTATCGCTTACACGATATTGCTGGTGCTGAAAACTGGTTGTTAAAAGCTTTGGAATTAGGTGAGAAAACAGATGAAAGTCGTTTGACCTTAAGTAATCTCTACATCACGGAAGAGCGTTTTGAGGAAGTAATTACTATCTTAAATGATTTAGAGGAAACGGATCATCCTTATGCTGAATGGAACTTAGCAAAAGCATACAACGAATTAGAAGACTTTGCCGTCGCTAAAGTTCATTACGAACAAGCAGCGCAAGAATTGTCTCACGAACCAGAATTTCTAAAAGAATACGCATTGTTCTTACGAGAAGAAGGCGAACTTGAAAAAGCAAAACACTTGTTGCACCATTATTTGGAACATGAACCTGGTGATGTCGACATGCAATCTGTGCTAGTAGATATGGAAGAAAGATAGGAAACGACGATGTTTGTTAGTTTATCAGAAAAGAAAAAATTTTTAACTTGGTTAGTGAATACCGTGCCTTTTGGAAGAAGAGAAGTACTGTGGATTTTAAATTACTTATTAACGCACGATGCGATTTTAAATAATGTTCATTTTGTTGAGAACGTAGAGAAAACCGATCGGGGGATTCGTGTGGTAGCGGATGGTTTAGGTAAGGAGCCGTTATTGCTTTTTATCCAAGCACAAGAATTTACAGATCCGGAACAAATTTTTCACGAGATTCGGATGAATTGGCGGAAAGCTCTTTATTTAGAATGTGTATTTCCAGAGGCTTGGCAAACGAGCCAGTATTTATCTGTTTTAGAAGACAATCCGTTTGCGCCATGGAATGAACAAGTGGATCAGGAAGTTGCCAGAGCGATTGATCAATACTTTAAGCAAGAAGAACAAACGCAACGAATGGCATTACTTAAAGCTCAAATTGATGATGCTTTAGAAACAGGCAACAAAGAAGCGTTTTTAGAATTATCCGATGAATTAAATCGTTTGAAGCAACAATAAATAAAACCCAGCATTTATTGAAAATGCTGGGTTTTATTTATTGTTTTAATTTAAAGCGCCGTTGTTTGCTGGGTTTTGCATAAGTAAAGCCTTCGCCAATTGCTTCATGTACGTTAATGATGGACACAAAGGCTTTTTCATCTATTTCATTAGCAATCCGTTTGACTTCCATTATTTCTCGAGGACTGACTACCGTGTAGAGAACCCGTTTTTCCACTTGTGAATAAGCACCTTCACCATTTAAATATGTTACCCCACGTTCTAAAGAAGCCATTAAACTTTGACCGATTTCTTCGGAATGATTGGAAACAATTAAAATTCCTTTCGCAGCATAGGCTCCATCGAGTACAGAATCAACAACACGACTGAAAACAAAGGACACAATTAAAGTATACATCATTCGTTTGACATCAATATAGGTCAACGAGAGGAGTAAGACTGCAACATCAAAAAGTAACAACGAGCGGCCCATGCTAATCCCAAAGTATTTTTCGAAAATGCGGGCAATGACGTCGGTCCCACCAGTGGTTCCGCCTACGCGGTAAACAAGGCCACTACCGAATCCTGCGGCCAAACCAGCTAAGAGAGCAGCAATCAATAAATCATGATCTAAATTAATTTCAACAGGAAATTTTTGCCAAAACCACAAAAATACCGATAACGACACGGTACCAATTAGCGTATAATAGAGGGAACGTTTGCCTAAAATTTTACCACCAATTAATAAGAGCGGAATATTGATTAATAATGTTGTATATGCTGGGTTAAAATGAAATAAGGCTCTTAAAATCAAAGTAATCCCCGTGACACCACCTTCGGCCAGGTCATTGGCAATATTGAAAGTAACCAAACCAAAGGCATAGATACAGCTTCCTAATACAATAAATAACACATCTTTAAAATAAAATCTTTGTTCTTCCATTTAATCACGTCCTTTTACAGTATAAACTGTATCATTCTCTATATAAAACAACAAGTAGAACCTTTCCAGATAGCCAAGTTTTTGATAAGATGTAGGAGGTAGAGTAAGAAAGGTTGGGGTAAAATGTCAGAATCAGAACAACGTAGTTTGCAATCGATGCAAACAGAAGTTGATGATTATATTCAACAGTTTAAAACAGGCTATTTTTCACCATTAGGACAAATGGCTCGTTTGACGGAAGAGGTCGGAGAATTAGCCCGTGAAGTCAATCATTATTATGGTGAAAAACAGAAAAAAGCAGACGAAAAACCAAAGACAGTATCAGAGGAACTTGGAGATGTCTTTTTTGTATTGATTAGCATGGCAAATTCTTTAGAGATTGATTTAACCGAAGTTTTTGAAGAAAATATGGCCAAATTTAACAAGCGGGATCGCTATCGCTTTGAAAGAAAGGATGGGAAAACACATGATTAAAATAATTGTCGCTGGGTTTAAAGGACGGATGGGCAGTACTGCTACACAAATGGTCTTAGAAACCGCAGACTTTGAATTAGTAGGTGTGTATGATCCTCATGAAGCACAAGAAACTGTTTCTTTCAATGATGAAACAGCAATTCCCGTTTTTCAGCGCTTAGAAGAAGTCCTAGCTGTCAAACCAGATGTTTGGATTGATTTTACGGTTCCTGAAGCCGCCTATCCAAATACGCGTTTTGCGTTGGAACACGGTATGGCGCCTGTTGTTGGGACTACAGGCTTTACGGAAGAACAAATCAACGAATTGACAAACCTATCTCGAGAAAAAGCCATCGGCGGCTTAATTGCGCCAAACTTTGCAATTGGGGCAGTTTTAATGATGCAATTTGCCCAAAAAGCGGCGCAGTATTTTCCAGATGTGGAAATCATTGAATTACATCATGATAACAAATTGGATGCACCGAGTGGAACGGCTATAAAAACTGCAGAAATGATTCAAGAAGTTCGGCCAGCAAAAAAACAAGGGAATCCGCAAGAGGTAGAATCAATACCAGGGGCACGCGGGGCTGATTTCGAGGGTCTGCGAATCCATAGTGTCCGCTTACCTGGTTTAGTGGCACACCAACAAGTCCAATTTGGCAGTGTAGGTGAAGGGCTCACTATTCGGCATGATTCTTATGATCGGCGTTCATTCATGACAGGAGTGGCGTTAGCTTGTCGGCAAGTGGTACAGAGAACAGAACTACTTTACGGATTGGAACAGATGCTATGAAATTGACAACTATTCCAAACGAATTTAAAGAAGCCGCTCCCGTTATTCGCGAAATCAATGCACAGGGCTTTGAAGCGTATTTTGTCGGGGGCAGTGTCCGTGATGCTTTATTAAATAAACCAATCCATGATGTCGATATTGCGACAAGTGCCTATCCAGAAGAAATCAAGCAAATTTTTAAACGAACCGTTGATGTGGGCATCGAACATGGCACAGTCCTTGTATTGATGGAAGACCAACAGTATGAAGTAACAACCTTTCGTACCGAGTCAACTTATCAAGACTTTCGTCGACCAGATGAAGTCACCTTTGTTCGCTCCTTGAAAGAAGATTTAAAACGGCGAGATTTTACGATTAATGCCTTGGCGCTCGACAGCACAGGCGAAATCATTGATTTATTTGATGGTATCGAAGATTTAACTAATCAAACCATTCGTGCAGTCGGCAATCCCCATGAGCGGTTTCATGAAGATGCTCTGCGGATGATGCGGGGCTTACGCTTTGCTAGCCAATTAGATTTTAAAATTGAAGAAAAAACCTTAGCCGCTATCGCTGAATTTCATCCTTTATTAGAAAAAATTTCAGTAGAACGCATTACGATTGAATTTGTAAAAATGCTTTTAGGGGTTAATCGACAAGGTGGCTTAGCTCCGTTTATTGAAACAGAATGCTATCAATACTGTCCAAAATTACGAGAACAAGGGGCTGGACTTTTTCGTTTAATGGACTTGCCTGCTCGTCAAATTGAAACAGAAGCAGAAGCGTGGACGTTACTTATCCAATCATTGAATTTACCAGAAGCAGAAATTCGCTCCTTCTTAAAGGCTTGGAAACTTTCAAATCAATTAATTCAAAACGTTTCACAATTAGTACGCGGTTTGCGTTTTCGCTTGAGTAACGACTGGCAGCCAATGATGCTTTATGAATTAGGCGAAGAATCAGCAGTACTTGTTGAAAGGCTTTTATATTATTACCAACAAGAGAGTCAAGTACAAGTAACAAAAGAGTTAGTTAAGGCATTACCCATCCATCAAAGACATGAATTGGCCATAACAGGAAAAGACCTTTTAGCGGTCTTAGAAGAAACACCAGGCAAATGGTTAGGGGAACTGATTGCTGAAATCGAGCAACACGTTGTTGAAGGTAGCTTAGAGAATAAACAAGAAGTTCTGCTTTCGTTTGCCAAAAAACAACGTTCAAAAGGAGAGAAAGCATAATGCCAACAGAAATGTTTACAAAAGAATTTTTGGTGAAAGAATCACAAACGGCTAAAATGCTCGGTTCTGGTGACTTAGAAGTTTTAGGAACCCCTGCTTTAGCTGCCATGATTGAACAAACAGCCAAAGAAGCTGTGAAGGACCAATTATCAGTTGGGGAAACAACTGTCGGAACGGTGTTAGAATTGCGTCACTTATATCCATCCGCGGTAGGGTCGACAATCGTTGTTACGATGACCAACATTGAACAGTCTGCACACAAAATACGCTATGAATTTGTTGCTTATGAAGGAGAACGACAAATTGCCAAAGGTTTTCACCAACGTGCAGTAGTTGAGACTGATTCTTTTTTAAAAAGAATAACAAAAGATTAAGAATCTACAGCGAAAGTTTGTGACCGTTTATCAAAAGTATGGTAAACTAATAATGTAAGAAATTATTTTTAAGTAAGGAGATTTGTGCTATGGCTAGAGAAATGACAGGACTTAAATTTTATTTCAGAAATGGTGAAACTTGGACGATTGATCGTCGTTTTATTGGTGATTTATGGATCAAACATATTACAACAAGTTTTGGCCGTATCCATGGTAGTGAATTTGTTGAAATTCATCCATGTGAAGGGTTCAAAATTGAAATTTTCCAAGAAGGAGATCATGTTCAAACCCACGATATTAACTTAGGTGGCTTAGAATTAGGGATGTTCTCTCGTGCTTTAAAATATGAAGATATCGAACGTATGGAAATTCTTTACAAAAATGGCACACCAGATTTAGTTTATTTCCCTTACAAAGATAAAACAGATGAGGGCTTGGATAACATCTATCAATCTACAAAAGTCAGCGAAAAAACTAAAAACTTATACATTGTTATCGATCCAACACAAACAGTTGATGATGTATACGCTGAAGAATTAAAATAATTTTTGCTCCACAGGAATCAGTGAAATGACTGGTTCCTGTGGCTTTTTTCAGTCTTTTTACGAATAAAATAACATTGGTTTTAATGGAATAGTCAAAAAAATAAGCGAATAAGTGTTGACACATGTTTTTTCTAGCGGTATACTGTTAACAATTCTTAATTAAATCAGTTTTGGAGTGATTCTTATGACAACAACGAAGAAAAACCATACACAACTGAATAACTTTTACTTTAGCTATTTTAGATAGGTTTGTATTCATAACATTATGGGTACAGACAACAAACGTTTGTATCTATAATGGCTAGGGAAATTTAAGATGACTTTCAGCCATGTAGATTTAAGAAAATCTATAGTGGCTTTTATATTGCTTTTTTGTAGGGTATTCACTGTAGATTTTTCTTAAAATTTACTGTGAATATCCTTTTTGTTTGTCCAAAAATTAGGATTTCAGAAACTTACTAAAAAAAATTCGTAAAGGAGCACACAGGATGAAAGAAATAACTGGAGCTACTCGTTTAGCTGGGTTATTCGCGAAACCCAGCCAACACAGTATTTCACCGTTGATTCATAATACAGCATTTCAAAATTTAGGAGTTGATGCTCGGTATCTGGCGTTTGACGTTGGACAAGAGACATTGCCACAAGCAATTGAAGCGATTCGAACGTTTCACATGTTAGGGGCCAACTTATCAATGCCCAATAAAGTGGCGGCTGTAAGTTATATGGATGAACTAAGTCCTACCGCTCAACTGGTTGGCGCAATTAATACGATTGTCAACAAAGATGGAAAACTTTACGGAGACAGCACGGATGGTACTGGTTTTATGTGGAGTTTGAAAGAGAAAAAGGTTGACGTTTTTCAGAATAAAATGACCATCTTAGGAACAGGTGGTGCAGCCTTATCAATCATTGCCCAAGCTGCTTTAGATGGCGTGAAAGAAATCGCCGTTTACAACAGGAAAAGCGCGGGGTTTAACGACAGTCAAAAAAAACTGGCAAATTTCACTGAACGAACCAACTGTGTAATTCATTTAAACGATTTAGCGGATACTGAAAAACTAGCAAAAGATGTTGCTGAAAGCGTCTTGTTAGTTAATGCAACGAGTGTGGGTATGCATCCACATGCGCATAGTAGTCCTATAGAAAATTATGCAATGATTCAACCGAAGTTATTTGTGTATGATGCTATTTATAATCCCAGAGAAACACAGTTATTAAAAGAAGCCCGTTTACGTGGCGCAGAAACAAGCAACGGCTTGGACATGCTACTTTATCAAGGCGCTGCTGCTTTTGAACAATGGACAGGACAAAAAATGCCTGTATCAGTCGTAAAACGTAAAATTGAAAATAGATAAAAAGAGCGCCGTTTAAAGGCATGAGGAGAGAATATAATGATCGTAATTATGAAAGAAAATGCAACCGAAAAGCAAATGAAACAAGTCATTGATTTAGTAACAGGTGCAGGCTTAACTACTCAAACAAGTCAAGATAATGGAAAAACAGTGATAGGCTTGATTGGTGATACAGAAAAATTAGTTGAAGCAGAGTTAACAGCATTAGAAGGCGTGGAGAAAAGTGTCCGCATTTCGTTGTCTTACAAACTAACGAGTCGTTTATTTCATCCAGAGAATACAGTGGTTGATGTGAACGGTGTTAAAATCGGTGACGGCAGTATGACCATGATGGCGGGCCCTTGTTCAATCGAAAGCTTAGATCAGATTCGTGAATGTGCGCGAATTGCTAAAGCTGGCGGTGCAACAATTTTACGAGGTGGTGCATTCAAACCTAGAACGTCGCCATACGCTTTCCAAGGACTAGAAGAAGAAGGACTGAAATACATTCGCCAAGCGGCTGATGAATTAGATATGCAAGTCATTACAGAAGTGATGGATGAAGCGAATTTAGAACTTGTCGCAAAATACAGTGACATTTTACAAATCGGTGCGCGCAACATGCAAAATTTCAAGTTATTACAAGCGGTTGGTAAAACTGGAAAACCTATTGGCTTAAAACGCGGGATTGCTGGCACGATTGATGAATGGCTAAACGCAGCTGAATACATTGCTGCGCAAGGGAATTTCAATGTGATCTTCATTGAACGTGGGATTCGTACGTACGAAACTGCTACGCGCAATACACTTGATTTAAGTGCGGTGCCTTTAATTAAAAAATTAAGTCATTTTCCAATTATTGTTGATCCGAGTCATGGTGTTGGTATCTGGGATTTAGTACCGCCAATGGCCCGAGCAGGTGTTGCTTCAGGTGCGGACGGTTTGATTGTAGAAATTCACCCAGATCCAGCGAATGCGTGGTCAGATGGGCCACAATCCTTGAATGAAAAAACTTACCTACGTATGATGAAAGAAGTTCATATCATCGAAAAAGCAATGAAAGAAATTAATGCTTTAGAAGATTAGTAAAGACAGAGGAGTAGAGGACATGAAATTAACCGTAACGTTACCTACACATTCATATGATTTAACCATCGAAACAGGTGCCTTAGATAAAATTGGCACTTGGGTACGTAGCCTGTGGCAGCCACAACGGGTAGCGATTATTACCGATGAAACGGTGAATAAATTATATGGCGCAGCTGTTGAGAAAGAACTGCAAGCTGCTGGTTTTGAAACATCATTGATTGCTGTAGCGGCAGGTGAACAAAGTAAGAGCCTCGAAACAGCTCAGCTGCTTTATGATTTTTTAGCGGAACAGCAATTGACTCGAAGTGATGGTCTAATTGCTCTAGGTGGAGGCGTTGTGGGAGATCTAGCTGGATTTGTCGCTTCAACCTATATGCGCGGTATTCACTTTTTGCAAGTACCAACAACCTTACTGGCACAAGTAGATAGTAGCATTGGAGGTAAAACAGCGGTTAACACTAAAAAAGCCAAAAATCTTGTCGGTACTTTTGCCCAACCAGATGGGGTTTTAATTGATCCTAATACACTTAAAACATTAGAACCTAGACGTGTGCGTGAAGGAATTGCAGAAATTGTAAAATCAGCAGCTATCGCTGATGTTGAATTGTGGCACCGTTTATCCTCTTTGGAAAATGAACAAGATTTAGTGGCACATGCAGAAGAAATTATCACGGCCTGTTGCAAGATTAAACGTGATGTCGTCGAAGAAGATGAATTAGATTTGGGCTTACGTTTGATTCTGAATTTTGGGCATACGATTGGCCACGCATTAGAAAATACAGCTGGTTACGGGGTGATTGCTCACGGTGAAGGCGTTTCTTTAGGAATGATTCAAATAACTCAAGTCGCAGAACAACGAGGGCTTTCCCCACTTGGGACTACCCAAGAGTTGGTCACCATGCTAGAAAAGTTCGATTTACCAGTAACGACAGATCGTTGGCCAGAAGAACGTCTCTATCAAGCAATTACACATGATAAAAAAACACGTGGGGGACAGATTAAAATCATTGTCTTAGAAAAAATTGGTCAAGCGAAAATTGTCTCTTTACCAACGGAAGAAATTCGAGCATTTTTAAACAGAGAAGGAGGAATTTAAGATGCGCTTTATTACAGCAGGCGAATCACATGGACCTGAATTAACTGCTATTATTGAAGGCTTACCAGCCGGCTTGCCTTTAAGTAGCGAAGAGATTAACCGAGAATTAGCAAGACGTCAAGGCGGTTACGGTCGTGGGGGACGGATGAAAATTGAAAAAGACCAAGTACGTATTACTTCGGGTATTCGGCATGGTAAAACACTTGGCTCACCAGTAACGTTGATTGTCGAAAACAAAGACTGGAAAAATTGGACCTCCGTGATGTCAGTAGAGCCAGTTCCTGAAAAACAAAAGAAAATCCGCCGCGTCAGCAAACCACGTCCAGGACATGCTGATTTAGTCGGTGGCATGAAATATCAACATGATGATTTACGGAATGTTTTAGAACGGTCTTCGGCACGAGAAACAACGATGCGTGTGGCGATTGGTGCGGTTGCTAAAAAACTCTTAGCTGAACTGGATATCCAAGTCGCTGGGCATGTCGCGGTATTAGGCGGGATTGAAGCTACGATTCCTGAAAATTTAACGATTCGTGAAATTCAAGAACGATCTGAACAATCTGCCGTTCGCGTATTAGATCCTTCCGTAGAAGAAAAAATGAAAGAACTAATTGACCAAACCAAGAAAAATGGTGATACAATTGGTGGGGTAGTAGAAGTACTTGTGGGTGGCGTTCCAGCTGGCTTAGGTAGCTATGTTCAATGGGATCGTAAACTAGATGCCAAAATTGCGCAAGCTGTTGTAAGCATCAATGCTTTTAAAGGTGCTGAGTTTGGCATTGGATTTGAAATGGCGCAACGCCCTGGTAGTCAAGTGATGGACGAGATTGTTTGGGACGAAAGTACTGGTTATACCAGAACTTCCAACAATTTAGGCGGTTTTGAAGGAGGAATGACCAACGGAATGCCAATCATCGTTCGTGGTGTCATGAAACCTATTCCAACCCTTTATAAACCATTACAAAGCGTGAATATTGATACAAAAGAGCCTTATAAGGCCAGCGTTGAGCGCTCTGATAGCACGGCGGTACCGGCCGCTAGCGTTGTTTGTGAAGCCGTTGTTGCAACGGAAGTAGCGAAGGCAATGCTCGAAAAATTTGATAGTGACTCATTTGAACAAATGAAAGAAGCAGTGAAACGTTATCGCCTATATACTCAAAACTTTTAATGGAAGAAAGTCGCAAGTATATGGAGGGAAAAAATGAAGAAACGTATTTTAATCGTAGGATTAGGGCTAATCGGGAGTTCACTGGCTTTGTGTATCAAAAAAGGGCATCCAAACAGTGAGATTATCGGTTTCGATAATCAAGCGGAGGCAACTGAATTTGCTAAGAAAACGGGTCTAATTGATGAGATAGCTGAATCTTTAACAAGTGGGGCAAGACGAGCAGAGATTATTTTTCTTTGTTCCCCAGTTAAAGCAACTTTAGTACAACTAGAAGAATTAAACCAATTATCACTAGAAACTGCTCTGATCACAGATGTGGGTAGTACCAAGGTGGAAATTAATCAGTTAGCAACAAAGCTTAACATGAAAAATTTTATTGGTGGTCATCCAATGGCTGGTTCACATAAATCCGGCGTAACAGCCGCTGATGAACGTTTGTTTGAAAATGCCTACTATATTTTTACCGATGACCATGGCGAAAAAAACAAACAGATTCAGGAGTTACAAACGTTACTAAAAGGAACGCATGCGAAGTTTATTACGATGCCTGCACAGGAACATGATGAAATTACTGGTGCTCTAAGTCACTTGCCACATATTGTTGCCGCAGCTTTAGTGAACGAAAGTCAGCAACTGAATACCACTTACCCTAGAGCGCAGCAGCTAGCGGCTGGAGGATTCAGAGATATTACTCGAATTGCTTCCTCTGATGCAACGATGTGGACGGATATTTTATTAAGCAATCGCTTAGTATTATTGGACTTACTAGAAAATTGGCAAAAAGAGATGACTACTGTTTGCCAATGGTTAACAGAAAAAAACGCCCCAGCTATTCGTAATTTTTTTGATAAGGCCAGAGAAACACGTGCTCAGTTGCCCATTCATAAAGAAGGCGCAATCCCAGCTTTCTATGATTTGTTTGTTGATGTACCAGATCAACCAGGAATCATTGCTGAAATTACACAAATTTTAGGCGAAGCGGACCTTTCTCTTACAAATATTAAAATTTTAGAAACGAGAGAAGAAATCTATGGGATTCTTCAATTGTCTTTTAAAAATCAATCAGACTGCCAAGCTGCAAAACAAATTTTATCTAAAAAAACGAACTATACGTGTTACGAAAAATAAGAGGTGATGAGGGTGCAACTACGTACAAATGTGAAACATTTACAAGGGACTCTGATGGTTCCTAGCGACAAATCGATTTCTCATAGAAGTATTATGTTTGGAGCGATTTCTTCTGGAAAAACGACGATTACAAATTTTCTAAGAGGCGAAGATTGTTTAAGTACCTTAGCGGCGTTTCGTTCTTTAGGTGTGAACATTGAAGATGACGGGACGACAATCACCGTTGAGGGGCGAGGATTTGCAGGCTTAAAAAAGGCGAAGAATACAATTGATGTTGGAAATTCAGGGACAACAATTCGTCTGATGCTGGGCATTTTAGCTGGCTGTCCCTTTGAAACGCGCCTAGCTGGTGATGCGTCTATTGCCAAACGACCAATGAATCGTGTAATGCTTCCTTTAAACCAAATGGGAGCGGAATGTCAAGGGGTTCAGCAAACGGAGTTTCCGCCAATTTCTATTCGCGGGACTCAAAATTTGCAACCGATTGACTACACAATGCCTGTTGCAAGTGCTCAAGTTAAATCGGCTATTTTATTCGCCGCTTTGCAAGCCGAGGGCACTTCTGTAGTGGTTGAGAAAGAAAAGACACGTGATCATACAGAAGAGATGATTCGACAATTTGGTGGGACACTTGAAGTAGACGGTAAAAAAATTATGTTAACTGGACCGCAACAATTAACAGGTCAAAATGTGGTAGTTCCTGGTGATATCTCTTCTGCAGCTTTCTTTTTAGTTGCGGGTTTAGTAGTCCCAGATAGCGAGATACTTCTGAAAAATGTTGGCTTAAATCAAACGCGGACAGGTATTTTAGATGTGATTAAAAACATGGGTGGTTCCGTCACTATTTTAAATGAAGATGAGGCCAATCACTCTGGCGATTTACTTGTAAAAACGAGTCAATTAACAGCTACAGAGATTGGTGGCGCTATTATCCCACGTTTAATTGATGAGTTACCGATTATTGCTTTGTTAGCTACTCAGGCTACTGGCACGACAATCATTCGAGATGCAGAAGAATTGAAAGTCAAAGAAACCAATCGGATTGATGCAGTAGCGAAAGAATTAACAATTTTAGGCGCCGACATCACGCCTACTGATGATGGCTTAATTATACATGGACCAACTTCTTTACATGGTGGAAGAGTTACCAGTTATGGGGATCATCGTATCGGGATGATGTTACAAATTGCTGCATTACTTGTAAAAGAAGGCACTGTTGAATTAGATAAGGCTGAAGCAGTTTCAGTTTCTTATCCAGCATTTTTTGACGACTTAGAACGTTTAAGTTGTTAACGAAGGAGGATAACGAACCATGGAAAGCATTGTTTTAATTGGTTTCATGGGTGCGGGTAAAACAACTATCGGCCAAAGTTTGGCCAATAAACTAAAGATGCCTCATCTTGATTTAGATACAGCGTTAATTGAAAAAATAGGACGCTCAATTCCTGACTATTTCGAAAAATATGGTGAAGCAGCTTTCCGAGAACAGGAAACCCAACTTTTAAAGGAGCTGTCAAAAAATACAGCCGTCCTTTCAACTGGGGGCGGGATTGTTGTCGGACCAGAAAATCGTAGCTTATTAAAATCTTTTCAGCAAGTGATTTATTTACATGCGACACCAGAAGAGCTGTTAAAAAGAATCAAAGAAGATACTGAAAACCAACGACCCTTAGCTATAGAACGTTCTTCAAAAGAAATCATTGCTTTGTTTGAGTCTCGTAAAAATTTTTACGAAGAATGTGCGAAGATGACAATTGATACGACCAATCGCTCACCAGAAGAAATTATCAATGAAATTCTGCAACAATTAAAGGAGTAGAGAAACGATGAAAGTTGGTTATTTAGGTCCGATTGGTTCCTTTACGTACAGTGCAACGTTGGCTGCTTTTCCTGATGCTACGTTGATACCGTACGCATCGATTCCAGCTTGCTTGAAAGCAATTGAACAGCAAGAAGTGGCATGTAGTATTATCCCAATAGAAAACACGATTGAAGGAACTGTTAACGCATCGATAGATTATTTGTATCATCAAGCGCAGTTACCTGTCCAAGCAGAGTTAGTTTTACCGATTCAACAACAATTAATGGTGGCAAAAGAGAATCAAGCGATCTGGCAACAAAGTCAGAAAATTTTATCACATCCGCAAGCATTAGCTCAATCGCAGATGTTTCTAGCGAAAAACTTTCCAGAAGCGATTTTAGAAGCAACGCCTTCAACAGCTTACGCCGCCAAATACATTGCAGAACATCCAGAATTACCTTTTGCAGCTATTGCACCAAAACTTTCTGCGGAAATGTATGATTTGACCATTGTTGAAAAAAATATACAAGATTTATCGGTAAATCAAACCCGATTTTGGGTTCTTGGTTCTGAAAATTTAGCGATTTCTTTCCCGCTATCTGAGAAAAAAATAACGCTGGCGATTACGATGCCAAGTAATGTTCCTGGCTCTTTACACAAAGCATTAAGCGTGTTCAGTTGGCGAGGGATTAATCTTAGCAAAATAGAATCGCGGCCGTTGAAAACAAAGCTAGGAGAGTACTTCTTTTTAATGGACTTAGTGAAAGATCAACCAGAAAAATTAATTGAAGCAGCTTTAACAGAACTGGAACTGATTGGCGCAGAAATAAAAATTTTAGGGGATTACCCGATCTATGTTTTGTCCACACTTTAAAGAGTTAAAAATGAAAATGAAGCTTACTTATTAGATAAAGTGAGTTTCATTTTTTATTAAATTACATATTTGTAATAGGAATTTCCTGCGAAATGAGGTATCCTAAGAAAGGTGATAAAACACAGAGGTAAAGGAGTGACACGATGAGTCGTGTAGATCGTTATAAACATATTCATGAAAAATCGAGACCAGCAGAGCATAAAAAGACCTTTAATCCCCGAAAATCAATGGGTGAACATAGAGAAGAAGAACCAGAAGAACTAGCTGAAAGCCTTCAAGAGACAGTTTACGAAGACAGCTATACTGAGGACAGTCGCAGAAGTGAGAGGCGACATCAAACAGATTCAGGTGGTGGCAACGGTTCTGACCAACCACCCCGCGGAAAAAAAGACAAGAAACCAAAAAAGAAACGTAAAAAATCAAAAACAAAACGCTTTTTCAAATGGCTAGTAATCCTATTGATTCTGTTATTTGCTTATAGTACAGTCATGTTTTTAAAAGGAAAATCTGCAGCAGAACATGATGACTCGTTGCCTCAAGAAAAAGTAGAAACATTTAATGGTGTCAAAAGTAGCAATGGAGCTAAGAATATTTTAATTATTGGCAGCGATACACGTGGGGAAGATGCTGGACGAGCCGACACAATAATGGTTCTCCAACTAAATGGACCATCAAAAAAACCGAAATTAATTTCATTTATGCGTGATACATTCGTGGACATTCCTGGTGTCGGGCCGAATAAAATTAATGCCGCATACGCTTATGGCGGTGCTGAATTGGTTCGTGAAACGTTAAAACAAAACTTTAATTTAGATACGAAATATTATGCTAAGGTAGATTTCCAATCATTTGAAAAAATTGTTGACTCTATGTTTCCAAAAGGTGTCAAAATCGATGCAGAAAAATCACTGAATTTAGATGGCGTTGATATTGAAAAAGGGCAACAGGTCATGGATGGACATGTCTTACTTCAATACGCTCGCTTTAGGATGGATGAAGAAGGCGACTTTGGTCGGGTTCGTCGCCAACAACAAGTTATGTCAGCTGTAATGAGCCAAATGAAAAATCCAATGACTTTATTAAGAACCCCAGAATCACTTGGGAAATTAGTCGGTTATATGTCGACAGATGTGCCTGTTAGTTTCATGCTAACGAACGGACCATCATTGCTGATTAAAGGAAAAGCAGGGGTTGAGTCATTATCGGTTCCGGTACCAGATTCTTGGAATTTTGGTGAATCCTCTTATGCAGGCAGTATTTTAGAAGTAGATGAACAAAAAAATGCTGACGCCATCGAAAAATTCCTGAACGAATAAGGAAAGCATTTTAAAATATCCTTTTTTATGCTATATTAGAAACAACGTGGAAAATTAGTGAAACGAGGTTACAAAATGAAAATTGCTATTGTGACAGATAGTACAGCTTATTTACCCGAGCGCATTAAAGATCATCCGAATCTTTTTGTAATTCCCATCCCAGTCATTTTAGATGGAAAAATATACAACGAAGGCATTGACATTGAAGCAGATGAATATTATGCATTGCTAAATAATAGTAAAGAATTTCCGACGACTTCACAACCTGCTTTAGGAGAAGTGTTAGAGCTTTACAAATCAATCGCTGAACAAGGGTACGACACCATCATCAGCATTCATCTTTCTTCAGGAATCTCTGGTTTTGTTCATACATTGCACGGACTTACTGATGAAATCCCAGGCGTTGCTTTGTATCCATATGACTCAAAAATTACAAGTATGCCAATGGGACACATGGTAGAAGCTGCTTTAGATTTAACAGAAGAAAAAGCCAGCTTAGAAGAAATTTTTGCCAAATTAGATTTAATTCGTGACAATACGTATGCATATCTAATTGTAGAAGATCTGAACAACTTAGTTCGTGGCGGTCGCTTAACGAATGGCGCAGCCTTGATCGCTGGGCTATTGAAGATTAAACCTATCTTGACTTTTGAAGATGGAAAGATTGTATTATTTGAAAAAATCCGTTCAACAAAGAAAGCTTTTGCTCGTGCAGAAAAGATTATTGGTGAACGAAACGCAGGGATTGAAGCGCCAGTTAAACTGTATGTGATTCATGCCAATAATCGCATCGTTGCTGAAAAAGAACAAGCAAAATTACAAAAGCTATACCCAAATGCAGAAATTGAAATCGGTCATTTTGGTCCAGTTATTGGGACCCACCTAGGGGAAAAAGCAATTGGTTTAGCGATTTCAGCTCAATAATAAAAGATGAGACAAAAGTATACTACTTCTGTCTCATCTTTTATTCTATTATTTTGTCGTTTGCTGCTGTTACTCAGCCGAATACTTTTTGTTTATAAGAAAATGTAAAATTACTCCTTTTTATTAGAAAATATCTTGCAAATTAAGCAATTCCTTACAAAGTAATGTATACTAAGGAAGAGGAGGCGGTTAAATGAAAAGAAATATAGCCTTGTTGCAAAGCGAAAAAATGAAAAAAGTTCAAGCTTTAGCAAACTACTACCAAGAATCAATTGACTTACCGCCTGGAAAAAACCGTGAGGCGGTTATCAAAAAGATTAACGAATCAAAAAAAGAAATTAAAGAAATAAATGATATATTAACAGATATTCAAAAGAAAAAGAAATAAAGGAGTCGTTTGTGATTATCGATGGATTTACGTTATTGCTATTTTTATTTGTCGTCGTTATGTATGGTTACTTTTACTTCGTACGTAAAAGTATTGTAATTCCGGCTGCAAAACATCCTACAACAAAATATCTAGTTGCTTTTTTTAGTTTAATGATTCTGGCCAATGCATTTTCGGCAGGAGATAAAATTGAAATGATTCGAAGTGTGTTATATATTTTGATTATCTTCAGTTTTCTTTACGATGCAAGAGGTTTTGCGGAGGACTGTATTATTACGCATCCTTTTGACAATCGGGGCACGGCCTTTAAAGATATCGAAAAGATTGTCCTTGTTCAAAAGCCGAACGGTATTCGTTTAGGGTATTTAAAAAAAGGCAGAAGAGGGGTGGTTTTACGCTTTTCTGCGCCACTAGAAGAAATGGTTCTTTTTCTTTCAACACGGATGAATGAAGAGGCAGAAATTGATATTATTGTTAATGAAGATTAACCATGTTCAGCTCCTAGAAATCAGCTTTTCCCGCGTTAAGTTTTGTCTGAATTTCTTTTGAAAAAAAGAAAGCAATTTTGCTTGTACTTTTGGTAAAATTTGTTATAATTAGTCAGATTAAATTTTGGAAGGAAGTTGTTTCGGTGAGTGAAGAATTTGAAAAGTGTGTCGCTGACTTGAAAAAGAAATATCAAGCAATCCCTGAAGAAAAACGACAACACTTTGCAGAACGTATGCAAAAGAAAAATTTCTTACGCTACAAAAAAATTGAATTAATTAAAGGAGAACTTCTTCGTTTAGAAGCACGACGCGCTCAATTGGAACTTTGCGAACGCAGTTCTGAGTTAGAAGAAGTCGAAAAGAAAATTATTCTTAAAAAGAAAAAATTACTTAAATGTTTTGATCGGTAAGTCAATAAAAATTTAATATAGAAGGGAATGATAGGATGGAATTTACCTTTCTAATCATTGTTTTTGCACTGTCTATTACCTTCTCAAACATATTCAACCGGATTGTTCCCGTCATTCCGCTGCCAATTGTGCAAATTATTGTAGGCGTTCTAATTGGTTTAACTAAAATGGGGCAGGAAATTGAATTTGAGCCTGAAGTGTTTTTAGTAATGATTATTGCACCGCTTTTATTTAGAGAAGGGGAGCTAATCAATCTGAAAGCAATGATGAAAAATTTCGGGATGATTCTTTTCTTGGCCTTTTTTGGTGTGTTAATTACCTTAGTCGGAGTCGGCTGGACCTTGCATATGATTTTGCCTACTTTACCATTAGCCGCTTGCTTCGCTTTTGGGGCGGCTCTAGGGCCAACGGATGCGGTGGCGGTAGGTTCGTTATCAGGTCGAATTGACATTCCTGAACGTTCGATGAACATTTTATCTGGTGAAGGACTCATTAATGATGCATCAGGCGTTACAGCCTTTCAATTTGCATTAGCGGCTTTATTAACGGGATCATTTTCGCCGGTGGAAGCGGCAGGGACCTTGGTTATTTCCAGCATTGGTGGAGCGGTAGTCGGAATCGTGTTAGTTCTATTAAAACAGCAAATTGTTCATTTACTTGAAACTGCAGTGGCAAAAGATGTTACAGGCTACTTGTTGATTGAATTACTCTTGCCATTTATTGCTTATTTAATTTCAGAGTTGATTGGCGTTTCTGGAATTATTGCCGCTGTGATTGCTGGAATTATGCAAGCGTCTAGTTTGAAAAAAGTTTCGCTTTTTGAAGCAGAGCTGTCAAATGTTGGCGAAAGTATTTGGAGTATGATTGAGTTCACCTTAAATGCCTTAGTTTTCTTATTCTTAGGAATTGAACTTTCTCAAGTGTTTTCGCCAATTTGGATTGACCAACAATATTCAAACTGGTTCCTACTAATGGTTGTTCTAATTATTAGCGCCGTTGTCTTTTTGATTCGTTTCTTAGCCATTTTCAGTGTTTACACGCTTCAACATGGTCTTAAGAAAGTCAAAAACGCAATGAATGAAATGCTGATTTTAACTTTTGGCGGTGTTAAAGGAACAGTGAGTTTAGCCACCATCTTTATTTTGCCGACAGCGATTAACGGGGAGCATTTTAAAGAACGACCGTTATTACTATTCATTACGGCTTGTGTTATTTTGGTGACTCTGATTGGCGGGATTCTAGTTTTACCATTTTTAACTGATTCAGAGACGGAAGTGGAAAATGAAGAGTCCGTCGAAATTGATTTATTACGTGATGTCATTGATGTCTTAAAACAGCAAAATGAAGAGAATCCTCGTGGTGAAATGAATGCGGTCATTGAAAATTATCAAGATCGTTTAAAAGAATTGTATACCGAGCAGCTAAGTGCGGAACGAAAACAAGAAGTGCAAGAGTTGCGGACGTTAATTGTGTCCATTGAACGAGACGGCTTAGAAGAAAGTCTGAAACAAGGAGAAATTAGTGTCAGAAGTTATCGTATGTATCAACGCTTGATTACACGGATGCAACGGTCGATTGCCAAACAATTATTATCGATTGTAGGCTTTTGGTTATTATTTGCTCGACAAATCATTTCGATTCTTTTACATCCTAAGCTATTTTTCAATCGTGGTGAAGCTTCTGAAGAAGAAAAAGAATTACGAAATGAAGAACTAGAAAATATTCGCCAAGTTTTTCTAAGAAATTCTCAAGTTATTCTGAAGAGTTTAGATAATTTGCGCGGTGTCTATGATGATGATTTAATTGATTTCTTCATTGACGGACGCTTGGATTTAGCCCATAAGTTTGAAAAAGGCGAATTTATTGATTCGTATATTGTTCATACGGAGACAGACTATGTCAAAGACCTATTATTAGGCTTCCAAGAAGAACGACGGATGATTGATCATTACGAACAATCTGAACGCATTTCAATTATCGAAGCGAACGAGTTACGAAAAAATGTCAATTTATTAGAGAGTTATTCGATTAGCGGCGAAGTGAATAACGTTCCGCTGAAACGATTTGTTAAAAATTTTAATAAAGAATAAGTAATAGTGTATGAGATGAAACCAAGACGATTTTTATCTCATGCACTTTTTTTATAATCCAATTTTTGATACAATAAGCAAGACCAAAATAGAAGGAGTTGGTAGTGTCGGTGAAAGAATTAAAAGTAACAGATTTAACCAAAACATATGGGGAAAAAACACTATTTGATCATCTTTCTTTTTTGATTCATGAAAAAGATCGCATTGGTTTAATTGGGATTAACGGCACAGGGAAAACCAGTTTATTAAATATTATTGCTGGCGTAGATAGCGGTGATGGTGATCTTGCTGCGATTCAGCAGCCAAGTGATTATCAAATTGGGTACCTTTCCCAGAATCAAACATTTGACGAGAATATTACGATTGCAGAAGCCGTGTTTCAGGGAGACAGCCCGATCATAAAAGCAGTCAAAAATTATGAATTAGCGTTAGCTGCTTTAAGTGAGAATGGTTTAGACGAAGGGGTTCAAAGACGTTACACGCAAGCAGAAGAAGCCATGAATAAACAAGATGCTTGGACAGCAGATACCAATGCAAAAATTATTTTACAAAAATTAGGCATTCCCACATTGGAAAAGAAAATAGGTGAGCTTTCTGGCGGGCAGTTAAAACGAGTAAGCTTGGCGCAAGTCTTAATTGAAGCGCCCGATTTACTGTTATTGGATGAACCAACGAACCATCTGGATTATGAAACGATTGAATGGCTGGAAAACTTTTTAAATAACTATCGTGGCGCGGTTTTAATGGTGACCCATGACCGCTACTTTTTAGATCGAGTAACCAATCGGATTTTTGAACTTTCTTTTGGAAAACTGTATGAATACAAAGGAAACTATGAAACGTATGTGATGGAAAAAGCCGAACGTGAACGTGTCGCTGTAGAACAAGAAGAAAAAAGAAAACGCCTCTTCAAACAAGAACTTGCGTGGATGCGAGCAGGCGTTCAAGCACGAGGAACGAAACAGCAAGCAAGAATTGATCGGTTTCAGGATTTAAAAGAAAACTTGCATCAGGTACAAACCAATGGCACCTTAGAAGCAGACTTTGCCACGCAGCGTTTAGGGAAAAAAGTTCTGGAAATCAAGGAAGGAAATTATGCCATTGATCATAAACAGCTTTTGAAAGACTTTAATTTACTCATTCAAGCAAACGATCGAATTGGCATTACTGGTAAAAATGGTGCAGGCAAATCCACATTATTAAATATTTTAGCTGGACGCATTCCTTTAGAGAATGGCCTATATAGTATCGGTGAAACCGTCCGAATTGGCTATTATACCCAGCAAAACGAAGCAATGGATCCTAATCAACGGATGATTGCTTATTTGCAAGAAGCAGCAGAAGAAGTGAAACGCAGTGATGGAAGCAGCGTTGGGGTCGCTGAAATGTTAGAACGCTTTTTATTTCCTCGTTTTATGCATGGCACACTGATTGGCAAACTGTCTGGTGGAGAAAAACGCCGGTTATATCTCTTAAAATTATTAATTAGTCAGCCTAACGTGTTATTATTGGATGAGCCAACCAACGATTTGGACATTGATACGTTGACCATTTTAGAAGATTATATTCAAACGTTTAAAGGAGCGGTAATTGCGGTTTCTCATGACCGTTATTTCTTGGATAAAACAATGGATAAATTGTTAGTTTTTCAAGGAAATGGTCAGATCCTATCATTTTATGGCACGATGAGTGAATATTTGGCGAACCAAAAAGAACAAGAAAAGGTCAAAGAAAAACCGCTCAATAAACCAGTAAAAGAAGCATCGACAGAAAAGAAAGAAAAAACAAAGCTGACTTATATGGAACAAAAAGAGTGGGCAACAATTGAAGAAGACATCACACAATTAGAAACGAAATTAGAAACATTAACTGAAGAAATGAACCATCAGGGTGATGATTTTGTTCGTTTACAAGAACTACAAGAAGCGGTAACAGCAACGGAACAATTGTTAGAAGAAAAAATGAATCGTTGGGAATACTTGAGTGAATACGCGGATTAAGAGACGGAGGGAATAAGATGGAAGAAGCATACTTAGCGCTAGGAAAAAAGATTTTAGAAGAAGGTCATTTTAAAGAAGACCGTACAGGAACTGGGACGTATAGTTTATTTGGCTATCAAATGCGTTTCGATTTGGCCAAAGGATTTCCCTTACTAACAACCAAACGAGTACCGTTTGGCTTGATTAAAAGTGAGTTATTGTGGTTTTTAAAAGGCGACACGAATATTCGCTATTTGTTAGAGCGAAATAATCATATTTGGGATGAATGGGCGTTCGAACGTTACGTAAAAAGCACAGATTATCAAGGACCAGACATGACGGATTTTGGGCATCGTGTCTTACAAGATCCAGTGTTTGCAGAACAATACAAAGAAGAACATCAAAAGTTCTGTGACACCATTTTAAATGATGCAGAGTTTGCAGAAAAATATGGTGAATTAGGGAATATTTATGGTGCGCAATGGCGTCACTGGGAAACCAAAGATGGTAGCTTTATCGATCAATTAGCTAATGTGATTGAAATGATTAAAACCAATCCTGATTCTCGCCGTTTAATTGTTTCCGCTTGGAATCCAGAAGATGTGCCTTCAATGGCGTTGCCGCCTTGTCACACTATGTTTCAATTTTATGTAAATGAAGGGAAATTAAGCTGTCAACTTTATCAGCGCAGTGCCGATGTTTTTTTAGGTGTTCCTTTTAACATTGCAAGCTATGCTTTATTGACACATCTGATTGCGCATGAAACAGGTTTAGAAGTGGGGGAGTTTGTACACACGCTAGGAGATGCCCACTTATATCAAAATCATGTGGAGCAAATGCAAGAACAATTATCACGAGAAGTTCGTTCTTTCCCAACGCTCGTTTTGAATCCAGACAAGGCTTCTGTTTTTGATTTTGATATGGAAGATATTAAAGTAGAAGGCTATGACCCACATCCAACGATTAAAGCGCCGATTGCCGTATAAAAAAGGAGAGAGAAGCTATGTTAGCAGCCATTTGGGCCCAAGATGAACAAGGAGTGATTGGTAAAGAAGGCAAATTGCCTTGGCATTTACCCAACGACTTGAAATTTTTCAAGGAAAAAACAATTCATAATACATTGGTCTTAGGACGTGCAACTTTCGAAGGCATGGGATGTCGTCCGCTACCAAATCGAACAACGATTGTCCTAACCAGTAATCCGGATTACCGAGCTGAAGGCGTTTTGGTTATGCATTCCGTAGAGGAAATTCTTGCGTATGCTGACAACTATGAAGGTGTGACCGTTATTGGTGGAGGTTCTGTCGTTTTTAAAGAACTGATTCCCGCATGCGATGTCTTATATCGGACGATGATTCATGAAACGTTTGAAGGCGACACTTTCTTTCCAGAAATCGACTGGTCTGTTTGGGAAAAAGTTGCCACTGTTCCCGGCGTCGTGGACGAGAAAAATCTCTATGCACATGACTATGAAACGTATCATCGAAACGATAAATAATAAAATGAAGGGAGGCATGAGCAATGCCGACATTGAAAGAAAAAATTATTCAAGAGAGTCAACGTTTAGGGATCGATAAAATCGGCTTTACTCATGCTGAACCATTTATTGAATTAGAAGATTCTCTGCATGAACAACGAGAGCGAGGATATAACTCGGGGTTTGAACATCAAAATGTGGAAGAACGAATTTACCCAGAAAAAACGTTTGAGCATCCTAAAAGTATTATCTCCATTGCTTTAGCTTATCCCACCAAAGCTCAGGAAAAAATGCCTAGAGATGAAAAGCGTGGACAATTTGCGCGAGCCTCTTGGGGAATTGATTATCATCACATTTTGCAGGATCGGTTGCAAAAATTAATTGCTTTTATTGAAGAGCAAGCTGCCACTGAAGCAGAAAAAGAACACTGGCGCTTTCGGCCGCAAGTAGATACTGGCGAATATGTTGACACCGCTGTTGCTCAGCGGGCGGGTTTAGGATTCATTGGTAAAAATGGTCTACTGATTACCGAAGAATTTGGTTCCTTTGTATATTTAGGTGAGGTGACCACCAACATTCAATTTGAACCAGATGAACCTGTTCCAAATGGTTGCGGTGATTGTACTCGTTGTATCACAGGGTGTCCTACAGGGGCTTTGTTAGGGGACGGTCGAATGAATGCTCAAAAATGTTTGTCTTATCAAACGCAAACAAAAGGCATGATGCCTGAAGAGTATCGAAAAAAAATGCGTAACGTCATTTATGGTTGCGACATTTGTCAGCTGGTTTGCCCTTATAATAAAGGAAAAGATTTTCATTTTCATGAAGAGATGGAACCAAAGATTGAGGAAGTTTATCCCAAATTGGCACCGTTATTAACTATTTCCAATAAAGAGTTTAAACAGCAATTCGGACACTTAGCAGGCTCTTGGCGTGGTAAAAAACCATTGCAACGGAATGCTTTAATTGCGTTAGCGAATTTGGGCGGCCGTGAAGCTATCCCACAAATTATTCTCTGTTTAAATGATCAGCGTCCTGTCATTCGCGGAACAGCTGCTTGGTCGTTAGGTCAGCTCGCAAAAAGAGAACCCGAGCAAAGTTTAGAAGCTTTAAATTATCTACTTTCTGTAGAAACTGAAGCAGAGGTTATCGAGGAAGCTCAAAAGGCTATTCACTTGTTAACAAGCAAAAAAGGAAGCCGCTCAACGGAGTGACTTCCTTTTTTTATTAAATATGATTGCGATATAAACCAACAACTTTACCTAAAATTGTAACGTTATCTAAAAGAATAGGCGCTAATGCATCATTTTCAGGCTGCAAGCGGATATGATCTACTTCTCGGAAGAATCGTTTACAGGTTGCTTCATCTTCATCGGTCATTGCGATTACGATGTCGCCATTATTGGCATTCGATTGCTTACGAACAATCACTTGGTCGCCATCTAGAATACCTGCGTTAATCATACTTTCTCCTCGAATCGTCAACATAAATAAAGCATTTTCTTCTGTACGTAAATCAGGAGGTAACGGGAAGAAATCTGATGCTTCTTCCACCGCTAAAATTGGTTCACCAGCAGTTACGACACCTAACATCGGAATAGTTGTCGGTTGAATCCCGATCTTTTCCAAGCCTTCTGGTGTTAATTCGATTGCTCGCGGTTTTGTTGGGTCACGTAAGATTAGACCCTTTTTTTCAAGACGAGCTAAATGTCCGTGAACGGTAGAAGTTGAGGATAAATCAACAGCCTTCCCAATTTCGCGAACGGTTGGCGGATAACCCTTTAATTCGACTTGTTCGTATATATATTTAAGTACTTCTAATTGTCTTGTTTCTGTACGTTTCGCCAAAACCCGCACCTTCTTTCAATTGATAAAATTAGTGTACCATAAAATGCGAACGAAATCAAACAAGCGTTCGTGTTTTATAAATATCAGAATATAGTTGTTTTTTTAAGGCAGTTCTTATAATATAGACAGTGAGAGTAAGGAGGGATTTTGATGTTATCGAAAGAAAAAATTGCCCGTATAAATGAATTAGCGAATAAAGCAAAAGTGGAAGAACTTAGTGCGAAAGAAAAAGTCGAACAACAAGAATTACGTAAAGAGTACTTAGAAGCATTTCGTGGAGGGATGCGTCACCATATCGAAGGAATGAAGGTCGTGGATCAAGAAGGGACCGATGTGACTCCTGAAAAACTAAAACAAATTCAACGTGAAAAAGGACTTCACAACAGAAAGTAATTGCTTTCATTGTCGAAATAAGCTACACTATGAATAAAGGTAAAAAAAACCTAAATTAGGAGATGATTTTTTTGTTTGACAAGACAGATCAATTGGGCGTTAATACAATCCGGACATTAAGTATTGAAGCCGTACAAAAAGCGAACTCAGGACATCCTGGTTTACCAATGGGTGCTGCCCCAATGGCGTATGCACTTTGGACAAAACATTTAAAGGTGAACCCAACAACTTCTAGAAACTGGGTTGATCGTGATCGTTTTGTACTTTCAGCAGGCCACGGCTCTGCAATGTTGTACAGCTTATTACATCTATCAGGATACAACGTAACAATTGACGATTTGAAAAATTTCCGTCAATGGGATAGTAAAACACCAGGGCATCCAGAAGTTCACCACACAGATGGTGTTGAAGCAACAACAGGACCTCTAGGACAAGGAATTGCTATGGCTGTTGGTATGGCAATGGCTGAAGCGCATTTAGCTGCAACTTATAATCGTGATAGTTTCCCTATTATGAATCATTATACGTACGCAATTTGTGGTGACGGCGATTTAATGGAAGGTGTTTCTCAAGAAGCAAGTTCAATGGCTGGTCATATGAAATTAGGTAAATTAATTGTCTTGTACGATTCAAATGACATCTCATTAGATGGACCAACTTCTAAAGCCTTTACTGAAAATGTTGGGGCTCGTTATGAAGCATACGGATGGCAACATATTTTAGTTAAAGACGGCAATGATTTAGATGAAATAGAGGCTGCGATTGAAGCGGCTAAAGCTGAAACAGATAAACCAACACTGATTGAAGTTAAAACAGTCATCGGTTACGGAGCACCAAAAGAAGGAACATCTTCCGTTCACGGCGCGCCAATTGGTGAAGAGGGCATTACAGCGGCTAAAGCTGTTTATGGTTGGGAATACCCTGACTTTACTGTGCCAGAGGAAGTCGCTGCTCGTTTTAAAGAAACGATGATTGACGAAGGCCAAAAAGCAGAAGCGGCTTGGAATGAGATGTTTAAGAACTATGAACATGCGCATCCAGAATTAGCCAAACAATTTAAAGAAGCTTTTGCCAATCAATTACCTGAAGGTTGGGAACAAGAATTACCTAAATATGAACTAGGAACAAGTGCCGCAAGTCGTGTAACAAGTAAAGAAACGATTCAAGCTATTTCAAAAGTTGTTCCAAGTTTCTGGGGCGGTTCAGCTGATTTATCAGCCTCAAATAATACAATGGTTGCTGCAGAAAAAGATTTCGAACCTGGTCAATACGAAGGCCGTAATATTTGGTTTGGTGTTCGCGAATTTGCAATGGCTGCAGCAATGAACGGGATTCAATTACACGGTGGTAGTCATGTTTATGGCGGGACATTCTTCGTCTTTACTGACTACTTACGTCCAGCAATCCGTTTAGCTGCTTTACAAAAAGTTCCTGTAACTTACGTCTTAACGCATGACTCTGTTGCGGTGGGTGAAGATGGGCCAACACACGAACCAATTGAGCAATTAGCAAGTGTTCGTTGCATTCCAAATGTTCATGTGATTCGTCCAGCAGACGGCAATGAAACTGTTGCTGCTTGGAAAATTGCTATGACTTCTACGGAAACACCAACTATTTTAGTTCTAAGTCGTCAAAACTTACCTGTTTTAGAAGGAACGTTAGAACACGCTTCTGATTCTGTTCAAAAAGGTGCTTATGTATTGTCACCACAAAAAGGTGAACAACCAGCAGGGATTTTAATTGCGACTGGTTCTGAAGTAAATCTAGCAGTGGAAGCACAAGCTAAATTAGCGGAAGAAGGCATCGATGTATCTGTCGTGTCAATGCCAAGTTTTGATTTATTTGAAAAACAATCTGCTGAATATAAAGAAAGTGTGTTACCTAAAGCTGTGACAAAACGTGTGGCGATTGAAGCTGCAGCAAGCTTTGGTTGGGAACGCTATGTAGGAACAGAAGGCAAAACAATCACAATTGATCACTTCGGCGCTTCTGCACCTGGCGGTCTAGTTCTTGAAAAATTCGGCTTTACTCCTGAAAATGTGGTTAATACCTATAAATCACTATAAATAAAGATTAAAAAACCTGAATGCTTGTGATAGCATTCAGGTTTTTTTGCTTCATTTCTTTTTGGGAGCAAAGAGCATAAAGTGAAAAAATAATGCGAACAATTGGAACCCAATACCAGTTAAAGTAACACCAGACCAACCATAGTTTTGCCACATTAATGTACCAATCAATGAACCCAGTGAACCGCCGATGAAATAGAAAAACATAAAGACGGTATTGTTACGATCGCTGGCTTCTTCTCCCAAATTTTGGACGCGTGTTTGATTGGCTACTTGCCCAAATTGAGTACCGATATCTAAAACAATAATTGCTAAGATTAGTAAGACCACATGTGTTCCACCTAGAAAAAGTAAGATAAAACTACCGAACTGCATCAGCAGGCCAATCAAAACAATCTTCCGCTCTGGATAATAATCGGATAGACGACCAATGATGGGTGCTACGAAAGCTCCCGATAAACCAAAAATTGCTAGAATACCGACTTCTTTCGGTCCCCAATAATAAGCTGGACTACTAACAAAGAAAATTAATGTAGACCAAAAGATTGAAAAGGTTGCAAACATAAAAAAGCCATTGACAGTTGCTTCTCTTAATAAAGGTTGTGATTTGATTAGTTTAGGAAGACTTTTCAAAGAACCTAAATAAGTTAATCGATTTGAACTTTGAGTATGTATCACTGTTTTGGGTAATTTTAATTGGAGTAGAACGACCAATACTAATACAAATATCACGGCGATTAGGTAGACTGTTCGCCAAGAAGCTGCACTAGCAATGAAACCCGAAATCGTTCGAGACAATAAAATCCCTGTCAATAGTCCGCCAAGCATTCGACCTGTTACTTTACCACGGTTCGCTGGTCCCGCCATGACCGCAGCATAAGGAATAATAATTTGGGCGACAATAGAGAGCAACCCAATAAAAAAAGAAGAGAGTGCAAACAGGAGAAAACTTGGTGCAAAAAATGCAGCACTTAGAGACAGCGAGGAGAGCCCAGCTACTCGAATGATTAATTTGCGGCGATCAACGACATCGCCTAATGGAACAAGAAAAAGTAAGCCTAGCGCATACCCTAATTGGGTCAGCATAGTAACAAAACCAATAGAACCAATACTGACTTGAAAGTCCTGAGCAATTTGGGTGCCAATTGGTTGAATATAATACATATTGGCGACCACAACCCCGCAAGTTAACGCTAATAAAAACGTCACTTGATTTGTTAAACCCGATTGTTGTTTCTTCATCTAACCACCTACATTTCTATGTAATTCATTTTGTAATACAACAACTACTCGGTAATAGTTGTTTTGACTACAAAAACAGACTTCTCTTATAAAGTTTGTTCAAAAAGTGACAAGTCCATTAAAAAGTTTATCACAATAAATAAAGAAAAGTAAGAGGATAAATAACAAAAATCTCATCAAATTGAAAAGAAGAAGTGGTTGTTTTCACAAGTGTGAAGAGGGTTAATTAAATACAAACAAGATTTCAATTGCATTACAGAAATTTTAAAACTCAAAATTTAATACGTTTATTTCTTGTTTCAATAGGAAATTAACGGTAAAATAGAAAAGTGAGACAGTGAGGAGGAAAAATGAATGAGCGAACAGTTAACAAGAAGTAGTAAACATATTCAAAAAGCTCTTAAAAAGCAAAAAGCTTATAAACGTGCTACCGCCGTTGCGGGGACTTCAATGATTTTAGCACCTGTGGTTGGTGCTGCGGTACCTGCCCAAGCAGAATCAAGCCAGCAAGCATTTATTAATGAAATCGGAAATTCAGCAGCAGCCGTTGCCAATAGCAATGATATGTATGCTTCCGTCATGATTGCTCAAGCGTTGCTAGAAAGTAGTTATGGTAGTTCTGGGTTAGCATCTGCACCGAACTATAACTTGTTTGGTGTAAAAGGAAGTTATAATGGACAATCTGTTTATATGCCAACAAAAGAATATTTAGACGGACAATGGGTGACCGTCACAGCAGCATTTAGAAGTTATAATTCTTATGCGGAATCGTTCCAAGATCATGCCAATGTTATTCGTTCCACTGCTTTTGGGGATACATACCATTATTCAGGCGTTTGGAAGAGTAATACTAGCAGTTATCGCGATGCAACAGCCGCTTTAGCTGGAAGTTATGCAACTGATCCAGGCTATGCCGAAAAATTGAATTGGTTAATTGAAGCATATAATTTAACTCAATATGATTGGGGAGCACCGGTCGCTCAAACCACTAGTTATTCAGATACAACGGGAACCGTTGATACAACAATCGATACAGCGGCTTCTGCAACAGCAACAGCAGAAACTGTAGCTAGTCAAAGTTACACTGTCGCAAACGGCGACACATTGTGGGACATTGCTGCACGTTTTGGAACGACAGTTGATAATTTAATGTCACTAAATGGATTAACATTGGATTCTGTTTTATCGGTGGGTCAAACCATCCAAATCGGTTAATTTTGCAATTATTTAGTTGAAGAAGGACCTTACAAAAGCGGCAGTTTTTGTAAGGTCTTTTATCGTGAAAATAGGTAGGGCCAGCAGCAATTATTGGATGAGTATAATCCGTTTTTTTATTTAATTTTTCACAAACTAAAATTCGTTTTTCTGGTAGAAATCGTTTTTTTGAGCTATGCTTAGAGAAAGAATTATTATATTGTTTGTAAAATTGGAGGATGTAGGATTATGACTAAAGGTTATGTAAAATCAGTAACAGAGTTAATTGGTCAAAGCCCAGTTGTGAAATTAAAACGGATGGTACCAGAAGGAGCTGCAGATGTTTTTGTTAAACTAGAGTTCTTTAATCCTGGTGGCAGTGTGAAAGATCGAATTGCTTTAAGCATGATCCAACAAGCCGAAGCAGATGGTCGCCTAAAACCTGGACAAACGATTATTGAGCCGACTAGTGGTAATACAGGCATTGGGTTAGCAATGGTAGGTGCTACGTTGGGATATCCAGTTAAGATTGTGATGCCAGATACTATGAGTATTGAACGCCGCAAATTAATGCAAGCATATGGGGCTGATCTATTATTAACCCCTGGTGCCGAAGGAATGAAAGGGGCAATTGCAAAAGCCACAGCCTTAGCAGAAGAACACGGGTACTTCATGCCTTTGCAATTTAATAATCCAGCTAATCCAATGGTACATGAACAAAAAACAGGAAAAGAAATTGTTGATGTCTTTGGTAAACGTGGCTTAGATGCGTTTGTTTCTGGTGTTGGCACTGGAGGAACCGTTACAGGAGTTGGCCATGAATTGAAACGGATTTTTCCAGATATTGAAATTGTTGCAGTAGAACCAACGGAGTCGCCTGTTTTAGAAGGTGGCGAACCAGGTCCACATAAAATCCAAGGAATAGGCGCTGGCTTTGTCCCAGACGTTTTAGACACCACCGTTTATCAAAAAGTTGCCGCTGTTTCTAGTGAAGACGCATTAGAAACTGCTCGTTTAATGGGGCCAAAAGAAGGCATCCTTGTGGGGATTTCAGCAGGGGCAGCAATTAAAGCGGCCATTGATTTGGCAGTCGAATTAGGCGCAGGCAAACGTGTCTTAGCGCTGGTTCCAGATAACGGTGAACGTTATCTTTCGACAGCTCTTTACGAATTTCCAGAATAAAAAACACGCAAAAAAACGAGCATTTCTCTTAGTTTAGTAAAATGCTCGTTTTTTCCACGAGAATCCTACAATAATTCTTGTCAATCGTAATAAGAAATAGTATTATTTAAGAAAGATAGACAGGGGAGGGATACAAAGATGGACAACGTATTGGTTAAAAATGCACTTGCTGAATTAAAAGAAGCCAATATCCGAATTACTCCGCAACGTTATGCTATCTTGGAATATTTAATCGAAAATCATACACACCCAACAGCTGATGAAATTTATCGCGCACTAGAAGATCATTTTCCAAATATGAGTGTAGCAACGGTTTACAACAATCTACGTTTATTTACTGAAATCGGTTTCGTTCAAGAAATGAGTTATGGCGATGCATCTAGTCGTTTTGATTTTAGTTCGAAGAAACATTATCACGTGATTTGTCAAAAATGTGGTAAAATCGTTGATTTTCATTATCCAGGGTTAGAGGACGTTGAAATGGCCGCTAGTAAATTAACAGGCTTCGAAATTAATGAACATCGTTTAGAATTATATGGATTATGTCCAGATTGCCAACAAGCACAACAGGAGAATGTGTAAAAAATTACATACTGTTAAAAATTTATCAAAAGATAAGTCACTTGTCTAGGTAAATTTCACAAGCGTAAGAGTTTTCACTCTTATGCTTGTTTTTTTGTGTGGTTATTGACTTTTAAATTGTTAAAAATAAAAAATTAACTAGCTATTATTAAGAATTAGCAACAGTTTGTGAATTTTTTTATATGCGATTCACAAGCATAGAACTCGAATAAGCTTGATTCCTCTGATATATTTTAAACAGACAGAGGGAGACGTCACCTCTGCAAAACAAAGATTGTGAAAGAAGGGATTTACAACATGAAAGTCGTAGTCGTAGGATGTACCCATGCTGGAACTTCAGCAGTTAAAAGTATTTTAGCAAATCACCCGGAGGCGGAAGTCACTGTATATGAAAGAAATGACAATATTTCCTTCCTATCTTGCGGAATTGCCTTGTACGTTGGAGGCGTAGTTAAAAATGCTGCTGATTTATTTTATTCAAATCCAGAAGAACTGGCTTCTTTAGGAGCAACAGTGAAGATGGAACACAATGTTGAAGAAATCAACGTGGACGACAAAACTGTTATAGCGAAAAACTTACAAACGGGCGCAACTGAGACCGTTTCTTATGATAAATTAGTGATGACAACTGGTTCTTGGCCAATTATTCCACCAATTCCAGGAATTGATGCTGAAAATATTTTATTATGTAAAAACTATTCACAAGCCAACGTGATCATCGAAAAAGCGAAAGATGCCAAACGTGTCGTTGTCGTTGGTGGCGGTTATATTGGTATTGAATTAGTAGAAGCTTTTGTAGAATCAGGTAAAGAAGTCACTTTAGTTGACGGGTTAGACCGCATTTTAAATAAATATTTAGATAAGCCATTCACAGATGTTCTAGAAAAAGAATTAGTTGATCGTGGCGTTAATTTAGCTTTAGGTGAAAATGTCCAACAATTCGTAGCAGATGAGCAAGGAAAAGTAGCAAAAGTCATTACACCAAGTCAAGAATTCGAAGCAGATATGGTGATTATGTGTGTTGGTTTCCGTCCAAATACAGAATTATTAAAAGATAAAGTTGACATGTTACCAAATGGTGCAATTGAAGTCAATGAGTATATGCAAACAAGCAATCCTGATATTTTTGCTGCGGGTGATAGTGCAGTTGTTCACTACAACCCAAGTCAAACAAAAAATTATATCCCATTAGCAACGAATGCTGTTCGTCAAGGTATGCTAGTAGGTCGTAATTTGACTGAACAAAAATTGGCTTATCGTGGCACACAGGGAACTTCTGGCTTATATTTATTCGGTTGGAAAATTGGTTCAACAGGTGTGACAAAAGAAAGTGCCAAATTAAACGGACTAGATGTCGAAGCAACTGTTTTCGAAGATAACTATCGTCCAGAGTTTATGCCAACAACTGAAAAAGTTCTGATGGAATTAGTCTATGAAAAAGGAACACAACGCATTGTTGGTGGTCAATTGATGTCTAAATATGATATCACACAATCTGCCAATACTTTATCATTAGCGGTCCAAAATAAAATGACTGTCGAAGATTTAGCGATTTCTGATTTCTTCTTCCAACCACATTTTGATCGCCCTTGGAACTACTTAAACTTATTAGCCCAAGCCGCTTTAGAAAATATGTAATTAATAATGATAGAAAAAGGATGAAGAACAGAAGTTCTTCATCCTTTTTGTTAGTCACTAAGCGCTCCAGTTGTTTGGTTCATTAATGCCATTAATTGCTCTTTCGTTGTTCGTTTGATAGAAAGAGGGGGGAGATTATCTAAAGAAAAATAAGCACAATTCGAGGTTTCAATGTTTTTTTCAAAGGGATGATTTTCTAAAATCTCACAAGAAAAGATCATTTTATAGTACTGAAATAGTTGAGGAATGTCTTTTCGTTTATCTGTATCATAAACAGCAAGCAATTCTTTTGCTGTAACAACTAAGCCAGTTTCTTCCAATACTTCTTTTTCAATATTTTCTTTAGGGGAGCAGCCAATTTCGGCATAGCCACCAGGTAATGACCATTCTTTGGTCCGTAAATCTTCAACTAATAAAAAACGATTCTCTTTTTTTATTAAACCGCGAACATCTACTTTCGGTGTTGGATAACCTTCCTCTTTAGTTAAGATTTTTTCTAAGTCGGGCAAAACAGCCGCTTCGTGTCCGGTTGTGCTAATAAGTTGTAACGTAAGTTCTCGTAGTTCTTGGTAACGTTCTTGATCAAAAGCATCTTTCCCGTAAAAAAGACCTGCATCTGCCAATGCTAGCAACCGCTTATAGGTGTTCAGATAATCCATATACGCACGCTCCTCATAGACTTAATACGTTTAGTTTAACAGAAAAAAACAAAGGAAGGGCAGATTTAGCGAGAAAAGGCGTCGTTTTAAGGAAATAATAAAGAATAAATGACTAACTTACATTTTTAAACTACCTATGCTATTATTTAATAAAAAAGATTGGGTATACAATAATTTTATTATGTAAACAAAGCAAAAAGATTGACGTCATTCGCTAGACAGGTTAATATCATACTATTCGTTTTTACGAATCATTGGGTTTTAAGCGCCTTGAGGTTTTTCCGACATTATGGGACGCTTGGAATCCTTGTTTAATTTTAATTAAACAGTTGATTTAATCTACAAAGGAGTTTTAGTATGTCAGTATTTATTAGAGAGTGTACCGTCGCAGACGTACCAGAATTAGAGGCCATTTGCCAAGAGACTTTTGCAGATACTTATGGAGATGGCGAAAACGAAGAGGATTTACAGGCACATTATGAGAGGAAATTTAGTCCAGCAGTTTTAGAAAGCGAAATCTTACATAAAGATTCGCAATATTTCTTTGCTTTTTATAATAATGAACTTGCAGGTTATGTGAAATTAAATCACGGTGATGCTCAGATTACCTATCAACATCCACAAGCGTTACAAGTTGAGCGCATTTATATTCGTAAATCTTTTAAGCGTTTAGGCTTAGGCAAACATTTGATTACGAAAGCAATTGAATTAGCAGAAGAAGCAGAAAAAGAGACGGTTTGGTTAGGTGTTTGGGAACATAATCATCCAGCGCAAAAATTTTATCAATCATTGGGCTTCGTAAAAACAGATGAACATGATTTTTATATGGGAAATGAACGCCATACCGATTATACAATGACGAAACAGTTAAAAGAGTCAACGTAAAGCAAAAACAAGGAAACGGACGCAATGAAGCCGACGATTCCTTGTTTTTTTATCTTAAAATTGTGAAGGGGATTTTCCATAATATTTTTTGAATAATTTACTAAAATGATAGGCATCTTCGTAACCAACCGTTTTTGCTACTTCTTTGACACTTAAGGAATCATTTTTCAGCAATTCTTTCGCATGGTTTAAGCGGATTTGAATTAAATAATTGATTGGCCCAACGCCTGTGGCCGCTTTAAAGGTTTTCGACAAATAAGTCGGGGTCACATATAGCATTTCAGCTAACTGTTCCAAAGTAATTTCTTCGTCATGGTGCGTTTCCAGATAATAAATCGTATGATTGACTAAATTTCGTTTTCTTTTTTCCGTTTTCGATAGCCGAGTTTCAATTTTATTTTCTTGATCAACTGCTAAGCTTCTTAAAATATAAACCAATAGTTCAATAACTAAAGCTTTAATTTGTAACGCTGATTCAACTTCTTGATGGTTTAATTCATGAACAATTTGCCAAGCTTTTTCTAAAAAAGCACCATGTAAATGACTTAAATCTAATAAAGCTGATTTATTTGGAAATACGTTTCGCGCTAAGCCTTCTAAATAGAGATTTGAAATGCCAATGTGTAGTTGATGTGAGTAAGTTCCTGCTTTTTGTTGCTCACCATGTTCCGTTCGCGGATTAAAAAGAAACACCGTACCAGCAGTGGCATGGTACTGTTGCCCTTGAACAATATATTCAGATTCACCTTCTAAAAGAATAGATATTTCCAGAAATTCATGATGATGACAATTATAAGGGTGGGTCTCTTCGTTCCAAGGATCGAAGGCATATAAAATTTCAGGATTAAACGTTCGACTATTTGTGTAGTTCATAAAAAATCACTCCTACTTGTATCCGCTTTCTATACTATATTGTACATCAAAATATACAAGAATGCCCATTTCTTTTCCTATAAAAAAACAGTAATCTTATACACGTCCATAAAAACAAGAGAGAGTAGGGGAGAAAATGAATAGTTTTGAATGGATTTGGCAATATGCTAAAAAAAATAAGAATAAGTTACTGCTAGCTGTTATTTTTGTCGTTATTAACGCTATTTTAATTGTTATTATTCCATTGTTATCTGGCAGAATTGTAGACCAAGTAATCAATCAGGGGAAAACTGAAGAGCTTGTCCCAATTCTTGGGATTATGATTGGGGTGACCGTTATTCGGACAGTTGTTCGTTATAGTTATCAAGTCTTGTTTGAATCGGTTGGACAATCTGCGTTATTTGACTTAAGAAAAGATATGTATGTCAAACTTCAAGAATTAGATTTTGATTTCTTTAATCATACACGTGTTGGCGATATTATGGCGCGAATGACAGGGGATACAGACGCTATCCGCCATTTTGTTTCTTGGGTCACTTATAACCTCTTAGAATGTATTTTATGGTTCATCGCAGCCGTGATTGTGATGGGGACGATCAATTGGCAATTGATGCTAGCATTAATTTTAATTACACCTTTGATTTTTCTGTTAACACAAAAAATGTCGAAGGAATCGCATCCGGTATTTTTTGAGATCCGGGAAAGTTTTTCTCGGCTAAATTCGATGGTCGAAGAAAATATTGGTGGAAATCGGGTGGTTAAAGCTTTTTCTCAAGAACCTTATGAAATTGAAAAGTTTAACAAGCACAATGAAGACTATAAAAAATGGAATATGGCTTCTGCAGATGTCTCAAAAAAATATTTACCGTGGTTAGACGGTTTTGCAGGTAGTTTAAATGTTATTGCCTTAGTTCTTGGTGGCCTCTTTGTAATTCAAGGTCGGATGACAATTGGTGATTTAGTTGCCTTTAACGGCTTTCTCTGGATGTTGAACATGCCGATGCGAATGAGTGGCTGGTTGATCAATGATGTGCAACGCTTTACGGCATCGTCCATTAAAATTCGTCAGTTATTAGCAACGAAACCGAAGATTCCCATTGCTCGGGAAAAAGAAGCAGAACCAATCCAAGGTTATGTGACGTTTGATCACGTGTCCTTTCATTTTTCAGATGATCCAGAAACCCCCATTTTATCGGATGTTTCATTTTCAGCAAAACCTGGTGAAACAATTGGTATTTTAGGGGAAACTGGTTCAGGCAAAACCACTTTAGTTAACTTAATTGCTCGGTTCTATGATCCAACAAAAGGCACTGTTTATATTGATGGAAAAGATGCTAAAAGCTATTCTGTTCGTAAATTGCGAGAAAATATCTCCATGGTTATGCAAGATGTCTTTCTTTTTTCCAATACGATAGAAGATAACATTGCTTTTGGTAATACACTGGCTAACTTGGAACAAGTGCAAATGATGGCTGAAATTGCTGATGCCCATAGCTTTATTTCCAGAATGCCCGAAGGTTATGCAACAATTGTTGGTGAACGCGGCGTTGGCCTATCTGGTGGCCAAAAACAGCGGATTTCACTGGCCCGTGCTTTAACCAAAGATCCAGCTATTTTAATTTTAGATGACACAACTTCCGCTGTTGATATGGAAACAGAATCAAAAATTCAAAAAGAACTAGGTCGTTTGACGGAAAAGAAAACGACATTTATTATCGCCCACCGAATTTCTTCTGTGAGAGAGGCCAATTTAATTTTGATGATGGAAAAAGGCCGTGTGGTGGAAAGCGGTACGCATAGCGAATTAGTCGAACAAAGAGGCAAATATTTTGACGTATATCAAAAACAATTAGGTCTGACAAAGGAAGGTGAGTCGCGTGGCTAGAAATACGTTTGATGTGGATGAGACTTTAGAAAAAGAATTTAATTGGTCTCATTATAAACGATTAGGCGCCTATATTAAGCCTTACAAAAAAGCTGTTTTTAAAACATTATTTGTCATCATATTAGCTAATCTGGCAAGTATGTTAGGCCCTTACTTTACTAAAATTGCGATTGACCAAGTAATTCCACAAAAGAATCTCTCGTTACTCTTGATACTAGGGGCTATTTTCCTATTTTCCTTGGTGATTATTGGTTGGTGTATGCGTTATCGAATATATGCCATCACAGAAATTGGACAAGATATTTTAAAAGATATGCGTTTTTCAATTTTTGAGCATCTACAAAAATTACCATTTTCTTATTTTGACAGTCGGCCGCATGGAAAAATCTTAATTCGGGTGGTCAATTACATCAATACGTTAAGTGATTTACTAAGTAACGGATTGATCAATTTAATTTCTGATTTATTTAATGTGATTATTACCTTAATTTTCATGTTATTTATTGATGTGAAATTAACCTTATACAGTTTACTGCTATTGCCTGTGTTGTTCGTGATGGTTCTATTTATCCAAGGGAAACAACGGAAAGCTTACCAAGAGCTTAGCAATAAACAATCAAACTTAAATGCCTATATTCATGAAAGTATTTCAGGAATTAAAATTACACAATCTTTTGCACGAGAAGATGAAAATTTCCAAATTTTTAACGAGGTAAGCGAAGAATATCGTCAATCCTTTATGAAAGCTGTGCGTGTCCAGTATTTATTATGGCCAGCAGTGCAAAATATATCCGTCATTACGACTTGTTTTATCTATTTCGTAGGAATCCGTCAATTAGGTGTGTCCGTTACCACTGGGACGCTAATTGCTTTTATCGGTTATATCAATAACTTTTGGAATCCAGTCATCAATATTGGTAACTTCTACAATTCTCTGATTACTGCAACTGCCTATTTGGAAAGGATTTTTGAAACGATGGATGTTGTTCCAGAAATTCAAGATGCGCCGCACGCTATTGAGTTGCCGCCAATTAAAGGAACCGTCGACTTTCAGCATGTTTATTTCCGTTATGAAGAAGGAAAAAATATTTTGACCGATGTTAGTTTTCATATTGAGCCAGGACAAACAATCGCCTTGGTTGGGCCAACAGGTGCGGGTAAAACAACAATCATCAATTTGTTAAGTCGTTTTTATGATGTGAATGAAGGGGCCGTTAAAATTGATGGTTATGATGTTCGCGATGTGACACTCCGTTCGTTAAGAAAACAAATGGGGGTAATGCTTCAAGATACGTTTATTTTTTCAGGAACAATTATTGAAAACATTCGGTACGGAAATTTAGCAGCCACAGAGGAAGAAGTTATCCAAGCCGCAAAAATTGTTCGTGCGCACGACTTTATCAAGGATTTAAAAGATGGCTATGAAACAGTTGTGGAAGAGCGGGGGAGTACTCTCTCGGCAGGACAACGCCAATTAATTTCATTTGCTCGTGCTTTACTGGCAGATCCCAAAATTTTAATTTTAGACGAAGCAACCTCCAGTATTGATACAAAAACAGAAGAGTTGTTACAAGAAGGACTACAACAACTTCTAAAAGGACGGACATCGTTTATTATTGCTCATCGGCTTTCTACCATCAAAAATAGCGATAAAATTTTCTATATTGATGGTGGTCGTATTGTGGAAGAAGGGTCTCATGATCAACTAATGGCAAAACATGCGTTATATCATCATTTATATCAATCGCAATACGACTTATTAAAGAGCTAGATGATAAAACAGAGAAAATTCTTAGTTGAATCTTTCTCTGTTTTTCTGTATCGTAACCTTAACAAAGGAAAAAATGATGAGGTGCCAAATGAATCGGAATTTTGAAGTAGAATTAACAACATTATGTATGATTAGAAATCAGAAAAATGAAATCCTTGTGCAAGAACGACAAAAAAAGGATTGGCCTGGTTGGACGTTCCCTGGCGGACATGTTGAAAAAAACGAGGGCATGGAAACAGCCATGGTTCGCGAACTCCTTGAAGAAACAGGATTAGTGCTGAAACCACAATTAGTAGGTGTTGCAGAATGGCTGAATGATTGTTCGGGTGCGCGGGAATTAGCCACATTATTCATTGCAGAAACAGCGGATGAACTACCAGAAGAAACGGAACAACCCTTGTTTTGGGTCACTGAAAAAGAATTGCGAGAAGGTCCTTTAGCTGGCAGTTTAGCAGAACTTTTCCCAGTATTTTTTGGCGAAAAGCAATTTTATTTTAAAAATAATACAGCTTAATGATTCAAACCTAAAAGATTAAATCAATCCCACTTATTAAAAGAGAGGAAATCTAAAATTAAACATTGCTATTTATAAGCAATGTTTGCTATTCTTAATAAAAGGGAATTAATTTTTATATAATGAGGGGGAAAAAGTGTGTTAAAAAGAAAAGTGGGGATTATCGCAGGCGTTTTCTGTTCAGCTTTGTTACTGACAGGCTGTGGCAAAAGTGCGAAAGACGAGTTCATTCAAGGGATCGGCAATCAAAACGCACAAGAATCTGGGGTTTGGGATTTCTCTATGTCAATTAGTGACATGAAATTTTCACAAGAAGATGGTGCACAAACGAATCCTATGATCGGGATGCTCATCACGCAAATCAAAGACGCATCGCTTTCTGGGAAGATTCAAGTAGATGCCAAAAAAGAAAAAGCATTTAACTTAGAGATGAAATTAAAAGCGATGGGCATGGATGTACCGATTTCATTGGTTGGATCATTAGATAACGAGGGCAAAGAGCCAAAACTCTATTTAGCAACAGATATGATGGAATATATTGTCGCTGTCGCAGACTCAATGACTGACGGTGCTATTGACAGTTCTCAGTTAGATACAGAAAAACTAAAAGGAAAATACATTGATCTTTTAGCAATGAACGAGGAAAGCGCGAAAGAATGGCAAGATACAATTAAAGAGACTCAAGAATCTGAAGAAGACCTTAAGCAAACGATGGAAGAATACAAAGAGTTTTTAGAAGGATTAGACAAGGATACGTTCGAGAAAAAAGGGGATACCATTACCCATACGTTTACAAAAAAAGAATTACAAAAGTTAATCAAAATTACGACAGAAGCATCTGAAAAAGGTAAAGAACAAGATCCTTTCGAAAAAGTCAAAGATGTTTCTGCCAAAGTTTCTGTTAATACAAAAGAAAATAAAACAAATATGTTGATTAATGTGAAACCGCAGCAAGACAAGAACGTTGATATGGGACTTGAATCATTATCTAGTAAAATTAGCATTACACAAAAAGCCAAAAAAGCGACGATTTCAATGCCTAAGAAAGAAAATATTTTATCAGAACAAGAAGTTGAAAAAATATTTTCCGATAGCACCTCTATGACAGGTCTATCGACTGAAGACACGACTGTTGCGATCAATCAATAACGCTGAATGACCAATAAAAACGGTCCCTCAAAAAAAGTAACGAAAGACCTAGCATGATTGGGATGCTAGGTCTTTTTTTGAATAAAAAAACAGCATTTTAGTTTTCTTTGAATTATTGGTTGTTATTTTTGGTGGTGTAAACAGTTTAAAGTTAATACATTTGTTTTTGATTTAAATTCTATTGCTATTTTTAATCATTCTATTAAATAACAAATGTTTTCGAGTGTTTTTAAGCATTATTTTTGTTATGCAGAGTGGTTTTTTTATACAATGAGTATAATTTTAGATGAAGGAGTGTTTTAGGTGAAAAATCAACATTTAACTACGTCACAAGGAAGTCCAGTTGGCGATAATCAAAATTCGCTAACTGCAGGAGAATTTGGTCCTGTCCTAATCCAAGACGTTCATTTATTAGAAAAATTAGCTCATTTTAATCGTGAGCGCGTACCAGAACGGGTTGTTCATGCCAAAGGTGCTGGTGCTCATGGGATTTTCAAGGTGAGCCAATCAATGGCACAATATACTAAAGCCGATTTTTTATCTGAAGTTGGCAAAGAAACACCTTTATTCGCTCGTTTTACAACTAACTGTAGCTGGAGAGTTAGGTTCATCAGATACATTGCGTGATCCTCGCGGTTTTGCGCTTAAATTCTATACAGACGAAGGAAATTACGACTTAGTTGGCAATAATACGCCCATTTTTTTCATTCGTGATGCAATTAAGTTTCCAGATTTTATTCATAGCCAAAAAAGAAATCCGCGGACGCATTTGAAAAGTCCAGAAGCAGTTTGGGATTTTTGGTCTCATTCACCGGAAAGCCTTCATCAAGTAACAATTTTAATGAGTGATCGTGGCATTCCGTTGTCGTTCCGTCACATGCATGGTTTTGGTAGCCATACATTCAAATGGGTCAATGCTGCTGGAGAAGTATTTTTTGTTAAATATCACTTCAAGACGAATCAAGGAATCAAAAATCTAGAGAGTCAATTAGCAGAAGAAATTGCTGGGAAAAACCCAGATTTCCATATTGAAGATTTGCATAATGCAATTGAAAATCAAGAATTTCCTTCTTGGACATTATCTGTGCAAATTATCCCGTATGCAGATGCGTTAACAATGAAAGAAACTCTTTTTGATGTAACAAAAACGGTTTCTCAAAAAGAGTATCCGCTGATTGAAGTTGGCACGATGACTTTAAATAGAAATCCAGAGAATTATTTTGCAGAGGTTGAACAAGTAACATTTTCACCAGGGAATTTCGTTCCTGGTATTGAAGCTTCTCCAGATAAATTATTGCAAGGACGTTTGTTCGCTTATGGAGACGCACATCGTCATCGCGTGGGCGCTAATAGTCACCAATTGCCAATCAACCAAGCAAAAGCACCTGTAAATAACTACCAAAAAGACGGTAATATGCGTTTTGACAATGGCAATAGCGAAATTAATTACGAACCAAATAGTTATACTGAAACACCAAAAGAAGATCCTACGGCGAAAATTAGTTCCTTTGAAATTGAGGGAAATGTTGGTAATTATAGCTATAATCAAGATCACTTTACACAAGCAAACGCTTTGTATAATTTGCTGCCAAGCGAAGAAAAAGAAAACTTAATTAACAATATAGCGGCATCTTTAGGTCAAGTGAAAAATCAAGAAATCAGCGCGCGTCAAATTGATTTGTTCACTAGAGTAAATCCAGAATATGGAGCACGTGTCGCACAAGCCATCAAGCAACAAGCATAATTTATATAACGTACGTGACAAAACCAGTCTAGATAAACTAAAGACTGGTTTTGTTTGCTTTTCAATGCTTTTTATTCTACTCCCGAATACTAGAATAAAGTGCAACACTCAGCAAATTATTGTTGAGTGTTTTTGTTATGTACCAAGGGCAAGGGTTAATATTGACATATAAGCTATTTTAAGCTAATATACAAATATGCTTATATCGACTTAAAAGGAGGCATGTTTATGATTCAAAAGAAACGACTTGAGTTAATTTTAGAGGAATTGAAGACGCGCGGAACTCTTAGTTTGAAGGAAATTGTAAACTTAACAGGTTCTTCAAGAGATACAGCAAGAAGAGATATTATTAAATTAGCTCAAAATAATGCTATCGATCGCACATATGGTGGAATTAGTTTGCCCAATACCTTTAGTCGTTTAGATGAATATCTTGAACGTACTGAAGATCTCAGTGCTGAAAAAGATATTCTAGCAAAAACTGCTAGTAATTTAGTAAAAGATAATTCCCATATTTTTTTAGATATTTCGACAACGGTCAGTTGTATTCCAAGACATATAAGACCTTATGAGAATGTCATAGCAACGACAAATTCATTAGATATTACCGACCAACTATTGAGAAATACTAAATGTAAAACTAAGATTTTAGGTGGAAACGTCGATCCTATCAAACGAAATGTCGTTGGAACGAAACCAATGCTTGAGCTGGATTCATTTATCTTTGATGTTGCTTTTATGAGTGCCGCTGGAATCACAACTTCAGGCATTTATTACGCCTACGATGAAGATATAGATTTCAAAAAAAAGATAAGAAAACAATCCAAACTTGTAGTTTTACTAATTGATAATACAAAAATCGGATTAAGTCATAACTATAAAGGTTTAGATTTCGAAGATATTGATTTTCTTGTTATAGAAAGTCGTCTACCAGATGATTTAGAAAGAACAATATCAGATAGTAATGTCTCTATAATAAATTCAAAGTAGGTGCAAACATGATTAAAACGGTATTATTTGACGTAGATGGAACAATCTTAGATACAGAATTTGTCATGATTAAGTCTTTACAAAAAACTCTAAAAGAAGAGAAAAACTTGGACGTTCCAGAAGAAAATTTAGAGTATATCTTAGGTATACCAGGTAAAAAAGCAATTGAACGGTATTCATCATCTGGAGAGGAAGCTGATAAGCTACATGCATGTTGGTCCGAAAATGTTAAACAATACTCTCATCTTGCGACTTTGTTTCCACAAGTGGAAGAAGCATTGACTAAGTTAAAAGAAAACGAGATACAAATTGGGATCGTTACATCCAAAACAAATGAAGAAATGGAAAATGAATTTGAACATTTTGGTTTAAGTAAACTTTTTGATATTTCAGTAACTGCCTCTGATACAACGAAACATAAACCTAATCCTGAACCAATTCTATATGCATTAAATAAATTAGGAAGTTTACCCGAAGAAACAATTTATATAGGTGATTCTATCTATGATATGCATAGCTCACAATCAGCTGGAGCTAAATTTGCTTTGGCAAAGTGGGGAGCAAAAGAAAATCCACTATTCTCAAGTGCAGATATTAGTTTAGAAACTCCTCTAGAAATATTACAACACTTAAAATAGATCAGCTTACTAAAATAATATGTTATTTCATTAACGGTTAACATAAGTGAGGATTATTTCAAGTGATTGTCGTAGCAAGAATTTCAAGCACCTAGATTGTGAAATGAGAATGGTCTACCTACGAACGCCTTGTCATTAAGGGATTTGTGGGCAGAAATCTTTGTGATTTACTAGAAGCGTCGTTTGTTGGGGTTGTTTTTTTAGATAGGAGTTTATGAAATGTCGTATAACCATTTATCAGCTGAAGAGCGTGGACAAATAGAAGCGTATCTGAAGGAAGGAGTCTCTCAGGCTGAGATAGCTCGCCGATTGGATCGGCATAGATCCGCGATCTCTAGAGAGAGCAAACGTGGTTCCGAGCAAAGAAAGAAGAAACGCAGTTCGTAGTGTAAAGGTTTGTACATCAACAATTTATAACTGGATTTACAAAAAGATCGTTCCTTTCGATATTAAGAAATTACGCGGTCGTGGAAAACGTTACAAAATAAAGAATACTGGGAAACGATTAAAACGGCTGGATCGAGCTTTCTTTGAAGGGCGCACGTTGGACAACCGACAAGAAGAGGTTCAGTTAAGAACGGAGTTCGGCCATTGGGAAGCAGATACCGTTGTGTCCAAACAAGGTGTCGCAGCGTGTCTAGCAACATTCATAGAGCGTAAAACAAGGCATTATGTAGCAATCAAGATACCGAACAAGACAGGTAGATCCATGATGACAGCAATTAAGCGTCTAGTGGAAATGTATCCACATGGTGTGAAATCGATCACATGTGACCGTGGAAGCGAGTTTGTCAATCAGTTTGAAATTGGACTTATTGAAGACACTTTTGACTGCAAAATCTATTATGCTAATCCATGCGCGCCACATGAACGCGGATCAAATGAAAATCATAATGGATTACTCAGAGAATATTTTCCAAAACCATCTAATTTTAAAAATATTTCTCAAAATAAGATCAATCAAGCTGTTCAAAGTATGAATTTACGGCCACGAAAAATCTTTAAGTGGAAATCACCGCAGCACAAATTTAATTTGGAGTATTCGAAAGCTTTCTAGCACCAACAAATAGTTTTTACATTGTTATAAAAAAGAATAAAACGAACGATACTATTTATATGGAAATTGAAACATGATATAATAGAGTAAATCACGAACAATCGTTATACTAAAACAATTATATGTTGCACTTAATCCTAACATTCGCCCTTTTTACTCTACTTTGTATAATGTATATTATGTAAACTAGAATAAATAAAAAACTTTAGCCGATAACTTGCCACTTCTCTTTCGACCAATCAATTCACCCAACTAACCTTACAGTTGTTTGCTAAGCTAGTTGGGTTTACTGTTTATTGAAACCTTGGATTGTTCATTTCTTGATGAATTTCTTTGCTCGCTTCATATAGAAATAATGTTTGTTTTTTACTTGATGCATAATCGACAATGGGTTTTGGATAATTTTCTCCTAAATGTACATGATATTGCGTTTGTAAGGCTTCGTTCATTAGATTTGGTTGATGAATATACTTTTGTGGCACTTGCTTAAGTTCTGGAACATATTTTTTGATGAACTGGCCGTCATTATCAAATTTTTTTGACTGGATAATTGGATTAAAAATCCGAAAATACGGGACAGCGTCCGTTCCTGTCGAAGCAGCCCATTGCCAGCCACCGATATTATTGGCGGCATCATAATCAATCAACATTTTTTGAAAGTATTTTTCACCCCAACGCCAATCGATGTGTAAATTTTTAACTAAAAAAGAGGCAGTAATCATTCTTAAGCGATTGTGCATCCAACCAGTTTGATTCAGTTGTCGCATTGCGGCATCAATTATAGGGTACCCCGTCTCCCCTTTTTGCCACTTGGCAAACATTTCTGGGTCATTTGTCCATTGAATATAACGAAATTTTTCTTGAATAGCTTCCTCTTTTTGTTGTGGAAACGCACTATAGATCATATTGTAAAAGTCACGCCAAGCTAATTCTTTTTTGAAGGTTTCTTTACTTAAGCTAGAAGGCGCAGATGCAAGCTCTTGCCAAATGGTGCGAATCGAAAGTTCTCCCGTTCTTAAAAAAGTAGACAGATGACTCGTTTGATCCTGATAAGGAAAATCACGCTTATTTTCATAGGATTGAAGTTTTTGATCAATAAAAGTATTTAAGCACCTTCTGGCTGTTTCTTCGCCGACACTATAGTGCTTTAAAGGAATCCTCGCAATCTGTTCCCCATATGCTGCTTCCTCTTCTGGAAAAAGACACGCACTAAAAATTTTTTCAGCTGTATAGGAAACAGGAATCGGGGTTTCTTTAGGCGCCTCTTTCCATTTATTGTAATAGGGCGTAAACACTTGGTACTTACTGCCATCGTTCTTCTTAATTTCTTCAGAGCCATGCAAATAGGCATCTTGAAAAGAGAAAGACTGAATATTATTTTCTTCAAAAAAGCGCATAGCTTGCTGGTCCCGCTTTGCCCCAAAGCCACAAGTATCTTCATTAAAATAAATGGCCTGCCAATCGGGTAATTTGCGTTTCAAACGTGAAAATAAATCTAATGGTTCGCCGACCATGATTTGTAAATGTGCCTCTTGATCGATTCGTTCTTTAAACGAGGCTAAACTTGCAAAAAAAGCGTTATGATTAGCACTTTCTTGAATAAATTGTTGAGGATTCATTTGGAATAATAAAATCAATTCATCAGCTGCAGAATTTTGTAATGCGTGTGCTAATGCTTTATTATCCTGTAATCGTAAATCACGTCTAAACCACATCACTCTTTTCATTTTTAAATCCTCCTAAATACTTCGTCTTGCTTATCGTAACCGTGACTGCTGATTTTTAAAAGTAACTTGCCTAGACTTTTCAAAAAGCCGATAAAAACTGGGTTTTCAGCTTTTATCGGCTTTTTGATTAAATTAATAGGAAATATTAAAAGCTTTCATATCTTTCTCAATATATTGTAGGACTTCTGTATTGCCAAAAAATTGTGTAAAATAATAGGCTTGACGATAGTCATCGGCTGTGTCTTCCCCGAGCATTTGTTTGTTAAAGGCTTTTTCATATAAAAGATAATCTAGCAAATAAATGGAGTGTTTGTCACGACAAATCTGAATCCCTTTTTCGCTTAAAATGACACTTTTTTGGTAGTCTTTCATTTCCGAGTAGAATTTAGCAGAATTATAATAAATTCTACAACGCTCCAAGGAACATTCTAATTTAAATTGTTCCAATTCTTGTAATGATTTTTCGTAATACACTTGCGCTTTTCTCATATCTTTTTCCAGTTCATATAGCGTACCTAGCGCATTCAGGCTTAAAATGTTGTAAATATTGACTTTACGGTCAATTTCCGCGCCCCGGTATAGGTAAAACAAGGCCTCTGCTTTATCTTTTTTTCCTAATAAACAAGTAATTCCCTTATAATATAACAATTTAGTCGTTAGTTCATTATTAGATAAGATAAGACCTTCAGGCACTTCTTGTAATAAATTGTAGGCCTCTAAGTGAAATAACCGTAAAGATAAATCCTCGACTTTGTTTAGTAGATTTTCAATTTTCTTTTCTTCAGAAATCATCATACATTCTTCTACTTCTAAATCTAATCGGAGACAAATAGATGAGAAAATATCTAAACTGTCACATAGATTACGGTTTTCAATATTACTAATTGTTGCTTGCGTACAGATGCCGTTAGCCAGCTCTGATTGTGTGATTTTTTTAAGTTTTCTCGCTTGTTTTATTTTGTCTCCTGCTACCTTCACGAACAGACCTCCACTTGTATTATTATGTAAATTCATTAAAAAATGTTATACTTTGATTATCAATTAAAGGAGGTACATGCTATGTTTGATTTACTTGCATTATTGACTGGAACATCAACTTATGGCAACGTTCCCCATGTTTAATTAGTCAATGCGTGTCAAGTATGGTCTTCCATACTTGGCATGTTTCCTTTAAAACTGACTCAATCATACTACAAACGGATAGACAAATACAACCGAAAATCATTGGTTTTTTATTAAGAAAAAGAACAGCAAGAAGTGATAACTACTTCTTGCTGTTCTTTTGTTTAGTTAGGTGTATTTAGATTTAAAATGATTTGTTCCGGCGTAATTTCATTATGATCTGACATCATTGGCTCTACGCTTAAATAACTTGAAGTATTTGTAATGATAACCATGACAGTTGAGTCAAGCCCAGCTTCTTTAATGGCTTTTCGATCGAACGTTCCTAAAAGATCTCCTTTTTTAACACGGTGACCTTGGGTTACTTGTGTCTGAAAGACCTCCTGCCCCAATGTGACAGTATCAATTCCTATATGAATTAATACTTCAGCTCCTGCGTCCGTTTGGATACCATAAGCGTGTCCAGTTTCTGCAACCAAGTTTAATAAACCATCTGCAGGCGCGTAAACCTTGTTCGCTGTTGGCATGATTGCTAAACCTTTGCCCATCATCTCGCTTGAAAATACTGGGTCATTAACAGCAGTAAGATTCATGGCGTAACCAGTTACCGGAGAAAAAAGTTGTTCATCTAAGGTATTGTGTTGCATTTCAAAGACTTCGCGTTCTTCCTCTTCGATTACTTTATCTGAAATCAAAACCTCTTGCGGAATTGCAAATAGACTGGTTAATGCATAACATACACCGACAGATAAAAGTGCGACTAATAAATAGATCACTAATTGATGTGCACTATAGATATACATTAAGAAAGAAGGAATAACGGCTAATCCATAAGAATTTGATTGAATATGAAAAATAGCTAAAATTGCTCCGCCTAAACCTGATGTAAACAAGACACATAGCAGCGGTTTTAAGTTCCAACGAATAAGTAATCCAAATAACACAGGCTCACTAACTCCAAATAATTGAGACAACATAGAACCAATGGCTGTCGACTTCACTTTGCTATCTTGCGCTTTTTTCGCAAAGGCTAAACAACTGCCAACGTTGGCAAACCCATACATGGCACATATTGTAATCAATGCATTAAATCCTGTATTTGCTAATAATGATGTTTCTACCATAGTTAGTGTATGATGAATACCAATCAAAACCATTAAAGGATATGAGGCACCAATCACGAAACCACCTAGTCCTAAGGGCAACCCAATCAACCATTGGACAACATCTACCATGCCTAACTCAACGGTATGCAAAATTGGGCCAATTCCGAGAATCATGATTAAAAAAGTAATTAACATAGTCATAAAAGGTGTAAAAATTTGATCAAGAATATTCGGCATCTTTTTTCGGAAAAAAAGTTCAATCTTTGCGCCAATTATACCAGCAGCAATTGCACTTAAAACGGAACCTTGTGCACCGACAACTGGGATAAAACCAAAAGCCATAATAGCTTTCACGCCAGAATCTGGTGTTGCAACTGCATAAGCGTTTGGTAAAATGGGTGATACCATCATTAAACCAATAACAATCCCGATTACAGGCGTCGCATTAAATGCTTTAAAGGTAGACCAAACAATCAAAGCTGGCAAAAAGGCAAAGACGGTATCTGTAATGACAGAGACAATTTGTTGAAAGCTTTCAGGAATATTGGCTACACTTGCTCCGAATAATTGTAAAAAAGTGTCGTTAAAAATAACACCTTTTAACCCTAGGAACAATCCTGTTGCTGCAATTACTGGAACAATTGGAATGAATATTTCACTTAAAATGCGCATTGTTTTGCGCATGCCCGTTTCATTATTTTTTAAAATTGCTGTTTGCTCTGCTTTTGACACAACATTGATTCCAAGTTTTTCTATTTCATCATACACTTTAGTCACAATACCAGTTCCTAAAATCACTTGGTATTGACCACCATTATAAAAAACACCCTTGACTAAATCGATTTTTTCTAGTTGTTTACCATCTACTTGTTCGTGGTCCTTCAAAATAAAACGTAACCGCGTTTGACAATGGGTGACCGATATAATGTTATCCATACCGATTAATTGAATAATGTCTTTGGCTGCCTGCTGATAATTTTCTGCCATGTTATACTCCTCCTAGCTACTCATTTATAGTAATCAATAGTCCTTGATAGCTTTTTAATAATGTTCCCTGCTGAACTAATTGCTCTCGTTCTTCAGACTGTGTATCAAAAATAACTGTGCCATTAACTAAATAATGAGGGATTGGAACCGCCTCACCAAAATTAAAAAAGGCGTAAATCGTTTTTTCATTTAATTTGCGTTTATAAGCAATAACATTATCTGGAAGATTTGATAGTCCCTCAAATGTTCCATAAAGTAAGATGTCTGTATAGGGACTCTTTTGACGAAATGCAATCATCCGCTTATAGAAATGAAAAATACTTTGACTATTTTTTATTTCTGCTTCGGCATTGATTTCTTTATAATTATCCACCATTCCTAACCAAGGTTTGACGCTTGAAAAACCGCCATACATAGAATCATTCCATGGAAAAGGCGTGCGGGCATTGTCTCGACTACGCAAATTGACAAGTGACAAGGCTTCTTTGGGCGTAAATCCTTCTTTTATTGCTCGATAGTATTGATCAATGCTAGAAATATCATCGAATTCATCAATCGAACCCCTTTCAAAATTGGTCATTCCTAATTCTTGTCCTTGGTAAATAAAAGGCGTGCCCCTTAAAAAGAAATACATGGCGCCGAATGTTTTAACCGCATTTGGCTGTTGAGCCTGTTCTTTTAAATATTTCGTTGTCGCTCGAGGTTGATCATGATTTTCAATAAAATTTGCACTCCAACCAGCCTCTTGCATGGCTTCTTGCTGTTTGAAAATTAATGTGCGTAAATCATTCCAAGACCAATCGATTCTATAAAACCATTCGCTTCCTGATTTCACATCCAAATCAGCCCATTTGAAGTCAAAAATCATGTCGAAATACCCTGTTTCTCCAATAAATTCTGATAAATTTGGATAATTGACGCCGGCCGCTTCGGCAACTGTGACAATATCAAAGCCAGCAAAAGCTTTTTCTTTTAATTCGTTCAGAAAGTCACTCATTCCTGGCATGTTTCTACTAGCTTTTGTTACTTTGGCTAATTGATCTGCCCCATCAGCAGGTAAGTTTGTCCAAGTCAAATCTTTCTTAATAAAATTAATCGCATCTACACGAAAACCAGCAATTCCTTTGTTTAACCAAAAACGAATCATTTGATAGATTTCTTTGCGTAGTTCAGGATTTTCCCAATTTAAATCCGGCTGTTTTTTATGAAAGGCATGAAAGTAGTAGGCATCTTCCCCAGGTAATTTTTCCCAAACACTACCACCGAAGTTAGACCGCCAATTTGTAGGTGCTTCTCGTCCTTCTTTTATAATATAAAAGTCTCGAAAACGACTTTGAGGATTTTTTAAAACATCTTGAAACCAAGCATGTTCATCAGATGTATGGTTTACCACCAAATCTAAAATAACTTTTATGTTTCGTTTTTTTGCTTCTTCAATGAGTTCATCGAAGTCTGCCATTGTACCAAAATCGCTAGAAATACCATAATAGTCTGAAATATCATATCCATTGTCAGCCATTGGCGACGGGTACATTGGACTCAGCCAAATCAGCGTAATTCCTAAATTTTCTAAGTAATCCATTTTTTGAATAATGCCTTGTAAATCACCAATTCCGTCATTATTACTATCCGAAAAGCTACGTGGATAAATTTGATAGGCCACTTCTTTTTGCCACCAATTTCTGTTCATTCTGGTTCTCCTCACTCTTAAACTAGTCCTGTTAATTTTTTCTGTAACCGTTTTTACATTTTGTATGATACTCGTTTTTGCGTAATATGTCAAACGTTTATCATAAATAAATGTAAATTATAATATTCTTTTGATTTAAATAGATTTATATATGTTATACGTTTGACTTTTTTCTGATTTGTTTATACTATTAGACTAACTACTATTTTCTAATAAAGGAGACATTACTTATGTCAAGCATCATGAACCAATGGACTGATGAATTACGTTATGCGCCTTATTCTTCTTGGACATCTGCTCACCTCGAAAATCTAACTTCTATTATCGCGCAATCTAGTTGGCGTTTTAAGTATCATATTCAACCACAGACAGGACTACTAAATGATCCCAACGGTTTTTCGTATTTCAATAACCAGTGGCATTTATTTTATCAAGCGTTTCCTTTCGGGAGTGTTCACGGACTAAAAAGTTGGGCCCACTTAACTTCCTCCGACTTAATTCACTGGGATTATGAAGGAATTGCCCTTTATCCCGACTCTGAATATGATTCTCATGGCGTCTATTCAGGCTCAGCTTTACCAATAGATAACCAACTATGTTTATTTTATACAGGAAATGTTCGTGATCAAACTTGGCAACGATTTGCATATCAAAATATTGCATGGCTGAATTCTTTAGGTGCGATCACAAAGGAATCAACACCATTCCTACCTATTGACCCCAATTATTCTTCCCATTTTCGTGATCCGATGGTATTTCCTTATCAAGAAGGACTTGTTTTATTAATTGGTGCTAGTGATTTAAATGGACAAGGAAAAATTGTGGTCTATTTTTCTAAAGATCGAAACGTACACAATTTTCATCAACTTGGCGAATTGACGTTCACCGACCAAGAATTAGGCTACATGGTTGAATGTCCTAATTTGGTATTTATTGATGGCCAGCCTGTCTTATTATTTTGCCCACAAGGTCTATCTCCATCTGTAAAAAGTTATCAGAATATCTATCCGAATATGTACACATTGGCCGAAACGTTTGATTTGGAAAATCTTTCTTTAGTTCAGGCTGGGCCTTTTGAAAATTTAGATGAAGGATTTGATGTCTACGCCACTCAAGCCTTTAATGCGCCAGATGGTCGTGCACTTGCGGTCAGTTGGATTGGGTTGCCAGAAATCACTTACCCAAGTGATGTGGAGGGTTGGGCAAATGGCTTAAGTCTGGTTAAAGAACTCACAATTCACAACGGGAAACTATTTCAATATCCAGTTTCTGAAACAGAAATGCTTCGTCAATCCGCCACTACTTTATCAAATGGCTGCCATTTTTTATCTACTGCTTCTTTTGAATTAGAAGTGGATATTCCCAAAAATGAGATTGCTTTTATTCGGCTTTTAGCGAACGAAACGGGTTCAAAAGGACTTTTAATTACAATTGATACGATTCATGGTAAAATAACCCTTGATCGAACATTTGCTGGCCAACCTTTTGCTGAAAAGTATGGCACAATTCGTGAAACTAAAATTAGGAAAAATAAGTCAGTTCAGTTAACTATTTTTGTTGATTGCTCTGTTGCAGAAATCTATGTAAATAAAGGTGAAAAAACGATGACTGGTCGCTTCTTTCCAGATAAAGCGCAACAGTATCTTCATCTATCCAAGACGGCAAAAGCTTGTTTTTATGAGCTGGAAAATACGAATAATTAGGAATGATGGTGAATTTTGATGGTGGTTAAATTAACGGATGTAGCAAAGCTTGCTGGGGTGAGCCCGACAACGGTGAGCCGCGTGATTAATAATTATGGTTATCTTAGTCAAAAAACAATTGATAAAGTTCATCAAGCGATGGAAGAATTAAATTATCAACCTAATGGATTAGCCAGAAGCCTCCAAGGAAAAAGTACGCAGCTGATTGGTTTAGTCTTCCCTTCTGTTAGTCATCCATTTTTTGGTGAATTAATTGAAACACTGGAAAGAAAGCTCTTTGTTCAAGGATATAAAGTGATTTTATGTGATAGTGAAAAAGATCCAGAAAAAGAGCGCGCCTATTTACGAATGCTCGCTGCAAATAAAGTGGACGGTGTAATCACTGGTAGCCATAACTTAGCTATTAACGAATATGAAAATGTTTCACTACCTATTGTTTCCTTTGACCGTTTCTTGGCACCTGGCATTCCAATTGTCTCTTCGCAAAACTTTCAAGGTGGCCAAAAAGCCACTGAAGCCTTATTTGCAAGTGGTGCACAAAAGATTGCAATTATTACTGGTGCTAATAACACAGGCGCACCTAGCGATTATCGATTGGCTGGTTATAAACAAACGATGGAAAAATATGGCGCAGAAAAAACGATTCTACAAATTGATAATGGGACCTCAACAACATTAAAAAATCTAGAAATCGAACGTTTGCTTCAAAATAAAACTGTGGACGGCATCTTTTGTACCGATGATTTGACAGCAATTACAGTTATGAATATTGCTCAAAAATTGAAGATATCCATTCCTGAAGAATTAAAAGTAATTGGTTATGATGGGACAAAATTAATCAAAAGAATTGCCCCACAACTATCAACCATTGTGCAGCCAATCGACGAGATGTGTGACGTTATGATTGACTTACTGCTTCGTAGAATGAAGGATCCTGATGTTGCACTCGAGGAAAATTATCCTATTCCGATTCAGCTATCATTGTCTGAATCCTGTTAAAAAAGACACCTGAAAAGGTGTCTTTTTTTATTCTTAATTCCTCATTTGCCCATTTTCCCTTAATTCCAAAGCACAAAGATTAAATAATACAACAACATGATCCCTACAAATACACCGAGCATTAGTAAAACATACCACCAATTTTTGGCGCTATAGGTTTCATTTTTATCTTTTTCGGTTCGTTTCCCGGCAGCCCATTTCCATAAATCGTAGTTATTCATCTCTCTCACCACCTTTAATGGGTTTATTAACTTAAGCCTAACACGGAACGACAAAACTTGAAAACAAAAGGATCACCCGCTTATGCCAACGGATGATCCTTTTTGGTCATTATTCTTCTGGTAACCCATTATTTTTAATCACTGATTGGTACCAATAAAAACTATCTTTTTTAATACGTCGTAAATCTTTTAACTCATGGTCTTCACGATTAACGTAAATAAAACCGTAGCGTTTTTTGAATCCTTGATGGGAACTTAAAATATCCATGACCGACCAAGGGCAATAACCAAACAACTCAACACCGTCAGAAATAGCCGCATGACAAGCAGCAATATGATCATGCAAATACGCAATTCGATAGTCATCATGAATTTTTCCGTCCTCTGTTAGGTGATCTGGTGTGCCTAAGCCGTTTTCTGTAATGATTAACGGCAAACGGTATTGACGATAATAATCATTTAAAACTAAACGTAGACCAGTTGGATCAATTTGGGCACCATACTTAGAGGTTTTTAAATGTTGATTTTTTTCGATTTTGAAATAACCGTATAGATCAAAATCAATGTCCTTTTCTTTCGTACCCAATGGGTGTTGCTCATCTGTCGGTAAATAGCTAGCGACTAACGTCCGATAATAATTAAGGGCGATAAAATCTGGTTTAGCGGCTTTCAAAATTGCTTGATCTTCTGGCTGTGTTTCGGGATAAATGCCGCATTTGGTTAAATACTCTTGATAGTAACCAGGGTATTCGCCAAAACAATACATTTCTAGAGCATAATTTGTTTTAAAGTTATCATTCATACGAGCTGCCCAAACATCCTCAGGTTTATTGGAACTAGGATAAGTCATCGTTGAGGAAACAGAGGGACCGACTTTTCCCCCAGCGACCAATTGGTGACAATCATTCGTCGCTAACGCATGGGCAACAAACATATGGTAATCCATTTGTGCACGAATTTTTTCAGCATTTTCTGGTGCAACATCGTACATATTCATTCGTTCATCAACACGAATCATTAAGTTTTGTTCGTTCGTAACTTGCCAATTTTTGACTCGATCACCAAACGCTTGATAACAAACTTGCGCATAGCGTTGAAATGCGGAAACGCAGCGACGATCAACCCAACCATTGTATTTTTCCACCAATGCAAAAGGTAAATCAAAATGATAAAGTGTGACAAACGGCAAAATATCGTTTTCTAAAAGTGTATCAATGACAGCATTATAAAAATCGATGCCGGCTTGATTGATTTCGCCATCACCTGTTGGAATGATTCGTGCCCATGAAAGAGAAAAACGATAGGTTTTTAAGCCTAATTCTTTCATTAACGCAATGTCCTCTTTGAAACGATGGTAAAAATCGCTGGCGACTTTCGTATCTGCTTGTACAGCTGACTTTTTAAAAGAATTGTAATCAGCGACTGTTAGGCCTTTGCCGTCCTCATTCCAAGCGCCCTCAATTTGAAAAGCGGAGGAAGAAGCGCCCCATAAAAAATCGTTCTTAAATTGTTTAACCATTAGTTTTGCTCCTTTACTTGCATGAAAAATAAATTTGTTTGTGGTGTAATCTCTGTTTGTTTGGTTGTCTCAATTATAGCCATTTCCGCAGTATTTGTTACGATGACTAAGACGGTTGGATCATAACCAGCAGCTTGGATGATTTGTTTATCAAAAGAGAGCAGTTTCTGTCCTAGTCTGACCCTTTCTCCTACTTTTACGAACGTTTCAAATCCCCGCCCTTTTAATTCGACTGTATTGATTCCAATGTGAAGGAGGATTTCAGCACCATTGTCTAACTTTAAGCCAATTGCATGATGAGTTGGATATAAAGCCGTCACTTGCCCATTTCCTGGTGAAACAATTTGTTCCTCTGTCGGATAAATAGCTAGCGTTTTTCCCATTTGTTGAGAAGCAAAGACTTCATCGTTGATTTGGTCTAAAGATACGAGTTGTCCTTGAACAGGTGCTTGAATCCGTTGTTTTTCTTTGACTGTCGTTGCCTCTGTCTTTAGGACTGGTTCTTGACGTGACTCGTCAAGCGGTAAATCATTAAAGTCTAGAAAAATCGTTAATAGAAATGCACCAAAAAAAGCAATGCCACAACCTAATAAATAACAAATAAAGGCTTTGGTTCCTGCTTCTGCGTAAACTGGGATGGTCAAGAGTCCTTGGTTAGCGAAGGCTGTCCCGTAGGAACCGCCCCAGCCCATTAAGGCCCCGCCTGCTGCTCCGCTAGCCACCGCATAAATCATCGGTTTTTTTAGCCGCAAGTTTGCCCCATAAATGGCTGGTTCTGTGATACCAAATAATGCAGTCACTGTTGCAGAGGCAGCAACAGCTTTCAAGTCTTTATTTTTTGTGCGGACAAACACGCCAAATGCGGCGCCCGCTTGAGAAAAGTTCGCTGCACCAGCAAACGCTAGCAAATTTTGCCGTCCTGTTCGAGCGACATCATTAATCCCAATTGGCACAAGCCCACGGTGAGCCCCAAAAATGACTAAGACACACCAAATTCCCCCGATAAAACCGCCTAACAAGATGGGACTCAAATTCATTATATAATAATACAACCAATTCACGCCGTCACCTAAATAAATCCCTATCGGTCCAAATAATAATAAAGTGGCTGGAATCATTAAAAGTAATGACAGCGTAGGAACCATAATAATTTTTAGAACTTCTGGAATGACTTTTTCCAAAAAGCGTTGCACATAAGCTAACATAAAAATTGCAAGAATAATAGGAATTACTGTGGAAACATAATTGGCTTTGGTCACATGTAATCCAAACAAGGTAACCGCTGATTTTTCAGTCATTAATGAAACGATGGTTGGATAACATAAGGTGGCACCAATTACCATGGCGATATATTCGTTTGTTTTGAAAACCTTAGCAGCTGAATAACCTAAAATAACTGGCATAAAATAAAAAAGTGCATCGGAAGCGGCGCTTAAAATAATATACGTATTCAAAGGTTTTAAATCGACCTGGTAAAAATTGTTTGCGACCATCACAGCAATAGCTAAAATTCCTTTTAACATGCCTGAAGCGGCAATTGCTGGTACGACAGGCGTGAAAATCGCGGCAACAGTATTTAAAATTCGATTGCCTAATGAATTTTTTTCTTTTGTAGATGTTTTGGTCGTAAGTTGCTGAGCCAACAAAGGTTCTAGAGCATTATAAACATGCGCGACTTTATTGCCTAAAACCACTTGATACTGCCCGCCACTTTCAACAACAGAAATGACACCTTCTGTTTGTAGTAAGGCTTCTTTGTTCGCTTGTTTCGTATCTTTCAATACGAAACGCAATCGTGTATAACAATGTGTGACATCCACGATATTGTCTTTGCCACCTACGTCTTTCAAAATTTCTTTTGCTATTGCTTGGTAGTCCATGGTGACCACTCCTTATCTATAAAATAACAGCTCAATAAAAAAGACCAAATCACACATGCACGTTTCAGCAAACACACTCAATATTTGCTCGTCGTGAATGTCCCTTTGATCTGATCTACGTAATAATTATGTTTCTCACGATAGAATAGCTGATTGAATTTATTTTTAATTTACCATTATTTAGAGGGATTATCAATGAATTAGGTAGACCACCTCAGTGTTTTGTTACTAAAATCAGCAGTAAAAATAGTAGTTTACTACATTCACTGCTGATTTATTTGATTACAAGACTGGTGACAACAAGCGTGAAAAGTTTTGCTTGAAGCGTAGCCAGTACCCTTGTTTTTTAATTATCTCGTCGGTTAGTAAGACACTTTTTTCTATATCTTCTTCAAAGACTTGCGCTAACATCCACGCAATGTCGGGATTGTAAATAAACGTACTTACCTCAAAATTCAATGAATAACTGCGAATATCTTGGTTTGTTGTGCCAACCATAGCTAATTCATCATCAATCACCATTGTTTTTGCATGAATAAACCCACTATCATAAATATAAATTTTAATGCCGCGTTTGTGTAAGTAATTTGCGTAATATTGTGTTGCGCGGTAAATAAAGGGATGGTCAGGCATACAAGGAATCATAATTCGCACGTCGACACCCGAACGAACCGCCACTAACAACGCATTAATCATACTATCGTCAGGGATTAAATACGGTGTTTGAATCCAGACACTCTTTTCTGCAGAAAAAATCATCCGAACAAACCCGCTTTTCAAAATTTCTTCTTCTGAATCAGGACCATCTGAAACAACTTGTAAGGACAAATGCTCCACTTCATGATCTTCTGGTAATTTAAAATATTTTTCATGATACGTCATACGTTCTTCAGGATATTTGACTGAAGCATTCCAATCCATGATAAATATCTCTTGCAATGAAAATACGGCCGTCCCGACCAAACGAATATGGGTATCTCGCCAGTAACCAAATTTTTCGGTGACATTCAAATATTGATCCCCAACATTAAACCCGCCGGTCCAGCCAATTTTCCCATCGATGACAACAATTTTTCGATGCAAGTGATAATTTAGACGTGTTTTACGGATCATATCGCGAGAAGTAATAAAGGGAGCTACTTTTCCTCCAGCGTCAACGTAACGAGCAAAAAACTTTTTATTTGCGCCGGGTGAACCCCAAGGATCGTAAATTAAGTAAACTTCCACGCCTTCATGCAACTTTTCGATTAATACATCTAAAAATTGATTACCAATTGTGTCATTAAAAAACGCATAATACTCCACATGAACGGTTTCTTTCGCTGCACGAATATCTTCAAATAATGCTTGGAATTTTTCTTGGCCATCTGTGAATAATTGCAAACTATTTCTTTTGGCCAACGGTGATGCGTCCATATTCCGGAAATAACGATTTAAAACTTTCGCATCATAAAGTAAATCATAACGTTTATCGCGCCCTGCTTTTTTGTTATCAACGTCCACTTTTTCTTTAATTCGTTGAACCATTTGTTTTTCATCATCAGACAATTTAAAAACTTCTTGTCCATCGATACCTCGCCCACAGAATAAGTAAATAATAAAGCCAATACCAGGCAAGAAAATCAACGTCATCATCCATGCTAAAACGCTGGAAATACTACGAGGTTTTCTAAAAACAGTAATTAAGGCAGCAATAACGTTAATTACTAATAAAAATAACAAAATCCAAACAAAAATTTTCATCGCTTACCTCCTTCTTACTTCATACTAAGATTATATCAAATAACAGTTAAATTAGGCGAATAATATGAGCGAGTATTCAAAAAAGAATTCATTTCTATAAGTGTTTCGCCTTTGATTCTCAGTTTTTCTGTACTATAATGAGGGCTAGATGTAAAGATTTTGAAAAGAGGTACTTATTTTATGGTCGTTGATTTGAAAATGTTAGCTATGATTTTTATCATTAATTTTGCGTATATTACCTTAAATACTATTCGTTTTATGTTAACGATGAAAGGTTATCGGGTTATTGCACCGCTGGTTAGTATGGCTGAAATAACAATTTATGTCTTAGGGCTAAGTATGGTTCTGAATCGGTTAGACAATCCTTTAAATTTACTTGTTTATGCGCTTGGTTACGCTGTTGGCATTAGTGTAGGAATTAAAATCGAAGACTATTTGGCCTTGGGTTATATTATGGTATCGGTTATCCTCCCTTCTACTACTGAACAATTTCATTTACCAGAAACACTTCGTGAACACGGCTATGGTGTTACACAAAGTGTTGCCTACGGACGCGAAGGAGAACGAATGGTTTTAGAAATCCTTTCCCCAAGAAAAAACGAACGTACATTGTACAAATTAATCAATCAATTAGAGCCGAGAGCATTTATCATTTCCTATGAGCCTAAGTTCATTTCTGGTGGTTTTTGGACGAAAAAAGTTCGCAAAAGAAATGACGCCATTTCTCACTAAGAAGCGGCGTCATTTCTTGTTATTGATTTTTAGTTTACATAATAATATTATCGTAACTTTAATTTATTCTAAGATAACTTAGAGAGTTCGTACCTAGTTGCTCAATCAATTGTTGCATAAAAACTAAGCGTTCGATGGCCGATCGGTTAGCAATTTTTTCATAATAAAATGCTAGAATATCCGACTGTGCTTCTAAAGGCTCGGCTTGTTCCGTTGCTACTGGTAAAAGGAGTTTTAAGTGGTCCTGGTCAATCGCAATCACTTGGGTCAGGTGCAAACTTTCTTGAAAAATATTAGGCACAGTACTGACTTTGCGGCCTCGCAGAGCTTGTTTAATGACTCTTCTCGCTTGTGAAAGATAGTATTCAGGATTTACGTCTCCTAGCAAGTCATATAAAGCACTGAAGGCTTCTGGCAAGGATTGCTCTTTGCCCAAGTAATCAAAATAACGAGGCATTGTTGGAACCTCTGTCTTTTCTTTTTCAAGCGTAATTATAGATAGTTGTGCCGAGGCCAATCTTTGTTTTTGATAGAATGAGGGGCCACCGCTCACGCCAAAAAAATAGTCTTCCTCTTCTGGAAACACTTGTGGCCAAAAAGATTCAGCTAGCCAAAATAATTGCTCTGTTACAGTTCCTTTAAACTTAGGAAGTTCGTCTTCAGGCATGGTCAAACTCGCAACTTCAGCTGCCGTATAAATAGGAAAATTCAAACGATATTGACGATTTTCCCGAATGATTAACTGACAATCAATCATTTCTGATAAAAATTGTTCTAACTTGGCTTCTGTTGCAAAGGCCGCTTTTAATTGTCTTAAAATGATTCTTTCTTCCCGATGTTCATACATAAAAGTAACAAGAGGGAAAAAAAGTGAGTGGTTGAGCAAATGATTGTATTGTTTCGTTTGTTGCGGAGAATGATAGTAAATTGCTAAATCATTCATGTTAACGCCCCTTTACTATTGAAGCGCCTAAGCAACAAGGAATTTATCGCGTTGCTTAGGCGCTTACGGTTTTAGTTAAAGACTTCTGTTAATTGTGGTACTACTTGTTTTTTACGAGAAACAACGTCTGGTAAGAACGCACGATTGTTAACTAATGTTACATTGAACGCTGCTTCAATTTTGGCTTGTTCCGCACCAATCGCTAATAATTCAGAATCACTGTCTAGGATATTCGTAATAATTAAGACAAACAAGTCATAATTATTGGCTGCATTTTCTGCGGCCATAGCTGCTTCTAATTCAGCTTGACGATCTAAAACTTCTGCTAAATCGACGGTATTTACTTGAGCAACACGAACTGTTTTGCCGTTCATTGGGAAGCTCTTAGCATCTAAATCTAAAAGGACTTCAGCTGATTTATCGCTTAAATTTGTTCCTGCTTTTAATAAGTCAAGACCATAGCCTTCTAAATTAATTTCAGCAATATCAGCTAGGGCGTGCGCTGCATCGATGTCTTCTTGTGTGCAAGTTGGTGATTTAAATAATAATGTATCAGAAATAATCGCTGAGACCATCATACCAGCAATTTGAGCTGGTATTGTCACGTTATTTTCTTTAAACATTTTATAGATGATTGTACTGGTACACCCTACTGGTTCTGCACGATAATACAATGGATCTGCTGTTTCAAAGTTGGCAATCCGGTGATGATCCACTACTGCTAAAATGTTTACTTCAGCGATATCTGAAATGCTTTGTTGGAATTCGTTATGATCCACTAACATGACTTGGTTTGTTTCGCTAGCTGCTTCAGTGACAACACGTGGTGCTTCAATATTGAAGTAATCTAAGGCATATTGAGTTTCTTCACTTGGTGTTCCTAAAGCGACAGCTTCTGTCTCTTTTCCTAATTCTTTTTGTAAGTAAGCAAAACTAATTGCTGCTCCGATAGCATCTGTATCAGGATTTTGGTGTCCAAAAACTAAAATTTTTGACATAATACACACTCCTTGGTTTTGATTCACTCTTAATGATAACAAAAAATAGAAAAGAAACAACAAAAAAATTGTCTTCTTTTCTATTTTTTCGTTTGTTAACGTGCTAGATAACCTTGATAGTCCTCGACATGTAGTAGTTTTTTCGCATTTTCAACACGATCATTTTTAGGAGGCTCAATTCCTTCTAATGGATAAGGAATACCTAGTTCTTCCCATTTGTACTTGCCCATCGTATGGTAAGGAAGCACTTCAACTTTATCTACATTGTTTAATGTTTTTATGAAGGCATCCAGACGGATTAAATATTCGTCGTAATCACTACGTTGAGGCACCAATACGTGGCGAATCCAAACAGGTTTGTCAATTTCAGATAAATAGGTAGCCATCTCTAAAATATTATCATTTGATTGCGTTGTTAACAGTTTATGCTGCTCGTTATCAATATGTTTGATGTCAAATAAGAGTAAATCTGTATACTTCATCAATTCATCAAATTGACTAATGAAGGGTTCTTCCCGAGTAAAAGGTTTGCCACACGTATCTAAGGTTGTATGAATGCCTTGTGCTTTGGCTTTTTTAAATAAATCGATTAAAAAGTCCATTTGCAATAGCGGCTCACCACCACTGACAGTGATACCACCCTTTTCGCCCCAATAAGAGCGAAAACGTAATGCTTCCTCTAATACTTCGTCAGTCGTCACCACACGACCACCGGAACCAATTTTCCAAGTATCTGGATTATGACAGAATTGACATCTCATGCGACACCCTTGTGTAAATACGATAAAACGGACACCTGGGCCATCAACGGTACCAAAATTTTCTGTTGAATGAATTCTACCTGTAACTGGTGTTGTCATAATGATCCCTCTTCTTTCAAACGAAAAGGATGACACGTTGAATGTCACCCTTTCAGTTAAATAATGTAAATGTTTTTTATAGTCTGTCGTGTGAAGTTCTTGAAATAACGTCTGCTTGTTGTTCAGGAGTTAAGTCACGGAATTTCACGGCATATCCAGATACACGGATAGTTAAGTTTGGATATTTTTCTGGATGTGCTTGTGCATCTAATAATAATTCGTTTGTAAATACGTTTACGTTTAAGTGGTAACCACCTTTATCGAAGTAGCCATCTAATACGTTACGTAAGTTGTTAATTCTTGTGTCGTCGTCTTTACCTAAACCATTAGGGTTGATGGTTTGTGTATTAGAAATACCATCTAAAGCGATTGTATATTCTAAACGAGCTGTTGAGTTTAATGAAGCTAACAAGCCATTTTTCTCACCTAAGAATTTACCGTCTTGATAACTTGGGTTCGCACCTGGTGCAAGAGGTTTGCCGGCACGACGTCCGTCAGGCGTGTTCCCTGTTGCTTTACCATAAACAACGTTTGAAGTGATTGTTAATAATGAAGTCGTTGGTTTAGAGTTACGGTATGTGTGTTGACGTTTAATTTGTGTCATAAAGTAATCTAAAATCCAGTTAGCCATTGCATCGGCTTCTTCGTTATCATTTCCGTATGTTGGGAATTCTTTTGTTGGTACATAATCAATTGCCATACCATCTTCGTCACGGATTACTTCTACTTCACCGTGTTTAATTGCCATGATACTATCAGTCGCATGAGAGATTCCGGCAATACCAGTTGCGAATGTCCGTTGTAAATCAGTATCCATTAAAGCTAATTGTGGTGCTTCATATGCATATTTATCATGCATGTAATGAATAATGTTTAATGTGTTAACGTACAATTCAGCTAACCAGTCTAAGATGTCTTTATAGCGTTCCATGAATTCGTGGTAATCTAATTTGTCACCAGTCATTGGACGATATTTTGGTGCTACTTGCATTTTAGTTTTTTCGTCGACCCCGCCGTTAATTGCATAAAGAACAGCTTTCGCTAAGTTCGCACGAGCGCCGAAGAATTGCATATCTTTACCCATAACTGTTGCAGAAACACAACATGCGATTGCACAGTCGTCAGAACCCCAGTTTTCACGTAATAAGTCATCGTTTTCAAATTGGATAGATGAGCTTTCTTTCGCGATTTTAGCTGCATATGTTCTGAAGCCTTCTGGTAAGTGAGAAGAATACAATACAGTTAAGTTCGGTTCTGGAGATGGTCCCATGTTTGTTAAGGTGTGTAAGATACGGAAGTCATTTTTGGTAACTAATGAACGACCGTCAATACCCATACCAGCAATAGATAATGTTGCCCAAATTGGATAACCAGAGAATAATTGATTGTATTCTGGTGTCCGTGCAAATTTAACCATACGTAATTTCATGATTAAATGGTCAATCATTTCTTGTGCTTCAAATTCAGTGATTAAACCAGCTTCTAAGTCACGTTGGATATAGATATCTAAGAATGCTGAGATACGACCAATTGACATTGCCGCACCATTTTGAGATTTAATGGCACCTAGGTAACCAAAGTATAACCATTGGATTGCTTCTTGCGCATTTGCAGCAGGACGAGAAATATCGAAACCATAAGAAGCAGCCATTTGTTTTAAGTCATTTAACGCACGGTATTGTTCAGAAATTTCTTCACGTAAGCGAATAACATCGTCTGTCATTTCTTTGTTACCAGTGTTATCATGATCTTTTTTCTTTTGTTCCATTAAGTAGTCGATACCATATAATGCGATACGACGATAGTCACCGATAATACGGCCACGGCCATAAGCATCTGGAAGACCAGTAATGATTTTGTTTTTACGTGCTAAACGCATTTCAGCTGTGTAGGCATCAAAAACACCTTGGTTATGTGTTTTTCTGTATTCTGTGAAGATTTTTGTCATTTCTTCGTCAGTTTCATAACCATTTGAAACTAAGGCATTGTTCGCCATTTTAATACCACCGAATGGCATAAATGCTTGTTTTAATGGTACATCTGTTTGTAAACCGACAATTTTTTCTTCTTCTTTGATTAAGTAACCAGGTTCATGTGACGTAATAGTTGCTGGGATATCGCTATCCATGTCATAAACGCCATTTTTTTCATGTTGGATTTCAAATAATTCTTGTAGTTTTGTCCATAATTTGTCAGTGCTCGGAGCGATTGGTTCTAAGAAACTGTCGTCGCCTTTGTACTCTGTGTAGTTGTTTTGAATAAAATCACGAGTGTCAACGCTTGTTCTCCATTTGTCGCCTTTAAAGCCTTCCCATTGTTTCATGAAGTGTTTGCCTCCTTAGTTAACTGCTACTTGATTGTATGTAACAGCTTTATGTGATTAGTATAACACATAACCTTTTAGATGCAAGCGTTTTTTTATTATTTATTGCACTTTCTTAATAAATAAATGGGGAGCAAAGATTCTAAATGCTGATATATAAACATTTATACTTGTGAAAATAAGAACGATTTATAGTTGTTATCACTTGTGAAAAATGTACTTCTGTATTAAAAACAGCAGCCATCTGTATTAATACAGATGGCTGCTGTGGAGATATTTATAACACAGTTTAGTTTGTTTGTTCTTCTTCAATCACTGCAGAATGCATCTCGTGGACTTCCATTACTTGGCCATCTTTTTGTTCATCGATGACAAAGGAACCGTTGGATGTTCGTTCACTGATTGGATAGTTTTTCGACTGAATAACTTCTTGTGTGCCTTTTTGCGTAGTAACTAATAAATCTAAATCGGTACTTTCAGACATAAAGACAACACGATGTGGATTTTTCTTCAATTCCCGCAAGACCATTAGTCCACGTTTTGCTCGTCCTAATTGTGTTAATTCTTGGGCTAACATGCGTTTAACACCGCCACGTTGGGTAACGATGACAATCGGTGTATCCCCTTCAGCATGAACCAGTAAACCATTAACGACATAATCGTCTTCTTTGAGATTCATTGATTTAACTCCAGCCGCTTTACTACCCACGACTGGTACTTCATATAATGGATAACGTAAGCCAAAACCGCGATTGCTAACGAGGAAAACATCCAATAAGTCTTGATCATTTGTTAAATAAACATTGGTAATTTCATCTTGGTCTGATTTTAATTTCATACAAGATGTCGGGCGGCTCTTATAAGTGCGCCAAGGCTCAAAATCAGCCATTTTGGTTTGTTTAATCATGCCAGCTTTTGTAATGAAAACAAAGGTTTTTGTCGGACTTAACTCTTTATAAGGATATACAGCAATAATCGATTCATCGATAGCAAGATTTAAAATGGTTTGAGAAATATGTTCGCCAATTTCTTTCCAGCGTAAATCTGGCAACTCATGGACGGGGCGATAGATCATATTCCCTTTATTTGTTACTAGTAAAAGATGATCTAATGTATTGACTTCGCCAGCATATAATAAAAAGTCGCCTTCTTTCATGCCGATTTCTTCTGGTTTTGATGCTGTATAAGAACGAATACTACTCCGCTTGATATAGCCTTCGTGCGTCACGGTTACGACCACGTCTTCCTGCGCAACTAACACGGCTGTTTCAATCTTGATTTCTTGGATTTCCTCTTCAATTTGAGTTAAGCGCGGATTGCCATATTGCTTTTTAACTTCGCGAAGTTCTTTTTTCATGACTGAGAATAGTTCTTTTTCATTGTTTAAAATGTTCAATAACTCAGCAATTTGTTGTTCTAAAGTTTTCGCTTCTTCTTGTAAATCAGTAATATCCGTATTGGTTAAACGGTATAGCTGTAAAGTAACGATTGCTTCTGCTTGTTCTTCAGTAAACGCGTAGTCGGATACTAAGTTCTTCTTCGCATCTTTTTTATCTTTACTGCCACGAATTGTTGCAATCACTTTATCTAAGATAGACAATGCTTTAATTAAACCAGCAACAATGTGCTCACGTTTGCGAGCTTTGTCCAACTCAAATTGACAACGGTTAATGATAACTGATTTGCGGTGCGTAATGTAACTTTCTAAAATCCGTTTTAGTCCCACTTGTTGCGGGGTCATGTTGTCGATGGCTACCATGTTAAAGTTGTAATTGATTTGCAATTCAGTGTTTTTAAATAGATAATTTAAAATACCTTCTGCATTGACATCTTTTTTTAGTTCAACAACAATTTGCAAGCCAGTTCTGTCACTTTCGTCACGAACTTCGGCAATGCCGTCTACTTTTTTATTTAAACGGATTTCATCCATCTTCTTCACTAGCGTTGCTTTATTGACTTCATAAGGAATTTCAGAAATGACAATTTGTTGTTTGCCGCCTTTTAAGGGCTCAATCTTTGTCTTCGCACGTAAAATTACTTTACCACGGCCGGTTTCGTAGGCTTTTTTAATTTCTGCTTTTCCTTGTAAGATCCCACCTGTTGGAAAATCTGGTCCTGGAATGTATTCCATTAATTTCTCTAAACTTGCATTAGGATGATCAATTAAATACACGGTCCCATCAATAATTTCCGCTAAATTATGTGTAGGAATTTCTGTTGCATAACCTGCTGAAATCCCCGTTGAGCCGTTTACCAATAAATTAGGATATTTGGCTGGTAAAACAGTGGGTTCTTTTTCTGTATCGTCAAAATTCCAGACGAAATCGACGGTATTTTTGTCGATATCTTTTAACAACTCACCACTTAACTGTGATAAACGAGCTTCTGTATAACGCATCGCCGCTGGTGGGTCGCCATCCATACTTCCGTTGTTTCCGTGCATTTCAATTAGTACTTCCCGTAATTTCCAGTCTTGACTTAGACGGACCATCGCTTCATAAATACTACTGTCGCCATGGGGATGATAATTCCCCATAATGTTTCCGACAGATTTTGCTGATTTACGAAAGCCTTTATCAAAGGTATTGCCGTCTTTATTCATTGAAAAGAGAATGCGGCGTTGTACTGGTTTTAGCCCATCTCGAATATCTGGTAGGGCCCGTTCTTGAATGATGTATTTGGAATATCTTCCAAAACGATCGCCCATTACTTCTTCAAGGGTTAATTCTTGAACTTCTTGGCGTTTTTCCAAAATTGTCACTCCCTACTCTATGTCAAACAAACTGATTTCAGTGTCATCGGTTTGTTCTGCTTCTTTTGTTTTTTCCGCATCTAAAAGACTTTCTCCTGTTGGTGCAGAAGTGTCTTCTTCTGAACGATCTAAAATACTGCCATCTTCTTCCAATGTAAATTGAACATGTTGTTCAATCCATTTTCGACGAGGTTCGACTTTGTCGCCCATTAATGTGGTCACACGGCGTTCTGCTTGAGCTGCATCATCAATCCGAACACGAATTAAGGTTCTAGTTTCAGGATCCATCGTTGTTTCCCAAAGTTGTTCTGCATTCATTTCACCCAAACCTTTATAGCGTTGGAGCATATAGCCTTTACCAACTTTATCAATCACTTCTGCCAATTCACCATCGGTCCAAGCATACTCAATGACTGATTTTTTTCCAGTTCCTTTAGAGACTTTATAAAGAGGTGGTAAGGCAATATAGACTTTGCCGGCTTCAATTAATGGTTTCATATAACGATAGAAGAACGTTAATAGCAACACTTGAATATGGGCACCATCGGTATCCGCATCGGTCATGATGATGATTTTATCATAATTACAATCTTCAATTGAAAATTCAGGACCAACGCCTGCGCCAATCGTATAGATCATAGTATTGATTTCTTCGTTTTTCAAGATGTCTTGCATTTTCGCTTTTTCCGTATTAATGACTTTTCCTCGTAGCGGTAAAATGGCTTGAAACTTCCGATCGCGTCCTTGTTTTGCTGAACCACCGGCCGAGTCTCCTTCGACAAGATATAGTTCATTTTTCTTAGGATTTCTAGATTGAGCCGGTGTTAATTTTCCAGAAAGTAACGATTCACCTTTTTTCCGTTTTTTACCGTTCCGGCTTTCTTCACGGGCTTTGCGAGCCGCTTCACGGGCTTCACGGGCTTTAATCGCTTTCCGAATTAATGATTGACTCATTTCACTGTTTTCTTGTAAATAGAAGCCCATTTGTTCGCCTACGACGTTGTCGACAACGGTTCTTGCTAAAGGTGTACCTAATTTCCCTTTGGTTTGGCCCTCGAACTGTAGTAAGTTTTCTGGTACTCGAATAGAAAGGACGGCTGCTAAGCCTTCACGGAAGTCGCTACCTTCTAAATTTTTATCTTTTTCTTTTAATAGTCCTACTTTCCGTGCATATTCATTGTACGCCTTTGTCATTGACGTTTTCATACCGACTTCGTGGGTACCGCCATCTTTTGTGCGGACATTGTTAACGAAAGATAAAACATTTTCAGAATAGCCATCGTTGTATTGGTAAGCTAATTCAACTTCAATACCTTCTTTGGCTCCTGAAAAATAAACAACGGGTGTTAATGTATCTTTTTCTTCATTTAGATAGGCAACAAATTCTTTAATGCCTTCTTCGTAGTGAAAGACTTCTTCTTTGGGTTCTTCCCCACGTTCATCTGTTAAAGTAATTTTGACGCCTTTTAATAAGAAAGCTGATTCTCTCAAACGTTCTGCTAAAATTTCGTAAGAAAAATTTGTCGTAGAGAAAATGGTGTCGTCAGGTAAAAAAGTAACGGAGGTGCCGTTGCGTTTTTTTGTTTTGCCGATTTTTTTTAAGGTACCAACTGGTTTACCGCCGTCCTCAAATCGTTCCATGTATTCTACGCCATCACGAACAATATGAACTTCTAACCACTTCGATAAGGCATTAACAACACTGGCACCCACCCCATGGAGTCCGCCTGAAGTTTTATAGCCACCTTGGCCAAACTTACCACCCGCATGTAAGACAGTAAAAATTACTTCTACTGTTGGGATACCAGAAGCATGCATCCCTGTTGGCATTCCGCGGCCAGAGTCTGCAACACAAATACTATTATCTTTTTGGATAGTTACGTTGATTTCATTCCCGTAGCCAGATAACGCTTCATCGACTGCGTTATCGACAATTTCATAGACTAAGTGATGGAGTCCACGGCTATCGGTTGAACCGATATACATACCAGGTCTTTTCCTCACTGCTTCCAATCCTTCTAGGACTTGGATAGAGGCATCATTGTACTCATTGTTAATTTTTTTAGCCAAAGAAAAAACTCCTTATACTTAGATTCTCGTTTAGTTAATAAGCGTACATTAACTATTTCTTAAAGAATTAGAAGAAGAGTGAGCGGGTTTCTTGCGTTTTCCGTTCGCTCCTTCTAAAACCATCATTACAATAATACTCTATCTGGGTCAAAAAAAAAAGAGCTTTCCGTTCAGGACGCTCTTTCTTTATAAAATTACACGTGTTTATTCAGCATCTGCCGTTTTTGCCAATTCAATTTTAATACAACGGTCCATAATAACTTGACGACCTTCATTTAATAACAAGTTCGCTGCCTCTTCGTTTTCCAAACCTAGTTGGGCCCAAAAGACAGGCGCTTCTGTTTTCAATGTTTCTGCGGCCACTTCTGGCAAAAATTCACTCCGCCGAAAGACGTCAACAATATCAATCTTTTCAGGAATCTCTGTTAATGTCCCATAAACCGTTTCGCCAAGCACCGTTTCACCTTTTAAAACTGGATTGACAGGCAATACACGATAGCCATGTTGCTGTAAAATTTCCGCAATTTTGTAACTCGTGCGGTCGGGCTTGTTACTCAAACCAACCACCGCAATATTTTTTGCTTGTTTTAAAATATCAAAAATTTGATTTTGACTTGGATTCTCAAATGTCATTCACTCAACCCCTTTTTTTCGTTCTTATTTATTATAACGCTGAGTAAAGGGTTTTGGCAAAATTATTCTCTGAATACCGACAAAATAATTATTGGCTTTGCCAATCTGCTGGATAAGTCACGTAGACAAAGCGGGCATCACCCGTCACTGAAAATTGAATTTTGCTGCTTTTCGGGATTAAAATAATTTCGCCGGCTGTTGCAGAAATTTTACGTCCGTCAATCAGTATATCCAGTTGTCCTGAAATAATATAATCAATTTCATCGTATTCTAGGGTCCAGTCGAAGGTGGTATCTTTCATCACCATTAAACCGCAACCAAGGCGCGGGCTTTCTTCTAAAGAAAACAGATCTTTTGTGTAAACAATGTCCGCTGGGTTGCCTGTATCTAAACGATCGTCTTCTGTTACGTCAATTTCGGGTAATTTGATGGACATAATTCCACTTGGATCCACTTGTTTAGTTGGCATTAATTTTTCTGTGACAATTTGTCGAACAAGCGTTTCAATCATTTCACGATTTAATTCTGTCATATTTACACCTCATTATTTCACTTCTGTTTCGGGTTTCCCTAGCATTCGATTTGCCATAAAGATAGCCACAAAAATGGCGGTAATCCCTCCAACTAATTTGCCAACAATCATTGGAAAAATCATTTCTTTTGCTACGCCTGCAGTAAAACCAAGGTGGTCACCTAAAACGAAAGAAGCCGAAACAGCAAAAGCGATATTAATAATTTTTCCTCGATTATCCATGTCTTTTAACATTTGGAACATGGGAATATTGTTAGCTAATGTAGCAACCATTCCTGCAGCCGCTACTTCATTCATTCCTAAAACTTTTCCTAGTTTCATCAATGGTTTATTAAAGACTTTCGTAATCACTGCTACTAAACAGAAAGCGCCAGCTAAAGTTAAAGCAATCCCGCCAACGACTTCAATTCCTTCAGTAACTGGTGCAATGCCAGGAATCACTGTAATTCCTAATAATAGTTGAATCGCCCCGACAACTAAACCAAAGATAGCGACAATCACTACGCCTTGGCCAAAAATTTGGAAGCCTTTAATCATGCCCTTTGGCGCTAACCATAAACCTAAAATAATTAAAGCGGCAACAATAATAATTGGAATTAAGTTAGGAATAATCAATGACAATGGCATGCCAGCTGTTAAACCACCTGCTAATAAACCAAAAGGAATTGTAATAATCCCGCTCAAAACACCCGTTGCTAAGAATTGTTGGTCGTCTTTTTGGATAATGCCAAGCGCTACTGGAATTGTAAAGACTAACGTTGGCCCCATCATTGCGCCTAAGATTGCCCCCGCAAATAAACCAGCTTGTGGATCATTGGCTAATTGTTGCGCTAACGCAAAGCCGCCCATATCATTAGCCAATAAGGTTGTGGCAAACATTGCTGGATCAGCCCCTAGTAATTCATAGACAGGAACGACAATCGGGCTTAAAAGATTGGCTAAGACAGGCGCTAAAGTGATAATCCCTACCATAGAAAGCGCTAGAGAACCCATAGCCATAATCCCTTCCTCAAATTGCTCCCCTAAACCTAGTTTGTTGCCAATACATTTATCGATTCCTCCAATAATCATGAAAAGAACCATAATATACATAATAATTTCATTAATGCTCATGTCTCGTCCTCCCTATTCGTCCTCTGTAGAATCAATGACACCAACAATCATTGCATCAATTGGGACATTCGGATCTTCTGCCGAAATACGGGCAGCATTGCCTTGACTAATTAACACTTTGTCCCCGACACCAGCTCCAGCGTTGTCAGCAGCAATTAGAAATCCTTGCTTTTCGTCCTCTTGATTCAAAATATCAACCATCATAAATTTCCAGCCATTTAATTTTTCATCTTTTCTTGTTGACCAAAGGCTACCAGTCACTTTTCCTAAAAGCATCGTTTTTCCTCCTTACGTCAGCAATTGATGTTTCCTAGCATAATCTTTCGCTAACGGGGTTAAATAGGCGTTTTTACTTAAAGAAACACCTGATTCTGTCATTCTTATCAATTGTTTTTCAGTAATGTAGGTTCGTTTGGTCTCAGCTAAAGAACGAAGTTGTTTTTGACAGGCCGCCTGAAACACAGCGTAATTTTCTGAATCATGATAAAAAATCAGCCCAAACTGTTGGCACATGTCCACGTTTTCCTGAATCGTTTGTTTCAAACGATACTTCAATCGTGAATTTTTACTCACTGAAGGTATTGGGGTTAAAACCAATACCGGCTTACCTTCAAATAAGAATGCTAAGATGTTTTTGACTAATTCATCCGTTTCCTGTAAATGCGCAATCGCATTTACTTGGGAAATCGTTAGCCTCTTTACAACCAAGCCTCGTGCTAGCTTCTGCTCCTTGGTTACCCAATTTACATCAGGAAAACGAACAAACATTTCTTCAGGAAATGCTTCTTTTGCTTCTGCTAAAGCCACTGAATAAGACGACGACAGCAATTGTTGGCAAATTCGATCAGTAATCTGTTGAATCAAATTTTCCATTTCAGAAACGTTCATTGTCTTGCCTCCTTTTACTTAAGAATATAGCCACGAGCTCCTTTGGTTAAGCCGCAAGCGTTGGCTTCATCGTAGTCAATGTGCATGTACGTTGCAAATCGCGGACTGATTCGCACAACCACATCATCAAAGATTAACGGACGTGTGCCTTCCACTTTGACTTGCACAATTTGGCTATTGCTTACTTTATTTTTCAAGGCGTCTTCAGGTGTCATGTGAATGTGACGTTTGGCAACAATTAAGCCGTGACTTAATGTCACAACTGCTGATCCGTTCATCAGCGTGACGCCAGGTGTCCCTTCTGTCTTGCCACTCTCTCTAACTGGGGCATTAATTCCTAAAATACGCGTATCCGTCATAGAAACTTCGACTTGTGATTCGCTACGTTCAGGGCCTAAAATAACCACATTTTGAAAAAGTCCTTTAGGTCCAGCAACCGTAATTCGTTCTTTACAAACGAACTGTCCAGGTTGTGATAAATCTTTCACTTTTGTTAGTTGATATCCTGGTCCAAATAATGCATCAATCTCTTGACGAGACAAATGAACATGTCGGCCAGAAGCTTCAACTTCAAAAGTATTTTGTTGTTGTTGCTGAATTCGTTTAACAACTTCTTCAACAATTTCATTCATTGAATCCAATTTGTTCATCTCCTAGTTTCGTGATATTTCAGCCATGGTGCTAATTAATTCTGTAGCCCAAGATTGAAAAAGGCCGAACAGTTGTGATTCTCCTTTTAACTGGAGAATAATTTTATCTAGTTGTAATTGAATTTCTTTTGAGGAATAGCGCCATTGTCTCTGTTGGTTAGTTAGAATAGTTACCTTTGATTCCAAAATGACTGGTTCCATTACAAGCGACTGTTCTAAAATAAATTTCTCTAACCACTGTTGTTGTTGTTCGAAATATAACCAACCTTCTGTTGATAACGCTTCATTCGTTAAGAAAGGCAAATACAATAGATGGCTTAAGTGCCGAATCTCATAAATTGTTTCTTTCGATAAATGTTCTTGTTTTTGTGAGGAGGCCTTCACTGAATGAACCTCAGAAAGCAATGGGTTTGTTGAAGAGAAGCTGCTATTAATCCGATGCTCGCGTAGATAGCTTTTGGCGGCTGGCGTCAGAAAACTGCCTACAGGAAACACAAAATCCGTGCCATCTTCTAGTTCTTTTTTTAGCCTTTTGATGCGAAGCATATCTTCTGTAATAACTGTCATAACACCCCTCCTCAATGAAAGTTTAGGACAGAAGTAATGAACCTACCTCTGCCCCAAAAAATCAAAATTATAATTCAGTTGTTGCGTGTGGTAAAATAGCGTCTACTTCTGTATGTGGACGTGGAATTACATGGACAGATAATAATTCGCCAACACGTTCTGCTGCAGCAGCACCAGCATCTGTTGCTGCTTTCACGGCACCAACGTCACCGCGAACCATTACTGTAACTAAACCGCCACCGACTTGTTCTTTTCCAATTAAAGTAACGTTTGCCGCTTTCACCATTGCATCGGCTGCTTCAACAGCACCTACTAAACCACGAGTTTCGATCATTCCTAAAGCATTTGTACTTGACATTATAATTTCCTCCTAAGATGTATGTTTTATTTTTAAAAATTTGGGACAATTATCAATTTGACTTAGGTCCCAAACCCTAAATCCAATAATTCATTTGTTTTACTCTTACTCGCTCGTTTCTTGTTAGTTTAAGCGAGCTAAAACTTGAGCCACCACGGCATTTACTAGTTCTTCTTGATTGGTTGTTTCGCAAGAAGTAGCCACAGATGTGGTTGATGTTTGTCCAAATTCTTGACGAATCTCTTCTAAATCACGCACGCCATATGCAACACGACGTAAATTGAACAGATTTTCAACCCCAATATTATCAGAAGTTGAGCTGCCACCAACTGCGCCACAGCCAAGTGTTAATGCTGGCACTAAGTTAGTTGAAGCACCAATTCCGCCAAGTGTACCAGAGGTGTTAACAAGCAAACGAGAGACGGGTTTTCTTAAGCCAAATTCACGAATGACTTCTTTGTTTTCTGTGTGAATACCCATCGTATGACCCGCACCTTCACCTTTCAAAATTTCAATTGATAACGCGCAAGCTGCTTCCCAGTTTTCAACTGTATAGAAAGCAATAATCGGTGCCAATTTTTCTCTTGAAAATGGATATTTCAAGCCTACATGTGTTTCCTCGGCAACAATTAAGCGGCGATCTTTTGGAATAGATAAACCAACTAATGAAGCAATATGTTGAACGGAACGACCCACGATTTGCGGGTTCATTGTACCGTTTGGTCGTAAAATAAATTTAGCTAATTTGTCGGCTTCGGCTGGACTTAAGAAATACGCTCCCTGCTTAATTAACTCTTCTTTGACCGCTTCACGGTTGACAGTTTCAACAATAATTGATTGTTCCGATGCACAAATTGTACCGTTATCGAAAGTTTTTGAATCCATTATTTGTTTCACTGCATGAGGAACATTTGCGCTTCGTTCGATGTAGGCTGGTCCATTACCAGGCCCAACACCGATTGCTGGTGTTCCAGAAGAGTACGCTACTTTAACCATTGCGTTTCCACCAGTAGCTAAAATTAAATTTGTTTCTTTATTTTTCATTAATTCGCTGGTCGCTTGCATAGTTGGCGTTTTGATGACCGAGACACAACCTTCTGGTGCCCCTGCAGCAATAGCCGCTTTTTGGATAATTTCCACTGTTTCAATAATCGATTTCAACGCATTGGGATGTGGTGAAAAAACAATGCTGTTGGCCGCTTTTAATGAAATTAATGCTTTGTAAATGACTGTTGATGTCGGGTTGGTAGAAGGAATTAATCCTGCAATTACACCAACTGGGACAGCAATTTCAGTGACTTTTTTGGCAGCGTCATCATGGATCACACCAACTGTAGCTTTGTCCTTCATTTCGTCATATACTACTTTTGAAGCGAAAGCATTTTTGATGATTTTATCTTCATAAATACCAAATCCTGTTTCTTCATTGGCCATTTTCGCTAACTTTTCTCGTTGGTTAAACGTAGCCTCTGAAACTGCTTGGACAATCGCATCGATTTGTTTTTGCGAAAATGTTGCTAATACTTGCTGTGCCTCTTTGGCTTTTCTGATTAAATTTCTTGTTTCTTGGATGGAACGTAAGTCTTTATCTACTAATTCCACTCGTCTTCACTTCTTTCTATTTCAGCCATGATTGCTTGAATTAAAGCTTCTTTATTGGCAAATTTAATCTCACTTTTCTTTAAACTACTTAGGTTCATTTTGTAGGCTTGTTTGCGTAAATCAACCACGCGTTGTGTTTCTAATTTTTGGCGTGTGCCTGTGTGTTCTTCCAAATCTGGTGTTTCAATCTCTTCTTCAATTACTTCTATTTGTTCCATCGGTTCAGGTGCTGACTTGGGTTCTGGATCTGATAAAATTACTTCCGTTTGAGCATCAACCCGTGAGATCACATGATGAGCAATTAAACAATTTAATTCTTTAGCTACTTCCGTGCCTACTTCAACGGCAGCTTGGACCGCGGCAACGTCACCAATCAGTTCCACAGTTGTTAAACCGCCATTAATAATTTCAGCTTTTAACAAAGTAACGTCGGCGGCTTTCAATGCCGCATCGGCCACACTAATGGCACCTAAAAATCCTTTGACTTCGACCATTCCTAATGCTTTCATTCAGGTCACATCCTTAATAACTCAACGGATTGTCAGCGATATTTTGAATGACTTGTTCAAACGCACTGCAAGCAGCTTTACATGCAGATTGACTACCTGTCAATAAGGCGCCGCCAAAGTTCGTTTCAGAAGGTGGGCCATAAAAGACACCCATTTGAACATCGGCAGCTTTCATTGCTGCATCTAAGCCAACCATTGCTTCTAGCGGTGGTGCAATCAGATAAGCAATCGCTTCACCTTCAGGAATATTCGCTTGTTCAGATAAAAAGCTACCCGTTCTTGATACTACATGTGCAAAATAAACAATACTGTCATCTTCGTTAGCACTATAGAAGCTGGCTTCTTCTTCAATGACTTGCGTAATGACACTCAAGCCACTATTGACTTCGGCAGGACTCGGACCAGCAATAATGCCAATCACTTCACCGGCTAATTTGGTTGAAGCATTTGCTGCGCCAGCATACATACTTTTACCGTAAACTACAGTAACATCGGCGGCTTTGGTTGCTTCATCTAATGCAACATAAGTGACATCATCACAATCGGAAGTAACAATTCCTAATGAGCGATGTTCTGGTTTCAATGATAATTCTTTTGCTAATGCCGGATCGACATTGGGAATGACTTTCATACTTAGGACATTTGCGCCTAGACGATCATTTTTCATGAGAAATCCTCCTTTATTCAGCTTCTTTTAAATCAATACCAGATTTTTTCTTGTCTAACATTTTTTTAATAATTTCGGCAATGTAGGCCCCTGCTTCAACAGCCGGTGTCCCACCTTTGTGAATATTTGAAATAACTGTCCGCCGTGCTTCTGGCATACCGACAGTTGGTTTGTAAGCAATGTAGGCACTCATAGATTCAGCTGTTACTAAACCAGGACGTTCGCCAACTAGCAAGCAAACAACATCAGCGTCAGTGATTTCACCAATTTTATCCATTGCTGGCACGCGACAATATTTAACAAAAACAACATTGTCGAAATCTAAGTTGTACATGTTTAATCCTTGTTTAATTGCTGGTAGGACTTCTTTAATATTCGCTTCGATAGCAGCTGAACTAAGGCCATCCCCTACGACCATTTGGATTTTGGCTTTTGGTGTCGTATTTTTCCGAATGATTTCACTATTTTCTTCATCAAATTGACGACCATAATCTGGACGTGTTAAATATTCATCTTTACTGTTACAGATTGTTTTTGTAGAAATAAAATTCATTTCTTTTACCAAGTCTTCGCTTACGTCTGAAAAGACCGCATCTTGTGCTGCCGCATGGTCCGCTCGGAAACGTAATGTTGAACTAGTCATATAACGCGTCCCTGCACGACCAACGCCTAAACGAGCTGGCGAGAAAGCTTTCATTTTTAATAGTGCTTCAGGATCTACGGCATTTTTCAATAGTAATTGTTTACGTAAATCTACTTCAGTAATGTCAGGAATTAGGCCTTCTTCAATTTCTGTCGTTTCAGTGACGTGTGTTGTGACTGGTTTTTCTTCAGCAGTCACAGTGGCAGTCGAAACCGCTTGATTGTCAGCGACCATTTCTGTTAAAATTCCGGCAATCATTTCTTTTAATTCTTTTTCGTTCATTTGTATTCTCACCTCGTTTATTTAATAAATACAGATGCATCGCCAGCGCGACTTGTTAATTTTCCGTTTTCCATTAAGCCCATTTTTTCCATCCATTCTTCAAATTCTTTAATTGGACGTAAGCCTAATGTTTCACGAATCGTCGCAGTTTCATGGAACCCAGTTGTTTGATAATTTAACATGACATCATCGCCATGAGGAATCCCCATGATATACGTACAACCAGCTGTTGCTAATAACATTGCTAAGTTTTCCATATCATTTTGATCAGCTTTCATATGGTTGGTGTAGCAGACATCACAACCCATTGAAATTCCTGTTAATTTGCCCATGAAATGATCTTCTAAACCAGCGCGGATGACTTGTTTTGAATCGTAAAGATATTCTGGTCCAATAAAGCCGACAACGGTATTTACAATATACGGATCAAATTTTTTGGCTAAGCCATAACAACGCGCTTCCATTGTCACTTGGTCTGCGCCAAAGTTTGCTTCAGAAGAAAGTTCTGAGCCTTGACCTGTTTCAAAATACATCACATTAGGACCAGCTGCTTGACCACTGTGAAGCGCTAAATCTTGTGCTTCAGCTAAAATTTCTGCATTTAAACCAAATGCTGTGTTCCCTTTTTCTGAACCAGCGATGGATTGAAAGACTAAGCCAGTTGGCGCGCCTTGACGCATGGCTTCCATTTGTGTCGTTACGTGAGCAAGCACGCAAGTTTGTGTTGGAATTTCCCATTCGCTGCGGAACTCTTCAAATTTGTTTAAGATCCGTTTAACACTTTCTGTAGAATCATCAACAGGATTCAAACCAATTAACGCATCACCGGCGCCATAAGAAAGACCTTCCATAACTGATGCCATAATGCCATCGACATTATCGGTTGGATGGTTCGGCTGTAAACGATTTGAAAAAGTTCCGGGACGGCCAATTGTTGTGTTGGCGGTTTTTTCAATATTGATTTTTTTTGCGCCAACAATTAGATCCATGTTGGACATTAATTTACAGACAGCAGCAATCATTTCAGAAGTGAGTCCACGGGAAATTCGTTTGATATCAAAATCGGTTGTTTCCGAAGATAAGATAAATTCGCGTAATTCTGCAACTGTCCAATGTTTAATACTTTCAAAAATTCGCATATTGACTTGGTCAATAATAATGCGTGTCACTTCGTCTTCGTCATAATCAACAACGGGATTGTTAAACAAGTCATTTAAGGACAATTCCGATAAAACGACTTTCGCCGCCACGCGTTCTTCGGCTGAATTAGCAGCTACGCCAGCTAACTTGTCGCCAGATTTTTCTTCATTGGCTTTGGCTAAGACTTCTTTAACGGATGTAAATTGATAGACTTTGCCAAATAGTTTGGTTTTTAAAATCATCTTTGTGTCGCTCCTTTTTAATTAAATACTAAGGTCTTAACAATGACTGGAAGGACGGCTCCTTCTGCCACTGGTAAACCGATATCTACATAATCACCGTTTTCTACTTTGACCGAATCAAGACAGATAAACGGATAGTCTTTTGGCAGATGGGCACTTAAGGCATGCCCTAAAGCTTTCGCCATGTCTTCATCCACCATAACAATAATGGGAATTTGTTCAGCAACTAAACTAGCTAATCCTTCCACAATCCCTTGACCATAGCGTTGAATATCAGCAAATGTTGGATTACTCATGCCTCTAATTGCTAGGGCAATCTGGGGCGTTTCTTCAATACGATGCCAATTGAGTTTTTCTTGGATTCGCTGGCCTAATTCTGTCACAGTAAGGGTTTCATCCTCTTGCGCTAATTTTAGAATTGGGATATTTTTTACCGGCAAAATTTGCTCACGATAAGCGATCGTACTTCCGCTAATTTCAGCAGTATGTGAACCTGCTCCGACGACCGTCGCTCGGATTGTTTCTGCGCTTTCTAAGACTTCTTTTTCCGAAAAAATCAGTGACTTTCTCAGATATTTTCCTAAAAGTAAGCCGATGTCCCCATATTTAAAGAGATTCGTACTTGTCGTATTTAAGCAATCAGCCACACCACCAGAAAATGTTACAATTGGTAATTCCTCACCTTTTCGTAGTGGATGGTTGGTTACTAATAACTGGTAGAACGGACTTTGTGTCCCCAAGCCAATGCTATTTTCTAACACGTCAACTAATTCCGAAATAATTGGCAGTAAGTTTTGTTCGGTGGCTTGGTCACCAAGGTGCAAGGTTAGCCCTTTTTTATTTATAATTTCTTGAATCTTCGGAGCTATATAGGTGATTTTTTGTTGTTGATCTAATTTAATTAAGCGTCCGCCAATGTCAAAACAAGCCGTGTCAATCACTTCGCCATCTTTAAAGACAGCTAAATTTGTCGTTCCACCACCAATGTCTAAATTAACCACCGGTTTGCGTTTCGTTTCAGAATAAGTTTGAGCACCAGCGCCTTTCCCGGCAATGATACTTTCTAAATCAGGACCAGCCGTAGCAACGACAAAATCACCTGCATAGCCACTAAGTGCTCGTAGCACATTGTTAGCATTGCTTTTTCGAGCAGTTTCACCTGTGATAATTACCGCACCCATTTGAATATCTTGTTTATGAATACCTGCTTGGCGATATTGCTCCGCTACAAACGCTTTGATAGGTTCTGCATCAATTTCTGATTGGTTAAGTAAGGGTGTAAAGATAATGTCACTTCGGTAAATGACTTTTTTATCAGAAATGCTGATACGTGGTACTGTAAACGCAGAGGCAAAATTTTCAACAGTTAATTCTGACAAGACTAATTGGGTTGTAGACGTCCCTAAATCAATCCCTACGGTTAAAAGTGTTTCCTTCGACATCGCCTGACTCGCCTCCTTTTGCATACAAAAAGGCACTTAAAGAATCGTTAGAAAATTTCTTTCTACTTTTCTTTAAGCGCCTTTGCTTAATCAATGAACAACATCACTGGTGTTCTGTTCGAAATAGAAACAGGTTTTAGTTCCCTGTTTATTGGATTCAATTGTAATTTTTCCTTTTAATTTATCTTTTACGTAGCTTTTGACAATCATCAAACCTAAACTGGTCTCGTTACTTTGATGAACGTCATAGCCTTTACCATTATCTGTAACAGTAATGGTAATCATTTTATTATCTAATGTTCCACTAAGTTTAACAACGCCACTTGTTTGTGGCTCAAATGCATGATCAAAAATGTTTTGTAATAGTTCGTTGACAACAAGGGAAATGGTGACCATTTGTTCGCTAGAAACCATAATGGCTGGATCAACATCCATCATCATCTCAATGGGTTGTGCGCCTTGAAAAAGATGTCTAAAATTATACATCACTGCTTCCAATGTTTGCCGTAAAGCAACGTCATCTTTGACTTGTTTTGACAGCAATTCATGGGTGGCTGCAATCGCCATAATTCGATTGACACTTTCATGAAGGACTTTCTTTGCTTCGGGGCTTTGCGTTCGCCGTTCTTGAATACGCAATAAGGAAACCACCGATTGCAAGTTATTTTTAACACGATGATGAATTTCACGAATCGCAACAGATTTGGAAATAATTTCCGCTTCTTTTTCTTTAAATTCTGTATTGTCTTGAATAATCATAATCAGTTGTTCTTCTGATGCCAACCACACTTTCCGAACCTTAAAATAATAATTAAGGTAGGTCGTTTTGCTTTCAATTGGTTGATTACTCATTTTATATTTCATTTGATACAACACATATTCAAAAGTTGTATAATCGATGGACAAATTGTCATAACTCATTCCAATGATATTATCCCGATAACCAAGTTTGCGATAAAGCTCTTGTGCATTGTGATTGGTAATTAATAAGTGACCCGCCGCATCAAAAATCAAAACGGCTTCTGCCAATTGATCAATAAATAATGCGTCGACTTGACTAGTTGATTTCGCTACTTTTGCTAACTGGCAGTTATTTAGCTCCTCTTTTTGTAAGTCCGCTTGAATCTCTTCATCTGCCGCAATCTCGACAATAATGACACCAATCGTTCGATGTTCATTGCGAATGGGATAGATATTTTGCTTAATCAAACGATTTTCCTGAGTCACTGCTAACAAACCAATGCTATTTAAGCTAGTCTGCATGGTACGCAGAACACCAGGTTCATTTTTTAATAAAGCTTCCATCCCGACGACATCTCCGCTATATAAAGAAGTTGTCTTCGCAGGCGGCTTATGATAAACGACTAGTGCTTGCTGTGACATTTCCTTATACACATCAATAAAAACATCTGCACTTTGATAGAGTGTCGTCGAAGAAAGATAACGTGCTGTACGTTGTAATTCTTTAATGTCTGATTCTGAAAGATTGGTATATTGGTGACATAATTGCTCTAATCGTTTCATTTATTCATCATCCATTACAATCAATTCTGCAATTTCACTCATACGTGCGCGTTTGTTCATACTTAACGTACGCAACATTTGGTAGGCTTCTTCTTCCGATATATGATTTTCTTTTACAAGAATCCCTTTGGCTTTTTCGATAATTTTACGTTCTTCTAATTTTAAACTTAATTTATCGATTTGACTTAGTAACAGCTGCGTTTGTTTGCCTCGTTCAATGCTCATTTCAATTGTAGGTATTAATGATTTTTCGTCTAGAGGTTTAACTAAATAACCCAGTGCACCTAATTTTTTAGCCTTGTCCGTATTTTGTACGTCACTGTATGCAGATAAAAAGACAATACTACTGGCTAGTTGGTCTTGAACAATTTTTTTACCTGCTTTTAGACCATCTAAAATTGGCATTTGAATGTCCATTAATACTAGGTCAGGTTGTGTTTTTTTACATACTTCAATTGCTTCAAAACCATCGGCTGCTTCACCGACTACTTCGTACCCTGCTTCTATCACAATATCACGAATATCGAGTCTCGTAATAGGTTCATCATCGACTATTACAATTCGTCCATCCATTTTCTTCACGCCCTTGTCCTTTCAACGCTATGTTCTGGTAATTTTACAAGTTACAGAAAAGTTTAAAATCTGTTGTAAACCTTCAATCACCGCTTGTAAGGCTGCTTCCACTGAGCTTACGTCACCAGAAATGACTACCGATCCAGAAAAACGATCAATAAAACCGATTTGGATATCTCCGCTTTTAGTCGCAATATCAACAGCGATAATTGCCGCTTCGCTCGGAGTGATTGTCAAAATACCTAGTGCATTGCTGGTGCCTTCTGGCAACCCTAATTTTGTATAAATTTCTTTATTAGGACTAGCAATGATGTGCGCTAACGTTACTTGTTTCCCAGGAACATATTCTTGAATCATTCGTTGTTTTTCTTCCAACCAGACTCGCTCCTTTAATTTAGCAAATAAAAAATCCTCAATAAAAAACGTAAAGGTTCCACTTTCGCTTTCTACTAAGGAGCTTCTTTGCTCTTAAATTTTGAAGCACGCCGTTGTGCTACCCACATTATATGTTATCGATTTCATCCTGTCAATCGCTTATAAGATAGAATTTAAAATTTTTGTCACTTCTGCTGCTGTTGGTTGGACAGGATTTGTTTTGGTGCAGCCATCCATCAATGCGCCTTCAGCTATTTTTGGGATCGCAGCTTGGACTTCTTCTTTTGGTAAACCATAATCACTAAAAGTGGCAGGCATGTCTAATTTTTGACGGAGTTGCTTGATTTGTCGAATAAATTGTTGAACACCAATTCGTGCATTGGTTGTCTGTGTATCATTTAGACAATTTGCTAACTGCGCATAACGTTTAGCTGTTGGTTCGTTGGTGACTTTGCCATTCGCTAAGCCACTGTTATATGCAATGACTTCAGGTAAGAGCATTGCATTCATTCGTCCATGTGGCACATGTAAACGCGCACCGGCCGCATGAGCAATACCGTGATTCAAGCCTAACGAAGTAACATTAAACGCCATCCCTGCCATACATGAAGCTAAATGCATATTTTCACGGGCTTGTTGGTTGCTACCCTGATTAAAGGCTATTTCTAAATTGTCGAATACCAGGCGAACGACTTTTTCGCACAACGAATCTGAAATCGGATTTGCTTCTGTTGAAACATACGCTTCAATAACATGCGTTAAGACGTCCATTCCTGTATCCGCTGTGATTTTTGGTGGGACACTCATCACTAAATTTGTATCTAAAATCGCAATTTCTGGTTGAATTTCATCCGTTACAAGCGGGATTTTGGTGCCAGTTTCAGCAACCGTAATCACTGAAAAATTTGTAACTTCTGAACCAGTCCCGCTAGTTGTAGGAACCGCAATAAACTCAGCAATCTGAGTTTGCAAAGTACGTTTGCCAAAAAATTTCATTGCTTTGGCCGCATCAATAGCGGATCCCCCACCTAAAGCTAATATCGTATCTCCTTGAAATGTCGCTAACTGCTTAATTCCCGCAGCGATCTTATCAATTGGTGGATCGGGGATGATATCACTAAAAATTTGCCATTCACTTTTTGTTAAATGCTTTGTCACTTCATTCACAAATCCAGAGTCAACCATGAATGGATCTGTGACAATGAAAACACGTCTATCATGAAGTGTTTCCAAATTGGCTAATGCGCCTTCTCCTACCCATAGTTCGGTAGGGAAATGAATTGTTCTCATCTCAATTCCTCCTTAATAAAATACAAAAAGACACTTCAAACAAACGAAAAATCATCTGTCTGAAGCGTCTTTGCTTCCTTATGTATACGCCATTGTACACGAAACCTTATCCATAGAGTACAACGCCTTTAATTAATTGTCAATAAAAAAAGGGAATATAGCAGTACGTCATTGTACCTGAAATCTCCTTCAACATTGAAAGACCAGCCCAAAATTCCCAAAAGCACTTCCTCGTGCCATTAATTGGATTAATACAAATATCTTGGGCTGGATTTTCAACACAAGCGTTGTTAAGAAACATCCTGTTTTGCCTCGAAACAGCATGCCCAATAATGAAAAAATGAAAAGACCTGACTTAAAAGCAACCTTGCTTCTTCACAGTGGCGGGACCGTGCCAGATTCTCACTGGCTTCCATTCATATTTTTCATAAAATATTCGTTTAATCTATCTGAAATTTACCATAAGTTTTTTAGAAAAGCAACTGTTTACAATCCATCTTCTTTAATTTTATGGAAAACCTTTTCGCTTCGTTCATAAAAAACATCAGGTCGTTGTGCTTGAACATTTAAATAGCGAGCCAACGCATAAAAATAATCTGATAAACGATTGGTAAAAATTAATACCTCTTCGTTAATTTTGGCTGTCCAATTTAAACGAACAATGATGCGTTCTGCGCGCCGTGCAATCGTCCGAGCCACATGAACCATACTGGCTGCTGGGGTTCCGCCAGGTAAAATAAAACGATCAATATCTGGTGATTGTGCAGTGTAGAAATCAATCCGCTGTTCTAGCCAATGCACACTTTCCTTTTGTAATTTAAATGGTCGTTGTGCTTCAATCGGTGTTGACAAATCTGTTCCCGCATCAAAAAGTAAATGTTGTAAAGCTTCTAGTTCTTCTTTAATTCCTTGATTTTCTTGCGGAAGTTGGCTGATAATATAGCCCACCCAAGAATTCAATTCATCAATCGTTCCATAACTTTCAACTCGATCAGAATCCTTAGCGACGGTTGAGCTGCCGACTAATTTCGTCATTCCCTTATCGCCAGTTTTTGTATAAATTTTCATTCTGCTTCATCCTCCTCTAAATAATCTACTAATTCTTGCAAGCCAATTTTTTCAACAGAAGAAATTTCAAAAATTCTTGTTGCACCCGCACTTTTTAATTGTTGCCGAACAATCTCTAACTGCTGAGAATCTTGTGCTAAATCAATCTTGGTTAAAATACCAATGATTTCTTTCGGGAAAATACTACCAAATCCTGGTGAAAAAACTTGTTGTGTTTCTACAGCACTTTGAACCAAACCAATCACATCTGCTTCTGCCGCTGTGACGTTTAATGCATTATAATATTGTCGATGCAAAATAAACTCGCCTGGTGTATCAATCATTTCTGTATGAAATTCCACCGCCTGTGTTTTATCATAAATTAATTCTTTGCCTTGCAGAGCTTGACATAACGTGGTTTTGCCACAACCGATAGCTCCCATTAAAATGATTCGTTTCATCGCTACCTCCATAAAAAAGGAGCCCAAAGCAAGTACCATCACGTACTTAGTCTTGGGCTCCTTTGCCGATTTGTTAAAACACGCCATTGTGTTTCTGATTCTTTGCCTTTATCTTACCTGTTTCCAAAAAACTTGTCAAAATTATTGAATAGTTTCCCAAACTTTATGTTGTTTCTGAAAATAGGAGACAATATCTGTTTCAAAAATCGTTTGTAAAAATTCTTTGGAAGCCAACGTTTGAAAATCACCTTGCGCGGCCACTTTCCCTTGCTTCATAAACACAATTTTTTCACTTAGCGTTAACGCTAAACGGATATCATGAAACACCCCGATTAACGTTTTCCCTTCTTGCGCACTCCACTCATTTAACTGCTGAATCAATTCTTGTTGATACCGAATATCCAAATGATTATTGGGTTCATCCAATAAAATAATTTCTGGATCTTGTACAAATAATTTAGCCAAAAATACTCGTTGTTGTTGTCCTCCTGAAAGCTGATTGACAACTTTATCTTTTAAAGGCAATAAACCCGTGCGTTCTAAATAATAAAGGACTCGTTCTTTTTCTTGTTTAGAAACAATAGGTAAAAAACGTTGTGCTTGTTGTCGATACGCCCCCATCAAAACTGTTTCGTAAACCGTATAATCAAAAGCAACTGTCGTGAATTGACTCATCATCGCTACTTTCGTTGCCAATTCCTTCCGCTTTTGTCCATGAACTTCTTGACCATCAATTAAAACAGAACCACTATAAGGGACAAGTCCGGCAATCGTTTTTAAAAGTGTCGTTTTACCGCAACCATTTGGACCTAAAATACAAGTTTTACTACCTGTCGGAAAAACGAGGGAAATATCTTTTAAAATGGGGGTTTGTTGGAGTGTTACAGCTGTTTTTTTTAATTCAATCATGCAGCAACGCCCCTTTTTTTAAAGTAAATATACAAGAAGAATGGCGCTCCAATCAAGGCTGTTACGGCCCCGATGGGAATTTCTCTTGGTGATAAAATCGTGCGAGCAATTGTGTCCCCTATTACCATGATGGTCCCACCTAAAATTGCCGAACCGGGAATCAGCCAGCGATGAGTCGCCCCTAAATAGCGACGGACAATATGTGGTGCTATTAAATCAACAAAACCAATCACACCGACAAATGAAACCGCACTTCCTGCTAATAAACTAGCCAAAAGAATAATGCGTAGTTTTGCTGTTTTGACTTCTACTCCCGCTAACATCGCATGTTCTTCTCCTAAACCGAGAACATCCAATGCGTTGGCATCAAACCAAAGAAACAGACTGCTGACAAGCAAGATTGGACAATAAATAGCAATTTTTTGCCAATTACTGCCAGAAAAACTACCCATTTGCCAAAAGACTAATTGTTTCAAATAATCTTGGAAAAGTGCTGTAATCAACGTCAAAATAGCACCGACAAACAAGGTCATAATCATTCCCACTAAAACAACTGTTTGATTGGACATTTGACTATCCATTGTTTGCGTAAATAACAAAACTAAAAAGACCGTTGCTAAGCCAAAGATAAAACCAGTTAAAGGCAATAAAAACGCCCCTAAGATCGAAGCAGTTACTCCAGTTACCATGATTAACGCAGCGCCTAAAGATGCTCCCGCTGATACGCCCAAAGTATACGAAGAAGCTAAAGGATTACCTAAGAGTGATTGCATCACCGTGCCACTTACTGCTAAGCCTGCGCCCACGAGATAGGCCATCACGACACGCGGTAACCGAACATTCCAGATGATTCCCTCTAAAATCCCGTCTTCTGAAACCGTCTTTTTCACTAAAATTTGAAGCAAATCCGTTAACGAAATCTGAACACTTCCAATTTTAATACCCAAAAAGAGCATGCTCATACTGATCAAGAGCATCAGCATGAGACACGTTTTTTTACTCATCTTTTAAATCCTTATATTCCTCTGGATAAACAGCTTTTGCCATTTGTTTTAATGCTTTGGTAATATGGTTATTTGGTAAAGAGCTAGACATGTTGTCAATTTCGAAAACTTCTTTGTTTTGAACTGCAGGAACGTTTTCCCAGTTTTTACGAGCTAAAATTTCTTTGGCGGGATCTTTCATATAGTTAACATTGGTTAAAATGACTTCTGGTTTTGCAGCAATGGCCGCTTCTTCTGTCACTGGTAACCAGCCTTTTTCATTTGCCAAAACATTTTTTGCCCCAATTGTTTCAATCATTTCATTTAAAAATGTCCCATTACCAAAACTATAAATGTCTGGTAAGGCAGCTACTTCAAACAAAACAGTTTTTGGTTTTTTAATAGTTTTCCCAATTTTGGCTACTTCGTCGATTTCTTGATCCATTGTTTTGATTAACTTTTGTCCTTTTTCATGTTCAGATAAGCTATCCGCGATGAATTGGACGTCTTCTTTGATTGCTTTGATACTTGTACTAGTGGGGATATTAACGACTGTAATTCCAGCATCTTCCACTTGTTTCCAAACACTTTCTGAGCTAGCTAAATTGATGTCATTCACATAAACAATTTGTGGTTTCAAGGCAATCAATTTTTCTGCATCGACAGCCATCATATCCATTTGTGGTAATTTTTTTAAATCAGTCATCATTGTGCTACTTTGAGTATCAACTGCGATTAATTGATCGGTTTTACCTAAGTCTTCAATCACTTCTGTTGTTGATGGCACTAGAGAAATAATTTTGGTTGCTTCTTTGGGTAAAGTAATTTCTTTGCCGCTACGGTCTTTGGTTGGTAACGTTACTTCTGTTTTTTCAGAAGAGGTAGTTGCTTTCTTTTCCTGTTTACCACACCCTGCTAAGCCAAGTGTTGCTACTAAACCTAAAGTCATCATTGTTAAAGTAAATTTTTTCATTTTTTCATCCTCGCATTCGTCTATTTTATTTTGGGGAAAATTTTCTGAAATGAACCTCCTTTGTCTCAACGTCAAAACAATACAAAAAAACCACTTTTTTCTCCAATAGAAAAAAAGCAGTCACTTAACTATGCTAATGATATACTCAGCCAGTTATCTTCAAAGCCCCTTCTTTTTCCTACAAAAGAATGATTAGACTTATCAAGCCGGTATCCTGACTTAGCTTCTTCTTACTCCCAATCCTTCCAGAATAATCTGTGGTCTTATTGGTTTCATCCACCATACAGTAGGTAGGTCTGTAGAGGATTCGCACCTCTTTCCCTGACACTTCATAAGTACATATATATTGTATCTTCGTTGATAACTAATTTTCAAACCAGTGATTAGACGTCTTTGTCTAATGACACACATTTATTATAACGGTTATCAACCATTTGTCAACGCTTCCTCAAGCAAAAGAAAAACTTTTCTTGTTTTAGTTATTAGACGTTGTTCCGTTTTTCTATTCATGATAAAATAAATCCTAGTTTGAATAAGAAAGAGGTTAACTTGATGAAAATCGTCATTTTGTTACTTGTTGCCTATTTATTAGGTTCGATTCCCTCAGGTGTTTGGATTGGTAAACTTTTCTTTAAAAAAGATATACGCCAATTTGGGAGTGGGAATACAGGAACAACCAATACATTTCGTGTCTTAGGGAAACCTGCCGGAATTACGGTATTATTAATGGATATCTTGAAAGGAACGTTAGCCACTTCATTACCCTATTTGTTTGGTTTGCAAGGCGTGAACCCGCTCTTCTTTGGGGTAGCAGCTGTTTTAGGGCATACCTTCCCTATTTTTGCCAATTTCAAAGGTGGTAAAGCCGTAGCCACTAGCGCTGGCATGTTATTAGCATACAGCCCCACATTTTTTATTTATTCTGCTCTTATTTTTGTGATTTGTCTGTATCTAACCAGTATGGTGAGTTTAACAAGTATGATTAGCGCTGTACTAATTACACTTTCTACTATTATTTTGCCTTTCACTGTCCCAGCTATTTTACCAACATTTAACTGGTTATTAACCGTGATTGCGATTGCTTTGACTACTTTTATCTTTGTCCGTCATCGTGAAAACATTCAGCGAATTAAAAATGGAACAGAAAGTCGTCTTTCTTTTGGCTTACGTGCAAAAAAATAAAGAAAAAGGCTGTGAACAAATAATGTTCACAGCCTTTTTCTTTATTTTACACTAATCATATACTGTGTTTTAAATAGTTCGTTAGCTGGTAACTTATTGATGCCAAATTTTTCAGCAAGTTGGCCAGTTGCGTCGACAGCATCAGCAATCCCGCACCAAGGTTCGATACAGACAAAAGGCGCTTCTTTCGGTGTCGGTGACCAAATCCCCACAAAAGGCATTTCTGGATAACTCAAAGTGACTTGATGGTCACTTTCGTCTGTGGCAATCGTAATTGCTGTTTGACCTTTTGTTTCAAAAATCATTGCATCATTTTCAAATAATTGATGCGTTAAGTCAAAGCTGGTATTCGTTTGGGCTAGCGTTTTATTCGCTAAATCAATAAACGAGCCTGCTAAGGGAATTTGTGTCCGTGATTTTTTAGGTGAAAAACTTAGATAATAATCTTCAAACGTTAGTGAAGATTCTAAAGGTACATTAAAGGCTGGATGACCACCAATCCCAAAATACATCTCTTCTTTCCCTGTATTTTCTACTTGGTAGTTTACAGTCAATTCTTGGTGTTCTAATGTATAAGTAATCACTAGTTCAAAATCAAAAGGATACTTCTTCTTGGTTTCTTTTGTTGATTTTAGTGAAAAAGAAACTTCTTCTCCACCTTTTTCAATCACATCAAATACTTGATCACGAGCAAAACCATGTTGAGTTAAATGATACGCTTGATTTTGGTATATATACGTATCTTCTTTTAGACGACCGACAATCGGAAAAAGTACGGGCGCATGGCGGGCCCAAAATTCAGGATTTCCTTGCCAAATATATTCAATGCCGGTTTCTTTTGATTGTAAACTTACTAATTCTGCTCCTTCTTCAGCAAATGTTGCGATTAGAAATTCATTTTCAATTTGTACAGTCATTGCGTTGTCCTCCTAGTTGATACGAGCAATTGCTTATTTTTCCAACTCTTTAATAAATTGTTGATTTAACACTTTTAAATAAGTCCCTTTCATACCAAGAGAACGTGATTCAATAATTCCAGCTGATTCTAATTTTCTTAAGGCATTCACAATTACGGAACGAGTAATGCCTATTTCGTCTGCAATACTTGAAGCAGTTAAACGACCTTCTTCGCCATCTAAGGCTTCAAAAATAGCATGGACGGCTTTTAATTCACTATAGGAAAGAGTGTTGATGGCCATTTGCACGGCAGTCGCACTGCGAACTTCTGCTTCAATTGTTCTGGATTGATGATACAAAATTTGCATGCCGACAACGGTCGCACTATATTCAGCTAACACTAAATCATCCTCGTTAAAGGATTTTTCAACACGCGCTAAAATAATCGTACCCAAGCGTTTGCCAGCACCGTACAAAGGCACAATAGTGGTTAAACCAAACGGATACAGCTCTCGTGATTCAAAAGGAAATGCAGTTAAATCACTATCTATTGGAATATTGGCTTCGGTTACTTTGAGCATATCCACGGCCTCGGTGTATCCTTGAGGAAATTTTTTCTCTTTAAACATATTTTTGATACGGGCATTATTAACATCTAATTTTTCAGTATACCCCAACAAATCCCCTGAACTACTAATAATATACGCATTACTTTCTAAAATATCCCCTAAAATCATTGCCATTTTGTTGTACGGAAGTTCTGCTTGTACGTCAAACAGATTGTTTTTTTGCAAAAGCTCGTTCACTTGACGTGTTTTTTCTAATAATGTAGCCATCTTTTCTCCTCCAGCCTTTTTTATAAGATGTAACGACTTAAATCTTCATTTTGAACAATGTCATTCAATTTTTCATTGACATATGCTTCGGTAATCGTAATTTCACCCATTTGCATATCTGGTGCTTCATATAATAAATCTTCTAATAAACGCTCTAAAATTGTGTGTAAACGACGCGCCCCAATATTATCTGTATCACGGTTTACATCATAAGCGATGTGTGCTAACCGTTCAATTGCTTCTTTGGTAAAGATGACTGAAACATTTTCTGTACCGATTAATGCTACATATTGTTTAATTAAAGCATTGTTTGGCTCAGTTAAGATACTTACGAAGTCATCCGCCGTTAAATCATCTAATTCAACTCGAATTGGGAAGCGGCCTTGTAATTCTGGAATCAAGTCACTTGGTTTTGACAAGTGGAAAGCACCTGAAGCGATAAATAAAATGTGATCCGTTTGTAAAGGACCATACTTCGTGTTAACTTGGGAGCCTTCAACAATCGGCAAAATGTCTCTTTGTACTCCTTCACGAGAGACTTCGCCCGAATTTTGTTGGCTTTTAGAGGTGATTTTATCAATCTCATCGATAAAAATAATTCCGCTTGATTCAGCTAAACGAATAGCTTCACTATGGATATCAGCGTCATTGACAATTTTTGCTGATTCTTCTTTCACTAATAATTCTTGTGCTTCTTTCACCGTTACAGTACGTTCGATTTTTTTCTTTGGTGACAGAGCGCCTAACGTTTCATTTAAGTCGATACCCATTTGTTCTAGGCCATTGTTCATAGCTGGCATCGTTTTCTTCGGTTCTTCAATTTCAATTGTTACTTCACGATTATCTAATAGACCTTTTTCCAGCTGTTCCAAAATTGTTCGGCGATTCGCTCGAATATCTTCCGTTACTTCTTCTTGTGCTTCTTGCTGTTGCTGAGCCATGTTAAACATGTTCATCATTTGTTCAAATTGATTACCGCCAGCCTGTTTTTGTTCTTTTTTAATTCCAGGCACTAATACTTTTACTAAACGTTGATTGGCCTTTTTCAAGGCTTGCGCATACACGCGACTGTATTGTTGTTTTTCAACAATTTGGATCGCATTTTCTACTAAATCTCGAACCATTGATTCGACATCCCGACCAACATAGCCTACTTCTGTAAATTTGGTTGCTTCAACTTTTACAAAAGGCGCATTGACAATTTTTGCGAGACGACGAGCAATCTCAGTTTTACCAACACCTGTTGGTCCAATCATTAGTAAGTTTTTAGGCGTAATATCTTGTTGCATATTTTCTTCTAATTGCAAGCGACGATAGCGGTTACGTAAAGCTACCGCCACTGATTTTTTGGCAGCTTGCTGTCCAACAATATATTGATCTAGTTCTTTGACTATTTCTTTTGGTGTTTTGTTTAATTCATTCATGGATTTTCCCTCGCTTATAATTCTTCTACAATGATATTATGATTCGTAAATACACAGATATCTGCAGCAATATTTAAGGCATTTTTAGCAATCTCTTTCGCTGGCATTTCTTTATCGCCAAAGTTTTTCATGGCTCTTGCAGCGGACAAAGCAAAATTACCGCCAGAACCAATTGCTAAAATACCATCGTCTGGTGTGATGACTTCCCCAGTTCCTGAAACTAAGAGCATTTCTTCCTTATTCATCACAATCAGCATAGCTTCTAATTTTTGCATAGACTGTTGTGTACGCCACTCTTGGGCTAACTCAACCGCAGCTCTCGTTAAGTTTCCGTTGTATTCATTTAATTTTCCTTCAAACTTTTCTTCTAATGTAAAGGCATCTGCCACACTCCCTGCAAAACCGACAACGACTTCATCATTGTAAATACGGCGCACTTTTTTGGCCGTACCTTTCATAACGACAGATTCGCCCATTGTTACTTGGCCGTCACCAGCCATTGCAAATTTTCCATCTTTTTCGACTGCACAAATTGTTGTAGAGTGAAATTGTGATTCAACCATTGTTGTTCCTCCTAGACGTTTACCTCCATTATGCACGAGGATGAAACGTTCGATAATTTTTTTGTAAACTTTCTTTTGTCACATGCGCATATATCTGAGTTGTTGATAAATTAGCATGTCCTAATAATTCTTGAACTGTCCGCATATCGGCGCCATTATTTAATAAATGCGTCGCAAATGTATGGCGTAACATGTGGGGATGAATTTCCGCGTTTAATGAACTTTTTTTAATTAGTTGGTTTAAGACATATTCAATCCCTGTTGGCGTGATTTGTTCACCATGATGATTAACAAAGACATACGGATGTTTTCTTTGATATTTTGTCATTAATAGCGCGCGGCCATTCTCTAAGTAATCCTTTAAGGCGTCTTGTGCAAATGAACCAAAAGGCACATAGCGGTCTTTATTTCCTTTTCCGTGAACCAATAAAACAGAAGCTTGAAAGTCAACTGCGTCCACCGTTAAGTTCGCACATTCACTGACCCGAATGCCAGTCCCATACAGAACTTCTAGCAACGCTTGATTTCTCAAATCAAGCGGTTGCTCCCCTTGTGCGCTCTCAAATAATGCATCCATTTCTTTTTCATAAAAAAAACGGGGCAACCGTAACTGTTTCTTTTTCATATGAACATAGGAAAAAGGATTCTCTTGGATTGCTTCATTTTTTAATAAGAATTGATAAAAAGAACGCAAACTGGCAATTTTTCGACTAATCGAATTGCGGCTATATTCCTGATCGTATAATTCGCTCAAATAAGCCCGAACATCCAAATGTTCCACAGTCAAATAATTGTCATTACCTGAAGTCTTTAAAAACGAAAAAAAATGTTGTATATCTTCTTGATATGCTTTTTTTGTTTTTTCTGAATAGCCTCTTTCGACAATAAGATAACGAGCAAATAACTCAGGCCAATTCTTTTCTTCCATGTGATAGCCCTCCTCATTCGATTACAAAGTAACTTTAGCATAACCTTTTTCAAAAGACAATTAAGTTGTCAGAATTTAATCAATATTTCTAAATATGTTCACAATTTTAACTATTCTTTAGCTTTTGTTATTTTTTTCTAAAAATTAAAAGACTGAGTATCATCGCATTTCTTAGCAATGATTCTCGGTCTTTTCTCATATTTTTTCTAATTTAGTCTAAAGATTGGATAACTTGAGCTTGGACATCTAAGGCCCGATTAGCAATTGCTTCATAGCGTTCTTTTTTGTCACGAATTCGTTCAGGTAACTCTGGGAAAAGCCCAAAGTTTGCATTCATTGGTTGGAAATGTTTGCCTTCTGCATGTGTAATATAATAAGCCATACTTCCTAAAGTCGTTTCGCGAGGGAATTCAATCGGCTCTTCCCCTTTGGCAAGACGAGCTGCGTTAATACCTGCGAGTAAACCACTTGCCGCGCTTTCAACATATCCTTCAACACCAGTCATTTGTCCAGCAAAAAACAGATCGTCACGTTTTTTTGATTGATAGGTTGGTTTTAGCAACTCTGGAGAGTTCATAAAACTATTACGGTGCATGACGCCATAGCGAACAAATTCAGCATTTTCTAATCCCGGAATCATACGGAATACTCGTTTTTGTTCACCCCATTTTAAATGCGTTTGGAAACCAACAATATTGTATAAAGAAGCTGCAGCATTGTCTTGACGTAATTGAATTACAGCATAAGGGCGTTTACCTGTTTTAGGGTCTTCTAGTCCGACAGGTTTCATTGGGCCAAACAACATGGTTTTAATGCCACGTTGCGCCATTACTTCGATGGGCATACAGCCTTCGAAAAACTTCTCTTTTTCAAACGTGCGTAAAGGAACCACTTCTGCATTGACTAGCGCTTCATGAAAAGCATTGAACTCTTCTTCAGTCATCGGACAATTTAAGTAAGCCGCTTCTCCCTTGTTATAACGAGATTTTAAATAAACTTTATCCATGTCAATTGTTGATTTATCAATAATTGGTGCTGCTGCATCGTAAAAATAAAAGCCTTCAGAACCATTAAATTCTTGAATTTTTTGAGATAAGCTTTCAGAGGTTAAGGGACCCGTTGCAATAATTACAATCCCTTCCGGAATATCGGTGATCTCTTCATTTTTGATTGTAATTAATGGATGACTTTTAATTTTTTCAGTGATTGTTTCAGAAAAAGAATCACGGTCAACTGCTAAGGCGCCGCCAGCTGGTACAGCGGTTTGATCTGCACTACCAATAATGATTGAATTTAAACGGCGCATTTCTTCTTTCAAAACACCTACCGCATTGGTTAAACTATTTCCACGTAATGAATTAGAACAAACTAACTCTGCAAAATTTTCTGTTTGATGCGCTGGTGTCTTTTTGACAGGGCGCATTTCATATAAATCAACTGGTACGCCAGCATTGGCCACTTGCCATGCCGCTTCACTTCCGGCTAAACCGGCACCAATAATTGTGACTTTTTTTGTCATGTATAAAAATTCCTTTCTATGTCAAGAAGTTAAGAGCTGTCTCTTACAAACTCAATTCATTTTACTAAAAGAGAAGACCGAAGTAAATTCTTCGGTCTCAATTTTTCTTATTTTTGGACGTTTTCTTCATAATCGCCATTGATACAAACGACTTGTTTGCCGCCTTTAACTTTTTTCTCTACTAAATATTGCCCACATTTTGGACATGGCCGGCCTACTGGTTTGTCCCAAGAAGTGAAGTCACACTCTGGGTACCGACTACAGCCATAGAAAATCCGATTTTTCTTTGATTTGCGTTCGATAACTTGTCCTTCGTGACACACAGGACACGTCACGCCAATTTCTTTGACAATCGCTTTTGTATTCCGACAATCTGGGAAATTACTACATGCATAAAATTTTCCGTAGCGACCCAGTTTAATCACCATTGGATGTCCACATAGTTCGCAGTCAAAGCCTGCTGGTTCATCTTTAATTTGGATTTTTTCAATTTTTTCTTCGGCATTTGTTAATTCTTTTTCGAAGGGCTTGTAGAAGCGATCGACAACTTCAACCCATTTTTCTTGGCCTTCACCGACTTTATCTAAGTCCGTTTCCATTGTCGCTGTAAAATGTGTATCGACAATTTGTGGGAAAAACTCTGAAACTAAGGAATTCACAATTTCACCTAATTCCGTTGGTTCAAACCGTTTATTGGTTAACTTCACGTAATAACGTCGTTGAATGGTTTCTAATGTTGGCGCATATGTTGATGGTCGGCCCACACCATTTTCTTCTAAAGTCCGGATTAACGTGGCTTCACTAAAACGAGCCGGTGGTTGAGTAAAGTGTTGTTTCGGTTCGATGTCGACCGATTTGACAACGTCACCTTCTACTAATTCAGGTAAAATATTTTCCTTGTCTTCTTTACCATCATCGCGACCTTCAACATATACTTGCATAAACCCTTTAAATTTCACTTTGGAGCCATTGGCAATAAACGTTACGCCGTTTTGTTGAAGCGTGACCTTCATGGTATCTAAAATCGCTGGTGTCATTTGACTAGCTACAAAGCGCGACCAAATAAGAGTATATAATTTTAATTGATCTTTATCTAAATACTTCTTCATTTCATCGGGTGTTCTTAAAACGCTTGACGGACGAACCGCTTCATGGGCATCTTGTGCACCTTGCGTATTTTTTGCTTTGCGGCCGCCATGTGCTGAGAACTCATCTCCGTAGGTCTTTTCAATGAATTCAGCAGCTTCTGCTTTGGCGGAATCGGCAATTCTGGTTGAGTCTGTACGCATGTAGGTAATCAGCCCCACAGTGCCTTGTTTCCCTAAAGCAATCCCCTCATACAATTGTTGCGCAACCATCATGGTTTTACGGGTACGGAAATTTAATTTACGTGCCGCTTCTTGTTGTAAACTACTGGTTGTAAAAGGTAACGCAGGATTACGTTTCCGTTCTTTTTTCTCAACTTTTGTAACATCGTAATCTTTACCGTCAATCCGAGAAGTGATTTCTTTCACCGCCTCTGCATTTGGTAATTTTTTCTTTTTACCATCTACGCCCCAGAAATTTGCTTTGAATTTCTTGCGACCTTTTTGGAAATTCCCATCAATGCTCCAATATTCTTCAGGTTTAAATTCTCGAATTTCATTTTCTCGATCAATAATCATTTTTAAAGCAACAGATTGCACACGACCAGCACTCAAACCTTTTTTGACTTTACGCCATAAAATAGGACTAATCGAGTATCCAACTAAACGGTCTAAAATGCGCCGTGCTTGTTGTGCATCAACTAAATCAACGTTGATGGTTCTAGGTTCTTTAAATGCCGCTTTTACCGCTTCTTTAGTGATCTCATTGAATACCACACGGTTTTTATCTTTTAAATCAAGGCCAAGAAGATAAGCTAAATGCCAAGCAATTGCTTCACCTTCTCGGTCCGGATCGGCTGCGAGATAGACTTTTTCAGCTTTTTTTGCAGCCGCTTTTAAACTTTTGATGACATCGCCTTTTCCGCGAATCGAAATATAATGAGGTTCATAATTATTTTCAATATCAATCCCCATTTTACTTTTTGGTAAATCGCGAATGTGACCAACACTGGCAACCACCTTGTAGTTTCTTCCTAGATATTTTTCAATTGTTTTGGCTTTGGCAGGTGATTCTACAATCACGAGATACTTATAGGCCATTCAATTAGCTCCTTTCGCGTTCGCTTTCCTACTATATAATATATGTAAAAAACGCACAAATCGTAATACATCATATGCTATATAGAACAGGTTTGTCAAGACTAGGCTTTCTAACATTTCTGTCATTTCTGTTTGACTGTCCGAATTTATAAATAAAAAATGCCTATGATTTATAGATTTTATCCTAAAGCATTAAAATACCCAAAACATTCCAAATAAAATGAGTCAAGACAGCAGCTTCAAAGCGACCCGTGCGTAGATAGACCCAACTTAACGCTAAACCCATGCCCCAATAAATAATAAAACTACCTATATCTGTGGGCGTGTGCACAAGTACAAATAAAATAGAAGAAACGAGTATGCCTATTTTTGAAGCTGGCTTGAAAAACGCTTGAATCCCGACACGAAAAATTCCCTCTTCGAAAATTGGCCCAATCACACCTGCAAAAATAAGTATAAGCCCTTTAGGAATGGCTTGGACAATTTCTTCAACACTTTGTTGGTTAGAGGTCGTCTCTAGTCCTTCCAGACGTAATAAGAAATCACCAAATATTCCCACACAAAAGATTATCACCAAACCTAACAAGGCCACTGGCAAGGTTTCTTTGATTCCTAAAAAAGTCCAAGTTATGAGCTTTTTCTTTTTCAAAAAAGCAACAAATAGATAGACAAAATAGGCACCAAGTCCAACAGCCACTAATCCACTAACAAAGCGAAACCAAAAGTTTTCTGTAGAAAATTGAACAACTGAGACCATCATCAAAGGAATTTGATCCAAAATCAAAAAGCCCAGTAGCTGCATACCAAACAACCATCTTTTTCTAACAACCGTTTCCATTTAGACACTCCTAACTACCAACCAAAAGATTAAAATCTGATTAAATAGTACCGAAGTGAACGTAGGTTGTCAATTCACAATTAGTAAAAGTCACAATTCTTCACAAATATCATCAATTGTCTGAACACATTTAGCGCCGTCCTGAATTAATTCATGGCAGCCTGTTGAAAAAGACTGGAAAATACTTCCCGGTACGGCAAATACCTCGCGCCCGTAATCCATCGCCGCTTGTGCAGTAATTAAAGAGCCACTATTCTTACGAGCTTCCATCACGCAGACCCCTAAAGATAATCCAGCAATAATGCGATTACGTGCAGGAAAATGATATTTTTTCGGCCCACTCCCATTCACATATTCTGTTAAAACAAGCTGATTCTGCTTCATAGTTTGCTGTAATTCTTTCTTTTCATACGGATAATATACATCTAATCCAGTGCCTAAAATTCCAATTGTCTGACCCCCGTTCTGGATGGCCATCTCATGGCTACGACTATCAATGCCTTTGGCAAGACCACTGACGATTGTGAATCCTTCTTTGACTATTTTAGGAACCAGAGCTTCAGTCACTCTTAACCCATACGAAGTGGCATAGCGAGCGCCGACGATGCCAATTTTCCTTCTACTTAACAATTGTAAATTTCCTCTATAAAAAAGAATTGCTGGTGGATTATAAATTTCTCGTAATAATTTAGGATAGACGGCATCTAAAATTGTCATAAATTGGTGTTGGCATTGTCGTATATATAACGCTTCACTATGAATCGTATGGTGTAACCAAGATTGTTCAAATAATTCACGATATTTCTTGATTTCAGCAATTCTAATAATTTCTGTACTGGAAAAATCAACACGCTTTTGTGCGATAGCTTCTTGTAACACTTTTAAGATCCCTAAATTGCCAATTCCTTGGCATACCGCTAATTTAAATAATAATTGTCGTTGTAAAATTTCCAACAAAAAACACCTCTTTCACATCTTCTTAAAATAAGAATACGTAAAAAAAGTGTTTTATTTTTAAATCATATCTTTTATTGGCGCAAACGTACGTCGATGAATGGGTGTTACACCGTATTTTTCTAACCCGAGAAGATGTTCTTTTGTTCCATAACCTGCATTGTTTTTAAATCCATATCCAGGATATAATTCATCATATTCTTCCATTAATCGATCTCTTGTTACTTTTGCAATAATACTGGCTGCTGCAATCGAAATGGAGCGCGCATCCCCTTTAATCAAACTTTCTTGTGGTTGGGGAACGTCTAACTGCATTGCATCAATTAATAAATAATCTGGTGCAAAAGCTAAATCGTCAATTGCCATTTTCATCGCTTGTTTAGTTGCTTGATAAATATTAATTTGATCAATGACTCCTTGATCAGCGATACCTAACCCGATAGCGACAGCCTGTTCTTGAATCTGGTTATATAACGTTTCCCGTTTTTTAGCAGATAGTTTTTTTGAATCATTTAAACCTAATAATTGACAATCTTTCGGTAAAATAACTGCAGCTGTCACAACAGGGCCAGCTAATGGTCCGCGGCCTACTTCATCAATTCCCGCAATTAAACGATGGCCTTTTTTATAGGCCGCTTCCTCAAATTGACTCATTTCTTTAAAAAGTTGCCATTCTTTTTCTTTGGCTAACTGGCGACGTTCCCATTGTTTGATCGCTTGTTGCACTCCTGAACGTTCATCTTCTCGCCAGCTTGCTAATCGTTCATCGGTTGCATCAGTGACAGTTAGCAACGCTTCTTTGATTGCCTGAATCGACTCTTTTGCCATGTTATTCGTCTCCTAGTTCTTCCCAGCGGTCCAAAGTATACGTACCTAATTTTCCACTGCGAATTTCTAAAATAATCATTTCGCTGGCTCGATTATAATCATCTCTAAAACCACGTTTTTGGCTAATTAACATCAATTGTTCTGGGGCAGGTAAAAATAGCTCTTCCTCTGTTAAACCATATCGTTCCGTCAAACGTTGCGGATAAAAACGTGCAAAAAATTCTAATCCATAAATCGCCAAATCATCTAAATGCAATAATTGATCTTTTATAGCGCCAGTTAAAGCTAATTTTTTCCCAATTTCTTCATCTTCAAATTTTGGCCAAAGAATTCCTGGTGTATCCAGTAATTCCAATTGGGAACCAGAGCGTAACCATTGTTGTCCTTTTGTCACACCTGGCTTGTTCCCAGTTTGCGCAATTTTTTTTCCGACTAAACGATTCATTAAGGTTGACTTACCAACATTGGGGATCCCAATACACATGGCGCGAATCGCACGCGGTTTCAAGCCTTTCGCCTGTTCACGAGCCAATTTTTCTTTTAACGCTTCCTTGGCTGCTGGCACAATTTTATTGATTCCTTTATTTTGTTGGGCATTGATGACTAGGGTTTGGTACCCTTTCTTTTGAAAGTAATGTTGCCATTTTTTATTTTGGTCGTTATCTGCTAAGTCCCCTTTATTTAAAAGGACTAATCGTGGTTTTTGTTGGACAATTTGGTCCATCATTGGGTTACGGGAAGAAAGCGGTAACCGCGCATCAACTAGTTCAAATACAATATCGACATATTTGATTTTTTCAGAAACTTCTCTTCTTGCTTTGGCCATATGGCCGGGAAACCATTGAATGGTCATAATCTGTTCAAATCCCTTCTTTAACACATTGTTTCTTTGATTCAATTCTTCAACGAGTCCTGTGTTCCGCGTAGATTCTTGCGAAAAAACACCTTCTCTAGTTTAACATATTTTTCACGGATTTGATTTATTTTCTGCAGTGTTCTTAAAAAAACAAAAAAGCTGAGACAAAATCACTTTGGATTTTGTCTCAGCCTTGTACACTGGCAAAGTATAGAAATTAGTAGGTCAAGCTCTTCTCAAGACTGACTCAAAAATATTTCTGTTTTTACTTGTTATTTAGCATGAAGTAAATTTTCTTTACAATGAATTAACTCTGTTAAAAACTGACAGTACGGTGTAGCAATCCCATAGACTTTCCCTTTGCGAACAATTGCTCCATTGATATAATCAATTTCGGTTAAACGATGATTGGTTATTAAGTCCTGATACATCGATGGATGGTGCAGACCAATTGTTTCTCGATTATAACACGAGCGGATTTGTTGAAGGACTGCTTGTTTATCTAACGTAACTTGTTCCGCTTCAGCGACTGCTAAAAATTCATTAACTATTTGTTGAACAATTTGATCTGCTTGCTCTGTTTCGCCAAAGTCTGCCATATTACAATCCAACAAAGTACATAAACCATTCATTGTTCCATTCACACAGGCCTTCTTATAAATGGATGATAAAATATTCTCAGAATAACGTGCATTTAAGCCAGCGTTATTTAATACCTTAATGACTGCTTCTGCCGCTTGTTCACTTTGCGCTCCTAAATTTTGTAAATCAATCGAACCATTGCCAAATAATTTTACTTTGCCAGGTCCTTCTAACCCAGCGGTCCACATTGTGTTTCCTAATAAAATATTTTCGTATGGCACGTATTTTTTGATAATATCTTCGTGACCAATTCCATTTAACAAGCATAAAACTTTCGTATTTTTATTAAGGAAATGTTCTAATGCTTCAAGCATTCCTTCCAGTTGCATTGCTTTTGTAAATAGGATAACTAAGTCTGCTGTAAAATCGATGCTTGCTACTTCTGTCTGAGGATAAATAGGAATTTTAGCGGTCATCACTTCGCCATTAAAATCAGCAACTAACCCGTTTTTTCTTATTGCTTCAATATGTTCTGGCCAACCATCAACAAAAATAACGTCATTTCCTGCTTGATGTAACATTAGTCCAAAGCGACTGCCCATAGCGCCAGCACCTGCGATAATAATCTTCATTTCTTTTCCTCCGTTCAATTTTTTATTTTTAGGTAAAAATCTGCTAAGAAAATCTCTATCTCTTACTTTTATAGCAATAAAAAGGCAAAACATATGTTATATTATAAGTGATCTATTTGTTATTTTTTATCCAAGCACATTTGTGTAAGCGCTTTTAAAAAGAAAGGGAGTTTCTGATGAATATTCAGCTTTTAAAGTACTTCATTGAAATTGTTAATACCCGCAGTTTATCGGCGGCCGCTCGCAATTTATTTGTCACCCAACCAACACTTTCTTTAGCATTGAAAAAAATGGAATCTGAGTTAGGCACAGCGTTGTTTGATCATTCTGATCAACCGTTTCAATTGACCGATACTGGTGTTTATTTATATGAACATGGCCAAGAAGTTGTTTTTCAATTCGATCAATTGGTAACAGATATTCGTGAAATGAACCAGAAACCAGTTAAAAAGCAATTGCGTTTAGGGTTAACTACTTTATTTGCTGTACAATTTATGAAAGAAATTTCACGATTTTTAACAACCCATCCACATGTGAATTTAATATTACAGCAAGACGGCTCGCCAAAATTACAAACGATGTTAGCAAATAAAGAAATTGATATGGGACTAATTTCTTTCCCAAATACCTTACCTGAAATTATTCATATTGAACCTTTAGAAACGACTACCAAAGGCTACCATGTTTATGTCGTGGTACCAGAATCAAATCCTCTCTCCCAATATGAAAAATTAACTTTTAAAGATTTGAAAGATCAACGATTTTCATCGTTAAGTGATAATTTTATGATTGGTCGCCTACTACTAGATCGGACTCGGAGCTTCGGTTATGAGCCGAATATCATTTTGCATAACGATGATTTACAAGTACTTCTTTATAGTTTACAAAAAAATAATTCGATTTGTTTGCTGCCGATTGAATATTATGAAGTGGGAAAAAGTCAAGGACTGAAATGGATTCCTTTAAAAGATAAGTTTGACTATTTCCCCATCGGCATTGCTTTGCGCCGCGATTTTAGTCTGACAGAAGATGTTAGAGATTTTATCCAAATCATTAAAGAAAATTAATGGATAATCTAGCCTTGATAAGCAAAGACGACTTTACTATCATAAAGTTTCAACACTTTTTCAAATAAGAATTTTGAGAATAAACCCGCGACAATTGGAACAACAAACCAAGAAAAGAGTAAGGGTAAGATCCCTAAGCCCGCATCCAATGAAGCAAGTGGTCCCACGAGTCCAACCAAGCCAAATCCAGCCGATTGTGGGGTTCCTGAAATGTTGAATAGAACCACAGGAATTGCTGAAATAGTCGCTGTAAATAAACAAGGAATTAAAATAATTGGGTATTTAAATAAGTTAGGCATCATCATTTTCATGCCGCCCAAAGAGACAGCCAGTGTCACTCCCGATTGGTTGACATTCCAAGAATTAATCACAAGAACAACAGTTGTGGCTGCAATTCCCATTGCAGCAGCACCTGCAGACAAGCCATTCAACTGAATCGCCAAACCGATTGCCACAGTAGTGATTGGCGAAATAATCAGTGCAGCAAATGAACAAGCAATTAAAATACTCATGATAATTGGCTGGAAATCAGTAAAATTGTTAATCACTTTCCCAATGGCGACCGTAATTTGTGTCACATATGGATAAATCAACATGCCAAACAAACCTGCACCTACTCCAACAACGATCGGTAAAGCAATGATTTCCACTGAACCGAATTTTTTATCGATGACTAATAAAAGTAAGACTGCAACAGAAGCGGTAATCATAATATTAATGATGTCACCAGTGCCTGCACCAATAAAGCCTTTCACTTCTGAATTAAATTTAATCACGCCAGAGCCAGCAAACGCTGCACCGCCAGCAATCATCATTTTCTGTGGCGTTAAGCCAAATTGAAAAGCAATCAGTCCACCAATAATTAAAGGGGTGGCTAGTTGGAAAATTTGCGCCGCATGAATAATCATTTCGATAATCTTGTATTCTGCAAAATATTTTAAAATGGCTCCTAATACAGCATTGGGAATTAAAGCGATAATGGTGCCGGAAGCTGTTCCAGCTAACACTTTGTTAAAAAATATTCTTGGGGTTAATTGAGCATCCAGTTTATCAGTGGGCATTTTCAACACTCCTATTGATTATTTTTGTTTTTTTAAAACAAGTTTGAGAATGATTGAACTTTCTGTTAGATAAAGAGCGGCCTCAAAGAAGAGCGCTTATTTCTTTGAGGCGCTTTTTATTTAACTAAAGCAAGGAACGATTTTTAATATACATCCGTATCCGCATTATATTTCGCTAAATTATCTTTAACATCTCGCAAGAACTTACCTGCTTGTTGTCCATCTAAAATTCGATGATCAATAGAAAGACATAAATTAACCATATCTGCCACTTTAAAGCCTCCATCTGCGGTTGGCACAAGGCGTTTATTAATTGACTCTACTTGTAATATCGCAGCTTGTGGATGGTTAATAATTCCCATCGATTGGACGGAACCTAGTGTTCCAGTATTATTAAGAGTAAAGGTCCCTCCTTGCATTTCTTTGCTTGCTAGCGTTCCTTGTCGGACTTCTTGTGCCAAGCGATTGATTTCTTTAGCTAGCCCTGCAATTGAATAGTTATCCGCTTGTTGAATCACTGGCACATAAAGATGCTCGTCTGTCGTTACAGCTATGGATAAATTAACATCTTTATGATAAATAATTGAGCCATCATCCCAAGATGTATTGATTTTTGGATTTTTCTTTAACGCTTGAATGACTGCTTTGGCAAAAAATGGGAAGAAGCTTAGAGATAGGCCCTCTTGTTGTTTAAATTCATCTTTTAATGAATTTCTAAGTTGGACTAAGTTGGTCACATCCGCTTCCACCATTAACCAAGCGTGAGGGATTTCGTTGACGCTTTGGACCATTTTTTTAGCAATTGCTTTACGTACAGGATCTGCAGAGACAATTTTATCTGTGCTTGTTTCAGTTGGACTAGCTGTTGCGGCGCTTTCATTTTGCGAAGCAACTGGCTCCTCTGAAATTGAAGGGCTAGTTCCTGGACTCACTGTTTTCTCAGGTGTTCTTGCCTGTGTTGGTGTAAAGTTTGTAACATCTTTTCTAGTAATTCGACCATCACGACCTGTCCCTGTAACTTGTGTTAAATCAATCTTTTTTTCTTGGGCAATTTTAAGGACTGCTGGGGAATAACGACCATTATTTTTTTGATGGGACGTCGCAGTGCTTGTTGTTTCAACCGTTTCATGTTCTTGTGCTTGTTCCGCACTTGCTTCTTTCACTGGTGCTAAAGTAGCTTCTTCTGTTTTTTCGGTTGTTTCTTCTGTCTCTAACGTCATCACCGCTGTTCCGATGGGCACATCTGTATCTAGAGAAATCAGAAATTCTTTTACTACACCATCAAAATCTGATGGGACTTCCGTGGTGACTTTATCAGAAACGACTTCCATTAAGGGATCATAGCGTTTCACTGAATCTCCTGGTTTAACTAACCATTGGACAATGGCTGCCTCTGTGACACTTTCGCCTAGATGAGGCATTTTGATTTCTTTTGTGGCCATTTATTTTTTCCTCCTTGCTTCAATTAAAATTCTGCTAATTCTTTCATTGCTGCTAATACTTGCTCTTCATTGATTAAAAATTCTCTTTCTAAAGGTAATGCATAAGGCATGCTTGGACAATCAGGTCCTGCAAGTCGTTGAATCGGTGCATCTAAATCAAAGAGAGCATCTTCTGAAATCATTGCCGCAATTTCACTCATCACGCTGCCTTCTTTATTGTCTTCTGTTACGAGTAAGACCTTCCCTGTTTTCTTAGCTGCAGCCACTAATGTTTCGCGATCTAAAGGATATAATGAGCGAACATCGACGATTTCGGCATCAATTCCTTCAGCGGCTAGTTTTTCCGCCGCAGCTAAAGCTAATTGCAAGGTCATGCCGTAACTAATCACGGTTAAATCACTACCCGTTCTAACGACATTGGCTTTGTCAATTGGTACGATATAATCATCTGCAGGCACTTCATCTTTTAGTAAACGATATAAACGCTTATGTTCGTAAAAAATGACTGGATCATCGGAACGAATCGCTGCTTTAATCATCCCTTTTGCATCATAAGGATTAGAAGGGGTCACCACTCTCAATCCTGGTTGTCCACAAAAAACTTTTTCTGTAGACTGAGAATGATACAGCCCACCACGAACACCGCCGCCATAAGGGGTCCGATAAACGATTGGCGCAGTCCAATCGCCTTTTGTTCTATAGCGCATTGTCCGAGCCTCTGATAACAATTGATTGGTTGCAGGCAAAATGTAATCCGCAAATTGAAATTCACCAATTGCGCGATAGCCCATTAAACCTAAGCCGACAGCTAAACCACCAATTAAGCCTTCTGTTAACGGTGTATTAAAACAACGCTCGTCACCGTATTTAGCAGCCAAGCCCTTTGTTACACCGAACACGCCGCCTTTGTCGCCGCCGACATCTTCTCCAAAAATAACTACTTTTTCATCACGAGCCATTTCTTCAGAAATTCCTAAGTTAATTGCTTCTAAATAAGTCATCTCAGCCATTATATTTCTTCTCCTCTTCTCTTATTTTGCATACACTTCTTCTAAAATTGATGTCGGTACAGGATCTGGCATTGCTTCTGCTTCATCCGTTGCTTGATTGATTTCTGCACGAATTTCTTCATCAATTTTGGCAATGTCTTCGTCTGTTAAATAGCCCTCTTCTAATAATTGTTTTTCAAAAAGCTTCACTGCATCGTTCTTTTTCATTTCTTCAATTTCTTCTTTTGAACGATAAACAGATTGATCATCGTCAGCGGAATGAGAAGTCAAGCGAGAAACCATTAATTCAATCAATTTTGGTCCTTTTTTCCCGCGAGCCGCTTTTACTGCTTCTTTAAATGCTAGATAGACTTCAGTAAAATCACTACCATCAACGGTTACACCTTCAAAGCCATAAGCTTTCGCGCGATCGGCCATTCGTTTATTGGCATACTGTTCTTCGATTGGGACAGAAATCGCATATTCATTATTTTCAACCACAAAAATGACTGGTAATTTTTTTACGCCTGCAAAGTTCATAGCTTCTTGGACTTCTCCTTGATTGGCAGAGCCTTCCCCAGTGGTGGTCAATGCAACAAAATCAGCTTTTTGAAGTTGCGCTGCATAACCAACACCTGTTGCTAATGGCATTTGTGTACTTACTGTTGAAGAGAAGGAAACAATATTATGCTCTTTTGAACCATAATGATTCGGCATTTGACGACCATGGGAAGAAGGATCCGCTTCTTTTCCAAAAGAACCCATTAAAATATCTTTGGAGGTCATGCCCCAAACCAAGCACGCGGTCATATCACGATAATACGGTAAAAAATAATCTTTTTGAGGATCAAAAGCCATCGCCATCGCTACTTGTGCAACTTCTGCCCCTTGACCAGAAATATTGAAAGAGGTCTTACCAATCCTTGTTAATTGCCACAACCGTTCGTCTAAACGACGTCCTCGTAGTACTTGACGATATGCCTGAATCAATTCTTCTTTTGATAAACCCGATTTTTTAAGCGTTTTCATTTTCATCAACCTTTCTCTATTTGTGAATCGCTAAGCCATAAGTATCTAAGGCTGCTTCTTGCAATACTTCTGTCATTGTTGGATGCGCATGGATTGCTTCACCAATTTCAATGGGTGCGGCATCTAAATACATGGCAGTACTTGCTTCGGCAATTAAATCCGTGACATGTGGCCCAATCATAGAAACCCCTAATAAATCATCGGTCTTCTTGTCACGAATTACTTCTATAAAGCCATCTGTTTCTCCATAAACAAGTGATTTACCATTACCATTAAAATTAAAGGTGCCAATTACTACTTCTTTTTCTGCTGGCAAAGTTTCTCTAGTATAGCCGACACTTGCTATTTCAGGATTTGTATAAACACCTCGAGGCACGTTTGTATAATTTAAAGGTTCAACTGTCTCGCCTAAAAGATGCTGAACAGCTAACTCTCCTTCTTTCATAGCCACATGTGCTAGTTGGAGTGTATCGATACAATCACCAATCGCATAAATATGTCCTTCTGTGGTTTGATAAAATTCATTTACTTCAATGCCTTTGTCAGTATATTTCACTGAGGTATTCTGTAACCCTAACTTATTGATATTGGGTTGACGCCCAATTGCTACCATGACTTTGTCAACGGTGAGGGTTTCTTGTCCTGCAACTTCTACTTGAACCTTTTGTCCAGTAACTTTCGCTTCTTGGACTTTGCTACCTAATAAAATGTTGATTCCTCGTTGCTCTAAACGTTTCTTTAATTCTTTAGAAATTGTTGCACTCTCATTTATAAGTAAACGATCCAAAAATTCAATGATAGTTACGTTGACACCTAAACTATTTAATAAAGAAGCCCACTCGACACCAATAACGCCACCACCAATAATTGCAATTGATTCTGGTAATTCTTCTAATTCAAGCATCCCATCAGAAGATAAGATAAATTCTTCATCTAATGGCAAATTAGGTAACGTTTTAGGACTAGAGCCTGTCGCAATAATGACATTTTTAGGAACGATAATTTCTTCTTCCCGTGTTGGATCATTAAACGTAACTGCCACTGCGCCAGAGACTGGTGAAAAAATAGAGGGACCTAAAATCGCACCTTCGCCTGCTAAAATTTTGATTTTATTTTTCTTGCATAAGCCTTCAACACCTTTGTGTAACTGCTCAATAATTCCTTCTTTCCGTTGTTGTATTTTAGAAAAATCAATGGACGCTGCCTCTGTTTCAATCCCAAAAGAAGCCGCTTGTTTTAAGGTATCAAAAACCTCTGCGCTTCTTAATAAAGCTTTTGTAGGGATACAGCCTTTGTGCAAACAAGTGCCACCTAATTTGTATTTTTCAACAATTGTGACGTTTAGCCCTTTTTGTGCAGCTCGAATTGCTGCTACATAGCCTCCTGTTCCGCCACCTAAAATCAGTAAATCTGTTTGTTCCGCCATTTTGATCACTCCTGCTCAATTTTTGCTTCACTATAATTTAAAGCTTGTTCTTCCCCTGTTAATACTCGATTGACGCCTTCATATAAAGCAGCCATCTCCATTTCACCTGGGTAAACCTTAATTGGTGCAATCCAAGTGACTTTTTGACTAATTTCTTGAACAACGGTTTGCGAATAGGCTGCACCCCCTGTTAAAATAATTGCATCAATTGTGCCTTCAAGAACCACGGCCATCTCGCCAATACTTTTTGCGATTTGGTAACACATTCCTTTTAAATAGTAATTTGCTGTTTGATCACCTGCAGCTATTTGTGCTTGGATATGCCGTAAATCTGTTTCACCTAGGTATGATTTAAGACCGCTATTCCCCGCAATTAGCTTTTTCACTTCGTTAATCGTTAACTCCTGTTCAAGTATCCGTTGCGCAAATTCAACGAGCGGTAAGGCACCACTGCGTTCTGGCGTATAAGGACCTTCACCATCAAGCCCATTTACCACATCCACCATGCGGCCTTTTTGATGCGCCCCCAAGCTAATGCCCCCACCTAAATGAACAACGATAAAATTGCTTTGCTCATATGTTTTTCCTAAATCCTCAGCGATTTTTCGAGCGACCGCTTTTTGATTTAAGGCGTGACCAACGCTACGCCGGTGAATGCCTTTTAATCCAGAAATCCTGGCTAATGGCTGTAGCTCATCTACAACAACAGGATCGACAATAAAGGCTGGCACGTGATATTTTTCTGCAAACTCATTAGCTAAAATCGCCCCTAAATTTGAAGCATGGGTATTAAAGCGTTCTGTCCGCAAGTCTTCTAGCATTTGTTGGTCGACAAGATACGTACCGCCAGGAATAGGCTTAAGCAAACCACCACGCCCTACAACAGCGGCTAATTGTGTGATGTTATGTGTTTCTAAAAATTCCGCGATCATTTGTTTTCGAAATGATGTTTGACTGACAACATTTTCAAAAGGTGCCAATTCTTGGACGCTATGTCTAAGCGTTTCTTCTGCCAAGCAATCATGATTAGCAAAAAGCGCTAACTTCGTGGAGGTCGAGCCAGGATTAATAACCAATACTGTTTCCATTGTTTTCTGCTCCTTTTTTTAAACTTGTCTCATGGCAAATCTTAATGAATGGAATTTGCTTTCTGTCGAATCGCTTCTAGATGTTAAAACGACTGGGACTTTTGTGCCAACAATCGTTCCTCCCACCTTGGCGTGCCCAAACAAGGTTAATGATTTGTATAAACAATTTCCAACATCAATAGTTGGGACCACTAAAATATCTGCATCCCCCATGATAGGACCGCTGTAACGTTTATGCGCAACCGCTTCTTCAGAGGTCGCTAAATCAAGCGAAAGTGGACCAAAAACCGTAGCCTCTTTTTGATCATTAAAATGTGCCGTGACTTCTTTTGCTAAAACAGACGAAGGCATTTTAGGATTGAAATTTTCCGCTGCGCTTAACAAAGCAATTTTCGGGTGATGCAGTCCCAATTTTTGGGCGACTTCTTTAGCATTTTCAACAATTTCAATGAGGGTCGCTTGAGTGGGAGCGATATTCATCGCACAATCGGTTAACAAGAAGGTTTTCCCCGCAGGCAGCTCCACCATTGCTACATGGGAAAGAATCGGTTTATTTTTTAATTGATGCTCACTTTTCAACATTTCTTTTAGTAATGTGTGGGTCTGAATAATTCCTTTCAATAAAATTTGTGCTTGACCGGTTGCAACTAGACTGACAGCTTCCTGTGCGACCGCGGCCTCATCTGAGCAATGAACATATTTCCAGATATTTTCAGTATCAAGATTTTCATTTGTATCAAATACAATAAACTGCAACGGTTGCTCGGCTTCTTTTAGTGCTTTTTTAACTAGCTGTAAAATCTCTGGTTGTGAACCTCCTGCAATTGAAACAGTGATCATTTTCTCACCTCATTTTTTCTTCTTTACACTTTAAATCTACCTTATTATGTAAGCGCATACAAATTGTTAATTTTTATGTCCTTATTAATATTTTTTATAGAGAAGGAAAATCTTAGTAAATCAAGCTTTTCCTTCTCTAAACAATTGTTATCTAATTTACTTTCCATGAAAAAACTTCTTTTCTAAGAATGAAAGGAAAACTTATGCTTCGGCACAGCTGTTTATTTATGTCAGATTCTAAACCATGTTATACTTTAGATACTTATTTTTAGGAGGAATTAAATGGCACTACTACTATTCTTTTTGTTTATCGCCCTACTAGGATTTGGTATATTAAAAATTAATAACCGCAGTATCCTCGGCGGTATCACTTTGGCTTCCGGCACCTTATTGTCATTAGTCACCTTACTATTTATCGGACTAGACAAAATTTATTTACATTTTAAGAATGGCGACCTAATTACCTTGGCCATTGCTTATCTATTAATTCCCGCTGTGTTTATCGGCATTTGCCTTTACTTTATTTTTAACTCACGTACGATGCAAACGAAAGAAGGCAAAAGTGTCACGGCTAAATTGTCGGCGGGCTTAGGGTTGAACTTATTAATTGCTTTACCAGCCTTTCTTTATTTATTATCGATTGGCACAATGCAAGTACCCTATGTCCTTTTTCTGTTCTTACTTTTTCTATTGTTAATGGATCTTTTGCTGACCTTTCTATTTGCTGCTTACGTCTTGTATTCATGGATGTACCAAATGATTCCTTTAAAAAAAGCGGTTGATTATATCATTGTTTTAGGTTCGGGAATTCGTAGCGAGGAAGTACCTCCACTTTTGAAGAGTCGGTTAGATAAAGGAATTGAATATTATGAAAAAAATCCCACCGCTAAATTTGTAGTCAGCGGTGGTCAAGGTCCTGACGAACCTGTGGCCGAAGCTTTCGCAATGAAAAAATATTTGCTTTCACAAAATATTCCTGCAGAAGCAATTTTGATGGAGGACCAATCCACAACCACTTATGAAAATATGTTGTTTTCTAAAGCAATAATTCAGGCAGATTGGCAAAAGATGCCGTCTGATTCTAAAAAACCCTCTGTTATTTTTTCAACAAATAACTATCATGTCTTACGAGGAGCTATGTATGCCCATCGTGTCGGCTTAAAAGCTGAAGGTGTCGGGGCGCCAACTGCCTTATATTTTTTACCAACTGCTCTAATCCGAGAATACATTGCCTTACTGGTTCATGATAAGCGAATTGTGCTTTTTGTTTTTCTACTTGTCACTCTTCTTTTAGGAATCAGTATCTTACCCATCTAAAAAAACAGCGACTCACATTTTTGTGAGTCGCTGTTTTTATTCTTTTAATATAAAAAGGTTTAATGAACGTAATTGGCTATCAATGCAATCAGCCATAAATGGAGCGGATAGAATCCGTAAAATAAATATTTGAAAAATGGTGCTTTGCTCCCTCTCTCACCATTGTAAAGCGATATAAAGGGTAACACAGTGATAAACATAAAATCAGAATTATAAGCTAACATTTCAATTGTCGTTGGCCAATCTCCCAACCATTGAAAACTTGTAACTAAGAAAAAGAGCGCTAATGCACCATATAAACAGTTCCGTAAGACAAGTCTCTTTCTGGCTAAATACGTAATCAACATAAAAGGTAACATCACAATGCCACCTTCAGCAAACATTGCTCCTATTCCTAAAATTGCTAGTATACTAATCAATAAAACAATTTTTAAACTGATTTTTGGCATCTCTAGCATCGCTTTTGTCACAATTAACATACTGACACCAAGGGCTAAGGTGAAGAAAATATTGTTGTGAACAGCGACAGCTGGATTATTCACTAAATGATTTAGAAGCGTATTTCCAACAAACATGATTGCTGCCCAAATATACAAACGACCATTGTAACGATAAACATTCCGTCTATAGTTGAAACCTTCTACAGCCATGTAACCAAAAAACACACCGACACAACGAGTAATTACATGAAAAATCAGTGCCCATTCTGGCGGAACAAAATAACTAATATGGTCAAGAACCATTAACCCCATCATCAATAACTTTAAGCGATTTGCGTTCATGAATCGTCTCCTTTATTTTTTCTACAGAAACTATCATATCTTTTTATATAACAGAAAACAACGAACATTCTTGTTAGATTCAACCATTCTTTTTGTCACTTTTGTTAAACTTGGTACCGCAAAGATAAATCTTCAAATAAATAATGTTGGTATTTAAATTGTTCAAAATGAATTTTTCGAATTTCTTGCTTAATGGCTATTAAGCATTCATCGACCGTCATCAATGATTCTTCTTTCAGAAGCGCCTCTTCTATTAATAATTTGCATTGGCAGTCAATCAATAAAAGTTGACTATAGAATGTGTAAAATGTTTCTTTATTTAATTTTTCAATCAAATTTTTAGCTTGATTCTGCAGCTTTTGATAACATTTGGTCAATTTTTGATAATCCATTAAATCAACTAACTGACCTTGTTTTAACATGTTACTAAAGTCTAAATCCCAAAGCATTTCTTTAGTCGGCTGTTGCAATAAATAATACATAGAATGACTACTAATAATTTCAGTGGTCGGTTCTTCAATTGTTTCATAAAAAGTCACAAAATATTCTCGCTCAATCACAGTAATAATTTCTTCTTCTGAAAGCTCACAATCTTCTAAATTTTGATAGAATATCAATAATTTAATCCGCTCATCTATTTTATTCAGCGAAGCGACTAATTCAGGAAAAAGAACCGACTGACAATTCTCTACTAATTCTCTTGCCTTATTTTGTTCATTTTTATAAAAGCTGTATAACTTTTTCCGCTGTTTTAACGAGTTTAGTAAGTTATCGGGTATATTCCAGTAATATTGTTTCTTCATAGCATTCCCACTCTTCTTTTTTATGTACAATTTTACAAAATTGGTCTTAGCCAATTTCGTCTCTAGTTATTCTATCAAAAAAATGACGCTTTTTTACTGACAATAATTACTCGTTTTACGCCCAAAAAGTGAAAATTCAGCTGTTAAGTAATTATTGGGGCTTGTTTCTCGCAGGCCAAAAAAACTTTTTCCTTTTAAAAGTCCAGAAAAAGACCTACACTAGAGATAGACAAACGTTGGAGGGATTTAAATGGATTTACACTTAACGAATAAATTAGCATTAATTACTGGTTCAACCAAAGGAATTGGCAAAGCAATTGCGATTGAAATGGCTCGTGAAGGGACCGATGTCATTATCAATGGGCGCAATGAAGCCGAAGTAATCAAAGTTGTTGAAGAAATACAAACAATGTTTCCAGACACTCATCCTCAAGCAGGGACTGCCGATATTTCCATTGAAAGTCAACGAGCTACTTTGCTTGAAAAATTCCCTAAAGTCGACATTTTAGTGAACAATATGGGGATTTTTGAACCAATGGAATACTGGGATATCGATGACGCCACTTGGGAAAAATTTTTTACTGTGAACGTGTTGTCAGGCAATGCATTAGCAAAAGCTTATCTACCTAAAATGCTTGCACAAGATTTTGGTCGCATTATTTTCATCGCTAGCGAAGAAGCGGTGATGCCTTCTGGCGAAATGCCCCAATATAGCATGACAAAAACGATGAATCTTTCCTTAGCTAAAAGTTTATCCAACTTAACTGTCGGCACACATGTCACCGTTAACACGGTTATGCCTGGCTCAACCCTTACCGAAGGTGTAGAAAAAATGTTGGAAGATATGTACGCTGATTCAGACATTCCCAAAGAGGATTGGGAAAAAGATTTCATGAAAAATCATCGTTCTCGTTCACAAATCCAACGGCTCATTCGACCAGAAGAAATTGGTCGTTTTGTTACCTTTGTGGCCAGCCCGGATTCTTCTTCATTCTCAGGCGAAGCCTTAAGAATCGATGGCGGCTTAGTTCCAACGATCTTCTAAATTAAACAAAAAAGACAGCCAGCAAAAATTCACATTTTTTGCTGGCTGTCTTTTTAAGCATATTAATTGATTACTTACCAAAAGTAAGTTATATTTATCTCGAATTCGAAATAAAAAGAGGTGAAACAATGAGCCAACAGCAAGAAGCTTTAAAAGCCTATATCGGTTTATTAAGAACCAGCCATCAACTAGAGCAACTTGCCAAGCAAGATGTTACTTGTTATGACTTAAACATTACAGAATTTTCAGTATTAGAGCTGTTACTCCATAAAGGTCCTCAGACCATCCAAAAAATTAAGGAGAAAATTTTAATTGCTAGCAGTAGCACCACTTATGTTATTGACCAATTACATAAAAAAGGCTATGTAACGCGCACCCCCAGTGAAAAAGACCGACGCATTACTTACGTCGAATTAACAGAAGCTGGAAAAACATTAATTGAAGAAATTTTCCCGACGCATGCAAAGCGAATTGCAGAAGCATTTGAACAACTCTCTTCCGAAGAATTAACACTTCTTCAAAAAACTTTACGAAAAATAACAAATGAAACGAAATGAGGAAATAATGATGAAAAAAGAAGATCAATTATTAGGAATCCACCACGTTACAGCTATGACAAGTGATGCAGAAAAAAACTATCACTTCTTTACAGACGTTTTAGGGATGCGTTTAGTCAAAAAAACAGTGAATCAAGATGATATCTATACTTACCATACCTATTTTGCTGATGATTTGGGTACACCAGGTACAACCATGACCTTTTTCGATTTTCCCAATAACCCTAAAGGATTAAAAGGAACCAATACAATTTCAAGAACAGGGTTCCGGGTTCCTTCAGATGCAGCTTTGACTTATTATGAAAATCGCTTTAATAAATTTGCGGTCAAACACACAGGTATTTCTGAAGAATTTGGCAAAAAAGTCCTTCGCTTCTGGGATTTTGATGATCAAGCGTATCAATTAATCTCTGATGAATTAAATCAGGGCGTTGCAGCGGGCACCCCTTGGAAAAAAGGACCTGTTCCAACAGAATTTGCGATTTATGGCTTAGGACCTGTCGAAATAGCTATTTCCTATTTTCATGAATTCAAAGAAGTCTTTGAAGAAATTCTAGGCTTTCACCTAGTGGCACAAGAAGGCAATCGCTATTTACTAGAAGTTGGCCAAGGTGGCAATGGTGCCCAAGTCGTTTTGGTAGACGATGATACTAGCTCACAAGCGCAACAAGGATATGGTGAAGTACATCACGTTGCATTCCGCCTAGCGGATCGTAAATCACTTGGGACTTGGCAAGCGCTCTTTGATCATTTAGGCTTACAAAACTCTGGCTATGTCGATCGTTATTATTTTGAATCATTGTATGTTCGCATTGGGCATATTTTAGTCGAATTAGCCACCGATGAACCAGGATTTATGGGGGATGAACCTTACGAAACATTAGGAGAAAAGTTATCTCTTGCGCCATTTTTAGAAAACCGTCGTGAATATATTGAGAGCGTGATCAAGCCTTTCAATACAAAACGAGCCTAAGGAGGAAAAAACATGCATTCAATTTTTAAAAAAGGACATCCTGAAGCACCTGTCTTTGTGCTACTTCACGGTACAGGTGGTGATGAAACATCTCTCCTGCCAATTGCTCAAGAACTAAATAAACAAGCTACTGTGCTAAGTATTCGTGGTGATGTTTCAGAAAATGGAATGAATCGTTATTTTAAGCGCCTAGCGGAAGGTCATTATGACTTAGAAGATCTAGAAAAACGCGGCGAGGCGCTTCATAAGTTTATTCAACAAGCCGCTAACGAGCATCAATTTTCATTGGATAAAATTATTTTTATTGGCTATTCAAATGGGGCCAATATCGCTATTCAATTATTGCTTACTCATCCCGATAGTTACCATCAAGCTGTCCTCTATCATCCCATGTTTCCTGTTGAATTGACCAATCAACCAGACTTGACCGACACCTCTGTTTTATTATCTCTAGGAGAGCATGACCCGATTGTCCCACTTCCTGAGAGTATGCGTGTGATTCAATTATTTCAGAATCATGGAGCAACCGTACAAGAGGTTTGGACACAAAGTCATCAATTAACCTATCAAGAAATTAAGGAAACACAAACTTGGTTGGCACATCTGTCCTCTTAACAAAAAAGTGGGTCCTAAGTCGAAATGACTTAGGACCCACTTTTTCTATTTTAAGATAATTCACTGTCTGAGCTTCTTTTTATTCTGCCATTTGAACAACTATTTTACCAACTGCATGGTGCGTTTCACTGAGTGCATGTGCATCATAAATCCCTTGTCTAGAAAAAGGGAAAACTTCACCAATAATTGATTTAACTTTTCCAGCTGCCATCAAATCAGCAATTTTTTGTAATTGTTCTCCATTTGGTTGAAGCCAAATACTTTCAGCAGAAATATTTTTTTCGGCTGCCAATTGTTTATCTTCAATGCCCACAATTGAAACAAGACGACCTGTGTTTGGTTTTAAGACGTCAAAACTATTTTTTTGAACCTCACCACCCATTGTATCAAAAACCAAATCAACATCAGTTAATACCTCTGCAAAATTCGTTGTATGATAATCAATCACTTCATCTGCACCAATTTTTTTCAGTAAGGCATGATTTTTTGCGCTAGCGGTCGTGATGACATGTGCGCCCGCTTCTTTTGCTAGTTGAATCGCATAAGTACCGACCCCACCTGCACCAGCATGAATTAAAACAGTTTCTCCTTCTTTAAGGTGACCATGATCAAACAATGCTTGCCAAGCGGTTAAACCAGCCAACGGAACGGCAGCAGCTTCTTCAAAGCTAATTGTTTCAGGGATTTTTGCTAATAAATGATCATCCACAATCGTTACTTCTGCATAGGTACCAAAACGAGTAGTTTCAGGACGAGCAAAAACTTTATCGCCAACTTGCCAATCCGTTACTTGACTCCCCACCTCTGTAATCACACCAGCGACATCCCAACCAAGAATAATCGGAAAGGACCAATCAAACATCTGTTTTAAATATCCTTCACGCAATTTCCAATCAATCGGATTAATTGATGTCGCGTATTCTTTTACCAACACTTGATGTTCCGATAATTCTGGCAGTGTTACTTCTGCTTCTTCAAGTACCTCTTTACTTCCGTACTGATTAATCACAACAGCTTTCATAAACCAACTTCCTCTCATTTGTTTCATTTTTCACACTTTTAGTATACGCCTATTGCCTTCTTTTTATATAAGAATATGCTTTAGTTAAATTGAGAGAAAGTGTATTTATTATTAATCTCAATCTGTTTTAATTTAATTAGTTATGCATTTACGCGTTTAATTTCACGATGTTTATTCAATAAATAGGCCAAGCCAAGATTAATACCAACAAAGCAACTGATTGTCAGAAGAAGTGGCAGGACAGTAAAACCAGTGGATTGATAACCAACCATTGTTTGCAAGACATGGAGCATTCTCAGGCGCATTGGTGCCCCCCCTAATTGTGCAATCGTGCCCAGTAAAATAGGAATCATTAATAACAGCAATAAAACAATGAGTTTTTTTACGCCATCTATCCGATCATTAAAGACACCTGCTAACAAGCCAAGTGAGCCACTAAGCATTAGTAAGATAAAAAAGAGCAACCACGACATGAAAAAGTTTCCTTGCGCATAGACATCAATTAATTTCATTGATAATTGAAAATGAGAAATGAAATTGCCGCTAAATACTTTAATCAGTACAAGTACAGCCAAGGATCCAACCAAAGATAAAATAGCATTACTTACAAAATTCACCAAAAAAATCGTCCAGCGGGAAAGCCCGTTTTGAATAAACAGTTTAAAATCTGTGTTTACCCCTAAAAATGATAGTATCCCCATAAAAACCAGACAAGGAATTACTGCATCAGAGCTGACAGTATTCACGTCGTTAGAAAAGAGCAACCCAATAAGAGGAAAAAGAATGCCGAACAAAGCATAAAAGCCAAAATAAATTGCTAAGGAACGGACTTGATAAATAACACGATACTGCAAAGCTGTTTTAAATTTCATTTTACTTTTCCTTCTTTCTATTGGTTAATTGTACAAAATATGTTTGTAAATTTAGCGGCGCAATTTGAACCTCTGCTTTTTCAGTCGGCAAGTCGCCGTACACGTAAGCCGTAACTGCTCCACCTAAAGTGTCCATGCCTAAGATTTCCAATGACTGAGTATAGCGCTCTACTTGTTCTTTCGGCCCAGAAACAATGCGACCGTTTTTCAAAATTGTTTCAATAGATTCTGCGCGAATCAATTTTCCTTGATCAATGATGATAATATCTTCTAATAAATTCGCAATTTCTTCAATCAAATGGGTGGAAATCACAAACGTACGGGGACGTTCTTGGTATGTCTCAATTAAATAAGTATAAAATAATTCCCGATGATTGGCGTCTAAACCTAAGACTGGCTCATCTAAAAAAATATACTCACAGGGGACGGATAGCGCCACTATTAGTTTAGCAATACTCCGATAACCAGTTGATAATTTTTTGAATGTCTTTTTACTATCTAAACCAAAATCGCTTAACATTTGTTCGGCCAAAGACCAGTCAAAGGATCCATAAAAACCTTCAGTCGTTTTAAAAATATCTTTAATTTTTAACTGAGGAGGAAACAAATTATCTTCACTCATTAAGTAAATATGAGTCAAAGCAGCCTCATTATCGGTCACTGTTTCTCCCGCCAATTTAACGGAACCTGAAGTGGCAAAACTTCGATTATTTATGATATTTAATAACGTACTTTTACCAGCCCCGTTTCTGCCTAAGAGCCCATAAATCGTTTCTTTTTCAAAAGTAATTGAAATATTATCTAGTGCTTTTTTTTGATGATATTTTTTGCTTACTGATTCCACCCGCAAACTCATGCGTCATACCCTCTTTCAATTAGTTGTTTTAATTGTTCAGCTGTAATCCCTAATTTTTTAGCTTCTGCGACAACTTCTAAGACTTCTTTATTTAAAAATTCTTCTTTCCGTGCACTTCTTACTCTCTCTTGAGCGCCTGGTAAGACAAACATGCCAATCCCCCGTTTCTTTTCAATCAACTGTCGTTCTACTAATAAATTCATTCCTTTTAAAACGGTGGCTGGATTGATTTGGTAACTTTTTGATATTTCTGTGGTTGAGGGAATTTGTTCGCCTTCTAAGTAAGCGCCATTAAAAATTCCTTCGGCAATCTGATCGGCTACTTGCTGAAATAAAGGCTTTTCCCCCGAAAAATTAAATTCCATTTTTACACCTCGCTTAAACGGTTAACTACTTATGTAACTAACTATATATCTTAGAAATTCTTTTGTCAACAAAAAAACCATTGTTTCCAAAGAAATTTTTCTTTGAAAACAATGGCTATACTTTTGAGTTTATTGAATGGTTTCGTTCTTATAGGGTTCCATTGTGTAACAATTCATCGGTTGTTTCGTTGACAATTTTTAAGCGATTTTGTTTTTTGATCAAAATACTTTTATAGGTTGTTCCTGTAGCCTTTTCTTCCATCACAAGAATGCGTTTATACTCATTATCAGTGACTTGCTTAATCGTTGTTTGATTCAAGGACGGAATTTTTTCTTTTAGCGTTTTTTCTTCCGCCAGACCTTTTAAGATTTCTGATTCTGTAGTGGAACTTGTGGGTTTATTAGAATCGCTTGATACACCTTCGTTATTAGACGCACTTTCAGATGACTTGCGACTTGATTCGGTTACTTTAGGCTGTGATGATTCACTGGTATTAGTTGAATTCATTTGGGTTTGGGTTTGGTTTCCACATGCACCAATCAGTAATCCAACACCTAAGATAGAACTTGCTAAAATAGTTTTTCTAATCATTTGCATGACCTCCTACATCTATCATTACTTTAACCTTAACATTTTTCAGCTAAGAGAACAATTTTTCAGATTAGAAAAGACCACTAGTCGTTATTTAAATAAACGAACTAGTGGTCTTACTTATTTAGGAATGATCTTCATATGAGTGAGTGGGTAATAAACAAATTGTGCTTTCCCTAAGATTTGATCTGCATGTATTGCACCAAAAGAACGGCTGTCTTTGGACATACGGCGATTATCACCAAGCACAAAATAGCTATCTTTAGGTAATTTTTCTTGCATTAACAATTCTTTTGAATCAAAATTCGTAGTGTAAGGCATCGTTTCATGATCTTTTTTTCTGTTTTTAGTTAAATACGGTTCAGCGATTGGCTGATTATTGACATATAATTGATCGTTTTCGTAACGCACAGCTTCTCCTGGTAAACCAATCACACGTTTAATCAGAATCGATCCTGTGTCTGTTTTAAAGACCACCACATCAAACCGTTTAATTGCGGAGAATTTTTCCATCACAATCATATCTCCTTGATTCAAGGTTTTTTGCATGGAATGGCCATCCACCCGAACAGGAATCAGGAAAAATCCTCTTAAAATAAAAACGGCTACGATTGCTGGTACTAAAATTTTCAGAAAGTACATTAAATACCCAACATAATCACGTTTCTTCTTCAACTTCGTGCCACCTTTTTTCTAGTTTTTTTGAATTTCTTTGACTGCTTTATCGTAGGCAGCGTCATTTTCAAGAATTAATTTACCTAAAGTGGCTTCAATTTTTGTGGCTGTTTCATTGTCGATTTCTCCAGTTACAGGCAAGCCATTTTTCTGTTGAAGATCGCTAACCGCTGCTTTTGTTTCTGCGGTGTAGTTTGCATTGTTTTCATCAACAGGATACGCTAATACAGCTAAAATAGCATTTAAGTTCTGAATATCTTCAGATTGATCTCCTTCTTTTAGCGTTTTATCGCGAGGAATCAATTTTAAATAGGCATACTCGGGGTAATCAGCTTTGATGGTTGGTTCAATTCCTTTTTCGTTGATCCATTCGCCTTTTGGTGTTAACCATTTTAAAACAGTCAATTTTATTTCGGTTTGGTCATTTAAATCCTTCACCGTTTGGACCGTTCCTTTGCCAAATGTTTTCGTTCCAATTAATGGGACATTCGCAGATTCATGCAGTGCTGCAGCAAAAATTTCGGATGCACTGGCACTATTGCCATCAATGATAACTGCAACAGGTTCTTTTACTTTAAAGCCGTCGTCTAATTCTTTGGAAGCAACTTCTTTCATCGTACGACCTTTTTTGTCTTCAAATTGAACAATTGTTTCGCCATTTTTTAAAAACATACTGGCCATTCGCTCTGCTTGATCTAGCAGTCCACCAGGATTTTGGCGTACATCAATTACAAAGGATTTAGCTCCTTTGTCACGTAAATTCGTGATTGTTTCTTTCAATTCTTGATATGTTTTTTTACCAAAGGACGTAATTTTAATCGAGCCAATTTGTGCATCTTTTTTGTCTAACTCACCTGTCACTGTTTTAACGGGAATTTTCCCACGTTTGATTAAGATATTTTTAGTTTCTCCCTCTCTTTGGATAGTCAATTCAACGGAAGTTCCTTTTTTACCTCGGACTTTTGAGACGACTTCTGCTAGTTTCATCCCTTTTGTAGCTGTACCATCAACTTTTTCAATAATATCGCCTTCTTTGATTCCCGCTTTTTCAGCTGGGGAATCTGCTACAGGGGCCTCTGCTACAACTGGTTCGCCATCTTTCATTGTCATAGTGGCACCAATTCCTTCAAAATCACCAGATAAGCTTTCGTTTAAATCATTGGCAGCAGATTCATTTAGATAAGTTGAGTATGGGTCTCCAATGGCTTCAGACATGCCTTTTAAGGCGCCTTCAACTAATTCATTTTTATCTACTTCACCTACATAATTGGTACTAATTTCATTATATAAATCCTGCACTTTGCTTAAATCAGCATTGGTAATTGCCCCTTCTTGACTCATCTTTTTAACACGATGATCAAAATAAATATAACTACTTCCTCCAGCTAAAAATGCGACACAGAGGAGCGAAATAATATATTGATAAAAAGGAACAGTTCGTTTGTTCTTCATAGATTTCATCTCATTTCTAACAAATTCGTCACTACTTTTGTTTACTATAACATGAATGAAAAAAGAGGAAAAGCTTTGTTTGCTTTTCCTCTGGATTTATTTATTGTTTTCAAGGTACTTTTCCCATAACTCATCAAAGATGTCCATGTTGCTTAAATAGTCAGCATTCATTTCTAAATAAGAAGAAAGTTCATGATAATCCTCGGTTTGTTTTGGAAACTGAATATCTTTGGCCGCTTCATTGGCAAAATCAGTTTCAGGATCTTTAGCCGGACCTTTTAATGTCATTAAGTAATGGTAAAAGCTTCGTCTCATGTAAATTAATCACTCCATTTTTCTTCGATAAATTCACTTCTACGTTGATGGGACAATCCATAACGCAAAGCGTCTTTTTTATAAAAGTCTTGATGGTATTCTTCACCAGGATAAAATGGTGCTGCTGGTTCGATGGTAGTAACAATTGGTTCTGTAAAACGACCGCTATTAGCTAGACGTTCTTTACTTTTCTCAGCAATTTCTTTTTGTTCTTGAGAACGATAAAAAATAACTGGCCGATAATTATCGCCGCGGTCTTGAAACTGACCGAAAGCATCAGTAGGATCCGTTTGTTGCCAATAAATATCCACTAATTGTTCGTAAGAAATAATCGCTGGATCAAAAGTGATTTCTACTGCTTCCGTATGGCCTGTTGTGTGTGTTAGAACCTGTTCATATGTTGGATTAGGCACATGCCCACCTGTATAACCCGAAACAACTGAGATAATCCCTGGTTGTGTATCAAAAGGCTGCACCATACACCAGAAACAACCGCCTGCAAAAATTGCTTTTTCTTCCATCTCTAACACTCCTTTTTTATTTCTCTTTTGGCAAGTATATATTCATCCGAATGTCATCGTCAACTAAATTAATCTTTTCTGCTCGAACAAATAGACCATTTTGCATTCTAAACTGATCTAAACGTAATAAAACAGTTTGATCATCTGGATTGATTTCAACCCATTTAGGTAGTTTGTAAGAACGTTTAGCAAATTTCAATACTTCTTTAATTGGCAAGCCTAACGTTCCTATAGATAAACTTTTTGCTTTTAATTGTACATTACCATTCGCCATCACGTAAGGATCAAAATATAAGTAAAAAGGAATGTCATGCCCCAACACCTGAAATGTTCCATTTAATAAAGCATCATTTTCTAAATAAAATTTATATTTGATCTCCGAACCTTTTTGAAAGTCGGCTAAATAAAAGTCAATCAGTTTGTTCACTTGTTGTTTTTTTGACTGAATGGTGACGACTGGCTCGCCTTCTTTTTCAACAATTGCTGGTATTTTCTTTAAATCTGGTTCGCGAACTTGTGTTGCTCGAAATGTCACGAAAGCTACACTACCAATGACTAAACCCACTAGAACAAGAAAAGCGATTTTCCAGGGATTTCGTTTAGGATTGGTTGGTTGTGTCTTTTTAATTGATTTACTTGTTTTTGGCTTTTCTTCATTCATTTTATTCACTACCTTCTGATTTTGTTATCCATTCTTTCTCTGTCTTGACCATTTCATCCCGGACAGCTCCGGCCATAATTTGGTAGCCAAGATTATTTGGATGGAAGCGATCTTCTTCATATAACAAATTGTTTAAATCCTCTTTGCTAGCACTACTTCCTGTAGTTTCTGAGTCGCCACCAGTTACGCCAACTTCATCGCCACGACCTTTATAGAGTAAATCATTGATAGGAATGAAATAGGCTCGTTTTTGCTCTTGAACCATTTCTTCGGTTGCTTGATTCCAGCTATCAACGATTTCTTGCATTTCTGTAATTTCGGAAAAGTTTAAGTAGAAGGGATTGTAAATTCCTAAGACATAAATAGGGGCCTTCTCGTTGTACTCTCGGATTTCTTCAAGTAGTCGTCTTACTCGGCGTTGATAGGCTTTTTGTGGACGATTGAACGAGCTGACTTTCAAGTCGAAAATATTACTACTAATTACTTTCATTAAGTCATTTCCGCCAACCGTTAGCGTAATCACGTCCGCAGAGGCAAGGCCCTTTTGAATTTCAGGTTTCTCTTTGATTCGTTTTAAAATTTGATCACTACGATCCCCATTTTTCCCAAAATTGTCTGTTTGAACACCGTTCAAGTTGTAGTGTTCTTTTAAATCATCTGCCACAATAGGAACAAAGCCTCCACTATTCGTCAAATCCCCAATTCCTTCAGTTAAAGAATCACCGATTGCTGTATAATGAATGACTTCTTTTTGATTTTTTTGAGCAGTTGTGGTCACTTTCTCTTGCTTTAATAGTGGTTTTGCTTTGGGGATGGCCACACTTAACAATGTAAAAACACCTAGCGCAATGAGGATAGGTGTTAAGACGGTCAGCAAAATATGCTGTGTTTGTTTTTTCATCTTCGTCACTTCCTTTTAAATAAACTAACAAGAAATTTTCCTTTTCTTGTTAGAAAGAGGTTGCGTCTACTCATTTAAGAGTGAGACCCAACCTCGTTATTTCTTAGTCTGTATAGTACATAATAGCAAAGGCATTTTTTCCTGTATGTGTTGCAATGACTGGATTCGTATGTAATACGGGAATATCCATGTCTTTAAAGATTGCTTGTAATCCTTCTTTGAATCCATTTGCTAGTTCTAGCCCATCCGCATGAGAAATGCCAATTTGTCGAACATTTGGAATCTTACTTAATTCTGATTTCAATTCGTCAAACCATTTATTAAACGTTTTAACGCCTCGGCCTTTCGCTACAGGAATCAATTCCGTATTTTCAAAGTCCATGACAACTTTCATATTAAAAATGTTTGATAATAATCCTGTTGTACGGCTGATTCGTCCACCTTTAACCAAATTATCTAATGTTGAAATGCCAATGTATAATTTAGTATTTTGTTTGACGCGTTCAATTTCAGCTAAAATTTCTGGAACACCCGCTCCCGCTTGTGCCAATTTTGCTGCTTGAATGACTTGGAAAGACAAACCTTGGTCTGTAAAATCGCTATCAATCACCGTTACTTTACTTGATGATAAGTTGCTAGCTTGACGGGCCGCTTCAACCGTTCCACTTAAGCCTTTTGTCATGTGAATCGAAATTACTTCACTGCCATCTTCACCTAAGCGATCATATAATTCTACAAATTCACCAATTGGTGGTTGACTGGTTTTGGGTAAGGCCTTCGCATTAGCCATCATGTCCATAAATTTTTCGCCTGGCAAATGATCATCATCTGGATAAACAACGCCATCAACCATAATTGATAAAGGCATCATATGGATATTTAATTCATCTCTAAGACTTTTTTCCATCGTACATGAAGAATCCGTTACGATTTTAACGTTTGTCATAAATTTATCACTCTTTCTTTAAAAGGAACCTGTTTTCATGGTAGAATACCATTAAACGGTTAATTATCTAGTTATAGTATAACAGACACTGCCGAATTTTTCATCAAATTAAAATAAAGGAAGTGAATTTATTGGAAAAAACGCATTTCTCAAAAAAATACCTAATCGTGAACGAAGTCTTAAATGCAGTTACACATGGCATAGGCGCAGGTTTAAGTATTGCTGGCTTAGTCATTTTACTTGTTAAAGGAGCTCGTTTAGGTTCACCAATTCACGTGGTATCTTATGCTATTTATGGCTCCATGTTGATTCTACTTTTTTTATCTTCAACGTTATTTCATAGTTTAATTTTTACAAGAGCCAAAAAGGTCTTTCAGGTCTTCGATCATAGTTCTATTTTCTTATTGATTGCTGGCAGCTATACGCCTTTTTGCTTAATTAGTATTGGCGGTTGGTTAGGTTGGACCTTATTTAGTTTAGTCTGGTTAATCGCCATCGTCGGTATTGTCTATAAATCCCTCACGTTGCATAAACAAGAAACAGTGAAAAACATTTCAACGATTATTTATATTGTTTTAGGTTGGCTCTGTATCATCGCTGCTCGTCCGTTATATGAATCTCTTGGATTTACAGGAACAGCGTTATTGGTCGCAGGAGGCGTGTCTTACACATTAGGTGCAGCCTTCTATTCATTGAAAAATGTGCGGTTTATGCATGTAGTTTGGCATTTGTTCGTCATGCTTGCAGCGATCCTCATGTATTTTTCTGTTCTCTTTTATACGTAACCACAGCACAATAAGAACACGATGCTCAAAGCATCGTGTTCTTTTATTGCCCTAAATCTCTTTATTATAAAGGATTATTCTTCTTTTCGAATTATTTTAACATAAATTAGTAGAAAAGACTTTACAAAACGAACATACATTCGTATAATAACAATACGAACACTCGTTCGAATCAAATGAAGAGGTGATACACATGGAAGCAATTCGTCGTGTTGGATTTTTATTTTTTGTATTGGTTATAGGTATTTTTTTGGGAACATTAGGATTACGTCTTGCTTTTATGATCGTGACGCCGTTATTTATTCTTTGGTTTATGTCATGGGATGAGAAGCGTTATACACGTACACGTAAACAACAGCAAGCAAGATACGTTTATCGTAAGTTCCCTTAATAAATAATAAAACGGTGTGTTCCCCCCAAGCTACGCTCCGTTTTTATAAATATGTCAAAGAAAGAGCGAAGGATTAAATCCTTCGCTCTTTCTAATTAAATTAGATTAGTATTCCATTAAGGTAACAATATCGTAGCCATCAATTTTATCGCGGCCATGTAAATCCATTAATTCAATTAGGAACGCACAACCAACCACAATACCACCTAATTGTTCGACTAATTCGATGGTTGCTTTAATTGTACCACCAGTTGCTAACAAGTCATCACAAATCAAAACACGTTGACCTGGTGTGATGGCATCTTTGTGCAACGTCAATGTATCTGAACCATATTCTAAGTCATAAGTCACTTCGATGGTTTCACGAGGAAGTTTTCCTTTTTTACGAACCGGAGCAAAGCCAACCCCTAATTCATAAGCCACTGGACAGCCAACAATAAAGCCACGAGCTTCCGGTCCTACAACCATATCAATTCTTTTTTCTTTCGCGTAATCCACGATTTGTTTCGTTGCTTCACGGTATGCATCCCCATTAGCCATTAATGGAGAAATGTCACGGAACACGATCCCTTTCTCAGGATAATCTGGAATGCTTGCAATGTAATCTCTTAAATCCATTTTTATTTGTCCTCCTCATTCCACAGCCATTGTTGTATTGTTTGACAATCACTGTAAAGTAGAAATTCTTCTGTTTTTATTTTTTTCAATCGTTGTTGGTACACTTGACTTTCAGTCAATGGTCGATTGTCGGGTTTCTCAATACTGTTTAAAACACCGCTTTCTATTGTAACAAATCCTAAGTCAAAAAACACCTGTATCATGAAAATTAATAATTTTTCTTGGATATTTAAGTAATTTGCCACCTTCGATAGCTGGGAACGTAGATTTACTTCTTTTTGCTGCAAAATAAATTTATACAATGTTGCAAATTGTTCACGTGAAGCCATACCGTTTAAATAAGCTTCTTCTGGTGAAATAAACATCATGTATATACGTTGTACCTCAGTCGCTTCAACAATTTCTTTAACCGTGATTGCTTCCACAGGACAGTCGACAAAAACCAGTTGTTCGATTTGATTTTGAGAAACAGCTTCCACCAATTCTTCTTGGTTTGACCAAACAATAATATTAGCGGTTGGATCTGAAATGAATTTTTGATTTTTTTCATCAAACAAAAGATAAGCTGTTGCTTCTGAAGGAATTGGTTTCGTTTGATTATTTTTGCCACGAAAATCAAATAATTGTCTTCCCGATACAGCAAAATCAGTCACCATTAATTGTGGTTTCTTACGACCATTCCATTCATTGATGGAAAGTTGGCCTGCCACATCGGCGGTTCCTTGTGCTAGTTCATCCGCTTGAGGCCCCATTTGAAAAGCAATTGCATCCAATTGTGCCCCTTCTTGATTCATTTGAAATTTCAGATGTGCATTATCTGCACCAATTTGCCGAATTTGCGTAGGCGTGATTTCCTTAAATACAAAAGTTGGCACAGTATTATCAGTCCCAAAAGGCGCCAAAATACGCAATTGATCAATAAAAGTAGTCGTTGCCTGCGAAACCGCTAAGCTCTCACTAATGAGCAACTCTTGTCCATTAGCCATATCAATTTGATTTTTTTCAATAAAGTGTGCCAAATGTTCTTGAACAAAAGGAATATTTTCAACAGGTAAAGTCATTCCCGCTGCCATATGATGCCCACCAAAATGAGTGAATTGCTCACGCACTTCGTTCAACGCCTCATAGAGATTCAATGCGCTAATGCTACGTCCAGAGCCTTTAGCGGTCGTACCAGATTCATCTATTGCTAAAATAATGGTTGGTTTCCCCGTTTCTTGCATAATACGGCCCGCGACAATCCCTAAGACGCCTTCATGCCAGCCTTGTTTCGCTAAAATGTGGACCGGCGCATTCGGATCGATTAAATCCAGCGCTTCTTTAGCAATCGTCGTTACAATGTCTTTTCGTTCATTGTTTTGTTGATCGATATATTTAGCGATTTCCAGTGCTTGCTCTTCATCAAATGTAGTCATCAATTCAACACCTGGTGCGGCTTCCCCTAATCGACCTAACGCATTTAAACGGGGTCCGATGGTAAAGCCAATTGATTCTTCTGAAACAGCTTCCTTTTTCACACCCGCTTCTTGTAGTAAAACGTCTAAACCAATTCGATCACCAGTTTGAATCATTTGCAGGCCCATTTTGACAAACGTTCTATTTTCATCGGTTAATGAAACCAAGTCAGCAATTGTCCCAATTGCTACCAAATCTAATAACTCAATTGGCAATTCACCAAGTAACGCAGTAGCGACTTTGAAAGCCACGCCAACACCAGCTAAATCTCCAAAAGGATAGTCACCTTGCGGATGTCTAGGGTGGACAATCGCAAAGGCTTCTGGTAATTGTTCAGGCAATTCATGATGGTCAGTAACGATTACATCTACTCCTTGTGCCATAGCGTAGTTAATTGCTTCATGTCCGGCTACACCATTATCAACGGTTACAATTAATTGGACTCCTTGTTCAATTTGTTCAGCAAATACGTCTTTATTAGGTCCATATCCATGAACAAAACGATTCGGTAGAAAGTACTGAACCATGCCACCGACTAATTCGATTGCTTCTTTCATAACCGTGGTACTAGTGATACCATCTGCATCATAATCCCCATAGACAAGGATTTGTTCACCCGCTTCGACGGCTTGCTGGATGCGGGCTACCGCTTTCTCCATATCATGCATTAAGAACGGATCATAAATATCTTCGATAGTCGGATGTAGAAACTTACGTAATGCTTCTTCTGTCCGGATATTGCGGTGCCATAAAAGTTGGCCAATTAATGGATTAATTTGTTCTTTTTTTAATTGTTCTATAAATTCTACAGGTAATTCTGTCTTTGTCTGTAACTGCCATTGATAGTTTGATTTTTTCACGACGTCACTCCTAACCAAGTAATTATAGCAAAATTTTTCCAAAAACTAAAGAAAGCATTTTTTTAAATCTGAGAAAAAAACTGTGATATCTGTTAGATAAATAGCAGATATCACAGTTTTATTTTAAAAGAAACTTAGCGATAAAGTCTCTTCCTTATTTTTGTTCCTCTTCATTCACACGAGGTTTCACATAACGATCAATACGACTACCTGACACAGGCGTTGCGTCTACTTCTGTGTTTGATGTTTGTTCGTTGACCACTGGTTCTGCGACTTGTGGTGCTGCCGCTTGTTTGGCTTGCAAATCAGCCAATTGATTATCAAAAGAACGTTGAACTTTTTCCGTTTCTTCTTTGACTAATTTATCCATATCATTTTTATAAATATCCAACTCTTTTTGTACAGCTTTTAATTCCTTACGTTGGTTCCAAATGGTGGTTGTGGAGGTTAGTAACCCAACTAGTGCGCCAATAATTGCAGAACCTAAAATAATTAAGATTAACGGTCCACTAATTTTAGTAAAACCAAAGTTTACTGGAACAGCTTGATTATTTAAAACAGCAAAAATAACAACAATTAAGACCAACACAAGGCCCAAAATAACACGCCATTGATTTTTCATGACTTGATCGACTCCTTTATTTTTTATTTAAAATATTTCCCGCTATGAAATCTCCTAAATGTGGAAACAATGTATAAAAGCGGGCAGCTGCTTCCATGACAAACGGACGATTAATCTCACGTCGAGAAGTCCCCATACTCCCAACCACTTCTTTCGCTAATTTCGTAGGGTCTAAAACAATTTTATCCACCGCAGCTAGATAAGTGCCTGTCGGGTCCGCTTTATCAAAGAATTCTGTTTGGATTGGTCCTGGATTGACAGTCGTTACTGCTACACCCAACGGTTTCAATTCTAAACGTAAAGCATTTGAAAAACCTAACACAGCAAATTTCGTTGCAGAATAAACGGTTGATTTAGCTGTAGCCATCTTCCCAGCCATTGAAGCAACGTTGATAATATGTCCTTGCCCAGCTTCAATCATTTTAATAGCTACTTTTTGAGTAAACGTCATCATTCCTAAAACGTTGACATCAAACATTTGGCGTGCAACAGCCAAGTCAATCTCAACAAAATTTTCAAACAAGCCAAAACCAGCATTGTTGACTAAAACATCTATAGGACCAACTTCTGCTGAAATAGCTTCAACCACACGTTCAACGCTTTCTGGATCGGCAATATCTAATTGATAAGAAAATGCTTCTCGTCCGCTCAAAGCAGCACACTGCTCGCGAACTTTACCAATCAAATTAATTCTGCGGGCGCAGACAACGACGACCGCCCCTTGTTTAGCTGCTTCATAACAAATTTGTTCACCTAAACCAGCTGAACCTCCAGTTACGACAACGACTTTATTTGTTAAATCCATCTAAGCTCCTCCTTCATTGGCAAATGGAATCTCAATGATATCCATATCTTTTACGATTTTTGTATTGGGGAAAATTTCTTGGGCTTCTTCTTGAAGCTGATAGGCCTCTTTGGTTAAATAACGGGCACTAATATGCGTTAAGATAAGTTGTTTTACTTGCGCTTCTTTTGCAACTTCAGCTGCTTGTTGACTGGTTGAGTGGAAGTAGGCTTTTGCCATTTTTGCTTCGTGTTTATTAAACGTACTTTCATGGACTAAAACATCCGCTCGTCGTGCTAAGGTTACACTATTTTTAGTTTTGCGAGTGTCTCCTAAAATCGTCACGATTCGTCCAGGTTTACGCTCTCCCACAAACGCTTGTCCATTAATTTCCTGTCCATCAAAAACAATCGTTTCACCACGTTTGAGTTTGCCATACAATGGCCCAGAAGGAATCCCTAAAGCTTGAAGTTTCTCTACTTGTAATTCTCCTTCATGCGCTGCTTCCTCAATTCGATAGCCAAAGCTCGTGATGCCATGGTCCAAGATATTACAGCGAACAGTGAATTGTTTATCTTTAAAAATAACGTCATTTTCTTTCGTTAATTCAATTAATTTCAGTGGATAGGACAACCGCGATTGCGAGACCCGTAAAGAAGTCTTGACAAAATCAGCAATCCCAACTGGTCCATAGATTTCTAAAGGTTCTGTCCCGCCCTGAAAAGAACGACTACTTAACAAACCAGGTAAACCAAAAATATGATCCCCATGTAAATGTGTAATAAAAATCTTTTCAATTTTTCTTGGGCGAATACTACTTTTTAAAATTTGCAATTGAGTCCCTTCCCCACAATCGAAGAGCCAAACTGCATTTCGTTCATCTAATAATTTCAACGCAATCCCTGTGACATTGCGATGTTTTGCTGGCACACCAGCGCCTGTTCCTAAAAATTGTATTTCCATCTGCTACCATACTTTCTTTTAAACTTCCTTTTTATTTTAGAAGAAGTTTGCTCCTTTAGCAAATAATAATTTATCTATTTTCTCAAAGTTTTCTTCTTAGTTTACCGTATTTTACGATAAAATAACAAAAAATTAGCAAACTACCATAAAAAACCGTGATTTCTTAGTATTTTAAAAGACTGTTTCCCTTTATTCAGAAAACAGTCTTTGATCCTTATTCTTCTTTCGATGTCGCTTCTTTGTGTTGTTCTTTTTTTGCTTGCCACGATTGTTTCGCTTCATTTGCAACTTCGTTCGCATCGTTAATTTCTTGTTGGACTTCCTCTAAATCAAGCCGCGTGATTTCGCCACCTAAGTCAAACATAACCAATTGGTTGAGCGGACGGTTGTCTTCTTCTTCTGCAATTAATAACAATCCCGTTTGTCCTTCATCAATCTTTTGAATCACATGTTCAAAAACCGTTTGTGCTTCTTGAATTTCTTTGGCGTCTTTGCTTGCACCATACATACTTCCAGCAAACCAGCCAAAAAGAATGCCCAGAGGACCACCTAATATGCCTACTAGCATCCCAATCATGCTATCTTTTGATGTATGATTGTTGCCTGTAAAATCGATAAAATCATTGATTTTAAATTGATGCTGGCCATCATTAACATGCGTAACAACCGCCATTTGCTCACCTTTAAGCTGTCTTTCTGCCTGCATCTTTTTTATTTCGGAAAATGCTTGGTACGATTTACTTTCAATATCAAAGTTCATAATGATAATTCGTTTTGCCATACAAATCGCTCCTTTATTCTGGATACATCTATTTTAGCAAGAAAGGCCTGTCTCTAGCAATGAAAACTTTTTGGTTATGTATAAAAAAAGAAGATAGCTAGGCTACCTCCTTGTTGCTGCTTATTTACCATCAAGAATATTTAAACGGACCTTTTTCGGACCATCGATACGTACACTATAAACAATTGTCCGAATTGCTTTTGCAACACGCCCTTGTTTACCAATGATACGTCCAATATCTTCTTTGGCCACAGTCAAATTATACTCGAGGAAATCAGTTGATTCCTCAATTTCTAATGAGACTGCTTCAGGTTGACTGACTAACGGACGGACAATAGTTAAAATTAACTCTTTCACATCTGCCATATTCAATCACCTTATTTCTTAACGTTTTTAGCTTCATGATGTTTTTTCATAACGCCTTCTTTTGAAAGGATGTTACGAACTGTATCAGAAGGTTGCGCACCTTTAGATAACCAATCTAAAACTAAATCTTCTTTTAAAACTACTTCTGCAGGGTCTTTCAAAGGGTTGTAAGTACCTACAGTTTCGATGAAACGTCCATCACGAGGAGAACGAGAATCAGCTACTACAATACGGTAAAAAGGACTCTTTTTAGAACCCATACGTTTTAAACGAATTTTAACTGCCATTATTAAATACACCTCCATTAACTTAATCACAAGAGTTAGTTTAACAGATTAACAACAACCTGTAAAGAGTTTTTTCTTGACACCTTTACTTTTTTTCAATTTTTTTAGCCAATTTGCAGGAAAACAAACGAAATAATGAAGAATTTTTACAAAATTTGATAATAGTTGTACTGGTTTCTCACTTGAAAGCCTTCTGTTTGATAGAGATGAAGCGCTGCTTGATTTTCTGTTTCAACTTCTAAAAAAATAGTCGCTGAAGCTGAATTGTCTAAAATCATTCGGAGCGCGGACTGTAACACTTGACGGCCAAGACCGCGACCTCGTTGCGTTTTTGTCACAACAAAGCCATAAATCCCCCATTCGTTTTCAAAATGATCCAAACGTAGCGTGGCTAAAAGTTGATTGTTTTCTTTATAAATAAGTGTTCGTTGAAGGTCCTCCGGCAAAGGCGTACCTTCGAGTAACCTAGCCAAGGAATGCAAATCAGCCACTTGTGGTCGGAGAAGTGTCAGCTTCGCCAACGCCTGTGAGTAAGTTTCTCTTTGAAAAACCAGATACTGTTCTGAAAAAGCTGGCACAATTCCTTGTCTATTAAAATAATTCAGGCCAACAGATTGCTTGTCGTCCATCACGAGAAAGACTTCTTTCATTCCCCACAAAGCTGCTTGCTTTTCGAGTTCTTGAACAAGTTCTTCAAAAAATGGCCCTACATTTGGCGCAACAATCGTCGCTTCCAAGGTTTCCCCATCAAAACAATACCCTACGATATATGCTTGAATGGTTTGTTCCTTCCTGTATAAACCATAATAAGTATAAGCTGATTCCTCAGGAAATGTTTGTTCCAATTTATAAAAAGTTTCTTGTTTAATCATTTCCTTGTTTCTTAATTCAGTCAATGTTTGTTTCTCCGACGGTGTTAATTGTCGGCGCCAATTTATTTTTTTATTCAAGCAGTTGCTCCTTTACTCATCCTTTTACTAGCTATTATACGTGAAGTTACGAAGTTCAACAATGTACAAGGATAAAACGTTTGCGCTTTTTTCGAAAAAGTACTATCATAAAGTAAGTAAAAGAAAAATGGAGGGATTTACATGACAAAAAAAATTGGTATTTTTGTAGGGAGTTTAAGAAAAGATTCATTTAACAAATTGGTAGCAAAAACAATGGCGGACTTATTTCCAGCTGATTTCGAACCTGTTTTTATTAACATTGGTGATTTAGAATTATACAATCAAGATTTGGATGATGAAGGAACCCCCACCGAAGCTTGGACAACATTCCGTGAAGAAGTCAAACAAGTAGATGGTGTGATGTTTGTAACACCAGAATATAACCGTTCAGTACCAGCTGTTTTAAAAAATGCATTGGATGTCGGTTCACGTCCGTATGGCGAAAGCGTTTGGGATAAAAAACCCGGACTTGTGGTGAGTGTTTCACCAGGTGCAATTAGCGGATTTGGTGCAAACCATCATTTAAGACAATCATTAGTCTTCTTAAATGTTCCAACTTTACAACAACCTGAAGCCTATATTGGCGGCATTACGAACTTAATTGGTGAAGATGGTAAAATTATTGATGGCACTGTTGGTTTCTTACAATCAATTGTAGATGCTTACGTGGATTTCTTTAATCGCTTAACTGCCTAATTGAATCAATCGAGAAAAAATGAGGCAACTTTTAACAGGTTGTCTCTTTTTTTTATTTTTTGCTTGACCTTCTCGTTACGTAAAGGTTTATGATAGATTTTGTCAGGAGGAATGAATGATGGAATATACAATTAAAAAAATGGCTTCACTATCTGGCGTCAGTGCACGGACGTTACGATATTATGATGAAATTAGTCTTCTTCAACCAGCCAGAATTAATTCTTCTGGTTATCGAATTTACGGGCAAGCCGAGGTGAATCGTTTGCAACAAATTCTTTTTTACCGTGAATTGGATCTGAAACTAGATGAAATTAAAGAAATTTTGGAGCAACCTGACTTTAATGTTGAACAGGCTTTATACGAGCATCAACAAAAGCTATTGGAAAAGCGCAATGAAATTGATCGTCTTTTAGCCTCTGTTCAACAAACCTTACACCATTACAAAGGAGAGATAAACATGTCAGATCAGCAAAAATTCGAAGCATTCAAACAACAACGAGTTCAAGAAAACGAAGAAAAATATGGTAAAGAGATTCGGGAAAAATATGGCAACGAAACGATTGAACAAGCCAACAAAAAATATTTAAACTTGACGGAAAAAGACATGCAAGCAATGCAGAACGCGGAAAAAGATTTATTTTCTAAGTTAGCCATGTATCAAAAATCACCCAAGTTGACTAGTCAACTTGCGCAAGAAATTTTCCAATTACACAAAGATTGGTTAATGTACTCTTGGTCAAGCTATTCGCCAGAAGCACATAAAGGGTTAGGGCTTATGTATGTTGGTGATGAACGATTTACGTCATATTATGAACAACACGGCGCTGGTTTTGCCGAAGCGTTAAACGCAATTATCCAAAACTACGCTTAAACAGAAAGTGCGCCATCAGTCGAAGAGACTGATGGCGCACTTTCTGTTTCTTACAATAATTAACTAAAGCCTGTTTATCTTTTTTTCTTTTTCTTCTTTTTGTTTTTCTTCATCATACGATTCATTGCCATTTTACCTAGCTTGCCTTTAACGCCGCCACCTAACATTTGATCCATACCAGGAATGTTCATATCCCCTTTGGACATTTGTTGCATCATTTTTTTGGATTCTTTAAATTGTTTAATCATACGATTGACTTCAACCACACTATTTCCTGAACCAGCTGCAATTCTGCGGCGGCGACTAGGATTTAATAGGTCAGGATTTTCACGTTCTGCAGGGGTCATTGATAGGACCATCGCCCGTTTCCGTGCCACATCTTTTGGATCGACTTTGACATTTTCAATACCAGGCATGTTACTCATTCCAGGGATCATTTTTAATAAGTCTTCAATCGGTCCCATGCCCATAACTTGATCCAATTGCTCAATGAAATCGTTAAAGTCAAAACTGTTTTCTTTCATTTTTTGAGCAAGTTCTTCTGCTTTTTTCTCATCGTAATCTTGTTGCGCTTTTTCAATTAGCGTCAACATGTCCCCCATACCTAGGATACGACTCGACATACGATCGGGATGGAAAATTTCTAAATCGGTTAATTTTTCACCAGAACCGACAAATTTAATCGGAGCCCCCGTTACTGCCCGAATTGACAGCGCAGCCCCCCCACGAGTATCGCCGTCCATTTTGGTAATAACAACCCCAGTAATTCCAAGCTGTTCATTAAAACTATCTGCAACGTTGACAGCATCTTGCCCCGTCATCGCATCAACAACTAACAGAATTTCATTGGGATTAGCCAACTCTTTAATTTGTTTCAATTCGTCCATTAAAGCTTCGTCAATGTGTAAACGGCCGGCCGTATCAATTAAGACATAATCATTTTTCTTTTCTTTTGCTAACGCTAACCCTTGACGAACAATTTCCACTGGATTAGCATCTGTTCCCATATCAAAAACGGGAACTTCTAATTGTTGACCTAAAACCTTCAACTGATCAATCGCTGCTGGACGATAAACGTCACCAGCGATTAAAAGCGGACGAGCGTTTTCAGTTTTCATTAAGTGTTTGGCTAATTTACCAGTAAAAGTTGTTTTACCAGCCCCTTGTAACCCTGTCATCATAATCACTGTTGGGATTTTTGGAGATTTATTCAGTTCAACCGTTTCTGAACCTAACGTTTTCGTTAATTCTTCATCAACAATTTTTACAATTTGTTGGGCTGGTGATAAGCTTTCTAATACTTCGACTCCTACTGCCCGTTCTCTGACACGTTTTGTGAAATCTTTGACCACTTGTAAATTAACGTCGGCTTCTAATAAAGCCAAACGGATTTCTCGCATCATTTCTTTTACGTCGGCTTCGGAAACTTTTCCCTTACGACGGATTTTACTCATTGCCTGTTGTAGGCGGTTTGTTAAACTCTCAAAAGCCATAGTTTCATTCCTCTATTTCTTGAATTTGTTCAATATATTTTTTGATTTCACTATCTTTGGGATAAGTTTCTTGAACATACTGCTGTAGTTGTTCAAGATATTCTTTCCGTACAACATAGTTTGAATAAAGATGTAACTTTTTTTCGTATTCTTCTAAAATTTTTTCGGTTCGTTTAATGTTATCATAAACCGCTTGGCGACTAACCTCATATTCTTCCGCAATTTCTCCTAAAGAAAAGTCATCAGCATAGTAAAGCTCCATATAATTCATCTGCTTTTCCGTTAATAATGTCGAATAAAATTCAAATAACGCATTCATGCGGTTTGTTTTTTCCATTTCCATGAGCCGTGCTCCCATCTTCAATCCCTTATAGGTTACCGATTTCATAGGGAATAGTCAATCTTTTTTTACTAAGTTTTTACCTTTTAAAAAGAAATGTCCGCAAGTTGCCATGTTTCTTCAGAATAAACAGTCATTCCTTGTTGAATAAAATAAGCAGTTGCGACTCCAACTCCAGCTTTTTTAATGCCAGAAAATTGTCCATCATAAATCAGCTGGCTGCCACAGCTGGGACTTTTTTCTTTCAAAATCAAGGTTGTAATTTGTTGGGCTTTTAATTTTTGATACGCGCGTTGTGCCCCTGCTTTAAATGCCTCAGTCACATCTTCCCCGTTATCCGTATATACATAAGCAGTATTCGCCCAAACATCAAAGCCGTCCCCGCCAATGATTTCTGCTGGCGGACGTGGAATGGGCAACTCTCCTAAAACTTCGGGACAAACCATTATTGCTTTTCCATTAGTTACAAGTTGTTTTAACGCTTCTTGTTCTTGAGATTTTCCATCGTAACGGCAACAAATCCCACCTAAGCAACTACTAATACCAATCATTCGCTTCTCCTCATTTCATTTCTCTATTATACCATGAGTTGACTTTTCTCAAAAGTAGCATTCTTGCTTACTTTAAAGTACGTTCTTCCTCTAAAAATATGTTAAACTAACAATAGTGAAATATACACTTATTTTCAGAAATTTCTTGAAGGAGTTATGTAAATGAAAAAAGTTCTTGTCGTCGATGATGAACCATCGATTTTAACTTTGTTAACCTTTAATTTGGAAAAAGAAGGCTATCAGGTGACTACTTCCGAAGATGGTAAAAACGGCTTCGAATTAGCTTTGTCTAATCAATATGATTTTATAATTTTAGATGTAATGCTTCCTGGTATGGATGGCTTAGAAATTACCAAAGCACTTCGTCGAGAAAAAATTGACACGCCTATTTTGATTTTAACTGCCAAAGATGAACAAGTAGATAAAATCATCGGCTTAGAAATTGGGGCAGATGATTATTTAACAAAACCTTTTAGTCCCAGAGAAGTCCTAGCACGCATGAAAGCTATTTTCCGTCGTTTAAAACCTACCACGACCGAACCGCTTCAAGAGGACACACCTAAAGCTCCGCTTGTGATTGGCGAGATTCGTGTGGATGAACAAAATTATGAAGTCTTTGTGCGCAATCAGCCCATTGAGCTAACACCGAAAGAATTTGAATTACTCGTTTACTTCATGAAACGCAAAGATCGGGTCATTAATCGGGAAACCTTGTTGGAACGAATTTGGCAATATGACTTCGCTGGACAAAGTCGCATCGTCGATGTCCACATTAGTCATTTACGTGATAAAATCGAGCCCGATCCCAAACGGCCCGTTTACTTAGTAACTGTCCGTGGCTTTGGCTACCGTTTTCAGGAGCCAAAACGATGAAAAAGAGACTGCGAATTGAATATTTTTTAGTTGCGGCAGTCATGCTTTTATTATTTGTCGGGAGTATTGCAGCGACCAATTTTTTCTTTCAAAAAGAAATGGTTGCTCAGCAAGAAACCTATTTAAGAAGAAAAAATACCCTTTTAACAGACCAGTTGCCCCCTTCCGTTTTCGAAAAAAGGCAACTGACAAACCAACAACAACTCCTTGTCACCCATGCGTTAGATGATGCAGAAGAACGGGTAACTTTGTTGCAAAAAAATGGTACCGTCTTTTTTGACAGCAGCCAAAATGAACCGCTAGAGTCGCACAAAAAACGACCTGAAATCGCTGCGGTTCTATCAGGAGCTACCTATGGTTCAGCCTTACGAAAGAGTAAAACGTTAAATAAAGAACTTCTGTACGTTGCCACGCCTGTTTTAAAATCAGGAGAAATCGTTGGTATTATTCGGATTTCGGAACAAACCGCGCTATTTTCTAAAAATATCCAATCTTTTCGTCGCTATATTATCTTTACATTCGGCATCTTGTTCCTACTAATTACCTTGTTTATCTTTTTACTGTTACGGCAAAAAAATCAACCGCTAGTGACTGTCTTACCGATTCTGAAACGAATGCTTAAACATCCAGATGAAAATCGATCCATTATCCAGCAATCTTCTGAATGGAATGAACTTTACGAAACTATTAACTTACTGAGTCAACAAGTAAGTCAAACGTATAAAGCGTATACGTCTGCGGATGAGCAATTTCACGAACTTTTAGATGAGTTGATGATTGGTGTCTTTATCATTGATACGCAAGGACGGCTTCGTCTGTTGAATCCTAAAATGCAGGAAATGTTAGGACTCTCTGCTAAAAATATGCAAAGCAATTATCTTGAAGTGATTCAAGACGCCGATTTGATTCATTTAATCCATCAAGTCGTCGCTGAAAAAAACAGCTTACATCAAGAAATCACTGTGACACAAGGACCAACACCTTTACGCTTAGATCTTTCTCTTCGTTACTTGGATGATCAAAGCGCCAATGATTATCAAGTGTTAGGAATTGCCTATGATTTAACGCGCGTTCGCCAACTAGAAAAAATGCAAAAAGATTTTGTATCAAACGTGTCTCATGAATTAAAAACGCCTGTCACTTCTCTTTTGGGCTTTACCGAGACACTCATAGATGGCGCCAAAGAAGATCCGGAAGTCCTTGATCAATTTTTGCACATCATGCAAAAAGATGCCCAGCGTCTGCAACAATTAATTCAAGAAATTTTAGAACTTTCTCGGGGCAGCGCAACAATTCCTTATGCAGAACAAGAAATTACTTTAGAAAAATTCATTACAGAAATTCTCGGTTCTTATCAGCAACAATTGGCAGCAAAACAGCTGAAAACAGTCGTTCATGGTCTGCCAGAGAGCCAATTTTTCACCAAATACGAATTGTTTTATCCAATCGTGAAGAATCTAATTGAAAATGCCATTCAGTATTCCCAAGAAAATGGACAGATTACTATTTCTTATGCTATTGAAAATCAGCAATTACGTTTATCTGTTCAAGATACTGGCATTGGCATTAGTCAAAAAGACCAAGAACGGATCTTTGAACGGTTCTATCGTGTCGATAAAGCACGTAGCCGTCATTCTGGTGGCACCGGTCTAGGTCTAGCTATTGTCCAAAATTACACAGAATTATTAGGCGGTAAAATCGCCATTGATAGTCACTTAGGCTTAGGGACCACTTTTACAATCACCTTGCCTTTAACAAAAAAAGAAGCCTAAAAAAACTCAGCCAATCCTGTTTATTTGTAGTGACCCCAAAAAGTTAGACTTTTATAGAGTGGATTTTTCCACTCTATTTTTTATGCAGTTTTTTGATTGAATTGTCGAAATTCTACTGGGCTTTTCCAGTTAAGTTTTTCCTTGATTCGGTGATGATTGTAATAATAAATGTAGTTCTCAATTGCTTCTCTCAATTCATTTTGACTTTGATAGATTTTTCCATAGTACACTTCTTGTTTTAGGATACTGAAGAAATTCTCCATAGGAGAATTATCTAAACAGGTTCCTTTTCGAGACATACTTTGAAAGATATTGTTGTCCTTTAATGTTTGTATATAGACATTCATTTGATAAGCCCAGCCTTGATCAGAGTGAAAGGTGCGCCGATAGGGACAATCATTTGTTTGAGAAATTGCTTCTTTCAGACCTCCCATAACTGTTTTACCATTTGGTTGAGTAGAAAGGCTATAGCTTAGAATTTCACTATTATACATATCCATAAATGGATCTAAGTATAGTTTTTTCTGACGAAAGATGCCTGCGTTATCTGCTTCAAAGTACTTAAATTCAGTTGTATCAGTTGTAATTTTTTGATGAGGAACAGAAGTTTTAAATCGGCGACGAATCAAATTTTTAGCGATTTTACCAACGGTTCCTTTATAGGAATTATATTTTCTGGATTTCTTAGTAAAAGCTTTGACTTGTAACTTTAACTTTTGTATTAATCGCTGGACTTTCTTTTTATTCACTTGAAATCCACGTCGTTTCAATTCTTGGGTCATCCTTCTATAGCCATAATGTTGATGTTTTTTACGAATCGCTTGAATTTCTTCTTCAATGATTTGTGTTGAAGCTGTTCTGTCGAGGCGTTTTTGCCAGTACATGTAAGTAGATTTTGGAAACCTTAGGGTTTCCAAAATATCTTTTAATCGAAAGTGTCTTCGGAGACTGTGAATGATTCGTGCGATTCGTTCATTTTTTGTTCGTCCTCTAAACGCAGTCTCCTCAATTCTTTTAAATAGGCATTCTCAATTTTTAACATTCTATTTTCTTTTTCTAGTTTCTCTACTTGAGATCGTTCACTTGGTAGTGATTGGGGTTCATTTCGTTTCTTTTTAGACATGGTAGGTGGACGTCCTTTCTGTTTAGAGAGTCCCTCTATACCAAACTTCTGATACGTTCTAAGCCAATTCGCAATCAATGATGGATTGTTCATTTTTAGAAGATTAGCTACTTCTTGATAGGACAACTCTGTTGTTAAATATAACTCTAACGCATCTAGCTTAAATTGAACAGAGTAATTCTTATTTTTTCGACTGCGAAGTAGGCCTTCTTCACCAAGTTCTTTATAGGCATTTATCCATTTGCTTATTTGAGAACTATCTTTAAACCCATACTTCTTTGCGAGAAACCTTAGACCTCCTTGACCAGATAAGTAGTCATGAACAAGTTTAAGTTTAAATTCAAAACTGTATTTTGCCATACAAAAAAACCTCCAAAAGTTAGATTTCTAGGTCTAACTTTTGGGGGTCGGCTCAATTGGCTGAGTTTTTTTGTTTATTTTTCAGTTACTTTTCCATTTACATCACGTTCTACTTGCATGTCTGTGATGGCTAAATAACCTAAGTCTTTGACAATTGTCTTTTGAACATCATCGGTGACCATATAGTCTAAGAAGGCTTTTACTTCTTTATTAGGCTCCCCTTTTGTATACATATGTTCATAAGACCAGATTTTCCATGAATTGTCTTTCACGTGTTCTTCTTTTGGTTCAACACCATCAATGCTTAAGGCAACGGTGGAATCATCCATATAAGAAAAAGCTAAATAGCTGATTGCTCCTGGTGTTTGTTCAACAATTTTACGAACTGTTCCCGAAGAATCTTGTTCTTGTGATTGAACTGGTTTAGCTCCATCTAAGCCCCATTTTTCAAATGTTGCTCGGGTGCCACTTCCGTTTGCGCGGTTTATTACGACGATTTCTTGATCTTTGCCGCCCACTTCTTTCCAGTTTTTGACTTTGCCAGTAAAGACATCAATCAATTGTTGCTTTGTTAAATTCTTCACGCCGACTTCTTTGTTGACCACTGGTCCCATACCGACCACGGCCACCCGATGATCAACTAATTTAGAGGCATCCACGCCATCTTTCTCTTCGGCAAACACATCGGAATTTCCAATGGTCACTGCGCCATCTGCAACTTGCGAAAGTCCTGTTCCGCTGCCGCCACCTTGGACAGAAACTGTATAATTAGGATGTTCTTGTGTAAATTGATCTTTCGCAGCATCTACTAACGGTTGTAAAGCGGTGGAACCAACAGCGACAATTTTAACTGGTTTGTTACTATCCGCTTCGCTGGATTTTTCAGTTGTGCCTCCTTGAGCTCCGCACCCAGTTAATAATAACCCTAGACTCAGCATAGTTGCTGCAATTACACGTTTTTTCATCTTTGCACTTCCTTTTCAATTAGTTACAAGTTTAGTCTACCAAGACTCTGTTAATTCTGTTTCAATTAAATGTAAATAAAAGGTAAAGGTGTGTAAAGAATCTATAAAGGCTAGTGCGTTACGCGTTGTGTCGCCATGTAATGTGCGATTCGTTCCATGGCCGTTGTTAATTTATCCATATCGGACGCATAACTAATTCGGACGTATCCTTCTGCTTCTGGACCAAAAGAAATACCTGGAATCAACGCTACTGCTTCTTTTTGCGCTAAATCAATACAAAATTTCATAGAATCTTGTTCATAACCAGTAGGAATCTTAGCAAAAATATAAAAGGCGCCATTTGGACGTGCAACCTCAAACCCCAATTGAGTCATCTGTTCATAAACAAAATCGCGCCGTTTCCGATACTCTTCTTTCATAATTTCAGCATCATGCATTCCTTCGATTAAGGCACGAACAGCCGCTTTTTGAGACACAGTGGCAGCCGCAGTAACTAAATACTGATGAACTTTAATGATCTCCGCTGTTAAAATCGCTGGTGCAAAAATAAAGCCAATCCGCCAGCCTGTCATGGCATGTGATTTCGACAAACCGTTAATTAAAATCGTTTGGTCACGTAACATTTCAGCAATCGAAACATGACTCTCATCATAAGTTAACTCACTATAAATTTCATCGCTAATCACAAAAATGTCGTATTTTTTTAGAACATCAGCAATTGCTTGCAACTCTTGGCGGTTATAGGTGACACCAGTTGGATTGCTAGGATAATTTAAAATAATTGCTTTGACTTGTTCCCCATGCCCGGCCATTGCCGCTTCAATCATTTCAGGGGTCAAGACAAAATCGTTGTCTCGTGTATCCAAATATACCGGTTCCGCCCCCGCCAATGTAATAATTGGTTCATACCCTGGGTAAATAGGTGCTGGCAATAGCACTTTGTCACCTTGTTCTAAAATTGCTAATAACGAAGCTGAAATCGCTTCTGTTGCTCCAACTGTTACTAAAATTTCTGTCCCAGGCTGGTAAGTCAAATGGTACTTTTCTTTCATAAAATAAGCGGCTGCTTCACGAACATCTAACAAACCAGACATCCCTGTATAATGAGAAAAATTCGCATCAATTGCTTCTTTGGCTGCTTTTTTGACATGCTCAGGTGTGTTAAAATCTGGCTCTCCTAGCGTTAATTTTAAAATACCTTCAATTCCTGAGACTTGTTCGTCAAATTGACGAATTAAAGAAACAGCAATTTTATTTACTTGACGATTAAAACGATTGGTTAAATCCATTTAGCTTCACTCCTTCAGTTGACGTTATAGTAGCACAAATTGACCGTAAAATGAATGATTTTCTCATTGTTTCGCTAGATTTTTATTATAAATATCTCAAAAAAACGGCAGAAAAGAAAATAGGAGAACTTTGTCCTTTTCAACAAAGTTCTCCTATTTATTTATTTTTCGAAACGCCATGTCCGAATTTCAAACGGACGTAATGGTGCATCAACTTCTATCGCTGGTGTCAACGGTTCTTCTAATACATTTGTTAAACAAGTCGCTGGTTGAGTCTCTTTGTGAAGTTCACAAGGAATATTTTGCGCTGTTAGATTAAAGCCACGAACGACTAAATGATTTGTTTGCTCTTGACGTTTAACGGCTGTCCAACCAATTGGTCCTTCTGCCGTTGTCAAGTAGACATGGTTCGGTGCTAGTTTACCTTCATGACGCGCAGTAGTAGCTGCAGTAAAAGGAATTTGTGCACTATAGGCTTGTTGATACGTAGCAAAGCGTTCTTCTGGTTTTCCATGCAATGACAAACCATATTTAAAGGTATATTCTCCTTGGCATTGTGCTTCTGGTGTCGCAAAATAGCCCCAATCACCTAGTTCCCCAACACAACGAATTAATGTGACCGCAATGGTTCCATCTGCCAAGACTTCATACTCATTTAAGCCTTCATTGAAGATAGTCACGCCTTTGTTTTGGTCATGAACATTCACAAACGCTTGTTGGTGCTGCGGGTTTGTTGGATTTTCCCATGTGTCGCTTACTTGATTTGGTCGTGTCACGACTTCATAAATACTATCCGCTTCGTGTGTTTCTGTGACCATGCCAGTTGGGAAAAGCACGCGTAAACGATGATCTTTGATTTGATTATTAATGGTTGTTTCAAAGAATAATTGGTTACTTTCTTTGATCATTGTAACCACTGTCGTTATTTCGAACGGGCGAAGCGTCGTTGAACGTTGTGCCTGGCGTTCTCTAAACTCACGAACAGCCTTTTGTTCTTCTTCTAATCGTTCATCTGCTGAAACTGGTAACATGACGGTTTGTTTAATTTGATAACTTGCTTTTACAGGGGAATTTTCTTTATTCGTAATTTCAGCCGTTACATTTTCGGTTGTAATTCCTTGGTCTTCGGTCGGTTTGAAAAAGATATATTCATTCCCAATGTCGCCAGTATCTTCAAATGTTAACAATTTTGAAAATGTTTCTCCTGTTTTTTTGTCAGCAATGGTTAAGCTACCATTGTTTTCAATTTTCACTTGAATAAATTCGTTTTCCATTTCATTTGTTGCTGGTTGAGCCAAAAGACTTCCTTCAAAAGCTTTCGTTTCTCCTTGAATCAATGCAAAGCTATCCCAAGAGAATGGCGCCATTTCTTTGACAGATAATTCGACCGTTAAGTATTTAGCCATGTACGGTTGACGGAAAGCATCTTTAGGTAAATCGTAACCAAAACGAACATCTTCTTTGACAATACGGCTTGCAACGGCTTTTCCAGTTGGATCAATCACTTGATAATCTGGGGTTGCTTTTTGTTTTAATTCATGATAAAGATCTTCAGGTTTTCCTGTATAAAATGGCAATCGTTCAATCTCCACTTCCACAGTGACAACCTCCGTTTTCTGATAGCCACTAGTATTAAACAAAACAAACGGGTGCGCTTTTTCTGGGAAAACACTTGTATCAATTGCTTCTGTTAATTGTCGTGTTGCTTCATCTGCTAAGAAATGCCCGACATCATTGGCATTTTCAAAGCGAGTCATCATGCCTCGGTGAACCTCGTCGACAGAACAGCCACAAATACTATCGTGCGGATGGTTTTGAAGCAATGTTTTCCAAGCATAATCAAATTGGTCATGTGGGTAGTCGCCAGTTACTTCGTAAGCCATCGCTGCTAAAGGTTCTGCGATATTTTCTAATTGGCGTTGGACTTTTGTGTTCCACTGTTTTAAATAGACGCGAGCAGAAGAAGTATTGGCTAATGTGTACCAGCCATCCGTTTCTTGACTCGTTAATTCGCCTGTTACTGTTCCTAAATCTTCTGGTAACTCCTCTTGAACAGCTTTCAAATAGTCATCGAAATTGGAATGAATAAATTCATATTCTGGGAATAGTTCATTGGCTAAAGCGATGGCCTTAGTAATATCTCTTTGTACAGGTTGGTGGTCGACCCCATTCATCATCAATAAATGGTTTGTGGAAGCATAACGTTCCACATCAGCCAATTTTTGTTTCCAAAAAGCGATTGCCGCTTCTTTTTCTGAAGGAATTTCGTTCCCGTTACTATACCAGTTCGCAAAAAGCAAGCCGAAAATTTTCGTTTGGTCAGGACCTTCCCACCACATTTCAGAATATTGTGAGCTATAGTCGCTTTCTAAGACTTGGTTATCAAAGCCAATCGGTTTCACCCCGCGTCCAAAGGCAGCCGCAGGCAGATTTGCTAATTGCATCATTTGAGGCGTTTGACCCATGTTACCAAATGTATCCGGGAAGTAACCTAATTGAACTGGTGCTCCCCATTTTTGACTTTCTAAATGCCCAATCAGCATGTTTCGAACATTGGATTCAGAGCTAATTAAAAAGTCATCTTGTAAAATATAAAATGGTCCGATTTTTAGTTTGCCTGCTTGGACAGCTTTTTTCACGGCTTCTTTTTTCTCTGGGCGAACTTGTAAATAGTCGTCTAAGATAATCGTTTGTCCATCTAAATGGAAACTGTTAAACTCTGGATCATTTTCAATTAAATCTAATACATTATCCACTAATTCAATTAAGCGCATATGATGTTCTTCATAAGGAAGATACCATTCACGATCCCAATGACTATGGGAAACAATATAGACTTTTTTCTTTGTCATCACTTTTCCTCCTATTTTTCCACTCGGATGTCAAAATAATCCATAACTAATTCACAAAACATCATATTAGCCCATGAAAACCATTCTCTTGTATAATTTTCAGGATTATCTACGTCAAAACCTTCATGCATCAAATGAGTCCCCGCATCTGTGGCAACCAATAAATCTAAAATTCGTTCTTTTTCTGCTTTATCTTTGGTTGTCATTCCTTCCATTGCTAAAGCAATCGGCCACACGTAATTTTCTGGTGTATGCGAGCTACCAATCCCTTTCGCGTATTTGCCTTCATAGAAGTAAGGATTTTCTTTACTTAATAAGGTTTGACGCGTTGTTAAATATTGTTCATCCTCTGTTGAACAATAACCCAGATAAGGGGCTGCTACTAAATTGGGAACATTACTGTCATCCATCACGCTTGCATTGCCTAAGCCATCCACTTCATACGCATAAATCGTTTCGTTATTTTGATTTTTTGTTCGTCCAAATGTTTGGATGCCTTCTTCAATCTCTTCTTGTAATTTTTTAGCAATCGCCACAATCGTAGCATCTTCTAAAACATCAGAGAAAATTTCTTGAATATAGCCTAAAATTACGACTGCAAACATGTTAGAAGGAACTAAGTAACCATATTGGCAGGCATCATCACTAGGACGGAAGCCTGACCATGTCATCCCTGTTTTGCCAACTGGTGTTCCTTTCCCTGCTTCAACCAACGTATCTTCTTGACGCCACGTATCTCGTTCAAATAAATAAGGTGACTGTGCGTGATCTTGTTCTGTTGTGAAAACGTTGAGAATTTTTTTAACGCCTTCCACAAAATCTGAATTAAATTGTTCGGTCATCCCAGTATTTTTATAAAGTAAATAGGCTAATTGGACCGGGTAACATAATGAATCAATTTCATATTTCCGTTCCCAAATCCAGCCATTCATTTCGGTCTTATCAGTTTGATGGCCTGCATGATTATCTGTTTCATTAAACGCATTGGCATAAGGATCAATGCAAATATAACGAAACTGGCGTTTAACCAAACCAGCAATCATTTGAGCAAGGTCTTCGTCTTCTTTCGCAATCACTAAATAGGGACGAACTTGTGCTGTTGAGTCTCTCAACCACATTGCTGGAATATCGCCTGTTAATAAAAAGGTAGTACCATCTTCTTGACGTTTCACTGTTGTTAATAAAGTATTGGCAAAGGCCGCCTGAAAGTTTTTTGCCCAATCTTGATGTGCTTCACCGCATTTTTCTGTAATTGTCTCCATAAATGTTGCTACGGATTTTGGAACTTCTGTATAAACCATTCTCGTCACCTCTTAAATTTGATATATCATTTCATAATTGAATTATAGCGTTTACATTTCACTTTGTCTAGTGATTTCGATCATTTTTTTCATTTTAAAACCAATTAATTTATGGTAAACTATAAATAAGATATATCTTATTGTGAGGTGAAATGAATGAAGCAACCATTATATCAACAAATTATTGATTATTTACAAAATGAAATTGATTCAGGGCGATTGCCTGTTGGAGCGCAAGTGCCTACCGAAAAAGAATTATCGGCTCAGTTTAACGTCAGTAGAATTACGTCCAAACGAGCGCTAACTGAGTTGGAAACGCAAGGCGTAATCCAACGTCACCAAGGAAAAGGAAGTTTTGTTCAAGCACCAAAGCACCCTCTCCATACCTCTTTAAATAAAGTTCTTTTTTTATTGCCTTTTGCAGACGATTTATCAGTAGGAAATTTCTATAGCGGTTTGTCCCCTACTATTCAAGCAGCTGGTTTAGAAGTCTTTATGACCTCGCCTAATTTTTTGAGAGAGAAAAATGCTGCGGACATTGTGAATGAGTTTGCCGGGCTTGTCTATTATGCTGCTACTAGTAATGACTATCTCGACTTACTGTTCGAGTTGGCTCTGATGAATTTTCCAGTCGTTGTCTTGGATAAAAAGATCCATGATTTGCCTTTTGCAACCATTCAATCAGACAACTTTGCTGGTGGTAAAACAGCAACCGAACGCTTAATTGGCTTAGGACATACGAAAATTGGATATATCCTTTCAGGAAGTCCAGCCCTACAATCCGTTCGGCAACGTTATTTAGGTTATCTCCAAGCTTTAAAAGAAGCCAATCTGGCATTTCATACAGCAATCACGGAAACCAATCTCTTAGATGAACACAACTTTAAACAGTATTTTGAGGCGCACCAACTCACAGCCGTGGTCTGCGATAATGACTTCAGCGCGTTACATTGTTTACGAAACTGTAAAAACCTAGGTATTCATGTGCCAGAAGAATTATCGATTATTGGTTTTGACGATATTCAAGCAGCAGCATTTGTCGAACCTCCATTAACAACCATGGCGCAAGACTTTAAAGAAATGGGAAAACTAGCTGGCGAAGTGTTATTACAAACGATGCAACAAGACCTTCAAATCATAGAAGACATTCAAGTGCCTGTAACATTAATTGAAAGAGAAACCATTTCTACTGTTTCAAAATGAGCCAAAAAAGAAGGAACTATCAGTCAAATCACTGATAGTTCCTTCTTTTTATTCCTTAGTGCTAAACGTTTTGGTATCTACCTCTTTTTTAAACAACGCTTTTAATTCTTTGATAAAGTAGCGACCAATTGGACTGATTTCCCGATTTTTGGGAAAGAGTAAACAAATACGATTTTCCAAAGCTGGCGCCAATGGCACTAACCGAATTTCTTTCTTCGTAAAACCCGTTACGACTCCTGAACCAGAAGCATAAGCATTGGTTTCTACCAACAAATTCATCAAGGTTCCACGATCCGTAGTATGAATGACCGATTCCTGTTCAGGAATTTCAACTAAATCTTCAGAAAAATAGGAAAAATTGCTTCCTTCTTGATTAAAGCGAACTTGTGGATAGGGAACTAATTCCTCTAAATGAATTTCTTTTTGCTTGGCTAAAGGATGATGATTTCCTAAAAAAATGTGTGTATTAAAAGTACTAATTACCTCGTAGGCTAGATTAGCTTGTTCTAAATACCGTTCAATACTGACACTATTTTGTTCATTTAAATAAATAATCCCCAGCTCACTGTGAAATCCTTTGACGTCTTCAATTACTTTTAAGGTCGTGGTTTCAAAGACACGAAAATCTTTATATTGATCCCCATACTTTTTAAGAACTTTGGCAATTACCTCACCTAAAAAATCGTAATGTTGCGAAGAGATGGAGAATCGTTCGCTGGTCACTGTCTCGCGATAGCGATTTTCCAATAACTCCATTTGAACTAAGACTTTCTCTGCTTGTTCTAAAAAAACCATTCCTTCTTCTGTTAAAAAAGCGCCTTTATTAGTACGTAAAAAGAGGGAAATTCCTAGTTCTTCTTCTAATTCTCGAATACTATTTGACAAGCTAGGTTGTGTAATAAATAGTTTTTTGGCTGCTTCCCGAAAACTCCCATTGTTAGCTATGGCAGCAACATACTTCATTTGTTGAATATTCAACACTTTTTCCTCCACACACTAATCATTTGAAAAATAAATCTTACGCCCATTCAACGGCTGAAGGGGCCGATTGTTAAAGGCCAACATACCTTCCTTGATCTTATTTAAAAAGGCTTGATCCATTTTTTGAATGGTATCAAATACAAACCATTTCACTGGACCCTTAGTTGGCGGTGTTGTTAACGAGCCTACATAATGGTAGTGTAGACGCTCCTCTGGTAAAAAGATTGACGGATTAAACCATTGTTGGTGCGTGCCGTTTTCCCAGTCCATCGGATGATTCGCTTCTGAAAAACGATTTTCTTCCTCAGTGATGGTAAACAGGCAACCGACAACTAAATTTTCGCCAGCATCGTTCATATGAACCAAATGGAATTCTAGCGGATACTGCTTTCCCGATAGCAAATGTTCGCTAGGCATATGAAAATGAATATCGGTTAAATGATACGCAACATTTTCAAACATTACGTAACTTTCCGTATTTGGTGGTACAAAATGAAACGTATTTTTGAATTCCTTTTCAGTGAATTCTTCTTTTTTATAATGAAACGTAATCTGAGAATTTACTGTCTCAGCACTTTCTTTTTCTAAAGCAATTGGCGATTGATAAGCAAACTTAGCACCTTCTGCAAACCAGTCACATAGCGTATGCCAATGTTCCGGTCCATCGTTGCCTGTATAGCTCCATTCAACGTCCATATTTTTTATTTTTTTCATACACTCTTCCTTCATTTCCACATAGTAATCAGGTAAAACTCATGTTAAAACTCTATCCTAACATCTTTTCTACGTCAAACAAAAGAACTTAGATCATTACGCTCCTCGGCAAATGACCTAAGTTCTCCTACCGTTAAATCTGGTTACTGAAAATGACACTAAAAATCAGACGACAAGAACTATCTTTAGTTCAACGTTTATTTGCCCCAGTTTTCAGGATCTTTTTTCCATTCTTGTAATAAGGTAACATCTTTTTCTTCGATATAATTTGCTTCTAATGCAGCATCAATTAAAGTTGAATAATTGGTTAACGTTAGTAACGTCATCTGTTTATCTGCAAAATTTACCGTTCCTTTGGGTAACTCATAAGTGAAGATTGCCGCAACGCCTAAAACCGTTGCTCCTTCACGTTCCGCCGCTTCTGCCGCTTCTAACACGCTACCGCCGGTTGAAATTAAATCCTCGATAACTACCATTTTTTGTCCTTCAGAAATTCGGCCTTCAATTTGATTCCCTTTGCCGTGGTCTTTGGCTTTACTGCGGATATAAACCATTGGTAATCCTAAAATATCGGCTACCCATGCCGCATGTGGAATCCCTGCGGTAGCTGTCCCAGCAATCACTTCGACTTCTGGGAAAGTTTCTTTAATTTTTGCCGCTAAGCCTTCTGCAATTTCTTTACGCACAGCAGGATAACTCATCGTGATACGGTTATCACAATAAATCGGGCTTTTTATGCCACTAGCCCAGGTAAACGGCTCATTAGGGTTTAAAAATACCGCTTCAATATCTAATAAATCTTTGGCAATTTTTTTTGCTACTTTTGTCATGTTACTTTCCGCTCCAGTCTTTTTTGATTTCTTGATAGGCTTCATAAGGATTTTCTGCTTGGGTAATAGGTCGGCCAACAACGATATATGTGGACCCGATTTCGCGAGCATGTTGCGGCGTAACGACCCGTTGTTGGTCACCTACTGCACTTCCTGCTGGACGAATACCAGGTGTTAAGCAAATAAACGTTTGCTTGGTTGCTTCTTGAATACCACGAGCTTCTAATGCTGAACAAACCACGCCATCCAGACCCGCTTTTTCCGCACATTTAGCATAATGAATGACACTTGTCTCTAAAGGAACGTTGATTAATTGATCGTGCTGCATCTCTTCTTCACTAGTAGAAGTCAACTGGGTTACAGCAATTAACTCAGGAACCTTAGCGCCTGGCTGAGTCCCTTTGATTAGACCTTCCTTAGCTGCTTGCATCATTCGAACGCCCCCTGCTGCATGGACATTGGTAATGGCAACGCCTAATTTTGCTAAATTTGTCATCGCTTTTTCCACAGTATTCGGAATATCATGTAATTTTAAATCCAAGAAAACATCGTGTCCTTGTTCTTTAAGCCAGCGAACAATCGCTGGTCCTTCTGCGTAAAAAAGTTCCATCCCCACTTTAACAAACAAGGCTTCTTCCTTAGGAAATTTTTCTAAAAAAACAGCCACTTCTTTTTGCGTGGGAAAATCTAACGCAATAATTGGTCTATCGTGCATTTTGCTGCCCCTCTCTCACTTCTTTAATTAATTGTTCCAACGATTCAATGCCTAACTCTTCCATTCGCTTAGGTAATCCGTCAATCAACTTCGGACAAATATATGGATCTGTAAAGTTGGCCGTACCAACCCCGACAGCGCTAGCACCTGCCATGAACATTTCCAAGACATCATCCACTGTTTGAACACCGCCCATTCCAATAATTGGCAACTGAGAAACACTGGCGACTTGTCGGATTAAGCGAATAGCAACAGGTTTAATGGCTGGGCCAGATAGTCCGCCAGTTTGATTGGCTAAAATAGGTTTTCTCGTTTTTAAATCAATGCGCATCCCTAGCAATGTATTAATCATAGAAAAACCGTCTGCACCCCCTGCTTCAATTGCTTGGGCGATTGGCACAATGTCCGTTACGTTTGGTGATAGTTTAACATAAATCGGAACAGAGGCGACTTTTTTGACTGCTTGTGTTAATTGAAAAGCAACCTCTGGATCTGTACCAAAAGCTATGCCGCCATGTTTCACATTAGGACAGGAAATATTCAATTCAATTGCTTTGACGTTAGGCGCTTGCCCAATTTTTGCGCAAACAGCCACATAATCCTCTTCGCAAGCACCTGCAACATTTGCAATAATCGGTAAGTTAGGGTATTTTTCTAATTTTGGTAATTTTTCTTGCATAACCACGTCTAAGCCTGGATTCTGCAATCCAATGGCATTTAGCATACCACTAGGTGTTTCAGCTACACGTGGTGTGGGATTTCCATATCGTGCTTGGGGGGTTGTTGCCTTAATCATAATTGAACCTAATTGATCAAGGTCATAATAGTTAGCATATTCTTCCCCGAACCCAAAGCAACCACTGGCGGGAATAATTGGATTTTTTAATGTTAAACCTGGAATTGAAACAGCTAAAGGATTTTTCATCATAAGATAACCTCACTTGCTTTAAAAATCGGACCTTCATCACAGACCTTGACACTTTTTGCTCCAGTAGTGTCTCCTTTTTTATGGCAAACGCAGGCATAGCAAGCCCCAATTCCACAGGCCATCCGTTCTTCTAAAGAAAGGTAAACGTGTGGATGTGTTGGAAATAAAGAATCAATTGCTTTTAACATACCATTCGCACCACAAGCATAAACTGCATCAGGGATCCGTCCTTTTGCTAACGCTTCTGACAATAAACGGCCCACGTTGCCATGAGCGCCAAACGAGCCGTCATCTGTGGCAAAATGTGTTTCTCCTAATGCCATAAATTCTTGTTGGTAATAAGCAACCTCTTTTGATGCATAACCAAGAAAATGAATCACTTTCACGCCTTTTTCATTGAGTTGTTTTGATAATTCATACAATGGGGGAATCCCGATTCCTCCGCCAACGATAAAAGCAGTTTGACCAGCTGCTACGGTAGTTATATCAAAGCCGTTTCCTAAAGGACCTAAAATATCTAATTGTTCACCAGCCTTCATGGTGGCAAACACTTCCGTTCCAGCGCCTTCGACTCGATAAATCAAACGACAGGTTTCGTTCGAATGATCAATTTGGTTGATGCTAATCGGTCGCCGCAAAAGTAAATCTGCACGCGGAACCTTGATATGCACAAACTGTCCAGGTCGTGTCATCTCTTTCACTAACTCGCCTTGTAAGTCTAACTGATAAATCCGTGGCGCTAACTGTTTTTGAGCTACAATGGTCATCATTTCTTGCTTTCTCTGCATCAGTATCCTTCACTCCTTTATTCTCTGATTCCCCTATAAATGATTTTCTATTTCTTCGTAAAAGAATCTGGAACAGTCCTCCTCAGACGATTGTTCCAGATTTTTGCTTAAATGGCTTCTGTCGTAAAGGCTCTTGATTCTAAAACTTTTAAAATCGCATTCGCTGTGTCAAGTGAGGTAAACAATGGAATCCCATGTTCGACTGCTTCCCGACGGATTGAAAACCCATCTTGGTTGGCACTGGAACGATTTTTATCCATGGTATTGATTACCACTTGTGCATTCCCATTACGAATGACATCCAGCACGGTTTCCCCTTCAGGATTAGAAATTTTCGTCACTTTCTTAACAGGCAACTGATGCTTCGCTAAAAAGTCAGCGGTTCCTTCCGTTGCGACTAAACTATAGCCAATTGCTGAAAAACGCTTAGCAATTTCTAACGCCTCTTCTTTTGTTTCATCAGCAATGGTGAAAAGTACAGCTCCATAACTTGGCAAATGCAAGCCAGATGCTTCAAAGGCTTTATACAAGGCTTTTTCTAAATAATAATCACTACCCATAACTTCCCCAGTTGATTTCATTTCAGGCCCTAAGTACGTATCTACTTTTTGTAGTTTCGTAAAGGAGAACACAGGGGCTTTCACATGAACTTGTTTACTTTCAGGGTATAATCCATCTTGATATCCTAGGTCAGTCAGTTTCTCACCAAGAATCGCTTTTGTAGCAACTTGGGCCATCGGAATCCCTGTGATTTTACTTAAGAAAGGAACTGTTCGACTCGCACGAGGATTCACTTCAATCACATAAACACGATTTTCATGAATAACAAATTGAATATTCATCATGCCTACACAGTTTAAACCAAGTGCTAGTTTTTTTGTATAATCGGCAATTGTTGCCTGAATTTCTTGAGAAAGATACTGTGGTGGATAAACCGCCATTGAATCGCCAGAATGAACGCCAGCTCGTTCAATATGTTCCATAATCCCTGGAATTAGTACTGTTTCACCATCACAAATGGCATCAACTTCACATTCTTGTCCCAATAAATAGCTATCAACCAAGACAGGATGTTCTGGAGAAGCTTTGACTGCGTGTCGCATATAATCTTCCAAATCCTTTTGATTTTCGACAATTTCCATTGCACGACCACCTAAAACATAACTTGGACGAACTAAAACGGGATAGCCGATACGATCAGCAATCACGACTGCTTCTTCTGCACTTGTGGCCGTATCTCCTGGTGGTTGAGGAATCGCTAACTCTTGCAAAGCTTGTTCAAATAAATCACGATTTTCCGCACGATCTAAATCTTCAATCGTTGTTCCAAGAATTTTAACGCCTTGTTTTGTGAGCGGCTCAGCTAAATTAATTGCTGTTTGTCCACCAAATTGGACGATCACGCCAATCGGATTTTCTAAATCAATCACATTCATGACGTCTTCTAAAGTTAATGGCTCAAAGTATAATTTATCAGAAACAGAGAAATCTGTTGAAACTGTTTCAGGATTACTATTCATAATAATTGCTTCATAACCAGCCGCTTGGATCGCTTTGACAGAATGAACCGTTGCATAATCAAACTCGACCCCTTGACCAATGCGAATGGGACCAGAACCTAATACTAGTACAGAAGGCTTTTTCGAAACATTGCTTTCGTTTTCCACTTCATACGTGCTATAAAAATAAGGCGTGTGTGATTCAAACTCTGCAGCACACGTATCCACCATTTTATAGACGGGCACAATTTGATTGGCTCTGCGGAAGTCAGCGATGGCTTGTTCTGTTTGTCCCCAAAGTGCTGCGATTTTCCGATCAGAAAAGCCATTTTGTTTGGCTTCTTTCAAGACAGCTACGTTGTCCACGTGACTTTCAAGGGTCGTTTCAATTTCGATAATGTGTAAAAGTTTATCCAAGAAGAATAAATCAATTTTCGTTAAACTTTGTAATTCTTCAATGCTATATCCTCTGCGAATGGCTTCTGATAAGTAGAACAATCGATCATCTTGCGCATGGACCATTTTCTTCGTTAATTCCAAATCACTGACATGACTTAGTTCTGCTAACTCGTTGTGATAAGCACCAATTTCTAAAGAACGAACTGCTTTTAATAAGGATTCTTCAATATTGCGGCCAATTGCCATGACTTCCCCGGTTGCTTTCATTTGCGTTCCTAGTTCTCGAGCACCTTTTTCAAATTTGTCAAAAGGCCATCGAGGAATTTTGGAAACAACATAGTCCAAAGCCGGTTCAAATTCGGCATAAGTGGTTCCAGTAACTGGATTTTTCATTTCATCTAATGTTAAACCAACAGCAATTTTTGCAGCTAACTTCGCAATGGGATACCCTGTGGCTTTACTAGCAAGTGCAGATGAGCGAGAAACACGAGGATTCACTTCAATCACATAATAATTAAAGCTATGCGGGTCCAAAGCTAATTGAACATTACAGCCACCTTCAATTTTTAATGCACGAATAATTTTCAAGGACGCATCTCGCAACATTTGGTATTCATAATCTGATAAGGTTTGACTCGGAGCAAAAACAATCGAATCCCCAGTGTGAATGCCGACAGGATCAAAGTTTTCCATGTTACAAACCACAATCGCATTATCAGCCGAATCACGCATCACTTCATATTCAATTTCTTTAAAACCAGCAATACTTTTTTCAATTAAACATTGTGTAACTGGTGATAATTTCAGACCGTTTTCGGCAATTTGGCGGAGTTCTTCTTCCGTATCACACATTCCGCCGCCTGTTCCACCTAAAGTAAATGCGGGACGAACGATAATTGGATAGCCAATTCGTTTGGCAAAAGCCACGGCTTGTTCCACCGTATTGACAATTTCACTTTCTGGAATCGGTTGTTCTAATTCTTCCATCAATTGTTTAAATAAATCACGGTCTTCCGCTTGGTCAATCGCACTGAGCTTTGTTCCTAGCAATTCTACATTTAGCTCATCTAAAATTCCTGATTCCGATAATTCCATCGCCATATTTAATCCAGTTTGACCACCTAATGTTGGTAGAAGAGCATCAGGACGTTCTTTTCGCAAAATTCTTGAAACAAATTCTAAAGTAATCGGTTCGATATAAACATGATCCGCGATTTCCTTATCGGTCATGATAGTCGCTGGATTTGAGTTTACTAAGACAACTTCATACCCTTCTTCTTTTAGCGCTAAACAGGCTTGTGTGCCTGCATAGTCAAATTCTGCTGCTTGTCCAATAATGATTGGTCCTGAACCAATCACCATGATTTTCTTGATGTCCGTTCGTTTTGGCATTAGTTTTGCTCCTTCCATGCATCCATTAATTCCATAAATTCGTCAAATAAATGAAGACCATCGTGCGGTCCTGGAGCCGCATCTGGGTGATATTGCACAGTAAAAGCTGGATAATCTCGATGACGCACGCCTTCAACCGTTCCATCATTGACTTCCACGTGGGTCACAAGTAATTTTTCTGGATCAATTGTTGCTTCATCTACGGCATATCCGTGATTTTGTGAAGTGAAATCAATGCGTCCTGTTGCAATTTCTCGTACAGGATGATTCAAACCGCGATGTCCAAACTTCATCTTATACGTATCCGCACCATTTGCTAATGAAAATAACTGATGACCTAAGCAGATGCCGAAAATTGGAACTTTTCCTTGGATTGCTTGAATCATTTCAATAGCTTCAGGCACATCTTTGGGATCTCCAGGCCCATTTGTCAACATGACACCATCGGGACTTAATTCTAAAATCTCTTCGGCCGTTGTATTATAAGGCAACACGGTTAAGTTGCATTGCCGTTTTGATAATTCTCGCAAAATACTATGTTTCAACCCGAAATCAACGACGACTACATTACGCCCAATACCTGGACTCGGATAAGGTTTAGTAGTGGAGACTTGTGCCACTTGATTTTTCGGCATGACCGTCGCTTTTAGTTGATCAAATGCATGCGGCAAATCATCCACGGCATCAATGATGCTCCCTTTCATTGTTCCAGCTGATCGTAACTTACGAGTCAGCGCACGCGTATCAATTCCTGAAATTCCCGGAATCCCTTTGCGCTTTAAAAATTCATCCAAGGTCATTTGTTGACGCCAATTTGAAGCAACCCGCGCATGCTCTTTAACAATGACACCTTTACAGGTTGGTGCAATGGATTCATAATCATCTCGGTTGACCCCGTAATTTCCAACTAATGGATACGTAAAAGTAATCATTTGTCCATTAAAACTTTGGTCAGTAATTGCTTCTTGGTAACCTGTCATGCCAGTAGTAAAAACAACTTCTCCTACTACATTGCCTTCTGCACCAAACGCTTTTCCTTCAAATACTGTTCCGTCTTCTAAAATCAATAACCTTTTCAAACCTACTGCGCCTCCTCCGACCAAGCTAATGCTCCGTCAACAAATGTCATAAGTGTCTTTCCTTTGACTGTCCACCCTGTAAATGGTGTATTGACAGCCATTGATTCAAATGCTTCTGCATCAATTGGTGCAGCTGTTGCTAAGTCAAAAACTGCAATATCTGCTGGTGCACCAATTGTTAGTGTTCCTGCGTTTAATCCAAAAATTTCTGCCGGTTTCACTGCCATCCAATCAATCACTTGTTCTAATGTGAAAATGCCTGTTTCGACAAAGTTCGTATAAATCAATTGGAAGGCCGTTTCACTACCGACAATGCCAAAAGGTGCGTTTAAAAATGATTGTTGCTTTTCTTCTAAACCATGGGGCGCATGGTCGGTAGCAATACAGTCAATCGTGCCATCTAACAAGCCGTCAATCAATGCTTGTCGATCTGCTAAACCACGTAATGGCGGGTTCATTTTCCAAAACCCTTCGTCACCAGGAATATCCTCATCGACTAAAATTAAATGGTGTGGCGAAACTTCGGCTGTTACGTGAATCCCTGCTTTTTTAGCATCTCGAATAACGCGCACGCTTTCTTCTGTTGAAACATGACAAACATGATAATGAACGCCTGTTTCTTTTGCTAAAGTAATATCCCGAGCAATTTGCGAAGCTTCCGTTGCACTTAAAATCCCTGGTAGGCCTAATTTCTTAGAAACTTCTCCTTCATGCATCACACCACCAAATAATAAAGATTCATCTTCCGTGTGCGCAACAAGTGCCATATTTAATGCAGCCGCTTCTTTCATGGCTAAGTACATCGTTCCTGCCGTTTGGACACCAACACCATCATTCGTAAATGCAAAGGCGCCCGCTTCTTTTAAGGCCTTCTGATTGGTTAAAACTTCACTCCGTAGCTCTTCTGTAATGGGGGCATATTGTAAAACTTTCACGACTGCATCTTTTTGAATTAAGTCGTAAACCTCACTTAATTTTTCAGCCGTATCTGGTACTGGATTCAAATTGGGCATTGCGCAAACCGTAGTAAAACCACCGCGAGCAGCAGCTTTACTACCCGTTTTAATCGTTTCTTTATACGTAAAGCCTGGTTCTCTAAAGTGAACATGCACATCCACCAAGCCTGGCGTGATTAGTTGCCCGTTCGCATCAAACACTTGCTCAAAATCTGCTTCGTCAAACGATTCTCCGATTGCGTGAATCACACCATTTTCTAGCCAAAGTGCTGCCTCAATCAATTGATTCTCTTTTTTGATGATTTTTCCATTCTTAATTAACGTCTTCATTTCTCCACCTAGGCCTTTCCATGTAAAATTGCTTCTAAAATTGCCATGCGCATAAAGACTCCATTACTCATTTGCGCGACGATTCTTGATTGCAGACTTTCCACTAATTCATCTGCCAGTTCAACATCCCGATTGACTGGCGCTGGATGCATAATAATTGCGTGTTTCTGTAAACGAGTTGCCCGTTCGTTGGTTAAACCATATTCCAAATGATAGCCTTCTTTTGAAAAACTTTCCTTACCATCATGACGTTCGTGCTGCACGCGAAGCAACATCATCACATCGACTTTTTCAACAATTTCATCTAGTGGCACATATTGTCCATAGACATCAAACTGATGATCGTACCACTCTTCTGGACCTGAAAAATAAATTTCAGCGCCTAAACGGTTTAATAACTGCATATTTGATTTAGCAACGCGAGAATGTGTAATATCTCCCACAATCGCCACTTTCAAGCCTTCAAATCCACCAAATTCTTCATAAATAGTCATCAGATCCAATAAACATTGTGTAGGGTGTTGTCCACTCCCGTCCCCACCGTTAATAATAGAACATTGAATCGTTTTACTTTGAATCAATTCATCGTAATAATTTTCTTTACCATGACGAATGACTGCTACATCTACACCAATTGCCGACATCGTTAGTACTGTGTCGTATAACGTTTCTCCTTTTTGAACAGAACTTCTACTTGCTTCAAACTCAATCACTTCTAAGCCTAATTTTTTCTCAGCTACCTCAAAACTTTTATGTGTTCGAGTACTATTTTCAAAAAACAAGTTTGTTGCAAAATATTGACGTTCTTCTGGGTGCCATTTTGCTCCCTGTTTAAATTCTCCTGCGCGACGGATTAACCCCATGACTTCACGGTCGGTTAAAGCCTCAGCAGTTAAAAGATGTTTTAAACTAATTCGTTCAGATGTAATAATCATTCGTCCAGTCCTCCTACTGTTCTTCGCTACGTGCGTTTTCCGGTAAAATTAAATTCAAAACAATTCCTAAGACAGTTGCTAATGCCATTGAAGACAATTCAAAAGTTCCTACTTTGAAGACTAAGCCACCAATGCCGATGACTAAAATTACTGAAGCAATCAATAAATTCTTTTTCTTATCAAAATTAATCTTATTATCGATTAAGATTTTCAAACCACTTGCGGCAATCACACCGAACAAGACGAAACTAATTCCTGAAATAACTGGTCCTGGGATACTTAGAATCAAGGCACTTAATTTTCCAACAAAGCCTAAAGCTACAGCGAACACCGCGGCTCCACCAATCACGAAGACACTGTGTACTCTTGTAATTGCCAACACGCCGATATTTTCACCATAACTTGTAACTGGCGGTCCACCAACAAAACCTGCTACAATTTGCGCTAAGCCATCTCCCATTAAAGTTTTAGATAAGCCTGGGTCTTGGAAAAAGTTGCGCTTGGTTAATTTATTCAAGACCATTAAATGACCAATATGTTCTGTCATTGTTACAAAGGCAATTGGTGCCATTGTTGTAATGGCATTTAAATACAATTTCGGTTCATATTGAACAAAAGGTACTTCAAAATTCGGTAAAGCAAACCAAGCAGCTTCTTTAATAGGGGTTAAGTCAATAATTCCGAAAGCTAAAGCGACTAGGTACCCACTGACAATTCCTAAAAGAATTGGAATTAATCCTAGGAAGCCTTTGAAAAACATGTTGTAAAAAATGGTTAAACCTAAAGTAATTAAGGCTACGGCAATATATTTAAAATCATAAACGTTGTTGTTATACATTGCGTTATTTGCGGCATTAGCTGCCAAGCCTAAACCGATAACCATCACGACAGGTCCTACAACGATAGGCGGTAAAATTTTATCCAACCAGTCGGAACCAATTTTTTTAATGATTAATGAAACGATTAGGTATACCAAGCCGGTTGTCATAGCACCTTGGGCAATGGCTGGATAACCATCACTCTTCATTAACATCTGCATCGCTGCAATAAAAGCAAAGCTACTGCCAAGATAAGCGGGGATTTTTCCTTTTGTAGTAATCAGATAGACCATTGTTCCTAATCCTGAACTGACTAACGCAATCCCTGGGTCAATTCCCACTAAGATTGGTACTAAAACCGTTGCGCCAAACATCGTAAATAAATGTTGTAAACTTAGGCCAACCCAGTGAAAAGCTTGCGGTCTGTCTTTAATATCTAAGACTGCATCCTCATTTCGAAATTCTTTTTCTGACAACGTTGTTCACTCCTTTTTATTCGTTTCCTTTACTGATCATAATACGATCTGCGCCGTCACGCTCTTCCATTTCCACAATAATTTCCTCAGTTTTTGATGTTGGAATATTTTTTCCTACATAATCGGCACGAATCGGTAGTTCCCGATGCCCACGATCTACTAAGACTGCTAAAGAGATTTTTCTCGGACGACCTAAATCCATAACAGCGTCCATCGCAGCACGAATGGTCCGGCCCGTGTACAAGACATCATCCACTAAAATAACTTCTTTACCTTCAATTGAGACTGGTACGTCAGAAGAATGTAATTCAGGTTCCTCCATATCTTTCACATCATCACGATACAAAGTAATATCTAATTCACCAACTGGCACGTCAATATCTTCTAATTGTTTTAAGCGTTCGGCTAGACGTTGTGCAATGTATATCCCACGCGTTTTAATTCCTACTAAAACAATGTCTTGAATTCCTTTGTTTCTTTCAATAATTTCATACGAGATTCGAGTAAGCGCTCGTTTCATTGTGACTGCGTCAACAACTTCTTTCTTTGACATAATAATTTCCTCCTCATTCTTTTTTATCTACGTCCTCGCTGTCTTGGGGTCAGCGATTCTTCCTTCAATTGAGCAGCTGAAAAATAAGTGGGTTTTTATTGAAATTGTCCTGTTATTTTTTCCAACAAAAAATCCTCCTACCCGTATGAGGATAGGAGGATGTTGGTTACAGTTTAAAAAGGTACAAGGGTACCATGTAGCCCACACAACTTACTAACTAAGCGCACCTAGTGTTCTTTTGCATGATTCCTTCTTAGCCTCACGGGACTAAACTTAAAGGTTACAGTTATTTAGTTATTTTTCTTCTTAAAAAAGAGTTTACCTCTTCTTCAGAAAAAAATCAATGATTATTTCTTAATTGGTGTAAAGTTTTTTCAAAAACTTCTGGTAAAGGCGCTTCAAAGACTAATTGTTCACCTGTAGTAGGATGTGTAAAGCCTAATAACTTCGCATGTAAAAATTGTCCATTGCCAGGCAACGTTTTTTTCGGTCCATATAATGGATCTCCAGCTAATGGATAACCGATATATTTCATGTGAACACGGATTTGATGTGTCCGGCCTGTTTCTAGTTGTAATTCAACTAAGGTAAATGCATCAAAACGCTCTAAAACAGTAAAATGCGTGACTGCTTCTTTACCGCCTTCAATGACCGCTTGCATTTTGCGGTCAACCTTGGAACGACCAATAGGCGCATTTATCTCTCCCTTATCGTGAGGAATAACACCGTGGACCAAGGCAACGTATTTACGTAATGATGTTTTTTCTTTTAGCTGTTTCGCTAATGATTCATGGGCTTGATCATTTTTAGCCACCATCAATAGCCCCGAAGTATCTTTATCAATTCGATGAACAATTCCCGGTCGCACCACATCATTAATCGCCGATAAGTGATCCGCATGATGAAGTAACGCGTTCACTAATGTACCATTGGGATGCCCTGCCGAAGGATGAACAACCATGCCTTGAGGTTTATTGACAACAATCACATCATTGTCTTCATAAACAATGGTCAAAGGAATATCCTCTGCTACCATATCTAGAACTTCTGGTTCAGGAATTGTTACAACAATTTCATCGCCTGCTGTAACTTTGTAATTTGCGCGGACCGTTTCACCATTAACTGTTACGTGTTTTTCTTTTAACCATTGTTGAATTTGCGAGCGGGAATGATTGGGTAAATGTTCACTTAATACTTTATCAATCCGGCCTTTTTCTGTTTGAATCGTTACGTTAATTTGTTCCATTTTTGCCTTCCTTTGCTGCTTTTTCATCTAAAATCAAATAAATAAATATACAAATAACGCCGACCACTAACGTACTATCTGCAACATTAAAAATAGGAAAATTCATAAAATCCGTTTGGAGCATGTCCACCACGTAGCCTAAACGTACACGATCAATAAAATTCCCAATGGCACCTGCTAAGACAAAAGATAAACCTACAGAATACCAGATACTTTTTTTATAATTCTTAATTAATAAATAAATAATCACGACACTAACAATTACTGTGATGACATAAAAGAATATCATCTTTCCTTCTAATAAGCTCCAAGCGGCTCCGGTATTTCTTAAATGGGTCAGCGACAAAAATCCAGGAATGAATTCTTTTGTTTCACCCAAAGAAATGTTTTGGACCGTCAAATATTTGCTCCATTGGTCAAGCCCTACTAATAAGGCACTGATTAAAAAATATACTACTAACAATCGCGTCATTCCTTTTCTCTATGAATACTTGCTAAATCTCTTGGTCGAACAATGCCTACTAACTCACCATTAGGATGGCCACTTTTACTAATAAGCACAGCTTCTAAGCGTGGCTGCTCCCGAAACATTTGTTCAACTTCAAAAACGGTTGCTTCAATTGAAACAAATTGATAGTTGCTGCGTTTATAATTTGATGCCAACAATTCTCGCACCGTTCGGTTGGCAATGTGAACTTCTCCTTTGGTGCTCTCAATGGCAAACCATACACCAATCCCTCGAACCGTGATTAATCCTTTAAATACACCTTTTTCATAAATCGGAAATTGAGAATATTGTTTTTTTGCAATAATCGTTAATAACGTTTCTAAAGAAGTGGTGATTTCAAAAGCTGTAACACGTTTCGCAAATTTAGGCACTACTTTTTCTGGTTTTGTTAAAGCTTGTTCAATCGTTTCAATTCGTTGAACTGCCCATTCGTTTGGCTCTGCAATTACAAAATCATCAGCAATTCGCTCATGAACGATGGCATTTCTTAACTGAGCCATTTGAAGCAAATCCTCTTCAAATTGAGCAATCTGTCCTTTTTCTTTTCGGGAAAGACGTCTTGTCATTTCACTGAATCCCATATTGACAGGATTGTTCAGTCTCTCTCTCATCCACTTTTCAATGCGATTAAAGTGTGCTAAAAATGTATCTGCTCGTTCCCCCATAGTCGTTGCTCCTTATAATAAACTACGCAATAAATTTCCGTCATTATTTTTTATTGAGCTACTTTCAAGTATATACTAAAAATAGGTCTCAGGAAAGAGCGGCTTTAAAAGAGACCGCTCGCTTGACCCGTTTCGTCCACATCCATATTTAACGCAGCAGGGACCTTCGGCAAGCCAGGCATCGTTAAAATGTCACCCGTTAACGCCACGATAAACCCCGCACCGATTTTTGGAACTAGCTCACGAATCGTAATCGTAAATCCTTCTGGCCGTCCTAATTTTTGAGGATCGTCAGAAAGTGAATACTGTGTCTTCGCCATGCAAATTGGTAATTGATCCCAACCATTTTTTGTAAAATCTGCGATTTGTTTTTGCGCTTTCGGAGAAAAAATCGCCTGTTCCCCGCCGTAAATCGTTTGTACAATGGCTTGAATTTTTTCTTCAATAGTTTGGCGAGGATTATATAAAGGTTGAAACTGTTTTGTATTGGCTTCAATCTCTGCTACCACTGTTTTCGCTAGATTCGTGCCACCTGCGCCACCTTGCGCCCAAACACTTGTTAACTCGACGGGCACGCCTAACGCTTGGCAAGCTTCTTTCAACAGTTGAATTTCCTTCTCTGTATCCTGTGTAAATTCATTAATTGCAACAACTACTGGTATATCATAACGTTGCATGTTTTGAATATGTTTTTCTAAGTTGGCAAAGCCTTTTTGTAACGCTGGTAAATTTTCTTCTGCTAACTGATCTTTCGCCAAACCGCCATGCATTTTCAACGCGCGAATCGTTGCCACAATCACAACGGCATCGGGTGCTTTTCCTAAAGAAGGTACTTTAATATCTAAAAATTTTTCGCCACCTAAGTCACCACCAAAACCCGCTTCTGTTACAACATAATCACCTAGATGCAAAGCCGTTTTTGTCGCTAAAATACTGTTACATCCATGAGCGATATTGGCAAAAGGACCACCGTGAACAAAAGCTGGAGTTCCTTCAATCGTTTGAACTAAATTAGGTTTTAAGGCGTCTTTTAATAATAAAGTCAGGGCACCTGCCACGTTTAAATCTTTAACCGTCACCGGCTCTCTTTGGTCATTATAGGCGACAATAATCCGACTTAAGCGTTCTTTTAAGTCCGTTAAATTTTGCGCTAAACAAAGAATCGCCATAATTTCGCTCGCCACAGTAATATCGAAACCGTCTTCTCTTGGTACACCTTGGAAAGGACCGCCTAAACCAACAACGACCTGTCTGAGCGCACGATCATTTAGATCCACTGCCCGTTTCCAAATCACCCGTCGAGAATCAATCTTTAATTCATTTCCTTGCTGTAAATGATTATCTAGTAACGCAGCTAAGGCATTATTGGCTGTCGTAATCGCATGCATATCACCAGTAAAATGCAAATTGATTTCTTCCATTGGTAATACTTGTGCGTAACCGCCACCTGTTGCGCCACCTTTAATCCCCATCACAGGACCTAATGATGGTTCTCTTAGGGCAATAACGGTTTTTTTATTGATTTGATTTAATGCATCTCCTAAACCAATGGTCACGGTTGACTTTCCTTCTCCTGCTGGCGTTGGATTAATCGACGTAACGAGGATTAATTTACCTTCTGGTTTCGCTTCTAAGGATTGAAGCGTTGGAAAATCTATTTTCGCTTTGTATTTCCCATAAAGTTCTAGCGAATCTTCTGAAAGACCGATTGTTTCGGCAATCTCTTGAATAGGTTTTAATGTTGCTGCTTGTGCAATGTTAATATCTGTCTTCATAACGGACCCCTTTTCAATTCTTTATCGTCTTTGTGACACATTGTTTCTTTTAAATTATAGCTTGTATTGAATAGAATGGCTAGAATAACCTTTTTTAAACAACCCAACCATTGACGTTTGGTAGCCTTTTCTCGTATAATGAAAGTGTCTTTACAAATCTAAAAGGAGCGTGAATTGGATGCAAAAAGGAATTGTCAAATGGTTCGATAACAGAAAAGGTTATGGTTTTATCGTTTACAACGAAGAAGATGAGATTTTTGTCCACTTCACTGCTATAGAAGGTGACGGATTCAAATCACTTGATGAGAATCAATCTGTAGAGTTCGAGATAATGGAAGGCAATCGTGGGCTACAAGCAGCACATGTCAAAAAAATAGATAACTAAAAAAGCTGAACCAACAGCGCTTAGCTCCAAAAAGTAAGTAAACGTAGCGTTTGTTTCAGCTGATTATTTTAAGATTTTGAGAGTGGGTCACCAGTCGTTTCGACTTATGACTCACTCTTGTTTTTTTCTTCTTTTTTATGAAGGCCCAAAGAATGATCTTCTGCTACCTTCAATTCAGGCTTTTTTACCTTAAGTGCCTCAAGAAATAACGGAATCGTTTTCTTTTTCATTAAAAAGACTTTTGAACCTTCCTTAAATTCTGAGGAAAAAATTTCGATGCTTTTTTCATTGTAGGTTACTTTTTCTATCTGAGAAAGCGGAAGTGCTTTTTTGCGAAACCATAAAACATCTCTGACAATTAAAGATGTTTCTGTCATGTTAAAAGACCGCGCAATTCCTAGATACGCAAACACAAAAAATGGAACCATCACCAGATTACTAATCAAGTAAGGACCATTATTTTCCAATGCTAAAATTAAACTAATAAATAATATACAAAATGTGCAAGACCAGTAAATAATTGTTGATGCTAATTCTGGCTGCCAATAAAATTTCTGTTTTTTCATAAAGTACCCTCACTACTTCTGGATCAACGCCGCTAAATTTAAATATGTTATAATAGTAACATACTTTTTTTAAGAACAAAAAGAAATTAGGAGTAATTTTATGTTAAGAATTTATGTAGATGCTGCAACAAAAGGCAATCCAGGTGAATCTGGCGGCGGTATCGTTTACCTCACCGACCAATCGCGGCAACAATTGCATGTGCCTTTAGGCATTGTTAGTAATCACGAAGCCGAATTTAAAGTGCTGATTGAAGCTTTAAAACAAGCGATTGCCAATGAAGACAATCAACAAACCGTTCTTCTCCACTCAGATAGTAAAATTGTTGTCCAAACAATTGAAAAAAACTATGCTAAAAATGAAAAGTACCAGCCTTATTTAGCAGAATATCAACAACTAGAAAAGAATTTCCCTTTGCTCTTAATCAAATGGCTACCTGAAAGTCAAAACAAAGCGGCCGATATGCTCGCACGGCAAGCATTACAAAAATTTTATCCCAATAAAAAGTAGCACTGTTTACTTAATGCTTTTCCTTTATTAATTTGATAGTTAAACACGTGGAGCAAAAATTCCTAGTGATTTTTGCTCCACGTTTAAAAACAGATAAACGGTTCTGTCTCGACTTCTTCTTATAGCCACTTATTCTTTTGTCGTTATTTCCGCAAATTGCCCATTGGTTAGCGAAAGGATTGCTTCAGGCGCTAATTCAATTTGCATGCCACGTTTGCCTGCAGAAACAATAATTGCAGAATATTGTTGAGCTTCTTCAGCCAAATAGGTGGGAAATTGTTTTTTCATCCCAATTGGTGAACAGCCCCCACGAATATAGCCTGTGGTTGCTTCTAAATCTTTTAAGTGAAGCATTTCTACCTTTTTGTTACCACTAGCTTTCGCTAATTTTTTTAAATCTAATTCTTGATTACCAGGAATGACAGCCACGACTGGACCTGTTTTATTACCTACTGTAACCAAGGTTTTTAAAATTCGCCCTTTGTCAATACCTAAACTTTCAGCGACACTTTCTGCACTTAAATGATCTTCACTCCAAGCGAATTCATATTCTTTATATGGTACTTTATGTTGTTCTACCATGCGCATCGCATTCGTTTTTTGTTGTGTTTTTTTCTTTGCCACTTTTTCACCTTCTGAATCACTTGTTTTGTTCGAATGTCTTTAAATAATTTCTTAATACTTGTACGGATAGTTGGCCTGGTGCAGACGCTTGCTGGGCGGAGCCAAAAGTTAGTGCCGATCCGAACAGTTGACCTGTTACGCGACTAATCATCCCTAACTGTCCCATTGACATAGTAACGATTGGAACAGATGCATAATGGGTGTACATTTCATTGGTTGCTGAAAGTAACGTAAGTACATCTGTCGCATCTTGTGGCATCACAGCTATTTTACAAATATCCGCCTGACGCATTTGCATTTGGCGTAACCGCGCGACAATCTCCTCTTGCGACGGTGTTTTCTGAAAGTCGTGATTACAGAGAACAATTTTAATCCCCGCCTTTTTAGCTTCGTGAATTAACGTATCTGCCGCCAGCGGATTCGCAAATAATTCAATATCTAATAAATCCAACGCACCTTTTTTCACTAATTCATGATACAAAGCAAAATAATTTTCCTCAGAAAAAGCCATTTCGCCGCCTTCTTTTTGTGTACGAAAAGTTAACAATAACGGTTTTTGCCCCAACCGTTCCATTACTTGTTGTGAAAGATTACATACATCGGAAAAATCAGCGACATTTTCATAATAGTCTAAACGCCATTCTACCAAATCACAATCTAGTGTTTGGCTCGCCGTTGCTTCGGCCAAAATATCCTCGGCTGTTGGAGCAACAATGGGCACCACAATTTTGGGATTCCCTTCACCTATTCGCACATTTTTGACTATAACTGGCTTCACAGTTCCACCTAACTTCCTCGTTTGTTTTTCTCTCTTCATATCATACCATTTCTATTCTTTTTTGCAATTTAAAGAGCTACAAAGACACCTAGAATTAGGAATTTCCTAACACTAAATGCCTTTGTTTGGGTTATTTAACTCTTTCAGTTGTTACGTTAAACTTCCGTACTTTGTAACTGATACATATCCGCATAAAGGCCACCTTCTGCCAGTAACGTTTCGTGCGTTCCTCGTTCTACAATCTGTCCTTTGTCTAAAACTAAAATCAAGTTTGCATCACGAATCGTCGAAAGGCGATGCGCAATCGCAATTGTCGTTCTCCCTTGACGCATTTTGGCTAATCCTTCTTGAATCAATCCTTCTGTTTCTGTATCAATATTAGCGGTTGCTTCATCTAAAACTAATATTTTGGGATCAGTCACAATCGTTCGTGCAAACGAAATTAATTGACGTTGTCCGCTAGAATAACTCGCTCCTCGTTCAATGACTTTCGCATGATAGGTATTGGGTAACGTGTGAATAAATTTATCTGCCTGAACAAATTCCGCAGCCTGTTTAATTTGCTCATCTGTAATATTGGGATTCAGTAAACGGATATTTCCAGCAATATCTCCATAAAACATGAAAGCGTCCTGTAATACTAAGCCCATCTTTTCCCGTAATTCTGTCATGGGAAAATCACGAATATCACGATCATCAATTAAAATCTGCCCTTCATAAAATTCATAGAAACGCATGAGTACATTAATAATTGAACTTTTACCACTTCCTGTATGACCGACTAAAGCGACGGTTTCCCCGGGATTTGCGACAAAGCTAATATTTTTCAATACTTCGTTTTTGCCGTCATAAGAAAAAGTAACATTGCGAAATTCAATTTTCCCGCGAATAATTTCCCCATTCGCACCTACTGATTGCTGCGGCGTTAATTCTTCCGTATCCATAATTTTTAAAATACGACTACCTGCGACAATCCCATCTGTAAAGATACTTAGGAAGTCCATCATTTGTGTCATCGGATTAAAAAAAGCTTGGACATACGTTACAAAAGCATAAATCATCCCCGCTTCTACAGGAGAATGTAAAGCATCGATGCCAAACATAGTTAAGGCCAATGCAATCGCCAACGTATACAACAAATTAATGATGGGACTTAATAATAACGAATTCATACGAATCATTGCTACTCGTGTTTTTAAATAATCATCATTGGTTTCCTCAAATTCTTTTTCCAAACGCTTTTCTTGGCGAAATTGTTGAATGATTTGCATACCAGAGATGTATTCATTTAGTTTGGTGTTTAATTGACTTAATTTTTCCCGCATACTGCGATATAATTTTGAACTAAATTTTTGGTAATACCAAATCACAACTAATAAAATTGGCAAGAAAATTAGACAATAAAATGAGATTTCTGGACTGAGTTGAAACATTGCAAAAAATGACGAGATTACGGCAAAAATTCCTGTAATCACCATTAGGAATACATACCAGAATTCAAACAATGTTTCTGTGTCATTTGTAACACGAGACACCGTCGAACCCGCTGGTGTTTGATCAAAATAACGCATACCTAAAGTGTGTAATTTTTCAAATAATTTCACTCGTATATATTGATACGTTTTTAAAGAAGCCATCGAATACAAATACCATTGGAAAAACCAAACAATACTTTTGAGAATGACACCAAAAAAATAAATAGCAGCAAAGGTTAGAATCACTTGCATTGTAGCAGTTTTAGGCGTTAAATAATTATCCATAAAAACTTGAATGACTCTAGGCAAAAGAATATTGATAATTGATAAGCCAAATGCAAAGAGAATAGCTGTGTAAAACATGCGTCGAAACGGTTTGGCAAAACGAAACAAACGCTGAACAATCGTTAATTGTTCTTTCAGCGGTAACTCTCTGGACCATTCGGATTGATACCTTTCTTCCATTAACTCTCACTCCCTTCAATTTTCGCTTCTAATTGCTGTTTTTCCCACATCCGCTGATACCAACCCTTCTGAGCCAGTAACTCCTGATGTGTCCCCCGTTCAATAATTTTCCCTTCATCCAACACTAAGATTTCTTTTGCATGCATGACACTACTTAAACGATGCGCTGTAATAATAGTGGTTTTTTCTTGGCGTGTTTCTTTTAGATTTGATAAAATCGCCTCTTCAGTCTTCGCATCGACTGCAGATAAGGCATCGTCTAAAATTAACAATTCTGGTTCAACAATCAAGGCCCGTGCAATAGAAATCCGTTGTTTTTGTCCTCCAGAAAGCGAAACGCCACGTTCCCCAACCATTGTGTCATAGCCTTCAGGGAATGCTTTAATTTCTTGGTTAATAAATGCTAATGCTGCCGCTTGTTCAACTGCTGCTTGTTCTAAGTCTGGTTTAGCAAAACGAATGTTATCTCGTACCGTCATGGAAAAGAGAAAATGGTCCTGTGGCACGTACCCCATTGCACCCATCAATGCATCTAATGTGTAATTTTTAATGTTATGTTTTCCAAAGGAAATCGTTCCTTGGTATTGGTCATATTCACGCATCAACAATTTCAAAATAGTGGTTTTACCAGCGCCTGTTTTGCCAACAATCCCCAAGGTTTCTCCTTCTTGCAACGAAAATTGGATATTTTCCAACGCCACCGTCTCATCTTTTGGATAAGAAAAAGAATCAATCTTCATTGAAATTGTCCCTTGCGCCATTGTTTTGATGGCATCTTTTCGTTCGATAATATGCGTTTTTTCATGTAATAATTCGTTCACACGATCGTAACTAGCATTCCCACGTTCTAACACATTAAATAAGCGCCCAATCGCAAACATTGGCCAAACTAGCATCCCAATATAGGCAATGAAAGAGACCAACTGACCTAAACTAATCGTTCCTTCCATGATGAAACGACCACCAATAATAATTGTCAAAACATAAGAAACACCAATAATCAGCGTAATAAACGGATCAAATAGTGCATCTAAAAAGTTCGTTCGTTTATTTTTGACGATAGCATCATCAATTTTCTCTGTAAAATCAGCAAGATCTTCTTTTTCTTGCCCAAATGTTTTAATGACTTTAATTCCAGTGATACTTTCTTGTGTTTTATCATTAATCGCTGAAAAAGCAGCTTGTGAATCTCGAAAGGCATCATGCAACTTAGAACCTAGAACTCGTGAAGTGACGGCTAATAAAGGCAGCGGTAATAAAGCAATTAATGTTAAGCGCCAATCAACAAATAGAACCATTGCGATAATCGTTGTTCCTCCCGTAATCACAGAGTCGGCAAACGTTAAAATCCCAGCTCCAGCCACATTTTGGATGGCATTTAAATCATTGGTTGCATGCGCCATCAAGTCACCTGTCCGATATTTCTGATAAAAGATGCTATCCATTTTTGTGAAATGATGAAATAATTGAGTCCGTAGCTCTTTTTCCAAACGAGCGGCACTCCCCCAAATATGCATCCGCCAAATATAGCGAAAAAGATATTGGGCAAGCCCAGCACCAATCAAGAGTGCAACCCACACGATAATTTTCGTTAAGCGAATTTCTTTGTTAACGATTTCATCTACAACGACGCCAATAACTTTGGGCGGGACTAATTGAACAAGAGCGACCATCATTAATGAGAAAACCCCAATAATATAACTTTTTTTCTCTTGCTTAAAAAACCAGCCTAATTTTTTGAATATGGACATTCAGTTGTCCCTCCTTTTACTTTGTTGTTCTACGAAGACTACTTTCGAGCTAGAAGGTTTCTTCGTTATTGTTGTTTTTGATTAAACGTCTCGCTCTTTTCCTCCTAGATTATCCTATTCTCCCGCAAAACAACAAAAAAACGGACTGAAAATCAGCCCGTTTTTACACTTATTCATGATTACCTGAATAACCTTTACTATTTTCCTTGGTTTTTCATTTGTTGCATCATTTGTCTAACCTTTTTCTCTGACGGTTTTTGACCCATTGATGCCATCATCATGCGTAACATATCCTCATTAACGGGAGGATTTTTTTTGAAATAATCTTGCATATATTTGCGTGCAAGGAAAAAGCCCCCTGCAGCGCCTACTAATAAAGCGATTACTGCGATTAATACTACCCAACCTGTTGCCATTGAAACTCTCTCCTCTCCGTATAGTTTTGCTCTCAATGAATTATTTTACTAGAAATAGCAAAAAAAGAAAAGTTCTTTTTGCGGGATTTCTCTTAAATAATGAAAAAAGTCTGATTTTTTTGCAAAATAGTGATTAAAAGTCAAAAATATACGCTCTTAAATGTCAATAGGACCTTTAAGAGCGATTGTTGCTTTAGTTTTGTCCTTGAATTTTTTCTAATAATTCTGGATCAAATTTTTGATTTTTTAACATCGCAATTTCAAAGCCGTAAGGGGCCTTTTTATTTTTTTTGTCTTCTCCGACATAAGGTGTTTCTAAAATTTTTGGTAAAGCAGCTAATTTTTCATGGTGAACCACACCGTTTAAAGCTTCAAAACCAATAGTGCCAAAGCCAATATTGGCATGACGATCTTTATGTGAGCCCATAGGATTTTTAGAATCATTCACATGAATAACTTTTAAACGATCCAATCCGATAATTTTATCAAATTCAACTAATACGCCATCAAAATCATCTTTTACATTATAACCTGCATCATTAATGTGGCAAGTATCCAGAGTGACAGAAAGTTTATCATTTAGCGTAACTCCGTCAATAATCGCAGCTAGTTCATCAAACGTACGGCCGATTTCGGTCCCTTTACCAGCCATGGTTTCTAAAGCGATTTGAGGGATTTGCTCTTTCCACAAGACTTCGTTTAGACCTTTAACAATTTGTTTGATGCCGGCTTCTGGACCTGCACCAACATGCGCACCTGGATGTAACGTGATTTGCGTTGCTCCCAACGCTTGTGCTCGCTCAATTTCTTGACGCAAAAATTCTACGGCAAAACCGAAATTTTCCGTTTTAATTGTATTACCTAAATTAATAATATACGGGGCATGAACGACGATATTACTTAAATTGTGTTCCTTCATAAAAGCTTGCCCAGCTTCAATATTCATTTCTTCAATCGGTTTCCGGCGCGTGTTTTGTGGCGCACCTGTATAAATCATAAAGGTTGTTGAGCCATAACTAGCCGCTTCCTCGGCAGAGCCTAATAGCATTTTCTTGCCACTCATACTAACGTGTGATCCTAATAACATGTGGTTCCTCCTAATAATTCTTCTTTTTCTTTTGGTGGTATTGATACTGTTGCAGCCATTCTTCAAGCGTGATTTTTGTTACTAATTCGCCAATTAGTTCATAGGGTATTCGCTTAGGATTAGTGAAGCGAAGACAACTTTTCCCCATGTTTAGCTTTGTTGACACTTGTTCCTGATAGGCTTCTTGAAACCAACTTCGGACGGCTTCATTTCCCATTAATCCCATGTGATATAAAGCTACTTGCCTTTTAGTAGCGCCTAAGCTGATAAATGGTAACGGTTCATCACCACGGTTAAGATAGCCTTCTGGAAATACTGAAAGCGGCACAACAAAGGTTGGCATGCCATATTGCATTGTTAATTCAAATCCTGCTGGCAAATTTTGCGAAACGACATCTAATACTTGCTGATAAGCAATTCGCCAGTTTGGTTCAACTGTTTCGATGTATGCTGTAACTGTTTCAATTGACTGCGCCATTATTTCTTCCTTTGCTGATAAAGCGCTTTGGTTTTATAGCCTTCTTTTAAAATGACTAACATTTCAGTTTGCCGCTTTTTCCGTGTCTCCGCTCGCTTTGCACTAAATACATACCGCGCCCACTCTTTTTGATAACCAGGCGTTAATGCAGCGAATGTCGCTGCAGCAGCTGGTTCTGTTTGTACCAACGCTTCAATTTCTGGTAAATATTGAACATAATCCCCAACAGCAGAACTGGTCTGATTCTTCGCTGGCTTTTTAAGAACATTCTTCATGCCGACAACCGTAAAAGTCTCATCTAAACTAACCATGCGATTAAATTTTAAGGTTGAGCCTTTAATATACCCATCTGCCTCGTTTACTTGTAATGTTGGAAAAATTTCATCTCGGTGGACAAAGGTTGGATACATTTTATTGCCTTTTTTCGGATAAGCCACATATAACAACCCATTTTCTACTAAATGTTGACCTTCAATCACCATTGAAACAATCTCTTGAAATTCCGCCATCGTTTTCACAAATGCAAAAATCAGCTCAACTGGTTCTGAAGGTAATTGCTGCGCGGCTGAAACAAATTCAGATAGATACTCTGCCTGTGGTCTATTTAAAATAACTGGGTGCTGATACTTCGTTAAGTTTAACTTTTCGACAATTGATTTCATAACCTACTCCTTATAGCGACTGCACTTTTTATTCTAGCATAGCACAAGTTATCTGTAATTGAATATGCCCAATAGTAAAAAAGAGTTTTTTGTAACATTTGTCCTTTTGATTTTCAGCTTTTTATTTCAATACTATCATAACAAAGGACTTTTCTTACAGTCCTCCTTATTGTTGATACAACAGTACCCACCCATTACTTTTCTAATATAGTCTATAACAAATTTGAATTTTTATTGTAGACTTTTGTGAACATTGATATACTATCTTTAACGTCTATATGCTTTAACCAATACTTTTCCTTAATGAATCACCATAGAGAGGAATAATAGTCTAACTTTATTAGTGATTAACACTTTGGACATTTACAAAAAGCTTGAAGCAATAAATATATTAGCAATAATAATTTTACTGGAAAGGTGGTGAAATAGAGTGGGAATGTTTACAAAAGGACAAAAAAGTGCTGCAGAATCTATTTATCAAAAAGAAATAAAAAAATTTTTAAAACCTAAAGATGGTTTAACTCATCTAGTTATGGTAAATAGTTTTAGTAAATGGATTAATCAAAATTTTGGCTGTGAGGACAAATACACTACGCAAATTGATGAAATAATATCTTCTATGCAGTTAGATGGTTATGAAATTGTTGATATAAAAATTGATTCACTACAAAATCAAGGTCTGTCAGGATCTATGGAAGGTTTCCATACAGTAATATTATACAAGTAAGGATTGGCTATCTGTAGTGAGACTTAAAAATTAGACAGAATACCGACCAGAGAAACTTGGTCGGTATTTTTATATAATAAACCGTTCAAGATAATGTTGGTGACTATTGATTCTAGTACTATAAGCAAAACTTTATAAAAAGACTTGCTTACATTAAGGTAAACAAGTCTTCCTAAAGCAAAATATTAAGCTATTATTAACTGTTAACTATTATTTTTAATTTATAAACCGCATAAGATTGAAGTTCACAGTGTTTTAGTATTTTAACAAGAAATATATTTCTTTATTCTTAAGCATTCCGTTCCATTCTAAACCTTTATTTATCAGCATTTTAAAACTAAGTCTATTCTTTCTTGTGTGGTTTTTATTCTAATTTTGGTATTCAAATGGTATTCAATTTCATACCTAGACGAATAAAAATAATCTTAATATAATATAGTTAACTGCTAGCAAGGAGTTGATTTCTATGAAACCAAATTATGTAGGAACAATTCATAAAATCAAGGTATTAACTACTTATCCAGAAATGTTAGTCCGCTTTTCTTTACAAACTCAAAAAGAGACTATCAACTGCATTATTTCTAAAAAAGAATTGGCAGATGAATTGCTTATGTTACCTGATGGCACAGAGCTTGCTGTTTATGGTAGGTATAATCAAAAAAGCCAACTAGTTGTGGTGAAAATGTGTGTGCGGAAAATACAAAAAACTATTCCTTAAAAGGAATAGTTTTTATTTTTTTAATAGCTTAATCGTCAAAATCAATTACCAGAGATTATTATTCATCTTCTTTCTTTTTTTCTTTAGAATCTTCTTTAGAATCTTCTTTAGATTGATTAGACGAGTCATCGTTGGTAAACGAACCTACTAAACCTAATAAAGAAGTTCCAGATAATAGCGTTCCTGTAATTGCGTGACCTCCATTTATAAGCCAAACGCCTCCTGAAATAACTATCACGCCTATCAGAAAACCTAAATATTGACCTCTTTTTTTATTACGATCTGAATTTTCTAAACGAGATTTTTCCATCTCTCGCCTATGAACCGACTCTTGCACTCCATTTTCAATTATTAATTTTGCAGCACCCTTGTCTAGCTCTTCATATTTTTTTAATATCTCTGGATGAGGTATAGGTCCATAGTGCATTTCCAAAGTTAACATAGCTTGCTCCTTTTGCTTTGGACCCAGTCTATCAACTTTATCAAGTATTTCTCCAACCTCTTCTACAACATCTTCAGATAAATTATGATTTCGTTCTCTCATATTCTCCAATCGCTTTCCTTATATCATTTCCAATTTTTCTATAATCTGATTGTATATTTTTTTTATCTGATTTGGTTCCCATACTAGTTGAAACCGATCTTACTACATTATCTAAGATATAATTACTATGAATAGAAATAACTTTAATAAATCCATATAAAAAATTGCTGTATCCTTTTATAGCCATGGATAATCCTTTTTGTACTTTATTTTCCATTCAATTCACCGCCCTTCTATACAAGAATGCTCTATACTATTACTCATGCCAAGTGTAATTTTAGTTTTATGGACCATGATGGATTCGAACCATCGACCGAACGGTTATGAGCCGTTTGCTCTAACCAGCTGAGCTAATGGTCCAATACAAAAATAAAAGTGTTCAATATATTAATTGAGCACTTTATACAATTATTTCTAAGTAACATTAATTATAAATCACTGATTTGCTTTACAAATAAACAATAATTATTGGGAGACTCATAATCTTCTAATTGTACAAAACCATTTTCCGAATAAAAGGTCTTTATTTTTTCGTTGTTTTCACATTCTAAATGTAGTACTCTTCCTCCCACTAATGAATGCGCTTCTTTTACTTTTTCATATGCTAAAGCAAGTAAATCATTTCCTGAAATTTGATTAGCTTTTTTCGCTATTTCACTATAATTTTTTCCCAATTGCCCTAATAAATAACCTTTACATTCATAATTTTTCATATCTGTTCGATGCCCAAATCCCATTAATCTTTTCCGTTGAGAATTACTTATTTTTTTACTATTAAATTGTTTTTTAGGAATCACTAAAGGCTTATTAGATATTGAAAAATATCCAGCTAAATAAAATTTACTTTGATAGGTGCTTAATACCAAATAGGTACGAGCCATATCCATTGTTTCAAAATTTACAGCTTTATTATGTAAAAAATATTCAACATCACTGGCACCAAAAGATAAAGATTTACATTCAAAAGAAAAAAGGAGATTTTTAATCTCCTCTTCAGTATTATCTGAATTAATCAAATCTAATAAAGGTAACACTGTTAATGCCATTAAAGCTTCCTACTTTCCAAGAAAAGATTTCATAATATCATTAATTTTGTTACTGTCTCTCACAGTTTTTACACTTTGATTAATATTATGATCAACTCTTCTTGATTTTTCAATAGCATCAAGTAATTTAATACTTGACTTAGCATTAAATTTAAAATCAGATTGAAAACTTTTAGTAGCCATAACAGCTTACCTCCATTCAATTATCCACACAAAAATAAAATAACGCCCACATAGAATAATACTAAACCAACTCAATTGAAGAAAAATTTTATTCTAAAATATTTCTTCAATTGAGTCAGAAAGTGACGTCACTTTTTCTCATAAACAATATAACATCTAATTACTCTGTATGCAATAAAAATATAGCATACAAATAATAAAAAACACAGCATACAAACATACAAAACAGAACAAAACAACTTAAAATACGAATATATAGTTCAACAAAAGCCGATTGAAAACTATATTAAATTTAATTAAATAACAAAAAATGGCAACCTAGGAAAAGGTTACTCAAATTCATGCAGATACTCGATAATAGTATGCCTCAGATTGAAAAGGTCCTATACTATTTTGAGACCCAACAATTCTGTCTTTTGATACATCTGAATTGTCTCCTTTAGGATTTTCTACATCTTTTTCAAATAGGAATAAAAGAAAACCACCAGCAGCAGGTTCTTTGGGTTGTACTGATACGGTTGGAATACTAGTATCTGATTGACCTATTGTATCAATTTCTACTTTCATATTTTCATTAACAGTCCCATCACTCTTAATTTCCAATCGTTTACCTTCGCTATTTTCCCATGTCCCTACTAATGAACTAAAATCTCCTTTAGTAATAGCATCAGTATCCAAAGATTCTTCGGAAGTAACATTCACAGATGAATCTTCCACTGAACTCATTGATGTACTACTATTTTCCTCGCTGAACGTCGTACTGCTAGATAATTTATCACTTGATTCTGACGAATCAAACTCCTGCTGTTCGCTTTCCAATGTTACAGCATCTGATGAACTACTTTTCTCTAATTCAACCTTTTTCTGTCCACATCCCATAAATAAAAATGTTGCCAAACCAACTACTAATAAAACCTTTTTCAAAATAATCATTCACCTTTCATTTAATAATAGAATAAAATTAATTATCAAATTTTCCAATTAAATAATTGAATTAGCAGCTAATTATACTTATAAATCAAAAGGCGACCACCTTATCGGGAAAAGGCGGTCTGTATGAAAAAATAAGAGTTTTAATATGTATCAATATTTTACAATATCTGTTTTTTGAGTTCAATAATTTTTATGTAAAAAGATGCCGCCTCGTTTGGGAAAGGCGACAATAAGTAGTAATAAAACAAAAAGTTTGGTAAACATATTTTACCGCTTTCTTTTTTTTATTTCAACAAAAAAATGCACCTATCTTAGGACTCGGAAAAAGATAGATGCACCCTTCTTTTACTCTCATAAAAGAAAGTCAAATATGGAAATGTCAAAAGGTAATTATATTTTAAATCAAATATTTTTAAATTTCAATACCTTTATGTACAAAAACAGACATCTAAAAGGATACCTGTTTTTTCAATGGATTTGTTAGGAGGGAGTAAACCTCACTTGAAAGCCTAACTAAATTTTACATAATTTTATTCTAAATTTCAAGCTATTAAACAACTGGACAAACAGTCTCTAAGCGTTTGTACCATGGTGCGTTTTTAGGCCATTTATCTTTACCAAAGAACGGTATTTCTTTTCCGTTGTTCTCTCTGTATACTGTTTTTATTACTTCTGCTTCGTCTGGATGATACAATCGTCTACAGTTCACTCCATTGCAAAAGAAGGTAGCCCAGTGATCACCGTTATCTTCTAATTTTCCTGTTTTACTATTAATTGGTCGTTGATATAAACAAAACATCGTTGCTTCTCTCCCTTTTATTGTATTTTGTGGTCTTTGTATTGTTTGATTAACTACTTGTTGTGGAGCTTCGTAATTTGGTCGAATAACACCCCAAACACCGTCCATTGTGTGTTTTACTGGTTGAGCGGAACTTCCTACCTCCAAACTAGCATTGACCCAGTTTTGATCTACACTCACAAATGTACCATCTGGCCGTCCGTTTTCTACTGCAATTGCAGTATGCCCATATTGCGCATAAGCACCTAAGCCCCAAATCATCACATCTCCTGCTTGAATGTCTGTTGCTTGATACACGCGTAACCGTTGAAATCCAGCTGGAATTGCTTGGGTCGTTAACGCAATTGCATTTCCTGTTGGCCACCAATGAAAAAACTTATTCATCACGTGGACGGTCAAATCCATACATTGCGAGCCATATACGCCGTCCATATCTACTTGTTTGCCGATTAAACTATTTACATAGTTTACGACATCGCTTTTTTTAACCATTTGTTTGACCTCCTTCTTCTCCTGATTTTTTGATACCATAAATGGTTTGTTTCCATAATTGGTCACCGTATACCGTAATTCCTACTGCAACAAGAGCTACAAAAAAGTTGTAAGGACTATAGCCTCCGAATAACAACGGTGTAAATAAACAGCTAAAACATGTTAACGTTAGCGGGATACACCAGTTAGGAAACTTTGGGATTTCTTTAAACACTTTTCCTACAACAAATATGCCAAACATCGCTAATAACATTTCTGTAGAAAAATTTTGCATAAGATCACCTCCTAAAAAGAAGCACGAAATTATTTTCGTACTTCTCTTTCTATCTCATTCACTTTGTCATCAATCCGTTTTACATCTGAACGTGTATTGATCAATTCGTTTTTAATCTCGCTCAACGTGGCTAAAAACTCTCGTCGGTCTTGTTTTGCATTTTCTCGTTCTTCTTTCAATTCCGTTCGATAATAACCATTTGACCGCCACGCTGAAAAAAGGATTACTCCAACCAAAATCACCGTTAAAGGTAAAAAAATAAGCCCATCGATTGTGACTAGCTTCGCAAAAATCTGATCGATTCCTTTCACACCTTCTCACCTTCTTTCTATTCAGTGAGAATTTTTTTCGCTTCTTTTCCTCCAAACACTTCACTCCATAATTCTTGAATCTGCATTTGCATTCGATCAATTATAGGATCTCGTTTGTAATAAATAAGATCGGACAAATAAATCCTATAAGTAAACTTCACTGATGTTTTTCCATAATATAATGAGGTTGAATATCCTTTTTCCCCCCTCATTAAAATTGAAACTCGACCATACTTATCTAAAAATTGATAGTTATTCTTTTTAAGAACAGTATTTGACATAGCTTTGAACACATCCCTTTCATTATTCCTAGCAAATTCTATCCATTGACTATCTTTATTGTTGTACCATAAACTACTTAATCCTCCATCACCTCCAGACCAATCATTTGGTGTATCACTATGACGTGCCCAACCGTAAGTAGACGGTGTAATATCAATGAGATTTTTCTCAAGAATTTCAATTTGTTTTTCTAAATCAATACCTCGTAAATTTTTAAAATATTCTTCTCCTAACCAACGTTTCATCTCTTCCACAAAATTCCATTGTATACGTAAACAAGGTAGATACATTGAAGAAGTACTTGATTTGCTAGATGACTCCGTTTTTTCACCATTTAATGCACGATAGCCTGATACTCCTTGTTCACTCAAAAGCGTTTCTGGAGTTGGCAACTGGCCTTTTTCATAGTCAATGTATACTACAGAAGAGGAGATATTAGGATTTTCTACTAAACTTCCCACAATTTTACCTTCAAAAGTTAATTCTTTTTCCAAATCAAAGTATCCTTTTAGAAATATGTTAGCCAGTTCATTTCGAGTAATTACTTCATTATCTCCAATCAATTGCAATAATTTCGAAACTTCTATTTGATTAACTTCTACTTTTTGGTCTAGTTCTTCTACTTGTTTATTTAACTGAGAAATACTCGATTCTAATTTTGGTCTTAACGCTTCGATTGCTTCTTTTTCTCGTTCCGCTAACTCAAAAATTTCTTGCTTGATTTGTTCAAAATCTTTAATGTAAACCTCGCTAATTTCTTCCATATCGCTATCAATTTTTGAGCGTACGACCGTGAAAGTAAAGGACAATTCATCACTATGCGAGCCATCTTCAAAGTCTAAATACAAGTATCCTTTGATTTCTCCTTCATAGTTTAAAAGCTTATCTGATAAAGGATAAAGGATTCTTCCTTCTTCTGGATTTTCTATAATTGGTTGACTGTCTAAGTAAGTAAATTTTCGTTCTTTGCCATCTTGTATGCCTGTAAATAAAAGTTTTACAGTAACATTGGTTAAATCCAACGCTTCATTTTTTTGATTTTTCAAACGAAAATCGAAAGCAGCTGAACCTTTATCATAGCTATAAAAAATATAATTTGTTTCTATGTCATGATGATTCGCTACAGAAGTCCGCACCTTTAATTGACCAATTTTATTATGCGTCACAAAATTCCCTCCTTTCCGAAAAAAGAAAAACAAGAAGCTATTCAGCCGCTTCTTGCTCATTTAAGATTTCTTTCACTCGTTTAACTAACACTTTCGGACAATCAGTTAATTTCTTTGTTTTTTGTGTAATTGCTTTTGCCCAAATTTGACAAAGTCCCTCCATTATTCAGCCCCTCCTAACACTTGTTCAGATAAGAACAACACTGAATCCGTTAATTCAGACACTTGTTTTTTCAATTCTTTATTCTCGGCTTGTAATAGCTCAATATCCGTAGGTGGCGTTGGCTCTGGTTCTGGCACATTGTCAGGATCGTATATTAAGCTTGTTCCGTCCCAGCGATAATTAAAGAAATCTGTTGGTTCTTTTTCTACTTCAAGTTCAATTTTATTCGGTTGTTCCATTGTGGAATATCCGTCTAAATAACCTTGAATATCATCAATCCAAATTTTCATGTTCTCTTTCCTCCTACCATTCATAAACTGCGCTTAAAGCAAACATTTTACTACCAGACCCTGCTGTATCACTAGATGATGCATTCATGTCATTACCAGTAATTTTAGTATCAGTGATATATAAATACTTCCGAACTAAATTAGTGTAGTAACCATGCAAAAGAAAAATAACACCTTTGGAACCTGGATTCTGTGCATGCTGTTTAGGAATAACGAAAAAGTGATAACATGCGCCGTTCAAAGTTCCTTCTTTTGTATATTCTTGCCATTGTAAAATCCAACCATTTTGACACTGCGAAAGCGGCTTAGAAGGTACTTGTCCGTTTCCTGCTGCCGCGCCATACCATCCGCCCGTCCATAATGGCTCTTTTTTTGTAATTTTTTGATACATTTTATCCGTATCTGCTTTAGTTACATACGATTCAAGCCCATCAATTGCGGCAGTATGTGTTTTAAGATAGACTGGTTTTCCTTTTTCTTTTAATTGAACAATATCTGTTGTCATTACACTTCCCCTACCTTTTCAAACGTAATTGCTGGCAATCCATCTAGTTTTGTTTTATCTTCTTTAGACATCAAGCCATTTTTTATTGAGGTTGCAACGTCTGTTGTTGTTGCATTTTGCCCTGCTGGACCTTGCGGACCAATGTCTCCTTTATCTCCTTTTGGACCTTGTGGACCTGGGTCTCCCTTTTCACCTTTTAATACTTCTGGTTTCCCTTCCACAGCATTCCAATGTGTTTGAGGAAATACCGGTATTCCTCCTTGTTTTACTTTAACAATGTCTGTCATTGTACTTCGCCTACTTTCTCAAACGTAATATCAGGTATTCTGTCAATGGCTTCTTGGACTTTTTGGTCAACATATTGTTGATTCACTCCGCCGCCATCACCACCACCAGTTGCTGAAATAACACCATCTTCTGAAATAGAGATATTCGCTCCAGCAGTATAACCTTTCAACTCTTCCAGTTTCGATTTTAGTTCAGTGGTGAAATTTTGATCTGTTTGTTTTACCGCAGACAACGTTCCGTCTTCTGCAATTTCTAACAGTTGGCCAACCTTTATTCCGCCCAATTCGTCTGTAGTAGCGATTGGAAGAATATACACGCCTCCCTCGCCATTTGACAACCGTTGAAACATTTCAGAAGTGATAATACCGTCTGTTTCTTCTGTTGCGTAAGGAAGTTCTGTCAGTGCATTTTCTAAGCCTAAATCTGCTTTAGTAATAATTACTGCCCCAGTATATCCATTAACAGATAATACTTTTGATTGACCCGCAGTAATTTTTTCTAATCCTCGAACAGCGGATGCATGTGTAATAGGATAAAACTGACGTTCCACGCCATTTTCATCGGTTTCCATCATTCGTTTTGCTTTAACCACTTATTTCACCCACTTTTTCAAACACATAAGCATTCTGTTTTGTTTCATCAACTGTTGCGATAACCAATGCCCCATCTATCGCAGGATAATCAACTGTTCCAACAATTTCTGTTTCATGATTCAGTGAAAAAGCATCATCTTGTAAAATAATCAAGTCACTTATTTCGCCATATTCTAACGTATATAAGCGTTTCTCTAATTTCTGATACAAATATTCCATATCTGCTAATAAACGTTCAGAAATTGAATTATGGCGCACTCCTTGAATGTCTACACGTGCATCCATTAGTTCTGCTAACATTGTTCCGCCTGGATCAACAGTTTTTAAAATATCTTTGATTGATTCGAACCATGAAGTGAAATCTGTTTTTTGCGTATCTCGCCACGCTTCGAACTCTTCTTTTCTAGCATTCATCCAATCAGTAAAATCGCCCTTATTTTCGTTGATAAAAGCGGTCATGTCCGCGATTAAATCTTCAATGGACTGCCAATAAGAACCCATTTCACCTTCTGTTTTCGAAGCAGCATTCACCACAAAGTAAGAAAAGTTTTGCGTTGCACCAATCAGGTTATCACCTTTATGAATACTGAAATATGCTTCTTGTCTGTGTAACGACTGCATAGAATATTCATCAAAGGTATACTGAATAATCCCTTTTTTGGCATTCACAATTTTTGCTGAACGTTGAATCGGATATTTATTATCAATAACCGATTCAAAAAAAACTTCGCAACCTGTTAAATCAAGTGGCCAAGCATTTTCAACTAGTATGGCTTCTAAGACTTCTGTGTTTCGATTTCCTTGTCGTACATTCTGAATCCCAATGTAATTGTAAGGTTCAGTTGTACTTAGCGTTGCTTGCCATTTAACCATTGAAAAATCCTCCTTTCGTTATTTTGGTGGAATAACAATCGATTGAATAGAATTAGCAAAATATAATCGGTCATATTTTGCGACAATTTGCCCTTGCTCGGCGTTCTGTTCTATGGTTTGGATACGTCCGTTATTTAAGCCGTAAATCACGCCCGTGTGACCATATGTTGGGTCTACTGTCCAACCTGTTCCCCATTGGCCACCTCGTCTAATATTGACGATTGCTCCTACCACTAAATCTTGATACGTTGGATTTTGGATTACTCGCCAACCTACCGCATTCCAATCATATGCTTCACCAATATCTGCAGCAGATGATGTATCACCAATTACATGTGAAAAGCCATAAATTGTTCCTGCACCTAAACCACAGCCGCCCATAAAACCAGAATATTCGGCTGGAACGGCATAACATTGCCCATTACCAAGCCATTTGCCCATTAAGGTCTCCAAATGTTCTATGCCAGCTTTTCCTGTTGCAGTAGAAGCTTTCAAATCTTTGAATTTGTCATACCATACTTGTGCATAGGTTTGTCTTTCTGGATGTGCTGCAGCTGGACGTTCAAAGTTTAATTCAAACGCATAAGCAGCTGTTTTAGGCGAGCTGACAACTTTAAATTCATCAACTGTTAATGGACTTACTTGTCCTAACCATTGCCCATTGAACATACACCAATTAATTAATTGAGCTTGGGCTAATGACGTCCTATAGTCTTGTTTGATACCTGCAGCTGCGATTAAGCGTTGTACATATTCTCGGCCATTCCAAGTTGGTGCGCCTACCAATGGATATGCTGAACCGTCCCATTGAACCCATCCGTAAGCTGGACCGCCTATTTGTTCGGTATCTGGGTTCATACTTGGACCAACTTCTCCTTGTACATTTCCAAGGATACCTGCAGCAGCTGCTTTGCTGTATCCGTTAGCTAATAGGTAACTCCATAAGTCCCAAGCAAATTTATCTGCATCGCTTGTAACTTCTGATGGATAACCACCTGTACCAGCTCCAGAACCACCACCACCATTTTGACCAGGTATAACTTCTTTGCCATTTAAAAATAACTTTTTAGCGTGAATCGTACTATCCTGACCATCTATTCCAATAAAATAAAAATCATTTCCCAAATGAAATTGCTGTCCCCCTGCAATAGCTATTCCAGTACCTTTTTTATTAGAAAAACCAATAACGTTGGTCTTTGGATCATCACCAGTTATGAGAAGTGAGTTACCATCTTTTATAACTGGATTTCCGTTTTCATCTCTTAAATCAGGAAAAGGATTTCCCTTTGTTCCCATTGAACCAACGTGATTAGCCCCATTCCAAAACTCCATTCCTTTTTTGGTTAACTGCATAATTTTTTTACTGTTATTTCTGATTTCTAACAAACCATTTACTAATCTCAATACATCGCCTGTTTTGTTAAAAGAGTTCTGAAATACATTTGCATCGATAATTCCTGTTTTAATAAAGTTCGCATTAAACTTACCATCTAAAGTCCATGCTGTAGAAAATGGACCTTGCCAGCCTTTAGAAGAAAAACCTATGCCACTTTTATTAATTCTTAGTACTAATTTTGCTTTTTCTAATTTAGCATTATCACAGAAAAATAAATCTGTAGGTCTGTTTTTTGGCCACCAAATCACGTGACCACCATCATTTCCTGAAATAATATTTGTCACAACATCAATAAAATTACTTGCATATTGTTTACCTGTATAACCTTTTAATGTTTCAGCAATTTCTTGCTTTTGTTTCTCAAAAAACGTATATTTTGTATCTCCTGCTTCTAAGGATTCTACTCTTTCAGCTAAAGAATCATAAACAATTTTTGTTACTTGTGCAGTGATTTTTATATTATATCTTTCATGGAAAACATCAAACGTATCAAATAAACCAATTGTTCGAAACGATTTAAATCGTTTTGCTAAAGCTGAATCTTCCATTTTTCTTATATTTAATTCAATGGATACTTTAGGTTTGTCACAATTAGGATTTAGTGAAGAGAAATATTTTTTTGCAACGTTGTTTAAACTAGTTTGATTCGTAACTCCTTGTTCTTCTGTAAATTGCACATATTCTGAATAAATCTCTCCATCATAATGATTAATATAGGGAGAATCCACTTTATTCCCGTATATTCTTTCGGTTTGCCCTTCGTTATTCTGAACATCTGCATATGGAAAAACTCTTGTTAATAAACCATCAAAATTAATATCTACTTTTAATCCTGACAGATTTTTTCTATATCTAAATGTTGTAACATGGTCTTTTCCTCGTCTATTCAATAAAGAAAGTTTGAATGGTTCATGTTTCATTTCACCGCCATAAATTTGGTTGAAAGAACCATCTATCCCTTTTATGCACTGCAAAGGATTTGTCACTTCAATATTTGTAGAGCCAACACGAGTAATATCACTAAATAATCGAATATCACTTTGTTGGTCCATTGCTTTTTCTAAATGTTCCATTGCTTCTTCACATGTGGCTCGTTCAAACGTTAATTTTTTAACCGCACGATTTCCTAATTTCATTGTTCGAGATTTTGCATAAACATATAAAACACCTGTAGCCATATCTTTGTAATGATTATAGATATAAAAAATATGGTAACTATCTTCTGCATTAGGCTTACATTTTATTTGATAATTATGATCTTCTAATTGCTCTGAATACTTAGCATTAATTGGAAAAGCTAATTCAGCAGTATAAGCTCCATTTCCTTCTTCTGTCACCAAGCACTTTTTACAATCAACAAGAACGCCAATTCCTCCTGCTTCAAAATCGGTATCTGTTGGACTATATAAAATAGGCTTCATATCTTTGTTTGCCACCTCGGTTCTAAACTAATCTTTTTTACATTACTACTCCAAGTAATATGGTTTTCTCCTGCATCTAAATACGGATACGTTTGATTGCTCAATAACTTTTTATGTTCATTTACTAAGATTCCATCTACTTCTCGGTACGTTTCCATTACATCAGGATCAGAATCGATAATAATATCTGATGTAACGTTAGAAAATTTTGTTTCTCTTCCGTTAATTGAAATAGTTATATTGCCAGAACCATATATTTTAATCTTAGGATAAGAAATATAACGTTCTGGATTAAAAATAGAACCTTGCTTATCAAGATAAATTGGATGCATACCAAAAACATTTTTCTTAAATGGAGCAATACTCAAATCAAACGAAAAAGGAACTCCTCTTAATGTCTGAGAAGTCCCTTCAAAATTAGGTTCATTTATTACAATTGCTTGGTAAATATAACTAGGGTCCCAATAAGCTACAAAATCTACATACTCGCCTTTGGTATCTAGTGCTTCAGTGATTAAATCTTCATAATGCTGAATACGATCCATAGTAGGTGATAAATAAAAACACTCCAAGGTTTGTTCTACATTGGTATAGTAACCACCATCATTGACAGCTAGTTTATTTAATCCTGAAACTTCTTCAAGAGTAAACACTCTTTTTGCTTTTTTCTTTTTTGGTCTTTCAGTAATAAATGCATTAAACTCTTTGCTCCAATGATTTCCTAATTTAAACCAACCATCTAACATATTATCACCCACCAAATACTTCTTTATTTTTTAAATCAACAAATTTATAGGTCAAATATTCTGCAATTTGATCCAATGTCTCTTTTGGTAAATTCCCGTAAGCTGTTAAATGTAAATGAATTTCATCACTTGCTTGTTGTTTAGATAAACTTTTATCTACCGCTGTTTGGATATAGCCCATTAACTTATCTAACGGTGCGACAGCTTCTTTTCCAGCTTCACCGCCACCTAACAACTTATTTCCAGAAGCGCCAAAGATTGTTGGCTTAGTTAAAATCCCTCCATCAGCAAACCATTTCACATCAATACCTGATGGATAAGAAATATTTTTACCAAATATCTTTTTCGAACTCCATTTCAAATCAAAATGAGGCATTGGTGGTAGTTCAATTTTTGGAAATTTTAACCTTAAAGATTTAAAAATATTTTTTACAGCATTTACTTTGTCCTCGAAAGAACCAAATAAAAAGCTAGTAACTGTCTTAACTGAAGAAGATAAGATTTTAAATGCCGAATCAGCAGGGTCTGAAAAACGTGCCCAAAATTCAGTCCACCATTTCTGTAGCCTATCCCATTGTTTTGAGAACCATTCTGTTATTGAACCCCAATTTTTTATCACAGCAATTACTCCTGCAATAATTCCTGTTACAGCAATAAGTGCTAAAGTGACTGGTCCGCCTAATATTCCTACTAAAGCAGTTAATGCACCTGCAACTCCAGCTAAAATTCCTACTATTGTTCCTACACCTAAAAAAGCCGCTATAAAAGTTTTAACTGGCCCTGGTAAATTTTGAAAGCTTTTAAGAATTTCTGTTAATCCTAATAATAATGGTTGCAATGCAAGAGCTAACTCTTCTCCTATTGGTACTAATGCTAGCTTTAAATCATTCCATGCACCTTGCATTTTTTGACTAGTCGTTGTCGTATCTTCATTTAATTTATCTGCTGCTCCTTGAACATCCTCATAACCACCTTTAACACTCATTAGAGAAGTTAATACTTTTAAACTATTATCTTCTCCTAGAGCACTCCAGACAGTGGAAGCTAAAGATAGTGCCTCAGTTTTATTCTCCATCTCACCTAAATCAGTAAGAAGTGACTGGATAACTTCTGCTTGAGAAGCTCCACCATTTTTAAATGATTCAAACAATTCTTTTGATTTTTGAGAGAATGAATCAATATTTTCTTCAATTCTCCCATCTGTTAAAGAAATTCCTATTTCCTTAACAACATCATTTACTTTATCTAAGTTGTATGCTCCATTTCGAGTACCATTTTCTAAAATTTGGAAAGTTTCAGAAGCAGTGAAGCCCATTTGAGCCCATAATTGAGAATACTCTGCCATATTATCGCCAACTTCATCTGCCCATGTACTTCCATTTCTTTGAAGTGCTACTGTAATCATGTCTAAGGCATGCTTTCCAGTAATTCCATAGTTTTCTTGCATTGCTGCAACACCACGAATTGTTTCTTTTAAATCTACTTCAAAAGTATTTTCTAACACTTTGGCATCTTGAACTAACTGACTTAAATCTTGATTGCTCATATCCCCAAGATTTTTAGACACTAAAGCAACAGCATCTGCTGCTTCTGACATATCCTCAAATAAGCCACTACGAAAAACATCTGTTAATGCTTGTTCGTATTTTTTAGCAGATGCCGTGCCTGCTACACCCATAGAAGCGTTTAATTTCTTTTGAGCATCTTCTACTTCTGTAAAAGCTTCAATTGTTTTTCCAGCCATATCTTTGGCTTTATCAGACATACCGCTTAAAGCTTCTCCTGCATCTAACAAATTTCCTTTACCTATTTTGTCATCGATTTCTTCTAAAGTATCACCAATTTTATCTAAAGCATCATCTGCTTTATTTGCATCACTTTTTAAACCGTTCAAATCAGAAGAAATTTTTTGCACAGAGTTCCCATCGTCAATGGAATCAAGCGTTTGCTTCATTTTGTTAATATCTGCAGTTTGACCTAACGCAGCTCTACCGATTTTATTTAATGCATTTTCTAGTTGAGAAGAATTGGCTTTTCCCTCTTTAATTGCGGCTACTAAACGAGTACCTAAAACATCAGAAAAATCGTTTATATCCGTTCCTGTAGCTTCAAAAAATGTAGATAAGCGTTGGGTATTTTGAGCTAATTTTTCTTGTTCCACTTTCATACTTGATAATTGGCCTTTATACCCATTTAAAGCCCCTTCAGTTGCCTCGATTTCTCGTTTAAACTTCCGATACTGCTCTTCGCCAATTTCTCCAGATTTAAATTGCCGTTCAACATCTGCTTGAGCGCCTTTCAAAGCATCTAGCTTATTCGTGGTCAATTCAATTTGCCGAGAAAGCAATTCTTGTTTTTGCGATAATAATTCTACATTATTCGGGTTTAACTTTAAAAGCCGTTCGACATCTTTTAATTCCTTTGATACATTCACCGATTGATCAACAATATCCTTTAAACCACTTGTAACGCCTTTTGTATCCGCATCAAGCGCAATTGTAATACCTGAGATTTTTTTCTTCGCCATAAATTCTCCTCCTTTCTAAAATGCATCAAAATCTGCCTGAGTTGCTTTTCTTGTTTTAATTTTTGGTTCTGATTTTTCCTGATGATTATCTATCCATTCTTGAACAAAATCTAAACATGCACCTATTTCCATTAATTGCATTTCTTCGTTAGATAATCCTACTTGTTTACATATAAAAAGAAATGACTCCGTGGTGAGTACTTCATCACTAGAAGCCATTTCATCATTTACTTTTTTTTTGATTGAATACTATGTGAAATTAATTCTTGGAGTTCATTGGCAAAATCTGACAAAGGTAAAGAATCTAAACTTTCTAACCAAGTAATTGGATCTGGAATACTTGAATCTGCTGCTTTGGCAAATGTCCATACAAAATTATACAACAAAGTTAACTCAACTCGTTTTAAATCATCATATGAGATATTCGTTAATTCAAACTCCCCATCCTCATTTTGATTGTCTAATGCTTTTGCCAAAGTTAATAAATCAGCAAAAAAATCGCTCCCAAACTGCATTTTATACCGTAAAGGAGTAGCTGCATTAGAAGCCAACCTGATTTTAGTCGTGCCAATTTCAATAGTTTTTTCCATGATTAAGCAGCTGCTCCTTTTTCATAAACTTTTGTAAACCATTTATCATAAACACTTGATGGAGTATCAGGTCGTGTTTTAGTTTTTACGGCTTTATCTGAAGGACGTGGACCAGCACTAAACGTTAGCTCAGAAGTGTTTGGATCGCCAGAATCTTTTGTTGTAGAGCCAATAGTTGGTCTGTTTGCAGTGCAATAATATAACACATGGCGAGTTGCTGTTTTATCTCCTTCAAATTGGAACATTAACGCAAAAGGAGAGGTTTCAGCATTTGCATACTCTGTTTGAACTTTATCCGCATCATCTACTTTTTCTCCTAAAATTTCCACTGCAAAATCTTCAGGGATTCTAGCGCATGTATATGTTCCGTCATATCCTTGATTGTTTGGAGAAGTATAGTAATCTACATTATCTGCTTTAAATTTGATTAAATCTCCTGAAGGCTCAATAGACAATTCAACCGCCCCAGGAAAACGAACAGGTGTACCATAAGTAATTTCCCCTGTTTCTGGATTTAACATTGCTTTTGCATAATATACGTTTTCTAAGCCAAACTCTACACGATTTTTTTCAGGACTTCCTACTCTTTCTTTTTGTGCCATTTTTCTTCACCTCTTATTAAATTGTAATTTCATATGCTTTTAAATACATCTGTTCAGATGCTAGATACGTTTCGTAAGTATCAAATGGAATTTTTGCTGTGTTCAACAATTCCTCTAGTTTATTTTCTTCACGAATATTTTTCGTATTCGTGTATAGTTCAATAACAATCTCTGTTTGTTTACAATAGACTTCATTGTCTGCGAAAAAATTATTACTTGTATTTTCGTAATAAAGTAAATAGGGCAACTCTGGAACTTGCCCAGGTTGCCATTCACGATAAGAAATTGGTAATTCCATTTTGTCTAATAAATGTTTCAATTCTTTTAAAGTCATTGTTACGTCAATCTCCTAACCAATTCTTTTTCTAAAGAAGCGATAGCCTTTTCTTCCGCAGCTTCTATATGCGGTTTAGCGACTACCTGGCCGACTTTTCGACCACCCCTCTTTAATGCATGCCCATTTTCTAATAAATGAGTCAAACGATAGGTTGGATCATTTTGATAAATTACTTGTTTTGTTGGCCCTTGTTTTTTCTTTCGCCAATTCCGTGCATATTTTCCTGAACGTTTTGGACTATTTTGCTTCAATTCTTGAAGCGTTTCTTTCGCTACTATTTCAGTAGCTTCTCCTACGTTGGTTTCAACTTCTTCCGTGTATTCTCGAACCATCTTACTGATTTCTTTAGAAAGTTCACTAATATGGATTGCCTTAGCCATTAGCATCACCTAAGCTCAAACGACAAACCACTTCAAGTTCTTCGTAACTCTTTTGGTACGTGCGAATAATTTTGTATTTTTTCTCTTCAAATTCAAGATAGTTTTCTCCAGAATATTCATAAGGATGAATAATAAATAAATGAATATTTTCTATTCCATTTTGGCCAGCTTGATAAAATTCTCCTCTACTGACGTTTTCTTTGCAAGCCATGACAGGAGTACGCTTATACTTTGGTATCTGATTGCCTATATCATCACTTGTAAAGCCATCATTTTCTAGAAGAACAATATCTAAATCCCATGTTCTATCCATTTTTATTCTCCTTTTCAGAAAGTACTAGATTATGCAAACGAAATTGTAAATTTCTAGGAAGAATACCTTCTCCTCTGGAGCGATAACGCCAAGCAGAATAATCCACAATAAACATCACATGAAGTTCATTATCTAAATCAATGGATATTCCTTGTTCTGTTTGCAATTCGTTGACGACACTTTCAATAATCGTTGATAAATAAGTATCACGATTTTTTGACATAATTCCTAAATTTACTTTTAATAACTCTAGTGTTTGATCACTCATATTTATCACCTAATAAAAAGAGGGAACTATTCTGTTCCCTCTAATAATTTTAGTAACTCTTTTTTGCTAACATTGTTTTTATACTCGATGCCTTTTTCGTCAAGAATAGTTTTTAATTCAGGAATAGTCAGTTTACTTAATGAAGTTTCTGCCAGTCTTGACTCTGGCATTGTTACTCCCCCGCTGGATCTAATGTTACTTCTACAAACGCTTCTGGAAGAACTGGTTTACCGTCATAACGTCCTAATCCTCGAACAGCCGTTTGATCCTCTCTGAATTTATAGTGACCTGACATATCAACTCGAACAGATTCACGTTCTACTAAAGTATATTTATCAAATACACCAAACAAAATTTTATCTTGTGGTAAGTAATTATTGAAAACTACTTTTAATCCTAAGAAATTAGGTTCAGCCAAGTTTGGTAATTGAACAACATCTACACCATTAGAATTTACATGTAATGTTAACGTTGCAATTCGATTATAATAAGTTTGTCGATGCATTACTGCAACGATTTCTCCTGTGGCATCTTCCCCTGTATCAATTAAGCCCAATACTGGAATCAATTCTTCATACGTTGGTTTTTTCGTTACTTTATTTTTACCAGGAATTTTAGGAAGAATACCATCTGGTTGTTTATCATCTTTCCCTGTTCCTGTAACAATTGCTTTATCTAATCCTTTTGCGATAGAGCGTGCAATTCGTTTCGTTAAATAATCATCTAAATTAATAACAGAATCCTCTAACAGAGAATTATCAATATAGACAATTCGACCAATTTTGAATCCATCAAATTCAACTGCTGTTAATTTAGAATCATCCTCTTCTGGTAATGCGCCTCGCATTTCTAACCAAGTAGCTTCGCTAGTATCTACATCTAAAATTAATTTCACACGTCCTTTGGCAATTACTTTATCTACCAATGGATAAAGAGTAGTAAAATCACCAATACGCTCACGAATACGATTTACAATAATATCTGGAATAATCAATTCTGCGCCGCTTGGTCCATCTGGCAATACTTGCCCATTAGCACGCATCTGTAATCTTTCGCGTAATTCATTATAAAATTCTTTTACATCTGAACGTTCATGATAATCCATAAGGTTTTTGTTTCGAGTTTCTTTTTTATCTCCCATTTTTCTTTCTTCTCCTTTACCTGTTGGTTTCTTTTCATTTAATCCGTCTAATTCTTCTTGTAAGGAACGGATTTCTTCCTCTAATTCTTTTTTTTGTTGATCATGAGGTTCTTTTTCTTCGTTAAATTTATTCACTTCATCTTCAACCGCTTGTTGTTCTTCTTCCGTTTCTGCTTCTTCAATGGCAGCCTCTAAATTCTTTTCTCGTATTTCAAATTCAGCATCTTTTTCTTCTAATGATCGAAGTAATTCTGTTTTACTAGTAATCTTTCTTTGTAACATAATTTGTCTTAATGCCATGATTAATTCCCCCTGTTTTTTAATTGGCTCAATAATTTTTTACGCCATTGTTTTGTTTGTTTTTCACGATATTGTTCTAATTGTGTATGTCTAGCTTGTACACCTGTATCTTCATATGCAGGAAACGTTACGACTGAAACTTCGTGAAGATCGATTTCTTTTAATAGCCATTTAACCGTGCCATCTTCTCTCCAATCTGTTTCTTCATTCAGAATATTAAAACCAAACGAGCATTGATCAACGTCTCCTCGTTTTACACGTTCATAGAGATTTAAGGCATCTGAATCATTTTCATTAATAGTAATTTGGCCCCACAAGCCTCTAGAATCAACACTTAACTTTAGTGTTCCTGATTTGTTTCTACCTAAAACCAAAGTGGTTTCATGATTGGTCAACGCTCGTATATCATTGCTCAAAGAGCCGTTAAATGCTTCTGGTGAAATTTCTTCAAAAGCACCTGGCCAAAGCTCTGTTTCTTGATTAAAAACAGCGAAATAGCCTTCAATGATTTTTTCCCCTGAAGTTTCTTCTCTGGTAGAAAAATTCGTTGCCATAGAGCGTGTTTGATTTTCTTTTGTCAATCAGAGTCACCTCCTTTAAGTTTACTTTGTTCTCCAATCATTCCTTGAGGAATAAAGTTTTCTAAAATAATTAGCTCATCTAAACCAGGCTTAGGGGAATCTCCTATCATATTCAAGACATCATTCCCTGTATAGATTCCTCGAATATACAAATTCATCCCAATTTCCGCTAATTCTTTCGTGTCATAAGCCAATAAACTCTTAGAATTGCATTTAAAATACCAATTCGGATTTTCAAGCAAGCCCTTCGTTAACGTCTGTTGAAAAATATCTGCAATAGCTTTAATTCTTGTACGAACAAAATTGTTATACTCATCTTTATCAAATGAACCAACGCCCAAAATAAATGCTGGAACATCTAATAAAGCTGCTACTGTTTTTTTGTCTATTTCCACTGATTCATTAATCGCAATATCTTTTAAAGATAATGGCTTTACTTGTTGGACATCTAATAGTTCTGCTGGAATAACCCAAGGTTCACCTGGTCTAGATTCTCCTAAATATTTTTCTTTAATTTGATTTCTTCCTGCTTCACTTGCAAGATTTTCATTCATTGCATCTACTTTCACAATAACATTCGGCATATATTGCCCACTCATAAATGATTTTTTTGTTGCATTTGCTTGTCGTAAATTATAGGTAATATCCCTTAAAGGGATTCGATAACCCGTTCCTTTCCATGGTTGTTCTGGATCAGGATTAATTGCAAAATGTAAGACTTCATCTGGTGAATAAGTCGTTGAACCATATTTCACAGAATAGCCATCTTCAAGTTCAATAAAGCTAACTTTAGATGGTTTCAAGGGTCTTAATTCATGAATAAAACCATCTTTCATTTCGGGAAAGACAATAGCATTTCCATCGCCAGGCAATAACATAGAATAAACAATGTTATAGACCCAATTTTTTCTAGTCATATATGAATAAGGTTCAATATCAATTTTTCTAGATAGTTCATTTTTCACACGAACATCGCCATTTTTTGAATTTTCCATTAAATGAATGGTCATTCCCGATACCAAATCGGCTATTTTTTGACAAGCAGTTTTTACTTCTGGATTATCTGAAAGCCTTGTATAGCCTGGTACTAATATTTCTCGAGAAATATCAGACATAAAAAAACCAACCGTAGGATCACTTGAGCCTGATGGTTGGGGGATTTTTGGTTCTGAACGTATTTTATTTGCTTTTTTTCTCTTTTTTGCCACAATAATCATCCTTTACTATTTAATATTTACGATTTAACCACTCTGTTCCGACATTTCCATAAGCCATATCTTCCAACATCTGGCAACAGCTAAATACACTCGCATCAAATAAATCAATACGTTGTACCCCACCATCACCATCTAATTTATCGTACTGAATCATATCATCTGTTTTTTCAATCGCTCGCACATTCTGAACACAATATTCGTAGGCATCGGAATGTAAGTAATAGAACTGTTTATTTTTGACTTTCACCTCGATATGACGGAAGCCTTCTGATTTCTTATAAAAGTATTGTGGTTGATCTTTAATTTTAAATCCTGCTTTTTTCATTTTAAAAAAGAACTCTCGACCAAACTTTTTATCAAAACCAACAAGTTTAATTTTGAAGCCTTTTTGTTTCATAGAAATAAACCAATTAACAATATCATCATGTAAAACGGTAGGCGTGTTACTCATCGTTAACCAACCATCTTCTTTCCAACCAAATAAAGGAATACCGTCTTCTTCTGCTTTCTTTACTGCTGCTAATTTCGGGAAAAAGGCATGCGTAATACAAATATCTATTCCTTTATATGAGCCGTATAAAGCACCTGCCGTTAAATCATGTAGTTTTGATAAGTCCGCACCGCCGTACCAAACAATAGGTAATCTTGCTAAATCATCTAATGTCCAATCGTATTGCATATCCGAACTTCTAAACTCATTAATATCGAAATAGGCATCCATTGCATTCGTAAAGACATTCAGCGTTTTATTTAAAAACTCTGTTTTTAATTGTGGTTCATTCATTGCTTGTGAAGCATCATCCAATAACTCTTCTAAAGTAACTGTGACATTAATGGACGGTGTACACATTTCTAAAACTTCAGGATCATCAATTGTGGTGATTTCTCCTTTACTATTTAAAATATTCCCTTCTTCATCTTGATCTGCTTTGCAAATAAAAATGAAATAAGAGTCATACGCAGAATCAGTAATTGACCCATTCAATACCTTCTGTAAAGTTTTTAAACGATTGGCTAAAAAGCCATCAGGAATATCGCCTGCCGTTGAAATACCTATCAATAATTTATTACGATAAGCTTTCATCGCATTTTTCATCAACGTGTACTTTTTAGCTCCAGCTCTTTTCCAAGAATGCAATTCATCTAATACCAAACAATTACAGTTTAAAGAGTCCAATTTATCTTCTTGGTTAGCAATTGCATAGATGTCACTTGTCCCATCTCCAAAATTAATTGAAATCGAATGTTCTTGATTGTTATCACGTATTCGTAATTTCTCGACATCTTCTTTCAATTCGTTCACATTATCCACTAAAAAATTAAAACACTCTAGTGTTTGTTTCACTGAATTTGCGACAATATAGGCTTTTGAACCAGAACGTCTATCTAAAATACTCTTTGCTTCAGTTAGGGCCGCACTAAATGCTGTTTTCCCTTGTTTTCGAGGCAAAAAAATAAGCGCTTCTTTAAACCGCCGAATATCTGAATCTTTTTCAAAAAAACCAAATAGATTCACACAGACAAATTTTTGCCAGTCTGTTAACAATAATGGTTGTCCTTTATAACTTATACCATTTCTATCTTCTCCTTGGACGTGATGAATCGTTCCTTCAATTAAATTAATAACAAAATCAAATTGTTCTTGCCTAAAATCAATATCTGTTCGTGTTAAGTCTTTCAAAAACCTTTCGCAGGCTAGCCTTCTATCTAAATTTGCTAATATTTTACAATCAACAATTGCCCTCGCATAATTTAAAGCTGTTTCAAAATGCTTAGATGTAATTTTCGATAAATCCATCAAATCACATCTTTTGTTGCTCTAAAAGTTTAGCAAAAGCTGATTTTTCTTTTTTCGGCACTTCTACTTCAGCTTGATAGGTTCTAGCATTTAACATCAACCGATCTGAATACGTACCTATATCTTTTCTGAGGTTTTCTAAACTTGCTAAAATAGGTGACTTCTTCCCACCGCTTTTTTCTGTTTCCAAAATAATTTCATACCCTTGTTCTTCAAATTCACGGCTTAAATAGTTATATTGATAAACCATATCTGCATAAACCTCAATAATTTGATTGTATTGTGGCTTATACGTTCCTAATTCTTTCATATACTTGATTGTACGTTTTTTAATGCTTTCTCGTTTTGGAATTTTTTTAGCCAAGTTGTCACCTCCTCAAACTAAGATATATTACTGCGAAAAAAAGGGCTTTTTTCTGCACGGTTTTGACGACTAAAAATAACGCTAAGCGTTGATATTTAAACATTTTTCATTCAGGAAAAAATTTTTTCAAGATCCTCTCGCTATTGGAAAAAGTTCCCATAACCGTTTTCCCTAAGCTCTTTTTCATTTTTCAAAAGGAGGGGGGCTTCAAGCGTTCACTTTTCCATTTTTCAAATTCTTTCCTTCGTTTTCTTTGCCAATACAACCCTTCTCCGATAATTTTGTTGTTTTCTCTATCGTGAAAAGTATTATGCCTTTGATGCGTTAAAGGTAATAGATTCCAATCAACATATGCTAGTTCAGGATATTCTTTTCTTGGGTAGATGTGATGGACCATTTCAGCTTTTACACTTAAACCATATCTTTTACTTTCTTGACATTCATATTGATATTGTCTCAGGATTCTATTCTTTTTCTTTATCCACTTTTTATTTCTATAGAAGTGTTCATTGTCTATCTCTTTTGATTCGCTTATTTCTGTATCAATAATGTTATGAATGAAATCATACGTAAAAGTTTCAATTGCAATATCTTCTGTTTTAAATTGTGGCAAAGCACCTAATACAGCTGGTTGTTTAGATACAGATGTATCTATTAATATTTTTTTCCCTCCTATCCCATCAGCTCTACCATGTGTAACAATTGCTTTAGGATACAGCCGTTGTATTTCTTTTGCAGTACTACAAGAAGAAGCAACTATTGTATATCTGCCATCTTCAACATAATCACGTAAGGTTTTGCTTTTCAAACTGTTCCTCTCCCCTTCCCTTATATTATTTATCTCACATACTTTTCTATATTCTCTTGTATATGCTTATCTCCCCAACTGCCACATCCACAATAAACTAATTTGCACGCGTCAATTTCCTTTGGTGTGGCTTCTCTCGTCATTTCGACAATAGATGCGTTCTTCTTTATCTGCACAGACATTACAACACGTACTGAATTAGTTGTATGGTTCGGCTGTGGATATTTATGTGTTAACGATACATACCAATAGCTTTTCATGTTCTCTCTCCTAGTTGTTTTTATGTACTTGATTCAATAAATTATTTCTTGATATACTATTTATGGGTAGCAACTCCTTTTTGTAAATAGCAACCAACTAATTTTTCACGAATGCTACCTAGCCACTAGAACCCATAGTCTAGTGGCTTTTTTATGTACAAAAAAGACCACTCACTTATGTTGAGTAGTCTGCTTTAAAAATTATTGGTGTAGAATTTCTTAAGTTCTGATACTTCTTTATTCCATAACAACTTATTATTTTCTGGAACTTGATTAACCAAATTATATAAACCATCAAAATCTATGGCTACGTTGTTAATATCATAAGAAACAAGTCCATTTTTCATTTCAAAACCACATGAAATGTATTGATTTATTTCAATTTCTGCTTCTTTGAAAAAACTATTGGCATGTATTTGAAATAAGTCAATAACTTTACATTTACTTTTCATTATTAATAATGACGTTTCTTCATCCATTTCTCCTATAATAGCATTCAATTCTATAGATTCTTCGACGAACTTCGCTGCATCTTTCCAGTCTATAGCAACAAAAACTCTACCTTGCAATTGTAAATCTGCTAAATTGAAATTCATAAACGCCTTAATTGTTTTGTTAAAGGTTTTAGCAGTCACTTCGACTTCATTAGCTATTTTCTTTGTTGTTTCAACATTCCTGTTCATCTCAATCTTACTTTGCTTTAGATCAAATGATAAGCTTGAAATCGTATTGGCATCAAAAAACCACACCATGAAAATAGTAAAAATAGTTATTGTGAATATCCAAATATTGTAATTTTTTTGCCAAAACATAAAAATTAGTATTATTGATAGTAGTAGAGTTAACAAGCTTTTTTTCATTACTTTTTTCAACATAAACCACCTCGCCAACTATACTAACACTTTCTAAAAAAAGTATCTAGAAATAATTGAAATGCTAATTTTGATTTTCATTTGACTTTAATATTTAGTAAACTCAGTCTTTTTTAGTACATACAAAAAGAGGCACTTGCAAGCTAGTGCCTCACGTGAATGTAGCAGAAACATCTATTGACGATTCTTTTATTTAAGTAGCAAAGCTACCTATTGGCGTGACAGGAATCGAACCTGCCTCTTATCTCGCTATATGCTCGTTGCATCCCAGATGCTACACGCCAACCGAAAGGATTTTTATACTATGCCATTTTTGAGATTGTCTACCGCAATCTCAATATCGCTGGCAAGGATTTGCACCTTGCATGAATAATCTTTACCGTTTATCTCCCTTTAGATTTACATCAGATATCACCGAATAATGTTTAAAGCCTCCGCACAAAATGATCACAAGATTATATATTTTATGGAGTATAGGAGGTTCTCTCAAACCGCATTACTCAGCTGTTTACAGGCTCTTGTGATTGTCCTCTTATACTCTTACAGACTAACGCCTATATAAACACCGAACACCAAAGCCGATTATTCTACGTAGTAACGTCTACCTGTTCCGCCACAGCGATAATTCTAAATACAGAAAATAACTAATAGGGAAAGTAGCTTTTTAAGCTACTTTCTTGTGTTTTACAAAAAAGCATTTACCTAACAACATTAACCATTTACACGTAAATAAACCTTTTTCTGTACGATATTTTGTTTTGAAAAATCCTGTTTTCATGGCATTAACCTCCCTAATTAAAAACTCAAAAATCAACAGATTTAGGCTTTTCTTCCTGCTTCCTTTGTTTACAGTGTTATTCAGTCACATACCCAAAGAGGCTGAACTATCAGGCGCTACCCAATAGCTTCTCTTTGCTTTTTCTGTATGATCTAGCTCTACTGGCTAATAACTTTCACTTGAACATTCAGCATTTACATAAGAGTCCCATTTTTATTATTTTGTCATCTGTAAATAAATTGCTGCATTAAGCTACTCGTACCGACTTCTTTCGTTAAACACTGATTTCTCAGTTTCTCTGCAAAGCGCTTGGTTTGAGGTTTCTAAGGTCTGCCAAGCTTCTCACACTTCCACCTAACTTAGATTATTCTCCACTGGAGCGTCTATTGTCACGCCCGAAAGTTTCGTACATTACACCTGCACAAATTCCACGTAGTACTTTGCGATTAATAGCTTTTACTATTAGTCCTTTTTACATTGCTGTAAAATCCACCACTAAAATCAATCAGTATCCCAATTCATTTTAGTTATCGACTTATCCCATACTACCCTAGCACATTGTTCAAATGCTCTTCACTAGGTTTAAATCTATTGATTTTTCAATTTTTAATAGTAATCACTCACAAACCTGTAGAAAAAAGAGAGAGGAATTGCACCCCATTTCTTTAGTTTGAGAACATCTGATTTGTGAGTGATCATTGCAAACTACATAGCGCTATCTTGACAATTGCTTTCGGCGTACGTCTACGTGTAAGCTTCATGCCAAGTTTATTGCAATATTTGCTACCTAGACTAAACGAGACAGAAAGAACTGGACTTTCCACATCCTTATTCTTTATTTTTTTGTAGGTAGCCTCAAAGGATAAGCGAAACGGAGCTAAGAAAGGTAATGCATGCCTTACCTCGTTTCCTTATCTTTCGACACTATTATATTACAACATTGCTCGACCGATTTGCGTCGGAAAAAGTCGGAAAAAGACCAAAAATTTTATTTTTCAGAATCAAGAGTATTCTTCTCCTCAATAAGAGGTTCTGTCTCATCACTGTAAATCAATAATTCTATCTCCTTACAAAATTGAATCAATGCTAAACGACTCTCTTCAACAACAGTTGTTTTACTAAGATACTTGCTTTCCGCTATATCTTGTACAGCTATACCATGAACATATCGAAGCATAAAAATTTGCCTTCTTCGATTAGTACCGCCATTTTTTAAAGGATTACAAATTGCTAAATAGCCTAATGAAAATAGTTCCTCTAATTCTTTATATTCATTCATATATTCTTCTCGTTCTATCATAAAACGTTCAGCATCACTTGAATATTCTTTATTTGTTGTGGAAGGAATCAAACTAAATGATTGAGTCATTTTTGGTAATCTATTTTTTCCAACTTTTTCTCGAACAGAACCATAGGCTGTCATAAAGGTTTCAAAATTCTTTCTTGTCGCTTTCATATCGATTTCTTCTGGGTCTGGAATTTGATATTTTTCTACATCAAAAAGTACCATGTTATGATTCCTCCGTTTGCGATTTGTGGTATAATAATAACAACTTATCCACAAACTAAATATCCATTTTTTTAAAGATCAACTAAAGTAAACTGGTTGGTCTTTAATTTTGCATTTTTTTATTTTATCTTTATAATAAAGTTATCCATTTATTTTTTGTACCACTTAATAAGTGGTGGAACTAGTCGTTTTCTCAACGACTAGTTTTTCTTTACAAATTAGCAGTAATTTGCTATAAAATACTTATGAAGCATAGGAATTCTATTCCAAATCTATCTAAACAGTCGGAGCAATCCGGCTGTTTTTATTTACTCTTATTGAAATTTCATATTTCATCATGATATAATATGGACAACTCAATTCATCTTGAGTGGTGTCATCTAGAAAACTCGACTAGAAAAAACTAGTTGAGTTTTTCTATTTATGATAAAATATTTTTATTGTGACCAATGTTTGGGGTAGAGTAACCTCACATATCACAAGCTACCACTTTTCTGGTAAAATATTCTTCTTAGTCAACCAGTGGTCGGTTGGCTTTTTTGTACTTGATTTTTTATAATGGGTTTGGTATAAAAATACTATAAAAAATAAACTTAATATTATTTCTTACAGAACTACCTAGCGGAAACTAGGTAGTTTTTTATACTATCGATTGTAAAAACTAAAATACATTGGTTTCAAAACTATTTGAACCCACTTATTAAACGACTAAACCAGTGTCCAATCATTTCTGGATGTGAAATAAAATATCCGATTCCCACAATTGAGACAATCCAGCATATGCCTATAATCACACAAACAATTGTTAGAGGTGAAAATTTCTTATCTTTCATCTATTCTTCCTCCACCTTCACAGCAAACGGCCAATAGCGCTCGTCAATTGCTTTGATTTCTTGTTCTGTTAACATATCCACATTTTCCTTACATATCGTAAAATCAATTGTTCCCGCTAAATTTAAAAAAGTATAACCTGTGTTAGTCGCCCCTTTGTCTGATAATAAAACGTGATATAATGGTTCCTTCTCGACTTCGTAACCGTTAGCTAATGCATTAACAAATAAATCTCTGTTCGACTTAAACCACAAAGAAAATTCATCATCGGGCATTGAGCTTGAGAAAGAATCTGCAGAACTGATAATATCAACTTTATCAGAACCCATTCCTAAACTTTCTTCAATAAAATCATCAGCCGTTTTGGGCAATACAGCTTTTTCCGATTCTTTTAGTTGTTTTGCTAAACTAATTGCTCTTTCGGTAGCATAGTTAGCGCCTTGTAAATAATCAACACTATCTGTAGGAACTTCTAAACATTCTAATTCTTCAATCAATTCTTGTTTATTCATCGCTGTTCCTCCTAAAATTTACGACTGTCGTTAATCATTTTGTTTAATTCAAGCATAATTTCACCTGGTAACTCTTCCTGTATATAAACACCAGTTTCATCACATTCAATACTTAACGTGTACTTAACATCTATTTCTCTATTTTTTCGAGAAGCTTTTTTTCCTAAACAAATTTTGTATAAGTCTTTATTATTAACAATAATAGATTTTTCTTGCCTACTAATATTTTCGTCATATGTTATTTCGTAGCTCATTCCGCTTCCTCCTTTAAAATAGCTAGAATTTTTTTCGCTTTTTCTTTATCAGATGTATAAAACAAGCTATGCTCTTTGCCATCAACACCTTCAAATTGGACTGTCTTTTTTTTATTTAAAAAAAACCAATCTGCCACTGCTTGAATAGCCTCATCTGTAATTACTCGACGATAATTTACGTCCATCAAGCCGTCTTTGGCTTTACCAAGATAAATATCTCCACTTAATAATGCTGTTACTAAACGTAATTTTTCATAAGCCATTTATTTTTCCTCCTGTTCAATCCAATCAGCAAAAGCTCGTAATACTTGCGCTTGTTGCTTGTTATCTAAACTAGTAATTGCTTTTTACTAAATTATTTGTAATTATCCGGTTTTAGTATTATGCTAATAACGAACATTTGAATAATACTAAAAGGACGGGATGATATGAGAAAAATTATTTTTATCTTATTTATTTCTTTTGTCTGCTTTTCTCTAGTTTTTCTATTACTCAACTTTAGTTCAATCCTATTTTTCTCATTGATTCCTGTTTGCTTATTATTTTGGGTTGGCTTCACTTCTTCCCAAGAAAATAACTTCAAACAAAGAAAAAAATAATTCAATATCTTTGATTTAAATAGGTGCCCTTCAATTATCGAAGGGCTTTTTTCTTTATCTCAGCTAACTTTTTCGCAACACTTTGCCCGTTTTTGTTGCATAACGGACAATAAAAACCTTTTTGATGTTTCAACTTATCTTTTTCCCAGACAATCATCTGTCCCTTGCATTTTATACATACCATCGCTTTTCCCTCGCTTACTGTATGTGCCGTTTGCAATAGCTTTTTCTTTTAATCTACGTTTTTTCTTTTTGATTTTAGATTTAGTTTTACCCATTCACTTTGACCGCCTTCGTTAAATCAAATCCTAAAGCATTTGGATGTCCTTCCACTTCTTCTGGTTTTACATGGTAAACATCTGTTTCGATATTAAAGCCTCCAACTTCGGCAGCTTTTCTTAACACATGACCATTCCAGCTTTTTCGGTAGCCTGTTTTTTTATTTGCCTTAGGACTTACACAACTTCTTGCACCTTCCGCAGTGGCTTCACACGGCAAAACAAATAACGCTTTGTTTTGTTCGTCTAAATATAGTTGAACCCATTCTGGTTTGTTCAATCGTTGAACTACTGGACCACTTAAAGCCAGACCGCTTTTTGAGATCGTTAAACATTCCTCTGCTTTTACTCCAAAATTTCCTGAAATAAGTAACGTTGCTGTATTTAAATTAAATTTCATGTGTTTTGTCTCCTTCGTTTCTTTTGTTTTAATTTGCTTGGATAGATATTTTTTACTAACAATGATTTGATTGTTAGAATCTGTTATCATTTCTTCCTCATCTTGATGCACGTGACAAACTTTGACTAACACCGAATTATCATAGACTTTTTGTACTGTTCCATGTAAAGCGTGCTGAAAGCGATTATGAGGAATAATTTCATAGGTTTTGCCAATATCAATTTTCATTCTCTTTACTCATTTCAGCTAATAATTCTTGTTCATCAGCTGTTAATTCACCATTTTTTGGGCGAATTATCTCTTGTGCATAGAAATAATTACCAGCTTTGTCTTTTTCCCCTCTTATCCCTGTAGCATACTGATTAAATAATGCGGTTTTACATTCAGGACACTTAGTGTATACATTCGTGAATTTTGTATTTTTACGTCCTTGATAAGCACAAACTGGGCAGGTAATCTCTACTTGCACCCATTCTGGTACTTCTTTTTCAAGAGGTTCAAAAACTTCAGCTCTAGGCTCTTCTTCCTCTTTGATAAATAACGCTTCAAAATTCCCAGTTGCAAGTTGATGAGCTGCAATAATTTCTTGTGTAGATAATTCTCTATCCGTTTTAATCGTTACTGTAAGCTCTGCTCCTTGAATAACTGTTCTCATAATGCATTCATCTCCTGTTATCTTAATTATTTTTTTTATTCTCCAAACTCATAATTTCAATTTCTGTCCGTGGTCGCATACTGTACAGCTTTTGGCAAACCATCACAGCAATTTGACCATCGTTTTTGTATAAAATACCTTCGGCAGCATCTGTCACTGCCTTAAAATAATTGTCTAAATCGGGCTTTTTATCGCAATATTTCCGCTCTAATTTCACTTCTAAGCGTTTCTTTTTAGAACTTAATAGATATTTAGGTGCAGGAACGTAAAACGTCACATGCGCAAAAATAGCCCCTTTTTCAATCAATTCTGGTTTTGCCTTTCGTAGATACGCTTTTACCTTTTGTTTATAAGCTCTCATTGCGCTATCTTCATAGGTTTGGACATAATTCCCACGCCTTGCAAACCTCGGGCGACTTTGTGGCTTTGGTTCAATCGGCAGGATAATTCGCATCTCTTCCACCTCGAACCTTACAAATCGGCTTCTTTGACGAATACTCCGTTTACCATTTCCCCTTGGCGATTTTTGATTTCGCTATATGCTTGATTTAGGCATTCGTATAAGTCCATGTTATTTTGCATAGCGAGAATAATTAACGTCACAACCACATCACCAATGCCATCTCTTAGGTCGTTTTCGTTGTTTCTTGCCAATGCAGCCCCAACTTCTCCGACTTCCTCAATCACTTTTAGCATTTGCTTTTCAGGCTCTGCTGTATCTAAATGCTTTTCTTTCGCCCATTCTCCCACTAATTTAACTAATTCATTCATCATTTTCCCTCCAAAAAATCTTTTATTTGTCTATCAAGTTCAGCTTGTTCTTCTGGTGATAGTTTTTCTTCTTCACCGTTCGCTTGATTCATCCACTCAGGCACCTTTTCTTGCCGAACAGCTTTATTTTGATAGCTACTGATCCCTGTATTTTTTTTGCTTGTTGCCTTAAATGCTTTCTGCGCTTCTATTGCTTCTTCAAGCGTGGTTATGCTTTTATCTTTCCAATTCGCAAAAATTTTATCCACGTATGATTTTAGCCATCTCATATCTACGCTGTACTCATAAGCCTGTTTAACAGCATACAAAACTAGCTCTGGACCCCATTCTCTAATCCATGGGCCTAAAGCACCTTTCAACAAGTTATTAGGCTGTTGTTCCCAATGGCTTTGAATAAACTCATACACACCGACATCTTCTTCATGATTATTTATGTTTGTGTTTTCGTTTATATTTATGTTTTGTTTATGTTTATATAATGTGCCACTGTTGCGCAACTGTGTTGTACACTTTTCCGCTACTGTTTCGCTACTACTTTGTAAACTGTCTTGTACACTCTCTTGTAAACTATTTGACGTAGAAAGTTTACGTACATCTTCTTGTAAACTTCCTTGTACACTATCTGATGTATAAAGTTTACATATATGGTAAGAAGTTGCTTTTCTTCCATTGGTTTGAAAATCAATTAATCCTAGTTGTTTTAATACATTTCGATTTTTATTTATTCCTTGGCGTGAAAGACCAGCTAGAGTTTCAAGCGTTTGATTACTTGCCGTAAACCACTCACTCCATCTTGTTTTATTGTTTATGCTCATCAATGCGCGCCATAAAGCAATTTGCCCAGATGAAAGTCCCTGATTGTACATTAAATAATCGTCAAACGCTAAAATCTGCTTAATATAGTCCATCATCGCACCTCCCTAGATAAGAGGGGAAAATCCCCTCTTTATTTATTCACTAGTTATCCTCCTCATCAACAACGACCGTATAAACATATTTATGCTTAATTTCTCCGTTAACGACTTTTTTTATTGTTTGTGCTTCAATAGCTATTCCTTTACCATTTCTTGAACCGATATAGACAAATGCTAATAGTTCAAAAAATAGTTTTTGACTCGATGTTAATTGTCTGTATTTTTCAAGTAATTCCTCTACCAAACTGTTAACCTCCAATATTCAACTTCTTACGTTCTTCAACGTTTAGTTTTACTGGTTTAATTTGATACTTGTTTAAAAAGTTCTTAGTACCTATCTGATGTTCTTCTTGATGATGTTGTCGACAACCAGCGTAAAAAGTAAATGTTTCGTGATTAATCTTTTGACGATTTCGCCCCATACCGACTACCTCGATATGACAAACATCGGCATGTTTCCCACAAATACAACACTTACGATATTTAAGACAGTAATAAAACCATTTATTATTTTCTAGTAAGTATTGGTATCTCATTTCTAGTGGCACATCGTTTTTTAGAATAAATTCGATTAAAAAACTAATCCATTCTGTTGCTTCATGTCGTGTAGCCTTACTGTGTTCAAAATACACACCGCTTTTAGCTTCGTAGTAATATTTTAAAACCCCTTCTATCCATTTAGGCTCGTCATAACTCCAACGAGCGATGTCGGCTATTAAAACATGAGAAAGTGCATTTTGTTTTTGAGACATTTGCCGATTATCTAACAGTTCAACTTTTGCCAAATTGTCATCATTGTTAGCTAAGAGATCGAGGAAATTTGAGTTAATTTCTTCCTCGAACTCGATAGCTAATTTATTTCCTTTATGTTTTATGATTTTTCCAATCATTCCATCACATCATTAAAAAATTGTTCATTTTCTAGTTTATGAATATTTCTATTGGTTAATTCCATTAGCTTATGATGTATTTCTGTGTCTAATTCTTCTATCTTTCCATCAAATTTTATAATCGTCAGAAATTGAGCTTCTACACTTTTTTCTGAAACTTTTTTTAAGGCAGCTATTTTTTGGAAATTTGCTCTCAATTGTTCCAATTGTTTTTTAGTAATTTTCTTTACATTTTTTTCTTGTTTCTTGTATTCGTCTGTATCCGCATCTTTTGTATCATCAATTAGATATAATCCATTTAGCGCATACTTCCGTGCATACGAAGAAGCAGTTCCAGTGATTTGGCTATCATCCATCCCTTTCTTGGTAAGTGATTCTCTAGCGTACGCGGTGAAACTTTCTTTTATAATGCCATCCGTTATAGTCGCAGTTGCCTTAATGTAATGCCAATCTCCGATTAGCAAAGGTTCATCTGATAGTGTCAAAAGTAATCCTTGCTCTGCATTTAGTGGCTTCACAGCATTTAGAATATCTTCTGCTGATCGATACTTATATTTTCCAAACGAGTTATATTGCCCTTTAGGAGCTTTTAATGCTGTTTGCACAGCAATTAGTTTTTCTACAAATGTTTTTTTATCTTCTGACATGTTCTCTCTCCTCTTTATAACAAACTGACCAACGACAAGAATTTAATCGAATATAGTCTCCTGCATCAAAAAAGGTAACTTTAATGGGAATACAATCTTTATACTCATCAAGAATAAGTTCCATGTAATCTTCTGATTTCGTAATCTTTTCAATTGTTTTCCCTGAAATAGTATCCCTAAGCGTTACTTCCAATACTTCGTCATAGATTGTCAATACATTGTCTTTCCAATCTCTAATTTCTTCATTATCCTCTTCACTAAGCGTTTCAGGCGATTCTATTAAATATCTATCTAGTGCATTTGCTTCTCTACGATTCATTCACAAAACCTCTTTTCTGTGTTACAATTTTTCTAGTGTAATTTTTGTATGCGACTAATTGCTTGGCGGCATAGTCGCTTTTTTCATCATGCAATTCCTCTGCGCTCTTTTTGTTGCGCAATGTATAATTGACTTTTTTGTTGTTTGTACCATAAATCAGCTAATCTTTTTGCTTGGTTTATCTTTTCTTTTCTAGTCATTTAAACTCACCTCGAGAAATTTTCGATAATATATCTATCAAATCGTTTGGATCATCTGTGACAAAAGTATGTTTATTTTTAGCTGTAGTTTCTGTTTCAATACCGTACATTTCTTTCAAATGATGATGCATTGGACAATCACAATCTAATTCAGCTAGTGCTTCTTTTACTCGGGTGTATTGGCTATGTTATGTGCAGCGATAGCTACCATCACATCTTCTCCAATTTGGGCTATTGTTGCTTCTCCTTCTAAATCGATAGCAGCCAAAGATAAACCTACGTCTTCTTTCTGGCATTCTTTTGATAGTTTTTTAATCAATTTTTGAATTTTATCGTTCATTTTGTTATACTCTCCTTAGTTAATAAATTTTGAATTTTTTTGTTCAATATTTGCCCTGTTCGTTTGCAGACGTTCGGGGCTTTTTTTGTACTACATTTAATCTCTCTGGATAAACACCTTCATCAAACGAAACATATGGATATGCTTCAAACAATTTTCTAAAGACTTCCGCTTGTGTTTCTCCAGTCACGTATGTTTCTCTACTAGCTTCACCCACAGCTACATACATTTTTTATCGCCTCCTTTTTTAGAGTATTGATACTTCGCTTCATCCCAGTTAAAAAACCAATGGATAAAGAAAGGCGCACTTAATGTTGCTAGTATTGGCATTGAAAAGTGACTTTTCAATAACACACCTAGCGCAATCATCAATAAAAATGCGCCTATCAATCGTGCTTCTCGGATTGCTTTCATGTTGTTAACCTCCTATAAATGAATTCTATTTTGAATTTCTAAATCCCTTAAAAATTCAAGCTCTATTTCGATTTGAGCTGCTTTATTTTCCGTTAATTGTTCAGATTGTCTGAGTGCTGCTCTATCATCTTGAAGCTGTTTACGTTCTTTTTTGATTTGTTTAAGTATCCAAGCTTCTTGATCAATCGTATAAGCCATAATATTCTCCTTATATTACGTCGTTTAACTCAAAACTCATTATCGTTTCGATTTCCACAATTTGTACTCTTCTCTTGCTTGCATAAATTGTTCTAAATCATAAATCTTTGCGTTACCTCTTTTGTCAATTTCTTCTAAACGACCAATTTTTTTGATCATGTTAAATGTGTCATCACCCAACTTAAATTTCTTTTGTAATTCTTTTTTAGTAAAACTAGTTTTTTTACTAGCTACATATATTTCTTCGTTCAGCAATATATATTCACGTTTTGCAACTAAACGTTGATATTTTTCTTGAAGTTCCAATGCAGATTTTTGGCAATCAATAATCTGTTCAGATACTTCTTTTATTTCGCTGTCTAGTTGTTCTGTTAGAAAGTCGATTCCCTGCATTTTTTCACCTCACGATGATTGATTTCTATTTATTTTTTTTGATAAAATTTCCTTATCAGTGAGTGGTCCACTGAAATAACTGATAAGGAGGATTATTGGTAATGAAGCAAACTATTATGGATGCTTTATCAAAGCAAAAAAGAGTTACCTTTGTTTTTGATAAAGATTTTCGTTTTTCTGCAACTACTTTGATTGATGAACTACCAAATGACAATAATTATATTCATGTTAAATTAGATGATTATATTGATAGTAAAATTATCAATCTCTCTACAGTTAAGTTTGTTAATATTATTTAAAATTAAAACGTAATACTTTCAATTAGCTTTGCAATGGCCCAAATCATTGCAGGGCTTTTCTTTTTACTAGAATTCAAATATTCTTGAATAAACTTTTCAATTGACTTGTATGTTTCCTTACTTAACATTCTCTGAATACCTCCTAATAGAACTTATCCCTTTTTAACTTCATAGCTAAAGCCATGTTTATCAAAAAGTAAAATTCCTGTTCCTGACTCAATAATTATTTGATTATTTATCATACGTATTGTCCCTTCCATCCCTCTCACCTCCTATGCTAATCGTTGTTCCGTTTTCGGAACATTAAATTTAAAAAAAATATTCATATCTGTAACTCCTACAATTTTAGCAAAATCTGCTAAATCATCAGCTCCTGTTTTAGATTTTCCATTTTCAAACTTTACATATTTAGTTCTTGACCATCCCAATTCATTAGCTATTTCTTCTTGAGTCAATCCTGCCGCAATTCGTTCTGCTTTAACTCTATCTGTATTAAACATACAATCACTCCTTTCAATTATTATAAATATTTTACTTTCGAATACATTTAGATATTATCATTGTTGTTCCATTTTTGCAACACTTTTTTTAACTTTTCTTAAATTATGTTTCATTTTTGGAACTTTATGCTATAATATTTACAAAACAGAAAGGAGGTTCTTATGAATAACAACGAAAAAATAAGAGATATTTTAGTTGCTCGAAGAAAAGAATTAGGTATTTCATTATCAGAAATGTCGAGACGACTTAACATACCAAAATCAACTCTTTCTAGATATGAAAATTTAAAACATCAATATCCTCTTGATGAAATACAAAATTTTTCTTCTATTTTAGATTTAAAACCTGAATATATCTTAGGATTAGACGAAAAATCTTCTATCGAAACTATTTACAATCAGCTTTCTCCACCTCGCCAACAAAAAGTTTACGATTTTGCTGAATCTCAATTAATGGAACAAAAAAGAGAAGATAAATTATCAAATTTTGACGAACGAACGCTTCAAAATCTTCAACGTTATGCAGAAGAATTTGGTATTGATGCGCTTGACAGCTTATTTGAAGAAATGCTATCTGATACTGAAAAAAATGATTCTACGAATCACGAGGCTGGATAAAATTATTTGAATTGTCAATTTATGATTTTCAAACTTACAAGAAAAAGAAAATTGATGAAAAATGTATGAAATTTCTATATTTAAGTAAAAATGATTTAGAAAAATTGAATATAGTAATTGAAGAAAGATTGAAAAAGAAATTAGAACAAAAACATAACAGATAAAGGTGATTTATACATGGGATTTTTTTTATTTTTAGTTGGGTTCTTAGGAATTTTATTAGGAGTAATTTTTTTGATATATTCTTTATTTTCAAAAAAAGATATATCAAAAAAGAATATTGTTAAAGCAATTGCAATCGCTTTTTTATTAATGATAGTAGGAGGTATTTTGGGACCATCAACTGACGATGATTCTACATCAACGACAAGCTCAACTCTTACAAATACTTCTTCTGAAAAAAATAATGAAACTACAACAAAAAATATAGATAAATTCAAACAATTTCTTTCTACAGATAATCTAGACTTTGGTAATTTTGTTGAACAATATTATTCTATTAATCCATCAACGGACCAAATAAAAGTGTTTGATGAATTAATTAGAAATAAAGAATTTACGTTTACTGGTACAGTTATAGAACCAATGAATCATAGAGTAGCCATTATAGCTAATAGTAAGTTTAATAATGAATCTTGGACCACTTCTGTAGCAGCAACTCCACTATCATCATATGTCATATTTGTGAAAAACATTGATGATACAAGTTCATTTGCGATAGGTGATCAAGTAATATTTTCTGGTACTATGAGTTCTCCAGGAGCGAACTTTGATTCTATGCATGCTCAATGGGATATGATCAATGGAGAAATAAATAAATTATAGGAAAGAATAGCTTTTGCTTTTCTTTCCTATATACATAAAATTACAGCTAAGAAAGGAATTAACAAATATGGCTACGATAAAAAAATATACAAAGAAAGATGGATCAACCGCCTATATGTTCAATGCATATTTAGGCATTGATCCATTAACTGGAAAATCTAAACGTACGACTAGGCGTGGCTTTAAAACTCAAAAAGAAGCAAAACTTGCTCTTTCTCGTTTAGAATTGGAAGTAAACACAAGAGGCTTTGTAAAACAAAATTACAGCACATTTAAAGACGTTTACGAGCTTTGGTATGCTCAATATGTAAATACAGTTAAACCCATCACAGCAGGTCACACAGAGCGTATGTTTCGGCTTCATATACTACCAGAGTTTGGTAATACTAGAATAAATAAAATAACTAAATTGATGTGCCAAAAAGCCGTTAACAAGTGGAGTAAAGAATACTCTGCTTTCCATTTACTTAAATCAATTACTCAAAAGATGTTAGACTATGCTGTTTCTCAAGATATTATTGAAGTGAATCCAATGCAATATGTCGTGATGCCTAAAAAAAATCAAACAAACAACTCTGACAAAAAACAATTCTTAGAACTTACAGAGTTAAAACAGTTTTTAGAAGAAGCCAAAAGCAAGTTATCTTTTCAAGACTATCTAATGTTTCGTGTACTAGCTTTTACTGGCTTACGAAAAGGCGAATTGTATGCTTTAACTTGGGATGATATTAATATTTCACAAAAACAGTTAACTGTGAATAAAACATTAACCAGAATTGGAAAAAAATATATTATTTCCGAACCTAAAACCAAAGCATCAAAACGTACTATCGGACTTGATCAAACAACAGTATCTGAATTAAGCTTTTGGAAAAAACAACAAAAACAAGAACTTCTAAAATATGGTTTAAGAATAAAAAAGGATAGTGAACAACTAGTGTTTCATAAAAAGAATAATACTGTACATTATTTAGAACACATTAATCATCTACTATCTTCAAATTTGCAAACTGCTTTATCGCCTCATTCATTTCGTCATACTCACGCTTCGTTATTATTTGAATCTGGGGCTACAATTAAAGACGTTCAAAAAAGACTTGGTCACACCAATGTAAACACCACTATGGATATTTACACTCATGTAACCAAGTCCTCCGAAAGAAATGCAATCGAGAAATTGTCTAATTATGCTAATTTCTAAATATGGTATTCAAATTGGTATTCAACGTTTCAGAAATCCATATATACAAAGCATTATACCCTGTTTTAGTATTTTAACAAGAAATATTTTTTCTTACCGCGACGAATCACAGTAAATTGTCCTTCGATTTTATCAGTTTCTGTCAATTCAGCTGCTAAATCTTGTCTACGTTCTCCATTGACGTAAATCGCTCCATTTTGAACATCTTCACGGGCTTGACGTTTGGATGGTTCTATTTTTGAGGTAACTAATAAGTCGACTAAACTTAATTGATCCTCTGGTTGCACCTCGTACGTTGGTACATCTTTAAAGCCTTGTTTAATTTCTTCTGCTGTTAAGCTTTGGATATCTCCGCTGAATAAAGCTTCTGAAATTTTAACCGCTTGATGATAGGCTGCTTCACCGTGGACTAAAGTAGTGACTTCTTTGGCTAACGCTTTTTGCGCAGCACGTTGACCTGGGTTCGCTGTAAATTCTTCTTCAATTGTTGCAATTTCATCCAATGTTAAGAAAGTAAAGTATTTCAAGAATTTCACGACATCACGATCATCTGTGTTAATCCAGAATTGATAAAATTCATATGGCGAAGTTTTTTCCGCATCTAACCAAACTGCGTTTCCTTCTGTTTTACCAAATTTGGTACCATCTGCTTTTGTAATTAAAGGCATAGTTAAGCCGAATCCTTGAACTTCTTGTTCTCGGCGTAATAATTCAATCCCTGAAGTAATGTTTCCCCATTGATCACTGCCGCCTAATTGCAATAAACAGCCTTCTGTTTCGTACAATTTCAAGAAATCATACGCTTGTAATAATTGATACGCAAATTCAGTATAAGAAATTCCTGTTTCGATTCGGCGTTTCACGCTTTCTTTACTCATCATATAGTTAATTGTAAAGTTTTTTCCAACATCACGTAAGAAATCAATTAATGAAAGCTCTCCAAGCCAATCATAGTTATTTGCTAGAATCGCTGGATTTTTTTCATCTTCAAAATCGATAAAACGTGACAACTGGCCCTTAATACTTTCAGACCAAGCTTTCACTGTATCAAGTGTGTTTAAACTACGTTCTGCATCTTTGAATGATGGATCACCAATCATGCCTGTTCCGCCACCAACTAAAGCAATGGGCACATGGCCATTTTGTTGGAAACGACGTAACATAAGAATTGGCAGTAGATGCCCGATGTGTAAACTGTCTGCCGTTGGATCAAAGCCGATATATAATTTAACAGATTCTTCATTTAATTGTTTTTGTAAGGCTTCTTCATCTGTGACTTGGTAGACCAACCCACGGGCTTTTAATTCTTCAAAAAAAGCTGAATTCATGATTTTCCTCCTATAGTAAAACATAATAATAGATCAAATTCCCCTATTCATAGTAACCGATTCTGTCACACTTGAAAAGTCAAAAAATGAGATTTCCCTATTTTCTCTTATGTTTTTTCAACAAAAAATGGCAATTGGTGTAGAAACTATTCATAGAAGCTTTTTTTTGCTATAATAACACAGAATGTATCATTTTATTGAGGTGAAGCTTTTGAAAAATAATTCAAGTAACAATAAGCAAAAACCAACGACCTCTTCTGGCGGCAATGTCTTTTTACTTATTTTAAATGTCATTATTCGCGTTTTTCAGTCATTAGTGGTTTTTGGGGTTATTCTGATTGTCTTAGGTGGCTCTCTTGGCTTAGGTATTGGAATGGGCTATTTTGCTTTTCTAGTTGAAGATACACAGCCCCCAACGAAGGAAGAATTGCAAAAAGAAATCAGTGATATTACCGAAGTGTCAAAAATGACTTACGCAGATGGTACTCCGATTGCTAACATCAAATCAGATTTAATTCGGACACGAATTAATGGCGATCAAATGTCTCCATTGCTAAAAAAAGCCATTATTTCAACAGAGGATGAATATTTTGAAGAACATCATGGGGTGGTACCAAAAGCGCTAGTTCGAGCGTTGATTTCTGATGCGACAGGTATCGGCGGTTCTTCTGGTGGTTCAACATTGACTCAGCAATTAGTCAAGCAACAGATTTTAACTGACGAAACGACTTTTAAACGGAAAGCCAACGAAATTTTATTAGCTTTACGTATTGAAAAATACTTTTCTAAGGACGAAATCGTGACAACTTATCTAAATGTCTCCCCTTTTGGTCGTAATAACAAAGGTGAAAATATTGCAGGCGTGGAAGAAGCAGCCAAAGGACTCTTTGGTAAAAGTGCCAAGGACTTGAATCTTCCTCAAGCGGCCTTTATCGCAGGACTTCCCCAAAGTCCCATTGTTTACACGCCCTATACTAACACTGGTGCCTTGAAAGACGATTTGTCTTTAGGAATGAAGAGAAAAGATTTTGTTCTTTTCAGTATGTACCGAGAAAAAGCTATTTCGCAAAAGGAATTTGAAGAAGCCAAAGCTTACGACTTGAAAAAAGACTTTTTACCAACTGAACAGGCCAATGTCAATACAGAAGGCTATCTATACTATACGGTGTTAGATAAAGCAGTTGAGATTGTCATGGATTTAGATATGAAAAAAGCTAAAGTTAATCGTGATGATTTAGATCAAGTTGGTTTAGATCAATATGAAGAACAGGCACGTCGCGAAATCCAGTCGCAAGGCTATACAATCCAATCGACCATTGACCAGAATATTTATAACACGATGCAAACCGCTGTCGCAAATTATGGTTATTTGCTTGATGATGGCACTGCAGATGTCAATGGGAATACAATGATTGAAACTGGCAATATTTTAATGGATAACGCTACTGGTCGTATCCTCGGTTTTATCGGCGGCAGAAACTTCGATATTAATCAAAACAACCATGCCTTTAATGCCGATCGTCAAGTTGGTTCTACGATTAAACCAATTTCTGTCTATGGCCCTGCGATTGATCAAGGAATCATTGGTTCTGAAAGTCGTCTGGCCAACTACCCAACGACTTATGCTGATGGTACAGAATTTGTTAATTCCACAAATGTGGATTTAAATCAATTCGTGACTGTTCGGAATGCCTTGAATTGGTCTTTCAATATCCCTGTCGTTCATGTTAATAATGAGCTAAGGAAAAAAATGGGTGATGATAATTTCTCTTACAATCACTACTTAAGTAAAATGAACTATCCAGCTTCAGATGCTTGGGCTTACGAATCTGCGCCATTGGGTTCAGTAGAAACAAATGTTGTAACACAAACAAACGGCTTCCAAGCGCTTGCTAACAAAGGTAAATATCAAAAAGCCTACATGATTGAAAAAATCACAGACAATAGCGGACATGTGGTCTACGAACACAAAGATGAAGGAACGCAAGTTTATTCACCGGCGACCGCTTCTATTATGAATGACTTGTTGCGCTCAGTGGTGGATTCTGCGAATACGACAAAATTCAAACCAACATTAGCTGGCTTGAATCCTCATTTAGCCAGTGCTGATTGGGTCGGAAAAACTGGGACAACTAATGACTATAAAGATTCATGGCTAATTGTCTCTACCCCGACTGTGACACTAAGTTCTTGGTCAGGACATGATCTACCAGCGCCAATGACGACGACCAGCGGCGACAATAACGGGAATTATATGGCGAACTTAGCCAACGCGCTGTACTATGCGAATCCAGAATTGTTTGGCATTGGTCAAAAATTTGAATTAGATCCAAGCGTTATTAAATCAAAAGTTTCTGAATTTACTGGTGAAAAACCTGGCTCAATTACCTATAATGGTGCCAAGTTCAATACACCTGGCAAAACAACGACTTCATACTATGCCAAAGATGGTGCACCACAAAGTACCTATAAATTTGGGATCGGTGGAACAGACAGCAATTACGCTTCTTACTGGGGAAATCTTGCTCCACGTGCCACTACAAATAATAACAACAATAAAAACAACGATAATAAAAAGAACAATAATTAACTTGCTAAAATGAGCCAGAAAACGTATTTTTCTGGCTCATTTTTAGGTATCAAAAAACGGCTAAACTAAGAGTTAACGCTCTTAGTTTAGCCGTTTAATTCAATTTATTTTGTTGAACCTTTTTGATCAATTCCATAAGGTAAAACAACTGTTTTTTCTTCAATTTCTTCTTTGTTCATTAGTTTTGTTAATAAGCGCATTGACACGGCACCGATATCATATAAAGGTTGTGTAATACTTGATAGACGTGGACGAGAGACTTCTGTAAGCAATGAGTTATTGCTTGTAATGATTTCAAATTCTTCTGGAACTTTCACACCAGCATCTAGCATCCCATCTAATAAACCAATCGCTAGCTCATCGTCTGTAACAAAGGCAGCAGTTGCCCCACTATTACGGACACGCTCAGCCAAATTAATGCCTGCTTTAAATTTATATTCAGATTCAAAAACTAAGCCTTCATTATAAGATAAGCCATTTTCCGCTAAAGCTTCTTTGTAGCCTTTCATTCGGTTTTGACCATTAATTGGATCGATTAATGCACCACTAACAAAAGCAATTTTTTTGTTCCCATTTTTCGCTAAAGTCGCTGTTGCATCTTTCGTTGCTTCTGTGTAATCAATATTAACGCTACCGACTTGTTCGTCTGGATCAATTGAACCTGCTAAGACAACAGGTGTTTTTGAACGTGAAAATTCACCACGAATATCATCTGTAATGCGATGACCCATAAAGATAATCCCATCTACTTGCTTGGCAAGTAAATTGTTTAATACAGTAACTTCTTTTTGATCATCTCCATCTGAATTAGCTAAAATGATATTGTATTTATACATTGTAGCCACGTCGTCAATGCCACGTGCTAATGAAGCAAAAAATGCATTACTAACATCTGGAATAATAACACCCACTGTTGTCGTTTTTTTACTTGCTAAACCACGTGCGACTGCGTTAGGACGGTAATCTAAGCGATCAATCACTTCTAAGACTTTTTTACGCGTTGCTGGTTTTACATTGGGATTACCATTGACAACACGAGAAACAGTAGCCATAGATACATTTGCCTCTCTAGCAACATCATAAATTGTAATTGTTTGTTTTTCCATGTTTCTTCTCCTATAAATATGAATTTGTTCTCATTTTCTGAAAACACTGTTTACATTTCTTTCCTAGCCTAGAATATCAAAATTCTTCTATTTTTGCAACCGTTTTATCGTTTTTTCATGAAAATTTACTTTCCATTTCAAAAGGAACTTTTTGTCATTTCATGTTATGATAGTACTGTGATTCACTTCAGAATAAAAGAAAGAAGGATGTTTTATGAATCAAGAAAAAATTGCCGATTTAAAAAATTGGATGCACCAAGAAAAGATTGACTTCACTTATATTAGTGATCCTGGTCATATCGCTTACTTTTCCGGTTACGAAAGCGAACCTCATGAACGCGTGTTAGCTTTGTTTATCGCTGCGGACGACCAATCATTTTTATTTACACCTGCATTAGAAGTCGAAGATGCCGAAAATAGTAGTTGGACTTATCCCGTTTATGGTTATTTAGATAGCGAAAATCCTTGGGAAAAAATTGCGGCTTTATTAAATAAACGAACACAAGGCACACCACGCTTTGCTTTAGAAAAACAAGCTCTTTCTTTAGCTCGTTTTGATCAATTGAAAACCTATTTCCCAGCTAGCGATTTTTCGCATGATGTTACGCCTTTAATTGAAAAACTTCAATTAATTAAAACAGAACCTGAAATTCAACGTTTACTAGAAGCTGGTAGTTGGGCGGATGTCGCTTTTGAGATTGGCTTCAAAGCAATTCAAGCAGGCGTTGCGGAACAAGAAATTGTTGCAGAAATCGAGTATCAATTAAAACGTCAAGGTATTCGCTCAATGAGTTTTGATACGTTAGTCTTAACAGGAAAAAACGGAGCTAGTCCTCACGGGGTACCTGGCGAAACAAAAATTGAGCCCCATGACTTAGTGTTATTTGATTTAGGTGTCGTTCATAATGGCTATTGTAGTGATGCCACACGAACAGTCAGCTACTTGGAACCTTCTGATTTCCAAAAAGAAATTTATGGAATTGTTTTAGAAGCACAATTAGCAGCAACTGAAGCGGTGAAACCTGGTGTTACAGCAGGCGAATTAGATGATATTGCTCGAGGTGTAATCACAAAAGCTGGTTATGGTGAATACTTTAACCATCGCTTAGGCCATGGCATTGGAACTACTGTCCATGAATACCCATCGCTGGTTCATGGCAATGATTTAGTCATTGAAGAAGGTATGTGTTTCTCTATTGAGCCCGGTATTTACATTCCTGGAAAAGTAGGCGTTCGTATTGAAGATTGTTTACACGTAACGAAAACAGGCTCCGAACCATTCACTAAGACAACCAAAGAATTGCAAATTATTGAATAGCATAAAAATAAAATGAGGCCATCAGTCAACCGGACTGATGGCCTCATTTCTAAATTTTAAGGTAAGCCGCTGAACAAAAGCAACACGATCCGTTGCTAACTTTCATAAGCTAAACGCTTGTTACCCTTTAAATTCTTTTTTTACGTCTTTCGCTGCATCTTTAACATCTTCTTTTGCTTCTGCAGCTTTTTCAGGAACATCTTTGGTGGTTTCTTTTGCTTCATCGACACCAGCAGAAACAGTTTCTTTGGCCGCTGCCGCAGAATCTTTAACGTCAATATAGATATCTTCTGCTGCATCTTCGGCAATTTCACCTAAATCTTCTGCGTGATCTTGAGCATCGTCAGCTGCTTTTTTAAATTGATCAGATAAATCACCTGTTTGTTTTTTAAAGTTATCAAGCATGTCGCCAGAAACACCTTGTGCTTTATCCAATGAATCTTTTGTTTTTTCTTTGACAGAACCTGCCAAATCAGAGGCTTGATCTGATAAAACGCCGGCTTTTTGTTTTGCGATTTCTGTTAATTCTGTTCCTTTTTGAACAGCATAATCTGTGTAATCTTGCGCTTTGTTTTTTAAATCATCTGTTTGATTTGATAAATCATCACGTAATTCTTTACCTGATTTTGGTGCAAGTAATAATGCGGCAACGGCTGCTGCTGTTCCACCAATTACTGCTCCTAAGAAAAATCCGCCTTTTTTAGCCATAAAAATCTCCTCCAATTAGTTATTTGTTTTTTTATTTTTTGAACGCATTGCTCTAAAAGCAGAACCGCCTACTTTACTCACTAAACCAGCTTTCGCTGTGCCTTTCCCTACGGTTCCTACCTTTGTAATCAAATGTTTACTTGAGGTGTTCAATTCAGAGACACTTTCGCTTAAATCAGCAACGGCCGTAAACAACGGATCAATCGTTGCCACTTTTTGATTCACATCTGTCAATAGTTCATTACTTTTAACAAGCAAGCCTTCCACTTGGCGACTCAATACATTCACATCGCTAGTCACGACTTTGATTGTTGTGTTTGTTTCATCAATTGTATCTTCAATTTTTGAAACAACTTGAGAAACTTTATATAACACAAGTACTAAAAAGATGACTAAAACAACAAATGCTACCGCTGCAATTAAGGCAGCAATTTCCCCACCTGACATATCATTACTCCCCTCTGAAATTTTATTTATAATCTTAGGATAACACCAACTTATATTTTTCACAACTCATAAAGCTAAGAATGCCAATTTATTTTATAAAATTCTCATGCCCTTTTCTTTAAGAAAATAAGCGTAAAATTTCCTTCTAACGAATTGAAATTTTACGCTTATTTTTATTTATTTTTCTTTTGGTTGCTCTTTTTTCGCTAATTGAGCACCTAAATTAATAATGTATTCTCGTAAATTATCTTTTACTTCTGGATGAGTCAAACCATATTCAATGCTTGTTTTCATAAACCCAAATTTATCGCCAACGTCGTAACGTTCTCCTTTAAACTCACGAGCAAAAACGCGTTGTGTTTTATTTAAAGTGTCAATCGCATCTGTTAACTGAATTTCGTTACCAGCGCCTGGTTTTTGATTTTCAAGTACATCAAAAATTTCAGGGGTTAATAAATAACGGCCGATAATCGCTAAATCACTTGGTGCTTCCTCGGGTTTTGGTTTTTCAACAAAATTCTCGACATTGTATAGTCCTTTTTCGATTTCTTTTTCTGGGTTGATAATACCATATTTTGAAGTATCTTCATGGGGTACTTTCATTACCGCAATTGTCGAAGCATGTGTTTGTTCGTAATCATCCATTAATTGTTTCGTTAATGGCACTTTATCTTCCATTAAATCGTCGCCTAACATCACGACAAAAGGTTCATTGCCAACAAATGCTTTCGCTTGTAAAACAGCGTGTCCTAAGCCTTTCGGATGGGATTGACGAATAAAATGTAAATTAACATCCGTTGTTTCTTCGACTAATTTCAATAAATCGGTTTTATTTTTTTCTTTTAAGTTATTTTCTAATTCAACATTTGAATCAAAATGATCTTCAATCGGACGTTTGGCTTTGCCTGTCACAATTAAAATATCTTCGATTCCTGAAGCTAGTGCTTCTTCTACAATAAATTGAATCGTTGGTTTATCAACAATCGGTAACATTTCTTTTGCCATCGCTTTGGTAGCCGGCAAGAAACGTGTTCCTAACCCAGCTGCTGGAATAACTGCCTTTTTAACTTTCATCTTTTTTCCTCCTAAAAATCAAGTGTAAATTCGTTTTCGGTTTTGCCATCGCGCAACATGATTTCTTTTGCTGCTTGTTGTACATCTTCGTCATTGTACAAGACATTGTAGATTGTTTCTGTGATTGGCATTTCAACTTCTAGTTGTTGTGCCAATTCATAGGCTGCTTTAGTTGTTGAAACACCTTCCACAATCATACCCATGTTTTCTAAGACTTCATCTAACTTATGGCCTTTTCCTAATAAATTACCCGCACGCCAATTTCGAGAATGGACACTTGTACAAGTAACAATTAAATCCCCAACACCACTTAAACCAATAAATGTTAATGGGTTTGCTCCCATCGCAACCCCTAAACGACTAATTTCTGCTAAACCACGAGTCATAATTGCCGCTTTGGCATTATCACCAAAGCCTAAGCCATGAATCGCTCCGGCGCCCAAAGCAATAATATTTTTTAAGGCCGCCCCTGTTTCTACACCAATCACATCATCATTCGTATAAATTCTAAAGTAATCATTCATAAACAACTCTTGCACATACACAGCGTCTGCTAAATTTTCGCTTGCTGCTGTAATGGTTGTGATGTCATGAACAGCGACTTCTTCTGCATGGCTTGGACCAGATAAAACCACAATCCCTTGCCGTTTTTCTGCTGGAATCTCTTCCGCTATCACTTCTGAAATCCGCTTATGTGTACCTTGTTCGAGCCCTTTACTTGCATGAATAATAATTGGTTTTGTTTTTAAATGTTGGGCCACTTCTTGTGCTACTGAGCGAATGGCTTTAGTTGGTACCACAAACAGTACCGCATCAACATCTACTAAAGCAGGGGCTAAATCAGTGGTTGCCTGAATTGAAGTAGGTAAGATTAATTCTGGTAAATAATGTTTGTTGGTGTGTTTTGTATTTATTTCATCGATTTGCTCTGGTTTATTTCCCCAAATACAGACCTCGTGTCCATTTTCGGCTAATACTTGAGCTAAAGCTGTCCCCCAGGAACCTGGACCTAAAACAGCGACTTTTTGTTTCATCGGTGAAACTCTCCTTTCGCTAAACAACGTTACTTCTTTAGTTTACCATATTCTTCAATCAAGTTGGATTAAGAAGTTGTTATTTTTTTCTTTTGTTTCTCCCGATTGTAAAATTTCAAATTGGGATTTCTTCTGCGAACGATCACAATAACAATTGCTGCCACGAACATCACTAAAGACAACAATTGTGAGACACGAATGTTACTAAACGCATACAAACTGTCCATCCGTAAGCCTTCGATGAAGAAACGGCCGAAAGAATACCATATTATATAACCTAAAAAGACTTCGCCTTCTTTTAAAAAGTGTGGCTTTTTGCGTAATAACACTAAAACGATAAAGCCTAAAACATTCCAGACAGATTCATATAAAAATGTTGGTTGATGATACGTTCCGTTGATATTCATGTTATCAATGATAAACGTTGGTAAATGGAGATTTTCTAAAAATTGTCTGGTGGTCGCTGGCCCATAGGCTTCATGATTCATAAAGTTGCCCCAGCGACCAATTGCTTGCGCTAAAATCACACTAGGTGCGGCAATATCTAAAAAAGTCCATGTAGAAATGAAACGATGACGCGTAAAGAAAAACAGCGCCAGTCCCCCACCAATAAGACCACCATAAATCGCTAAGCCACCATTTCGAGTAAAGAAAATTTCAATCGGATTGTCTACATAGTCTTGCCATTGAAAAGCGACGTAATACAAGCGCGCGCCAACAATTGCTGCAGGTAATCCCCAGAGCATAAAGTCAAAGACATCATCTTCTTTTAAACCAACACGAACGGCTTCACGACTACTTAGCCAAACAGCTAAAGCAATCCCTGAAACAATAATAATTGCATACCAATAGACGGGAATACCGAAAAGGCGAAATGCAATTGAATTTACTTGAGCTAACATCATCACATCTTCTCCTTCTATTCTCCTGAATTTTCTTCAATCAAACGGGTTAAGCGCTCTTCGAACGTTTTTGTTGCATCATAGCCCATTGTTTTCGCGCGGAAGTTCATTGCTGCTACTTCAATGATAATGGCCACATTTCGGCCGGTCTTAACAGGAATACGAATCTGAGGGACATCAACGTTAGCTATTTCAACCATTGCATCATCACTACCGAGGCGATCATATTTCTTGTCTTTTTCCCACGCCTCTAAATAAACGACCAATTGAACTTGCATAAAGCCGCGGACCGCACTAGCTCCAAACAGGTTCATGACGTCAATAATTCCGATACCACGAATTTCAATTAAATGCTGCAAAATTTTTGGTGGCTCTCCCACCACGGTTAATTCATCTTGCTGATAAACATCGACACGATCGTCTGCGATTAGCCGATGTCCACGTTTAATAAGCTCTAAAGCTGTTTCACTTTTACCAATACCGCTATCTCCTTGAATCAAAACACCAAGTCCATAAACATCAACTAAAACCCCATGGACACTTGTCCGAACAGCTAAACGGCCATCTAAATAACTGGATAGTTCCCCTAGTAAACGGGAAGTTGAAATCGGTGAACGCAATACAGAAACGCCATTTTCTTTTGCTGCTGTAATTAATTCTTCGGGGATTTCTAGTCCTCTGGATACTATAAAGGCTGGAGTATCTTTCGCACATAAACGGCGCATCACTAATAAACGCTCTTCAGGCATCATTCGTTCTGCAAAGGTAATTTCTTTGCTCCCAAATAATTGTAAACGGTCATGGGAATAATAATTAAAATACCCAGTTAATTCTAAACCTGGCCGGGAAATTTCACCAGTTTTAATTGTTCTATTTAAGCTTTCTTCATCTCCGTATACTACTTCTAAAGAAAGATTTTCTACCAGTTGATAAATCTTTACCACTTCTGTCATATCGAATGTCAGTCCTTTCTGCTACTTGTTATATTTTATCATTTAAAAATACAAGTTTCTAGCTATTCACTAGATAATTCCTAGAATTATCATATTTCAAAAAAATGAAACTATTTTTCAGTGAAATTACCTATGCTATTTCTGTCACTTGACTATTTCAGAAAACTTTGTATACTTGAAGCCGATCCTTTTAAGAAAAGAGGAAACTTATGAAAGAATATTTAAAGGAAAAAGCCCATCAATTACCGTTAACACCGGGTGTTTATTTAATGAAAGACGCAACCGACACAATTATTTATGTGGGTAAAGCCAAAAAATTAAAAAATCGCGTGTCGAGCTATTTTATTAATAGTAATCAACATTCTCGAAAGACGATGCGTTTAGTCAAACAAATTATAGACTTCGATGTTCTCCATACTGACACAGAATTGGATGCACTCCTTCTAGAATGTCAACTGATTCAACAGTATCGACCGCGTTACAATCGCCAAATGAATGCTTATGAACAATATTCTTATGTATCGGTAGCCGTTAATGAGCGGCAATTAGAGATTAAACTCTTAAATATTCCCACTAAAGAGAACTGTTTTGGTCCTTATTCGATTCGTCGAAAATTAAACCGTTTAAAAATAATTTTGGATAGTATCTACGATCTCGTCCCAACCAACTATTGGCATCAAACCTTTCAAAAAGAGAGTGCCATTCCGACCGAACTATTTCAACAAGAATTGTTCGACTTTTTCCATAATCAAGGACGAGAACCAATCAAACGAATTGCTCAACAAATGCAAGAAGCTGCTGAAAAACAAGCCTTCGAAAAAGCGGCAAAACTCAAAGAAGATTGGCTCTTTTTGACGCGCTTTGCAAACCAAAATCAACGAATTAGTCAAGCTAACCAACGAGATTGGCAACTGATGTGGTTACCTTGTCAGAAAAAAATCAAATACTATTTAATTTACCAAGGCTTGGTGGTAGCAACACGTGTTGTAACTAAACAAACGTTTCAAAAATATTCACCGCTTGAACTAGCAAAAAAAATCATGCCCAAAAAATCACCGAAAACAATTGAGCATTACTCGAAGCAACAAGTTGATTTTTTAAACATTTTATATGGCTATATCAGCCGTCATCCAGAATGTCACCTAGAAAATTTAACCATCGAAAAAGCCTGAAGAACGCATTTTATGCTACGTTCTTCAGGCTTTTTTATTCATATTTAGATAAATTGTGATCCGTAACGATCGTATTGACAATTGACATAATTACAGCCATTAGCACCGCTGCCCAAAAACTTGAGAAGCCAAAGTTCATTTCCCCCACAAAAAACGAGGTCATTTGTAAAATCGCTGCATTGACAACAAAGCTAAATAGACCAAACGTTAATAAAGTAAATGGGAGCGACAAGATTGTTAAGACTGGTTTCACCAACATATTTAGGATTGAGAGAACAAAGGCGGCAATAATTGCAGGCATTATGCCTCTCACATGAATCATGCCAGGAAAAACAACTGATAAAGAAATGAATGTCAGTGTATTAACAACCAATCGCTGAAAATATGTCATTAAAAGTCACTCCATTCGTCATCATCAATTTTTTCCGCTTCTTTACGTTGCTTTTTATTGGCAGCATAAGGATTTTCATTGCGAACATTTCTATTATAAGGATTTTGATGGCCGTAGCCGCGATCGCTTCCTGTTCTTCCAGAAGGGATCAAGACTGCTAAGGCAATGTATAAGAGAATGCCTGGAAATCCTGCTGAGAAAAAGCTGAGCAAGACATAAACGACACGAATAATTGTTGGGTCAATTCCTAGCCAATCAGCAATCCCAGCTAAGCTTCCTGTTAAAACCACGTTATTCGGAGATTTTGTTAGTTTTCTTTTCATATGTTTTCACCTCGTCTACTAAATTTTACACTAGAAAGGCTGATTCGTCAGCCCATCTAGCTTAAAATTATTAATTATTTATCCGTATCTTTTAGGAAAATACTTCCCGTTGTTGTAGAAGCATTAATTTGAGCCATTGATTCTTCCAGTACACGTCTAAAATGTAATTGTTGATTGCCGCGATCTTTCTTTTCACGAACAACTTCAATATCTGTTAAACGGCTGTTAATACTACCTAAATTCGTTTTCACTTGCCCTTCAACGCCTAAGTCATTTGGCAAGGCCAACTTGATATTCCCATTTGCAGAGCTTGCTTCAACACGGCGAAGCGTTTTTTCTTTAGCTGTAATGCGGATATCTCCATTAATCAGAGAGACACTTAGACTTTCTGGTGCCGCGGAAATAGACACATCACCATTGACTGTTTCAATAATGTTATCTAAAATCGTTCCTTCTAGGACTTTAATTTCACCATTCACGCCTTCAATTTCTAACATAGTTGCATCAATTTTTTTAAACGTAATCGTCCCATTCGTTGATTTTGTGTAAACATCTTTCGCTGTTAACTCTTCTACTAAGACATTTCCGTTTAATAATTTAACAGATACATGATCGTAAGTGCGTTTTGGTAAATAGAACGTTAAATCTGCTTTCACCCGTTTGTTTGGCACTTGGAAAGAAATTGTTTCATCATCCACATCAATGTCACTTCGTTCTAAGAAAGCTTCCATTGGTGAATCTCCTGCCATTTTACCATATAATTTGATTTTTGCTTCGACTTTCACATCTTCTTGATCCCAAGTTTTGAAAACCACGGTACCATTTGCTACCTTGACATCAATTAAACTTGCTTGTGGATTTGGATAGTTAAACTCATGTTCAAACTTAGTTGTTGCCACACCAGGAACTTTCATTTTAATGTCTTTCCATTCCACATTATCATTCATGGTATCACTGAAAGAATTAAATGTTTTTTTCAAGAATTCTCCCACTTGACCGCCAACTTCGGCAACTTTGCCGCCGACTTGGTTAAAGGTATCTGTGGCTTGATCTTTCCACTCTTCAGAGAATTGAGAAGAAACTTTTTCTTTTGTATCATTCCATTGACCTTTCCATTGTTCTTTGCGAATGTTTTTTAGTTCTTCTTCCAGTGCTGTTTTTTCAGTACTTTGAGTCGCTAATTTTTCTTCTAATTGTGCAAGTAAAACGTGCAAGTCTTTTCGTTGAACTTGTTCATCTTCTGTCAATGCATCTAATTCTTCTTTTGTATCTAATGTTCCAATTTCTTCTGCGACTTCTTTAATTTCTTCTTTGACGCCGGCAATTTCTGCGTTGACTTCGTCCAATTCAGCCGAAGCACGATTGGCTTTTGTTGCTAACTCATCAAGAATTCTTTCTAAGTTTTCACGATCTTTTTCTGCACTGTCCTGTTTATTTTCTTCAAACGAATCAACAGTAGGTCCTTCTGATTCGCCTTTTTCTAATGCATCCATTAAATCTGCGACTTGATCTTCTTTATTTGTTGTTCCAATATTTTGTGTATCAACTTTTTCAGCAGCTTTTTCGATTTGTTTTTCATCTTTTTCAGTTGCCATATTTTCTAATAAAATTAACGCTTCTTCTGACGTTAGAATACCTTTTTTCACTAATTCTAATACGCGTTCTCTTTCTTTCATGGATATTGCCTCCTTAGCAAATTTTTCACTCAATAGTGTTTTCCTTACATGCATTATTATGCCTTGTTTTTGATCATTTGTCATAGGACTTAAGAACGATTTCTTCTCATTAGTAAGGACTAGTTTTATAAAATCAGTTCATTTTACGCTAAAAAAACTAGGAATTGGTCTAAAAAAGGCCGTCTCCTAGTTTTTTTATTTGTTTTTCTTAAAATTGTTCGTCACGATTACTATTCAATTCGGTAATTTTACCAGTTGCCAAGTAAACAATCCACTCACAAATATTTGTGACATAGTCGCCAATTCTTTCCAAGTATTGTGCCACATGTAGATAATCAGTTCCGCTAATGACCGTTTCTGGATTAGCTTTCATTGCTTCTACGGCATGTTTGTAAATACTATCGAAATATTCATTAGTACGATCATCCATTTGTGCAATCATTCGTGCATCTTTTTGATCCGTTTTAACATAGGCGATTAAAACATTATCCACCATTTTTTTCACATAATCAGACATATCTGAAATTTCTTTTTCGATTTCAGGAATACGTGTTTCTCCTTTTAAGCGAATCGTTGATTTAGCAATTGAAACGGCATGGTCCGCCATTCTTTCTAAATCCGAACTAGCTTTCATAACAGTGATAATCATACGTAAGTCTGTTGTCACTGGTTGTTGTAACGCAATCATTTCAAAACTCTTTTTCTCAAGTTTGACTTCCATATCATTGATTTCAATATCGCGATCAATCACTTCTTGAGCTAATTTTTTATCATGATTAATATATGCCTTCACGGATTTATGGACGGCACTACTAACCATCATACCCATTTCATAAAATTGATTGTGCAGATTCAATAGTTCTTCTTCAAATTGTGTCCGTAACATTCTTTTTCCCCCTTTTAACCAAATTTACCAGAAATGTAATCTTCTGTTTGTTTTTCTTTTGGATTTAAAAATACTTTTTTCGTGTCATTAAATTCAATTAAATCACCTTGTAAAAAGAAGGCCGTTTTATCAGAAATCCGTGATGCTTGTGACATATTATGTGTCACCATAATCATGGTATATTTCTCTTTTAATGTTAACAGCATGTTTTCAATTTTACCACTAGAAACTGGGTCCAAGGCGCTAGTTGGTTCATCTAATAAAATAATATCTGGTTCCACAGCTAAAACACGAGCGATACAAACCCGCTGTTGTTGTCCACCAGAAAGTGAAAGTGCACTTTTGTGAAGTTTATCTTTGACATCCTCCCAAACGGCAGCTGCTTTCAAACTGGTTTCAACTGCTTCATCTAAAACTTGCTTGTCTTTGACTCCTTTTAGGCGCAAGCCATAAATCACATTTTCATAAACTGAAAATGGAAATGGATTAGGTTGTTGGAAAACCATCCCAATTTCTTTACGTAATTCAACGTTATCTGTTTTCGGTCCATAAATATCTTTTCCTTTATATACAACACTTCCAGTAATTGTTACGTCTGGGATTAAATCATTCATACGATTCAAGCAACGTAAATACGTTGATTTCCCGCAACCAGAAGGACCAATCATGGCAGTTAATTCTCCTTGATTAAAAGTTAAATCAATGCCTTTCAATGCTTCTTTTTTCCCGTAATATAAATGTAAATCTTTTGATGAAATAATTTCTTTGCCCATCTTGCTCCTCCTAACCAAAATGTCCTGAAACGTAGTCTTCCGTTGCTTGAATTTTTGGTCGTGTAAAGATTTTTCTTGTATGGTCGTATTCAATGACTTTGCCCATATAGAAGAAAGCTGTATAGTCACTAATCCGCGCCGCTTGTTGCATGTTATGTGTCACAATGATGATAGTGTAATCATCTTTTAAATTCACTAACGTTTCTTCAACCGTTCCTGTTGAAATCGGATCTAACGCGCTTGCCGGTTCATCTAACAATAAAATATCTGGTTTCATCGCAATTGCCCGAGCGATACACAAACGTTGTTGTTGCCCACCAGACAGAGCTAAGGCGCTTTTGTTTAAGTTATCTTTCACTTGATCCCAAAGTGCGGCTTGCTTCAAACTTGTTTCAACGATTTCATCTAATTTTTTCTTATCCTTTTCGCCATGCTGTTTCAACGCGAATGTGATATTTTCATAGATAGATTTACTAAATGGATTGGGCCGCTGAAAAACCATGCCAATGCGTTTTCTCATTTCGTAGACGTCAACTTCTTTCGTATTGACATCGACATCTTTATACATAATTTTTCCAGTAACACGTGAATTGGCAATGCCATCGTTCATACGATTTAGCGAACGTAAATACGTGGATTTACCGCAACCAGAAGGTCCAATTAAGGCGGTTATTTTGTTCTTTTCAAATTGTAAATCAACACCTTTGATAGCTTCATTGTCCCCGTAAAAGACATGTAAGTCTTCCGTGTGTAACGCAATCGGGTCTTTTTGGCTATCTAGTTGAAGTAAATGGGTATCATTTAAATTGTATTCTTTCATGCTAATTCCCCTAACATTAAGCTGATGTCATTCTCTTATAAAGACGGTTGCCGATAAAACGAGCGCCGAAATTGAAAAGTAAAACTACTAAAATTAACACAGCGGAGGCACCTGCTGAGACCGCAGCGCCATCTGGCATCGTTCCTTCGGTATTAATTTTCCAAATATGCACAGCCAACGTTTCCGCTTGACGGAAAATGCTAATTGGACTTGAAACGCTCAATGGATTCCAATTACTGAAATCTAAGGCAGGTGCGCTTTGTCCTGCTGTATAAATTAACGCAGCGGCTTCACCGAAAATCCGACCAGAACTCAAAATAACACCTGTCAAAATTCCTGGTAATGCTTCTGGCAAAATAACTTTTTTAACTGTTTCCCAACGTGAAAGACCTAAGGCTAACCCCGCTTCACGCTGTGTATAATGAATGGCTTTCAAAGATTCCTCAACATTTCTAGTCAATAATGGTAAGTTAAAAAATGTTAATGCTAACGCACCTGATAAGATTGAAAAGCCATATCCGATTTGTACAACGAAAATCAAGAAGCCGAACAGCCCAACAACAACGGAAGGCAATGAACTTAAAATTTCAATCGAGGTACGAATTAAATCAGTTAACCAATTCTTTTTCGCATATTCCGATAAGTAAATTCCAGCACCCAATGAAATTGGAATACTAATAATCATTGTAATCAATAGTAAATATAGTGAGTTAAACAGCTGAATACCAATCCCACCACCAACTTGATAGGCTCTGGATGGTTGTGTTAAAAATTCCCACGAAATATGTGGAATTCCTCTAGCTAAAATGTAAATCAGTAAGGCCGCCAAAATTAAAACAATGACGCCAGATACGGCATATAAGATACCTGTTGCGATTTTATCTGCTTTTTTTGCATTCATTATTTTAAGGCTCCTCTCTTACCGATAATTCGGATAACAATGTTGAATAGTAAAGACATCAACAATAGAATCAAAGCTAAAGACCAAAGAACGTTGTTTTCAACTGTTCCCATAATCGTATTCCCAATCCCCATTGTCAAAATACTTGTTAGTGTCGAAGCTGGTGTTGTTAAACTAGTTGGCATCACAGCTGCATTTCCGATTACCATTTGGATTGCTAAGGCTTCACCAAACGCACGAGCCATACCAAAGACAACCGCAGTTAAAATACCAGGCACAGCTGCCCGCAAGACAACTTTATAAATCGTTTGCCAACGCGTAGCACCAAGCGCCAACGACGCTTCACGATAATGTCGAGGCACAGCTTTTAATGCATCTACGGTCATCGTAGTAACCGTTGGTAAAATCATAACAAATAGCACAAACGTACCAGCTAAAATACCGAAGCCAGTTCCGCCAAAGATTGAACGGACAAAAGGAACAATGACAGATAAACCAATAAATCCATAAACAACAGAGGGAATCCCTACAAGTAATTCAATAACTGGTTGTAAAAATTTCGCTCCTTTTTTAGGTGAAATTTCTGTCATAAAAACAGCCGCTCCAATCGCAAATGGCGTCGCAACAATCGCTGACAAAAACGTTACAATAAAGGAACCCGCAATCATTGGTAAAGCCCCAACCATGGGTTTACCGTCTGCGCCGATATCACTTGGGTTCCAGTTTGTTCCAAATAAGAAATCAAACACGTTAATCTTATCTTTAAAGAATGTAGCAAGTCCTTTACTTGCAACAAAATAGAAAATTGAAACAACCACTGCTACAATTAAGGCAATACATAGGAAACTAATAAATTTCCCTCGTTGCTCCATCTTGGCTCTTTTCGATTTTGTTAATAATTTTTTCTGTACATCTTCCAAGAATATTTCCTCCTCAAACAATCCAACTTTTACAGATAAAAATAGTGTACCTTTTTTACATCAATTTGTTTTTAATAACATGTAAATTTTATGTTAAGTTTGTAAATTTTGTGTTAAGAGAATTATTTAATGACATTTCCTTGCCAATCCCGTTCAATTTCCATTTTCGAAACAGGAATATACCCTAATTGACCAATCACACGTTCTTGGATATCATCTGACAACATAAAGTCTAAAAACTCTTTGGTTAAATCACTTGGATTTTTACGGGTGTACATGTGTTCATAAGACCAAATAATCCATTTATTGTTCATTACATTTTCATCTGTTGGCTGAACACCATCAATGCTTAACGTAGCTACTTCATCAGTAACATATGAAAATGCGGTATAACTAATCGCTCCTGGTGTATCAGAAACAATGGAACGAACCATGCCGCTGGAATCTTGTTCTTGCGCACGAATGGCTGTTTTATCTCCCAAGACCCATTTTTCAAAAGTCGCACGCGTACCACTACCGGCCGCTCTGTTCAAAATAACAATTTTTTGGTCTTTCCCGCCAAGTTCTTTCCAGTTTGTTACTTCACCTAAAAAGATTTTCTTTAAATTTTCCATTGAGATATCTTTGACACCGACATTTTTGTTAACGATTGGTGTAATCCCAACGACAGCAACTTTATGATCAATTAAGTCTTCCGCTTTGATGCCCTTTTTCTCTTCTGCAAATAAATCAGAATTACCAATGTCTACCGCACCAGATTGGACTTGACTCAGACCTGTTCCGCTTCCGCCACCTTGGACATTAATAAATCTTCCCGGATTTTGGCTTTGATATTCCTCACTCGCTGTCTCTACTAATGGTTGTAAAGCTGATGAGCCTACCGCTGTGATGGATTCACCACGATCAATCCATTTTGCACATCCTGTCAAAGTAAGTATACTTGCCAAACCAATAAATAATAGCAATCTTTTTTTCATCGATTCATTATTCCTCCAATTAATTTCAATCTATTCTATTTTACCATTATATGTAGGACTTGAAAATTATAAGTTATCAATTTGTTGGTACAACTGAGAAAACTCTTAAATTAAATAACAAGTATTTTAAAACTAAAACAAAAAAAGCTCTCCAAAATGGAGAGCTTTTTTTCGTTTAAATTTTCAAGAAACGACGCATTGAAATAACTGAACCTAGTGATCCAATAATCATTCCTGTTGCAATCATTAATAGATTGACTTTCCAGATAAAATCTTCTGGACGAATTAATGAATAATTCGAGCGCAATAACTGCGGATTGAACATGTTATAAACTTGATGGTAGCCTAACGTCATAATGATGACTGGCACGATTGCGCCAATCAAGCCAATCCAGGCACCTTCTAAGAAAAACGGCCAACGAATGAAACTGTTTTTCGCTCCTACAAGACGCATAATTTGGATTTCTTTTTGACGAGATAAAATCGTAATCCGAATGGTATTGGAAATTAAGAACACTGCAACGAATAAAAGTAATGCAGCAGCTGCTAGGCCCCAAGTTCGAACGGTTTGAGCGATTTTAAAGATTTTGTCTGAGTTTACACCACCGTAATCGGCTTTAAAAACACTTGGGAATTTAGCTGCTTGTTTCGCAATATCTTTCGTGTCTTCTGGTGTTTTCGCACGGACATAATACACATCGTATAATGGGTTACTGTCGCCTTCGAAAAGATTCCAAGCATCCCCCATTTGTTCTTGGATTTTTTTCAATTGTTGATCTTTGTTTGAATAAGAAATATCTTCAACATTGTCTAATCCTTTAAGTTGTTTTTCTAATGTTTTCATTTCATTTTGTTTTGTACCAATATCGACAAAAACTGACACTGTCACGTTTTTTTCGATATCATCAGCAAGTTTCGTTGCATTAAAAATAACGCCCATAAAAATACCAACTAAAACTAATGTAATTGTAACCGCACTTGCTGAGGCAACAGTCATCCAACCGTTCCGTTTTAAACTTTTGATACTTTCAAATAAATGAGAAAAGAATGTTCTAATCATCGTAGCCGTATTCTCCTTCCACTTGGTCACGGATAATGCGACCATTTTCAATGGCAATAACACGGTGACGAATCGTATTTACAATTGTACTATTATGCGTTGCCATCACGACTGTTGTTCCTTGTGCGTTAATCCGGTCCAACAATTTCATGATTTCCCATGAATTCTCTGGATCTAAGTTCCCAGTTGGTTCATCGGCAATTAAAACTTTCGGTGTATTTACGATTGCTCGTGCAATGGATACCCGTTGCTGTTCCCCACCAGAAAGTTCACTTGGAAAAACACGTACCTTATGTTTTAGACCGACTAAATCTAAAACTTCCATCACGCGTTTTTTGATTTCGCGAGGACGTCGTCCGATAACTTGCATCGCATAGGCCACATTCTCATACACAGTTTTCTTCGGTAATAGTTTATAGTCTTGGAAAACGATGCCGATTTCACGACGTAAATAAGGAACTTCTTTATTTTTTATTTTCATTAAATCATGACCTGCAACTGTCAAATTACCTTTTGTTGCTTTTTCTTCACGATACATTAATCTAATAAAGGTTGATTTCCCTGCACCTGAGGGACCAACCACATAGACGAACTCGCCTTGGTCAATCTCTACTGAAATATTCCGAATCGCTGTTGTACCATTCGAATATTTCTTCATTACATCTTTCATTTCAATCATGGCGTTCTCTCCATCTCTTTTTTCTTCAATCCTACTCATTATAACATGTCAATATTGCAAACTTCTTGCATTAAGTTACATTTTTATTTCAATTTAATGAAGAGCTTAACTTAAGCGCTGTTTTAAGTAGGCATCAATGAAACCATCAAGGTCTCCATCCATCACAGCTTGTACATTGCCGGTTTCGTAATTTGTCCGATGGTCTTTGACCATTGAATACGGATGGAACACGTAAGAACGGATTTGTGAGCCCCAGCCAATTTCCATTTGTTCACCACGTAAACTTGCTGCTTCTTGGGCTTTCTTTTCCATTTCCAATTGATATAATTTGGCTTTTAACATACTCATTGCTTGCTCACGGTTTTTTAATTGAGAACGTTGTGCTTGGCTTGCGACAACGGTGCCTGTTGGAATATGTGTGATTCGAACAGCCGATTCTGTTTTATTAATATGCTGACCACCGGCACCACTTGCTCGATAGGTATCAATTTTTAAGTCATCTGGATTGATCGCAATCTCTATTGTATCGTCTAATTCAGGCATTACGTCAACTGAACAAAACGAAGTATGACGGCGTTTGGCGGAATCAAAGGGCGAAATCCGCACAAGACGATGGACACCTTTTTCAGATTTTAGGTAGCCATAAGCATTGTAACCTTTGATTAATAAGGTGACACTTTTAATCCCTGCTTCATCTCCAGCTTGGTAATCCAACGTTTCAACTTGGAAACCGTGACTTTCTGCCCAACGTGTGTACATTCGTAAAAGCATACTTCCCCAATCTTGTGATTCAGTACCACCGGCACCAGGGTGTAATTCAATTAGGGCGTTATTATGATCATATGGCTCATTTAGTAGTAAGGATAGCTCATACGTTGTTAAACGTTCTTGCAAGAGATGAATTCTTTCTTCCAATTCTTCTTGAATCTCTGCATCATATTCTTCTTGTTGTAATTCAAACATCACCGTTAATTCGTCAAGTTCCTCAGAGAGCTGATGAAATTGTTGATATTTTTCTTTCAAACTATTGGTTTCGTTAATTAGCTTTTGAGCCGTTTCTGTGTTGTCCCAAAAACCAGGTTCTCCCATCCGATTTTCCGCCTCGGCAATGTCTTCTTCTAACTGGTCTAAGTCAAAGAGACCTCCTGAAGCTAGTAATTTTTTGTGTCATTTCGTCTAATAATGTACGAATTTCTGGGTTTTCCAAAATGATTCCTTCTTTCTCTTTATTGTAAAAAGAGCAAAGGCGGGACAAATTGCCCCACCCTGCGTTTTTTCTTTAATTAAGCGTTTCTTCCATGACAGTTTTTGAATTTTTTGCCACTTCCGCATGGGCATAAATCATTACGGCCCACTTTTTTATCTACACGCACAGGTTGACGCTTCGCACTTGTGTTGCTTTGTGCAGCTGCATCTTGTTCTGTTTCTGGATGTTCCGCTTGTCCTTGAGCTACTTGCTCACGTTGGACATTTTGGCGAATTTCCGATTTCATGAATAAACGTGTTACTTCATATTCGATTGAACCAACCATATTGTTATACATAGAATAACCTTCTGTTTGATATTCTACTAATGGGTTGTTTTGACCGTACGCACGTAAGCCGACAGATTGGCGTAATTGATCCATTGCATCAATGTGATCTGTCCATTTAGTATCGACAACACGCAAGATGACTACTTTTTCAAATTCTAGCAATTGTTCTTGGCCATTCAATTGTTGAGATTTTTCTTCAAATACTTCTTGCGCACGTGCCACTAAGTAGTCTTTGATTTCTTCAGCTGATTTATTTTCTAAATCTTTTTTAGAAATCGTATCTTCATGGACAAGTGTTGAGGCTGCAAAATCGACAATCCCATCTAAATTCCATTCTTCTTTTTCTAATTGTGTATGGCTATCCACCACTCGGCCAATCGTCCGTTTTACCATGCCCATCAATACATCAGACAAGTCATTTTCTTCCATAATTACTTCTTGTCGTTGCGCATAAATAACTTCACGTTGCTCGCGCATCACGTCATCGTATTGTAAGACATTTTTACGTGTATCATAGTTATTTCCTTCCACACGTTTTTGAGCAGATTCTACTTGGCGAGTAAACATTTTACTTTGAATAACTGCATCTTCTTCTTGCACATTCATTCGTTCTAAGAATGTTTTAATTCGTTCTGAACCAAAGCGTTTCATTAAGTCATCTTCTAAAGATAAATAAAATTGTGAAACCCCTGGATCCCCTTGACGTCCTGCACGTCCACGCAACTGATTATCAATACGACGTGACTCATGACGTTCTGTCCCGATAACCGCTAGACCACCTAGTTCAAGTACACCTAAACCAAGTTTAATATCCGTTCCACGACCAGCCATATTTGTTGCAATTGTAACTGCGCCTTTTTGACCGGCGTTCATAATGATTTCGGCTTCTTTAAAGTGATTTTTCGCATTTAATACTTCATGAGGAATTTTAGCTGCGTTTAATTTATCAGAAAGTAATTCTGACGTTTCTACCGCAACAGTCCCCACCAACACTGGTTGTCCTTTGTGGTAACGTTCTTTAATATCTTCCACCACTGCATTAAATTTACTTTCTAAGGTTGGATAAAGTAAATCTGGACGATCGTCACGGATAATTGGACGATTGGTTGGAATTTGAATGACTTGAATATTGTAAATTTCACGGAATTCTTCTTCTTCTGTTTTAGCAGTACCAGTCATCCCGGCTAGTTTTTTGTACATCCGGAAGTAGTTTTGGAACGTAATCGTCGCCATTGTTTTTGTTTCATCTTCAATTTCGACGCCTTCTTTTGCTTCAATCGCTTGATGCAAGCCATCAGAATAACGACGACCATCCATGATACGACCAGTAAATTGGTCAACAATTAAGACTTTATTGTCTTGAACCACGTAATCAATGTCTAGTAACATGATATAGTTTGCCCGTAACGCTTGATCTAAATGGTGCGTTAATGCTGTATTTTCAATATCGTAAAGGTTATCCAATCCAAAAGTTTGTTCCGCTTTTTCAATCCCTGCTTCTGTTAAACCAATTGTTTTAGACTGAATATCAATTTTGTAATCTTCGTCTTCTTTTAAGCGTTTGACAAAATTATCGGCACGCGTATAGAGTGCTGTCGATTTTTCAGCTTGTCCAGAAATAATTAATGGGGTTCTTGCTTCATCAATTAAGATTGAATCCACTTCATCGACAATTGCATAGTTTAATGGACGTTGAACCATTTGGCTGCGATAAACAACCATGTTATCACGCAAATAGTCAAATCCTAATTCGTTATTTGTACTATAAGTGATATCACAGTTATACGCTTCACGTTTTTCATCAGAAGATTTAGAGTTAATGTTTAAGCCAACGCTTAAGCCTAAGAAATTATATAATTCTCCCATTTCGTTAGAGTCACGGGTTGCTAAGTATTCATTAACTGTAACAACGTGTACTCCTTCGCCAGATAGTGCATTCAAGTATACAGGCATTGTGGCAGTCAAGGTTTTCCCTTCACCTGTTCTCATTTCAGGAATGTTCCCGTCATGAAGCACAATCCCACCCATTAATTGGACACGGTATGGGAATAAACCTAGTACTCGTTTAGCAGCTTCACGGACAACCGCAAACGCTTCTGGTAATAGTTCGTCTAAGGTTTCCCCTTTTTGATAACGGGCTTTAAATTCATCTGTTTTTTCACGTAAATGTTCATCGCTTAGTTGTTCCATTGCACTTGCATGTGCATCAATTTTATCGGCGATTTTTTCTAATCGTCTTAATTCTTTTTTATCGTTTTCAATCATTTTTTTCAAAAAATTTGCCATTGGTATCTGTGTTCCTTTCAATTACCTCTTTTTATTTTTGTATCCTTTTTGTACAAGAAGCACAATCTATCCGTTTTATTTTATCATTACTTGACGAGAAAGAAAACCATTTCTCTCTATTTTACAGACATTTTCCTTTAAAAGATGAACTTTTAAAGTTATTTTATGTATTTCTTTATTTTTTCTTTACTCCGTGCTTTAAAGATGTTTAAAGAGCTGAAATGCACGAAGGCATTTCAGCTCTTATTTTAAGCTTTAGTCTGTTTCAATCAAGCCATATTTGCCATCTTTACGACGGTAAACAATGCTTGTTCCATTTGTTTCAGCATCTTCAAAAATAAAGAAGTTGTGTCCTAACATGTTCATTTGTAAAACAGCTTCTTCACTGTCCATCGGTTTTAATGATAGACGTTTTGTACGAACGATGTCTAATTCTGAAGGTGTTTCTTCTGTTTCTTCACCAACTAAGAAGACAGCGGCTTTTGTATTGTTACGTCCTGTTTCACGAGATTTTCTGTTGATTTTTGTTTTAAATTTACGAATTTGTCGTTCTAATTTATCGACAACCAAATCAATACTTGCGTATAAATCAGGTGACGTTTCTTCAGCTCGTAAAACTAGATAAGGAAGAGGAATAGTAACCTCGACTTTGGCTGTTTTTTCAGTGTACACTTTCAAATTCACGTGAACCGTTGCTTCAGGTGAATCGCTGAAATATCTTTCTAATTTACCGACTTTTTTCTCAACATAGTCTCGAATCGCTTCGGTTACCTCGATATTTTCTCCACGTACATTATATCTAAACATAACAATTACCCCTTTCATCTACCAGTAAAGAAAAGATTAAAGGACCACTCTTTAATTCCCTTCTTCTTAATTTCATTATATCGAATAATCTGGGTTTTGCCAACAAAATAGTTATCAAATTTATGAATTCTTTTCTTTTTACCGCGCGAGAGTAAACGTATTCAAACTTTTAGGATAACAGTCATTGATAACAGCAGCTGCGTGGAAAAGAGTTCGTCCAGTGGTATAGATGTCATCCACCAAAATAACAGAACAATTTTTTAATTTTTTTTGGTTTTCTTTTTGGATGGCAAATGGTTGTTGCAACTGCATCCTTTCCTTTCTAGTTTTTTTAGATTGCGGAACATTTTCCTCTTTTCTAATTAAAAAAGGGCTGTACGGAACATCAGCCGCTTCTAGTAAGCCAATTACTTGGTTGAAGCCTCGTTCTTGCATTCGTTTTTCGGATAAGGGCACCGGAATAATATAGTCCGCAGATTGTTGCTGAAAGTAAAAGTTGATTTCCTCGTTAAAACACATTCTTAAGCGATAGTCTCCTTGAAATTTATAGCGTTCCATCCACTCTTGCATTCCTTCATCATAATGAAACAACGCTGCATTATGAAAAGAATACTCTGGATAAAGCAGCTGCCACCTTTGACAATCAAAACAATAGCGCTCTTGGCTGACGCGACTACAGCCAAAACAAGTGCCTGTCATTGGCAGTTTCTGGAACTTTGCTTGGCAGTGCTGGCAAAGTGAAGGCCTCGCCCATTTTTTAAAACGTAAGAGCATTTTTAATGTTATCTCCAAACGAATGGGGCTTGCGCAATTTTTACAATCCATCTAACATCCCTTGTTTGCTAGCCAAGCGATTCATTTGCTTTATTTGCCGAATTGCCTCTTTCATGTCTCTTGTTTCCCCATCATGTAAAAATAAAACTTCGCCGTAATTGAATTCTTGTCTTCGATCGACTCGGCCTGCAATTTGGACAAGTGTTGAAGAAGTGAAGACTCGATGATTGGCACCATAAACAATAACTGAGACTGCATCAAAAGTCACACCACGTTCTAAAATGGTTGTAGTGATCAAAATATCCGTTTTCTGCTGACGCATTGCTTGAACTTTTTCTAGGCGAAGCTCATCACTACCATAAACAGCGACAACTTCCTTGTCGGAAAATCGCTCAGCTATTAATGCATGCAATTGATGAATTAATGAAATGCTTGGGCAAAATAGTAAAACTGAATTACGCACCAATAAACGTTTCAAATGATGTGCAATGATTTTAATATTTTTGGTAGAAATACGTTGCCACGACTGAACCCAAAATCGGCGTGGCACAGGTAATGGCCTACGATGATATCTTGCTGGCAAAATACTGGCCGCTAACTTCTTTTGCTGTAAAAGCTTCCGTAATTCTTTCGTAGGGGTTGCTGTTAAGTACACCAAACTACTTCTTTTTTTTCGTGCGTTACGCACTCCATAATAAAGATGCTCGTTATTAACAAAAGGAAAAGAGTCGACTTCATCAACGATAAGTAAATCAAACGCTTGATGGAATTTCAATAATTGATGGGTGGTGCAAATCACTAGTTTCGTATAACGATACGCTTCTTGACTGTTTCCATGAAGTAAAGCAATTGCTTCGTGAGGAAAAACCGCTTGGATTCTGGGAAACAGTTCTAAGCAAACATCGACACGCGGCGAAGCCAGCGCAATTCGTCCCCCTTCTTGTAAGGTTTGGTGCAAAACAGCAAATAACATTTCTGTTTTACCTGCACCTGTAACTGCCCACACTAAGCGATTCTCCCTTATTTTTACCGTCTCACAAAGTTCAACTGAGATCGCTTGCTGTCCCTTTGTTAATTGTCCAGACCACTCAAAAAAGACAGTTCTTGGGCTATTGGGCCTTTCTGGTAAATGACAAAATTTTTGACAAGAAGTCACACGGCCTAATTGAATGCACGCATGACAGTAGTATACATTTGTCGCCAGTCTGTTTTCTTTTTTGGATACGACTTCCCCGCACCGCTGACATTGAATTGTTAGGGGTGAACGCTCTAACATTGTTGGTAAATAAACCAGTTTTGTCTGTATTGAAGGTTCTGTTTCTTCAAGAATTATTTTACGTCCATGCAAATCTTCCATGTTAACCACCTCAATTATAAAATACGCATTTCTCTAGCTTTTTTTGCGAAAAAGGAGATCTCCCACCGTTATCTTTCTATTCTTATCTAGTCGTTACCTACTAAACAAACTCTTGATACGCTTTATTGTTTACACGAATCTTCTACTTTCGACTTACCTATATGCAGCTTTTTTATAAACAAATTTATCTACCTTTAAAGAAAAATTAATGTTAAAGTATATCTAGTAATCCAAGCTTTAATTTGAAAAGACTAGAAAGGAGCAAGCTTTATCATGGAAAATATTTTTTTAAAAAGACTAGAATTCAAAGCTTTTGAAGAAGCTTCTGTTTTTTCAAAAATTGAAGGGCTGAATAAATTTAATTCACTAAATTTTAAAAAACCTATTACTTTTTTTTCAGGTGAAAATGGAACTGGAAAATCCACTTTATTAGAAGCAATCGCAGTCAACTGGGGATTTAATCCTGAAGGCGGTAGTATTAATTTTAATTTCTCTACAAACGATACTCACTTGGATTTACATAATTATTTAACTGTTGGAAAAAGTGTAGAACGTGCTACGGATGGTTTCTTTTTAAGAGCTGAAAGTTTCTACAATGTTGCTACATATGCAGAAAATATAGACTTAGATTTTTCTGAATACGGCGATAAATCCCTACATCATCAATCACACGGCGAAAGTTTTTTGAATCTGGTGAACCATCGGTTTAGAGGAAATGGTCTGTACCTGTTAGATGAACCTGAAGCGGCTCTCTCACCTCAACGCCAACTAGCCTTAATGATATCTATAAAAAAACTAATTGATGAGGGGTCTCAGTTTATTATTGTCTCTCATTCACCTATATTACTTGCAATGCCTGACTCACAAATTATTTCTTTTGATAAAGATAGTCCTTTAGAAATCACGTATGAAGAAAGTATGCCTTATGAAATAACCTCATTATTTTTAAACAACAAAAACAGAATTCTCTCTCATTTATTTGCTGAATAAGTCTGTTATTCGAATTGCTTATGCCATACTATAATGACTCGTATATAAAAATATTGTTAATCATTCTTTGAATTACTACTTTTAGACTACGGAAAAAGGCGTTTATTATTCAGAAAATAGATTGTTAAGTATGCTTTTTTAGTATCTAGATTAAAGTAAAAAATTAAAGACAGTTATCTTTCTCTAGCTCACAGGACTAATTTCGGCTCTATAATTTATGGAACTGATAAACCAGAATGACTGCCTCAGCTCAATTCCAATTAACTAAAATCATAAAAAAAGACAAGTTGCTTTTTCGAAGATTCTCGAAAAAACAACTTGTTTTTTTACTCTTTTTTATCTGCTTGTGCTAACAAACCCAAGGCTTGTTCCAACACTTTTTCCCCGTTCATTAAGCCGTAATCAGACATGCTAATGACATCTGTTGGGATACCTTTTGGTGATAGACGCTTTTCAAAATCACTCTTCATATAACGAACTTGTGGACCTAACAATAACACATCGACTGGATTATTTTCTAAATTTGTTTCTGCTTCCGATGCAGAAGCCGCAAATATATGGGCATCTAAGCCTTGATTAAATGCTGCTTTTTGCATTTTTGTAACAAGTAAACTAGTACTCATTCCTGCAGAGCAAACTAACATAATTGTTTTTTTTGACATTTTAACAGCCCCTTTTACCATTGCCTTTTTCAATTTTCAACATTATCTATTAAAAATATTATAGTGTAAAGTTAATTTTTGTCAATCATTCTTGTTTTTTTAAAGCGGATACAATCTTGGTTTAAACGTACCATGCTGATTTCAGTAATTTATTAAATACCACATATTCTTTTTCCAAATTCACTTGAACTACTTGGTAACTCGCATTCAACCAACCATAAGCGCCTTTTTCTGGATGCTTATAATCGTTTGCCCACCAATCGACATCTGTCTTAGCAGTTTTTGGTAAACCAGAATGAGGAAATAACAATTCATCAAACTGGGTAAAGGTCAAGGTAACTTGGGAACCGCCATTCGTTTTCAAATAATGAGTAATTGTATCATATTTTTTCTGTCGTGTATGTACCATTTTCCAGCGCCTCCCTTTTCTCTATCATACCTTATTATAACGTTTTTTTCCAAAAATCTCACAAAAAAGATGAGAGAAAAAGTTGCTATTCAGTTGATTCTTTTTTATACTGACTTTATTACGAGAGAAAAGGATGCCCATATGTTAGAAAGCTATATTACAGTCAAACAAGATGGTTTCAGCGAGATTGAAATCAAGAAATCGCGGTTTATCTGTTCTGTAAAGCGCGTAACATCAGAAGAAGAAGCAAAAGCCTTTATCGCCGCAATAAAAAAAGAACATTGGAAAGCCAATCATAATTGTAGTGCTTTTGTGATCGGCGAAAAAAATGACATTCAGCGGAGCAGCGATGACGGCGAACCTAGTGGCACTGCTGGTGTTCCAATGCTGGAAGTCTTAAAGAAAAAAGAGTTAATCAACGTAGTGGCTGTTGTCACTCGTTATTTTGGCGGAATAAAATTAGGCACTGGTGGTTTAATCCGAGCATATAGTCATGCTCTTTCCCACACTTTAGATGAAATTGGTTTAGTCATTGGCAAATTGCAACAAGAACTATTGATTACGATCGCCTATCCTTTATTAGGAAAAGCCCAAGCCTTTTTGGAACATAGTCCCTACACGCTTAAAGAAACTATTTACACAGAGTCTATTCAGTTAATTTGTTTAGTAGATGAACAAGCAACAGAAACATTTATAGCTGAAATGACGGATCTACTTAACGGTCAGTTGACAATTGAAAAAGGCACAACGAGCTATCACGAACTACCATTTAACGAAAAAGGAGCACAATCAAATGACATTTGAAGAAGTATTGCCACAGATTAAAGCAGGAAAAAAAGCCGTACGTAAAGGCTGGAGCGGTTTTGAACTTTTTATTGAATTACGTGATGAAATTGGCACCTCCGAAGGTGAATTTTTACAAGTTACCCCGTATTTTTTAATCAAAACTTCTGATGAAGGCTACAGCATGTTTTCACCAACACCTTGTGATGTCTTAGCAGAAGATTGGGTGATTGTTGAAGCATAATTATACACATAAGGTCTGGCAGATTACGGCGATTGCTCGTTCTTCCAGACCTTAATTTTTAAATGTTTAAAGGAGTTTTTCTTATGCCAAAAGAATTTGAAACAAAACGGGTGCTTGTAACCGGTGCAGCTTCAGGGATTGGCCAAGCACAAGCAATTGCCTTTGCTGAGCAAGGTGCTGAAGTTATTGGCATCGACCTAGACGAAACGGGGTTAAAACAGACAGCCGCACTGGTTAACCCAGATTCTACTAAGCCATTTACTTATTTTGTCGGTGATGTGTCTTCTCCCTCATTTGTGCAAGCCACGATGAAACAAATTGTGAAAAACAACGGCCAAATTGATATTTTATTAAATACGGCAGGTATTTTAGATGATTATCGTCCTTCTCTAGAAACTTCGGAAGCTTTATGGGATCAAATTTTAGCAACCAATTTAAAAAGTGTCTTTTTAGTGACCAATGCCATATTACCTTATTTCCTCCAACAAAAAAAAGGAGTAATCGTTAATATGGCATCTATCGCCGGCTTAGTAGCTGGGGGCGGCGGCGCAGCGTACACTGCCTCCAAACACGCAATCATCGGGTATACAAAACAACTTTCCTACGATTATGCCAAATTAGGCATTCGAGCAAATGCGATTGCGCCAGGTGCCATCCAAACACCCATGAACGCAGCTGATTTTGCAGGAGAAGGTGAAATGGCTACTTGGGTAGCACGTGAAACACCCGCGGGCCGTTGGGCACAGCCACAAGAGGTAGCAAAACTTTCATTATTTCTAGCTAGTGATGACGCTGATTATATCCATGGCACAGTTATGACCATTGATGGTGGTTGGACCATGAAATAAAAAGACTTTACAGAGTGTCTGTTCTTCAGTAACATGTAACACAGTGAGGCAACTCACACCATAACACTTCAGTTGGCTTTGCTGCCCTTCCTTTGGTTATGGTTATCACTAAAACACGTCGTTGTTTTATAAAGGAGAATCTCAAATGAATCATTCATCAAATCCACAAACCAGTACGTGGTCAGCTACGGCTTTGGCTAAAATGGCGCTGGTTACCGCTTTGTATGTCGTTGTCACTGTATTTCTCGCTCCGCTTAGTTTTGGTCCGATACAGCTTCGTCTTGCCGAATTATTTAATTATTTAGGCGTTTTTAACAAGCGATATATCTGGTCCATTACGTTAGGGGTTGCAATTGCCAACACCGCTTCGCCTCTTGGTATCATCGATATAGTCATCGGTAGCGCTGGGACGTGTGCAGTCTTATGGATTGCCTATTTTGCGACAAAAAATCAGCAAAATTTATTGATTAAACTAATGCTGGCGGCCATTCTTTTTGCTTTGTCCATGTTCACTGTCGCCGGACCCTTAACGTTCTTTTATCAGTTACCTTTTTGGTACACATGGTTGACCGTTGGACTTGGTGAACTTCTTTCAATGACAGTCGGCGGTATCCTGATTTACGTATTAAATAAAAAAATACAGCTTGTAAAACGCATCGAAGAATAAAAAAGCGCTTGGGATTTAAACCCCAAGCGCTTTTTAGCACTATCCTTTAGGTTGAATGAAGTCTGCTTGCCATTTTCCAAGGGATGGATTGTAATCAAAATACCAAAGTTGTGAAAAATATTGTTTTTGATGCTTGTATCCTGATAAAACACGACCGCTTTGAGTATCTTCCTCGTAGTCAATACAAGAAAAATGAAGCATCAGTGAAAAACTGGTTTCACTAATAGGATGATAATTCGAAGCTGGCGCTACTTTCACTTTTTTTACATGATTTCTGATGCCCGCTTGTTGATTTGCTTGTAATACTGCAAAATGTTTTTGATAAAGTTTTTCTGTATAGTTATCTTTGACTACAGACAAGTTTTCTTGATCCCACGCTTGTTGTATTTCTAAAAACGTTTGTTGTATTTCTTTTAAGAGTGCCTTTTTTTCTTTTGATGTTCCAGGTAATGCTGCCCACATTTCTTGAAAAGCACCTTCATCGACTGGTTGATTTCTACGGCGTCTTTGCCAAATCATCGCGCCCCCAAAAAGAACAAAAAACACTGTTGAAATTAAGCCTTCCAGTGGCGTTGTGTTGCTGGTCCCAGTCTCGTTATGATGAACATAACTTCTTGATCCATCACCGCTTGGCGAAAAACCATTCGAGGGATTACCTCCGCTAGGACTTTCTACACGTCCACCGCCATAGCCACCAGCTACAGCCGCCGCTTGATTAGGCCATAAACAAAAGGCCATGACACAGCCCACAAAAACCAAAATTAGCTTTCTCATTTTCTCACCTTTCGCCCCCTTCAAACCAACAAATGAATAAATAGACGCAGAATACTAAACAAAGCGCCAAGATTAACAATGATTAAGAACACCTTCAGCCATCCACCGTATGGTTGTACTGATTGATAACTTCGTTGATAAATACTCAAGCCAAACAGGACCGCTGGCCACATAAATATACTATATCTTGGGCCAAACGAATTACCCTCGCCCCAAAAATTCACATGAATGGGCACATGAGCTGGTAAATCAGGATAAACCACCGCACTTAATAACAGTAAACTGACTGCCAAGACACTTGTAACAATAAATAACCCCTGACTAACTTTTTCAATCTGCTTCTCTCTCATTATCTTAGCTTTCTCCTCTAGTTTAATGATGGATATACTTTCAGTTTATGCCTCCCTATCTGAATTTGCAATAAAAAAAAGACAAGGAAACATTCGATTAAATGTCCTTGCCTCTGTTTTTGAAAATCCTAAATCAAGCCTTTCACACCTATATCTTTTCGGTAGTACATTCCAGGAAATGAGTAATTATCCAATGTTTGATAAACTTTTTTGCGGGCTTCTTCAAGAGTCGAAGCAGTTGCTTCTGCTAAAAAGATTCGTCCGCCAGCCGAAACCAGAGCCTGTTCTGAACGAGTTACCCCTGCATAATAGATGGTTTCACCAGACATTTCGGGCAATGGTAGATTTGTCTTGTATTGATTAGGATAGCCTTCTGCAGCTACAACAACACCAACACTCGCTAACTCATTCCATGCAATCGTTGGTTGCTCTTTCACCAGCAATGAAGAAATTATTTCTGAAAGGGGACTCTCTAAACGCGCCAACACAACTTGTGTTTCTGGATCCCCAAATCGAGCATTAAATTCAATAACCTTGGGGCCAGTTGCTGTTTGGATTAAACCAGCATATAAAATCCCTTGAAACGGACGTTTTTCAGCCACCATTCCTTTAGCAGTCGGTTTCAGGACTTGGCTAATGGCTTGCTGAACCGCTTCTTCTGGAATCTGAGGCACTGGTGTGTAAGCACCCATCCCCCCTGTATTCGGACCAGCATCCCCATCGAAAATCCGCTTATGATCTTGAGCAATCACCATCGGATATACCTTCTCATTAGAAACAAAAGCCATTAAGGAAAATTCTTCTCCTTGCAAAAATTCTTCGATTACGACCGTTTGACCGCTTGCTCCAAATTGTTGGTCCTCCATCATCGCAACTAGCGCCAGTTTTGCGGCTGCTTTTGTTTCGGCAACTACTACTCCTTTTCCAGCTGCCAAACCATCTGCCTTAATAACAATTGGTACTCCTTGCTGTTCAATATATTCTAAGGCAGGTGCCAAACGTTGAAAGACCCGATATTCTGCCGTTGGAATCTGGTATTTTTGCATAAAATCTTTCGCAAAACTTTTTGAACCTTCAATTATTGCAGCTGCTTTTGTCGGGCCAAAAATCAGTAATCCCGCTGCTTGAAAGGCATCTACAATCCCTTCAATTAATGGCGTTTCCGGTCCGACGAATGTCCAATCAATCTGATTATTCTTCGCAAATTGAATTAGTTCCGTTTGTTGCTCTTCACTGATAGGTACAGTCCGAATATTATCACCACTCATACCAGGATTACCTGGTGCACAATAAACAGTCTTGACTTTGTCTTCTTGCTGTAATTTTTTGGCGATTGCATGTTCACGACCACCACGCCCAATCACTAATATATTCATCGGTTTCTCCTTTAAAAATTAATGTTTGAAATGACGAGTCCCAGTAAAAATCATCGCAATACCATAATGATTCGCTAGATCGATTGATGCTTGGTCTTTAATGCTCCCGCCCGGCTGAATAATTGCTTGAATGCCATGTTGTGCAGCATATTCCACGCTATCTGCCATAGGGAAAAAGGCATCACTTGCTAAGACGGCCCCTTGTAATTTTCCAGCTGCTTGGGCTTGATCAACTGCAATTTTTACTGAACCAATTCGATTCATTTGACCAGCGCCAATCCCCACCGTTTGGCTTTCATTGGCTAAAACAATAGCGTTTGATTTTACATGCTTGACTGCTTTCCAAGCAAAGTTCAAGGCGTCTCTTTCGGCTGGTGTGGGTTGGCGCTCTGTAACTACTTGCCATGCTTGTTCATTTTCAACAACTGTATCTTGTTCTTGAATTAATAACCCACCCATAACAGAAACTAATTCCACCGCTTTTTTTTCTTGAGCATGAAAATCTAACGTTAACAAACGAAGATTCTTTTTCTGAGATAACAGTGCCAGAGCTTCTTCCTCAAAACTAGGCGCAATAATTATCTCTAAAAAGATTTGATGCATTTCAGCCGCAGTCGCTTGGTCCACTGGACGATTCAAAACGACGATGCCACCAAAAATTGAAACTGGATCTGCTTCAAATGCCTGACGATAAGCCGCCAAAATCGTTTTTCCTGTTCCAATTCCACATGGATTCATATGTTTAACAGCGACGACCGTAGGTTCTGTAAACTCGCTAGCAATCTGGAGTGCTGCATCAGCATCTCGAATATTGTTATATGACAGTTCTTTGCCATGAAGTTGTCGAGCGGAAGCAACGGATAATGATACAGGTACAACGGATTGATAAAAGGTGGCCTGTTGATGGCTATTTTCGCCATAGCGCAATGTTTGCTTACGTTCATAAGTAAGCGTCTGTTTCTCTGGTTCAGATTCACCCACTTGCGTCGTTAAATAGTCAGCGATAAGCGCGTCATAAGCAGCGGTATGACGAAAGACTTTTGCTGCTAATCTTTTTCTAGTGGCTAACTGGCTAGTTCCAGTGCTGCTAATTTCACTTAATACCTGTTCATAATCACTAGGATCAACCACTGCTGTTACGTCTTGATAATTTTTTGCCGCTGAACGTAACATGCTAGGACCGCCAATATCAATCATTTCAATTGCTTCTGTTTCAGAGATCGCTGGTTTTAAAATTGTTTCTTTAAATGGATAAAGATTCACTACTACAAGGTCAATAAAGTGAATGCCTTGTTCAGTCAGTGCTTTTTGATGCGCTTGGTTTCCCCTTTTTGCCAAAAGTCCGCCATGGATATTCGGATGTAACGTTTTGACACGGCCATCTAACATTTCTGGAAAGCCAGTGATGTCGTCAATAGCAAGTGTCGGTACCCCCGCTTCTTCCAAGACAGTCCTTGTTCCCCCAGTGGAGATAATTTCAAAGCCATTTGCAACTAAGCCTGCTGCAAATGTTGTCACTCCTGTTTTGTCTGAAACGCTAATCAATGCTCTTTTGGTCATTTCATTGTCTCCTTTACAATTTGTGAAATTATTTTTGGGTACCATTCGTGCTCAAGAGCATGAATTTTCTCTGCTAATGTGTCCAATGTATCTTCAGTATCAATCTTGGTTGTTGTTTGAAAAATAATCGGTCCTGTATCAACCCCAGAGTCAACATAATGGATAGTGATTCCTGTTATTTTCACTCCATAATGAAATGCCTCTTCAATTCCGTGAAGACCTTGAAAACTAGGTAACAGAGAAGGATGAATATTGACGATTCTCTTTGGATAAGCCTCCAGTAAAGTCTTGCCGATAATTCTCAAATAACCAGCTAACACGATTAAATCGATCTGATGCTCTTTTAAATGTTTCAATACTTGTTCTTCATACTGCCCACGAGATGGAAAATCAGATGGTGAAAAGCAAACAACGGGAATCTTGCGTTTTTGGGCACGGGTCAATACATAGGCTTCAGGCTGGTCACAAAAGACTAGGCTCAACTGCCCTGCAATTTTTTTCTGGGAAAAAGCTGCAGCAATCGCCTCAAAATTGCTACCATTGCCAGATGCAAAAACAGCTATCTTCATAAGGCTTCCTTAAAAATAACGGCTTTCGTTTTCCTAGGTACCAAACGACCAATTTCAAAAGCTTCTGGCAAAAGCTCCTGAACTTTTTCAACATGCTCTGGACTCACCGCTAAAATCATCCCTAAGCCCATATTGAAAATTTCATACATTTCTTCAGATGGAATTTCACCATATTTTTGAAGCAATTTAAAAATTGGTAGCACTGGCCAACTATTTAATTGAATCTCTGCAGCTAATGAAGAAGAAAACATTCTTGGTAGATTTTCTAAAAACCCGCCGCCAGTAATATGCGCAGCCCCATGCACGAGTCCTGCTTTTAACAATGGCAATAATTCCTTCACATAAATTTTTGTTGGTGTTAATAATTCTTCCCCTAACGTTTTGGGTGCCAATTCTGGAAGCTTGTCCGTTGTTTTAAACGAATGTTTCTTAAAAAAAACATTTCTTACTAAAGAGTAACCATTAGAATGAAGACCACTTGAAGGAAGACCAATCAAGAAATCGCCTTCTTTTACGTTACTTGGAGTCAAGAGTTGACTTTTCTCAGCAATACCCACGGCAAAACCAGCCACGTCATAAGCATCTGCTTCATACATATCAGGCATTTCAGCTGTTTCGCCCCCAATTAAGGCTGCATTCGCCTCACAACAGCCAGCCGCAACACCCGCAACAATTGCTTCAACTTTAGCTGGATTAACGGTCCCTAACGCTAAATAATCTAAAAAATATAACGGTTCGGCGCCTTGTGCGACGACATCATTTACACACATTGCTACACAATCAATTCCGATTGTCTCGTGTTTCTGTTCTTCAATTGCCAAGAGTAACTTTGTGCCTACGCCATCCGTTCCTGATACCAAAACTGGTTCTTTAAGCTTGTAACTACTTAAATCAAAACAACCACCAAAACCACCAAGCATGCCCAACGTTCCCGTCCGTTGTGTCTTTTGGCTATGCTTTTGAATTCGTTCCACTACTTCGTATCCTGCCTCAACATTTACGCCAGCTTTTGAATAGGCATTTTCCATGTCAATTCCTCCTAGTTTCTTTTTTCAAGGATGCTTGATATTGTTCTTCATAATCATACAAAGGCGTTGGATAGTCTCCATTAAAGTAAGCCATACACAGCCCAGAATAAGGAGCATCATAATTTAATTGAATCCCATCAATCAGCCCTGCTTCACTCAAAAAAGCCAGCGAATCTGCGCCAATCTGCTCTTTGATCTCTTCAATTGAATAGTTTGCCGCAATTAGTTCGTCCCTTGTCTGTATATCAATGCCATAAAAACACGGATATTTTAATGGCGGTGAAGCAATTCTGACATGAACTTCTTGCGCTTCTGCTTCTTTTAATAAATGGATAATGCGCCGAATAGTGGTTCCGCGAACAATCGAATCATCTACTAAAACGACTTTTTTTCCTTTGACTACGCCACGAACTGCCGATAGTTTCATACGGACACCTTGTTCTCTTAATTCTTGTGTCGGCTGGATGAACGTTCGAGCGACATATTGATTTTTTACTAAACCTAGTTCGTAAGGTATCTGTGCTTCTTCTGCATAGCCGCTAGCTGCAGACAATGACGAGTTCGGTACCCCAATTACCATATCAGCTGCGACTGGACTTTCGATCGCCAAGTTCTTTCCCATTCTTTTACGAGCTGTATGCACATTAACTCCAGCAATATTTGAATCTGGCCGTGCAAAATAAATATATTCCATTGCACAAATTGCCGGTTGGACTTCCGTAGTGAAAACCTCTATTTTCAAGCCTTCATCAGAAATGATGACTACTTCACCAGGCGCCACATCTTGAATAAAGCGAGCCCCAACTGTTTCTAATGCACACGTTTCGGATGTCACAACGTACGCCCCATTGTTCATTTGTCCGATGGAGAGAGGGCGAAAGCCGTTGGGATCCAGTGCAGCAATCATCATCGTTTCTGTTAATAAAAGATAAGCAAAGCCACCCTTAACCAAATTCAAGCTCTCTTTTAATTTATCGAGAAACGAGGCAGCAGTGCTTTTTCGAATCAAGTGCATTAAAATTTCAGTGTCTGAATTGGAATGAAAAATAGCTCCTTCTCTTTCTAGTTGTTTTCGTAAACGCTTGGCATTTGTCAAATTGCCATTGTGTGCTAACCCAATTTGACTATCATAAAATTTAAATAAAAATGGCTGAATATTATCCACGCTACCCGTACCAGCGGTTGCATAGCGTACATGACCAATAGCCGCCGTTCCTTCTAACGCATTCAGTTGTTCTTGCTTTTGGAATACTTCTGCTAATAAACCTAAATCACGATGGCCATCTAATTTCCCAGAATTGTTCGCCACAATTCCCGCGCCTTCTTGGCCTCGATGCTGTAAGCTGTGTAAGCCAAAATAGGTCACTTGTGCCGCATCAGGATGACCCCAAATACCAAAAATACCACACTCTTCATTTAAGCTTTTTGCTTCATAAGACATGGAATCGCATCCTCCCATAAGGCTTTGGCTTCTTTTGTTGAACAATTGATCACATCATCTAACGCATGAATGACCAAACCAGTTTCAGTCACTTTCCCAATATGTTGGGCTTTTTTTCCGATAAGTGTTTCAAACGCTTCTTGATGCTGGGGACTAACTGAAAGAATAAAACGGGATTGCGTCTCCGCAAATAGATATTCTTTTGTTAATGGCAGTGTCACCTGTAGCCCCAGTTCGTTAGCAAAAGCCGACTCGGCTAAAGCAACGGCAACGCCGCCTTCAGCGCAATCATGCGCGCTAGCAACTAGGCCTGCTTGAATTGCTTTTAAAACTAATTCTTGGTTTGCTTTTTCCTCTTTTAAATCAAATGAGCGTAATTGCCCTTCAATTCGACCCAGTTGCATTTTTTGAATTTCTGAGCCGTTAAAATCTGCGTGGGTTTCACCGATGAGATAAATTAAGTCATCAACTTGTTTAAACGCTTGTGTGGTAATTTGTGAAACATCTTCAATCACGCCCACCATGCCAATCATTGGCGTTGGATAAATGGCTTGACCATCTGTTTCATTGTAAAGAGAGACGTTCCCTGAAATCACGGGTGTTCCTAGCTGACGGCAGGCTGCGGCGATTCCATCCGCCGACGTCCATAATTCCCAAAAACTTTCTGGTTTATCTGGGGAACCATAATTCAAGCAATCAGTGATAGCCAAAGGTTGTGCTCCACTTGCTACAATATTACGGGCTGCTTCTGCAACCGCAATTTGCCCACCAATTTCAGGATTTAAATACAAATAACGGCTATTACAATCTGTCGTCATCGCTAAGGCTTTATTGGTGCCTCGCACTCTTAAAACAGCTGCATCACTTCCTGGTTGCACCACTGTATTCGTTTGTACTTGACTATCATAGGTTTCGTAAACTGATTTTTTTGATGCAATCGTTGGCTGTTGCAATAGGCGTTTTAATAATTCCGTACTATTCGTAATTTCTGGAATGAAGGGCGCTAATTTTTTAAAAGCACGCATCCGCTCTGGTTCTTGATAGGCTTTCTGGTAGACAGGGGCTTCTTCTGCCAAAGCATCTACTGGTACATCTGCGACTATTTTGCCACTGTGAAAGACACGATACTGTCCATCATCTGTTACGGAGCCAATCGCTACCGCTTCTAAGTCATACGTTTGAAACAATTCACAAACTTGCTGTTCTGCTCCTTTTTCCACACAGATTAACATCCGCTCTTGGGACTCAGACAAGAGCATTTCATAGGGGCTCATCTGCGTCTCTCTCTGCGGAACTTTATCTAGCTCTAGAATCAAGCCTGAACCTGCTTTTGATGCCATTTCAGCACTTGAAGAAACCAAGCCAGCCGCCCCCATATCTTGGATGCCGATTAAAATATCTTGATGATTTTTGATTAAATCAAGACAAGCTTCCAATAATAATTTTTCCATAAACGGATCACCTACTTGTACCGCAGATCGTTGCTGTTCTTCACCTTCACTAAATTCTTCTGAAGCAAAGGTCGCACCATGAATTCCATCTCGTCCTGTTTTCGCACCTACGTAAAGAATGCTATTTCCGACGCCTTTTGCTTGGCCTTTTTGAATCTCATCATGACGAATCAATCCCACACACATAGCATTAACAAGTGGGTTTCCTTGATAACATGGCTCAAAAGCAATTTCGCCGCCAACGGTTGGAATACCAATACAATTTCCATAACCGCTAATCCCCGCCACAACTTCTTGAAACAAATAACGTGTTCGTGCATCCGTCAGTTCGCCAAATCTTAGCGAATCCAGTAAAGCAATCGGCCGCGCCCCCATACTGAAAATATCGCGAATAATTCCACCAACGCCTGTAGCTGCTCCTTCGTAAGGTTCTACTGCAGAAGGATGATTATGGCTCTCTGCTTTAAAAACAACAGCTAATCCGTCACCAATATCGACAATCCCAGCTCCTTCACCAGGGCCTTGAAGCACTTGTGGCCCTTCCGTCGGAAACTTTTTTAAAACAGGCTTGGAATTTTTGTAAGAGCAATGTTCACTCCACATCACGGAGAATAAGCCAGTTTCTGTATAATTAGGTTCTCTTTGCAAAATGGTCTCAATCTGATGATATTCTTCATCTGTTAGTCCCCATTCTGCATACAACCGTGTCTCCTTGATTTCTTTTGGTGTTGGTTCATTCATCATTGGCTTAATTCCTTTCCAAAGTTTTTAATGATTGAAGCAAAAAAGCTGCGCCCATCTGTTGAACCTAACAATTCTTCCATCGCTCGTTCCGGATGAGGCATCATTCCTAGAACATTGCCCTGTTCATTACAAATACCAGCAATATTCGCAAGACTACCGTTCACCTTTTCTTGATACGTAAAAACAATTTGGTTCTTTTCTTTCAGCTCTTGCAACGTTTTTTCATCACAATAGTAATTCCCTTCGCCATGTGCTACTGGTAAATGTATCGAAACATTTTCAGGATACTCGCTTGTAAACTTTGTGTGCGTATTCACTTTCAATGGGACACTTTTACAAATAAAACGAAGCGAATCATTTCTTAACAACGTACCAGGAAGCAAGCCAATTTCTGTTAAAATTTGAAAGCCATTACAAGTACCAAAAACCATTTTGCCTTCTGTAGCAAAGCGAATCACCTCATTGATAATTGGCGAAAACCGAGCAATTGCACCACAACGTAAGTAATCGCCATAAGAAAAACCACCAGGCAACAATACGCCATCAAATTTTGCTAAAGAAGTGGCATCGTGTCGGACAAATTCTGCATCGATGCCCATCACCTCTTTGACAGCCCACAATAAGTCTGCATCACAATTGGATCCTGGAAAAACAATCACTGCCAATTTCATTTAAATTTCCTCCAAAGATAAAATTTCAAAACGATAGGATTCCATATTTACATTGGCTAATAGTTGATCACAAATTTGTTCAATTTTCTCTTCAATTGCTTCTGTCTGCTGGACGTGCATTTCAAAATACTTACCGACACGGATTTCGGCTACTTCTGTAAAACCAAGCCGATGGACTGCTTCCTTAACCGCTTCACCTTGGGGATCCAAAATTGATTCTTTATACGTAACATAGACTTTGACAAAATACATACGCGCTTCCTCCTCAATTAGCTGTTAGTAAACGTTGTAAAACTTCTTCATATACAGGAACTATTTCTCCTAATTCACGGCGATAAACATCTTTATCCAGATGTTCGTTTGTGTTTAAATCCCATAGACGACAGGTGTCTGGAGAAATTTCATCTGCCAGTAACAATTGATTGGCCTTCGTCCGACCAATCTCGATTTTAAAATCGATCAAACAAATATTGAGGCGTTGAAAGAGTTGACTAAGCGCCTGATTAATTTGTAAAGCCAATGCTTTAATCTCCACAATTTCAGCAGGAGTGGCTACTTTTAGAAATTGAATATGTTCTTCGTTAATAAAAGGATCATCCAGACGATCTTCTTTGTAATAAAATTCAATAATGGGCGTCACTAATTTAGTGCCCTCTTCAATCGCTAAACGTTTTGAAAAACTTCCTGCCGCATAATTACGTACGACAACTTCCAAAGGAATCATTTCTACGGCCTGAATTAATTGTTCGTGTTCAGATACTTTTTTGATAAAATGATTGGGAATCTTCTGTTGCTGTAAATGTTCAAAAATTAGACTAGTGATTTGATTATTCAAAGCGCCTTTCCCAAGAACTTTGTCTTTTTTTTGACCGTTTAAAGCTGTTGCTTGATCAAGATATTCCACAAAAAGAACCGCTGCATTTTCTGTTTGATACAAATTCTTCGCTTTTCCTGTATACACAAGTGCTTTCTTTTCCATTCTTTCCCTCTTCTCGTTAGCTTCATGAACCCTATTCTTTCTAAGTCAGCTGATTTACATCAGACAAAAACTTACATTAGTTACAAAAAAAACAATAATCGTTCGTGTTTGTCGAATGTAAAAATAAAAAACTTGCTTGGATCAAGCATTTATTAAGTTACGTTCCAAATACCAACAGTCTCAATTTCCTTTAACGTTTCTGATAAGCAAGGTGTTGTAATGGTGACGTGGCCCATTTTTCTGCCCACTTTTGATTCGGCTTTTCCATAGTAATGGACTTGCCAAGTGGGTTTTGACGTGCATAACTGGTAGCTTTTTTCTAAGTGTTCGCCTAGGAGATTTACCATAACCACTGGTTGAAGTAACTGGGGTAACCCAATGCCCCAATTGCTAATCCCTCGAATATGCGCATCAAATTGACTAAATGAGCAAGCTTCAATAGAGTAATGACCTGAGTTATGAGGCCGTGGCGCTAATTCATTGACGTACAACTCTTCTGAATCCGTTAAAAACAGTTCGATAGCTAAAACCCCAGATAAATTTAATTCCTCAGCAATGTGTTGCGCCAATTCCGCTGCTTTTTGTTGCACATTCTCAGAAATTCGAGCTGGCACAATTGATTCATGCAAGATATTCTTTCGATGAATGTTTTCAGATACAGGAAAGCTTTGGTAACCATGCTTATTCCCTGCAACGATGATTGAAAGTTCTTTAGTGAAAGGCACCCACTTTTCTAATTCACAAGTGGCGTTAGCTAATAATTCAGTCGCTTGGAAGAAATCCTCTGCGCATTTTAAGACGATCTGTCCTTTTCCATCGTATCCACCTTGAATAGTTTTTAAGACACATGGAAAACCAATCTTTTCTATTGCTTGTGGCAGCTCTTTCTGGCTTTTTACTTCCGCAAAAGGGGCAATCTTACAGCCAATCGATTGAAGAAACGTTTTTTCAAGCAATCGATTTTGAGTAATTTTTAACAATTCTGTTCCTTGTGGCAGCTTTTCTAGTGGAATGGCCTTTTCTAGGGAGGCCGCTTCAATATTTTCAAATTCATAGGTGATCACATCGCATAACTCTGCTAGTTCAGTTAAAGCAGAGGGCTGATTAAAGGCTGCCACAATTTGACGGTCAGCTACTTGACCAGCTGGACTATCAGGCGTCGGGTCCAACACAATCATTTGGAAACCCATTTTTTTACCACTCATGACTAGCATTCGCCCTAACTGTCCCCCGCCTATAATGCCAATAGTTGCTCCGACTTTTAAAGGTTTATTCAAGTTGTTCCCCACTTTCCATAACCGCTTTTTCCACTGATTGTCGTCTTGCTTGGATTCTTTCTGCTAACTGTAAATCATCAATACTTAGTATTTCTGCAGCTAATAACCCAGCATTGATAGCACCTGCTGAGCCAATCGCAGTTGTTGCTACAGGAACTCCCCCTGGCATCTGCACAATAGACAACAGTGAATCAATACCGTTTAATGTTCGTGTTTTAACTGGAACACCAATGACAGGTAAGGTTGTCTTTGCAGCTACCATCCCTGGTAAATGGGCCGCTCCACCAGCCCCAGCGATAATAACCTTCAATCCTTTTGTTCGTGATTCCTCTGCAAAACGAAACATCAAATCAGGGGTCCTATGTGCTGATATCACTCGTTTTTCATAAGTAATTTTCAACTCTTCCAACACAAGACAAGTAGCTTTCATCGTTGCCCAGTCTGAGGTACTTCCCATAATCACAGCGACTAATGGTTTCATGAATGTAATAACTCCTTCCGCCTTTTTTCACTGTTATTCTAACAATGAGAAAAAGAGATGTCAAAGAAAAACCGAAATATTATAGATTAAAATTATATAATGTTCGTGTTTATCAAAAAAAGAGTCATCGGAAAGATGACTCTTTTTTGCTATTTTTAGCGTTGCTTCCTCTTTAAGAAGAAACGTCGCCTGTATTAATAACTGGTTGTGTGCCTTTATCAGTAATGATTGAGACTAATAAATTATTAATAAGTTGTACTTTTCGTTCATCGGTAAAATTAATTTCTTGCCCTTCTTCGATCTGTTCTAAGGCCATTTGTGTCATGCTTACCGCACCTTCAACAATTGTTTGTCGAGCCGCTAAGATTGCTTTTGCTTGCTGTCTTTGCAACATGGAGCTAGCAATTTCAGTTGCATAAGCTAAATGATTCAACCGTGTTTCGATAACCTCTACACCAGCCACTGCTAAGCGTTCTTGCAATTCTTTGGTTAACTCCTCGGAAATTTGTTCGGTATTTCCTCGCAGAGTTACATCATTATCTGAAAAAGTGTCATAAGGATATTGTGTTGCTACATGCCGGATTGCCGTTTCACTTTGAATTTCCACAAAGTCTTGATAATAATCGACATTAAATAACGCCTTAGCTGTATCGACTACCCGAAAAACGATGACCGCAGAGATTTCGATTGGATTCCCGTCAGAGTCATTGACTTTTAATAAAGAACTATTGAAATTCCGTACTTTCAAAGAAATGTTCATTTTTTGCGTAAATGGAATGGTAATAAACAACCCATTTTCTTTAATCGTACCTAAGTAACGACCAAAAAATAAAATAGCTTTCGCCTGGTTGGGACTAACAATAGTTAAGGAACTTAAAAATAAAATAGCCCCAATTAACAAAATAATACCTAAAACAACAAGAACTCCATTGGTATGACTCGCTCCATAAATAAATAAACCAATTCCCGCAATTAAAATAACTAATAAGCTCGCAATTCCTACGTAGCCACTCATATAAAATGTTTTTTTCTCTTCCATCTGTTTCACTCTCCTAACTCATTTATCTGGTCCTTATTATACACCTCATTGCCTTCAATAGAGTAACTTTTAACATTAAATAAACTGATTTTTTTGGTGCTCTTGTAGTATACTGAGAACAAAGAAATCCCAAGAAAAGGAGTGATAGAATGCGCTATTTAAGCAAGGACATTTTAGAGAAAGTCATCACTCAACGTCCCTCCGACTCTTATAAAAGCAATTTTGGGCGTGTCGTATTAATCGGAGGAAACCGTCAATATGGCGGAGCCATCATCATGAGTACCGAAGCGTGTATCAATAGTGGCGCTGGTCTCACCACTGTGATTACTGATGTTAAAAACCACGGGCCTTTACATGCAAGATGCCCAGAAGCGATGGTCGTGGGCTTTGAAGAAACAGTCCTTCTGACGAACGTCGTAGAGCAAGCGGATGTTATTTTAATTGGTCCAGGTTTAGGCTTAGATGCTACTGCACAACAAATATTAAAGATGGTACTCGCCCAACATCAAAAACAACAATGGTTAATTATCGATGGCTCAGCAATTACCCTGTTTAGCCAAGGCAATTTTTCCCTTACCTATCCTGAAAAAGTTGTTTTCACACCTCATCAAATGGAATGGCAACGTTTGAGTCACTTACCTATCGAGCAACAAACACTGGCAAATAACCAGCGCCAACAAGCAAAATTAGGCAGTACGATTGTTTTAAAAAGTCATCGCACCACAATTTTCCACGCAGGAGAACCTTTTCAAAATACAGGCGGCAACCCTGGGATGGCTACTGGCGGAACTGGGGATACCTTGGCTGGCATCATTGCTGGTTTTTTAGCTCAGTTTAAGCCGACAATTGAAACCATTGCTGGCGCCGTCTACTTACACAGTCTCATTGGTGATGATTTGGCCAAAACCGACTATGTTGTTTTACCAACGAAGATTAGTCAAGCCTTGCCGACATATATGAAAAAATATGCCCAGCCCCACACTGCACCTGATTTTGAACTATTAGAACAGAAGCGTTCGAGATAAAACCCGAAAAGGCTAAATGGTGACAAATTTTGGGTTAAAAAGCAGGATTTAAGCCTGGTCCGAAAATCAAAAGCGATTTTCAGCCCAGGCTCTCTTTTTATTTTTCCTTATAAACATTTTTTAACGTTAATGGAGCGCCAAAGGTATGAAAATTCAAGCCTTTGACTTTATCATTTTGCAGGACTGTTTGTTCATTTTGGCTAAGTGGAATCATGCCAGCAGTCGTTTCAATCACTTCTTTTTCAGCTGCAATCAGTGTCGCCCATCTTTTTTCTGGCTCTAAGGCATAGGTTGTGGCTGCTTCATCTAATAATTTGTCATAGACAGGGTTCTGATAATTGCGATCATTGCCCTTGTATAAAGTCATCAGGGTAGAAATAGGGTCTTGATAGTCTGGTGTCCAGTAAATTAAGAATAAATCATAGTCACTTTCTCGCCCAAAGTTCAATGCAGCTTCAGTCGGCAATGCGGTTAGCTCTATTGTCAAACCAGGAAACAATTCTTGTAGCGAGCCTTGCAAACTTTCACCAATTTTTTTGTAAGAACCATCATCTGTTACCATCAATTCAACGTTAACCTTTTCTCCTAATTCTGCTTGTGCTTTTTTCCAATAACTTTGCGCTTTTTCTTTGTTATAAACCATTAAATTACCTGCTTCTTGACGAAAATCGAGACCCGTTGTGGGATTCGCCACAAAGCCTTCCGTAATCGCACCATGTAGCGCTTTAGAACCATCTGCAATAATATTATTGACTAGATTTTCTTTATCTATTCCTAAAGCCAATGCTTTACGCAGGTTTTCGTTTGCAAGCGGCGTTGCTTGCCCTTTCCGTTTTTGATTTAAGCGCAAATAGTTCATTGTCGCTGTTGGATACGAATGATACAACGTATTATTTTTATTCTGTTGCGCCAGTTCACCACTTAGTGTAGCCACATCTAATTGTCCATCTTCAAAAAGATTCAATGCAGTAGATGTTTCTTTGATAACCGTATAATTGATAATGTCTGAGCGCACGTTCTGGTGATCCCAATAGCGATTATTTTTTGCTAGTTGCCAGTCCATCTTTGTTTGCTGCCAATCTTTTACCACAAACGGGCCATTATAGACGACTTTATCGCTAGCAGTTCCATAGTCCGCACCAAATTGTTCGACTACTTTTTGATTTTGCGGGAAAAATGTAGGAAAAGCTAACAAGGACGTAAAGTACGGTTTTGGCTCTTTGAGCGTCACCTTTAATGTATAATCATCCACAGCTGTGACACCAAGTTCATTGGGTGCTAATTTTCCCGCTGAGATTTCTGCACCATTTTGAATTGTTTCAACGATGAGGAAGCTATAAACAAATCCGTTTTTAGGATCAATCATTTTTTTCCAAGCATATTCAAAATCATGTGCTGTGACAGGATCATCGTTACTCCAAACCGCTTCTTTTCTCAAAGAAATCGTGTAGGTTTTTCCATCTTCTGAAATCATCGGCAATGCTTTTGCTACGGCTGGTACCAATTGGTCTTGTTCATCTAAACTATATAACCCTTCAAACGCTGCAGTTTGGACAATAGCATCTGGAAAATCCAATAATACAGAGGTGTTGAGCGTTGTTAATTCCGAGGGTGACATCAGTTGAACGGCTTCTTTGGTATTTTTCTGTTTCTTTTTATTTTCATTTTTATTGGTACACCCAGCTAAAAATCCTACCAATAAAATACAAACCATTGTGATTTTTAAATACTTTTTCATCTTCTTTCTCCTATAACTCTTCATTTTTTATGCTTTTACTTACAGAAAGACAGCTCCCCTTTTATTCTGTCCTTTCCACAAGCATCCAGACAACGACCGCCGGCTCCAACCCATTATTATAATTAATGTGCCCCTCACCAGCTTCAATTAATTGGGCTTGTCCAGCTTTTCCGACTAAGTCTTGACCATCTTCTAAAATCGTATGTGCTTCGCCAGAAATCACATAAGAATATTCATCCTGTTCATGGCAAGCATATCCAGCTAAAGGCCGTTTTTCACCAGGTTGTAATGTAATAATGCCCATTTGAACTTGTGCATTTGGTTGGTTTTCTTTATCAAAAAAAATCGTCATTTCTTCTGATTCTGCTGATTTAATAAGCAATAGCTTTCCCGTTGCCAAAAATCTATAAATATTTCTAACCAACTATAAAAGTTGTCAGATTTATGTTTATTTCCTGTTTCTACGTGTCCGATTTTGCCACTTGCTCGCTACTCTCGTTTGCTATAACACTCCGCAGGCGTTAATTCGGATACAACGAATCCTACATATCTACGTTTCTGTTTCAGTAGAAGCTCGTAGATTACGCACTATAACTTGCTAAATTCAGACTTGCATTATAATCTCTATCCGCTGTATATCCGCATTCTTCACAGTAATAGGTACGGTCAGACAGTTTTAAGTCTACTTTTTTGTGTCCACATTCGTGACACAATTTAGAACTTGGATAGAACTTATCAGCTTCCACTAATTCAATACCATAATCTTCACACTTGTACTGGAGTTGGCTTTTGAACTCGTAGAATTTTTGTTGTGCAACTGATTTTGCTAAGTGCTTATTTTTCATCATGCCTTTTGCATTCAAGGTTTCTACAACGATTTTCGATGGCTTGGTTTTCACTATCTCCGTTGTTGTTTGATGTAAATGGTTCTGACGAATATTCGCTAGTTTTCGATGTGTATGTCGAATTTCTCTTTCTAATTTATAGATGTTACAAGTTTTGGCGAATCGGTTTCCCTCCTTATTCATATCGTATTTTCGTGAGACTTTACGCTGTAACCGACGTAATCGTTTCTCAATCTTCTTTACTTTTCCTGTTTTATTAATATTCTTGTAGACTCTGCCATTAGAAACAATCGCTAAATCTTTGATACCTAGGTCAATTCCAATAATTTCACCTGTTAAGCTCTGCGCTGGTTGTACTTCATCAATGCCAACTGATACATACCAATACTTTCCATCAAAGCTAATTCGTGGATTAAAACACTTCGTATTCACCGGCAACTTTTCACTTGTCTTTACCCAACCAATTTTTTCAAGTAAGACCGATTTATGTTTTACTTTCAGTTTGATATTGTCATTATAAAAAGCTGGTTTCGACTTCTTTCTTGCCTTGAATCGTGGCTTTTCAGCCTTTAAACGACTTTTACCTGTCATACCATCAAACCACTTTTTATAGGCGTTACAAGCATCTTTTACGGCTTGTTTAGCAATATTATTGGATACATTGTTTAACCAAGCATACTTAGGACATTGCTTCATTTTTGTGATGTGCTTTCGTAAATCGTTGTTACTGATGAACTTTCCGCCAAACCGATGGTTCATTTCTTGCATTTTTAACGTCCAATTGAAAATCCATCGTGCAGTACCAGACGATTGCCATAGTTGCTTTTCTTGTTCTTCAGTCGGGCGCAACCTTACTTTTTTCGCTCGTATCATCTTCCATCAACTCCTTAATCATCTTCTTAGCTTTATTCGCTCGTTTTCCTTGTAATCGGCAACTAAAAACTGTGACAATCTGGATTAAGTCCTCGACTAGTTCCTGTTCCTCAATCTTTTCTGTATTGTCAATGATTTCTATTTCTGTACCATATTTATTACAAAGATTTTCAATAAGTTCATAACCAAATCGGATTAAACGGTCTTTGTGCAGAATCACTACCTTGTTTATTTCGCCATTAGTAATTCTATTGATTAATTGATTTAATCCTTTTTTATTGTAGTTGATTCCACTACCAATATCTTGAATAATGTCAAATTGATACCCTCGTGCAATCATGTAAGTCTTAACGTTCTCAATTTGACGTTCTAAATCGTCTTTTTGCTTATTTGAACTTACTCTACAATAACCTATAGTTATCCGATTTGGTTTCTTTCTTCCAGTGATTCCTAAGAATTGATTTCGTTGTTCTTCAGAATAATAACGAGTGCCACCTTTCGAAACATGAGCAGGTTTCAATTCCCCTTTTTTATCCCAATTTCTCAATGTTTGTGGCGTTACACCTATTTGTTTTCCAAATTCCCCTATCGAATACATAGTCATCATCTTCACCTCAACATGATTATCCCATATATCGATATTCATAATAATATATTTATAGATATTTATACATTATCATTAACTGTTGTCACCCTCCTTTTTTAAATCTTGTATCTTCCATTATTCCTTTAAATAGTATTAAAGTCAATCTTTTTATAGAAAATTCTGAATATTCTACACAAAAAAAAGAGAGCATGAATTCTCTCTTTTTTGTCTCTTTAAACTTTTACAATCCAGCCTTCTGGCGCTTCTTTGTCACCAAACTGTATGCCAACCAGTTCATCATATAGTTGCTTAGTCACTGGTCCAACTTCCGTTTCACTATAAAATACATGGAAATCTGTACCATTTTGAATCCCACCGATAGGAGAAATAATCGCCGCTGTGCCACAAGCACCCGCTTCGGAGAAGTCCGCTAATCGATCAATGTAAACATCTCCTTCAAGCGCCGTCATCCCTAAACGTTCTTTTGCTAGCGTCAATAATGAATATTTAGTAATACTTGGTAAAATAGACGCTGATTTCGGCGTAATAAAAGTACCATCTTTGGTTATGCCAAAGAAATTAGCTGCACCAACTTCTTCAATTTTCGTATGCGTATACGGATCTAAATAAATACAATCACTAAATTCTTTCTCATGTGCTTCTGCACCTGGTAAAAGACTAGCTGCATAATTGCCCCCCACTTTAGCGGCCCCAGTTCCTCGACCCGCCGCTCGATCATAGTCAGAAACAATAAAGTTGGTTGGTGCTAAACCATTTTTAAAATACGAACCAACTGGCACGCAAAAAATAGAAAAAATGTATTCTTTGGCAGGTGCTACACCAATATTATCGCCGACACCAATCATATAAGGGCGAAGATACAACGTACCGCCCGTTCCATATGGCGGTAAATAAGCAAGGTTGGCTTTCACCACTTCTTGACATGCAGAAACAAAGGTTTCTACTGGTACTTGTGGCATCAGTAGACGCGCACAACTTTTTTGTAGTCGTTTGGCATTTTCATCTGGACGAAACAAATTGACAGAACCATCTGCACATTGATACGCTTTTAATCCTTCAAAACATTGTTGGCCATAATGTAGAGCAGGCGAACCTTCACTAATCGTTAACTGATTGTTATCTGTTAGCGTGCCTTCTTCCCACTTGCCATCTCGCCAATAACTAATATAACGAAAGGGCGTTTTAATGTAAGAAAATCCTAAATTATTCCAATCAAGATTGGCTTTTTCCATTGTCGTAGCACCTCAATTATTTTGATTTTTTATCTTAATTAGTGTAATTGTACCCACCAAAAACTAGAAAAGCAAGTCTTATTCTCATTCTTAACTTTTGTTATTTTTTCTTACTTGTCCATTTCTCCCTCGCAAAAAAACCTTGATAACCGTTTCTTGAATTGCAACGGAATATCAAGGTTTCGAAAAATTATTCAGTATACTCTTTGGTTTCTTGTAACGTACCATCTTGCTTATAGATTTTCAGCTTTGTTTGTTTATTCCGAGCAATTTCTTGAGCTCGTTCAACCGCCTCTTGTTTGTGGGTAAATGTATTGCTTGCTTTTTCAGCGCTGTCTGAAATCACCAACCATTGGTCGTCTTTATATTTAACGTTGACAGCCGCCGTTAATAATTTTCCAGCATGTTTATCCTGTTTATGCGAATCTTGTTTCGTAGGATTTGCTTCATGTTCGAAGGCCTTTTTGTCTGCTGCACTTGCCTCTTGATACCATTTCTCCGCTTGACTAATCGCAATTGGAATGGCACGATCATCAGGGTAGCCATCCGCAAGCAACGCATTGCCAATATCTATCGCTTTTTTCCGAATCAAAGGTGCTAAATTTTTCATTGATGTAGGATAATCATTCATATTCCAAGGCATCAAAATCTCCTCCTTAAATTCTGTCTATTACTAGCTTACTACAGAAAAGGAACATTTGAAAAAGAAATGATTACTTTGAATATTTCCTGAACATTCTTGAGAGAATAAACCTAATTTCCCGTTGGCCAAACTTCTCAATCTTTGTGTGTATGATTACTCATTTCCCTTTGAATCAGTTATGATAAAGGAAGAAATAAATAAATTTTTTGGAGGGATTTTCATGAAAATGTCTAAAGTACTCACCACTGTTTTGACGGCAACTGCTGCTCTTGTGCTGCTTAGTGCTTGTTCATCTGATAAAAAAACAGATAGTAGTTCTAGTAGCAAAGAAACAGCTAATTCAAGTACAGAAGTAGTCTCTGGTGCTTCAATTAGTGCCAAGCCTGAAGAGCTCGAAATGGCGTTAAGTGATAAAGGAAATTGGATTGTCGCAGCTACTGACAATGTCACTTTTGATAACGAGGTAACAGTTGCTGGTACTTTCCATGATAAGGGGAAAGATTCCAACGATGTCTATCGTAAATTAGCGCTTTATTCTCAAGATGATAATAAAAAAGTAACTGCTGAATATGAAATCACGGTTCCTAAGCTAATCGTTTCTTCTGAAAATTTCAACATCGTTCACGGGACTGTCAAAGGTGATATTGAGGTGAAAGCAAATGGCTTTACTTTAAATGGTACCAAAGTTAATGGCAATATTACTTTTGATAAACAAGAATACAAAGATTCTGCTGACTTAGAAAAAGATGGTGCCACTGTTACTGGTGAAGTCACCGTAGCCAATAATTAAGTTATTACCAGACAATTTTAACTAGTAAAAAACCAATGACAAATGTTCAATCAAATTTGTCATTGGTTTTAGTTTGTAAACACAGTGCCAGCATTGGTAGATAATTACAAAATGAACTCACTCTTTGCCATAAGCCTAAATAATTAAATGGTTTTACCTGTTGTAGCTGTGGAATCCTTGCTAAGCCATATAAGCCGGCTGCAAGCATACATAAAATAAACAAAAAGCCAAAAAGGTTTTTATTTTTTTGCGAACCGTCTTTACTATAGATAATGGTTAAGACGCCTGATAATAACAAAAAGCCTGTATAACCGACTGCTGATCCTCCGTTATGAAGCGCGGCAGCAACTGTGCCAGCGCTTGAAGTGTCTACGCTGAAGAGCCCACTGAAAATACAATCAAATAAACCATAAGCGCCAATCATTGCCACTACTAACCAAGCACCTTTTTTCGTTTTTCTGGAAAAAATAGCATATATCCTAGGTAAACTTGCTAACATCAACATTCCCGCAATGATAGTTAACCGATTAAAGTTTTCCCTAACTGGACTATTCACATCACCTAATAAGCTAATTACTTCTGTCAATTGATTGTAACCTTGATCTTTGAATCCGACATAATAAGGTGTAAAAAAATCAAGTAAGACCCCTAAAACTAAAAAATAGCCGCCATATTTTTTTAAAAACTGCATCTATTCACCTCAATTTTGATTTTCTATTTACTTCAAGTATAGCATACCAAAAATTCCAAATAATGAAACTTTCTTTTCCACTAAAAAACTTTTCGTCAGCGCGAGACGAAAAGTTTTACTTTAGGATTCAATAGAATCTACAATCTTATCATTTTCTTTTGATTCATTTAGCCACTCCGAGACAATAATTTTAATGATTGCAGCAACAGGAACTGCTAAAAACATCCCTAAGACGCCGAAGTACGCTCCCCCAATCGTGATTGAAACAATAATTAAAATCGGATTGACATTTAGGGCATCTCCCATAATTCGAGGACCAATAATATTGCCGTCAATTTGTTGTAAAAATAATAAAACTAGTAACACCGTAATTGCTTGAGTAACACCACCCGTGAAAAGCGTAATCACACCAGCAACAATTGACGCAAAAATCGAACCAAAATAAGGAATCATATTACAAATACCTAATAAAATCCCCAAAGTCACAGCAAATTTCACATTTAAAATACTTAACAAAATCGTTGATGAAACGCCAATTATACAAGCATCAAGAAATTGGCAACTGATAAATTTATAGAAAATTTTATTCGTTGTATTTAACCAGGTTTGTGTTTGCTTGTACACTTTTTCAGACAGCAATTTGTGGGCAGCCTTTTCAACAAATGTCAAAATAGATTGCTTAAATACCAGCGCATATATTGAGATAATCAACGTCAAAAATGCATTTAAAAAGAATGAAGAAACATTTTTAGTCAACGTTCCTAATGAAAACAACGCTTGTGTCCATTGATTTAAAAAACGTTCTGGCGACAAATCTTTAAGGACACTATTTAAATATTTTTCAATCGCGGCTGTTTTTAAAATCCCTTTATCTTCTAAACTCATCACAAACTGAACCATGTGATCATAAAAAGTGGGTAAAGAGTTTGCTAAATCTACTAAATTACTAATGAGTAGCGGAACGATATAGTTTAATGTCAAAACAAAAATAAACAAAATAATCAGGTACAAAAGGAGTACGCTCAAGCCGTGTTTCGCTTTTTTAACGACTGGTAAAGGAACTCTTTCTAGTAATCCCTCGATTTTTTTCTGACTTCCACTCAATAAATAAGCAATCACAAACCCAGTAATGAATGGGGATAAGATGCCTAATAAACCCGAAACACTATGGACAAAGTGCTGATAATTCGTGATTAATAAATAGCCAACAATCAGCGCCATTACAAATAAAAAGCGGACAACCCAGTAATTCCAATCAACATTGTATTTCTTCAATCACTTCACCTCTAAATAAATTATGCCTATCATTGTAATTGTAAACGATTTGTGGCAAAAGGCAAGTTTGTCCATTCGTTCTTGATGAAATACACAAAGAAGCCTGACACTTTAAAAAATGTGTCTGTTTATTCTGCAGTATAAAAATGAGGCACTAGACCTTGCTTCTTCTCATAAAAGAAGTAGAGCGTGGGACAAAAATCACTTTGGATTTTTGCTTCACGCTCAAAAACTGATAAACGGCGGGAACAGAAGCAACACTACGCGTTGCCCCGATCTCAACAACTTCTAAGGTGTTTTCTCGACATGCGTCTCGTCACAGTACAGCCTTCAAAAGAGCTACAGCTCTAAGAGTTGCGATGTTTCACTGTGAAGCATGAACAGATGAAATCATCGTACCTACTTGGTGAAGGTCCTTCGGAAATAAGCCGAAATTGTTGAGAATCACGAAGAACGTAGTGATTCGATGATGAACAATACCTACTTGGTCTCCAAAAATTATAGAACAATTTCCGGAAATTCCTTCTTATTGCTGAGAAACACTATTTGCAAAGCAAATAGATGTTGAACAGTACCTACTTGGTTCTCGGAGTTAAACACTTCTGTCCCGACCTCTTCTAGATAGACTAAATTTATTTTTTTGATTCCACTGTGACCGTATAGTTATCCATAATGAAATCTTTATCGGCACCTGTTGTAAAAATACCAAACGTAGTATTTCCTGAAGCATCCCCAATTATTTCTGCTTCATAATGCTTGGTTTGACCATCTGCTGCTGTCGAAGTCAACTCACCGACTGGCTTAAAGTCATTGCTATTTTTCAACTCCCCATTAATGGTCCCAGCAGTAAAGACATTTTCACCATCAGTTTGATAATCAAATTGGACCGTATATTTCTTGTTCGGTTCAAATTTAATATTTTGCGGAATTGTTTGAAGCATCAAACCTGCTCCTTGTTTATGGGCTTTCAAGGACCAGTTGCCTTCTAATACATCTGAAACAAGGTTTCCATTCCAACCATATTGTGTGTAAGGTTCATTTTTTTCTGATAAATGAATCCGTGGATCTTCTACACCACCAGCTGAGCCTTTAACGAAAGGATATAATCCAACTGCTTGTGTGTCTTCAAAATCTTGCTTAATAACTGTTTGTTTGTCTGGGTTCATGATATCCGTTTGACGCTCAACAATTCGTAAATCATCAAATTTTGTAACGGAATTGCCTTTATCAACCGCTAACGTCACCGAGCCTTTTTTGGCATTATCTGGGATTTCAAAATCAATTCGCATATTTTGCATATACTGCGGATTTTTCCTGCTTGTATGGTTAATATCTGCCTGAATATAGTTTTGGGCAACCGAATTATTCACTGTCCGCGTATATTTTTTACCACCAATTTTAACAGTTACTGTGGCTTTGCGATCATGTGTTTCTGTGTTTAGATACAAACTATATTTTCCTGGTTTAGGAAGATTGATGTCTTGTTTGATTTCGGTTCTTTCTTTTTCTGAACTAAAGACATAATCACCGTTAGCATCTTTTTTAACCTCTCCATCACCTCGGAAAACTTTCCAGTTATTTTTCAAGGTATTGGCTTCATTAAATCCAGGATCTTTAAATGGTGTTCCTGTTCCAAATGTCATCGGTTCAATACTGTCAGGTTCAGCAATGACATACGGCGTATTAGCCTCGGCTTGGATGGTCACTTGGTTATTTGTAGTGGCAATTGCGCCTTTGTCAATACGCCCTTGATCTGTTAATTCATATAAATGTAAATTCGTTTTTCCTTGCATTTTCTTATCCAATGACCAAGTGCTGGTACCGCCTTTTTGATTCCAGTGATATAGTTTGTCTTGACCATTGACATTCCAAGGCAGTAGATACGCATCACCTTTTAGAACTTCTGTCTCATTTAACGTAATGCTTCTTGGCGAATTAGCATCTGCTTGAGTAACGGTCACTTTTTCAGCACCGTTCGCTAATTTAATCGTGCCATAGATTTGACCATCTTCTGCTGTTGTAGTTTCCCAATTCGTAATTTGGTAATGTTGTAAGAACTTAGTTGGGACATTAATGGCAAAAGTTTTTTGGCGATAGGTATTAAAATTGGTTTTACCCACCCAACCTTCATGGGCTTCAAATTCAGCTCCACCTAACAAAGGGTTGTCGGAAATAATCCAAGTGTCTTTTTGGTGATTCCGAATAAAACGAACGATTGTACTGTTAAAGCCTTTCGTTGTTGTACCGCCGTAATCTTTTTCTGCAGACCAATGGTTCCAAACCGAGTCATACTCTAAAGCATTCGGAAATTCATTGGTTGTAAACCAACCGAGTGAATTAATTTCTTTACTTAGTTGACGACTTGCCCAACCTGATTCGCCTTGGTTGCCCCAAACATCAACATAAATATAATCTAGATTCGGTGCTTTTTGTTTTAATTCTTTAAAGCGCTCATAGCGACGACCACTCAATGCATCGGGTCTTTGTTTAATAAAATAAGACGGATCTAACCAATCCCAGCCACGCTTCGTTGGATCAACTAATTCCTCATTAAATCCTTTTGCTTCTGGGTAAGACTCGGTGTCATTAATATGCACACCGAAAACGGCATTTAATTTATGGCCTTCATCAATTAATTGATTCAACGCTTGTTCCCCGCCAGGTCGCTGACCAATAGCACCGTAATCTGGATGCGCAGAATCATGTCCTTCATTTTGATACCCTTTTAGTAAATTCATTTGTCCTAATCCATCTGTTAAATTGTAAATGCGTTTTGATTCGTCTAACGTCACTAAGAATGGGTTTGTCGCCTGACTAGCAAAGTTAAAAGGAATCCGTTGGTTGACTAATTCAGGGACTTTTTCCGCGCCCATTGGGTTATTCATAATTGAACGGAACCCAATTGCCGCATCTTGCCAATCCACCCGCTTGTCGTCATTGCTATCTTTTGAGAATTTAACTTTCACTTCTGGCGTTTCCCCAGTTGTGTAATCTTCCGGTGCATCAAATGGTCGATAGGTCCATGCCCCACTTGACAAGGTTGTTACAAAACCAGTCGCCGCTTCTTTTGTTTGTTTATGGATTCGATTGTTGTCACTACCATCGACAGAGCCGTCTCCATAGGCGTTCGTCCAAAAACTTGCAGCATAATTCGCCGTATTTAAGAAACCATACATATATTTTTTCGTTTCTTCTTGGCTTGTTGTAGTTAAATCTTGGATAGTATCACCATTTTTATTTCCGTTATTTGCATTTGTCCCAGTATTCATCACAACGCCAGCAAAAGTCGCCCCTTCATCTGTACTATTGACAGAAATCAAGCCTTGATTTGGAATTGAAATTGTGTGTATTTTGGTTCCTTCTTCACGAATATCTGAGAGTTTCATAGCTAATTCTTGGCCTTCGGAAACAGTCAATGTCGTTGTGAAACGCAGACCAATTTCTGGGACAGCTACGTTATAAACGGCTTGATTTGCTTCACTCTTTTGTTTTTCAGCAGTTGCTTTATATGCTTTGCCATCAATCATTACTTGGTCAATTTTCTCGTGTTGGCCATTAAAAATCACTTGATTACTCTGAGGGTCTTCGTAACGAATAATTCGTGGAAATTGTGGGTCAACCACGGCTGTTAAATCTGCAGAAGAGATTTTGTCGCCTTTTTCAGCTTCATTGTCTTTAGCAACAACAATGCTGGCTTTTGCTTTGATGTTTGTATTTTCCAAAGTACCGTCGACTTCAAAAGTTCCTGGTTCTTTGTATGCATCAGGATCGATTTCATCCCAACGGACTGCTTCATTGGCTTCTTTACCAGTATTATAGGTCACTTTTACTTGTTTCGGTAATTTTGGTGCGACACCAATTTTTGTAAAAACTTTGACTGGCGCAATTTGTGTCACTTCTGGCACAATTTCCGGAATGCTATCTACGGGGCCATTTTTAAAATAGTCATAACTGACAATTTTTTTGTCGTACCACAAACGGACACCCACATGTCCGGCTTCTGTTGGAATTTTGTCTCCATTGGCTAAAACAGGTTCTCCTTCGTAAATCAACGTGGTGTTAAGCCAGATAGTAATTTTTTCACCAACATAACGTACTTTCAACAAATAATTCGTATCTTCATTTAACGTTGGCCCAGAAATCGAATCATTCCACGAATTAGGGCTTTCAACTAACCATTTGCCATTCGCGTTATAGCCTACAAAAACCCAGCTATCTTTGGTATTACCACGAATAATCACACCCGTTCGACCGTTTCCAGCAGTGTATTTAAACTTTGTTTCTACTTCACCATCAGCTAATTTAGGGGAATCTAAATTTAAAGATACGGCATTATTACCTGCTGCTGCATCTCGTGAAATCGCCAATGACTCTCCTGCTAATTCTCGATTTGTTTTACCAATCACATCTTGCCACTCACCAATTTTCCCTCCTGGAAAATCAGATTGCCACAATTTTTCTTCTGTTGCGGTAGGTTCCACCATTGATGAGCTTGTTTCAGTGCTGCTGTTTGTTGTTTCTTCTGCAGACGTACTTAATGGTACTAAAATCGTTGCGCTTGCCAATAGTGTCAATGTACTAAATCGTTTTATTTTTCCATGTTTCATCTGATAAATCAGCCCCCTAACATTTTTGAACACGCTTTCATCATTAACAATTAAAGGGGCGTTCCAAAAATAAATTCTTTTATTTTTGGAACGTCCATCTCTAAATCATTCTCTTAAAAACTTTGATTACTTACGACAACAAGTCAGAATTATTCATCCTCGTCATCTACTGCAACATTTAGCAGCAATTCGTTGACTTTCACAATACTTTCTGCTGATTCCTTAACATAGTCACCTTCGATCGCTAATAAACTTGCATTTACATAGCTGATAACCATCGGTAAATTCATCCCAGTATATAAGTCAAACGAAGCACCTTGCATAATTTTTTTGGATAAAATATTACAAGGTGTTCCCCCTAATAGATCAGCAAAGACAACAAAATCTTCTAACGATTCCGTAATCGCTTCAAATTTTTCTAAAAAGTCAGCTTCACCTTCTTCTGGTAATAAAGCAACAGTGGAAATTGTTTCTTGCGGTCCCATAATCATCTCCGCACTTTTTTTCAATTCCTCGCAAAAACGGCCATGACTTACTAAAACTAAATGTTCACTCATCGATTTTCTCCTGTCTTACTTATTTTGAAATAACACCTAACGCAGACAATGCGACACAGACAATTAATACGATAAAAATGGCTTTAGTAGACGTCATATTCTTTTTACCTAGCATCCAATAAACGCCACCGACAATTCCTGCAGGAAGTAGACGTGGTAAAATCATATCCAAGTTATTTTGCATGTTAAGTGTTACATCCCCAATGCTTGGTGCCCATGATAGTTTCACATTAACCATCGTTGCTACTAAAGCGCCAACCATGAAGACCCCTAGTAAAGTTGCAGCGTCTGTTAAGGCAGTTAAGCGGTGTTGCATAGTTGTTACCAAAGAAATTCCTTCGCGATACGCAAATTCCAATTGTTTCCAACGGAAGACCATCACGGCAATTTGAGCAACAATCCAGATAAAGATACCAGTTGGGTTACCATTAATCGCCATGTTGGCAGCTAGCGCCCCAAAAATAGTTGGAATTAAAGCTGCGAAAATTGAATCCCCAATTGCTGCAAACGGTCCCATTAAACCAGTTTTCAAACCTGAAACTGTTTGTTTTCCAGCAATGCCTTCTTTTTCTTCAATGGCCAAATCGATCCCTGTAATAATTGTATTAAAGAAGTTTGAAGTATTGAAAAATTGCGTGTGTGTTTTCATTACTTCTTTTAATTCAGGCGTATCATCCCCATAAATTTTACGCAATTGTGGCAAAATCGTATACAAGTAACCTGATCCTTGCATTCTTTCGTAGTTCCAACCTAATTGGAAAGTAAACAAGCTTCTGCGATTAATTTGTTTAAAATCTTCTTTCGTCAATTTATAATTAGATTTCGTCATCTTCAATCTCTCCTTCGTCTGAATCATTCGCTGCATGTTCTTTTTTGGCTGCTGGCCCACTCGGAATCATTTGACCATTTTTGTAGCTAATTGCGGCTAAAGCGAAACCAATTAAAGCGACTGCTAACATTGGTAGTGCGTTAAATACACCACTGAAGTCTTTCACAACGCTCGCAACAGATGTTCCTAAAAGTTGCATGTTTGTAAAGATTGTTCCTAGTAAAGCAGTTACAGTGAAACCAAGAATTAAATAAGGGAAATGTTTTTTCACTGGTAAGTAACGTAGTAAAATTGCAAAACCGACCGCTGGTAAGACCGCCCCAGCAACAGACAAGCCATCACCTAACCATTTCAAATCGCCATTTAGGACAGATACAACTTTTTGTACTAAACCACCACCAAAAGCAAGTGCTAAGAAGACTGGAATCATTCGAGAAAGAGACCATGGTAAAGCACCCATTAAGAAGTTACGTTCAATTCCTTTGTAGTTCATATCTTCGACCATTTTATCAATCCGATGTGCAAAGTAGGTATTCGCAAAACGAGCCAAAATGTCTAATTGAATCATTAAACTAGCAACTGGTACTGCAATAGCAGCGATTGCTTGTTCAGGGTTCATTCCTAAAGACACAGAAAATGCTGTGGCAAGAATCGTACCTGAGTTAGCATCAATTTTGGAGGCACCCCCGAAAGTCCCAACTCCTAATACAGTTAATTGCATGCTTCCACCAATAATAAGTCCTGCTTTAATATCCCCCATCACTAATCCTGCAAAAAGACCTGCAAACACTGGCGCACTTAATGAAGAATAAATTTGTAATTCATCTAAAATTTGGTATCCTGCGTATAATGTTAATAATAAGATCTGCCACCATAAGATATTCATTTTTTGTTCCCTCCTATTTTGTTATCAAACTCATAAAGTCTTCCGCTTTGTCACTTGGCACCATTTGAGCAATCAGATGGACACCTTTAGCATTTAACTCTTTAAAAACCTCAATATCTTGATCGACCACATTGATTGACTTAGTAATCGACCGTGTTTCGTTTGTTTGTGACATGTTCCCAACATTGATTTCTTTAATCGGCACCCCAAGTTCTACTAGTTTTAATAAACGATCTGGTTTCCGTACCACAATAAGTAAACGTTGTGAGTCGTATTTTCCTGCTAAAATATTTTGAGCAGCTTTTTCAACTGGTAACACGCTTAGTTTCACGCCAGCTGGTGTTGCTAATTTCAAGCCGCTTTTTTCAATGGCATTCCCTGCAACCTCATCATCAACGACCATAATTCTGGAAATATTCAATTTTGTCGCCCATAAATTTGCCACTTGTCCATGAATCAAACGTCCATCAATTCTTACGCCAATAATACTCATTGTAATCCCTCTTTCATTTCTTTATATAGTGGTTCTTTTACTAACTGAATTTCTGGTTGGTACGTTCCTTCCGTTTCAAAAATGACGATCTCATTTTGCCCTTCTTTTAATAATCCTTTGGGAATATATAAGGAAAGCGTCGGACCAACATTCCAGAAACGACCAAGATTGGTTTGGTTAACAAAAACAATTCCTTTGCCGAATTTAGAAACATCAATAAATGTATCTTTCACTTCTGCTAACTCCATATGATACTGGTAAAAGCTTGGTTGATCAGGTTGCCATTCTCTTGAATAGTCTACCTGTTCACAGCTTGTCATAGGTAAACAATATTGTTGCCATTGCGTCATAAAATGTAAATCTGCCATGACACCCGTTCGAATCCCTTTTTTCTGAGTATCTGCGAATAGTTTATGCCCGTAATTGACACGACCCATATTTTCCATTAAAACATCGATTTGATTATTCTCTTGCGGCAGTGTAACGTAAATATCTTCGCCGATTTCCGTTTGATATTGCGTTGCTTGATGTATCTGATTGACAAATAATTGCAGACGATCACGACCGTCAATCACTCTTAGCTTCTCTTCTGCAGCATCTTTTTCAATGCTTGTTCGGTAAAGAAGATAGCCGGTATTTTGTCCTAATTGTTCCATGGTTTGCGGATAAACGCTGACCACTGGCTGACTAATCGTTTCTAAAGTCGCAAACAAACTCACTTTGTTGGTTAAAGGAATTGCTGTTTGCGCAAAAGAATCTTTTACTAATGGTTCAGCTTGTGGTAACGCAGGGTACTCTTCGTGAAGCATTTTTTGTAAGGCGAAATACTTTTCGGTTGGGTTCCCTTGTTCATCCAGTGGCGCATCATAATCATAGGAAGTGATTTGTGGTAAATCAATGGTTCCTCGTGCGGAGCAGCCATTCATAAACCCAAAATTGGTGCCGCCATGAAACATATATAAGTTGATACTGCCTAATGCTAATGCTTCTCTAACTGATTCAGCCAATTCTTGCGGATCTCGTTTAATAATTGGCTCTTTCCAACGATTAAACCAGCCATCCCAAAATTCCATACACATTAGCGGCCATTTTTTACCATGTTCTTCAAAAAAGGCTTGCATCATACCGAAATTTTCTTTGGCTTTTGAGCCAAAATTCCCAGTTACTAAAATATCATCTTCAATCATGCTGCCTGCCCGCAATGTTGCGCGCCATGGCCCGTCAGAAGTAAAAAATGGTGCTGTCACGCCACGTGCAATCATCAAATCGCGAATCGCCCGTAAATACGCTTTTTCTTCGCCAAATGAACCATATTCGTTTTCGATTTGAATCATTAAAATATTGCCACCGTTAGCAAGTTGATGCGGAACAATTTTTTCCATTAAAACATCATAATATTCCGCGACATGCTTCAGATAGGTTGGATTATTCGAACGCATTCGTCCTGGTTCATTTAATAGCCATGCTGGAAAACCGCCAAACTCCCATTCTGCACAAATATAAGGAGACGGCCGCACAATCGCATATAGTCCAAGTTCTTGTGCTAATTTTAAAAAGCGCTCCAAATCTAATATTCCCTCAAAATGAAATGTTCCTTTTTGCGGTTCATGTAAATTCCATGGTACATATGTCTCAACTGTATTGAAGCCTAAAGCTTTCAAGTTATAAAGTGAATGATACCAATCTGAGGGATCTACACGAAAATAATGAATGGCGCCTGATAAAATTTTAAATGGTTGACCATTTAAAAGAAACTCCTCTTTAATTTCAAATCTGTCCACATTGTCACCCTTTCTAGTAAACGCTTTCAATTGCTGGATAATTGCTAAATAAAGAAACCTCTTTATTTAGCAATTTCAACTACTTGGATGTTCATAAGATGTTTCTTCACGTTCTCTACGTCTACATGCCCAGTCATTCTTTCTTGGGCATTAGCCATTCCAGCCGCCATGCCCCATTTTAGCAGTTCGGCAGCTGGGGCATCCTTGGCTAGTCCATATGCAAGACCAGCAATGGTTGCATCTCCTGAACCAACAGGATTTTTAGCGTGAATCGTTGGAATTTTTACACGATAGAATTGATCGTGATGTTTGGCAATTGCACCATCTTTTCCTAAAGATACGACAATCCATTCAATTCCAGCAAACATTGGTTTTGTTAAAGCTGTTTGCACAGCTGCTAATGGATTTTCTGAAAAATCTTGCTCTAGTAATCCTTCTAGTTCCTCTAAGTTAGGTTTAATTAAATACGGTTTCCATGGTCCTTGAAGAACTTGCCTTAAACTATCACCAGAAGTATCTAGTAGTACTTTAACCTCTTGTGCTTGAGCTTTTTGAACTAATTCTTGATAAAAATTTGATGGTAATCCTTTCGCTAAACTGCCAGAAATTGTGACAATTTCTGCTTGCTTAATTAATTGATCGAAATTTTCAAGGAAGTCGCTGATTTCTTCTGGGGAAACAGTTGGTCCAGCTTCTAAAATTTCAGTTTGATTCCCTTCGTGCAAAATCGCAATCGAATCACGTGTTTCTTCTTTGATTGACGTAAATGCTTGGGGGATGTTTGCTTTCTTTAACTCGTTTGCAATAAACGCCCCATGAAAACCACCAAGAACGCCGGTAGCTATAACATCTCCACCTAAATCATGAATAACGCGAGTGACATTTAGTCCTTTGCCACCAGGGGTTTTAGTCACCTGACTGGTCCGATTAACGGTATCAAGCTTTAGATGATCTAATAGGTAGGAGATATCAATTGACGGATTCATTGTTACTGTTACTATCACAGCTATGCCTCCCAATTATCCTTCGTTTACTTGAACTTTTGCATGCCAAGAGCTGGCGGTTGCCGCGATGACTTCATTTAAACTTTCAATGTTTTCTCGGCCTTCTGTTTTTAACCAATCACAAGCCGCAGTTTCTCCTGCTTCAACGAAAGGTTTCACGCCATTTTTCCACGTAGCACGGCCACATAAAACACCATTAAATGTTGAACCAGCTTCTTTAGCGAAACGTAGTGTTTCTTGGAATAGCTCTGTTGAGACACCGGCACTTAAAAAGATAAATGGTAAATCAGTGGCTTGACTTTGTTCTAAGAAATAATTCGCCGCTTCATCTTTTGTATACGCTGTTTCAGCCGGCGCAAAACCTTCTACAAAATTCATATTAACTGGAACTTCCACTTTCAATACATCTACTTTATATTGGGGTTTAGAAAATTCTTTCATCATTTCATTCACTTTATGCGGTTTAACTTTTGCATATTCTAAAGAAGTCGCATCTGCTATTTGTGCATCGTAAGAAACTAATTCTAAGTAAAATGGTAGGTCTTCTTCTGCACATTCACTTCCTAAGCGTTCAATGAATACATGTTTTTGATGATTGATTTCTGGATCCTCATCCACATCATAGTAGAGTAAAAATTTAATCGCGTCTGCGCCTTCTTCTTTCAAGCGTAAAACAGACCAATCTGCTAGTAAATCAGGCAATCGTCCCGGAGTTGTTGCATCATAGCCCGTTTTTTCATAAGCGAGTAACAATCCAGCTTCGGTATCGCGTGCTTTTGCAGCAGGCAATCCATATTCTGGATCCAATAAAATGGCAGACGCATAAGGTGTCAATTCTTTCGAGACTAATTCTTTAAACGTTTCAATTTGTTCATCGGTTGGCTCTACATCTAGTGCTTTGATCATTTTTTTCAAGGCACCTCGTTGATCAATGGCTAATGCGCTAATGATTCCTTCTTGGGTTGACAAACGATCCATTGCCGCTTTTTTTCCAGCTGTTAACGTAAGCATAGTTCCTCCTCCAAATGTTGTATTATTTATAGTCATAAATCGTTACGCCTTTAACCACACGATTCACTGTACCTGTCGGTGAAGGGGTATCCGGTTTATTTCCAACTTTAATAGATGTTAAAAGTGCGACTGTTTGGGCTACCATGATATCTGCTAATGCTAAATAGCCATCAGGTAATAGAGCAGTTTCTGCGGAATATTCAATAGTTGAACCTGAGAAATTACGTTTGCCAGGTTGAGCAATCGCAAAAACACCCGCCGCAATTTCGTCACCGTGAACTTCTTCTAAGATATCCAAGTCATAATCTCTTGTGTATGGTGTATTATTAACAAAACCAAACATTATTGTTTTTTCATTAATAAATGATTTTGGTCCATGACGGAAGCCCATAGAAGAGTCAAAAATTGTGGCAACTTTGCCGGCTGTTAGTTCTAAGATTTTTAATTGCGCTTCTCTTGTCAAACCAGCTAAACTTCCAGAACCAACATAAACAATTCGTTCAAAATCAAGGTTAACAATTTCATTTAATTCTTCTTCACGGGATAGCACTTCTTCACCTAATTTAATTAGAGCGGTTACATAATCTTGTTTTTGCTCAAAGGCTGTTTGATCAAAGAGTAGTAATGTACCCAAGGTCATGCAAGAAAAGCTACCAGTCATCGCAAAACCACCATCATTGGAACGTGTTGGCATTAAGAATAAAAAGCTGTTTTCTTCTTTTTGGCTTATTTGTGCCAGTTGTCCTTCTTCGGCACAAGTGATCGCTAAATGATGAATTGTTTCAACCACTTGATTAGCTACTTCAACTGCCGCTAAACTTTCAGGACTATTTCCACTTCTTGCAAACGAAACTAACAATGTTGGTTCGTCTTTAATCAGATAATCTTCTGGTTTGGCCACAATATCCGTTGTCCCAATACTTTCGAATGAAAAGGCTTGTGTGTCGCCGTGTGCTCGGAGATAAGGTACAACCGTATCACCGACATATTGCGAAGTCCCTGCTCCTGTAAAAATTACTCTTGTGCGTTTTCCTTGCGCTTTGGCTTGGACTTCTTTTAAAAAGTTTTCCAAAGCTGTTTGATTTTCATGATAAAGTGTCACAGTTTCTTGCCAAAGCTCAGGTTGCTGACGAATTTCACGTGTCGTGATTTCCGCTCCTAGTTGTTCTAGTTCTTCTTTTTCTGCTGTAAACATACTTAACTCTCCTAACTATTCCGAATATGGCGTATCTGATAATGAAATTGGTCTGCTCGTGCCACACTCAACGTAAATTCAATAATTTCATTTTTCATGTTATATGTCTGGCGTGCTAAATGAAGGACTGGCGCTCCTTCTGGAATCATCAATAATTTGGCATCTTCTTTTGACGCAATGCTAGCGTATAATTCTTCATCAGCTAAACGAACGGTTTGCTTAAAATCTTCCGAAAACAAATCATATAATGGTTTGCTACGTAGTAATTGATCCGTGAGTGATAAGAAAAATTTCACAGGCAAGTATGTGTCTTCAACCATTAATGGCTCGTTATCAGCAATCCGCAACCGACTTAATTTAAAAACTGCCTCTCCTAACGACAGATTCAAATGCTGACAAATAAATTTATCCGCTTCCAATTTTTCGAAAGATAATATACGGGTATGTGGTTTTCGGCCCAGCCCTTTCATTTGTTCTGTAAAACTATATGCGCCAGCTAAATCAGCGGCCTCTTTTTTTATATCTGAAACAAATGTTCCTTTGCCATGACGACGATAGATGGAACCTCTATTTTCTAGTTCTTGTAGCGCTAACCGGACCGTCGTCCGACTCACTCCATATTGTGCAGTCAATTCACGTTCAGAGGGCAACTTGTCATGAGGAATCATGCATGTTTCGATTCGTTCCTGCAGTAAATCGACAAGTTGATGATACAAAGCTTTGTTTTTAAAGGCATTTTCCATAACTTTCTCCTTTACCCTAACTGGTTATAACCACAAACCAATAGTACGGTGGTTTTTTTTATTTTGTCAATAAAAAGTATTAATAAATATCTTCATACCGCTATAACCTTGAAATGATAACGTTTACATTTTTTTATTTTTCTTTATTGTAATATTTTTTTCCTCAAGAAATCATTTTTTTATAAAAAACCATCCTTAAATATGATACCAGTTGCTGGCTTTATTTTAAATAGACAAAAAAGAGTATGAGACAAAAATCACTTTAGATTTTTGTCTCATACTCAAAATCTGAAAAACAGTTCTATACCGACTTCTTCATTTCTATTGTTTGGTTCTGGCAACAACTAACAAGTAACTGATTTTACGAAATCCATGACAATATTCATTATTGAGCATATTCAATCGTTCTGCTAATTTTCGTATAAGATAAATATTGATTGAATGTGTTGACACAACGAAAGGCCGTCCTATTCGCATATTGATCATAATAACGCTTGGTATACCACTGAAATTCTTTCGTCCAAGGTTTGACATGGCCAGTAAAGTGAATAATGGATGGTGCTCTTCTCGTTTCTTCATATTGTCTTTCTCCATAAATAGTCGGATGTTTTTTCGCTTTTGACAGAATATAACCTTGGGCATTCCACTTAGGATGTAACTGGGTCCAACGGTCGTGTAAAACCGCATTCAATGCATCTTGATCATGGAAACGTAATTTATCTGGATTTTCTTCAATAAATCTTAAGACTTTAGTGGTTACATCTAAATTCAACCATTTTTTAACATCGATTAGCAACAAGCCTGAGTTAAAATAACACATAGATTCTGCAGGAATCGCCATTTTTTCCAAACGTTGATGGAACCCTGCATCTTCAACAGCAGCGATGATATTTTCACCTAAATCAACTGTCCATAATTTTGCGACATCGTCTAAGGCAATCATGTCACAATCCATATACAACAGCCGTTCGATCTGGCTTCCTCTAAACAGCTCTGGAATAGCAATCCTGTAGTAAGCTGTTTTGGGAATTCGTTCACTGGTTACAACATTTTTGAAAAAATGGGGGTTGATTTTTAAAAATGTTAACTCTGCATTGATTTGGGTATGTTTAATCGTAAAATACAGTAGTTGCTTGCTTTCAAAATTAATATTGTCATCAATCACATAAAAATGAACAGCTGCCGCTGAAGGACTATTTTCTAAAATTGAAACAAACATAGCAGCAAGATGCGGCACAAAGTTGGTATTGCAACAGGAGACAATCGCTAATTCTTTTCTATTTTCCATTTCTTGCACCTACTTTCTTTAACTTGTTTAGATAAAGAGCTGTATAAGGATGATTTTCTAACGTATTCCAGGGTTTATCGTGACCAGTAAAATGAATAATCGCTGGCTCTTGATTTCCCGCTGTATATAATTTTTGATAGGCTTCATTAGGCGCTTCATGACGATTAAAAACTAAAGACGTCTGCATATTCCATCTTGGTTCTAGAGCTAGCCAATCTTCATAAAGAACAGCGTTTAAAGCATCTTGATCATGATAAACTATGCGGTCCCCATTTTCTTCTAGATACTGAATTGTTTTTTGAGTGATTGCTTTCTCGTTCCATCGGTCAATATCAATCATCATGACTCCTGAATTAAAATAATAATCGGAGGAATGGATGCCCAAACGTTTCAAGGCATATGCTTGACCAGGATCAATAACCGCACCAATCGTTTGGTTCACTAATGGCGTATCATACAACTGGACAATGTCATCTAAAACCAGCGTATCTGCATCTAAATAAAGAACCTTTTTATAGCTATATTTTTGTAAAAGTGACGGTAAAGAAATGCGTAAGTATGCGGTCGTTGTAATATGATCACTCACTAAAAAATTTTGATAAACTTCTTTGTCTGCTGTTAGAAATTCAACAGTCGCACTTTGTGAGTTACTACTAACCGTTTCTCGGAGTGCTTTTTTGCTAGATAGCGACAGCCCATCATCAATCACATAAAAATGAACAGGTCTCTCCGCATGACAATTTTCTAAAACAGTTGTCATCATTACATTCAAATAAGGAGCATAATTTTCGTCTGAAGCTGTCACAATTGGCACAATCTTCTGAGTTTTTCTCATCAAAACCACTCTCCTCTTTTATTTTTATAGCTAAGTTCCTATTCAGAATAGGCCCTGAAAAACTTATCTGCAAATCATATGCTCATTATTTTATAATATAATTATAATAAAAATATATTTTATGGCTATAAAATAATTTTGTTTTCCGTTAACAACTATTAAAAAAACAACATTTCTCTTACTTTATCCTCAAAAATACTATTTATTTAATACTTGTTTTACTAATTTTTTTATCTAAAAATTCGCCTGTTGTATTTTCTGTTGATGATAATTTTAAAATGTACAGCGAAACTTAATATAAATTCTAAACTGACTTCTTACTCAATAAAAGAGCGAAAAAGCCTGGGACAAAAATCACTTTGGATTTTTGTTCCAGGCTCAAAACCTGATAAATGGCGAGAACAGAACCAATTCCTTCGAAAATAAACGGTTCTGTCCTGACCTCCTTCACTTCATATATGATTCTCTTTCCCTTCCAAAAGTTATCCTTCTTAAATGATCTATGGCGTAGTCGGATAATTTTGGACTGTCGTTTGATTGCCATTTTGACTAAACAAGCTAGTTGATTGTGCATTTTTTTGTTTTTCTACTTCTAAGACTTTGTTTTTTTCAAAAGCCACATCATAGTTGTAGTCCTTTGGTTGCACTTCTTGGAATCCTTGTGGTTTATAAAAACGTAAAAGGTTTTCCTGATTTAATTTGTCAGATAAACTTAACGATTTTTTCACCCAATCGTTATCTTTCGTGACTTCTGCTTTTAAATCTGCTGGAACTTGGTCTAATTTTTTTCCTTGATTATTGTAGATTTCCCCACCTAGATAAGAAAATTGAGGCGTTACAAAATCGCCATTTCTAAAAGGAACCACTTGTTTATATTGAGGAGATAAAAGGTCCGTGCCAAAATGGATATAATTTTTATCATCGACACCTAAAAGATGGTACAGTGTCGGTAAAACGTCAATTTCCCCACCATATTCGTGCATGATTTTCCCTTGCGTATAGCCTGGCATGTAAAACATCAAAGGTACTCTTTGCAATTGCGCATTGTCATAGTTTGTCCACGTTTTTGGATCGCGGTTGAAGGCTTTACATAAGTCCTTGTTGTTTGCATCTGAAATACCGAAGTGGTCACCATAAATAACAAAAATAGAATGATTGTATAAACTTGTTGTTTGCAAGTAATGGAAAAATTGTTCTAGCGATTGATCCAAATAGTGCGCTGTTCGAACATAATCATCCACAATCGAATTGCCTGTGTTCAATTTAGGAAACGGGAAGTTTTGGTCATCCGTATAATAAGGGGTATGATTGGTCACAGTTAAAAACTTCGCATAGAATGGCTGCTGTAAATGTTCAAGCTCACTAGCTGATTCACGCAACAATTGTTTATCTAAAATACCGTAACCTAGCATTTTGTCATCTTTTGAAAAATATGACCGATCAAAAAAGTATTGATAACCTAAGTTTTTATACACATGGTCTCGATTCCAAAAACTCCCCACATTTCCATGGAAAACAGCGGTTGTATAGCCTTTTTGTCCTAAAACAGCGGGAGCCGCTTCGAAAGTATTGTCTGATCCTAATTGTGTAAAAAGAGAGCCTTGCGGGAGCCCGAATGTTCCTGTTTCTAACATGTTCTCCGCATCACTCGTTTTTCCTTGCCCTACTTCATGAAAGAAATTATCAAAACTGATTGTCGCTTTGTTTTGATAGAGCTGATTTAAAAACGGTGTAACCTCTTGGCCTTGGACTTTCATATTAATCAAAAATTGTTGAAAACTTTCTAAATGAATCACAAATACATTTTTTCCTTTGGCAATCCCGGCATACTGCGGATTAAGCGGTAAATTGTTTTGCTTGGTAAATTTCATGATTTCAGGTAATTCGTTTGAACTAGCTTCTGCTCTTACCTCATTTGACATGGCTGTTTTGACACCATCGATGGCTGTGAATGCATCCAAGCCAAGATATTTTACAATATAATTACGATCAAAAATTCTTTGAAGCAATTGAGGACGATCGGTTTCGCTTAAAAATAAGTTAACCGAAAAGAGCAAGACACTTAAACAACTAATTGAGATCGCCAATCTTCTGTTGATAGGTTTGGTCACAAAGACTTGATGATTCCGTCGCTGTTTAAAAGAGTAAAATACCAAAACGAGCAGCACTAAAGTATCTAGCCAATAAAAGACATCGTGGACTCTCATTAAAGCAAGTAAATCACCAGAAATCCCTTCTGAAACTTTTGAAAAGCCAAAAACAGATTGGATGGTAATAAAGTCAGTGAATTCACGATAAAAAATAATATTCAAATATAAAATTAATGTATTTAAAACATTTAAAAGAGTTAAGCTAAGCATAAATGTTTTATGCTTTTTAAAATACAAACTAAAACCAAATAATAACAGCGTAGTAGCAACTGGATTGAACCATAAAATTTCTCGCTGGAGACTGCCCTTAACGCCCAATGAGAAATCTAGGTAATACGCCAGAATCGTTTTTGCCCAAAAGAGTAAAACAAAAAATAAAAAGAGTCCTAATCGGTTATTTATTTTTTTCATCTAAGTTTGTCTTCCTTTCCCTTCAAAAAAATCTTGATTTGTTAAAAATAAAACCTAACTCTGCGCAATGACTTTTTCGCTAGCGGAGAATTGGATAAATAACTTAAAAAGATAATCGCAATGGCGCAACATCCAAATAAAAGCCATACGTTTGTAAAAGGTGTTCGAGTAAGCGAACTAGTAATAGGCTTTGTAATTAAAAGACTTGGTAGCGCAACCCCTAAAGAATTGCCAATTTGCTTACATGTCACCGCAATGGCTGCTGCCGTTCCTGACTGAGAAAGTGGCATTCCTTCAATCGCTGTAATGGTAATCGGTGAATTTAACATCCCAAACCCAATGCCTAAAAAGATATAAATAATAAATAAAATAATCATAGGCGTTGTTTTAGTTACAAATAATTGTAAAAAGCTAACAGCCAACATTGAAATACCACAAAGCATAATAGGACGTTTCGTCCCTATTCTCCCTACCATTTCGCCGGCTCTCGGTGCAACAAGAAAACTAACAAAAGCCAAAGGAATGGTTGATAAGCCAGCTTCCAACGGGCTGAAGCCTCTCATTTCTTGCAAATATAGCGTGTTTAAAAATAAATAGCCGTTATATATGATGAAGCCAAAAATAGCTAAAAAAGAAGCCGATGTAAATGGAATAGATAAAAAGAAACGCGGGTTGATTAACGGATTGTCAATGTTATATTCATAAATAAAGAAAATGACAATGGCTAAACAGCCGATTATCCCAGTACTTAAAATATCTGGCGCGAAAAGCCCTTTTCTAGGTAGTCCGATAATGGAATAGATAGAACTAAATAGAAAAAGAATCATCAATGCTTGACCAACAAAATCATTTTTCGCCGTTTTCTCTACTTTTGACTCAGGTACAAACTTTTGTGTAAGGATAATTGCCGCAGCAATGATCGGTACATTTACAAAAAAGACATACCGCCAGCTAAAATAAGAAACAATTAGTCCGCCAATAATCGGGCCCATGCCTAAGGAAATCCCTGTAACAGAGCCCCACAAGCCAATTGCTTTCGCTCTTTCTAACTTTTCGGTAAATACCTGTGTAATAATAGACATTGCTACCGGATTTAACATAGAACCGCCAATCCCTTGCAACATGCGAAACGCGATCAATTGCCCTGGGGTTTGCGAAATCCCACATAGGAAAGACGCTAAACCAAAACAGGCTAAGCCCAATTGAAGGACTCGTTTACGGCCAATTCGATCTGCTGTAGACCCAGACAACAATAATAAGGATGCTACCATTAAAGTGTAGCCATCTGTTACCCACTGTAATGTAGACAGATTCGTGTGAAAATCACTTTGAATGGATGGTAACGCCACATTGACAACCGTAACATCCATGGTCACTACAAACAAACTCATGCAACAAGTATACAAAATAACTTTTTTTCTATCGATCATAAAAACAGTCCTTTCTAGCAACTACATAAAACAGGAAAAGCAACAATGACACTTAAACTTCTAACGACACAGTTATCGCAAGTACTCACGTATCAACAGTTCTTTATATTCCTTGCCATTTAGTTATTTTATATTTAAAAAAGTAAATCTTTAGATAGCCAAACTATACACCAGAACCCCTTTAAATTGAACCGTAATAGATACGATTTATCGATTCTTAAGTTATTAAATAATTGAACATTCTGTTCAGAAATATCGAACAGCCCCATAATTGAGCATCTCTTTTAAACAATGAACAACAAAAATAGCCTTATCCGCAGCAAAAGTAAATCTAAGCGAATAAAGCTATTTTTGGTAACTATTCCAAAGTAATTTTAATGGCTAAGTCTCTAGCAACTTTTGTAAAGTTGCCTTGATTTGACCAGGTTGGACAAAAACCGAACTGGAAACATTTCGGTATAAATAAAATTTTTGTTTTCGTTCAATCGGTAAAAAGAAGAGTTTAGAATCAATTTCCTGCAGTTGTTCTTTCCGAAGAGAGATTACCGCATAAACTCCTTTACTTTTTTCAATGAGACGAGTAAGCATCAACGTATCGTAGCAACAAACAAGCGGACTTGTTAATTGCAACATTTCTAGCACACTCTTGGTAGCTTCTAAATGATCTAAGTGATGCGGCAAAAATAGAAATGGATAGTTGGTCAAACAGCTGAAGCCTTCTTCCTCAATTTCTTGTTTAATTTCTCTTGAAACACAAAGATACATTTTTAGTTCAATTAATTGTTCTTTCTTTAAAACTGGACTATTCACATCTGCAGAAGTAATCACAAAATCCAACTCATGATTCTCCAATTTATTCAATAACTCAAACGATGAACCATGGTAACATTCCCAAAAACGATTCAGTTGATCCTCATTTTCTGTCACTTTATACATCAAGGACGTATTTCCAAAACCTAAACGCATCACTGGATTCTCAATCATTTCATGCAAATTAAGTTTCATTTTCTTAGCCTCGTTTAAAATGATATATACAGATTGGACGATTTTATCACCATAGGAATTTAACGTCAAAGAATTCCCGTTACGGTCAAAAAGTAAATGGCCCAATTCACTTTCCAAATCTTTTAATGACGCACTTAAGGTTGATTTACTAACATGGAGTTCAGAGGCTGCTTTGGAAATACTATTATATTTTGCAATGGTATAAAAATATTCTAATTTTTCAATAGTCATCTTTTGTCATCCCTTTTATTCAAATTCATTTGCCCACGTAACCTGTTCAAAACACGCCTCACTCTTTATCAATAGCGTAGTTATTTTTGCTCTAATAAGCTATGTCCATCTTGTTATTTTTCTATAACTAATAGCAGATGGATATGAAAGTGCCTTTGGTAAAACTTTTTCTCGGAAATAGCATGAACATTCGCAACAAATTCAGCTTATTAAAAAAGGCGTCTAGCTTTTTCTATTTTACGCAAATTTACTTAAGAAATTCCATTTCAATTCTTCTCTAAAAAAGGTAAGATGGACACAACAAATGTTTCAGTTTCCATGCCCATTTACTTTAAGGTTCAGCGTTATCTACTAAGTATGAAGAATGTCAAAGAAAGGTTAGGTACTCCCAATGAAAATCAACTATTTAGGTACGGGTGCAGCAGAACGGATTCCAGGAATTTTTTGTAATTGTAAATTATGTAAGTACGCTCGAGAGAAAAAAGGACGAGAAATTCGTACACAAACTCAATTAATTATTGATGATGTCCTACTGATTGATTTTCCAGGGGATTCTTATTTACACCTGTTGCAGTACGACTTGTGTTTTGCAGACTTTGACTCTTTACTAATCTCTCATTGGCATTCCGATCATTTTTACGGCGAGGATTTGGCTTATCGAATGTCTGGTTATGCATTAGATATTCCAAATCGTTTAACTGTTTACGGAAATGAAGCAGTTAAGACGTTTTATCAGCGCGCCTTTGATTTAGAAGGTCGTCAAGACGATACCCGATTACATTATCAGGTTATTCAGCCCTACAAATGTTTTACTATTGCGAACTATACGATTTATCCCCTTCCTGCACAACATGGAAATTTCAGCGAAGATTGTTTTATTTTCGTTATAGACGATGGTAAAGATGCTTTTTTATCCACCCATGATACAGGTTACTTTACGTCAGAAATGTTTGAATATCTTGAAAAGAGCCATTTACTTCTTAGTATTGTTTCTTTAGATTGTACTAGTCAAACAAACGAAACTGGCAATAGTCATATGAATTGGGAAGAAAATTTAAAATTAATTGCAGAATTAAAAGAAAGAAAACTCGTCACAGATAAAACGATTTACGTTGCCAACCATTTTTCTCACAATGGCGGCTTGTCTTATGCGGAGATGGCGGCTTTATCTCAAAAGCATGAAATCATTACGAGTTATGATGGTTTAGAAATACTAACTTAATCGGATTATTTGCCTTCTTTTCAGCACTATTATATGCTTTTAACCGATAATTACAAGGTACTTATATCGTAACTTACACTATCTTAAAAAACAAAAATACTCGAAATTTCCCGTGATCCTGGAAATTTCGAGTATTTTTATGGTTCTTTACGCTGCTGGCACAGCGGATAAACGTTTATTTTCTTCTTCATTCACTCGATTGACAATAAAGTTATAATTCACTTCATTTAGTCTTTGACCATGGTTTCCTGTTTGCTTAATGCCGCCATTGGAATGAACACCAACTACTTCAAACTGAGCATTATAGATTGGGGAACCAGATTGACCACCTGTTGTATCGATATCATAAAATAGTAATGGATTTTCTAAGTCTGTAAAGTTAGATGTAAACAAATCATTTTCATGCGACCATTGCGTGTGGTTTTTCTCACCTGGATAGCCTGATATTGTGACATGGGTATCTGAAGATTCAAACTTTTTCAAAACAAATGGCGTTAAAATTTCTCCCAACTCTGGGCCATCTGGACGATCGTTTTGTTTGCCGACAGTCACTACCGCAATATCCGCATTCGGGGAAAAAGCTACATCAATCACTTTGAATTTGCCAAATGGTGTCGCACTGCCATCTCGACCTGGATAAAACCAAGCATCATCTTTGGCATTCGGATTTAATACTTTGGCATTCTTAAAACTTTCAGCCACATGATTATTGGTGACAATTGTATTAGTTCCAACAACAAAGCCTGTTCCTAAAGAAATATAGCCTGGTTTACTGGCAGGGGAAATGATTCTTCCGATTGACGCAAAAGGCGCTTCGGTTGTATCTGCCACTTCTTGTCTTCTGTCTTCAGGGTCCAGTAACGATCTTTTTTGTCGTGAATGACTTTCGGCAGGAACGATATACTCTTCTGCATTTGCAGACAAGCTAAAACCGGCGATCAAAGTTACTAAAATCAGAAACAAAAAACCAGCACTAATTTTTCGTATGGAGAACTTTTTCATAAGATTATGCCACTCCTTATCCATTTTTATTTAATTGGGGAATTTTTTTTATTCATTGACTAGAACAGATTCACTTGGTTGGTTTACCTGAATGTCTTCTTTAGCTCCGATTCCAGCAGAGTTAAAGGCTGCTGACACCACTGAAGCTGCTTCATCGCCATATTGAACTTTTGCAGCAGCAAGCATCGCATCACGAGCATCACTGAATTGTGCTTTAGGTGTTAAGTAATTTACTAACGAGCTGTAGAAAATAGTCTGTGCTTTTTCAATGCCTAAGTTCTGGATAATGGTGTAACCAATCCGATTAATAATTCCACTATTATAATGAACACCGCCTTGATCATAATAAGGCGTTCCTTTATACCGTGCTCGATCGTCGTATTGAGCCATGGTTTCTGGTTGTCCGTGTTTACTTGGCGTTTGTAAATTTCGAATACCTGTTTTTCGGTCAACACTCTGAGTATCCGCACCAATTTCTGGATTAGATGCACCCGAAATAATATAACCCATCAAATCAGAATAAGATTCATTCAAGGCACCTGATTGTCCTAAATATTCTAAACCGGCAGTATGTTCCGTCACACCATGTGTCATTTCATGACCAACTACATCTAAAGAGGAAGCATACGTTTTTCCTGTTGGTGTACTTGTTTCACCATAACGCATTGCTTTTCCATCCCAAAAAGCATTGTCATAAGCATCTGGATGTTGTTCATCAACAACTGACAAGATGGGCATCCCTCGATCATCAATACTGTGTCGTTGGAAATGATCTTCATAATATGTTTTTACAAATTTTCCATGCGTATAGGCGTCAACAGCATTCTGATTTAATGCTGTTAGTGATGGTGCTTGAATAATAGAATAATTATTTTTGCCATCAACTACTGCATGGTAAACCCCTGTGTTATCCGTTCCGTGTAAAGCAATTCCCGTATTGCTTTTTTCAACTGGTACATTAAACGTTACTTGAAAAGAGTTTTTTAACGTTACTTCACTACCGACATGTTCCGTTAAATCTTGTTTTTCCATAATTGTTCCATCTGTAGCGTTCACTTTATAAACCAATGATACGGGGTCACCAGTTGGTGAAGAAGTTACTCTGACTTTATAAAATAATTGCCCCTCATTATTTACACGTTTGTCAATAGCTAAAAAGACAAGATCTTTATTTTCCGGATTATCAGAAGCAATAATTTTTTTAACTCCTTCTTCACCGATTGCATCAACCGATTGAATTTTCACAACTTGATCAACTGGATTTCCTGTAACACTTGTTACTGCACCGTTTTTATCTAAATGAATAATCACATTATCTGAATCAACAGTAACGCCTTCCGTTTGCTTTTCTAACTTAAGATGCTTCATCCCCCACGCATCTTCTTTTCGATCTACAACCGTATATTGTTCAGCAGCTGCCTCAGAAATTGCCTCCTTTTCCAACTTCGATAAAACTGTTGAAACTTCACTTTCTGAATAAACTTGTTCTTCTGCTGCTACAAAAAGTGAAGAAAATAGACATGAACTTCCAACAAAGATGCCTGTACCTAAAATGTATAAAATTTTATTTCCCTTCATCAAACGATTAACTCCTTCCCCAGTTTCCTTTTATTTCTTTTCCCAACAAAAGTATTGCTTTATCCTCCCTAATCTTTCCCGTTAAACGACCGCCCCTTTCCCTGCGTAAATATTTGTTGCTATTTTCATTATAGACAACTACCTAACCGGCACTATCTAAATTCCTTAATCAGCCGACATTTTTCCCTGTATTGCCCCTCATAACTCAATACCATAGCAAAAAAGTTGTTAACAAATTCATTCGTTAACAACTTTTTTACTATTATGATTTTTTTCAATAATTAAATGTTGAGTAACCGATCCTTCATTGAAGGATGTTTGCAAATCAAATTGATCTGAAAAATCAACAATTTCTTTTACATATAACAATCCCCAACCGTGCTCTTCTGGGTTACTTTTAGAACTAAATTTGGTTTTCTTCATAACCTTAAAATCAAATTCGGCTTGGACACTATTTGTTATCACAAACTCTTGTGTTTCATTTTTATTGAAAATTGAGATAGCGAACATTTTCAATTCTGATTTTGCACTGTTTTCAATCGCGTTATCTAATAGAATAGCCAACAAACGAATCACAACCACTAAGTCGATTGATGTATCAAGAATAAATACTTCTGGCACATCAACAATCACTTTTAGTTTTGCTTGCTTTGCGGTATTAATTTTCATACTTATGAGTGCCTTAAGTTCCATATTTTTCAAACGATTTAACTTCATAAGTTCAAATTCTTCATTATCAATAATTTTTTTGGTTGGTGCAATCGTTTCTTCATAAATTCTTTTGATTTCCAGAATATCTTCGTATGAAATAGCAATTTGTAAACTATACAATAAATTTTTATAGTCATGACGAAACATCGCTAGCTCTTCGTTAATGGATTCTATTTTTTCAGTATAAATCGTTAAATTATTCAATAATTGAATGTTGATACGTTGTTCTTCCAAATAAGCTTCAATGACTAAGCCAATCAGAATTAAAAATAAACCTACACTTATTAATAACTCCAATTTAGAACTATTTACCGTGACAAATCCTCGCATAAAGTCAGGTGAAATCTCTGGCGAAATCAAAAACACAAAAAGTAACAACAGAATCAACAATAAAAGTAAACAACCAAAAAAAATTCGGCTATTTTCTAACACACGATTTAACCTTAAAAAAACACTATTGGGAATTTTTAAAGCAATCCAGATATTTATAAGCAACAGAATAACATTTGAGGCAATCCATAATAATTTATTTTGATAAATCTGTTGAAAAAAAACACTTAAAATCGTTTGCTCCGTGTAATTGATAAACGAAACCATAAGCAATGTAAAAACGGATAAAAATATCGCTTTAAAAATTGAGAACCTCTTTTTGTGAATGAGTAAAAATCCTGTAAAAATAACGACTGTCAGCGCATAAATCAACCAAGAGTAGCCCAACATTAATGCCGCAAACGAACAAAGATTAATGACAATAAGCAATGAAAGTAACGGTATTTTACATTCAATCTTGATCAATGTTACTCGTAAAAAGACAAAAACGATAAAGCTAGATGCCAGCAAAACGTTAGTAGCTAATAACGACAAAATCATTTTTCAATATTCTTTTTAGGTTTTTCAGTTTGTCCCATCCATTGTCCAAATATATTGGGCGAATTTTGATTTAATCTAGGCTTAGTTCCCACACCATCACTGACTTTTGCAACTCTTTTTTCAATAACATTTTTAATTATTTTTTTACCAAATTTCATAAAAACACTTCCTTCAATTAAATTTTTTGTTACAGGGAGTATCATCAGACCTTGGATGACGAGACCGTAGAGTATTACTGAAGCAATCTTTTCTTTGACAAACAGACTACATAAAATAAGTAAACACACCCTTATAAGGCTTTGCTTTTTGAGCACGTTTAAATCAGATGGCTGAACAGGTTCAATCGCTGTTCCTTGTGGCGCATACCAATAAAATAATACGACTAAGAGGCACATCAATAGAATTTTATAAATAAACGGTAAGCTCACAGAAGAATTTTTCAATACAAATGGTATGGCGACATAGATAACAATGCTTTCTAGACGACAGAGCCATTTAGTTTTTGCATGCCAGCCACCTGCGACAGGCCGTAAAAAAATCAGTACGACGTATACAATAAAGGTTTCGCTTAACGTCCCAAATAAAACTGATAAAATCAGAATCATCAGAAAATTAAATAAGCCAGAAAAATAAACGGTTAGATAATACTTTGTCCATTGTGTTTTTCCTGATTGATCTTCCTGATCCATATCCATAATATTTTTTAGAATCCAATCGATTAGCATATCGCCCTCCTCTTCAAGTATTGCACTAAATTATAACGAATATAGCGACTAATAGATAGATAATTCCTTAATTAGTCATTATCCCTCCCTAAGTAAGAAATAGCGCCTTGACCTGAGTATAATATCTTCTTGAGACTGGTACTTCCGTTCCGTCTCTCATAGTTAAAAGATGCGTTTTATAATTTAATTTTGACGCATATTTTTTATTGATGATGATTGATTGATGGACTCTAATCAAATCTGGATGCAGTTGTTCAATTTTTGATAACGTTCCATAAAATTCTCTTTTAAAATTTTTTCCAACCATTGACACACGATGATCGTATTCCGTTTGAAAGAAATAAATATCATTAATATCCATTTTTATAGAAGACGCTTTTAAGTTAATGATAATATATTCACTTTTTGTCTTTATATTTTCTTTTTGTTGAATATATGCATCGACACATGTTTCGACCTCTTTTTGGAAATCTAGAAAATCCACGTTCTTTTGAATAAATTGAAGAGCTGAAACCATATATTTGTAGGAAGTTAAAACTAATTCTGTGTGAGTAGAAATAAATACAATCAGACTTTCACTGTCTGTTTTTCTAATTTCTTTAGCAACCTCAAATCCTGCCTGGATATGATTGTTCATTTGAATATCTAGGAAAAAGATATTTAGTTGGGCGTCCTGGTGTGCCACTTGTAATAATTCATCTGAACGTGAAAATAAATGGATTGTTTCATTATAAATATTTCTTGAATGTAGGATATTTGTTACCAATGCTTCTAACGCTTTTGCTTGAATAATTTGGTCTTCTAATATATAAATAGCCATTTGTTCACTCATCCCTTTCTCAAGAAGATATAAAATTACACAACAAAAGACAAATGATTATAATGTTCAATCAATTTATGCAACAATAAAAGAGATAAAAAATTGATTGTCTGTTAGTATATTCACATAAATTTAGTATAGCGATTTCAGTAGTTTCCTGCAAACAAAAACATAAAATAACAAAGCATCAAGAAAGAGTACTTTGGACTATTCATCTTTTTCTAACGAATCATGAGGACTATTGTCTCTTCGTTGATGAAAAACAAAGAATCAACCGCCAAACTGTTCTTGTCATTTTATACATGACAAAATCAATTCATTGGTCGATTCTGGTTATTTTAATTTGTTAGTTCACACATGGATCATTGTGCTAATTTTTTACTTAAACATCCACACTTCTTCCTGTTGAATGAGTCGATTAAGCGCCAATGTAGGTCACGCCACTACTATAAGCAATTACATTAGGTAAGACACGATACGAAATCGTTTGATCATTGATGACATTGCTTTCAGAAATAATGATTCCATCAGAAGTGACCGCTTCAACAAAAGCAACATGTCCATATTGATTATCTGCGCCAGCAACTCCTGGTTGGAAACTAATCGCACGACCAGCTTTAGGCAATGAACTAACTTGATAGCCTAATGCACGTCCTTTTCTTCCCCAGTCACTGCCATTTCCCATAAATTCATCCAAAGAAGTGCCCAACTGTTTGAAACGATTATAGACATACCACGTACATTGGCCCACGGGATAGCTACCACTTCGATTATAATTGATCCCATCATAGACTGGAAAATGCATTTGTTGCTGTTCCGCTTCCGACAGCTCATTTTTAGATTGGATAATCAAACCGTCCACTGTTTTTGGTAAATCAAATTGCGTTAAGTTATAAACCGCAATTAACGAATTTAATTTATTATCGTATTGCTTGTCTGTTGCATATTTACCTGTTAAAAAACGCGTTGCTTGAAGGTAGTTTTTGGCTTCCGAACGCCACGCCGGTTTATAAAAATCTTGGTTTCCATCAATCCCTTGTCGGAATAATTGAACATAATCTTGCAGTGAGTCATTATAGCCACCGTAATCGCGAAACCCAGCGGAAATTGTATAAAGTTGGCCCCTCTGATCAGCCTCTTTTGTTGAAAAGCTAACACTATTTCCTTGGAACGAACCTTTCACGCCAAAGAGATTATAATAAGGTTCTTTGGCTAGTTGACTTTCGCCAGAGCCACTTTCTAAAATAGCCTGAGCTATCATCACTGATGCAAAAACATCATATTTTTCGCCAAGTTCTCTGGCTGTCTCACCAATTTTTTTAATAAACGCTGTGGTTTGTTCTGACTTCTGCATTTCAAATGACGCACCATATGTTGCTAAAACTTCTTTACCATACTCCGTTAATGTGAACTCCTTAAAAGGATTAGTCACTACCAAGCGTTTTTCCTCTTTTGAGTCTGGTTGTTGTTTGGCAGTATAGATATTCTCTAACTGAGCGATTACTTCTGGTTTCTCTTTAGAATCCGATTCCGCTGCGGCAATTAAATATTTTCCTTGGCCAAGATAAACACCATTTTGAAGCGTTTTTCCTTCAGCTGTTTGCCAAAAAATCAGATCACCAGGTTCTGCCTCCTCTATAGAACGAGCTTTACCAAATGTCATTTGTTCTTGCGGCGTACTGCCAATGTCTATTTTAAATAATTGTTGGTAAATTTTTTGGGCAAGGAAACTACTGGTTAATGCTTGCTCCGTCAAATTAAATTCTTTTTTTGTTTTCCCAATGTGTCTTAATGCTTCAGCCACCACAACTGCCCGTTTCTGTTCGTCAAAAGACGACAACAGTGGAAGTTCGTAGCCTTTTAAATTTGAAGAAGCTATTTCATCTACTTTGAGGGACGGATTTAACGATACAGCCTGATTTTCTTCAACAACGTTATTGGTGGCTTCAGGAACTTGAATAGGTTCTTCAGGTTCTTGCTTGGTCACAGGAACTTGTGGTGGTTGCGATTGTTCAACAGGCTGCATGATTTCTGATGATACCGTTGGCTCTGTAGGTTCTTTTTTTGTTTCAGAACTAGTATTTGTGGTTGTCGTTTCTGTCGTTGAATGACTCGTTGATTCGGTAGTCGTATCGGTAAAACTACTTGATTCAGATGACGAACTACTAGTGGACGTTGTAGATGTAGCAACAGTTGTTTCGGTTGTTTCGGTTGTTTCGGTTGTTTTGGTTGTTTCAATTACTTTTTCTTCCGAAGTAATTGTCGTTTCCGAGGACAGAGCTGTTTGTAGCGAGCTACTTGGTAATTCTGCAGCCAACGTAACAACTGGAGCGACTTCCAAACTCAGAAGAACGAGAATACTTGTTAAAACAAGTAGTTGATTCTTGATTTTCTTTCTTTTCATTCGTAAAAATCCTCTCCTATTACTTACTTGCGCATTTGCACACTGTTTTTGTACAAATGCGCCTTGTAAGTTAATGATACGCTAATTTTGGTCTTTTTTATTTTTGAAGAATAATTTTCCTAAACCAATACTTACTATCAATAGAAAACCACTGATTGACCAGATTGGCGAAACAACTTCATTTGCTTTTGGCAAAGTGCCAGAAGTGCTGGTTTTCGTTGTCGTTCCACCTGTTGCTGTGCCCTTTCCTGTGCTGGTTACGCTACCAGTCCCGCTAACCGTGCCATGATTTCCATTGTTGCCTGTAGAGTTGCTACTGATTGGCTCTTCTGCCATTGCTTCAATGGCTTGTGCTAAAATACTTAAACATTTGTCCACAGCTTCTTGCGTCGCACTTGGGTCCTCAACAAGTGCTTTTGCTTGTTTAATTGCTTCAGCTAAAGCTTCTTGCGATGCTTTTGTAAATTGTTTTCCTGCTTTAGGTTTCAATGTTTCTGCTTTTTGAAGCAGTTCTTTCAACTTTGTTTTATCCGTTTGAAGGACTTGTTCCTCTAAACTATCCAAAGCAGTTTTTACATTTTTTTCAGCAGTATCAATTTGTTCTTGCCGAGCATTTTTATCAGCTAAAATCCCTTCCGCTTGGTCAATTGCTTCAGTTAAGCGCGCTTTAGACTCGCTGGTAAATTCTTTTCCGGCAGATGGTTTGATTGCTTTTGCTTTGGCTATCATTGCCTCTAAGGCTTTTTTATCTGTAACTAACGCTTCTTCTTGTAACCCATCGATGGCACTAGTTAATTCAGCAACCGCTTCATCAATCATTTTTTGATTAGCTGCTGGGTTTTCCAATGTGTTTTTAGCTGCTAAAAGCGCTTTTTGTAAATCTTGTAACGAGGAGGCAGTAAATTGGTGCCCTTCACTTGGAGTGACTTGCTGCGCTCGTTTGACAACTTCTTGTAATTGATCTTTATTTACAAGGGGTACTTCTTTTAATTGAGCCATTGCAGTTTCCAATGCGTTTAGAGCCGCTGAGACTTCTTCTTTTGTCGCCGTTTCTTTCGCTACGATTGCTTCAGCCGCTTGAATTGCTTCTTGCAATTGTTTTTCTGTTTCTTTTGTAAATTGGTATCCTTCTTCCGGCTTTATTCCTCGGGCTTGAGCGATTTGCTCTTTTAAAGTTTCCTTATCAACGGCGACGGGTTGTTCTTTTAATTGTGCAATTGCTTCACGCAATGTTTTAGTCGCTTGGTCTATTTCTTCTTGGGTAACTTTTTCTTGAGCAAATACTTTTTGAGCTGCTGCTAATGACTCTTCGAGAACTTTTTTAGTTTCTTCGGTGAATTCTTGCCCATCACTTGGTTTCTTCGCCAGCCCCTCTTGAATTGCTTTTTCTAAATCAGCTTTATTCGCTACATCAGGCATTTTTTCCAACTGACTTGCAGCCTTTTCTAGGTTTTCCACAGCAGCAGAAACTTCTGTCTGTGTGGCTTGTTCATTGGCTAGAACAGCTACTGCCTCATCTAAGATTGGTTTAAAGATTGCCCAAGTTTCAGGCGTATATTCTTTTTCGACACGTGCTTGATTTAGCGTAATTAGCGCTTGTAATAACTCTTTATCTACTAGCTCTGTTGGCTTCACCGTTACAGAAAAATCTGAAAGTGTGGCTTGTTGGAATCCTTGGCCCACTAATAAGCCTTGACTCATATCAAATTGTAATGGCTGCTCAACAGTTGTCGCACGTTTTACGCGAGTTGTTTCTTTTACTTTAACTTTAAAGGTAACTAAGTCCATTGAACCATTTAACAATTGTTTATTTCCTTGATTACTAAGAACTAAATACAGATTCTCCACATCATTTGAATGTTTCCGATATTTAGAATAATTTTCCATTTGTTTTGTATTATTCGTGGTTGCAGGCTGACCGACAAGTTCAAATTTGCTAGAATCAAAGGACATTTTTGTGCTTAACGCATTAATGTTTTTTAAGTCTTGACCTTTAAGTGTAAAGGTTAATGTATCGCCAGGAAGATAAGTATCCTTGCCATTTTCATTAACCACAGCAAGGGATAAACCGCCCGCAATTTCTTCGACATCAGGTATCTCAATCCCACCATCTAATTGTCGTAAAACATAACTGATATCATAAGCATCAATTACCCCATTTTTATTTAAATCACCTTTTTCAACATAGCCATTAAAGTCACTGTCCACCGATTCTAAGCCTGTATAGTTTCGATAACTCATTGCATCATTTTCATCAATCGTTCCATCGTTAGTAATGTCTCCATGTAAGATTCCTTCTGTTCCTGGTTGTTTGTAAAAGAGCATCTCACGACCAGAGCCAAAATTACCCACCGATTTTAATACCTTCATTTCAACAAAACGATACGCTTGGTCCTTCGTTTCAATGGTTTTTGTCAAAGCATCTTGCTTCCAGTTAATAGGTTCTGAAAACTCTGTCCAATTAGCTCCATCTTTCGACGTCCGATACTGGAGCTGCAAAATATTTCCGTTGCCGGCATTGTCTCTTGGCAAGTATTCAATTTTATCCATTTGATACTCCGCACCAAGATCAAATTTTAAAGACAAGAAATTTCCATCACTTGGATTAGCGATGCCGGTTGACCAGTTCGTATGCCAACCTGTACTCAAATCTTTATCTGTTAATTTCTTCAATTCTGCGCCTGGTTGTTCTGGTAAATTACTTGTTGCTTTGACTTGATTAATTGTTTCTTTATAGGGATCATCTTGTGTTTTTCCTTTAATCGGTTCACTCCATTCAGAGACCCCGTTTTTTCCAACAGCTCGAACTCGAAAAGTATGTTCGCTTAAAAAGGAAAATCCATCAAATGTTGCTGTATTCGTTTGAATATTTCCGAAAACAGTCCCGTCACGCTCTACTTCATAGCTTGTTGCCTCAGTTACTTGATCCCATTGAAGAGTCAAAGAAGATGGCGTTGTTTTTTCTTCATTGATTGCGACATTTGCCGGAATAGTTAACTGGTCATCGACCGTTGTATTTCCTCCGTCAACCGTTCCTTTATTAATGAAACCTTTGACAGTTATTTGAACATCTTTGGCGGTCACAGATTGTTTCGCTAGTTTTACTGATAACGCTGATTGGTTCAGTTTTTCTCCTGAAGCTTCAGAAAGATACTGATTCACTTGGAATTCTTTATCAAAATAATATAGATTTGTGCCAGCTAAAAATTCTTCTTTATTAGCTGCTTGTTTCAAGGTTACTTCTGTTCCCCCCACCATTGCTGTTACGCTTTCGGGCGCTTCTGAAGCTAGCAAATCAAGCGTGGTGCTTCGTTCATCAACAAAGCCACTATAACTTCCTTTTGTCGGTTCGATAGTAACGGTCAGATCCCCTTTTTCGTTTGATTTAGGGCCTTGACTATTTATTTTAGTCGTAGCTGATTGCCCAGCTTCATAACTAGTTGAAATTCCGTCATCTTCATACATATTAAAAGAAGTGGCGCCATTTGGATAAATCAAGAAAGATCGTTGATCCCGTTGGATTTCCTTTGGATTGTTGTTTGGATTCGTCATTGGGATAATACTGCCATCTTTGACGAAAACGGGCACCTTCCACAGCGGTGTTTTTACTCCATTTAAGACACGGCCACCTTGATATTTTTCGCCTGTAAATAAGTCAACCCAGACTTGTTTTTCATCTGGTAAGTAGATTCCATCACGGATTGAATTTCCTGCCTCATCTTGATTGCCATTATAAATTGGGGCAACGAGTAAATTGGGTCCCCACATATATTGGTATTGAGAATCTTTTGTATATGCTGTTCCTTCATTAGGAAATTCTAAAGCCATGGCCCGTACCATTGGTAGTCCATCAACTGATTCCTTGGCAATACTGTAGTTATAAGGCATCATCATTGATTTTAATTTTAGATACGCTCGGTTCAAATCTGTGGCTTCTTGATCAAAAGCAAATGGCGTTTTTGGATTGGAGCCCCAGCCGTCCATATTTAGCTGCACTGGTGTAAAAGTTTTCCATTGGAAATCACGTATGTTGACCTCTTTATTTTTTCCACCAAAAATTCCATCCATATCTGAACCGACATTTGGTTGTCCAGACAACGAAGTCCCGATATATGTTGGGATATGGAAGCGAATATATTCCCATTGACCACCCGTTTGATCGCCTGTCCAAATACCAGCGTGCCGTTGGGTTCCGGCCCAACCATCTAATGAAACAATCATCGGACGAACTGCGCCGTCTGTTTCTTTTACAAAAACATTCGCGGCATCTTCTACACCATTTAAGCCAAAGGAATACCCATACCCGACCCACGCCACGTCAGTTTTGAGAGCTTTAACACCAGCGACACTAACTTCTTTCGCAATATCCCGTTCTCCTTTTTTAGGATTTTTAGGATCCGCTGGATGGAGATTAGATTGAGTCCACAGCCCCACTTCAACACCATTGGCTTGAGCATACTCTGTAAATTCTTTTAAGTTTTGTACATCGCCGTCCAATGAATCTGTTTGGCCATAGCCAGCACCGTAGCCGTCATTTGGCAAGAACCACCCTAACGGCATATCGTTTTTCTTATATCGATCAATAACTGCGCGTGCAGAAAATTGATAATTCTCTTTTTCTCCATTTAAAGATTCTAGCGTGCCATTTAAGTTTCCTAGATCGCCTGGTTGGTATTCTTTGTAAAAATTACCATCTTCAAACTTAACTGCTCCCGCGGTTCCTTCTGCTACTTTCACCCAATAGTCCCGATTATACGCGTTTAAATGCGCTTCATAGAACCCGTATTCTGGCATCAAAGCTGGTTTCCCGGTTAATTCATAGTAATCTTTTAAAATACCTGCTGAGGAATCATTAAAGAAATAAAAAGCATCAAAATCTGTTCCTTCGTGCGTTGTTGTGGTTGTTTGTGGATCATGACTTCCAAAATCATAGTTGCCAGGTTTCCATGTATTTCGAACAACGCCATACCCTGCAGTTGACCAATAAAATGGGTTAGGCGATGCTACTCCGCCATCTACCCAATTGTTCGTATTGACAATCTGGATAGCTGTTCCTTTATGCGTAAATCGACCATTTTGAGTTCCTCCGCCAAAATAATTTTCTTGACTACTTTGTTTTAACGTTTGTGTAGCTTTATCATTTTTAAAGGATAGCGGAGCGGTTTCTTCTAAAATAACTTGATTCTTTTTCTTGTCTAGAACCTTCATTAAAGCGCTTTTTTTTCGAATATAATTTTTAAACCATTATTTTCTAGAATAAATTGGTTTCCTGATTCTGTGATGTTCGTTTGCTCAAAGGCTTGTGTGCCATAGTCGGCCATTGTTTTAGCCGTAATTTTCGCAACATGCTTTGGATCATTTGGCGTTGGATATTCTTCAAATTTACCAGTTGGATCTAGATGATAGCGAAAAAGATGGTCGTTTAAAATACTAATTTGTGCTTTTTTGCCAGAAGCATACGTAATGACAAAGTTTTTCTCCGCTTTTTCAATCGACACAATTGCTCCGACTGACTTTGCTGAATCAGCTACGTCTTCTTTTGCTGTTTGCTCTTGCGCATCAACCACTTGAGAATCCATCGTAACAAACGAATGGAACGCCAATACAGACGAACTCACTAATAAAAATGTCAACCAGTGCTTTTTACCGTAAATTTTTTTACCCTGATACTCTTTGTTCATTTTTTCCTCCTTAAAATTGCTCCCCATAGAATAGTTCCGACACAATTACTCACAAAATCCAAAACCCAACAAAGTTTTATCCAGATGAAAAGTCATAACGATTTTCTTAGTTTACTGAGACTGTTAGAAAGTCAGTTTCAGTAACCCCTTCCTAAACACATCCTTTCAATAAATTATTAAATGAAAACAATCCATTTTCATCTTATATAAAAATTTTAGTACAGAATCACAATTTCCTGATGAATGCGTTTTCATTTATTGACTACCAATTTTTCACTTTTTTAATAACATAATTATCGTATGATGGTTTTTTTGTGTTTGTCAACGGTTAATTATAGCAGCCACCATTAACAAGTATTAACCCTTGATAAACCTGTTAATTCACTTATAATGATGATTTTATTGCGAAAATATCTACATCAGAAAAAGAAAGACTTTTTTCAAAAATCTAATACCTGTTGCTCAAATTTAGTCTATTTAAAAACAATCAACACCCTCCTGCTCAGCAAGAGGGTGTTGATTACTCGTTTTTTAGTGATTGATTTGACTTGCTGGTGTGAAAAGCAAACTAATGATGATGCCAACTATCAGTACCGCTAGCAATATAAAAATTAACTTTCCAAACCGGTGATAGGGATTGATCGAAAGCCCAATCCCATAAACTTTCGGAACCCACAAAGGAGGCGTTGGATTATCTTTTTGATCTTTATAGGCTATCTTTAAAATCTGCCACGCAAAATACAACAATGGTAAAACCATAATTACCCCAACTATACCTAGCCATTTTGCTAATAAGTCACTAGTATGCAAAAGACTGATTGTCAGAATTGGTACAAACAAAAGAATAAAGCTAATTGTGGCTCCCACTTGTGCTTGCTTAAGCAGTCGTCTCTCACGGAGAGTAAGATTCGCAAACATTCCATCCATCCTTTCATGGTTTTCAGATTAAATCAACGAATCACTAAAAACTAAATTAACTGCGAAAATCAATGACCATGCGCCCGCGAATTTTTCCTTGTTCCATTTCTTCAAAAATAGCATTAATTTCTTCTGGTTGGCGTGTTTGACAAACAGGAACAACTTTTCCTTCTGCACCGAATTGGAAAGCTTCGCTTAAATCTTGACGGGTTCCAACTAACGATCCGACTACGTGAATGCCATCAAGAACAAGACGTGGAATAGATAAATCCATTGTCTCAACAGGCAATCCAACAGCGACAACCGTTCCTCCCGCACGGACTGCATCGACTGCGCCATTAAATGCTGATTTAGCTACCGCAGTGACTACTGCTGCATGGACACCACCAATTTCTTTTTGAAGTTGTGCAGCAAAATCAGGATCTTTAACTGGATTAATTAAAAGATCAGCACCCATTTCTTTCGCAAAAGCTAACTGATCATCATTCACATCAACAGCTACTACTTTTGCATTAAAGACATGCTTGGCATATTGTAAAGCTAGATTACCTAGCCCACCTAATCCTGAAATCATTAGCCATTGACCTGGACGAATCCCAGATTCTTTTATCGCTTTGTAGGTTGTTACCCCTGCACAAGTAATAGAGGAAGCTGGCTCTGATGCTAAATTTTCTGGCACTTTCACTGCATAACCGTCTGTGACGATGCATTCTTCGGCCATGGCACCATCAACTGTATATCCAGCATTTTTTACTGAACGACAAAGCGTTTCTCGACCAGAAGTACAATATTCGCAATGCCCGCAGCCTTCATAAAACCATGCAACAGATGCACGATCACCAATTTTTAAACTAGTAACGTCTTTTCCAACCTCCGTCACAATCCCAATTCCTTCGTGACCTAAGGTACAACCGCTAACATCGCCAAAATCTGCATTCTTAACGTGTAAATCCGTATGACAGACACCACAGACTTCCATTTTCAACCGCGCTTCATTATCTTTCAATGGACGCGATTCTTTTTCAACAATTTTTGTTGTTTTTCCTTTTGCTGCGACAATTGCTTTATACATGGTTCTTTCCTCCTTGTTTCTATTGTGAATCATTGAACAATAATAGTATAATACTACTTTCCAAAATAAGGAACACCAATGACTTGCGTAAATTAACGCTAATTTGACAATTTATCCTTGCTAGACAGCTATTCTTCCCTTATGTCATAGATAATTCATACTGGCATGATTTTTTCTGCATAATTGTCAACTATTTTAAAGGCAGGTTTTATAACCTCATTTTTCCCTTCTTTTTTCCCAAGATATAGCAGACGGTACCTAAAATAACTAGAATTAAAAAGGCCATGAGGTACTTAAGCCAGTGAAGGTTTTTGACTTTATGATCAACAGAACGCTTATTATACTGATCAGCTTGCTTTTTGTTTATCGTGAAATCTTTTGAGAACGTCCAGCTCCCCTCATGGTTTTTCAACTTAATGGTATAGGTATAGTCTCCAGGTTTAAACGAATCTTTCAGTAAAATAGGCAGGTCAAACCTTGTGTTTGGTGCAAAACTAAGATTATTTTTCTTTTCGTGAATGATCGTTTTGTTTGTTCCTTTTTCTTTAACAAAAAAATCTCCTTCGACTTTTGACAATAACTTCCGCTGTGGATTTTTAATTTCCATCGAAACAGTATTGTGGCGGTTAATTTGCCCAATTTTAACAGAACCACTTTCCAATTTTGCAGGTATGGTCTCTGCTGTTTCATTCACCCGAATAGCAATCGTATGCATATAAACATTTTGAATCCCACCCTTGCTTTGGTCCCCAGCTATCTCTACAGGTCGAATCGTCACTCCACCTAATAAAATTCCTGAGAATAACTTTTCTGGCATCGTTATTTGAAAATCAATCGTTTGTGATTGTTTACCAGGAACACTAATGTCCTTCCTATTGGGACTAATCAAATCACTAAGTACCAAACTCATCGATGGATCTTTTTCAAAGCTACTTTTTGTATAGTCAACTATCCCATTACTATTTGTTGTTGCTGTATTTACCTGAACTTTAAATTTTTGAGGGTTCGGCGTAGTATTGGTTATCGTTAATTTGAATGTATCTTTTTGTTTCGGAGTTAATGTCATATCAAAAAAATTACTGGTTTTGTTATTTTGAGTTGCTCCGAAAACGGGTGTGACTGTATACGCATTCGCATTGTCAATTGTTGCTGAACTATTGGTATTAGACGGCTCTGCCCAGGCACGCATCGCTCCACCTAAACAGAGAATAGTCAATATAAAAAGTATCTTTAAAATTCTTTTCAATTTATCTGCCTCGTTTTCTTACATCGTTTTATGTTAAATTCTTAGGCGGGTGCTCCATCGATGGCATTCCAGACGATGGTCCCAGAGTAGGTATTTGCAGCAATACTTTTAGGTATATTTAACGTTGCATTTAAATCGGCTGTCGTGACAGTGTCTGATAAACGGATATCACTTTTATCTAGCGAAATAATGGTTGAAGCATCTGTGGTTAAATCAACGCCCGTAAAGGTACCTTTTTCAGAAGATCCGTCAGGTTTTTTAGTGTCTAAATGAAGTGTCATTCCGTCTAAGCCAGTGACACCTTTTCCTTTATCTTCTAAATTCGCTGTCAGATACCAACCTGTATTCGTTGTCCCACGATTATCATTAATTATAAGTTGCGACTTGCTTTGATCTGGTTGCGTATGATCTTGGCCGTCTTTTGTCACCGTCCCAAAGTTAATTTGTGCTAATGGTGTAATGGTTAATCCGCCACCTAAAACCGACACATTCGCTGTGGTATTGGTATTATCAGCCGCATTCACAGTTTGTTGTCCAATTAAAAAGATCCCTGTTCCTAAAGTGATAGTTAAACCAATTATTTTTTTATTCATTATTTTTCCTCTTTTCTTTATAAAGTCCGACGATTAATGTACTTCCGAGTACCACGATTCCTAAAAGCGTCTCTTGAGACGTAATCTCGTTTGTTTTTGGTAAAAAATTAGGTTGTCCTCGTGAAGTTGGCATATCGTTAGTCTGCGGTATAAGCTCATTGGGATGCGGAACAATATCCTCACTCTCTTTCACTATTACCATGACTTTTGTGCCAGCTTGTGCGTCAGTTGTCTTGTCTTCAGCTTGTGCTTGAATTGGCAAACCGAGAATAAAGGCAACAAACAATAAATCATAGATAAACCATTTCACAGCTATTCCCTCTTCCCTTACGGTGTTGCTTCTAAGTTCCAAATTAACTGAGCTTCATATTTATCAGCAGGTGTGACTTTTGAAATAGTTAATGTGGGCAATAATTGTAATTTCGTCAAAACTTTTTTATTTTTGATAGATTGGTTACTTACATCAGCTACTAATTGTTGCTCATCGTTAACCATAATATTTTGCTCAGTTGTTACATAATCGACTGACTTTGGATTTAGCGTGAGATCAAGCCCTGCGTCTTTCCACGCTTGTGTTTTCTGATCATTTAAATTATAGGCTACTTCAAGCTGCCAGCCAGTTGTCCGATTAGGATCCCCCGTATCTTCAATGTTCATCTCACAACTTTTTAATGTCTGTGTTTGATCTTGGCCATTAAATTTTACGTTCTCAAAAGGCATTAGTTGTTCAGATAAGTGATAAAAGTCTAGACGATTAGAGTAATAGTAGGTCCAATCAACAGTAATACTTTTACTAAAACCTACTATTTTAGAGATATCATAAGTAATTTTATAGACGCCCGCTACTTCATCGTTTACCTGATCAGGCGTATAGCGAATCGTTATCTTGCTATAAGGAATGGACCGCCCATCATTATCTGTTGCACTATCAAAAAGACGTTTTGGATCGAAGGGCGTCCCCACAGAAAAGCTGTCGTTATGTGCACCAATATGAGCTGAAGAGGGAATGACTTCTAGTGCAGTCTGCGCCTCTAATCCTAGGTAGTTATAATCAATTTCATATTTACCAACCACTTTTGTATCCACCGCATCTACTGGGACCTTTTGCTCTCCGTCCAGTTTATATATGGTGACACTTACGCCTCGAAAATCACCTTTTTTACCATCTGGTGTTTGTAAGCTAGTCACTTCACTTTCTGGTTGCCATTGAGTATATTGATAAATCGTATCTTGAGATTTAACTTTAATTTGCGCTTGATCAATGTGCACAGCTAAACTTTTCTCATTTGAGTAGCTTTTAGATGTATCATCAACATCAAGAATTCTAAATGTTAATGTGTAATCTCCTGAAGTTGGTAAAGCATCTGCTAAACAGTTAAAACTAACGCAATCATCTGTGACTGGTAAATTTTTTAAATCTTGCTCCCCAATTTTATGAAAATCAGTTTGGGCAGCACCTGAAATTTTTTCTTCAATCTGAACTTTTCTAGTTGTCGGAGCCTTAACGGTTAGTTCTACTGGTATCTTTTGTTGCGGGTGAAATGTTGTTTGACCTTTAACAAAAGCTGCCCTTTCTAAACTTGGCACTTGGTATGGATCTATTGTGACGCGCATATATGTTTTATCTGTGGGCTCTGAAGAATCCGTTCCTGGCGGATTGACTAACGGCAGCCCACAACCATCTTTGCCACTAAACAAATAAGTTGTTAACCCGTTTTGCTGTTGTGAAGAGACATTCACATTGGCCTTAGGATCAACTGTGTGAGTATGAAAATTAACTACGCGCGCAAACCGTTGAGCAACATACCCATCTGTCCAATTAAGCGGATTGTCTTGTCTTTGGTTCATCGTAAACTTTGGTGATAAAAACTCCCCTGGTAACATCGTTGTGCTTTCAGGTATTTCAGGATATTTAGAGGCATCTTGGGTATTGTAATTGGATAATGGATTGTCTTTATCACCGCTGTCCCATGGCGAGATATAAGAAGACCAAGTAGCCACTTTCCCGGTGATTCCAGTAATAATTTGATGATTCAAATTATTTGGATCTTGCTTTGCTGCTGCCGCTAAACTTGTCGCACGTAACCACATGTCTGCACTAGCCGTTACCATATTATGATTAACTGTATTCGTTGTATCTGAAAATCTACCCAATTCATACGTCCGGCCAAAAAAATCTGCCGATAACAAAAATTGATCACTCTCATTACCATCCGACAAAACATTTGATACAGGTAAGCGATGTTTCGTTAAACTTTTATTGAGGGAATAATCCTTCGAATCGCCATCTTTCATCAAAGTTGCCACATCTAAATCAAAATGAAGCTCAAATGTTATTTTAGTTTTATCAGGTTCATTACTCCAAATGTCATAAATTTTCCCAAGAGACAAATCAATAGAATCTCCACGTTCACAAAACATCACCTGATGCTCAGTATCAACCCCACTATAGTCTTGTTCGGGATCACCCCACCCTGGTGAACCATCTTCTGAAAAACCGTTAAACGTCCGCATTCCTTTTGTGTTGATGATTGATATTCGTGTATTTTTTTGTCCACTAATTGAATAAAAATTTTCTGGATTATCCGCATAAGCCTTGTCATAAGCCGCTTTAAAATTATCTGCACTTATATTTTCTGGTAAATGAAACATCAGACCATATTGCATCCCATCGGTATCGAAAGCAAGAGCAGTAATTTTTTGTGTATGAGAAGTGTCCACTGTTCCGGATAATTTTACGTGTAATTTTCCTCCAAATGATCCATCAGGACCACCACCATCGTCATGGCTTATCTCCATTCCATAAGGTAAATCAGTTCTCAAATCAATGGCTATCCCTCCCGCTTGATAGAGTGAAGCTGCCTCACATTCTTGAAAATGCACGCTCAAAAAACAAGAAATCGTTACCAATAGTAGACAAGAGTAAAAGAAATAAGCAATGCTTTTTTTTCTTTTGCAGGTTGGCATTTTAATTTTTAATTGTTCGTTGATTTTTTTCATTGCTTACTCACCTTGACCTTTTTTGGAATTAGAAACTAAATAATAATTATTCTAACTACTGCTAGCTTATCAACATTGAAATTGCTTTGCCACACACAATTAATGTATAAGGCTGTACATTAATTGTGATGGCCGCTTCTTATTGCGCTTGTGTTAACATATCAATACAAAAATTTAAAGAAAGTAGACTACAATGAACCTAAATTTTACTTTTGGAGGTCCATAACATGTTTCCATCCTACCTAACGAATGAGCTAGAAATTTTATTTTATATAGTGAAGCGAGCTCATACGTCATTAAATGAAATTTCTTCCAATTTAAAAATTTCAAAAAGAACGGTCAAGGAAAATCTGATAAAAATAAATCAAGAATTCGAGGATACTTATCAAATCCAACATTTTATTGTCTCTAACAATAATGGCATTGTTTGTGTAAATCCAGCGTACCGAAAAAGCGCGGTCGAATACGCCTACACGTTAAAACTCAATCTTTTAAAAAACAATGTACAATTTAATTATTGCGTACAATTAGTCACACATTCTTCCATTGATAAAAACGAATTAATTAAAGTTTTATATATTTCTGAACATTATCTGGTAAAAATCACGAAACAACTGAATAACTTTTTTAAAATTTTTGATATAGTAATCGTTAGTATTAAGGGTATTTATCAATTAACTGGCAATGAATTATCGATTCGAGTGTTTTCTTTCATTTTCCTACAAGATTCCTTTCAAGAATTGGCTTGGCCTTTCTCTAAAATAAGTCTTGAAGAAATAAAAAAAAGTCTACCCGATGAACTTCTTGAACGATCCTATAAAAATGTCCGAATGAAGAAAAGAGCGTTTTATATTTTATATGCGATATTTAAAACTAGAACAAGTGCACAAAACTTCTTAAAGATGCCGCACTCTAAAAACCTGCATTCTTTTTTTATTCTGATCAATCAATACAGTCATATGACTTTATTTTTTCTTGAACACTCCTTCGCTGACATTCAATGCAAAACAAGAAAAACTGAAATTTTATACTTTAATTTTTTATCTCGCATTTTTATCCCTTATATCTTTTCGGAAAAGCAAACGAAACAAATAGAAAAATTATTTATAGAATCTAACCATCCTTATTGTGTCTTATCAAAAAAATTATTTAAGCAAGTAGCCTACTTACTGACAAATCAGCATAATTATCAATACGTTTACTATCTTTCTATTTTTAATGCTTGGTACTTTTTAACGGAGGGCAATTATTATACTTTTTTAACACTTTATTTACCGCAGCCAGAAATTTGTACTCCGTCAGATGTGGCATACTTTAATCGAATAAAAGGAACGGTGGCAAAATTAGTTCACCAAGAAACGCATTTAGAGTTACTCAGTCAACTGCTTTACACATTGTCTGTATCCGAAAAAAAAGTACAAGTGAGAATCTATTTACAAATTATCAAAGATTTTTATGCAAATTATTTTATTAAAACACGGTTATCCTCCTTATATAATACAAACGCAATCTCTATTACCGAAGACTTCACAAATGCGGATATCATCATCACAGATTCCTTCGAAAAAGCTACTTCTAATCAAGATATTTTCTACTTAGATTCCATTGAAAATGAAGAAAGTTGGCATGAGCTTACAGAATTTATTCAACAAAAATATATGGCTAAACTTAATGTTGGCTTATAATTGTGAGTTTTCTTAAAAAGAGCAAATTTGAAAAAAAATTTTAGAGGTGTATACTAGCAGAGGAATAATTTTTTAGCTTCTAATAAATTTTTAAAGAAGGAATGTTTTGTGAAATTATCTATCAAAAAATTTTTTGAGGTTTTCTTAGAATCGTCTTGGGCGTATAGTCGCCCTATACTAACTTTTGATACAAGACAGAACTGGTTTGCTCTTGTTCTTAGTATCATTATTGCAAATGCTGTTGGTGCTGTTCTAACAATAGTCTTTCCTTTCGCTTTTGTTTTAGTAAATGTTGGTAGCTTTTTGGGCACTGTAATTTGTGTCTTACCACGACATAGCTCTCCACAAAGAAGTGCCATAGATGGTATTTTAATGATTTTTCTTGGTGCCAGTCTGGGGATACTTTTACAGTCGTCAAGTATATTCATTATTTTATTATTCGTCCTTGGTTTGTATTTTTCAGGGATTGTAAGAAACTTTAGTATTGGTCTGTATATTCGATGTCTCTTTGGGACCATTTCTTTACTAGCTGGTGCGCAATTAAAAGGCAATTTGTCTATTGGTCAAACTTTTGAAGGTCTGGGTGCAATAATTTTAGGTATGTCCATCCTTTGTTTGTTCTATTGTCTTTATTCTAAGCCGCAAAATAATGAAGCACGAAAATTAGTAGCCGATTTATATGAACAATTATATTTATTAGCACAAGGAAAACCCGCACGCTATGTCCATTTCAGAATAAAAGTACGCGAATCTGTTGAAACGATGCCATGGGTCAATCATCAAAAAACACCATGGATTTATCCCTTGGTTTCACAAGCAGATGCAATTGCAGGCTCGTTAGATTCAACCAATGCAGCTGAAAATCTTCCTGCTTTAAAAGCAATTCTACTCTTTTTAAAAGGAGAACAATTAACCCTGCCTCTTCAAGAATTTGCTTCAGCAAACACCGAAATAAAATCAGCAATCCTTTTGATACAAAACAAACAATCCTTTAAAAAAATCTCATTTAAATCTTTCTTACCCACAAAAGAAGGACTTGCAGAAGCCAAAGAGATCCTTCATTCTTACAAAGGCAGCTCTGCTAGATTCGCAATTCGTTTAGCTTTAACAGGTTTAGTGTGTCATTTTTGTTCGCTTATACTTAATTACATGTACCCTTTGCCTTTAGCTAATCACGAATTCTGGGTAGTTATTTCTGGTTGTTTGATGGTTATGCCAGGTTATCATGGTACACTCGGCAAAATCACTTCAAGAACTATTGGCTCTATTTTAGGTGGTTGTTTAGGCATCTTTTTGTCTCAATTAATTGCTAACTTAACAAACCTAAATCCTTTATGGCCAATGCTATTGTCTTGTTTGCTAGTTATATTGTATGAAACCGTCCGTAAATTAAGTCAAGCATTTCTAATGCTAAGTGTGACCACTTGGTTAACTTTCACATTAGGTGGTAGTTCTGCAGGCTATACAAGAGTTTTTGATGTAATTATTGGTGCGCTGATTGCTTTTGTTATGTTTTTTATTTTCCCAACATGGCATAGTCAAGTATTACGTAAAAATATCAATAGTTGGTCAAAAACGATCAGCTCTATTTTGCTAGCGTTAATCAATGAAGAGACCACGTTGCCTAGTGATGCTTGGGTACTAGCTTATCGAGTACAACGTAGAGTAAACTATTCTATTCAAGAAATTGTTCTTGAATCTCCTATTTATAGTAACGATGCCTCTGCTGAAAGCTTAATGCAACAAAAACAACTAAATGATCAACTGTTGGAAATGCAAACTGCTATGGAAGAGCTTCTTTTAGAACTTATGAAAACACAACACTACTTAAAAAAATTAGCACCAGTTAAGCCGGATACACTAAACACTGAGTTATTTAACTATTCACAGCAAATACTTTCACTCACGAATCCCCAAAATAATCGACTAATCAACCAGTCCAAACAATCCATTTATTTTCCTCAAATTGAACAATCACTGGTAATCTTAAAAAATTCTACAGCTAATTTCTTTTTAGCAAATATCAAATGATTAAATAGACAAAAAGCCTAGGAAAAATCCAAAGGGAATTTTTCCTAGGCTTAAAAGTTGATAATCTACTGGCAGAGTAATCAATGAAAACAACCGATCTAATCGAGCAGAAAACTTGGTTTTTGTAACGGAATACCCCTGTCCTGACTCCGTTACACCGACTCAATTTTATAAACTTATCTCTCTAACATTCACAAAAAACTTTTTTTTCAGTTTCTGTGAGGATATCATTCATTCGGCCAGATTTAAATCCTTCTAAGTCAAAAGTTACATAATTAAATCCTTGTTTTTTAAGATAATCTGCAATTTTTTCTCTGTTTTCTAATAACAGAGAAAGTTTGTCTTCTGGAATTTCAATCCGTGCTAAATCATGATGTGCTCTGACACGGACAATTGGAAAACCTATTTCCCGTAAATATTTTTCACTAGCAAATACTTGATCAATAGCTGAGCGTGTTAACTTAATGCCATAAGGAATTCTTGAAGCAATGCTACATGAGGCAACTTTACTCCAATTGGAAATACCTGCGTCTTTAGCAAGTTGACGTATTTCAATTTTATATAATTTAGCTTGTTGTAGCGGACTGATGACCCCTTCTTGATCTCTTGCTCTTAATCCAGGACGAAAGTCAGTATTATCATCCATAATCATCCCATCGGCAAGAACATCAAATCCCTCTTTCTGAATAGCCGAACGAATAGTTTTATATAATAATTTTTTACTGTAGAACCAGCTATTAGGGTTATTTGCAACGATTCTATCATCCGCTAATTCGCTCATTTCAAGGCCTAACACATTTGCTCCCAATCCATTAGCTAAATCGACCGCTTTATCAAACTCATCATCAGAAAATAATTCTGAATTTACAACAACCGCAAGTACATTTTCAGAACCTAAAGTGTCCAAAGCTTTTTTTAGCAAGTAAGAGCTATCAATTCCACCTGAATATGCAACAGCCAACTTATCCATTTTTTGTAATTCGCGAACTAAATTTTGTTCTTTCGTTTTCATGACAGACATTTAAACCATCTCCTATTGATTTTCTTTTACATAATTAATTATAGACATCTCCACATTAGAAAAAATCACGATTCATAGTATCAATTATTGTCAATATTTGTACACTTAATACCGTTTTAAATGTTGTAACAAGTTAGCATTGGCTTCTATCTCTTCCTTTGAGTACCTTGTAACAGCCGAATCAAACAATAAAATGGAATCAGCTTCCTCGCAAATACTCAAATAGTCATGGGTGGAAAGGATAATTGTTTTACCAAGTTGATGCAGATTTTTTATTATCTTTTTAAATAATTTTTCCGATTCTTTTGTCAACCCAGCAAACGGCTCATCTAATAAATACACGTCTGGATTCATTACTAACAGACTAGCAAAAGCCACTTTTTTCTTTTCTCCGCCCGATAATTGATAAGGCACTTGATTGCTTAAATGGGTAATTTTTAATAAATTCAAACAATCATTAATTCTTTTTGCTGTTTCATGCTCAGATAGTTGGAGCTGTCTAGGGCCAAATGCCAATTCGTCATAAACTGTTGCATTAAATAATTGTGTGTCCGTCTCTTGAAATAATATACCCAAATGAGCATAATACTTCTTTTTATGAATAGGGTCTTTTTTCCAGGCCGTTAATGATTGTTCCATAAAATAAATCGTTCCCTCGGAAGGTTTTAAAAAACCTGCGAGCAAATTTAAAAAAGTGGATTTGCCACTGCCGTTATCTCCCATCAAAACCAGATATTCTCCTCTGGCTATTTCCAAATTACAAGGCGAAAAAACAGGCTTCGTTTGATAGCGATAAACCAAATGATTTACTCGATACATATTAGTTCCTCCCTAAATAAAGCAACCCCCCGAAAAATAAAAGATAGACAATACTAACCAAAAAATCTTTCGTTTTTAATGGTTGCTTTACTCGATAATATTGACCAGTATATCCTCTTGCTTCCATCACCATGTCCAACTTTTTCCCATACGTAAAAGATTTTAAAGAAATAAGACTGATTAAATTACTACCCGTACTCAACTGGATATTCCCACCAACTGCTCTAGCTTCTACAGCGGCAAGCAGTTGGATTAAGAGATTTCCAAAGAAAAAGATATATTTAATCGTAATATCTAATTGTAAAAGTATTATATTCGGAAAATGAAAGATTTTTAATGCTGCTATAAATTGATTCATGTTGGTTGTTTCCATATATTGACTAATCGCTATGGCTAAAAAAAACAAATGAACAATAAATAATAAACTAAATTGACCTAAAAAAAAGATCGGTAAATAGATAATCAGCGGCATCAAAATGAGGATACTAGCTTTTTTGACAATGTTTCGTAGAATAGTTGGTTTTTCAACTAAAAGTAACATGCCTAGGTAGATGCCTACGAGCCACAAAACAAGAACTTTTTGTGTAGTGCTGATTAAAACAATTAGTAAAAAAGTACTGATCAGTTGAATTGCTGGGTGTATATCACTGAGAATAGTCTTATTGCGTTTCCCGCTCACCTGAAATTTATTTAATAAAAAAAGGATTCCTTTTCGATTTTTAAGTATAAAGGTTTCTTTTTTATTAGGTTCAAAGGACGTGGAAGATTCTTTCATCCATTCAGGCATCAACTTTGCCTTCTTCCATTAAATAAACGAAAAATGAGTAAAAAAACGATTATGGCTGTTACGCCACTTAAAATATACCCAAGTGCTAATGGCAGTCCTGGAATAAAGTAATCACTGAAAAGTGCATGAAATGAAAAACCATTCACCATACCTTTTGGTTGTACCGCAGGCAAATGATTCTGTTTTAAATTCTTAACTAATTCAGATAAATCCCATTCACCCCAAGCGGTGGCATGATCAATCAAACCTAATGGACATAAAATTACCATGACCAATAACAGTCTCTTTAATCGCAACAACGGAGTCCTTTTCTTCTTTTCTTCGATAAAAATTGCATCTTTTGACACACTTTTTACAAAATTATAGACACACACGGTGAAGAGACCTTCAACAATTCCTATTACTAACAGATGGACACTCATCATTGCTGGTATAGTTATAGAAAGACCATATGGGTTATAAAGTGGCGTACCATTCGCTTCATGGAATAGTAAAGGTTGGATACCTAATAATACAGAAGTAGAAAATGCCGCAACATTTACACCAAGATACCCAGCTAAGAAAAGACCCATTGTTTCAAATTTTTTTACACGCGTAACTAGCTTATAAACTCCATATCCCACGAATGGCATCACAAACGCCATAGAAAAGGCATTTGCACCAAAAGCTAATATACCACCATCACCAAATAAACAAGCCTGTAATAGTAAAGCCACCGAAACAGACAGCGTCGCGGCCCAAGGTCCCATCAATAATGCGATGAGAACAGCCCCAACAGCGTGCGCAGTTGTTCCACCAGGTACTGGCAAATTAAACATCATTATTAAAAATGACAAGGAGGAGGAAATCCCTAACATGGTCCCTGTATCTTTTTTTAATTTAATTTGAACGTCAACTTTTTTTACCGCGCGGTACCAGACAGGTACCATAATCGCGCCCATCACTGCGCAAGTTTGTGGGCTTAAATAATTTTCTGGAATATGCATGTTCGTCAGACTCCTATCTTATCGATCAATATAATCAGCTAAATAACTTTGATCGTAAATCACAATTTTTTGTTTTTTGATATCGATGACTTTTTCCTCTTTTAAATCATGGATAATTCGGTTTACGCTATTTCTCGTTGAAATCCCGCAAAACCCCGCAATATCCTCATTAGTTACTTGAAAATCAATTAATATTCCTTCCTCTGTCTGTACACCAAACAAATCAATTAATTGATAAATAAAAGTACAAACAGCCCCTTTCTTACCATTCATTGTCATATTCTGTAAGGAACTAATACTCTCCGATAATTTTGCTCGGTAGTAATCCCGTACATAATCTTGAAGAACAGCATCTTCTCTAACATATTCCCAAAATACAGTCCTTGGTATCCGATAAAAGCTAGCCTCTTCCGACTCAATGCGGATATTAAAAGGAGCAGATGTATAATTTGATACTTCATCACGTAACAATGAAATAATGTCAGGAGACACAATATACGACAGATTAAATTCTCGTCCATCCTTTAAAATAATACTCGTCTTAACGACCCCTTTCTTTAATACATAGGTGTACGCTTCCTCCAATCCATGATAAGCGAGATAAGTATGGCGTTTTTTTTTGATAATCGGCGTCTTCTTTCTATCTAAGAAAGCTGTAAGATAATCTGACTCCATAATTGTCACTCCTTTGACTAAGTTTCTGTTTGATTCGTTAACTATTATAAACACTCTCACCAACCTTTTGTTAGCAAATGTTACCCACAATAAGGACTGTGTGATTCCTAAATTTCATTATACTTAGTCTCGTAAAATATTACTTAGGAGATGATTGCTATGGTAGAAATTAACCTACCTTATGACAAGAAAATGATTACTGCAAGAATTCCCGATAAAAATTTTATTGGGCTTCTCGAATCAAAAGCTGAACATTTTTCAAATCCATATACCGAGAAAGAAACAGTCGAAAAATCGCTGGACAATCCTATTGGAAGCCTTCCATTAGAAGAATTAGCTAAGGGTAAAAAAGACATTGTCCTTATTAGTTCCGATCACACACGTCCCGTTCCTTCACATATTATCACCCCAATTATTTTGCGTAGAATTCGTTCAGTGAACAAAACAGCTAGAATCCGGATTTTAGTTGCTACAGGCTTTCATCGCCCCTCTACACGAGAAGAACTGATTAATAAATATGGTAAAGAGATCGTAGAGAATGAAGAAATCGTTATGCATATCTCTACTGATGATTCCTCAATGGTCAAAATCGGTCAACTACCTTCAGGGGGCGATTGTATCATTAATCGCATTGCAGCAGAAGCAGATTTACTGCTGGCCGAAGGGTTTATTGAATCACACTTTTTTGCAGGATTTTCTGGTGGACGTAAATCTGTTTTACCTGGAATTGCTTCTTATAAAACCATCATGGCTAACCATTCTGGAGAATTTATTGATTCCTCCAACTCACGGACAGGAAATTTAACGGATAATCCGATTCATAATGACATGGTCTACGCTGCCGCTAAAGCGAATCTAGCTTTTATTGTTAATGTCGTTTTAGATGGTGACAAAAAAATTATTGGTTCCTTTGCAGGCGATATGGTTGAAGCGCATAAAGTTGGTTGTAACTTTGTAAAAGAAATTGCCCGTGTCAAAAAAATACCTTGCGACATTGCGGTTTCAACGAACGGCGGATTTCCACTTGATCAAAACATTTATCAAGCAGTTAAAGGGATGACCGCTGCAGAAGCAACCAATAAAGACGGCGGTGTCATTATTATGGTCGCTGGGTGTCGTGATGGTCACGGTGGTGAAGGTTTTTATGAAAATATTGCCAATGTTAAAAATCCAAACGAATTTTTAGAAGCAGCCATCCATACACCACGATTAGAAACCGTGCCAGATCAATGGACTTCGCAAATTTTAGCGCGAATTTTAGTTCATCATCATATAATTTTTGTTTCAGATCTTGTTGATCCTGAGCTTATCACTTCGATGCATATGGAAATAGCAAAAACGTTTGATGAAGCATTAGAGCGAGCATTTGAAAGAGAAGGTCTAAATGCAAAAGTGACTGTGATTCGAGATGGCTTGTCTGTCATTGTAGAATAATGATCCTTGAGAAATCAGGAATAAGGAGCGTTGTATTATGCAACCGAAAGAAATTTTAGGAGCTTTTAAAGAGGGAAAATTATCTTTAGAAGAAGCAACAAACAAATTAAATGGCTTTTGCGAATTAGACTTTGCAAAAATTGATACGCAGCGTAAAGAAAGAACTGGGTATCCAGAAGTCGTTTATGGGGAAGGGAAAACAATTGAGCAACTCATCAAAATTATCAATAGCTTAAAAAAAGAAAACAATACAATCCTAGTTACTCGCGTTTCACAACAAAAAGCCCAACCTTTAGAGTCGAACTTTCCTCATGGAACCTACTATGAACTTGCACGTTGTTTCGTTATCAACCAAATGGAGACTACAACAAAAAACTATATTGCGATAGTTACTGCTGGAACGTCAGACATGTCCGTTGCTGAAGAAGCAGCAATCACTGCAGAAACTTTCGGGAATCAAATAAAACGTATCTATGATGTAGGCGTTTCTGGCATTCATCGTTTGTTCGCTCACCTAGATGAGATTCAACAGGCTTCGGTGGTTATTGTGATTGCAGGCATGGAAGGCGCACTGGTATCCGTGCTAGGCGGACTAGTTAGCGTGCCAGTGATTGCCGTCCCTACTAGCATAGGCTACGGCAGCAATTTCCAAGGACTGACTGCTCTTTTAGGAATGCTAAATAGTTGTTCCTCTGGCGTTAGTGTAGTCAACATAGATAACGGGTTTGGTGCCGCTTATAATGCAAGTATGATTAATCAAATAAAGGAGTCTTCACTATGAAAAGCTTATTTTTAGAACCATTTTCTGGTCTTAGTGGTGATATGTTAAATGGATTGTTGCTTGACTTAGGCGGGGATTTAAACAAACTGTTAATCGAATTAAAAAAACTTCCCATCGATGGGTTCACCATTCAAGCCCAACGAATTGCTAAAAGTTGTATTTACGGAACAGATTTCGATGTTCTCCTACAACATGGAAAAAAGGATTACGGTATAAAACACAGTCTCTCTCCTCACCACGAAAATGAACATCATGAAACGAAAGAACATGCACATCATCATAGCCATTCTAGAAATTTAAAAGATATTTATACATTAATTGAAAAAAGCGACTTGTCCAATTTTGTAAAAAAACATAGTAAAAATGTTTTCTATGACATTGCAAAAGCTGAAGCTGCTGTTCATCAACAAACAATTGACACTATTCATTTTCATGAAGTCGGAGCAATTGATTCAATTGTTGACATCGTTGGCTTTTTTATCCTATGGGAACAGTTAGAGATTGAACAAGTCTATTCAACGCCAATTACAGATGGAAGTGGTACTATCACAATTGCCCATGGAGTCATGCCAATACCAGTTCCCGCGGTGATGGAATTACGTAAAGAAACGAATTTAATCATTCAACAAGACTTTGAGATAAAAACTGAACTTGTCACACCGACTGGCTTAGCTATTTTTAAAGAACTTAGTCCTCTATTTGTCGCACCAGAACAACGATTAATTGAAAAAATAGGTTACGGATTCGGCAAACGGGAAACAGGCAAGTTCAATGCCCTCAGAGGATCGATCTTTACTGAAACACATAGTAAAAAAAAGAGGACAGAACACCATGACCAAGTTTTAAAAATTGAAACAAATATAGACAATCAAACACCTGAACAGTTAGGTTACGCAATGGATCTATTATTGGAGCATGGTGCTCTAGATGTTTTTTTCACGCCCATTCATATGAAAAAAAACCGAAGTGCCATTCTATTAACGGTTTTAACAACAACAGAGGAAAAAGAATATTTTACAGAACTACTCTTTAAACATACTTCTACAATTGGTATGCGTTTTCAAACAATGGAACGTAGTGTGATGGACCGTTCTTTCAAAATCTTGGAAACACCTTTTGGTAAGGTCCATATTAAAAAAAATCATTATCATGGCCTATTGAAAGAGTCTATTGAATACCAAGATTGTGAACGAATTGCTAAACAATATAATTTTACAATTGAGGAAGTCTATCGCCTCGTCCAAACATTAAATAACAAAACTATTGATTAAAGGAGCTTTATCTTATGTTTCATCATATCTTATCAGAATTTATGGGAACTGCATTAATGATCGTATTTGGGGTAGGTGTTCACTGCGACGATGTCCTAAAACGAACAAAATACGCTGGTTCTGGTCACATGTTTGCAATCACTACTTGGGCTTTTGGAATCTCTGTTGTTCTGTTCGTCTTTGGCGGAGTCTGTATTAATCCAGCAATGGCCCTCGCTCAAGCTATTTTAGGAATGATTCCATGGTCTTACTTCATTCCCTATGTCATCGCTGAAATGTTAGGCGGCATTTGTGGCGCCGTCATTGTTTATATTATGTATGCTGATCATTTCAAGCTATCCGCCGATAGTGTCGATCCAATCGCTATTCGTAATATTTTTTCTACAAATCCGAACCAACGAAATTTACCAAGAAACTATTTTGTTGAAACTTTTGCAACATTCATTTTTTTAACATCTATTTTAGCGATTGCACATTCCTACGAAACACAACTACCCATTGCTGTTGGTTTGCTTGTTTGGGCAATCGGCATGGGGCTAGGTGGTACTACAGGATTCGCAATGAATCAAGCACGTGATTTAGGTCCTCGTATCGCCTATCAACTTTTACCAATCAAAAATAAAACCAATAATGATTGGCAATATGGTTTGATTGTTCCCGGAACTGCACCGTTTTTAGGAGCCATTTTCGCGACACTTTTCGTAAAATTTTTCCTAAAATTCTAATAAACCAACTAAATTTCTAAAACAAAAAAATATATAAAATAGAAGCTAGTCTCTAAATTTCTTCTATTTTATATATTTTTATTTTAATCACAAGATTTTTTCTGTGTCTTAGAGAGTAAGAATTTAATTTATTAGCTTTTTCGTCATCGATTTTCTGCAAAAGTCAGTTTGCTCTAACAGCTAGAGTCCTTTTTGGTGATTGTTCAGTAAGTTAATCCTGGATTGAAAACACCTAATAAAACGCCAACGAGAGAAATAACAACTAAAATAAGCATCGTCCAAATAGCGGAAACATGTTTTTTTGACATTAACCACCAACAAAACAAGGTAACAAGTATCGTTAATAGTCCTGGATAAATACTGTCAATTTTATCTTGCAGTTTAAGGAAAACTTTTCCGTCAGCACCTATTAATTTAAAAGAAGTAGTCACATTTACCCAAGATGCAAGGACCCCACCGACAACCATACTACCAATAACTCCGATAGCAACTCTAACGGCGGCTCCTTCTTTCCCAACTAAGAAACTTACTGCTTTATCACCAAAATGATAGCCTCTAAAATACAAAAAGCGTTGGCCAAAATAGGAAATTAACGTCCAAACAATAATATAAAATATGGCACCAATTGGCGAACCGCCCGTGGACATTCCTAAGGAAATTCCTAACAAGATAGGAATCAAGGTACCATCAACTAATGAATCACCAATCCCTGCAATTGGCCCCATTAATCCTGCCCTCATATCATTAATGGTTTCTCCATCAATTTCATTCTTACTTGCTCTAGCCTCTTCCATACTAGCAGTCACACCAACAATGACCGTTCCAAGCATTGGATTTGTGTTAAAAAAAGCTGTATATGCTTGAATGGCTTTCACTTGGTCTTCATGTTTTGGATAAAGTTTTTTGATAATAGGAAGCATTGAAGAAAGATAGCCGAACGTTTGCATATGCTGTTGTGAAAAACAAGTTAACGCTCCCCAAAACCATAAATGAAAAGAATGCTTTAACGTTTTTTGATCTAATTTATTTGCTTTCAACTCTTCCATCTCATATGTCCTCCTCTTCATCATCATTCGTCAGACTTCCTGTTGAATCAACCAGTTTAGTATTGTTTTTAATCAAAGCAATTTTATAAAAAATTACAGCAAAAAGAAGCGCAATAATCGTTATTGAGACTAAATTAAGTTTTAATGAAGCAGCTAATGTGAACCCTACAAAAAAAGGGACAAAATCAATGTTCTTATTAACAATTTGACGTAACAAAATTGCAATTCCCACACACGGAAGCATGCCACCTACAGTAAAAAGCGTTTTCATTGCAAGACCATCCATAGGTAATGCATCTCTCATTGCTGTAACAGCCGTAGCCCCAAAATAGGTTAAAATCACGGTTGGCAAAAAGGAAAAAAGTAGATGAGAAATCCACGGCCAACCAAAATTAATGGCATATAAATGATCAAGCTTGCCTTTTTTTATATCTTTCCAACCAAACGATTGCCAAACTAAATTTAACGCGGCAACAGAATAAAATAATACCGTTCCGATCGTTCCAACTAATGTGCCGACCGATTTAGCCAGGTCGGCTGCAGAGCCGCCAAGTGGATCTAACCCTTTGGTCGAAATCGCCACCATCGCCAAAGGAATCCCGATATATGAAATTGCCCGCACGTCAGCAGACACTGTTCCTCCAGGTGTGACTAAAGCAATGTAAACTAATTGCATCGCTACGCCACAAGCGATTCCTAATTTTAAATCTCCTAAAATAATGCCACAAACTAATCCGCCGACTAAAGGACGCCCAATCGTATAATTTCCCACCGCTTGTCCAGCCATACAAGAATTTGAACAAAGACAAGCAAATAGGCCTAAAATAGCCGCTTGTATCCAGTTGATTGTCATAATACTACTCTCCTCTTTTCAAAACTTCTAGAATCAGTAACCAAATTTAGCTTTAAAATGCGCCCAAGAACCCATTCGTTGATCAGGTAACAAGGCAAAATCCACTTTGTAACCAGCCTTTTCAATTTCTTCAAAAGCCGCTGCTTCTTCTGCTGTAAAGGATTGGTTATCCCCTAATTTAATTGTCCCTTCGCGGTCATTCCCCGGTCCAACATTAATCATTTTTACTTCACTTGGAACAAAATGCCAATCCACCAAAATTTTTTTCATATCCAAAGGGCTCTTTGTAATCAAAAAGTATTTTGACTTAGACGCTAATACTTTATCCTTTACATCAAAAAAATGCGCCATTGTCCAAATAAAGGTTTTTTTATCTTGTGCAGCTGCTTTATAAGCTTCCTTTAAAATAGGGTTACTTGCTGCTTTGTCATTCACAGCTATAATGCCATCACAAGGCATTTCTTTAGTCCAACGTAAAGTAATTAAGCCATGAATCATTCGATCATCGATTCGAACAAAAGAAATTGACATGTTCATCTTCTCCTTTAGATATCCTCTTCAGTTATATCGTTTTCAGTTACATCGTCTTCAGTTACAGTTAACTCTCTAATGCCATGACAAGCATCTGCTACTATCATTTTTTTCAAATCAGATAATTCACTAGTTTCTTTCAATAGAAGCGCATTTAAAGCCATTGGAAAATTCACTCCTCCAACAATCAGAGAATTTTCTAGCATTTTTTGCTTATCTAATACTTTACAAATAGTAGCAAGTGGACTCCCGCCTACAATATCAGCCAAAACGATTAGCCTCGTTTCCTGCGGTAATTTTTCAACTTCACAAAGAAACCGCTTACCAAAATTATCGGTAGATTCACCAGGTTGTAAGCCAAACACTCTGACTGTCTCTATCTCATCGCCAGCAAACATCCCTAATGAATTTTTTAACCCTCTAGCAAAATCGCCATGACTGACCAGAACTAAATAAGTCATTTCCTCTCACCTTTCTTAACATTTCCACTTCAAATTTTTTTAAATCACCTCTTTTTAAGAGTCCATAATACAACTTTTATAAAATGAAAATACTTGCTTCGTTCGCCTCACACTCCTTTGATAGCATGAATGTTTAACAACAGTACCTTTCTAAAATTAAAGTCATTCACTAAAAAAGTTCTAATGAATTTTGCTGTTGTAGCTTGATGACAAGGAACAATGACTTTCTTTATCCATAAAAACATTTAGTTGATTACGCTTAAAAAAATAAATAATATAGCAATTCCCAAAAAAGTTGCTTTTGAATAGTCCCTTTTCTAAATTTATTGATTCATTTTTTCAACTATTAGGTTAGCAAAGTCCCAACACACATTCCACCCACAATAGGTGTATATAGTTGTACATTATTCGGAGTTAATCAACTCATTTAAGCTATGGTAAAATAACTATATATCACTCCAATTTTCTAATTATATAGGTCATTCCAGGTCATCCTCTTTTGGATACAACAAAATGAACTTATATCGAATCTATGGTTTTATGCTCTTAATAAATTAAAAAGTAAAGTAGGGATATTTATATGTCAGCAAAAGAAAAAACGATGAAATATGGATTGGTAGGTCTCTTTTTGGGGATATTATTATTAGCTCATCTAGATTTATTAGCTGAAAATCTTAGTTATCTTCTCTTAGGATTATTACTTTTACTTGTTGCATATCTAATCTTGGTAAAAAAATTTTATTTTTTCTCAAACTTGATCCCTAAAAATACTACTGATATACATCTAAGTAAAAAATATGGTATGGCTTCTGGCATCGGCAGTTTAGTTATCGGGATTATTTTAATAATTCTGGGACTATTTTTATAGAAAAATAATTACTAAAATAAAACAAGCAGTAAAACCATAAAAAGTACACGAGAAAAGAAATCGTGTACTTTTTATGGTTACCTGTATAGCCTTAAATTTGTTCCTTTGTTACTTCTTTTTCTTAATAATGCTCTTTACAGTGCTACGTTAAAACAGCAATAAAAATTACTGAAGGGGAATTTAACTCAAATACCAATGATTATTATTTAAGACCACTTTCTCAAATAACCTTCATTGATTACGTACTAATCGTGATAGACTCCTCGTTGCCATTTATCTAAAAATTCATCGAAAAAGTGCGCATCTTGTTGTTCTGGATGTTGTTTTTCAACTTGATTAATTTTTTCAATTAGTTGTTCGTTGTCTTCTGTTGGATGATAGTGTGCTTCAATAAAAGCAGCAGCGATATCACAGATCAAGAATTCTCCTGTTATTTTCCCACCGAAACCAATAACATTTGCGTTCAATTCCTCTTTCGCATACAACGCTGTAGTCATATCGCGAACTAAAGCAGAACGGATACCCGGCACTTTGTTAACCGCATTGTTAATTCCAACGCCTGTTCCGCAAATACATATACCCAAATCAGCCTGATTGCTCATTACGGCTTCTCCCACTTTTTTTCCGAAAATAGGATAGTGAGTTCGAGTAAAATCATACGTGCCTACATCTAAAATTTCATATCCCTTTGCTTTCAAAAAATCAGAAACTGCTATTTTGGTATCCGTCACAATATGATCACAACCAATGGCAATTTTCATAAAAACGCTTCCTTTCTATTATTTGTTAAGCCATTTTATTTAACATATCTACACGTATTTGATGACGCCCGCCTGCATAATGACCTGTTAAGAATTCTTTTATTATGTTTTTGGCTAGTTCCGTTCCAACAATTTTTGCGCCCACCGTGATCATCCGAGCATTGTTGTGTTCTCGCGCCATATATGCAGAACGCTCATCTGACAATTCAGCGACAATCATTCCTTTAATTTTAGCAGCAGTCATAAAACTACCTGCCCCATAACCATCAAAAACGATTCCTAAACTTTCAGTATCCTTTAAAACTTCATGAGCAACAGCAAGCGTTGCTTCTATAAAGTCTTCCGAAGCACTTTCACTTTTATCGATTACCTCAACTTTTTCTTGCAATAAGTATTGTTTCATTTCTGCTTTTAATTTTATTCCATCTAAATCTGAACCAAGTATGACACGCATTTTGTTTCCCTCCTTACCTCGTGTATCTACTATTAAAATTCTGTCCCTTTCTTTAAACTCAAATCCCCTTCTCGAAAACATAATAAAACAATATCGAACTTTATTCAACATTTATTTTCTTTTTTGTTTATTATTGTTTAATATTGTGTTGACATCTTTTTGAAAGCGTTTTATATTATACTTGTAAATAAATAATAATATATTAAAGAAACGAGGGGTTCTATGGTTATTAAAACATCGATTTTTTCATTAGATACTACCTATATTTCAAACAAAAAAACACAAGAAGAAGTTTTTGAAGAAGTTTATTTAGACTTGTTAAAAAAGAAATTAGTTACACCTGATTTTCTAACTAATTTATTGGAACGAGAACACAACTATCCGACTGGTTTAAGTTTAACACCGATTGATCCTGCACTACCGAATATCGCCATTCCGCATACCGAAAGTACCTTTGTACGGACGACAAGAATTATCCCGATTAAATTGAAACAATCCTTATCATTTCATAACATGATTATCCCAGATGAAACGCTCTCTGTTTCCTTTCTTTTCATGATTTTAAATGAAAACGGTATTGAACAAACGGGTCTTTTAGCGACTATCATGGATTTTATTAACACGACAGACCGTTCATCACTATTGGCTTTTTTTCAATATGAAGATAAAGAAGAAGTTTATCGTTTTTTACAAAAAAATTTTAAAGGAGAGATTTAACATGATTAAAATTTTAGCTGCATGTGGGGCTGGGGTAAACTCTAGCCATCAAATCAAATCTGCATTAGAAACAGAATTATCTAAAAGAGGCTACCAAGTTTCTTGCGATGCGGTAATGATTAAAGATATTAATCAAGAGATGCTATCCCACTATGATATTTTCGCCCAAATCGCCAAAACAGATTTAGGTTTCCCAATCACGATTCCTGTAGTTGATGCAGGCGCAATTCTTTATCGAATTCCAGCAATGGCTGAACCTGTTTATCAACAAATGGAAAGTATCATTCACTCTTTAAACAAATGATTTCCTTTTCAGACTAATTACTTACGCTTCACTGTCAACAATAACAAAACTAAGATAAAAATTTTGTTATCTTAGCTTATGAAGGAGAAAATAAATGAATACGATTATTGACCTAGCAAATACAATTTTTAAACCTTTAATTGATTTAGGTGCTGCTCCTTTAATGACTATTGTTTTAACACTGATTGCCCTTTGTTTTAAGGTAAAACCCACTCGCGCATTAGAAGGTGGTCTTAAACTAGGAATTGCTTTAACTGGTATCAGTGCTATTATAGGAATTTTAACTACTGCTTTCTCAGATGCAATGGCCTCTTTCGTAGAACGTACAGGAATTTCTTTAAATATTACCGATGTTGGTTGGGCACCTTTAGCCACCATCACTTGGGGATCTCCTTACACCCTTTACTTTCTTTTAATTATGGTGATTGTCAATGTCATTATGTTAATTCTAAATAAAACAAACACATTAGATGTGGATATTTTCGATATTTGGCATCTATCGATTGTTGGTTTATTTGCTATTTTTTGTGGCGCAAACTTAATAATTGCAACAATCTTAGTTATTTTCATAGGTGTTTTAAAAATTATCAATTCTGACTTAATGAAACCAACGTTTAACGATTTACTTAACGCCCCAGATACCAATCCTATGACTACCACGCATATGAACTATATGATGAACCCAATCATTATGGTTTTTGATAAAATTTTTGATAAGCTTTTCCCTTGGTTAGATAAATACGATTTTGACGCTGCCAAATTGAATAGTAAAATTGGCTTTTGGGGATCAAAATTTGCCATCGGGATTTACTTAGGGATTTTTGTGGGTCTTTTAGCTGGCCAAACACCCACGCAAATTTTTTCTCTATCCTTTACGGCTGCAGTCTGTTTGGAACTATTCTCTTTAATTGGAACTTGGTTTATCGCTGCAGTTGAGCCTTTATCACAAGGTATCACTGATTTTGCTTCGAATAAATTAAAAGGACGTACACTTAATATTGGTTTAGATTGGCCTTTCTTAGCTGGTCGTGCTGAAATCTGGGCAGCAGCTAACGTATTGGCTCCAATTATGCTATTAGAAGCCATTGTCCTACCTGGCAACAAACTTTTACCACTTGGCGGAATTATTGCAATGGGTGTAACCCCTGCTCTACTAGTAGTTACAAGAGGTAAACTCATCCGAATGATTATCATTGGAGCAATCGAATTACCTTTGTTCTTATGGTCTGGTACCCTAATTGCACCGTTCGTTACCGAAACCGCAAAAAAAGTTGGTGCTTTCCCAGCGGGTCTAAATAATAATACTTTAATTTCACATACTACCATGGAAGGGCCAATGGAAAAATTCTTAGGATACTTAGTCGGCAATGCATCACAAGGTCAACTCGAATTTATTTTATACGCATGTCTGGCGCTAGTCGCCTATCTACTGATTTTCATTTGGTATGCAAAACAAATGAAGAAGCGAAATATTATTTATGCTCAAAAAGCTCAATAAGGGGAACTAAAAAGAAGAGGTGCAGATGCACCTCTTCTTTTTAGTAGATCACTCTGACAACTTTTTCCAATACTTTAGATGTGTCAAATTTATCTTTATTTGTAACTACCGCTGTCACTTCTTCTAATTGATAAAAAGAATAAAAATCCTGTTTCTCTACTTTAGAAGTATCCATTAACAAATATTTTTCTATTGAGTTATCTAATGCAATTGCTTGTGTTTGTCCTTCTTCAATAGTGGCTGTCATAATTTTATTATCTTTTAACGCATTGCAACTAAAAAATGCTTTATGGAAATGCATTTCTTCTAATGCTTTATTAGCGATTTCGCCAAAAAAAGATTTAGTTAAAAGTCGCATTTCTCCACCAATTAAATAAATGGTTAACGCATTCTTTTTTTTACTTAACGTTTCAAACACAGGCAAACAGTTTGTTACTACTCTTAAATGTTTAAATTCCATTGCCTCGGCCAAAAGTTCAATAGTTGTTCCTGGTCCTAGGAAGATAGTTTCTTCTTCGTGAATTAAACTTAATGCTTTTTGGACAATTTCTTTTTTTTCAACACTATTAATAATTTGTTTATCAGCATGAGACAATTCATGTGGACGATATGTATTTAAACTGCTAGCTCCTCCATGTACTCGTTTTAAACGCCCCGCTGCTTCTAATTCTGTCAAATCTCTACGAACAGTCATATCCGAAACATTTAATCGTTCCATAATTTCAGTAACTTTGATTGCCCCTTTTTGATCTACTAGAGAGACTATCGCATTTAATCTTTCTTCTTTTAGCATTTTCATCGCTCCATTGTTAGTATATCTTTTATTCTACGATAAAATACTTACTATGAATACTAAAACATTTCTCCATTTATTTTAACATGAACGACGATTTGTAAAAAATTGACGATTTAGCCTATCTTTATATAAACAGATATCACTCCAACGATTGATTTAGATCTATTTGAGCCTAGTTAAATAGAGATCTAGCATAAAAACTTCCCAGAAAAACATCCCCTACTCTGAGCACCTCTATCCCAAAAAATAGCACATAGGCAAAGGTAGGTTACTTATAAAAAGGTAAGTAACCTGCCTTTGCCTATGTTTAAGTAAACGATGTATTTCCCCTATTACTGATTCAAAGTCCTTAAAACTTTTTTTGAAGACCACGGATTGACTGAAATATCGGGGATTTGTTCTTTAGTAATTGACGGGGTACCTACAATTTTTTCAAAGCCAGCCCTCAACTCTGCATTATCTGTTGCTCCAAAATACAGATAGCCATAAGGATCTCCTTGATTTTGCATCGTCACTAAAACTAAGGGCTGATTGTTAACGATGGTGAATAAATACAAATGCTTTTGCATTTCTGGTTGCGTTTCTGCATCAGAGTAAACAGCAACTAACGCATATCCATCCTTCACTTGTCCATTTTCAGACCATTCTAAATAAATGGGATGCTGACCAATCGCTGGTTGCATAGTAACCTCTCCTACTAGACCATCAGGCGCTTGAACACCATTAAAATTGATTGAATTTCCTGGTGTATATTCTTTATACGTTTGGTTCATCCGTTGCCCCCAATCAGCCATAAATTGTTGTAGTTGTGCCTTTTTTTTGCACAGACCACAACTGATTTTCAGTTTTAGTAGAAGCAGAAGAATTACTTTGAGTTGTACTAGATTTTGACTCCGTGCTCATTTGACTCGCTTGGCTACTGTTAACGGTAGTAGGTGCTTTCATTTCTGATGTTGCTGTCGGCTTGCTTGCAGTGCTGTCGCCATTTTTGTTGGAAGAACATCCTGATAAAATACTCAATAAAAGACCTATCAAGATTATTTTTTTCATTGGGAATCCCTTCTTTCTGACAAGAATACTGTACTATTTTTCCCCTTTTCTCACCAGCAAAACTCGACTAAAAACGGCTATATTTATTTGTTATTTAATTGTCAAATTAAGTTGATTGTAAGCATCCCATAACCAAGGATGCACAACTTTAATATCGTGTTTCAAAATATAATCAATATAGAAATATGCGGCATTTTCTAAAGAACAATTTAAAGCTTGTAATAAACCATCTAAGTATGGTGGTTTACCTTCTTGATCCCACTTTATTTTATCAGCGACAAACAAAACTAAATCTATGTCCGAATAGTTTTTCTTCAATGTTGTATGGCATTCAATAGCTGATAAAATTTCATTGTCTTCAATACCAAAATCCATTTTCGCAATAGACTTAGAAATTTTTTGATGAATTATCATTGGAAAGGCCATTTCTGCTTCGTTTAATTCAATCCCATATTTTTGTGCGACATTAATTCTCTGATTATTTGGATAAATCGCAGAGATATCGTGTAAATATCCTGCAATACTTACTTTTTCTGGACTAGTTAAATATTTTTCACCGAGTTGATAGGCATACTCTCCAACTTCCATACAATGATAATACGTCTTCTCACAGTTTTTACTCACTAAATATTGTTTAATTTCATTTTTCAACACCTGTTGATGATCCATTTCCACAGCCCTTTCTCATTCCGATTACTCTTCTAGATAAATAAAGTATACTCCTTTCATCCTCTAGCAACCTTTTATTTTTTATTAAATAAACAACTAACTAAATTGAAAAAATTGAAACTTTTTGGTCCTCAAATTCGTCTATAACTAATAGGACGTTCAATTTTGTATAACGTGGAGGTGTATTTTTTAACTTTTTCATTAACCAAAGAGGAGTGAAAGTATGCGACATAAGAAAAGAAAATTCAAAATAAACGGGTATGTATTATTTAGTGCGTTAATCCTCATTGTTCTTGTTTTCATTCAAACGTTCCCTTTAACTCAACCCAAGATAACAAGTAAAAATGATGATACTGTGCAGACATTGACTAAAAATTCAACTGCAAAAAAAGATTCCCCGACCAAGTTAGAAAAGGAATCAACACACATGACTATTTCATCAAAACAATATGCTTACTCAGCAGACAAAATCAGAAAATATATAACTGGAGAAGAACCTTACAAAGATGAAAAATTAGTCTTCTTGACTTTTGATGATGGCGTTAATAATCAAATAACCCCACAAGTCCTAGATACATTAAAAAAGTATAACGTCCACGCAACTTTTTTTCTTGTAGGAAATACCCTAACTTCCGAAAATCAAAACATAGTGAAACGCGAAGTTGCAGAAGGGCATTCAATAGGCTTTCATAGTTCAACTCATGATTATGCAACGTTATATCCAAACGGGATTGTCAACACTGAAGAAATACAAGCGGAAATAGCAACCATGGAGAACTCGCTTAAAAAAATATTGGGCGAAACATTTCAAACAACTCTCTGGCGATACCCAGGAGGTCATATGTCATGGGGAGGTACAGAAAAATCTGATGAATTATTCAAACAACTTGGCATCCATTGGATTGACTGGAATGCGATGGTTGGGGATGCGGAGCCGTTAGACAGACAGCCTACTACAGTCGCAGAAATGCTCGCTTTCCATCAACATTCACTTGAGGTTTATCCAGATTATAATATTAGAGTAGTCTTAATGCATGATTCAGTAGATAAGGAATTAACAAAACAAGCATTGCCACAATTAATAGAGTTTTATCAAGCAAATGGTTATCAATTTGGTGTCTTATATTAGAGCAACTCGGAACAACTAAAGAAAGCATTTCTGGTCTTAGTCAATGTTGATTTTCTGTTTAATTACACACAAAAACACCCTCTTGCTGAGCAAGAGGGTGTTCATTTGTCGAATAGTAAAGATTAACGACGGATTTCTTTGATACGAGCTGCTTTTCCGTGTAATGCGCGTAAGTAGTAAAGTTTTGCACGACGTACTTTACCGTAGCGAACCACTTCAATTTGAGCAACACGTGGTGTGTGTAATGGGAATGTACGTTCCACACCAACACCATTTGAAACTTTACGTACTGTGTAAGTTTCGCTGATTCCAGCACCACGGCGTTTAATTACAACACCTTCGAATAACTGGATACGTTCACGAGTACCTTCGACTACTTTCGCATGAACGCGAACAGTGTCACCAGGGCGGAACGCAGGAATATCCGTACGTAATTGTTCTTGTGTTAATTCTTGAATTAATGGATTCATTTTATCCTTCTCCTTATTCCCAAATATTCTTATGGTCACTTCTGCCACAGCGGAATATTGTAATAGTTAGAGCGCATTGCACTCACCAAATTAGTTTACCACAGACAAAATAAGCTGTAAAGAGAATTTTCTTGAAAGTTCCCTTATTTTTGCTCTTCTTGTTTAATTTCCTCTAATAACTTCAACATTTCAGGCGTCATTTCTACTGATTCCAACATGTCAGGTCGACGCAAAAAGGTCCGTCGTAATGATTCTTTTAGTTGCCATTCTGCAATTAATTTATGGTTACCATTCGTTAGCACGGCAGGGACTTCCATATCATTGAAAATAGCAGGTCTGGTATATTGTGGATGCTCTAATAGGCCAGTGGAATGTGAATCCGTTTGTGCAGAAAGATTGTTACCTAAGACATCAGGTAATAAACGGACTGTTGCATCAATCATAACCATCGCACCTAATTCGCCACCTGTTAGGACATAATCCCCCAATGAAACTTCATCTGTGACCATCGTGCGAATTCGCTCATCATAGCCTTCATAATGTCCACAAATAAAAACTAAATGTTCTTCTTGTGAAAATTCCTCGGCCATTTTTTGATTAAACGGTTTTCCTGCCGGATCTAATAAGATGACCCGTTTTGGTTGCTGGTTTGTCTCTTCTTCAATTGCTTTTAGGTTATCATAGATCGGTTGTACTTTTAAAAGCATCCCCGCGCCACCGCCATACGGATAATCATCGACCGTTTGGTGTTTGTTATCTGAAAAATCGCGAAAATTAGAGACATTCAATTCTAATAACTGCTTTTCCCGAGCTTTCCCAATAATTGATTCCCCCATTGGTCCTTCAAACATTCTAGGAAAAAGAGTTAATACATCAATTCTCATCGTCAATCAATCCTTCTGGAATATCCACATCAATCCGTTGATTTTCGACATCGACTTTTGTAACAACGCCTTCAATATACGGTAAAAGTAAATCTTTTTTCTTTGGTCGTTGGACGACCCACACATCATTCGCGCCAGGAGATAAAATTTCTTTAATTTTTCCTAGTTCACTGCCGGTTTCATCGTAAACAGTAGCACCAATGATTTGGTGATAATAAAATTCGTCCTCTGCCAATTCAGCGAGATTGTCTTTTGCAACTTTTAAAATACCGTCACGATATTTTTCAACATCGTTGATATTTGGATGTCCTTCAAAGCTTAAAATGTCAAAATTCTTATGCTTGCGGTGGGACTTCACGACCAATTCAATTGGTGCTTTTTTCTCTTGAAATAACAGTAACGTTGCCCCTTTTTGATAACGTTCTTCTGGAAAATCCGTTTTCGAAATGACCCGAACTTCCCCTTTGATTCCTTGTGTGTTCACAATTTTTCCTACATTTAAATAATCTGTCACGTGAAATCCTCTCTTCCTTGTATTTCATCTTTCCTATTCTACCATTTCTTACGCGCAAATTCTATGAAAAAACAAAGGCCAACTTTTCCAGTTAGCCTTTGTTTTTATTAATTCGTTAAACCGGTTAATGTGCCATAAATTAAAAATAAATTCAATAACGTCAAGGCAATAGCAATAATCCAAGCTAAAAATTTCACCCACGATGGATTCGCAAATTGGCCCATTAATTTTTTATCACTTGTATACATCGTTAAAGGAATAATCGACACTGGCAAAGCAATACTTAGGAAAACTTGCGTATAAAGTAACAAGTCTTCAACAGCCGTTTCGCTACCGCCATAAATAATGACACAGATAATGACTGGCACAATTGCTAACAAACGAGTTAACACTCGTCGTGCCCACAACGGCATTTTTAAATGGATAAAGCCTTCCATTACAATTTGTCCTGACAGCGTACCTGTAATCGTTGAATTTTGACCCGAAGCCAGTAAAGCAATTGCAAAAAGAATACTTAACACTGGGCTAGCAATATTACCAACAATATCTGGATTTTTCAGAGCATCAAATAAATCAACAAATTTACCTAATTCACTGTTGGTTCCATAAAATAATGCCCCTCCTAAAATTAACAACAAACAATTTACGATAAAAGCGACAGTTAATTGAATATTTGAATCCCAAGTAGTGAAACGAATTGCTTTGGCTTTCTCAGCATCATCGTTACGATCAAATTTCCGTGCTTGCGCAATGGAAGAATGCAAATATAAGTTATGAGGCATGACTGTCGCTCCAACGATTCCCAAGGCTAAAAATAACATGGATTTATCTGTCGCTATTTTTGTGTCTGGAATAAAACCTCGTAATACTTCACCAACATTTGGATCTGCTAATGCCACTTCATAAGCAAAAACAAAAAAGATGACTGCAATTAAACAAGAAACAATTGCTTCGATTTTGCGAAAGCCTAACTTTGTCAGTAGCAACAATAATAAAACATCAAACGTTGTTATCAACACACCAATTAATAATGGAAAACCAAATAATAATTGCAAAGCAACGGCACCACCAATTACCTCAGCGATATCTGTTGCCATTATGGCTAACTCCGTCACCACCCACAAGGCAACGCCCGTTCGTTTACTTGTATGCTCTCTAGTCGCTTGGGCTAAATCCATTCCTGTCACGATTCCTAAGCGCGCAGCCATACTTTGTAGTAACATGGCAACTAAACTAGAAAGCAAAATCACACTAAGTAACGTGTACTTATATTCCGCTCCGCCAGCAATTGACGTAATCCAATTTCCTGGATCCATATAACCAACAGCCACTAAAGCGCCAGGTCCGCTATAGGCTAACAAAGTTCGCCAAAAGCTTGCGTTTTTAGGTACCTCGACGGTATTATTTATCTCTTCTAAACTAGGTCCATTTGCATAATTAAGCATTTTTTCCGTTTTCTTTTCTTTCATCCAACATCCCTCAATCTATCTTGTTCACACATTTCACTTTTAGGTACACCTAAAACTAGTTAACATAATTATAGTCTTCTTATTCTTCGTTGTAAACTGTTACATTCTAATTTTTTAAGTACTTTCGCTATAAATCGTTTGGTTTTTACCAAAAAATCCCTTACACTTATTTTATCATAGATCGGAGGTTATGAGGATGAAGTTAGATATGGTCGGTATTATCGTCAACGATATGACACAAGCACTCTCTTTTTACCAAACGCTAGGTTTTAACGTGCTGGGAGAAGCTTCGCCTGATTACACAGAATTACAAAACAATGGCGTCAGGATTTCTTTAAATTCACTACAAATGATTACTGGTGTCTATGGGTTTGCGCCTAGCCAACAAGGCGATAAAATTGAACTTGCTTTTCTTTGTGAAACGGCCGCAGAAGTTGATAAAACCGTGAAAAAAATGAGCCAAGCTGGTTACATTGTTTTTAAAGAACCTTGGAATGCACCTTGGGGCCAACGATACGCAATCATTAAAGACGTGGATGCAAATTTAATTTCACTCTTTGCCCCTCTATAATATTCCTAAAAGATGCGCCACTTTCGTTTCTTTAACTCTCTTTCGAAAGATCAGTGCAGAATGGGTCTTAAGTAGGATGTCTTTTCTGTCTCTTTTTTTGTATAATAAACTTATCAAATGATGTGTATCTTACAACTTTGTTCGTTTGCAGAAAGAACAAACGATGTTTTTTATTGATAAAAAGTTATATACTAAAAGTACGATGAGTATAACTAAAGGAGATGAGAAATGTGAGTGTTACCCTATCTAGAAAAATTGTTAATATTATTTCCATTTTGGGCATTGTTGCAACCATAATTGCAACCATCTATTTTATCCGATTAGGTGTCTTCAAGGACATCAATGCACTAAGAGGACTAGTAGGGCAATCTGTCATTCTCGGTCCGATTATTTTCATGTTAATTCAGATTATTCAAGTGGTTATTCCGATTATTCCTGGTGGTGTTAGCTGTGCTGCAGGGGTCTTGATTTTCGGGCCAACAATGGGCTTCGTCTATAATTACGTTGGTATTGCACTTGGCTCTATTATCATTTTCTTATTAGGTCGTAATTATGGGAAACCATTCATTATGAGCCTTGTCAGTGATAAAACATATAACAAGTATATCGGTTGGTTAGACAATGAAAAACGTTTTGAACGATTGTTTGCTTTAGCAATTTTCTTCCCGATTGCACCGGATGATGCGCTTTGTTTAATGGCCGGTTTAACAAAAATGTCTGTGAAAAAATTTACTCTGATTATTCTATTAGCAAAACCTGCTTCTATCTATTTATATAGTCTTGCGTTAATTTATGGCGGTACATTTTTAACTAGCTTACTGGGAATGTAAAATAAATAAAAAAGCGAACGGACTAAATCAAAACTCTGCCTGTGTCAGTTTGATTTAGTCCTTTTATTATGGAATTTTGGTAGAAACTGGGGGACTTTTGATGTTTAGTTATTTTAAAAATAGTATTGTGAATACGCTAGATTTTCTTAAAGGGACAACGGCGTATTTTCGCGATGTGCTCTTGATGCACGGATTTATGTTATTCGTTCTATTGCCTTTATTGACAAGTTTGTCCAAATTGGTACTCAAAGAAGGTGGGATTGATTATATTTCCTACGATAACTTAGGGGCAATTGCTACGCAACATCCCTATGTCCTTTTGACTTTTCTACTAATTGGGCTATTAATTTTACTGGCGCTCTTTTTTGAATTTACCTTTTTATTGCTTAGTGTCTATTTTATTAAGAAAAAGCAGCCAATTACTCTAACGCAATTATTGCACGGCACCTTGCTTCAGATCAAAAAAGTTCGAGGAATTACCTTTCTGTTTTTCCTGGCATATTTCTTTTTGATTTTACCATTAAGTGGGTTAACCTTCCGCTCTTATTTATTAACAAGAGTTAAGATTCCAGCCTTTATCTTAGATTTTATTTTTGCAAATCGCGTCATTATTATTATTGGTTTCGTATTGTTAGAACTGATTATATTATATTTAGCGATTCGACTTGCTTTTGCCCTTCCAGAGTTGATTTTACGTGATGTTGGTTTTCGTGAGTCTTTAAAACGTAGTTGGCAAATTACAAAGCGGCGCTTTTTCCAGATTTTAGGGCAGTTTATTATCATTGGAGGAACTGTTTTAGGGATTTTTACGGCTGGCTATTTCTTGATATTTTTAGGTCAAACCGCAGTCGAAACGTTTAAACCTGAGTGGTCTTTACCTAGCGCTGTCATCGCTATGACACTCCTTCAGGTTATGATGCTCTTAAACTTGGTGTTGTCTAGTGTTGCTATTTTTTACATTATTGTTGATGATATGGAGGATGAAGGGATTTTGCCTGACACGCCAGAATGGTTCACCCCGAAATCAGAGGTTCGGGTAGAATGGACCACCTTCAGAGTCGTTCTTTTTTGTTTGATTGCAATCATCTTCGGAATTGGTGTAGGCACCTATAATACGAATTACCTAAGTCATACACCTGACCGAAAACCGGTTACCATCTCCCATCGTGGTGTTAATGGTAACAATGGCGTTCAAAACACCTTGGATTCTTTAATCGAGACCAATAAGGCAAAACCTGATTATGTTGAAATGGATATTCAAGAAACCAAAGACCATCAATTTATTGTCATGCACGATTTTAATTTACGGGCGTTAACGGGCGTTAATAAACGACCGAATCAATTAACACTTAAAGAATTAACGAATATGAATGTCACAGAAAATGGTCAAACTGCTAAAATGGTTTCTTTCGATGATTATTTAGCCAAAGCCAATCAATTAAAACAACGTTTATTAATTGAAATCAAAACCACGCCTCAAGATAGCCCTGATTTAGTACAGCGCTTTGTCAAACAATACCGTGAAAATATTTTAGAAAACGGCCATATCCTTCATACCTTAACCTATGATACGGCGATGGCCTTAAAGAAAGAAGAACCACGCTTTTATGTAGGCTACGTTATTCCTTTCAACATTGTGGGACCGCCTAAAATGCCAGTTGACTTTTTTACTATGGAAAACAGTACAATGAATCGTAACTTTGTAAATGCCGCTCATCATGATGGGAAAAAAGTTTATGCTTGGACAGCAAATGATGAAGATGTTATGACACGAATGATTTTTTATGGTGTCGATGGCATCATTACCGATCAGCTCAGTCTACTGAACGAAACAATGAAAACCGATTTAGAAAACCCAACATACTCCGATAAACTGTTGAATTTCGCTATTGGAATGGGTTAAAAAAAGAGCCAATCTGCTGAGCAGATTGGCTCTTTTACGTTCATGTTAGTTGTTTTTACCAAAAATTCTTAAGAAAGCTAAGAATAGGTTGATGAAGTCAAGGTATAATTGTAATGCGAAGAAAACGGCCATCCCAGTACCTGCTTGATCACCTGTTTGCGCATAGACTTGGCGAATACGTTGGTTATCGTAAGCAGTAATCCCTGAGAAAATTAGGACCATTAAAATGGAAATAAAGAATTCTACAGCACTACTGTGTAAAAGGAACATATTTAGCAACATCGCAATGATGATTCCGATTAAGGCACTATAAGCGGCATGACCAACTGCTGATAGGTCTTTCTTCGTAAAGACACCTACTAATGACATCGCGCCAAAGGTAGCTGCTGCACTTAAAAATGCGCCGGCCACTGTTCCACCAGTATACATTAATAACGTCACGGATAAAGTGACACCATTTAATAATGCATACGCAACAAATCCTGCAATCGCAATGGTTGGATTCTTCTGTGCTTTTGCGCCTAGATATAAAACTAAGCCAATTTCAACAAGCCAAATCATCCAAAAAGCTAAGCTTGATTTGAATAAAGTAGCTAGAACAGGTAAAAAGACAGTCGTCATTGCATAAGCCATGATTGCGCTAATACCAATTCCTAACGCTAAAAATCCGTAAATTTTGGCATAAAATTTATTCAAACCTGTGCCAGTTTGGATATACTCTTGATTATTCATAAGTTAAAGTCCCTTCTTTCTCTGTTAGTTCATCAATCGTCACTTGGGGTGGTTGAACCATCACCACTGCATCTAACACGCGATTTTCTTGCTCATTAACAGCCTCAACTGAAATAGTAATCACATCTTTCATTTTGTCGACTTTGATTACTTCTAATTGGAAAGTCAATGTTTCGTAATGAAAAACGGGTTCCACAAAGTTCACAGAGAAATTCACAACATGTGAACCTGGTCCTGGTAAATGTTTTGAAATCGCACTAGTGATAATTCCCATCAGCATAATTGATGGTACGATTGGTTTTTCATATTCTGTTTTTTGGGCATAATCATGTTGGATATATAAAGGATTCGCATCATTGGTCAAGCCCAAGTAAAGTAATAAGTCCTTGTCTTCAATTGACTCTGTCAAGGACAACGAATCTCCCTCTTCGATATCTTCGATGGTTTTGCCTAATTTTCTCGGTTTTCCGATATTCAAATTAGTACACCTCCGTTATTGATAAGATAATTGTACCAAAATGTACTTAAAAGGCAAGTTAAAAAGTAGTCTTTAAAGGATGTTTAAACAAAACCAACTTATCTACCATGCTAGCATTCTAAAAACAAACAACGGAACAGGAGCAGCTTCTTATTTTTTGAAGCCAGATACCCCTGTCCCGATTTTATTTATGTTCTCTTATAAAACGTTTCTAGTTGTGTTACTTAGTAATGTTTCGTAGGCTTGTTCAAATTTCTGAACGTCGCCAGCGCCCATAAAGACAACCACTGCATTTTCAAAATCTAGTAAAGGCGACACATTATCTTCGGTAATTACTTGTCCACCTTTTTGAATTTTTTCACCTAAATCTTCAATGCGTACCTCGCCTTGTGTTTCACGCGCAGAGCCAAAAATATTACATAAGAATACTTCATCTGCCAAATCCAGTGCTTCAGCAAATTCATCCATTAAGGCAATTGTTCGTGTAAATGTATGTGGCTGGAAGACAGCAATAATTTCTTTGTCAGGATATTTTTGGCGGGCGCCATCAATCGTTGCTTTAATTTCAGCTGGATGGTGCGCATAATCATCAACAATAATCATGTCACTGACTTTTTTCTCGCTAAAACGACGTTTCACACCTTTAAAACTTAGCATTTCTTCTGCGACTTTTTGCATATCAAGTTTTTCAAAATAAGCCACAGCAATCACACCTAGCGCATTCATGATATTGTGATGGCCAAATGCTGGTAAGACAAAATGACCTACAAAATCATCCTTGTGATAAACATCAAAAGATGAGCCTTCCGTTGTTCGTTGAATATTTCGGGCTTGGATATCATCCTCTTCACTAACGCCATAATAATAAACTGGCACTTCTGATTCTAACTGACGAAGATACTTATCATCACCATAAGCAAAAATTCCTTTTTTGACTTGATGAGCCATTGTTTGGAACGCTGAAAAAACGTCCTCAATGCTCTTGTAGTAATCTGGATGATCAAAATCGATATTCGTCATAATCGCATAATCTGGTGAATAAGCCAAGAAATGACGGCGATACTCACACGCTTCAAATGCAAAGAAATCAGCATCTGGTTCGCCGTGGCCAGTGCCATCCCCTATTAAATAACTAGTTGGATTGATACCACTTAATACATGTGCTAGCAAACCAGTCGTACTTGTTTTCCCATGTGACCCTGTTACAGCAATGCTTGTATACGGTTCGATAAAACGAGCAATGAAATCGTGGTAACGAATTACTTCTGCGCCTAATTCGATGGCGCGGGCGATTTCCTCATGGGTATCTGGAAAAGCATTTCCAGCAATAACAATCATGTCTTTATCAATATTATCTGCATTAAATGGTAAAATAGGGACACCTGATTTTTCAAGATCCCGTTGTGTAAAGAAATACTCTTCTACGTCTGATCCTTGAACGTTGTAGCCTTTTTGGTGTAAGACCAACGCTAATGAGCTCATGCCAGAACCTTTAATTCCGACAAAATGGTATAATTTGTTCTCTTGATTTCCCATTATAATCCTCTTCTCTGTCACTATATAAAACATACCTTTTTTAAAAAAATTTCAATCATACGAGATTCATTATCGTATAAAACAAAAAAATAATCAACTATTAAAACAGAATAAAAAACTTACATGTTTCAATTCCACATGCAAGTTTCATCTCTTAACTAAAATATTTACTGTTTTCTAATACAGAACTTGAATCTTCTAGCATCCCACTTAATGGTTTATCCAAGATGCCCTTTTTCTTCTCTTCTGTCACAGGTGCTTCCGGCTCCACTTGAGCATTCGCTTTAGCTAATTTTTTCCCATAAGCCGTTTGACTTTTAGCATTTTTCTTTGCGGCATTCAAACGGGAACGCGAACGTAAATCCAACGCATCTTCGCCAAAACGTTCTAAGTCTGGTTTGATTTGTTGATATTGTCGTCTAGTTAAAGGAATCTCAGGTTCTGAGGTTGGAATATTAAATTTCCGCACCGTTGGATCTTCTTCCGTATCTTTCACTTGAAAAGCCGTTGGTTCATCATCAAGAATGACATATGAACGCCGATCTTTTTTCATTGCTTTTAGCAACTCTTCTTCAGTAAAACTAGGTTCCTGTTCCTCAGGAATCACAGAAGCCGGGATATATTTAGGAACAAAATAAGAAGGTGTCGTTTTCTGCACTAATGGTGATGCGGCAGGTCTACTTGGTTTCGCTACGACTTCTTTTTTTTTATACGTTTGTGTCCAGCCATTTCCTTTTGGCGTCCCAAAAAGGCTATTATTTTTTTTCGTTGCTTGTTTATTTTTCGTTGCTTTACTAGCATGTTTTGTGTAGTCTGGCAAATTAGAACGATGACGTGCTAATTGCTCTTGTTGTGCTGCTGTTAATTGTTGTGTTTGTTTATTTGTAGTTGATTGATTCGTTGTTGGTTGTTGGACGGATGGTGTGCTTTGTCTGGTATCTTCGGCAGATGTTGCAGTTCTTCTGCTACCTGACATTGCTTTACCAATCAGATCATCTTGAAATAAGTTACGTTCATTATCTGTTGGTAATTTTACGCCCTGTTCATCATCATATGCTGGAAAACGGAAATGTTTTCTCTTCACTTGAGCATTATCCATTGCGGTCATTCCTTTTATTTTTCTTTCTCATTAGTTTAACACATTCTCAATGAATACTAAAGAACTTGCCTGAATTTTTAAGAGAACAAAAAAAGAAACCTCCGTTTAAAAAGGTTTCTTTTTTGTTTATTTATCTAGTTGTAATTTGGCAAAGTCCGCTTTGACTTGAATGAATGACTGAAACAATTGTAAAAACTGAAAGAGTCGCGCCCGATTTTCAAATTCACTTCTTGTTTGCGGCAATGGTTTTGTGCGATAGGTTTCATAAACGGTCTTAATTCGATTCATAATTTCTTGTCCATCATTATTCTCTGCAAATGTTTCTGCCGTATATTCCAACAATTGTTGAATATAACGAACTTGTTGCGCATCAACAGTAATATCTTCTAATAATTCCAACATGTTTTTTAGAATATTACTTTGCATTTTTCTCATCGCAAAGTACTCTAAATAATACGTATTGGTAGACAGCAATTGATTCTCGGCATGATTTTTGGCCCACGTCTCGCCTGTGCGAATAAAGGTTTTTAAATCTGCACAATGCATGACCAAATTTCGCTCTCCTGCAGCGTTGTTTAAATGTAGCGCCATTTCCCTTAAAATTTTACGAAACATTGTTTCAATGACTTCTTGGTCTTCTCTTAAACGTTTTTCTGTATCAGGCATATAAGAATTAGCTAATAACGCTAGTCCCACACCAATACTCATTAATAAAAACTCATTTCCAATAATCGCCCAAGAAAGATTTTTTTCGACTAAATAATGAGTTACCAAAACGGAACTCACAACAATCCCATCAGATAATTGAAAATACACAGCTGCTGGAATAAATAATAACAAAAAAAAACCAAAAGCAATCGCTGTAAAACCTAAAAAAGTAAAACAAATATACGCTAAAATAGTTGCTAAAGCTAAGGATAACAAACGATAAATCCCTGTCATGACAGATGTTTTTTTCGTGCTAGTAACACTTAAAACCGAAATAATCCCTGCCGAAGGGGCATAAAGTAATCCCAGTTTTTCCGCAATAATCATTGCTAATGCAGCGCTAATGGCTGTCTTGACTGTTCGTAAACCAATTTTCATGCATACTCCCCTTAAAAAATAATAATTCTTCACTTTTCTCTAGTAATTTTACCTCTATTTCGGTTATCATTAAAGAGAAAAGTTATTTAGGAGCGAATATTTATGATAGTGGGTCGATTTCGTTTAGGCATGCGAACGTTAAAAACAGCAATTGCTGTCATGCTGTGTATTCTTTTATTTCAATTTTTCCATCGTGGCTCACCTATGATTGCCTGTTTAGCAGCTGTTTTTTCGCTAAGACAAGATTTAAATACTAGTTTGTCTTTTGGAAAATCGCGCATTATTGGAAACACATTGGGTGGCTTTTTAGCTTTGCTTTATGTATTAGCACAAGATTATTTTCCTAATCAACACTTAGTAGAATTACTGCTACTACCACTTTTAGTCATTATCGTCATCGTTGTTTCTGATGGGATTAATAACAATGCTGGAATCATTTCTGCAACTGCGACACTTTTAATGATTTCTTTAAGTATTCCGCAAAGCGATTCCTTTCAATATGCAATGGAACGTGTGTTGGATACATTCATTGGGACCTTTATAGCGATTGGTTTAAACGTCTTTTTACAACCTAAGCCAGCAGAAGAAGCCCATGAAATTTCTGAAGATTTAGCTGAATTAGAAAAGAAAGAAAAAGAACTAGAAGCTTTACGCCAACAAGTTCAAGCGCGGATTGCCGCAGAAGAAAACACTGACGACAAGGCAAATAAATAAAGAAACAGCCGATTGAAGAGAACAACAATCGGCTGTTTCTTTATAGTTCCCAATTCGTTTTTGCTTGAAAGTTGGCGGCTGCGCCAATCAAGTTGGCATCATTTTGATAATGGCAGGTCACGATTTCTGGAACAAAATCTTTTAATTCAAAGGTTTGTAAATGCGTTAGCATCCGGCGATTAATCTCTGCTAATAAGCCTTCTTTAGCAGAAACACCGCCTCCGAGTACAATCATTTCAGGATCATAAGAAAACTGTAAGCCGAATAATCCTTGTGTTAAATAATCATAAAAATTATTGACTTCTTCGCGAGCAACCTCATCCCCTCGTTGTGCCAGTTCAAAAACTTCTTCTCCTGTCACCGCCTGTTTTTCGACTCCAATTCGTTCACAATAGCGCTGAGCCATTTTGACAGCTGTGCCAATTTCACTGAATGTTTGGCCATTACTTAAAAAGTTCAGTCCAAACTCGCCTCCATATAAATGAGCGCCTTTGTACAATTCGCCATTGCGAAAAATCGCTCCACCAATTCCTGTCCCAATAACGACAAAAAGCACTTCTTTTTTTCCTTTCGCTGCGCCTTCATATATCTCAGCTAAACCAGCACAATTCGCATCATTTTCGATAGTCACTGGTAAGCCAAACAACGCTTCTAATTCTTCATAAATGTTAAAATGATGAATATATGGAATGGCGGAAATCCCTAAAATCTGTTGACTTTTTTCGTCAACTACTCCAGGTGAACTAAAAGCAACACCACTAATCGACTCATTTCTTTTGTCTGCATAAACCGAATATAAATGCGCTTTCATTTCTTCCCAAGAGCCAGGTGTTGGAAAGCTCCCTTGATTTGTTAATTCTTTGCCTGTCCAAACGCCGTATTTCACGGAAGAACCGCCAAGATCAAATGCTAAAATTGCCATATTTATCCATCCTTTTCTACTTCTGTTTTCTTATTTCTTCGATACGTATACGGTCCATGATAGGTCTCATCAGGATTTTTCGTCAAGCGAAATTTCAACGGAACATAGTCAATGCCGCCTTTAACAAAAGGATGACATCGTAAAATCCGTGCTACCCCCATCGTTGTTCCTTTGACACTTCCATGTGTATGAATTGCATCAATCATATATTGTGAACACGTTGGGTAATAGCGACAACGTGCAGGCAATCCTGGAGAAATAAATCGTTGATAAAAACGAACACCGCCGATTAACGGATTTTTCATAAAGTGCCTTCTTTCTAACTAATTCTTACTAAAGAATAGCTTGTTTTTTCATGTTTGGCAAGTCTTAGTTACGAGAAATTACACCAGGTGCACCTATGACGAATTCTTACATTTCTGTTGCTATCCAAATGAAAAAAAACGTGCTACACTATAAAAAAAGGAATGGAGGCTTAGTAAATGGGATTAAAATTTGAACGTTCCAATGACTTAGATAAACTCTTCGATTCTTTCGCCGTTGATCCATTAAAGAAAGAAGTACCTCTTGAAGAACTGGCAAAACAACGACAAGAAGCAAAAAAAGAAGAAGCAAAAAAACAAGCAAAAGAGTAATTTTGCTTGTTTTTTTCTATAGAAACTTTTCAATTGCTGTCCAAGCTGCTTCTTTTCCTTCTTTTGTTTCAGAAGAGAAAATAATAAAGTCATCTTGTTTATCAAAATTCAAGGCTTTTTTGATGACACTCTCGTGTTTGTTCCATTTGCCCCGCGGAATTTTGTCTGCCTTAGTTGCCACAATAATAACTGGCAAATCATAGTATTTCAAAAATTCATACATTTGGATATCATCTTGGGTCGGCGGATGACGTAAATCAATTAAAGAAACGACTGCACGTAATTGCTCACGTTGCGTGATATACGTTTCAATCATTTTTCCCCACTTCGCACGTTCTGTTTTAGAAACTTTGGCATAACCATAGCCAGGAACATCCACAAAGTGTAAGGCATCCTCAATTAAATAAAAGTTTAGCGTTTGCGTTTTACCAGGTTTACCCGAAGTTCTTGCTAAATTTTTACGATTAATCAAGGTATTAATAAAAGATGATTTCCCAACGTTCGAACGTCCAGCTAAAGCAATCTCCGGTAACTGAGATTCAGGATATTGTTTAGGGGATACCGCACTAATCACGATTTCTGCATTATGTACGTTCATTGTTTTCCTCCGTTCTTCTGTTCAGTCTTTCATTCAAAAGCTTAACAAAAACAGCTCTTTCGGAGATCCGCCGAAAGAGCTGTTTTCAGCTTCAATCTTATACAGCTTCTTTATCTTTTTTGTTATAAATAATTGTTGGTTTACCGGTACCTTCAGCGGCCATTTTAGTAATGATAACTTTTTCAATGCTTTCATCTGAAGGAACATCAAACATTACGTCCATCATAATTTCTTCAATGATTGAACGAAGTCCGCGTGCGCCAGTATTACGTTCAATGGCTTTGGCTGCGATGGCTTTTAATGCTTCTGGTTCAAATTCTAATTTAGTGTCATCAAGAGACAATAATTTTTGATATTGTTTCACCAAGGCATTCTTCGGTTCTGTTAAAATTCGAACTAAATCATCATTCGTTAATTTATCAAGCGCAGCCATTACAGGTAAGCGTCCAATAAATTCTGGAATTAAACCAAATTTCAATAAATCTTCTGGAATAATATGTTGCATGATGCTTTCTTCTTCATTTAAAGCAGAATTAGTTTTACCAAAACCAATAGTTTTTTCGCCTAAGCGGTTTTTAACAATAGTTTCAATTCCATCAAATGCTCCACCAACGATGAAGAGAACATTCGTTGTGTCAATTTGGATAAATTCTTGATGTGGATGTTTGCGGCCCCCTTGTGGTGGTACACTTGCAACTGTTCCTTCAAGAATTTTTAGTAAGGCTTGTTGAACACCCTCACCTGAAACATCTCGAGTAATCGAAACATTTTCACTCTTACGGGCAATTTTATCAATCTCATCAATATAGATAATGCCCTTTTCCGCACGTTCAACATTATAGTCAGCAGATTGTAGTAATTTTAAAAGGATATTTTCAACATCTTCCCCTACATAACCTGCTTCTGTTAAACTGGTCGCATCAGCGATTGCAAAAGGTACATTTAATGTTTTTGCTAACGTTTGAGCCAAGAAAGTTTTACCTGAACCTGTTGGTCCAATTAAACAAATGTTACTTTTTTGCAATTCAACTTCATCTTGAGTTGCAGCTGTTTCTGATTGATTCACACGTTTATAGTGATTGTAAACAGCAACAGAAAGTGTGCGTTTTGCACGTTCTTGTCCAATAACATATTCATTTAAAACATTTAAAATTTCTTGGGGTTTTGGCACATCCGTTAATTCTCGGACTGCTTCATCATAAAATTCTTCATCAATAATCTCTTTACATAGATCAATACATTCATTACAAATATAGACACCCGGACCAGCAACAATTTTTTTTACTTCTTCTTGTGTTTTCCCACAAAATGAACAACGAACGGTCCCGTTATTATCCGTATTGTCGTACATGTTCGTCACCCCTCTAAAAATCAAAAAATGACTGTCATCACAGTCTCTCATCATAATAGCACAAACCACTTTAAAATGCGAACATCTCAGATAGAAAGTTTTATTGTTCTTAGACTTCTTATGGTATACTACATTATATAAAAGCACTTTCATAAAAAGTGATTGTGTTGAAACAAATTGGAGGAATTGTGATGTTAGAACAAATTTTACTAGGTACCTATACTCGAAGAGCCAGCCAAGGCATTTATAAAATTGCATTAGATACGACACAAGGTCGTTTAACAGAAGCGACACTTTTGTTAGAAGAAACGAGTCCTACCTATCTTGCTCTGAGTCAAAAGGGCGAACTTTTTAGCGTCACTAGTGTTGACGGTGAAGGTGGCACTGCCGCTTATCAACCAGAAATGGACCATTTTAATTTATTGAATAAAGTAACTGAAGAAGGTGCACCGCCATGTTATGTAGCTGTTGACGAAAACCGACAACTTGTCTATGCAGCAAATTATCACCAAGGTATCGTTCACGTGTATCGTATCTTAGAAGATGGTGCTTTGGAAGATGCTGACAAAGTGATTCATACAGAGCCAACTGGTCCTCATGAAAATCAAAACAATGCCCATGTTCATTACACAGATTTGACGCCTGATCAACGCTTAGTCGTCTGTGATCTAGGAACCGATCGCGTGTATACGTATAATGTTAGCTTAGATGGAAAGCTTTCTGAAATCGCTCAATTCGTGACTGAGCCAGGGACTGGTCCACGTCATTTAGTGTTCCACCCAACAAAATCATTGGCTTATCTATTTGGTGAGTTAGATAGCACTGTTTCAGTTCTTTCATATGATGAAACAGATGGTTCTTTTACTGAATTACAAAAAGTTTCTACTTTGCCTGCTGATTATGATGCGTTTAATGGTGGTGCTGCAATTCGTATTTCTTCTGATGGCCGTTTCCTTTATGCTTCAAACCGTGGCCATAACTCAATTGCTGTCTATGCTGTTTCAGAAAATGGCGAAGCGATTGAACGAATTCAATTAATTTCAACAGAAGGCGATATTCCGAGAGATTTTGATTTAGATCCGTCTGAAGATTTCGTTGTTGTCGCTAATCAAGACTCTGATAACTTAACACTTTATCGTCGGAACCAAGAAACAGGCTTATTAGAAATGATTCAAAAAGATGTTGCTGTTCCCGAATGTGTTTGTGTTTTGTTTGTATAATTAAGTTGACTATTTCCTTGGAAAATAACAGGAGTCAGATGCTAAATAATTTTTGCATCTGACTCCTGTTTTCTTATTTTAAACGATGGATTGCTTCTCTAATTCTTTAACGTATAGATAAAAAGAGCCAAAGTCTAAGCGATTCATTTGTAAAGATTCATGAATTTTTGTGAACCCTTTACTTTCGAAAAATCGAATCATTCTATGGTTAGTATGATTAGTTTGAGCATACATTTTACGTCTTCCTTCCCAGATTGCCCGTTTCTCCAATTCATGGAGCAATAAACTGCCATAACCCTTGGCAATATAATTAGGCGAAGTTGCAAAGCGCTTTAGCCAAACAAAGTCTTGTTCCTGATCCATACATAACGTTGCCATTGAAAAAATCATTTCTTCGTGCACTAGCAAATACAACCGTTTTTTTGTAATGTCTTCTTGGATATCTTCTTGAGAAGGGTAGTCCTTTGTCCACTGCGTAATGCCCACAACGTCCATGTATGCCTTTACTTCTGTTAAAAATTGAAGAATCATCGGTAACTCTTTCTCATCAGCCACTCTAATTTTCATTGTTTATTCTCTTAATAGGGTAACAATAGAATCGACAAGACAATCACACTAATAATGCCAATGATGGTCGGTACACTCGTCCGTTTTAAAATTCTGATGGGACTAACTCCTACTGTTGATGCGACAATCATGACAACTGCTGCTACAGGAGAAATCGTTCTAGTTAAATTCGCGATCATCTGCATTGGCAAGGAAATTAAAATACCATCAATCCCAGCTTTTTCGGCAATCCCAGGGATTAGTTCGATAACCGCATAAAACATTGCCAGTCCACCACCGCTTAAAATTCCAAAAAGGGTCGTTGCACCGCTGAAAATTAAGGTCGTAACGATTCCTGCTGAACTTGACGCTTCGACAGAGGCCATAATACTATCAATAATTCCTAACGTTTGAATCGCAGACGTGAATAATGAACCACCTACGACAAGCATCACAACTTGACTAAACCCTTGCCCCATTCCTTTAAACATCTCGACAGCTGTATCTTGAACCTTTTTAAAAGATTTCAAGCGAAGCGTCTCAACCAATACAGCAATGAAGAAAGAAATAAATGTAAGAACAAAAATATCCATCGTTATTCCTTTAATAAACATTCCTGCGATTCCCACTCCAACAATTAATAATAGCGGTAATATTGGCAATATTGCATAAAATTTAGGAACATCAAATTCTTTTTGTTTGCTTAAGCCTTCTTCATTTAATGAGACATAGGCAGCATCACCTTCTTTTTTATCGCAGTATTTTTGCCAGAAGTACTGTGCAACCGCAATGATTAATAACGATGGCAGCGAAATTTTGGCATTCCATACAACATAATTTAACACATCATAACCAAGGGTATTTGCGGCGATTACGTTATCCGCGCCTAAAGGTGTTGGCATGATAGTTGCCGTCATTGCAATCACACCTGCAGCAGTTAATGATGAAATCCCCATGCTGGCTAGCATCGGATATAATATAGACATTAAAATAATCGCTAAGCTTGATGCACTAGGAATTACCAGTGACATTAAATTTCCAATTAAAAAGACCACAGGGACAAATAACGATTTACGTTTAATCTTCATTAATGGTTTCACCAAAAAGTTGACAGCCATCTGATTGGCCCCGATTGCATTCATATAGCCTGAATAACCAAAAAGAATCATAATTACAATTCCTGCTGAACTCACTTGTGCAATAATTGTATCTTTAAACTTCAAGAAAATATCAAATAATCCAAAACCGGTTCCTTCTCCTGCAGGATAAATGGGATGTCCTAACATCCATGCACATGCAAGTAGAACAAGCGCACCAATAATTAAGCTGAGTGCGGGATGATAATTTTTTACAATCAAATAGGCTACAACAACTAAAACGACCAATACCAATAAACTTTCAATCATACTTATCCTCCTTCAGTTAATTAACCGCTTTCATTTTTTCGACAACCCATTTTTGAAAAGCTTCAACATTTACATCTATACAGGCAACGGCATTCGTGTTTTTATGATACTTCATTTTTAAATCCGCAACAGTAGCTCCCGCAGCTGGACCTTCCAAAGCAACTTCAATGAACGTTTCAGTTGTCTCAAATAATTCTGGTGAAGTTAAATAGGCAATCGCACAGACATCATGCATTTTCAAACCTGTAGTTAGACTGCCGCCTCTATAATGACGGAAAAGACCATAAAACATTTCCCCAACTCTACCAAGCGCTCTGATGGCTGTTACTTCATGATTCGTTAACACAGCTTGACTTGTAACATCTAATCCTACCATTGTTAGCGGGACACCTGATTGGAAAACAATTTGTGCAGCGTGTGGATCGACATACGTATTAAATTCGGCACTTGTATTTGTATTTCCCCTTGCTAATGAGCCACCCATCATGACGATTTCTGCAATATTTTCTTTGACTTCTGGATAGAGGGTCAGTAACAAAGCAATATTCGTTAATGCAGCAATTGGAACAATGGTCAAAGGAACATCACTAGACAGAATTTCTTTTCGCATAGCTTCCACTGCATGAATATCTAAACACGTAGAGATAGGTTGCGGAAACTCAAAGCCATCCATGCCAGTCTCCCCATGAATCTCAGCAGAATCTTCCAATTGAATAAGTAACGGACAATTACACCCCTTGGCTACAGGAACCTTTTTCCCAAAAAAATCGACAAGTTTCAAGGCATTATTTGTTGTTTTTTCTACATCTACATTCCCTGCAACCGTCGTTATTAAGCGAACTTCTAGGTTAGGATGATTCAGTGCAATCGCTAAAGCTACAGCATCATCAATTCCTGGGTCCGTATCAATAATGATCGGTCTTTTCTTTGTATCCATTTTTCTTCCTCCATTCACATTTAGGAAAAACATTTCCGGAAACGTTTTCTTAATTCGAGATTAACAGCGCTTTCATTAAAAGTCAAGCAGAATTTCTAAATAATAAATAATTAGGCTTTTTCTTGACTTTCTGCTTTTAGAATGCTTACTATAAAAAAGAGTTCAGTGAAAGGACGAAAATGATGAATATTAAAGATATTGCAAAATTAGCTGGTGTTTCCGCTTCAACTGTATCCAAAATTATAAATAATAAAGATCAAACTATTAGTAAAGAAACCCGTGAGCGTGTCTTAAAAATCGTTCGAGATTACAACTACACACCTTACTCAGCAAATCTCGTCACAAATAGTACTACAAAAACCTTCGTGTTATTATTAAATAGCCATGAAACTTTTGAGGCTTGGGTTACGAGCTTTATTGATAAAGCTCAAGAAAATGGCTATAACTGCTTGATTTTAAATAGTCACGGTAGTTTAGAACAAGAACTGAAAAATATTACCTCGCCAACTTTAAAACAAGCCAGTGGCATTATTTGGGACCCAATCAATGAAAACAGTAAACAATACGCGAAATTTATAGAAGAATTAACGATTCCTTACTATTTCGTCAATCACTCAACTAACGAATTACCTTCTCTAGCGGGTCTTTATGAAGAAGCTAGTTATGTTTTAACCCAAGAATTATTACAGAATAACCATAAAAAAATTAGTTATTTCGTCACTAACCAAAAATATAAAGAAGCAATTATTGCAGGCTATAAAAAAGCCTTGTTTGATGTCAATTTACCCTTTAGTAAAGAAAATATTTTAACTACTATCCCTGCTGATTTCAGTAATCAGCTTATCACAGATGGGATTACGGGTATCCTTACTGATGACTATACCCAGGCTGTTTTTTTGGAACAGCTTTTAAAGCAGAGCGGTTTGCGAACCCCCGATAATTACTCTTTACTCGCAATTAAGCGAAAAATTGATCGTTCATTTTTACCTGATCATATTTCTTCCGTCTTATTAGATACAGAGACGTTTGGCAGCCAGTTAGCCTTATTATTGCTTAACAAACGCAAAGAAAAAACAGCCTTGATTAATGACGCTGAAAAATTGGTGCTAGATCACAAAAATACATTAGGCATGTCTAGTGTTAATCCACATAGCAAAATGATTGTAGTAGGTAGTTTAAACGTTGATAATTATCTGTATTCAACAAATTTACCACATAACGGCAAAACAAATTTTTTGTCTAGCTATGCTAAATTCCCCGGCGGAAAAGGATTAAATCAAGCTGTTGGCTTAACCAAACTGGGGCATCAGGCCACCTTAATTGGTTGTTTAGGCTCAGACACAGATGCGAATTACTTATATAAAGAATTAGAAAAATACCACGTTACGACAGATGGTGTCACACGTATTCAAGATGCTGAGACTGGTCAAGCTTATATTTATGTTGAGACAAGCGGCGACTCCATGATTTCAATCTTACCTGGTGCAAACACAGCGCTTACACCTAAAAAAATCGCACAGCAAAAACACCTATTTATGGATGCCAGTTTTTGTCTCATTCAAACAGAAATTCCTTTGTCTGCTGTAGAGAAAGCTTGTGAAATCGCCCGACATTCAGGCGTACCGATTATTTTAAAACCAGCTGCTATTCATCATATTCCAGTGAATATACTAGAAAAGGTTGATTTTTTCATTCCCAATGAAGATGAATTATTGGAACTTCAACCAGATACTGGTTCATTAGAAGAGAAAGCGGCGTACTTCTTAGAAATGGGCGTAAAAAATGTCATTGTTACTTTAGGAAAAAAAGGCGTGTTATTAAAAACACCCCAAGTGTGCCACTATTTCCCTGCAACAGAAAATATAGCTGTGGATAGCACTGGTGCCAGTGACAGCTTTATCAGCGCGCTCGCCTCCTATCTTTCGAAAGGTTATCCGACTGAAGCAGCCATTCAAATAGCAATTCAGGCTGCAGGATTTTCAGTTTCTAAAGAAGGGGTGATTGATTCTTTAGTTGATCACGTCACTTTGGAAAATTATTTGATAAAAAAAGAACCCGCTCTTTTTGCTCATCGTAACACCTGTGTCGACTGACACAGGTGTTTTCCTGCTGAATATCTTGTTATTTTCTCATAAACCAATGAGAATTGTTCTTTTTTATTACAATTTATTAGGTGAACTATTATAATAAAAGAGAAGTTATTACTAAGGAGTGAGTCTCATCAAAACACAAGATGCCATAAAAACATTTTTACTTTCAAAGAAAACACAAAAAAAATTGGCTGTCTTTTTATACTTAGCAAAACAAACGAACCTTGATTTATCTAGTGTTGCCCGAAAATTCGATCTTTCTACTAAAAATTTATCAATTTATCTTCGTGAAATTCAAGAAGACTTAGCAACCCTTCCTGAAAATACCTTAGAGATTCAGATCCATCACGGAAAAATTTCATTACATACGACTTCCAATGATTTTCTTTCCCACTATTTTTTATTATTTAATTATTACTGTGTCCATTCTACTGACTTCATTCTTTTTCAAGCAATTATCAAAAAAGAAAACAATTCTGTCTGGAAAGTGAGTCAAGAAACTAATTTTAGCTCATCTTACATTTACAAACGGTTAAATAACATTAATAAACTATTTGGTTTGTATGGAATTTCCGTCCATTTTTCCCCCTCCGCGAGTAAAGTGATTACAGGTTCTGAATTTCAAGTCCTATATGCTTTTCTTGATGTCTACTGGACCATCTTTTTAAATACCTTAGCCTTACCACGTTATACCTCTACTTATTTTGAAGATATACTGACGCAGCATATTAAACCAGAAATTCTTGAACGCTTGGAACACGCTTCTCTACTAAAATTAAATTTACTTTTACACATCGCAAAATATCGCTTTCCATATACTTGTGAAGATGATCTCCAAAAAGAATTTGAAGAACATCCTTATTTAAGGCTTTTCTCAGACTCAAAACAAACTATTTTTTGTTCCCAATCAAATTTTTCAGAAGATCAACAGCGGGTTGTAGATATCATTGCACCCATTGCCATTGATAATTTTGATTCAGCAAAACGAGCCAAAGATTTACTGGCTGCTCTAAATGAAATTTCTTGCCCAGAATATTTCTACGTTGATTCTTTATTAACCAATTTTTGCGAAGTTTTTCAAATTCCAAAAATGCGTGAATTTGATCGTCATTACTTCTTACTTATTTTATTTAAAAATATTATCTATAACCAATTATTTATTTCACAGCAACCAAATACCGCAATTCTAGATTTTTTAGTCAATAAAAATAGTACTTATCAAAAAGATTTACAGAAAGAAATTTATGCTTTTTATCAAAATTTTTCAGCGCATTCCCCTTATCAGCTAAGATTTAAGGATCAGGAGAACCCAATTTGGACATGTGAATTGTTGTTACGAATTTATAAGCACTATAGTCCCCGCAAAAAAATTAAAATTGGTGTTGCATATTCTCGCGATTTTTACATTGCTAGCTTTATTATGATGAAAATCAAGCAAGCATTTAGTGAGGATATTATTTTTGAACGAACCGATTTTTCTAGTTGTGATATTGTGATTACTGACTATCCCTTATTTGATTTACCAAAAGAAATAGACCGAATTTACATTTTAGAAGAAGAATTAACCCGAGAAGATTGGGAACTAATTTTCAGTAAAATAAGTATCGCCATTTTTGATTTGCAATATTAAAACAAACATCAAGCGCTAACTTGTCTCACCAACCATAATGAAAACAAGCGACCTACAAACCACTTCTGCCAGTTTTAGTCTGACAGAAAATAGTTTGTAGGTCGCTTGTATATTGCTGTTCTTTTCTACGTTACCTTCAAAGACAATCTAGTAAGTGGGTACACGTCGTACTTCAGTCCTTAAAGTGCTACGCTTCCACCGCTGATCAGTTTTTAAGCCTGAGACGAAGATCCAAAGTGTTTTTTGTCTCAGGCTCTTACATTTTTTCAACAAAGGTATTGCTAGGCGCTACTTGAAGCTGAAAACTATTTTCTCTATCGAGATTCCTCATCAGTAGACTCAAATTTAAAACTTTTTTCTATAAAAGCGACTTCTTTTGCGTATGTTTTTACAAAAGAAGAATAGTCTTTGGGATCTTTGACCTTTTCCAATTGGTCAACAGAGACTTCTAATTCAAATCCTGTTCCATCTTTAAAGAGATAATATTTTGAGATGTCTGTATATCCTTGATTCCGTTTTAAAATATAGCCGGTTTGTACATCAGCAATTTTATCAATTGGGTATGCTTTGATAAACTCTTTACTTGTATCCAAATAATCAGAAAGACTGTTGACAAGATTGCCAGAAAGGTACATACCTGCCGATGTATAATAGTCTCTTTTTTCATAAAAACTGATATTGCCTAGATATTTTGTATCTGGATACTCCTCTGTAGAAGGTAAAATTAAAAAGTTCTTTCCGCCACTGGTTTCAATATCGGCATCGCCGATAATTTCTATTTGATAGCCTTGATTAAATAAAAGTTTATTTTCTTCTATTGTGACTTTTAGTGGTTTTTCTAAATCAACAGGTCCAGTTGTGGTAAGTCCAGCTTCTTTTAAAGGATAAACATCTTCTGATGAAGCGGAGTAATCCCAATAATCATCTTTCTCCGCAAGATCAATATATACTATAAAGCCAATTGCTACAGCAATGCCTATCCAAATAATTTTTTTGTTCTTTTTTTGTTTTTTCTTTTTTTTCGTCTGTGGTTTTACCACTTTTTTATTTGGGTTAGGAAGTTGCTTTACTGTGTCTGTTCTTGTGACAGGAAAAAACGACCATTTTGGCTTTTGAAAAAGCGCATCATATGTATCATAAAAATTCTTTTGTTTAGCCATTTTTTCTCTCCACTAATTTTTTTGATAAGGCAATTTCCTCAGATGCTTCGGAGACTAATCTTTCATAATCATCTGTGATACTTTCCGACAACACTCGTATGGTACTTAAGATACCATTGGTTGCAAGTGTTATTTCTTCTGTTGACAATTTATCTTCTTTAATGCTTAAAAACCGTTCTGATGCTCGTAAAATCTCTGGTACCTTATGATATAAAAAATCACTAAAATGAGTAATTGCTTCAGGATACTTCACTAAGTGTTTAAAGATGCCCTTAGCGGAAGCAACACCCAGTTCTACTTGTTCAATTTTTTTTAAATTTCGTGACTTATTCGTTAGTTCGTTTAAATAAATAATTTGTTTTTTTAATTCGTCCATAATTCTTTGGTACATCTCTAGGTCACTGTCCGTTAGATGGTGCGTCGTTTGATATTTTTTTAGATTTTTTTTATAACGGAAATACGTACGACCATTTCTATAAATAACCCAACCAATGTACCCAGCGCCCACTAACAAAACCATTATCCCATTCAAATCATGTACTCCTTTTTAAATTAGTATATATTACTGAACACATTGTCCAGCTTAAAATTGACAAATAAGTATGAAATGTTACTCCCCCAATTACTTGTGCACTTTTATTGTATCATATAGGAAAATTGTTCTGTTCCGCATTTGGACAAATTGTCTAAATGTCTAAGGGAATCTTTTTTTGTTTAATATATAGCAAAAAACACTTGCAAGAATTGATTACTTCTCACAAGCGTTTTTTATTGTCTAAAACAACTATTTACATTTCATTTTATTAAATAGTGAATAAATAAATTACTGCAGCTAATGAAGCACCTAAGATAGGTCCCACAATTGGCACCCAAGAATAAGCCCAATCAGAATCACCTTTTGTTTTCACAGGAATAATTTGGTGCGCTAAACGAGGTCCTAAATCACGTGCAGGGTTAATTGCATAACCTGTAGGTCCGCCTAATGATAGACCTAGTCCTAAGACCAAAATCCCAACAAGCATTGGGTTAATGCCAGCCGCTAAGTCGTTTTGAGAAAAGGCTAGTAAACCAAAAACCAAGACAAATGTGCCGATAATTTCTGTTAAAACATTGGCTGGATAGTTACGGACAGCTGGACCAGTGGCGAAGGTTCCTAAAATAGCACCTTTGTCTTCTGTAATGTTCCAATGGGGTAAATAAGCTAACCAGACAACTAAACCACCAATAAAACCGCCTAGGACTTGAGCTACGATATAAGGTAAAACCATGCCCCATTCAAAGTTTCCAGTAATTGCCATCGCAACTGTTACAGCAGGATTTAAATGCGCTGGACTCATATACCCAGACATGTAAACAGCTAATGTAACAGCAGCGCCCCAACCTAAAGCAATAACGACCCAACCAGAAGCAAAGGCTTTGCTTTTCTTCAAGTTAACTGCGGCACAGACGCCATCCCCTAGTAAAACTAAAATCATCGTTCCGAAAAATTCACCGAATAATTGTGTCATCATCGAAGTTCCCATTTTTTCTTCACCCTACTTTCAAATTTTTTAAATCTGATTCTTCAATTACTTTTTCTAATGTTTCAATGTGTCGTGCTCTTTCTTCCGCTGTCCACTTATAATGCTGTGCCATTTCTTCAATGACTCCCGCTTTCACTTGGTCCAAACGATCACGCATAAATAATAAGTGGTTGGTCCGTCGCAATAAAAAGTCGACGGGTGTTAAAGCCATTTCTTCTTCCATCGCATAGTTTAAAGAGACAGTTTCTGTTAAGGTTAAACCAGGAATTACTTTGGCACCATCAATCATTTCAAAAACAGTTGGTACGTTGGAGCCATATAAATGAGCTAAGTATAGTGCATCCTTTTCACTTAACCCTTTAGACACGCCATGTTTTGCCAACGCTTCTAATTCTTCGTCTACCGTTGCAGGGTTCAATTTCCCGCCTGAAACTGGATAGTTTTTAGAATCAATTAAGGTGAATTCTTTCTGGTATTCTTCTGCTAAGATGGTTTGAATCATTTTCATCGCACCTTCTGCCATTTTACGATAATCTGTTAATTTCCCACCAGCCAAAGTGAGCAAGCCATCCGCTGATCTTTCCAATGAGCTGCCTCGAGAGACAGCTGAAGGATTGACTTTATTTTCCACCAAACTGTCTTCTAGATGGTTTAGGACTTCTTCAATTTCTCGTTTATCTGTTTGATTTTTTTGGTATCTGTCAACGACATCAATGACTTCATCAATACTTTTATCTGAAAGTTTGCCATTGTTTCCCCCGTTATAATCTGAGCCACCGTTAGCAGAAATTAAAGGTCGTAAGCCAGCCCAGCTGGCTTCAATATCATCAATTGTCAATTGTACCTCTGGATAACGATTATTGACTACTTCCAATAGGTAATCCACATCACTTTGTTCTACTGTTGGATGTTGAAAGTCTCCATGGTAATCTGTATCCGTCGTCCCAAAATATGTTTTTTCTTCTCTTGGAACAACGAAGACCATGCGGCCATCTTGTTTACCTGTATCAAAATACGTTGGTTGAGGAACATTTAAACGGCTTTTGTCGACAACTAAATGAACCCCTTTGGTTGGACGCATTTGTGGTGTAAATGAATCATTTTTGTCTAAGCCTCTTAATTTATCTGACCAAGGACCAGTAGTATTAATCACAACATCTGCGTGAATCTCAAACTGTTCGTCAGTTAGTAGGTCCTTTGCTTGAATGCCAGTAATTTTACCTTCATCATTGTATAAAAAGCCCACCGCTTGAACCCGACTCACAGCATGTGCCCCGTCAGCTACTGCTTGTTTAATATTTTCAATAACTAAACGAGCATCATTATTTCGGTAATCTAAATAAACACCGCCACCTTGTAGACCTTCACTTTTTAGTTGTGGCTCACGTGCCAAAACCTCGTCTTTTGTCAACAGATAGTTGGCGTACTTGGTACCTGTTACATCAGCTAACTGATCATATAAATCCATTGCTATTTTGACAGAAAATAGATTAAATGTTGCATTTGGCTCATCATAAATCGGCAATAACATGGGATCCGCTTTAGGGATGTGTGGCGCAATGGATTGAACGACGGCTCGTTCTTTCACTGTATCTGCCACCACCTCCACGTCAAACGTTTTCAAATAGCGGATACCACCATGAACTAATTTGGTTGATCGTGAAGAGGTGCCCTCTGCGAAATCCTGCATTTCAATTAACCCTGTCTTCATTTTAGCGGCACTGGCTTGCAGGGCAACGCCTGCGCCAGTAATGCCACCACCAATAATTAAGACATCTAAGTGTTGTGTTTTTAAAGCGTCGATTGATTGTCGGCGTGTTTCTATTGAGAAAGTCATAGAAAATTCCCCTTTTCCATTTACTTATTTTTACGTTTGAATTGTTGGGTAGCTGCTACTGCTTGTTGCCAACCTTCATATAAATCTTCTCGTTCTTCTTCCGCCATAATTGGTTCAAATTGTTGTCCTTCTTCTTGGAATGCTTTGATTTCTTCTAAGTCTTTCCAGAAGCCAACCGCTAAGCCCGCCAAGAAAGCTGCGCCTAAGGCCGTTGTTTCTAAGTTATGGGCTCTTTGAACAGCAGTGTTTAAAATATCTGCTTGGAATTGCATCAAGAAATCATTGTTTGCTGCTCCACCGTCTACTTTTAAGACAGGAATGTCTATGCCTGTATCTTCTTTCATCGTGTCAATAATGTCACGAACTTGATACGCAACTGCTTGAAGTGTCGCTTTGACAAAATCTTCTCTCGTGGTACCGCGTGTTAATCCAAAGACAGCCCCACGCGCTTGTGAATCCCAATATGGTGCGCCCAAACCAGTGAATGCCGGAACCACATAAACTTCATTGTGCCCTGTTGACGCTTTGGCTACTGCTTCAGATTCAGCAGCCGTTTGCAACATTTTTAAGCCATCTCGTAACCATTGAATCGCTGAACCAGCCACGAAGATACTTCCTTCCAAGGCATAATATACTTTGCCGTTAATGCCATAGCCAATAGTGGTAAGCAGATTATTTTTAGAAAGTTGAGGTTCTTCGCCAGTGTTCATGACAATAAATGAGCCTGTTCCATAGGTATTTTTAACCATCCCAGGTTCAAAGGCCATTTGACCAAATAAAGCGGCTTGTTGGTCACCAGCCATCCCAGCGATAGGAACTTCACTTCCGTAAAAATGGTAATTTTTTGTTAATCCATACACTTCAGAGTTCGAAACGACTTTCGGTAACATCACTCGTGGGATATTTAAAAGATCCAAAATTTCTTGATCCCAATCTAAATCATGGATATTAAACAACATCGTCCGGCTTGCATTTGAATAATCAGTGACATGAGTATCTCCCGTTAATTTCCAAACGAGCCAAGTGTCAATTGTTCCAAACATCAATTCTCCATTTTCTGCACGTTCTTGCGCACCTTCTACGTGATCTAAGATCCAACGAACCTTCGTTGCTGAGAAATAAGCATCAATGATTAACCCAGTTTTTTCATGAATCATTTCGCTGTAGCCATCTTCTTTTAGTTGATCAGCAATAGGTGTCGTTTGGCGTGATTGCCAAACAATTGCGTTATAAATGGGTAACCCAGTTGCTTTGTCCCAAACAACGGTTGTTTCCCGTTGGTTTGTAATCCCAATTCCGGCAATATCCGTTGGTTTCACTCCTGACTCAATTAGAGAACCTGCAATAACGGATTGAACAGAATTCCAAATTTCATTGGCATTATGTTCCACCCAGCCTGCATTAGGAAAATATTGAGTAAATTCCTTTTGTGAACTACCAATTTTGTTTCCTTTTTTATCAAAAATAATTGCACGAGAACTAGTCGTTCCTTGATCAATCGCCATAATGTATTTTTCTTCTGCCATGATAATTCCTCCTAAACGTTTTTGAAATCGTTTTCTTTATGTTCCTATCTTACAAACAAAAGAATAACTAAACATGTCAAAAACTTTTTTTATTTTAAAAAAATTGAAAGGATTTCTACTAAAACCAACAAAGACAACGCTTTCAATAATACTTTTATTATCTCTAATTTTTCAATAAAAAGAAACATTTTTGTTTAAAAAAGCCTAATTTTCGACTTTTAATTGTAAAAAGGCTGGTGCGAGGATCAGACAATTTCCGTCACACCAACCTTTTGTTTATTTCTCCCGCAAGGTGCGTATTTTCTTTTTTAATTGTTGCACATCATAGGTCGAACTTAATTCTGACAAAACATAGACTTCTGGTGTTCCTTGATAGCTCGTTTGCTGATAATTGGTCACAATTAAATCATATGTTTGTTCAGGCTGATACCTCTCCACCAGCGTGCCATTCATATTTTTAAGACTAAGCATTAATACTTGTGTTAACGCCGCTTGATAAAGAGCATCCATTGCTAAGTGAATTCCAATTTTTATTTCACCAATCATTTTAAATTCAATTAATGCCAACACGCTTAAATATTTGACCAGAGAAAGTTCATGCAAACTATCTCCTGGTTGATACGTTTCATCAAAACAAGCTAAAGCTTTTTCTAATAACGTTGTTGAAAAAGAAGCTAATTCCCGACTAGATAATTGCTGTTCTTTTTCCCAGATATGGGCCCGATCAAAAACTTCCAATTCTCCTTTAAAAAAATACAGTTTTCCATGAATTTGTGAAAAATAGTAAGCCATGGTTTTCTCAAGAGTAGGTTCAAATTTATGGGGCCGATAATACAAGACCACATTTTCCAAGATAAACGTATCAGCTAAAGAAACAGCGGAACGACGTCCCCGAATTAAGGAATATTCATCAAAAGCTGATTCTGGTAAGACCGACATTGTGATTAGAAAAACAAAATGAATCATGCTTTCTCCTTCGTCTAATTCTAATGAATAGCGACTAGAAAAACGGAAAAACAATTGTCGAACTTGCTTAAATAACGGATCTTCTTTAAAATCAATCATTTTCTTTCTCAATTGTTGATATTTTTTTGAAGTGACCGCTAGGCGCTTTTTCGTAATACTCAACCAAAGGCTAACTTTTAACGCATTATGTTCATTAAAAGTAAAACCTAAGCCAGTCTCAATCCCTTCAATTATCCGTTTATTTAACGGGGACATCGTTTTTTTCTGGTGTGTTTCATAGGGGGTAATATACCAATACAACTGAAAGTAAAAGTAACGAATCTGCAATTCTTCTCCCTGTAGTTGTCCATTTTTTATTTGCAAATCAAAGGCGGCTAACAATTGATTGAGTTCCTTAATCTTTCGAAATAAAGAAGACTCACTAATCATAAATTTAGTCGTTAATTGAACAATAGAAAACTCTTTATTACGATATAAATAATCTAAAAGTTGAAATTTAAGAGACTCTTTTACAAATGCTTCAATTAAATGATTCAACGAAAAAAAATCCGATAAGGTGATTGATAGCTGTTGGCCATCATAAGTAAGCTGACAATCCTGTCCAAAAGGTTTCAAAAAATAATGTAAATCCTCCAAGTCTTTTTCAAAGGAGGCTTTTGTGACCGCTAATAATGCTGTTAAATCAGAGACTGAGCAGGTGCCGCCTGCTAAGATGGTTTGTTGCACCGTTAATAATTGTCGCATCGCTTTCTTTTCTAATAACGTCTCAACTTTCATCGTTCTCTCTCCAATAAGCCGAAGCACCCATCAAATTTGTAATATCATAAATATTGGTTAAGGAAGGTTGATAAAAATAATCTTTTTGTAATAGGTCTGTCAGTGTCTGACCTGTTTGGATACTTAATGCTAAAGTATTTATTTTTTCTAAACAATTGTTTTTTGAACAAAGCTGCGCCCCAAGGACCCGTTGCGTCACTTTATCATAGATTAATTTGCCTAAAATTTCTGTCCCATGTTGTAGAGGCGGCGCTGGCTGTCTAACAATTACGGAAGCAAGTGTTTGCGGAAAAAATAAACCTTCCGTTTCGGTTAGACCTGTACTAGCAAGGTAATAGTCCCCCACTTTTGTTCCCATTGTTCGCAAAGAGCCGATGAATCGGTGTTTTTTTTCTTCTAAATTGTTGGCGACTACTAAGCCAGTTCGTACCGCATTGTTCACTAACGGAGCATAAAAAGTTTCCGCGACTGGTTCATTAATAACTGAAATGCAATCACCGATGGCAAAAACATTCGGCACTGAAGTTTGTAAATAAGCATCCACCGCGATTGTCTGATCCAGATTCCGTTGAATTTTTTTATCCAAATAGGCTAATTGAGGATGTAAGTTTAAAGCAAAAATCCCACTGTCACAAGAAATTTCCTGCTCGCTTGTTTCAAGAACAATACCATTGGCCGTTTCTTCAATTCCTAGGACCGTTTCTTCAAAATGGAAAATTACTGCTTGTTTTTCCAAAGATTTTTGAACTTCTGCGACCATTTCTTTATCAAAATATTTAGGCAATAGATTTTCCAAGCTTTCAAAGACATGGACCGTTTTCTTCATTTTCACAAGAAAATCAATAGCTTCCATTCCAATGGGTCCTGCACCAATGACGGCTACTGTCTGGCTATTGTCCAGTAATGGAACAGCCGCTAAAGCACCTGATAAAAATTTATATTTGAGTAGTTTTTCTGTTTGACTACCACGAATTTGCGTGGAAAACTGGCTCGCGCCTGTCGCTAAAATCAATTTATCATAAGAATACCACTGTTGCTCTTCCTTTCGTGTCCAAGCAATCAATTGGTTCTCAACATCCATTGCCACAACTTCTCTATTTAAAAGCAGCTGAATCTTTTGACGACGTAATTCCTCTTCCGTTATGTAACGTGCTTCGTGTAATTCATTGATGGTATGATTAAAATACGCACTTAAGCCACCAGATAAATACCCCACTGTTGCTTGCTTGTCAATTAAAGAAATTTCTGCTTGGGGATATTTTTTCCTTGAAGCAATTGCTGCGGAAATACCTGCGAATGATGCACCAATAATCACAATTTTCATTTGTTTCCTCCTCTGTCAGGACCTATTATACTTCTCTCAGTTTATCATGATTAAAAAGAATGCTAAAGCAACAACTATAGTTTTCCCTTAAAATAATTATTTTTGCTGAGCGCATTGCTTTTCAAGCACTTTCATTTTCATTTATAATAAATGTTACTACTGTTTGAGGAGGAGTTTTCATGTCTGCAACAAAAGAGCAATTGGAACTATTTTTATTTTATTTATCTGAAACCCATACAAAAAGTTTATCTTTACATGACTTAGTTACAAGTCGACCACGCCCAGAAGAAGCGCGTATTTTATTAAATATTAACGAGGTTTTCACTTACTACCATAGCGCTCGTGTTCTCTACACAAGTGTTCCTGCTCTTGAAAACAACAAGTCTGAGCCTTTTTTCCAAGCCTTCGAAAATTTTTATTTTGAATTAAAACAACATTTTTTCAATGAAGAAGATGAAACCCATCAATTGAATGAACGTCTAGAGGAAATGAAAATTGCCTTTGAACAATTGACGGATGACTACAATGTTCTATAATAGAAGAGAACAATTCGTTGAGAAGGGGTCCTTATGAAGCAAGAAGAAGTGATTGAACGTTTAAAAGAAGAACTAAATTTGCCATTTTTTAATGGTACGCTAGAAGAAAAGAACTATTCTGAAGCAGATTATCAACAAATCAAGAAAGAGTTAATTCAATACTTTGATGATTATGTGCGAAATGTTGAAAATTAACAAGCTAAAACAACCTTTGATTTTAATAAAATCAAAGGTTGTTTTATTATTAAATAAAAAAAATAACAAAAAAACCACCGGCAGTTTTGCCGATGGAAAAGGAGTATTTACTCAATAAGAGTAAAATGAAAAATAAAAAGGTTGTTGTTGGTATGAATTAATAATACAATACACTTTCTCTTTTGTCCATAAAAAAGACATGAAAAAAATATTAAATTCGTTAGTTATTTTTATTAGTTTTTTATTTTTTCAAAAGAATGTTGCTCATCCGCGTAATGGCAAAGGTTAATTCATCCGTTGCTTGATCCTGCTTTTCCTCTGAAGCATTAAATAAATCTGCATCAATACCTGTTTCTGGATCTGTTGCTAAAATCATTTCATTGCATCCTGCTACATATTCTGTATAAGCATGTTGAAATTTTTTGTGAATGCCAAGTACTTGTGGCGTCGGTTTTAATGTTCCGACTTTTTTGAGCATTAATTCATATTTTTCAGTACCTTCTTTAAATTTTGCTTGAATTTCTGCAATTCGTTCGGCTGTTAAATCATTCACTTTATTCTTATCGATCGCTTGACGAACTTCTTCGTAATATGGATTCATGACTTCGCCAATGTCTTCTGTTGTTTTAACGATATCATTAATTGTTTGAACGTAAAATCCTAAATTTGGTCTCATAACCATCCCTCTTTTCCCTTTTCTCTTTCACTCCATTTTACACTTTTTCTATTCCATCTGACAAGTGGCACTTTTTCAGTCTTCATTCTTTTGATTTTTAACAGAGAAAACATAGTGAGGCATCGTTTTGCCACGGTATGTTTTAATGTATCGATCCCTAACAAGCATCTGGTTTCGAATAGCGACATTCATAGAGGCTAAGTTCGTATCACGAATCGTTGAAATAACTTCTGGAAAATTTAATACATCGAATGCGTACTGTTTTGCCGCTGCGGCAGCTTCAATCGCATACCCTTTGTGCCATTCTTTCACACATAAATGATAACCAATTTCTGGATAGCTCTTACCTTTTACTAATTGATTGGTGAGACCACACTCGCCGATGACTTCGCCTGTTCGCTTCTTCTCTAACGCCCATAAGCCGTAGCCGTATTCTTGATAGGACTGTAAGTTCCACTTTAGCCAGTTTGCAACCTCTTCATCAGAAAAAGCGTGTTCATAGGCATACATCACATTTTCATCTTGCAAAAATTTTTTCAATTCCACTTCATCTTCCGACTGCCATTCTCTGACAATAAGTCGTTGTGTTTCGAAAATAATTTTCCGTTTCAAGCCCTTTCACTCCTTACATAAAGAAAAATTGACTGGTTTAAGTACCAGCCAATTTTCTTTTCTTATTTATTAAGCACCTTTACCTGCTTTACGTTGGAAGAACTTCACAATTTCCACAATTGGGATGATAGCAAAAGAAGTACCTGCTACAATTGCCCATTGATATGCATCTAAATGTGTAACGCTGAATAAATCATTAAATCCTGGAATAACAATCGTTGCAGCTAATAGCAAGAACGAAACAAGAATCCCATAGTTAAATGATTTGTTGCGGAATAAGCCAACTTTGAAAATTGATTGATAAATCGACTTCACATTAAAGGCATGGAACAATTGAATTAATCCCAAAGTAGCAAAGGCCATGGTTAAAGCATCGCCGTGTTGTAAATCATACAACGCTTGCGCCGATAAGTTTGTGTTAGCTGCGGTATGTGCTGGGAACATAATTGACATTTTATACACAATCAAAGTCAATGCCCCTTGCGTAATCCCTTGATAAACAACACTGCTTAAAACGCCGCCAGAGAAGAAGTTCGATTTTTTACCACGAGGTTCATGGCTCATCACATCACGTTCTGCTGGTTCCACACCTAACGCAATCGCTGGGAAAGTATCCGTTACTAAGTTAATCCACAATAAGTGAACAGGTAACAAGGTATCCCAATTGAGCATTGTTGCAATAAACAAGGTTAATACTTCCCCTAAGTTAGCTGAAAGTAAATATTGAATCGTTTTTTGGATATTTGAGAAGACTTTACGTCCTTCTTCTACTGCCACAATAATTGTTGAAAAGTTATCATCGGCAAGGACCATATCTGAAGCACCTTTTGATACTTCTGTTCCGGTAATTCCCATACCAATCCCGATGTCAGCAGCTTTTAAGGCTGGGGCATCATTTACGCCATCACCAGTCATCGCAACCACTTTTCCTTCTTGTTGCCACGCTTTAACAATCCGAACCTTGTGTTCTGGTGAAACACGAGCATAGACAGAGTAGTGTCCCACGACTTGTGCGAATTTTTCATCTGACAATTCATTTAATTCAGCGCCTGTAATGACTGCATCGTCGTCGCCTTCTTTGATGATGCCTAAACGTGCCGCAATTGCTTCTGCTGTATCACGGTGGTCACCCGTAATCATAATTGGACGAATACCCGCTTCTTTCGCGACTTTTACAGCATCTGCAGCTTCTTTTCTTTCTGGGTCAATCATACCGACTAAACCAGCAAATGTTAAATCTTTTTCCACAAGTTCAGAACTCATTTCGGCTGGAATCGTCTCAACATATTTATAAGCCATTCCTAAAACACGTAAGGCTTGTTTCGCTAATGAGGTGTTGGTTTTCAAAATTTCTTGACGTTTTGTTTCATCTAATGGACTTGTTTCTCCATTTGATAAGATTTCCGTACAACGTTTCAATAATTCATCTGGTGCACCTTTGACAGAAACTAGGAAGCCACCTGTTTTTAATTCATGAACAGTAGTCATTAATTTACGATCAGAGTCAAAAGGAATCTCTGCCACACGAGGTTCAGCTGCTACTTTTTCGGTTACGTTAAACGCATGATCTAAACCAAATTGTACTAAGGCAGTTTCTGTTGGGTCACCAATTAATGAACCATCTTGAGCGATTTTTGTATCATTCGTAAAGTTCATGATTTTTAAAGCCATATTATCGGCAGGGATTTCTGTGGAAGCAGATAAAACTTGACCATCTGTATACAACGCTTCAACGGTCATTTGATTTAAGGTTAACGTACCTGTTTTATCTGAACAGATAATGTCTGTACTTCCTAATGTTTCAACGGCTGGTAACTTACGGACAATCGCATTTTTCTTGGCCATTTTTTGGGTACCTAAAGCCAAAATAATCGTGACAATCGCTGGTAATCCTTCTGGAATTGCCGCTACAGCTAACGAAATTGACGTTAATAACATGTCAATCCATGAACGACCATTCATCATTCCTACCACAAACATCACCGCTGCAATGACTAAAATGGCAATTGTTAACATTTTACCCAATTGGTTTAAGTTTTGTTTTAAAGGCGTTTCCGTTTCTTGTTCGCTTGCTAGCATGCCAGCAATTTTACCGACTTCTGTATTCATTCCTGTGCCAACCACAACGCCAAGACCACGTCCATACGTCACATTACTATTGGAATAAGCCATATTGATTCGGTCACCGATACCAATATCGGTTCCCTCTAAGATGGTTACTTCTTTTTCAACTGGAACAGATTCACCGGTTAACGCTGCTTCTTCAATTTTTAAGCTATTCGCTTCCAATAAACGTAAATCGGCTGGAACGACATCCCCTGCTTCTAATAAAACAATGTCACCTGGCACTAATTCATCACTTTTAACAGTAATGACGTGTCCATCACGGCGAACATTCGCATTTGGTGAAGACATTTCTTTTAATGCTTCAATGGCTTGTTCCGCTTTAGCTTCTTGGATGACCCCAAAGATGGCGTTCAAGATAACAACCACTAAGATGATAATCGAGTCTACCACATCATGGGAAAAGACGGCTGAAATGACCGCTGCCGCTAATAAAACAATAATCATAAAATCTTTGAATTGCTCAAAGAATTTCACGGCAAGTGATTTTTTCTTCCCTTCATCTAGCACATTTTCCCCGTACGTTTCTAAACGCTTTTGAGCCTCCTGTGCACTTAATCCATCAGTTGTTGTGTTCATTTTCTCCAAAACAACTGTGTCGTCTTGTGCGTAAAACGCTTCAGACAATTGTGTTTTCTTTTCTTCTGACATGTTCTTCCTCCTCTATTTTTTGCAGCATCCTTCAAGTACTATTTTACATTTCATCAAAAATAAATGAAAAAAAATAGACTTGTGTATGCTACTTCGTCGAACATACATAAGTCTCACCGTTTAAGACAACACCAGAAATTGCTTTCGGAGTTGGTGATGTTGTCACAGCATAAATACTGTCAGTTACTCCCTCATGAAAAAACTATTTAACATTGATTGGAGAACCAATGTTATGAATAATTACTTAATTAGTATACCGTTTTCCACTCTTTTTTTCAAATAAAAGTTCTGCTCATTTGAAAAAAACTGAAATCCTTTCATTCGGATTCCAGTTTCTTGATTTGTATTCGTAAAATACGCTGTTGTCCCCGCTTTCTCGACCAACTAATAACCCAAGAAAGTAAGAAAAGACTAATCACGGTTCCTTCACGAACAAAAATCGGCAAATGATAACTAATGGACAATCCTAGTGCTAAACTGACACAAAAAATATCAACTAAATAACGATAAACCTGAAAACTATAGCGCGTTCTTTCAGAAATAAGTGTACAAAATTTTTCAATGGGAAATTGCAAAACACCTAGCGCAACTACCTGTCCTGTCCCGATTCCTGCTATGATTGTCCCTAAAATAAATAGAACAATTTTAACCAAATAATTTTGAAAAACAAGCGAACCAAATAATTGATATAAGAAAAAATTAATGACAAAACCAAAGCCAATTAACGCCACCAAAATAATCAAATAGTCCTGAATTTTACGCTGCTGATCTAACAACCAACACGTGCCTAAAAAAGCGAAATTAATAGCTGTGGTAACAGTTCCAACTTTTAAATGAGTAAGTGTTGCAAAGGTCACATTAAACGCATTAAAACTACTAACTCCAATGCCTGCTTGAATTGTCAAACTGATGCCCAATGCACTAATTAAATAAAAAAGAAACGATAGCACAATTTTTTTCTTCCACATTATAAAAACTCCTCTACTCTTGATACGTCTATTATGTGCTACAATAGAAGAAACAAATAGGAGATATCTCCTATTATAAGGAGAAAAAATGCTTAAAACAGCCTACCAACGATCACCGAAACAAGAATTAGCTAAAAATACGCCTTTTTTTAATGAAACTGATTTAAAACACAGTTTTATTATCGATTTTGAAAATCAAGAATTCATTCATCACCAAGCAGAGCCATTAAATTATCTTTTTTATTTAATCAAAGGAAAAGCGAAAATTTTAAAAACAGAACGCAATGGCCGCCAATCCATTGTTCAGTTTTTAACGACAGGTGATTTAATTGGCGATTTAACATTAGTCCAAGCGGAAACGATAACCAAGGACGTTATCGCCTTAGGTGAAACCTGTTGTTTGGCTATTCCTTTAGCTTACGCAGAAACTGTTTTAAAAAACAAGGTGCTTTTTATGCAGCAACTCAGCCATTATCTAGGGAAAAAAATGCTCCAACGGGTGGACCACTTTACAACGAATCAGACCTATGAACTAAGTTATCGGCTAGCGGAATTGCTATTGGTTGCCGCTAATCACGAAGATGTTTATAAAGAAAAACATACTGAGATTGCCGAATACTTAGGGGTTAGTTATCGCCATCTTATTTATACCTTCAAACAATTTCGAGAGCTCGGCTTTATTCAAAAACAAGGAACTGCTTATCACATCAACCGCTTAGCGTTACATTCTTTTGTTCAAAAAATGAAGAGTTAAAGTGGTGGATTGTTGACAAATAGTGCGCTTCCCGCTACCCTATTCTTATTAATAAGAAAGAAGGGACAGCAATGGAGCAAGCATCATTTACTGTATCTAGTTGGCAAGAACAACCGATTGACAATCTTAATGAAAATTTCCCAGTAAATCAAGCGAGCGCTACTTATCAATTGTCAGGCGCCTTATCTGGGACAGCTTCTGTGGAATACTTAATGACTTATCAAGGCTCTTCAATGGCAGATGGGCTTGAAGCTGTGGCTCAAGTGGTCGGTTTCCTACATTTCGAAGGAACTTATTTAGGAAAAAAAGGCACCTTTACTGCTTGCGAAAAAGGGACGTTTACACAGGGTCTTTTAGACTGCCCAGGTGAACTATTTCAAGCATCAGGTGAGCTTGCCGGTTTATCCGGTCGCTACACTTATGAATTTAGTCAAGAAGAAGCGCTTCTTCATTTAGACTTTGTATAATAAAAAATTTCAAGGAAAGTTGGTGACATTATTTTACTTATTTTAAATTTGGCGGTTGTAAAAGACAATGGGTGTTTTTGATTAGATTAAACTTTTAAGGAGAAAAATCATGAAAAACACCCGAAACACCGTCCCATCATTACTAATTATTATTTTGCTTGTGGGATTTCCACAAATCAGCGAGTCGATTTTCACACCCATTTTACCAGCGCTTAGTTCTGCTTTTAACATTCACGATAGCGTGGCACAATTAACCATGAGTATTTATTTTGTTGCCTTTGCCGTTGGCGTTTTATTCTGGGGAATTCTATCCGATACGATTGGACGTCGCCCAGCTATGTTATTAGGAATTTTATGCTATTTAATTGGAAATATTGGCCTTTTTTTGAGTCCGACATTTCCTTGGCTGTTATTCTTCCGTTTAATTCAAGCATTTGGTGCAAGCGTTGGTTCTGTTATTACCCAATCGATGATGCGGGAAAGCTTTAACGATCTTCAAAGAGGGAAAATTTTTGCTCAAACAAGCGCTGCTCTATCGCTATCTCCTGCCATCGGACCCTTAGTCGGCGGACTTGTTCAAACCTATTTTGGCTATCAGCATGTCTCTAGCACCTTAATTGTCATGGCTGTTCTATTACTTTTCTATAGTTTTTATCGTTTACCAGAAACCTTTCACTTAGGAAATACCTTAACGAAAGCGCCTTTTTGGTCCGTGGCGAAACGCCTTTCCTTCGACTCGAAAGTTTGGTGCTACGGCTTATTGATTGGGGGCATTAATGGTTTATTGTTTAGCTACTATGCAGAAGCTCCGTTTATTTTCATCAATCACTTTGGCTTTAGCAGTGTCCAATATGGCTTTCTTGGTTTAGTTTTAGCTGTGTCTAGTATTCTTGCTGCGGTTCTTATCAATTGGTTGCTAGGATATTGGTCAGCGGAAAAAATTGCCTTTGCTGGTTTGCTGCTAAGTATCTTTGCGGCTTGCTGTTTATTAATAATGACACAATTTGAATCAATCATTGGTCTTATTTTGTTTATTTTTCTCTTTTTCTTAGGGATTAATATTACTTTGCCCAATGCCTTAAGTATGGCCTTAAAAGGCTATGAATCTGTAATTGGTACTGCCAGTGGGATTTTTAGTTTTGTCTATTACTTGTTTGTTAGTTTCTTTACCTATTTGATTAGTTACTTTCACAATGGCACCATTTGGGTCTTACCGCTTTACTTTTTAAGTTTTGCCTGCCTGTTAGCTTTCAGCTATTATGTCATTGTTTATCGTAAAACTTTAAAATAAAAATCAAAAAACACACGAATATTTTTCGTGTGTTTTTTTTAGCTAAAAAATTGATTTTCTAAACTATATTGCTTCCCTGAAACAATGTCATATTGAATCAGTCGGTATTCCTCATATAGTTGTTCTTGCTTTTTATTCATTTCTACTGTTTTTTTCCATTCCCCACCGAGATAGTAATTCCCCTTTTCAAAAGCAGGCAATTGTTCTTGTACCTCATTTAGCATAGCGTAAAATCCCGATTGCGGTAAGCCGCTTTGTTGGAAAAGTGAGGGAGCAAAATAAAATGGACTAATAGTTGCTTGATGCTGATTTTTTTCTGTTAACTGGTTCGCCGTATCATACATTAGAAATTCTGTCTGGTGAAGGGCTGCTCCTTCATTCAACGCTTGAATGTTTTCATCATAAATACTTGGTAAGTGATCTCCCCAAAAAACGACTAATGTGCGTTTGGGCATTTTTTCGATTTCTTGTAGGAAATTTTTCAAAGCTTCGCTACTGTAGGCAATATCTTGCAAGTAATTATTGAGCGCGACTTGATTGCCGTTTCCTTGAGAAAAATAATTGGACGTTGTGTATTTATTTTCATAGGGCATATGTGTTTGCATAGTAACTAAATGAATGAATTGCGGTTGCTCTTTTTCTTTAAGCAGTGTCGTCACTTCCTGATACGCTGCTTGATCTGAAATGTAAGGATTATTTTCTAGTTTATCCGTATAGTTCATTGTTTTTTCATTGATAAATTGATCAAAACCTAAAATTTTATACACATCTTTTCGTTTATACATAGATGTATTGTACGGATGAATAGCCGTTGTTTGGTACTTTTGTTCCTTAAGTAATGAAACAATGGAAGGCAATTCCGTCATCTTAGGAATCATCATCGTATAAGGTGTAGTCATTTGGGCATTCATTAATTCCATCGAAAAACTTGTTAGGGCTTCAAATTCAATATTCGCAGTTCCGCCCCCGTAGTTTTGTGAAAGCATCTGGCCACTGTAAGTTTTATCAGCGATTTGCTGATAATCAGCTAAAGGGTTACCAATAATGGACAAACCTTTCAGATGATCTGGATTTGAAAAACTTTCACTCATGACAAACACAATATTTGGTTGCTCATTGCTCGGCACTGGTTTCGCCTCGGCCAACTTTTGATACTTCTGAGTAATTTCTGAAATAGCTTCTTTTGAATAGCCCTTTGGTTGGTCCATAGCCTCTACTTTTAAATTATATAGAAAACCACCAATAAATCCTGTATTGTAGTAATTCATTTTTTGGCTGTAAGGGATCCATAACGCGGTTTTATTATAGGCTTTACGTAACAAATTTTGCGGATTGTTAAAATCACCAATATATGAAAATAGACCAATCGAAAGAACAAGACTTAACACACGAATCGTTTGTTTTTTCTTCGATAAAAAGAAACTTTTATAAAAGGCTTTTCCTAAGAAAAAAAGTGCTACACAACCTAACGCAACCACAAAAATAAACGGCCATAAACCAACCATTTCTTTTAATAAACTAACTTCTGTGATCATTTTTAAGTCGTCTGGGTAAATAGGTTCGACACGATAAAACATCTTTTGATAGTCCGCAAATCCTAAAACACCTATTATGACACTATATAAAAGAGCGCCAACTCCTAATGAACCTGCCAAACTACATAAAAAAAGTAAAAAAACGCTTAGCACAAAACAACCTAAGAAAAACTTTTCCGTATGCCACGAAAAAGCAAACTTGAAGGCTAAATCAACAGACAAGTTATTCTGACACCATTGCAAATATAAATTACTAAAAATAATTAATAAGATGAACCCGATTCCATACAAAAGGTAGCGGTAGGGCCATCGTCTAAATTTCTCAACTCTCTTTTTCACATCGATCTCCTATTCAAAAACTAGTAATGTATTTATTTTATGCTTCTTGAAAAAGAATGTAAAGAAGTAGCTAGCAAAGAAGTCTAAGGAATGGTAAAGAAAAAATGTTATTTGTTGCAAAAATAATTTTCCAGTGGTATAGTAACAATGGAATTTCGTTATCAGTTATCGTCGCCTTTTTAGAGTACTTTATGAAAGGAGAATAACTATGACTTACAAAGTAAAAAACATTCAATACCGTATTCAATTAGACACAGACAAAAATATTTTCATTGTTTTTGATGCAAAAAATGAAAGTAAAACAGCAACTGGTCACACAATTGAAGAAGCAATTGCACACTTAAAACAATTAAACTAAGGAGTGACAAACATTTCCATGCAAGACCCTTTAGGTAGTTATTTAAGCTAAAAGCCGTTTAGTAAAGAAAAAATACTAGACGGTTTTTTTGTATCCTCTTCGCCTTTTATTTTTTACATAGTATACTGAAACAAACGGAGGTGTTTTTAGATGACCATCATTGCAAACTATATTCGCCAGCAACCCCAACATCAAACACAGTTAACAGAAATCTACCAAGCAATTTTAGCGGTTGTTCCTCAGGAGACTACTGAAAAAATCGCTTATGGAATGCCGACCTTTTACTTAAATGGCAATTTAGTGCATTTTGCGGCGGCCAAGCAACATTTAGGTTTCTATCCTACGCCATCAGCCATCCAACGTTTCAGCAAAGAATTACGCCCTTTTAAAACCTCGAAAGGTGCCATTCAATTTCCCTACACGCAAGAGTTACCTCTTTCATTAATACAGGAAATAGTTAAATTCCGTGTACAAGAAAACATGAAAACAGGGTCTCAATGAGACCCTGTTTTCATGTTCTTAAAATTTTTTCCATCGCTTTTCCCTTGGCCAATTCGTCAATTAATTTATCTAGGTAACGGATTTTTTGCATTAAAGGATCTTCAATTTCTTCCACGCGATAGCCACAAATTACGCCTTTGATCAATTGGGCGTTTTCATTAAAATTGGGTGCTTCTTCAAAAAATGTTTCCATCGTTACTTTTTGAGCCAATTGTTGTTGCAAGCCTTTTTCATCATAACCAGTTAACCAGTAAATAATTTCGTCAACCTCCGCTTGCGTTCGATTTTTACGTTCTGCTTTTTGGATGTATAGCGGGTAAACACTGGCAAAGGTCATTGTATAGATTTTCGGTTTTGTCATTGGTTTTCCTACTTTCTGAAAAAATAACTCCTTCTCATTATACTATACTTCTCTTAAATTTAAACTTTAATACATGTTAAAAGAATAAGTGCCGTAAAAAATTTTAAAAAGCAGTAAAATTGACGCTTCTAGTAAAAATTTCTTTTGTTATTTTTCTTTATATAAGGAGCCCATTTTTTATGTTATTTAATCACAGGAACCTGATTCTATCATTGCAGAATAGGCTTTCATTCAGTATACTGTAAATAGAGGAACAAGAAACGAATTGGATAATTAGGCACTGAAAGAACGCACCACCGTTCTGAATGTTTCGAAACACACAACAGGTTATCGAAATGGCCATTGGAGAAAAATTCCTTTTTCTCCGAGGTTAGCGATTGTGACATGTTGCAATCGTTTTTTGTCCTTAAAATGTTGAGAAAAAGAAAAAAGGCACTTTGCATGTCAGCACCACCTGACAAACAAAGCCCTTCATAGACAGCACAACCTATCTATTCCAGTTGCCTTTTTTGCTAGTTACACTAGCTAATTTTAGTGTACCCGATTTTCAGTGAAATTACTAGCATCTTTAAAATTTTTACTGAAACGATCAGCCTGTGCAATGAACTAGTTTTCTTCAGCGGCGGCAACCGCTGAGAAGCTTTTTCTCAAATTTTAAGTGAATAATGTATCATAAACTTTTTTGGCATATCCATCCGTCATATTACATACAAAGTCCACCGCCATTTTCAAACGATAATAGTCTTTTTCTGCTTCTGTAGCGTTCTTTGCTTCTCTTCTATACAACGCTTTCGCGCTTTCCGAAATATTATTAAAGATTCGCTCCTCATACTTATTCATGGAAACTTTTTCGTATTTCAGTACGACTGGAACAAATTCATCTAGTAATCGATTGATGATATTGAAGCCCAATACCTCTTGATCCAAAATTGTTTTTGTTTGAAAAACATAGGCTCTAGAAAAGTTTTTTAATGCCTGAAAGCATTTCACTTCATCACAATCTTCAATGATAATTTCATTTTGATAGATACCACTCATAATTAAGTCATAATGATTAGCAAAATTTTTCGCTACGCTTTGACAAACAGCCCTTTGTGTCTTTCTCAAAAATTCTTGTAAGGTAGCTTCTTCTGTTTTATCTTTTTCTAACATTAAAAATTTTTTTGTTCCTGTTTGCGCATCAACAAACTGCTTTAAATCTTGATAGCTGTATAAACCATAATTATAGGCATCTTCGATATCTGAAAAAGTATAGGCGATATCATCTGAAGCTTCTAACAAAAAGACTAATGGGTGTCGCTTATTTTGTGTTTCTGTCGCAAATTTAATGGCGTTAAACACTTGTTTTTCCGAGTAAAAATAGCCAACTTTTTTAGACAAAAGCTGTTGCTTATTTAATTGATCTGAAGATGCCGTATATTTGATAACTGTATCTAATGTCGTGGCTGTTAGTTTCATTCCTGCTTTAGAAGTCCCATTATCATGATGCAGTTTTGTTAAAAGTCGGATGGTTTGAGCGTTGCCTTCAAAGTTAAGAAAATCATTTTGTTGTTGCTCCGAAAAATCAGACCAACAAGCATACAAAGGACCATTTTTTTCAAACCAAATACGAATGGCTTCTTCCCCAAAATGTCCAAAAGGGGGATTGCCGATATCATGGATTAATGCAGCTGTTTCTAACAACCGATAGCATTCTGATAATTCCATAACCTCAATTTTTCGTTCGTTCAACTGTGAAATAACTAATCTAAGTATATCCCTGCTATGCATTGCCACTTCTAAGCTATGTGTTAAACGTGTTCTTACAAAATCATTACGTTCTAAAGGAAAAACTTGTGTTTTGTCTTGTAAACGTCTAAATGCATCACTTTTAATTACTCTACGATAGTCACTATCAAAAGATTTACGAAGTTCTGTGGCTAAATCAACTTGCTTATTTAACCAGTCATTTTGATATTGTTTACCATTATCAGAAATACGATATGTACCAACCAACTGACGCCAATTCATTTTCATTTATTACCTCCTCCAATTACTCTACCTTCTCTAAATAAGAGACGTAAATATTTTTACATTTACCAATATCACTAAATTCCCGATTGTTATACGCCTTATCCTTTTTCAATTTAAACCGCACTTTTTCGCCTTCTTGAAAAGTTCCCCACGTAAGAAAAAAGAATAGCCAATGACTTTCATCCTCTGATAGCGTGTCTAAACCTAAACTTTTAGGCTCAATTAAGCTAGGTAATTTAAAACAGTCATACACCCCTTTTGCTGGGCCATACACAGGACGATGAGTGCTAAGAGTCGTTTCAAAATATCCCTTTTCATCAGGTTTTAAATAACTTGCTTGCCGAATCAGTTGTGTCAGTTTATTTTGGAATGGCTGAATATTTTTTTCAACGTTTAGTTCAAAATCTGGCTCAGCTTGTACATCTGTGTCATGAGATAACTTTTTTAATAAGCAGTTTATTTCATTAGTACTTGTCTTATCATTAAACGCAATCGCCAAACGCTCACTACTAATAACACCTTTCATATCTTTCATAGAAAAATTATTTAACGCAATTGGATAGTGTTTATCTGATAGCATCCAAGAAGCACCCATTTCGTTTAAACATGGAATACTCTGATAATAATGATCAGATAAAAAATACAGCATGACAGGTTGATTGGTTAGCTCCCTTTTAATCGTGTCAAAAATTAATTCTCCTGGCTGTACACCTGTTTCAATAGTGGAACTATAAAAAATATCCTGTGTTCGAAACCCAAACTTTTTCAATAATTGGATAAACGCATCCACATATTCTTGATCCTTTGAACTATGACTAATAAAAATCTTTTTCCCGTTGCTCACTACTCAACATCCTCCAAGTTAAATTTGTGTTTTCATTTTTTTGTGAAATTCTATACTATTTCTTTAAGCGTACAGCGTTATCTGAAACCAGTCAATACTAAAATTATAAAATAACAATTATTTTGTTTTATTAATTTTTTATATAATGTTGTTTTGTTAATGTTTTGTTATTTTTAAACAAGTGATTATAGAGCGATGTACGGTTGAAGTTATTTCTAATCTATTTTTTTCAATATTTTTATAAATATAAAAAAACACGCCTTTCTTTGCAGAAAGGCGTGTTTTTACGTCCGAGTATAAGGAGAATTGGTTCATTAACCAATTGTCCCTTTAAGCGTTATTCATTAAATGAATTATTTGTTTTTTAAGTTGTAGAAAGATTTTAAGCCTTTGTATTCAGCTACATCGCCTAATTGATCTTCAATACGTAATAATTGGTTGTATTTAGCAATACGGTCAGTACGGCTTAATGAACCAGTTTTGATTTGGCCAGCGTTTGTTGCAACAGCGATATCAGAGATTGTTGAATCTTCTGTTTCACCAGAACGGTGAGATACAACTGCAGTGTAGCCAGCTTCTTTAGCCATTTCGATTGCTTCAAATGTTTCAGTTAAAGTACCGATTTGGTTAACTTTGATTAGGATTGAGTTAGCGATACCTTTTTCGATACCTTCAGCTAATTTAGTTGTGTTTGTTACGAATAAATCGTCACCAACTAATTGAACTTTGTCGCCTAATACTTCAGTTAATTTTTTGAATCCGTCCCAGTCGTTTTCGTCTAAGCCGTCTTCGATTGAAATGATTGGGTATTTAGAAACTAATTCTTCGTAGAACGCGATCATTTCTTCAGTTGTTTTTTCGCCTTCGCCTGAGTCAGCTAAAACGTAAACGCCTTTTTCTTTGTCGTAGAATTCTGAAGAAGCAGCATCCATAGCAAGAACAACGTCTTTACCAGGAACATAGCCAGCTTTTTCGATAGCTTCGATGATTACTTCGAAACCTTCTTCGTTTGAACCTAAGTTAGGAGCGAAACCACCTTCGTCACCTACTGAAGTAGCTAAACCGCGACCTTTTAAGATTGAAGCTAATGCGTGGAATACTTCTGCACCCATACGTAAAGCTTCTTTGAATGTAGGCGCACCTACAGGCATGATCATGAATTCTTGGAAGTCAATACTGTTGTCAGCATGTGATCCACCATTGATGATATTCATCATTGGAGTTGGTAATACTTTTGTATTGAATCCGCCTAAGTAGTGATATAAAGGCACTTCTAGGTAATCAGCAGCAGCACGAGCTACAGCGATAGACACACCAAGAATAGCGTTAGCACCTAATTTACCTTTGTTAGGAGTTCCATCTAAATCGATCATTGCTTTATCGATAGCCATTTGATCGCGTACATCGTAACCGATGATTGCTTCAGCAATGATGTTGTTTACGTTATCTACAGCTTTAGTAACACCTTTACCTAAGTAACGAGCTTTGTCGCCATCACGTAATTCAACTGCTTCGTATTCACCAGTTGAAGCTCCTGAAGGAACCATTCCACGGCCGAAAGCTCCGCTTTCAGTGTAAACTTCTACTTCGATTGTTGGGTTACCGCGTGAGTCTAAGACTTCGCGTGCGTAAATATCAGTAATAATTGACATGTTTTGTCTCTCCTTTGAGTTTGTATTTATACTAAGGGGATTCCCTCATGTATGATTGTAGTTAATTCTCGCAAACTATGCAAACATTTTTTTGCAAAAGTCATTGAGAAAACGTTACCGTTAGTGATTTCTTATTTTACAGCATCTAATAAAGCTAGGAATGAGTCTGCTTCTAAGCTTGCGCCGCCGACTAAAGCACCGTCAACGTTTTCTTTTGCCATATATTCAGCGATGTTTTCTGGTTTAACAGAACCACCGTATTGAATACGAACAGCTTCAGAAACTTCTTTGCCGTATAATTTTTCAACTGTTGAACGAACAACACCACAGATTTCATCTGCAATATTAGCATCTGCAGATTTACCAGTTCCGATTGCCCAGATTGGTTCGTAAGCGATAACCATTGAAGCAACTTGTTCGTTTGATAAACCAACTAAGCCGTTAGTGATTTGACCTTCGATCCATTCCGCTGTTTTACCAGCTTCATACGTTTCTAAAGTTTCACCACAACAGAAGATTGGTGTCATACCATTTGCAAAGATTGCTTTGGCTTTTTTATTGATATCTTCATCTGTTTCGTGGAAATATTCGCGACGTTCAGAGTGTCCGATAATCACATAGTTCACACCTAAATCTGCAATTGCAGCTGGTGAGTTTTCACCAGTGAAGGCACCAGCGTTTTCCCAGTAGCAGTTTTGTGCAGCTAATTTCACTTCAGAATCTTTTAGGTTCCAAGCTAAAGGAGCTAAGAATAATGCTGGAGATCCAATCACAGCGTCAACAACGTCGTTTGATGGAACAGCATTTTTTACTGCTTCTGCAAAGCTTTGTGCTTCGCTTAAAGTTTTGTTCATTTTCCAGTTACCAGCGATAATTGGTTTGCGCATGAAAAGCACATCCTTTTCTTTTTTTAAAAATATTGTCTTTTAAACTGATTATTTATCGTTAATAGAAGCTAAACCTGGTAAAGTTTTGCCTTCTAATAATTCTAAACTTGCTCCGCCACCTGTTGAGATGTGAGAGAATTTGTTTTCGTAGCCTAATTGAATTGCTGCAGCAGCAGAGTCCCCGCCACCGATGATTGTTGTTGCGTCTTCTAAATTAGCAATCGCTTCACAAACACCAATTGTTCCTTTGGCAAAGTTACTCATTTCAAATACGCCCATTGGACCATTCCAAACAACTGTTTTCGCACCTTGTAATTCGTTAGCGAATAATTCAATTGTTTTTTCACCGATATCCAAGCCTTCTTCATCATCTGGGATTTCAGTTGAAGGAACCGTGTGGAAAGGAGCGTCATTGCTGAACTCTTTAGAGACAACTGTATCAACCGGTAAAACTAATTTGTCGCCAGCTTTTTCCATTAAGCTTTTCGCTAAGTCCACTTTATCTTCTTCAAGTAAAGATAAACCAACACTATAGCCTTGTGCTTTCATGAATGTGTAAGCCATACCGCCACCGATTAAAATTTTATCGGCTTTTTCAATTAGGTTTTCAATGACAGCGATTTTGTCAGAAACTTTTGCGCCACCCAAGATTGCTACGAATGGACGTTTTGGATTTTCAACAGCTTCGCCGATGAATTTAATTTCTTTTTCCATTAAGAAACCAGCAACTGTTGGGATACCAGTTGAAGCAATTCCAACGTTTGAGGCATGTGCACGGTGTGCAGTACCAAAAGCATCATTGACAAATACATCGCCTAAAGAAGCCCAGTATTTACCCAATTCAGCGTCATTGCCGCTTTCTTTTTTGCCGTCAACATCTTCAAAACGAGTGTTTTCAAATACTAAAACGTCGCCATCTTTCATATTGTTAACAGCGTCTTCTAATTCTTTACCACGTGTTTCTGGAACAAAAGTAACTGGTTGACCTAGTAATTCGCTTAAACGTTCAGCCACTGGTTTTAATGATTTGCCAGCTTTGTCTTCTTCTGTTTTTACACGACCTAAATGAGAGAAAAGAATTGCTTTTCCGCCATTTTCAATCACGTATTTGATTGTTGGTAAAGCCGCTACGATACGATTATCGTTTGTGATCACGCCATCTTTTAACGGAACGTTAAAGTCAACACGGACAAGGACTTTTTTGTCTTTTAAATCTACATCTTTAATTGTCTTTTTAGCCATGAGTAGACCTCCTGTATTGTCAATTTTAGGATTTTTCTTTTTTAAAAAAAGAAAGCGGAGAAGCGCGTTGCTTCCCCGCTTATTATTTCACAATTGTTCAAATTTCACTAATGATAAGAATGAATCTTATAAGTTAGCGAAGTACTCTAAAGTACGAACTAATTGAGCAGTGTATGACATTTCGTTGTCATACCAAGCAACAGTTTTAACTAATTGTTTGTCGCCAACTGTCATAACTTTTGTTTGAGTTGCATCGAATAATGAACCGTAAGTCATACCTACGATATCAGAAGAAACGATTTCGTCTGTGTTATAACCATAAGATTCGTTAGCAGCTTTTTCCATTACTGCATTCACTTCATCAACAGTAACTTCTTTGTCTAATACAGTAACTAATTCAGTTAATGAACCAGTTGCTACAGGAACACGTTGAGCAGCGCCATCTAATTTACCGTTCAATTCTGGGATTACTAAGCCGATTGCTTTAGCAGCACCAGTTGAGTTAGGTACGATGTTTGCAGCAGCAGCGCGCGCACGACGGAAGTCGCCTTTAGGATGTGGTCCGTCTAATGTCATTTGGTCACCTGTGTAAGCGTGGATAGTTGTCATTAAACCTTCAACAACACCAAAGTTGTCATGTAAAGCTTTAGCCATTGGAGCTAAGCAGTTTGTAGTACAAGAAGCGCCTGAAATTACAGTTTCTTCTCCAGTTAATGTTTCATGGTTTGTGTTGTAAACGATTGTTGGTACATCGTTACCACCAGGAGCTGAAATAACTACACGTTTTGCACCAGCAGTTAAATGTTTTTCAGCAGCTTCTTTAGAAGTAAAGAAACCAGTACATTCTAAAACGATGTCTACGCCTAATTCGCCCCATGGTAATTCTTCAGGGTTACGGTTAGCTAAAACTTTGATTTCTTTGCCGTTAACGTTGAATGAACCTTCGTGAACTTCAACTGTACCGTTGAAACGGCCTTGAGTTGTGTCATATTTTAACAAGTGTGCTAACATTTTAGCATCTGTTAAGTCGTTGATTGCAACTACTTCGATTCCTTCTACATCTTGGATACGACGGAAAGCTAAGCGTCCGATACGTCCAAATCCATTAATACCTACTTTAACTGTCATTAAAGATTTCCTCCTTATGAAAATCAAAAATTTTTTATTTTAAAGGGTTACCCCTTTTAAAATCTCGTTTGCGGCAGCTTCATCTGTGATGAGCCACGTTTGTTTTGGTGCATTTTTCATATATGCGCGAATGGCTTTGGCTTTCGTTTTGCCGCCCGCAATTGCGACGACATAGGGAATTTCTTGTAAGTTTTTTAATTGAAGGCCAATTCGTGGAATTTTATAGACCACTTTTCCTTCTTCATCAAAGAAATAACCAAACGATTCTGCCACGGCATTTTTTTGTTTGAGCATAACCATTTCGTCATCAGACATTTTTCGGCGTGCCGCCATGTGCAACGCTCGACCAATACTGTGCACCACACAGTTGGCATGACTAATTAACGTAAGAACTTCTTGAATCGAGGGTTCTTGTAATAAACTATTATACGTTTCACGACTCAATTGTTCTGGGACATATAACGCCCGGTAGTTACCACCCGTTTTGTTGGCCATTACAGCACTAATTGAATTGGCTTGGACAGAAACTGCTTCACCAATCCCTCCTCTGGCTGGAACAAACAAATTATGACGTTTTTCAGTTTCTAGTGATCCCATATTTTCGGCCACCATGGCCATTGTTGTCCCACCCATAACCGCAATTGTATTCTCACCATTTGGTAAGAGTAAATTCAGCGTATTGGTTAAGACATCTCCAAAGTCCGAAAGAACTTTCTTTTGGATATCACTATCTCCTGCAACAACGATACAACGTTGAATGCCAAAGTACTGTGTCATTTCTTTTTCGATTTGGTGCATGCCAAGCAATTGATTCATGACTAATTCTAAGCCTTGATAGACTTCCAAACCGCGTTCTGTTAATGTCATTCCGCTTTTTGAAGGTTCAATCAGGTTGAGCTGCTTCAAAACATCTGTTTCTGTACGCAAGACTCGCTCTGTAATTCCCATCGTTTCTGATAAACTTCTACGTCCAATAGGTTGCATCCAATAAATATTGCGAAGAATTTGGAATCTTTCTTGTAATACATCGAGCATATCTGGAGCAACTGCTTCAATCATTTTAAATTCTTTTAACATGATGCGCTCCTTTTGTGGGTCGAAATATGTCCAAGTAAGACTGAAAACGACCTATGAACTTTAAAAAAATAGAATTGATGTTCGTTTTTCCTACTATTTATTCATAACAGTATTAAAAGTACTTATCAATTACACACTTAGTGTACCAGTTTTTTTAGGTCTTTTCAATAAAAATGATTCTTTTTTCATCGTTTTCTTTCAAATCCAAACAAAGCATTCGTTTGTGGGAAACAATAGCGACTTATTTCCGAATAATTAGATCTAATTAAACCAAAAGCAAAGGAATTCACGAACGTCTTTCAATTAACTTCTTGTTTAAATGGGAATTTCAGGTCCTCTCACAAAGCATTTTTTACTTATTTTTCAAAAAAAGCAACGAAGGAATAGACACAGCCATTCTCTCGTTGCTTCATACCCTTTTATTTGTAATCTTCTTCGTAAAAACGTCCTAAAATTTTAACATTATCTGAGATGCTGACAAAGGCATTCGGATCACTTTCTTTCATGGCTGCTTCTAAACTTGGCAACTCAAAGCGTGTCACAATAGTTAGCAAAACAGTTTGGCGGTCGTGGCGATATGCCCCTTCCGCTTCATGAATAATTGTAATACCACGGCGCATTTTCTTTTGAATCTCATCCACGACTCGATCTGGGTTTTTAGTGACAATCATAACTTGCATTTTCTTTTGCTTAGTATAAACAGCATCTGTGACCTTCCCACTTACAAAAATTGATAACGCACTGTAGAACATGTACTGCCAGCCAAATAAATAACCTGCAACGAAGACAATTAGTGCGTTAAAATAAATTGAAATCGAGCCAACTGAACGCCCCGTTTTTTTCCGAATGGTAATGCTTAGAATATCTAAGCCCCCAGAAGAAACCCCGTTTTTTAAGACAAAACCAATTCCTGATCCAGAAATCGCCCCACCAAAAATAGCACAGATAATTGGATCTTGGGTCATCACCGTTTGCGGAACAATATGCATAAATAATGAAGTTAAAGTCACGGTAATGAAAGTAAAAATTGTAAACTTCTTACCTATTTTCTTCCACGCAATAAAGAATAACGGCACATTTAACAGATACAATGTAATAGAGACAGGCACATTAAAACCGACAATTTTTGTTGAGAGGGTTGTTAAAATTTGTGCCAAGCCTGTTAAGCCACTGGAATAAATATTTCCTGGTTGATAGAAAAAGTTCATGGCAATTGATGCAAGAATAGCATAGACAATCGACACAGAAAATTTTGTTGTATAGTCATGAACTGGCAGTCCGTCATAAATTTTTTTCATAAATAATAGCCTCGTTTCAGGTTTTCAATAAATTACATTTCTTTTCATATTATACGTGGTTTACCGAGAGAAAAAAAGAGATTCCTATAATAATTACGGAAGATTCATCAAATGTTTATAGAAATGAAAAAAGAACGAAATCTTAACGATTTCGTTCTTGGGTGGTTTCATAATGGGCTCTTGGTCCACCAATATATTTAGGACGAGAATATAATGCTGTAACATGGGCCGCACCTAACGTTCGAATGCTCAAGCGAAGAGGAACTTGCACATGTTTTACATGCATACCGATAGATGTATCGCCAATGTCAATCCCTGCTTGAGCAACAATATGTTCAACTTCCACAGGTTCATCAAATTTTTCAAAGGCAGCCACTGAACAAGAACCGCCAGCATGTAATTGCGGTACTACCGAGACAATTTCAAAGCCTTTTTCTTCAGCCACACGACGTTCCATCGCTAAAGCACGATTAATATGTTCGCATCCCTGGACAGCCAAAGAGATGCCTTTTTTATCTAATTGTTCAATTAAGGTTGAGACAATCCATTGTCCTACTTCGGCACTGGAATTTTTACCAATGACGCCACCTACTACCTCGCTGGTGGTACAACCTAAAACAAATAGGTCCCCTTTTTGTAAATTTCCTGCTGTAATGACTTCTTCTGTAATTGTCACTAACTGTTCTTTTAACATTTTTTCATCGATAGTCATTTGTTCATCCTTCTTTCTTCTAAACGACCATTTTTTGGTAACACACGTTTTAATGTTTGACTAAGAGGCAATGCTACAATCACCCCAAATAAGGATTGAATGATATTCCCTGGTAAAGAGGCAATCCCCGCACCCACGCCGTAAAGCCAGCTAGTCGCTAAAGCATACCCGCTAATCATGAGGAGACTGGCTAAAAGTAATCCTAGCGTTTGCATCTTTTTATTTTTATTAAAGAAGTGCCCTGCTAACCAACCTTGTCCGCCATGAATCAATAACGAAAAAACGAACCATTGTGGATAGCCTGACAATAAATCAATTAAGCCACCGCTTAAAGCTCCGACTGTCAAGCCACCGATCGGACCAAAAAGTAAACTAGCAATGTAAATCCCTGCATCCGCCAATGTAACAAAGCCATTTGTTGCTGGGACGGGGATAATAAAGACCATTGACACAGCCACTGTTAAAGCGGTAATTACTGCATATAGACTAATTTTTCTTGTCATTATCCGCCACACCTCCTGCTAGTAATCCTTCATGCCACACACTTCCAAAAGCTGCATTTAGCTGGACTCCAGAAACAATGGCTTCATGAACGTATGTTTTTGCTAAATCAACTGCTTCAATTAACGGATATCCTTTAACTAAATTCGCCCCAATTGCAGAGGCAAAGGAACAACCAGCGCCATCAATGGTGTGGGCCATTACTTTTTCTTTGACCAATTGAATATGTTGTTGTCCATCATAAAAAAAGTCACGTGCTTCTTGGCCAAGCCAACGATTACCACCTTTAATCACCACCGTTGCCGCTCCTAAAGAGTTTAACTCTTCCGCCGCTTGTTGGACTTCTTCGACGGTTGTTAATTTTCTGCCAATGAGTAATTCTGCTTCTTTTAAATTAGGCGTTATAATCGTTGCGAATGGAAAAAGTTTTTCAATCAATAACTGCATGTATCTTTTTTCATAAACTGAAGTCGTTTCTTTAAAAGCCAAGACAGGATCCAACACCACCGGCAGACCTGCATGTTTTTTCAAAAAGGTTGCAATTTGTAACATACTTTCTTCACTGTGAATCAAGCCAATCTTGATGCCGTCTAAACTCCCGGCAGGTATGGAAGCGAGTTGCTCTTTCACCAAAGAAGTCTCCAGGTCATGAATCTGAAAATGATTCTTAGGGGCTGTAGCAAGGCAAGTTAAAGTTGATAAGCCAAAGACTTGATGATTTTCAAACGTTTTTAAATCTGTTTGAATCCCGCCACCTGAAAAAGGATCGGAACCGCCAATTGTTAAAATTATTTTTGTCATTTGTTTCGCTCCTTTATGCACTCAGTTATCATACAAAGTTTTCTAAAAAGAAAAAACAGCCAATTGGCAGATTTTTAGCTCAGCCACTTTTTAAGTCTTTCGTTATCTTTTTCCTTTCCAAAAAAAGAGTGACCTCATCCGTCAATGAAGTCACTCTTTCTTTGGATTTAACACTTATTCGTCAATGGCTGTTACATCAATGTTTAATTCAAACAATTGTAATGGAGAAACTAAACTTGGTGCGTTGTTCATTGGGTCAATTGCTTTCCCGTTTTTAGGGAAGGCAATCACTTCACGAATATTTTCTTCCCCAGCCAATAGCATTGCTAAGCGGTCTAGCCCTAAAGCAATCCCTCCATGTGGCGGGAAGCCGTAATCTAATGCGTCTAGCAAGAAACCAAATTGGTCTTGTGCTTCTTCTTTTGTAAAACCTAACGTTTCAAACATTTTTTCTTGTAATTCTCGTGTATGGATCCGTAATGAGCCACCGCCTAATTCGTAGCCGTTTAAGACAACATCGTAAGCTTCAGCATACACAGAGGCTGGGTCTGTTGCTAAGCGGGCCACATCCTCTGCTTTTGGTTGTGTAAATGGATGATGAGCAGAAACATAGCGACCAGCTTCTTCATCATATTCAAACAACGGCCAATCCACAATCCATAGGAAATTGAATTTCGATTCATCAATTAAACCTAATTCTTTACCTAAACGTGTACGTACCGCACCTAAAGCAGCGGCTACGATTTCAGGTTTATCGGCACCAAACATTAAAATATCACCGACTTCTGCATTGGTAGCAGCAATTAATTCATCACTAACTTCTGTTAAGAATTTAGCAATCGGTCCTTTTAAGCCATCTTCTTCAACTTTTAACCAAGCTAAGCCTTTTGCGCCAAATTGACTCACATACTTACCTAAGTTATCCATATCTTTACGAGAATACTTATCTGCGGCGCCTTTTGCATTCAAAGCCTTCACATGTCCGCCATTTTCCAACGCTGCTTGGAAAACTTTGAAGTCTACGTCTTTCACTACATCTGCAACATCAATTAATTCCATAGCAAAACGAGTGTCGGGTTTATCGCTACCATAGCGTGCCATCGCTTCGTCATAGCTCATTCGTGGAAACGGAACAGAAATCTCAATTCCTTTTGTCTCTTTCATCACTTCAGCCAACATATTTTCTGTATATGTTTGAATTTCTTCTGGTGTTAAAAAGGTCGTTTCGATATCGATTTGTGTAAATTCTGGCTGACGGTCGCCTCGTAAATCTTCATCACGGAAACAGCGAACGATTTGGTAATAGCGATCGAAGCCTGCCCCCATTAATAATTGTTTAAAGAGTTGTGGTGATTGTGGTAAAGCATAAAAATGACCGGCATGGACACGAGAAGGAACCAAATAATCGCGAGCGCCTTCTGGTGTTGATTTGCCTAAATAAGGAGTTTCAATGTCTAAAAAGTCATGATTATCTAAATAGTGACGGATTGTTTTCGTTACTTGGTGACGTAATTTAATGTTGTTTGTCATTGATGGACGACGCAAATCTAAATAACGATATTTCATGCGCAATTCGTCATTAACGTTATTGTCATCTTCAATGGTAAATGGCGTTGTTTTCGCAGTATTTAAAATCGTAATGTCAGTCGCCATCACTTCAAACTCGCCAGTTTTCATTTTGGGATTAATCGCTTCTTTATCACGATAAACGACTTGACCTTTAACTTCGATGACGTATTCACTACGACATTTATCAGCAATTTCCCATGCTTCTTTTGACTTTTCTGGGTTAAAGACCACTTGGACGATTCCTTCACGGTCACGTAAATCAATAAAGATAACGCCTCCTAAGTCACGACGTTTTTGAACCCATCCTTTTAATACAACTTCTTTTTCAATAAATTCGGCAGATACATTGCCGCAATAGGTTGTGCGTTTTGCCATTTCTCAATCTCTCCTTTTTATTCTTCAATCATTTTTGTCATCATTTCGTCATACACTTCATCAAATGAATCATGAATAGCACTTAACGGGAAGGCTTTTTCTTCGCGTGTTGCCATTGATTTTACGTTGACAATGCCTTCATTCAATTCATTTTCACCGATTGTTAAAACTAATTTTGCTTGTAATTTATCGGCCGTTTTAAATTGCGCTTTTGGTTTGCGATTCATGTAATCACGATCAGCTGAGAAACCAAAGTTACGAATGCTTTGAACAAGTTGCAAAGCTGCGACGTTGGTTTCTGAACCAATCCCAACCACATATGCGTCTAATTCAGATAACGCTGGAATCACAACTTCTTCAGCTTCCATTGTTAACAACACTCGCTCAATGCCCATACCAAAACCAAAACCTGGTGTGTCTGGGCCGCCTAATTCTTCAACTAAACCATTGTATCGGCCTCCTGCACAAATAGTTGATTGCGCCCCCATTTTAGGCGCTTCACTCATAATTTCAAAAATTGTGTGTGTGTAATAATCCAGGCCGCGAACCATATTACTATCAATTTCATAAGGAATTTCTAGTAAATCTAACATATCAGTTACTGCTTCAAAATGTGCTTTAGATGGTTTATTTAAATAATCTAAAATGGAGGGCGCTTCTGCGACAATCACCTTATCTTTTTTATCTTTGCTGTCTAACACCCGCAATGGATTTTCGTGTAAGCGACGTTGTGAATCCTCGCTTAATTCTGCCATATGGGGCTCTAAATAATCGATTAATGCTTGACGGTACGTAGCACGTGTTTCTTTATCCCCCAAGGAATTAATAACTAATTTGATTTGTTGGATGCCTAATTGTTTGAAGAAGTCCAAAGCCATAGCCATGATTTCAACATCCAATGCTGGGTTTTCACTACCAAATGCTTCCACACCAATTTGATGGAATTGACGCAAACGACCAGCTTGTGGGCGTTCATAGCGGAACATCGGCCCCATGTAATAGGTTTTATATGGTTTCGTATATTCCGGACCATATAATTTATTTTCAACGAAGGCCCGAACAATTGGTGCTGTCCCCTCAGGACGGAGCGTCACGTGACGGTCTCCTTTATCATAAAAATCATACATTTCTTTTGAAACAATATCTGTAGTATCGCCAACACTGCGAGATATCACTTCATAATGTTCAAAAATCGGGGTTCTGATTTCTTGGTATTGATAATCTTTAAAAATCAAACGAGCTGTTTCTTCCACAAATTGCCATTTTTCAGAAGTTCCTGGCAAAATATCGTTTGTTCCTTTTGGTTTTTGATAACTCATTGTCTTTCTCTCCTTCTATCATTCCACAAAAATGTGTGCGCCATTTTCTTTTTTCTAAAAATGAAAAAAGCCCTTGTATGTTGAACATACAAGGGCGTAAAAGTCTCTTTTACACGGTACCACCTAGTTTTGAAAGATTTTACTCTTTCCTCAACGATTAACGCTCGTAACGGGACGGCTTTTCTTCCGTCCATCTCCAGAATGTCTTTCACTTTCACTGTTGAAGTTGCTCTCAGCCACGGCAACTCTCTCTTCGCAGACAGATGAAACTTACTCGTTCCTTCGTAGATTTTTAATATTATCTATAAACTACTAAAGTTCTCTTAGAAAGTCAAGGGGTTCCGACAGGAAAATCAATTATTTTTCTCGTGTATCAATCACAATGGTCACTGGACCATCATTGGTCAACGACACTTGCATATCCGCGCCAAATTCTCCTGTGGCTACCGCTATTCCTTCTGCTTCTAATTGTTGATTAAATAATTCATACAAAGGAATCGCCACATCTGGACGAGCCGCTTCAATAAAACTGGGACGATTGCCTTTTTTAGTTTTTGCATAGAGGGTAAATTGAGAGATACTTAGAATTGATCCTTCAATCTCTTGAATGCTGCGATTCATTTTTCCTTCGTCATCTTCAAAAACACGTAATTTACTGATTTTGCCAACAACATAAGCCACATCTTCTGGCGTGTCTTCTTGATGGATGCCCACTAGCACCATGAAGCCTTGTTTGATTTGTCCCACTATCTGCTCTTCTATCGCAACTTGTGCTTGACTAACTCTTTGAATAACTACTTTCATCTTTTTTGCCTCACTTTTAACACTTACCCATTGGTTCGACGAACACTATAAACATCTGGTACACTTTTAATTTTGTCAACGATGGTTTTTAAATGAGAAAGGTTTTGAATTTTCACAGTGACATGAATCTGGGCCATCTTATCTTTGGATGGACGAGCTTCAACGCCGACTAAATTTTTTGTCATCGAACTAATGACTTGTAAAACATCACTTAGTAAGCCACTACGATCATAGCCGTAAATCTCCAAATCGGCAGCGTATTCTTTGCGACTGTGCTCGGTATCTTCCCACTCAACTTCAATTAGACGTTGTGCTAATTCTTCTTGATGTTGTACGTTAGGACAGTCCGCACGATGAATTGAAACACCACGTCCTTTGGTAATGTAACCAACGATTTCATCACCAGGCACTGGATTACAACAGCGGCTTAAACGAATCAATAGGTTGTCCACCCCTTGAATCACGATGCCGCCTTCATGACGAACTTTCATTTTTTCTGATTCTTTTTTAGCTGGCTGATTTAGCAACTCTTCTGCTTCTTGACGTTGGCGTTCCAACTCTTGTTCGCGGCGTTCTTTTTCTGTTAAACGATTGCACACTACTTGCGCACTTACTTCGCCATAACCTACTGCCGCAAATAAATCATCTTCCGTTTGAAATTTAAATTTATCTAGCACTTCCGCCATTTTATTCTTCGTTAAAAATTCTTTTGGTGTAAAGCCGATTTCTGTCATGTATTTAATGACAGCATCATGCCCTTTAATAATGTTATCTTCACGGTCTTGTTCTTTAAAGAAACGTTTGATTTTATTTTTGGCTTTACTTGTTTTAACCATTTTCAGCCAGTCGCGGCTAGGTCCGAAAGAATTCGGTGATGTTAGGACTTCAATAATATCCCCATTTTTTAGGACATAGTCTAACTGTACCATTTTGCCGTTGACTTTCGCACCGGTTGTTTTATTCCCAATTTCAGTATGGATACTGTAAGCAAAATCTAGTGGTCCGGAGCCTTTTGGCAGTTCGGTTACATCTCCACTTGGCGTAAAGACATAGACTTTGTCGCTAAAAATGTCTTCTTTCACACCTTGCATAAATTCAGAAGCATCATAGCTTTCATCTTGTAATTCAATAATTTCATGGAACCAATCGACTTGCTTCGTCAGTTCATCTGTTTCAATTTTTTCCGCTTTGCCTTCTTTATAGGCCCAGTGAGCCGCTACCCCAAATTCGGCGATTTGGTGCATCTCATGGGTCCGAATTTGGACCTCTACTGGATTCCCTTTTGGCCCAATAACTGTCGTATGGATAGATTGATACATATTCGCTTTTGGCATAGCAATATAATCTTTAAAGCGACCTGGCATTGGTGTCCAACGTGTATGAATCGCCCCTAACACGGCATAGCAATCTTTAATGGAATCGACAATAACACGAATGGCTAATAAGTCATAGATTTCATTAAACTGTTTCTTTTGGTCCTTCATTTTACGATAGATTGAATAAATATGTTTTGGTCGACCATATATTTCTGCGTAAATTTCTAAATCTTCCGTAGCTAAACGAATATCTTCGACTGCTTCTGCCACATAAGCTTCACGTTCATCGCGTTTGCTTTGCATCAAATTAACAATTCGATAGTATTGGTTGGGGTTAATATAACGTAAGGCAGTATCTTCTAATTCCCATTTAATTCGACTAATCCCTAAGCGATGTGCTAAAGGCGCATAAATTTCTAAAGTTTCTTGTGCAATCCGTCGTTGCTTATCTTCACGTAAATGTTTTAATGTGCGCATATTGTGCAAACGATCGGCTAGTTTCACCATAATGACCCGTAAATCTTGCGCCATTGCCAATAACATTTTCCGATGGTTTTCGGCTAATTGTTCTTCATGAGATTTATATTTAATTTTTCCTAGTTTCGTTACGCCATCGACTAACATTGCGATGTCTTCGCCAAATTCTTCTTTTAAATCGTCCAGTGTTACGTCCGTATCTTCGACAACATCATGTAAAAATCCTGTTGCTACAGTATGGGGATCCATATGTAATTCAGCCAGAATGCCTGCCACTTGAATCGGATGGATGATGTAAGGTTCACCTGATTGTCGGACTTGACCTTCGTGTGCTTTTTCAGCATAAGTTAATGCTTTTTGAACCAACTCAACATGTTCTGGTCCCATATAGGTACTTACAATTTTGATGACCGCTGGGCCTGTCAGTATTTCTTCTTTTGGCATGGTATTCACTCCTCTATGAAGGTGACCTTTGGATAAAGAACACTTCGTTCACTTTTTATCTATTTTAATAAAAAAGAAAAGTACCACTTGAAACAGTAGCACTTTCAACAACTCTATTATACTAAATTTCCCTTAAATTTCAATCACTGTCGCTTTTTTACTCTCTGTTTATTCAAAGAGAATGCCTACAAGAATTTTACAGGCGGGCTTTCGTTTAATTTAAAAGTTCCATTTGGTAGCTAACTGCACTTAAAAGATACAACGGTGCTGTTTCTGCTCGTAAAATTCTCGGACCCAACCCACAAAGTTTCGCCCCAGCCTGCAGAAATTGTTCAATTTCTTGCGGTGCAAAGCCACCTTCAGGTCCAAAGAGCACACACAAACGTGCGCCTGGCTGGCAAGTGGATAATACTTGTGCTAATTGACTTTTTTCTCCTTGTTTTGCTGATTCTTCATACGCAACCAAGACTGTGTCATATGAGTCAAATTGCGCAATGATTTCTTGTGTTTTTTCCACCAAAGAAACACTTGGTGTCTGCTGCCGATGCGATTGCTCCGCCGCTTCTGTGGCAATTTTTTGTAATCTTTTTTCTTTGGCTGCTCTTTTTTTGTGGTCCCATTTGACAACGGAAGTTTTCGCAGGAAAGCCGATAAACTGATTGCCACCTAGCTCCGTGCCTTTTTGAACAATCCATTCTAGCTTGTCCCCTTTTGGTAACCCACACGCAATCGTCACTTCAATTGGCAATTCTTTGTCCATTTCTTCTTTACTAATTTCTTTAAAGTAAACAGATGTTGAATCAATTTCCACAATCTCAGCTAAAATGGCAGTTTTATTTTGAAATACTAAATAACAACGATCATTCGGCGTCATTCGCATAACTCGCACAATATGATGATAGTTTTCATCTGCGACTTTATACAAATCTTTTTCTTGATAATCTTCTTTCATGAAATACCGTTGCATTTTACTCTTCCTCTGGTTTCTTCAAGATAATCGCATACCAATCGCCTTGATTAAAGAGTTGGTCCACCACAAACCCGACTTTCGTTAGTGCTTCTAAAACCATTGCTTTTTTATCTTCAATAATTCCAGAAATAATGAAGGTACCGTCTTGTTTTAGCAAACGCCAAGCATCTTCAATCATTAACACAATAATATCTGCCAAAATATTTGCGACGATTACATCAGCAGAATGGTCAATCCCTTTTAGTAAATCATTGGCTGACACATGAACATCGGCCGCAATGGGATTTAAATCCATATTTTCTTTTGCCGCTGCAACTGCTACTTCATCTAAATCATATGCGTAGACGTCTTTAGCCCCTAAATAGCGACTTGCAATACTCAAAACACCAGAGCCCGTTCCTACATCTAGAACTGTTTCGCCACCACGTAAAACAGTTTCTAAAGCTTGCAAGGTTAAACGAGTCGTTGGATGCGTGCCTGTACCGAAAGCCATGCCCGGATCCAATGTGATAATTTTTTCTGCTTCATCTTGTGCGTGATAGGCTTCCCAACTTGGCACAATCGTTAAGAATCGTGTGACACGGACAGGATGATAATATTTTTTCCAAGCAGTTGCCCAGTCGCTTTCTGCTACTTCACTAATTGTCATTTCGTTTTTACCAATGGATAAGCCGTACTCAGGCAAGCGTAAAATATTTTCTTTCATAAATGGTAAAATTTCTGGTAAGAAGGTTGTTTCAGGAAAATAAGCCATCACAATCGCCCCTTCTTTAATGTGGGTGAATTGCTCTTTATCTAAAATTTCCCCATACAGATCACTTTCAAAATTTTCAATGTCCAACGCATCTTCAATGGCCACACCACTTGCGCCAGCTTCCATCATAATGTTTGAAATTGCTTCAACTGCTTCGCTAGCCGTTTCTACTTTTACTTCTGTCCACTTCATGTTCTCACCTCTAAATTAATAACTTGGATACGCAATCCATTGTTCTTTTTCTGTTTCTGCCACTTTTTTAATCATCGCTTCAAAATCTGCTGGCTCCCAATGCAATTCAAAAACTTCCGCTGTTTCATCTGATAAAAAGTCTAACAAATCACTTTGCCCTTCATCTAAAACCACTTTTAAATAGTGAATGAATCCGTCTAAAACTGCTTTGCGTAGCCCTTTTTTTCCTTCATAAGGAATTGTGACTAAATACTCTTCGTCATCAACGACAGACTTTTGCGGATTGTAAAATAACAAACCATCTTCAAATTCAATGAATTCTTCTTCTGAAAGCGTACCATCAACATCATCAATCGCCACTTGCTCATTGTTTTCTGCATATAAACGAACAATGACTTCGATGGTATGGTTTTTGCGATCCCAATCAAGGCCTACTTCGTAATCTCCTAAGTGTTTTTCAAGTTGTTCCTCTAAGTATGTGAGCATTGTTGCTTTTTTCATTTTCTTCATCCTTCCAGCCAAAATCTATTTGGTCTACTGCTGTTCTTTTTTGTTTAGAAATATATGGATTGCCAGCCACGACGTATCTTAAAGGCAACTCTGTCCAACGACCTTTATTGGGAATTCCAATTCGTGGTAGTGCCTCAATTTTTTTCGGAAATTTTCGTTTTTCTGGCACGAGCCGTAACGAACTAGAAAAAATCGACTGCCCATATAATTGCTTATCAATTCCTAAGGCTGCAACTAATTTACCTGGTCCATTGGTCAATTCCACGCCTTGACGTCCTTGGCGATTTTCAATCATTTTATCGACACCTTCAACAGGTTCAATCGCGCGGATCATCACCCCTTGTGGTTTGCCTTGCTCTTGTGTCACCATATTTAAAATTAAATGCGTGTGCATAGTATATAAATAAATCGTGCCTGGTTTGTCATACATGGCTTGTAAGCGTGGCGTTTTTCTCAAGCCAAAGCTATGGGCCGCCTCATCATCAGGACCTAAATAAGCTTCTGCATCCACAATGTACCCACCTAAAACGCCTGTTGCTGTTTCGTGCTCTAAATACATCCCTAACAAGTATTGTGCCACTTCTTCAGTTGTTTTTGTGTTAAAGATATCTATCGTTTCTTTCATTTCTTTCACCACTCCCTATCATACACGAAACCTTCCGCTATATCCATCTAAAACCCAAAAAACCACCAAAAAGCGAATGTACGTTCTTTATGTTATAATAAGATGATTATGAAAAAGGAGGTCCTTTTATGCAACAACCTTTAGCCTATCGAATGCGACCTCGTCACTTAGACGAAGTAGTTGGTCAACAACATTTAGTCGGCCCTGGTAAAATTATTCGTCGGATGGTCGAAGCCAAAATGCTTTCATCGATGATTCTTTATGGGCCGCCTGGCACTGGAAAAACCAGTATTGCCAGCGCAATCGCTGGTTCAACAAATTATGCCTTTCGCATGTTGAACGCGGCCACAGACACTAAAAAAGATTTACAAATCGTTGCTGAAGAAGCCAAAATGAGTGGCACAGTGATTTTACTGCTTGATGAAATTCACCGATTAGATAAAACAAAACAAGATTTTTTGCTCCCTCATTTAGAAAACGGACGAATTATTATGATTGGAGCCACTACCGAAAATCCATATATTACAATTAACCCTGCGATTCGTAGTCGCACGCAAATTTTTGAAGTAAAGCCCTTAACAGAAACAGACATTCAGCAAGCGATTCAAGAAGCCTTAACCGATAGCACACGTGGCTTAGGCGATTATCCCGTCCACTTAGAAGAAAAAGCATTACAACATTTGACACGCGCAACGAACGGTGACTTACGTAGTGCGCTAAATGGACTAGAATTAGCTGTTAAATCAACACCAAAAAATGAACAAGGCGAAATTAAGATCACCTTACCGATTATTGAAGAGTGCGTGCAACGAAAAGCCTTAACCCATGATAAAGATGGCGATGCCCATTATGACGTGATTTCCGCTTTCCAAAAGTCAATTCGAGGAAGCGATGTAGATGCTGCACTTCATTATTTGGGTCGCTTAGTTGAAGCAGGTGATTTACCGATTATTTGTCGTCGTTTAATGGTCATTGCTTACGAGGATATCGGTCTTGGGAATCCTGCGGCCGCCGCTCGGACAGTCACCGCTGTTCAAGCCGCCGAAAAGCTAGGGTTTCCAGAAGCTAGGATTCCTCTAGCCAGTGTCGTCATTGATTTATGTTTATCGCCAAAATCAAATTCTGCAGTCACAGCGATTGATGCTGCTTTGGCAGATATTCGACAAGGCTCTGCGGGAGACGTTCCTGATCATTTGCGTGATGCCCACTATGCTGGAGCCAAAGAATTAAACCGTGGTATTGGTTATCAATACCCACATAATTTTGAAAACGGTTGGGTCAATCAGCAATACTTACCTGACAAATTAAAAGAGGCACGTTATTACGAACCGATTGATATTGGTAAATATGAACAAGCCTTACATCAGCAACTCAAGCGTATCCAAGAATGGAAACAGAAAAAATAACAAAATAATACGCTTTCAAAAAAAGAAACAATCTCGTTGCCGATTTTGAGAGAGTATGCTATTATAAAGATGGTAAATCTGTGATGTACGCGTTGTCCTTTCACTGTGTTGACCGAACATTTTTATTGATATCTAGGGATCCTGCTTGTATCAAAGTTGGTAACATGCCTTTTCTTTTGGTAGTTCAATACTGCGATCGAGGAACCCACCTGCTTATCTTGCGGGTTCAATACTCTAGGACGATTACCGGCATCGACGGATTTTACCATTTTTATGAAGATTTCTAAACAATTTGCTCTGGCAAGTTGTTTTTTTTTGGAGGACAAGATGATTCGTATACTCGTACTATTACTCGCCGTTGTCACAGGCGTAGCCAGTTATTATTTGATGAAGAAAAGTGCAGCTTTTTTACCACTCTTAAAAAAAGAAACTGCAACAGAAAGTCAACAGTTTATCGAACGTTTTGGGCGTTATTACTTGATTATCGCCATTCTAGGTGTTCTAGCGGCTATTTTTAATCGCCCGTTATTATCAATTGGTTTTATCTTTTTTGTTTTATTACTTTCAACGTTGTTTAGTTTAAATTTTGCAAAAAAAATGTCATAAAAGACGATGAATTTAAAGAGGTCGGGACAGAAGTGTTTAACTCCGAGAAATAAGAAGGAATTTCCGAAAATTGTTCTTTAATTTTTGGAGAATTTCGGCTTATTTCCGAAGGAGTTGCTTCTGTTTCCGCCGTTTACCAATTTTTAAGCCTGGGACAAAAATCCAAAGTGATTTTTGTCCCAGGTTCTTTTTTTACAAAAAAATGCCAATATTCAGAAAAAAAAGAAGCGGTTTCAGTTTCTTTTTTTCTTTGTTTGTTTTACAATTATTATAGAAACAATTAATGATTTTTTTTACGCTGAAAGGAGCGGTTATTATGTTACAACAATATCAAAAAATTATGATAGCAATCGATGGTTCTGACGAAGCAGACTTAGCCTTTAAAAAAGCGGTCAACGTCGCTAAACGAAACGATGCTGAATTACTATTAGCACATGTTGTTGATACGCGCTCTTTCCAATCAGTGTCCTCTTTTGATGGTGCGCTAGCAGAAGAAGCAATGTCAATGGCAAAAGAAACCTTAGACACCTACCAACAACAAGCGGTGGATATGGGACAAACAAAAGTCTCTAGCGTTCTAGCCTATGGTTCTCCTAAGAACATTATTGCCAAAGAATTACCAAAAGAATACAACATTGATTTAATTATGTTAGGAGCAACTGGATTAAATGCCGTTGAGCGTTTATTTATTGGCTCTGTCTCTGAGTCAGTTATCCGTAACGCTAGCTGCGATGTTCTCGTTGTACGGACGGATTTAGACAACAAATTACCAAAAAATGAAGAAAAATAAAGAATAAAAAGAAACTGAGCCAACTATCACTTTTGATAGTTGGCTCAGTTTCTCTTTATTGACCTATTAAGCACACCTTGTGAGAGCGTCTCACAAGGTGTGTTCGTTTAATTATTTTAGACGTTCTACGTCACGGGCAATCATTAACTCTTCGTCAGTTGGTACTAATAGAAGCTTGATTTTTGAATCATCAGTTGAGATAACTGCTTCTTCACCGTGTTCATTATTTTTGTCATCATCGATTTCACAACCAAACCAAGTCATGCCATCAATAATATCTTTACGAACGCCCACTGCATTTTCACCGATTCCAGCAGTAAAGACAATCGCATCAACGCCATTCATAACAGTGACATAGCTACCAATGTATTTACGAATACGATCGATAAAAATGTTGTATGCTGTTTGAACTTCAGGTTTATCTAAGTTTGATTGAATATCGCGCATGTCGCTTGATAAACCATTTGTTAAACCTAATAAACCAGATTTTTTGTTTAAAATATCAACCATGTCTTGTACATCAGTCAAGCCAAGTTTTGTCATTAAATAAGGCAATAGTGACGCATCAACATCCCCTGAACGAGTCCCCATTGTAACGCCAGCAAGGGGAGTGAAGCCCATCGATGTATCGACTGATTTACCACCATCAACTGCAGTGATTGAAGCACCATTTCCTAAGTGACAAGTGATAATTTTCAAGTCTTCAATTGGACGACCTAACATTTCTGCAGCACGTTGAGAGACATAACGATGACTTGTTCCATGTGCCCCATATTTACGTGCAGCAAATTTTTCATAGTATTCACGCGGTACACTATATAAATAGTTGTGTTCTGGCATTGTTGTGTGGAACGACGTATCAAAGACTGCCACGCTAATGATTTCTGGTAAGATATGTTTAAATGCTTTAATTCCCATTGCATTCGCTGGGTTGTGTAAAGGTGCTAATTCAGATAAAGCTTCAATTTTTTCTAATACTTCGTCTGTAATAACAACAGAATCTTTAAATTCTTCTCCACCAGCAACTACACGGTGACCAACACCAGTAATTTCATCATAAGAACCTAAAATGTTTAAGTCGATTAATTGGTCTAGTAACATTTTTACTGCCACTTCATGGTTATCAATATCAACAATTACTTCATATTTTTGTCCTTCACCATATTTAATTGTGAAGATAGAATCTTTTAAGCCAATACGTTCAACGATTCCTTTAGCGATCACTTCTTCATTTGGCATTTGGTATAATTGCCATTTTAAACTTGAACTACCTGCATTAATTGCAATTGTTTTAGACATAATTTTCTCCTCTTCGTTACTATTTTATTTTAAATTTGAAGCTTTCCAAGCTTCAAATTGTTTAAAGAACTCCGTTACTTTATTGATATCTTTCAAAGAGGCAAGTTTTGCTAACAAAACTTCCTTCACTTGCTCAGCATCTGCACCCTTGTTTTGAACAAGCAAGATACTTTTACGTGATTGTTCTGACTTAAACAATTCATCAGGTAACTGTATCATTCCTTGTAAATAGACATTTTTTGTCAACCAATTTTTAAAGAATTCACTTTGCTCAGTCTCTAAAATATTGGTCGGGATTAAGAATAAGCCAAACCCTGCTGGCTTCACGTATTTCATGGCTTGTTCCATTAATAAATGATGCGCATAACTATGGCCTTCCTCAGCAGCAGCAGAAAATCCCTTTGCTCGCTCATCATTTGGATAATAGCCAATCGGCAAGTCACTTAATGCTAAATCAACTGGATCCAATAACAAATCTTGCAATCCGTCTTGATGGAACAACTGAATATTGGCTTGTGACCAAGCATTGTTCACAGAAGATACTGCCAAAAGTGTTTCATCGATATCCACACCATAACCAGAAACTTTGTAACCAGCTGTTTCAAGGTTCAGCAGAACCGTTAACAGTAAATTTCCCATTCCTGAAGCAGGATCTAAAATTTTTAATGGCTCTGATTTATTTGTTAATTGTTCTACTAAATAAACAAACAAAAAGCCAATACCGTCTGGCGTCAATTGATGATTTGCTTGAAGCTGCTCTTTTCTCGTTCCTTTTAACAAAAGTAATTGGGACAAGCGTCGCACATCTTCAGGAGCTAAATCAATTTTTTTAATCGTATGATACAGCGTTTCTAATTGTTTCACTGTCTCTGGATTAGGTACTCCGTCAAGTACTCGTACTTGAAAATCATCTAAAATATTTTCACCATTTTCAATATACGCATCTAAAAAAGAAGTATCCAATGACTGTTGCAATAACTGGATTGCTTGTTCCATTGGCTCGAAAGCCTCTTCAATTTTTTCTGGGAACAAATTAGCACCTCTATTCTATTCAAAATGTAACAACTTCCATACCTGTTTTATTTTAACGAAAAAAGAAAGAATAATCAATGCCTTTACTGTCTTTCTTCTAAAATCTAATAATTTGTAGAAAAACAACGCTATTCCAGTATTGTTTCCGCTTTTTTTTGATGAGAAACTCTCTCTTGATATTGGTATTTTCGACCAGATTTGTTTAATAAAACAGTTATTCTTAATTGTTCATTTTTGTATGTATAATCGAGGGTCACTTGCGCGTATACGAGCCTTTCTTCTGTTTTTAACTTTCGTCTATTTTGTTTAACATCTGCAAGAAATAAATGAAGGATACTTTTCCCTGCATAGTATTCCTGGGTAGCTTGCGTAAATTTTTGTGTTAACTGACGTTCTTCTAGTAACTGAAGGGCGAGAAAACTCATCAAATAAACAAATGCCACGGCCGTGAACAATAAGTTTCCTGAATATTTTTGCCTCATTAAAATTCTCCCTTTATTGGAAAAGAACTATCAAATGTTTTTCCAGAAGTAAAAGTAACTTCCAAAGTAAACGATTGTTTTTCATTTTTAAACTGGCCATTTTTGATACCAATTAACAGCGGTTGATAGCCTTTACCATTGACTCGCTTAATAATTTTATCTTCTTTGATTTGAATTGAAATAGTCTTGTTTGTTTCTGAGTCGAGGAAAGAAATCTCTTGAGCAGAGCCTGTTTGGAAAACGAGCTTTTGACATTCTTTTTCTAATTGAATTAAAAAAATATGCCAGGATTTCGAATCATTGTTTTTCAAATATTGATTTCCGATAAAACTTTGTTGAATCATCAACTGAAACAATTGACACATACAACTTAAAACGACTAGTGCTACTAAACACTCTAACATCGTAAAACCCGCATATTTTTTATTGACCAATCAAAATCGCTCCTCTTGAATCTGTGACTTTTAGTATCCTTCTTCCATCGTTCTCCATCAAAGAAAATCGGTAAGTTTCTCCTTGATATATCCGCTCTTTGAAACGTAAATCACTCGTCTGCTCTAAAAATAAAATTGCTTCGTATCCTAGACGAGTGCGCGTTAATTCTTGCTCCCGTTGATAATTTTGCTGAATTAATTGTGTAATAGTCAGGGAGAATATCCCTGCTACCACACATACAATACTAAAACTAACGAGACTCTCTAATAAAATAAAACCGCTATAAATAGTTAATTTTCTTCGTATATTTGCCACTCCCCATCTGAAATTCCATAACAATTTAAGGAACAAAAAAATCATACAATACGCATTAAATAGCTGTTTTGTCATTTTTAATAATCTAAGATATGTAAATAATACCGCAAATCTGTGGTAAATTTTGTGGTAAAAATACACCTATGAGTATTTGACATTTTATTGAGTTTAGAATACGGCTAACTGAATTAGTTTGCCTAGAAGGCGACTACGAAAAAAAAGACCTTATTCTTAAAAGAATGGAGGTCTTTTTTGTATTATAATAATAATCACACCAACTGACTTTTAGACTTTTATTTCAATTTTGTAAGTCAATCGTTAGATATATCAATGGATAAGTAGAATATTTCATTCTATTCTCTTTTTGAGGTGAATACAATGAAAAAAATAATTAAACATTTTATGAAACCTGTTGAAGTTTTTGAAACATTAGATGATGATATTGGGATGTTTTTAATCATTTCTATTTGCACAGCTCTGATCTTTACTTTCTTTAGTAAATAAAAAATGTGTTAAATAAATTCTCAGATACTTTCCGCAGTATATCAAATTGGGAAGTCAAAAATATCTAAAAAAAATTGACTTTTCATACAACGTATTTTTATGGACCATACAGGACTCGAACTGCAGTGCAAAAAAATCAAGCTTTTTTAAGCGGCTTATTTCCTAAACTGAACTGGAGATAAGCCGTTTAATTTTTGCTTAATTCTACTATATGCTATACCAGTAAATATATTCGTGCAAACCCTGAATAAATTGTTTAACAAATTCAAACTAAAATAAAAAACTAAAACAAATTACTACAAAGAAATAATGTCCTTTACTAATTTTGCAAATTCAATATCTCCATTAAATGGATGAACATATTTGTAGACTTCCCCGCCATTTTCTAAAAAATAGTTTCTGTTTTCGTGTTCCAATTCTTCTATTGTTTCTAGACAGTCTACAACAAAACCTGGTGCAACAATTAATATATTTTTAATACCTTTTGATGGTAATTTTTTCAAGGTATCATCAGTTGCTGGTTTTAACCATTCAGATGGCCCAAATTTCGATTGATAGGTTTGATAATAACGAATATCTCCTAATTTATCCATTATTAATTTTGTTGTTTTAGTACATTCCTTCGGGTAGTTATCCCCATCTTTTACATAAGACATAGGAATTCCGTGGTATGAAAAAACGATAGCATCTATTGGACTTTCATTCAAAGCTTCATTTATTTTTTTTGAAAAGTAATCTATATACTGTGGATTATTGTAAAATGATCGAATAAATTTAATATCCACTATCCTATCACTTTTTATAAAATAATTCATAACGGAATCAAACACTGATCCTACCGTTGTCCCAGAGTATTGCGGATACATTGGTATGACATTGAGTTCTTCAATCTCTTTTGATAATAATGTATCTAGAGCAGTTTCTATACTCGGTTCACTATATGACATTCCGATTGTAACTTCCACTTCTGGACATATATTTTTCAAATTTTCCATTTGTTTCTCAGTATATTCCAAAAGAGGAAATCCATTTTCAGTACAAATTTTTTGATAGAGTTTTGCTGATTTTTTTGGACGTATATTCAAGATAATACCGTTCAAAATCGGTTTCCAAATTATAGGATGTATTTTTATTACTCTTCTATCTGATAAAAAAGTTTTTAAATACTTCCTTACTTCCGTCTTGGAAGAATCTTTTGGTGTTCCTAAATTCACTAAGAGAATTCCTGTTCTTTTCAAAATAATTCACTACCTGTCTAATTCTATTATCGACCATGATGAATTCGAACCATCGACCGAATAGTCATGAGCCATTTGCTCTAACCAGCTGAGCTAATGGTCCAAGTAATAACTAGCTTATTGGGGATAAAATAGTTCTTACTAGTTATAGCTTAATATATAACAATTTTACTTTACTGATTTTCAATTTTCAACAAAAAAACGACCACCTTATTGAGAAAAGGCGGTCTGCGTGAAAAAATAAGAGTTTAAATATGTATAGATATTTTACAATATCTATTTTTTGAGTTCAATATTTTTATGTAAAAAAAGCCGCCTCATTGGGGTAAGGCGACAAGAGGTAGTAATAAAATGAAAAATAAAATTGTTTGGTAAAGATATTTTACCTCTTTCTTTTTTTAATTTCAAGTTTTCATTTTACAAAACAATTGTATTTTATTTATAATTCAAATATACAACTGTATTAAAAACACCTACTAAACATACACAACTTGGGGAAGTATTGTGCGTCTTAAGTAGGTGTTTTCTATATACACAAGATAATTTCGTTTTAACTACTATGATAAATTCGAACCATCAACCTAATGGTCATGAGCCGTATGCTCTAACTAGCTAAGCTAACAATTTTTAAATAAAAAATAACAGATCCTTTAACATGTAAAGAATCTGTTTAGAAAAAAGAGTATGCCATAAATCCTTGTCTTAAGTTTAACACAAAGACCCTAATCTAAACTAGGGTCTTTTTATTGGTACATCGATAATAGTTTCTCATAACTAATTACTGTTTTTTCTTTTTTGTTTTTTGGCTTAGAACTGTCTATAATATTAATTACTGCTGAATTAATTAATAAAACAGCTATTATACCACTTCTAATTTCTTTTCTGTAAATAAATGATACTTTCTGTCCTTCTTCAAACTGTTTACTTTTATCTGATGGTATAACTTCTTTCCATGTTCCAAATCCCATATGATGATCTCCTTTCGTTTTCAACATTCAGAGCCTATCAATTTAATCTTATAAAAAAAACGTTCCAATTAAATTGGAACGTTTTACCAAAACCTTTATTATGCTTTAAAAATATTAACAGCTTGCATACCGCGCTGTCCTTCTTCAATATCAAAAGTTACTGCTTGTCCTTCTTCTAATGACTTAAAACCATCCGCTTGAATTGCTGAAAAATGAGCAAATACATCATTGCCATCTTCACCTGTAATAAATCCAAAACCTTTGTCTGAGTTAAACCACTTTACTGTACCGTTGTTCATATATGTTTCCTCCTTGTGCATACCCTGTATGCGATTTGTTGCAAAAAATGTTTGATAAGCAAAAGGAGAATTATAGTCTTATGTATAGCGCTCTCGTTACATGTCAAAATTGATTACTTATTTATAATACCATACTATTTCCTATAAAGCAAATGAGTGTATTAAAACATGATGGACCAATACTATAAAAAGGTTATAATCCATCTACTCTAGACATGAAATATAAATATACGATACAAAAACCCCCTTGCACAATTATGATACAAGGGGCCTGTAGTCTTTTACTACAAGTAATTGCTTTATTATTCTAGCAAATTAGTTTTGTTAATTCAACCAATAAAATCATTCACGACTTATTAACAAAATTGTGTTTGGCTTTAAATTAGAACTGGGATATTAAGGAATATCGCTAAAGTAGCTATACTACACTTTTCCACTTATTTAAAAGGAAACTGTTCTCAAGTAATAGTAGCTTAGAAATAGTCTAATTCTATTTTTATTAGGATAAATTCCGTACACATTATCCTTTTCATAAATTCAAGCTTAACCTTGTTATAAAAAAAGAAAATCGGTTATGATTAACAAGTAAAATCTAAAAAAAACACCTACCGCACAGTCAACTGCTTGGGGAAGTACGTGCATCTGTGGTAGGTGTTTTCTTATGTAATACAATAGCTTTAAACTAAGCTACTTATTAGTAAAATTAAAATGCTCCTACCTAAGAACTTGTCATAAGATAGGAGCACCTCTTTTCTAAATCGAAAAGAGTCATAATATGAAAAGGTAACTCTATTGTAAATGAGCTACCTCTAAATTTCAACTGATTTTGCAAAAAATCAATGGCTCAATGTTTGACCAGGATAAATCAAGTTAGGATTTGCTAATCCGTTTAATGCAGCTAAGGTTTGATAAGTCGTACCAAGCTTAGCTGCAATACTTGATAAATTATCACCGTATTGAACTGTGTAAATGTTGCTTACTACTGATCCATTTACTTTCAAAATTTGGCCAGGGTAAATAAGATTTGGATTTGTCAATCCATTTAATGCAGCCAATGTTTGATAGTTTGTTCCGTATTGATAAGCAATGCTTGATAATGTTTCGCCATATTGTACCACATGAGTCGCTTCTGGTTGTTTATCAGGAACAGTTGCCGCATCTGGCAATAATTCAATATCGCCTTTGCTAATCCATGACAAGATACCTTCTAGCAATACTCTGCTTCCAGTTACTTCTTGCACTTTATAGCTGTTTCCTTTTACCCAATCTGGAATAGCTTCGCCAGTTGCCCAAGCATCTACATTAAATTTTACTTTGACGGTATCACCAACTTTTACTGCAGAAGTAGGTGTTTTTTCAACTTCTTTACCTTCTTCAATAGCTGGTGTGTTTGTTTCTGGTTGGTTATTTTTTGTATAACCATTATCGGTAATACCTGTTAAATCAACGTTACCATCTAGCCCTCCTGCAACGTAGGTTGACGTGAACTGAAAAATACCGATATTTTCAAATGAAGGAAAATAATTGTAATTTGGATAAGGTGTCACTTCATAATCTGGATATTCTGCCATCCATAATTGATACTTCTTTGCAATTCGTGATAGATCATAAGCTGAAGTAAGATACCCTTTGTATCCGTAAAGCATCGGTGTATATCCAGCCTCTTTGATGTAGTCTAACGCCCATAGCGTTACATCCGTCGATTGAACGCCGTCTTCCGCATCTAAGGCGACAATTGATCCCTTTGGTGTTTGAACTTTAGGTAAAAAGTAATCTAATACTTGCTTTGCATTTTCATAGGTAAGAACATTTTGCCACCATACATACGTATGCGCTCGTTTACCTTGAGCAATCGTACTAGCTACTTGACTAGAATAAGTAACTTGATCATAAATCCCATAGTTGTTTTGCCCACCAATTTGTGAAATTGAGAATTTATCATGTGCATAACCAAATGTTGCTTGATACCCATTCCAAATAGACAAATCAACGCCTTGGTCTCCTTTTGCAGCAAATGTGCTAACTGGTGATACAAAAAATAAGACTACCAGTAATGTTGCCAATAGTTTCTTTTTCATTTATTTATCTCCTTTCCTATCTGATAATCCAGGTGTTGTGGGATCTGTCACAATACCTAGAATAGTTAGCACAACAAATAATGCATTAACAACATCTAGCAGTTGCTTATTAATCATTTCAATTTGAAATTTATATCCAAAAGGAACGGCTACTACTTGAATTAATAATAGAACTGCTGGAATAATCGAAAGCCAAAATTGTTTGTTCTTTATTCTTGATTTCCAATTAATCATTTTTATTTCCTCCAATCCCTCTAAAGAGGGTTTTATTTTGCTCTTCCAATCGGCTAATGCGTATTTCATGGTTATTTAAACGTTCAACAGCTTCCTTTAGTTCTTTCATGCTATCTTCTAATTGAGAAAAGACATGATAAAATTTCATTAATGCGAAAATAATTCCGCCTAAGAATGTAATCACTGCTAACCATTGTTCTACTGTTAAGTTCATCCTGCACCTACTTTCTACTTACAAGAAAAACCGCTTAGCTTTCGCTAAACGGTTCCCCACAAATTTTTGTGTATTCTTCTTTTGTTAAGCAATTCATATTCACGTAATCTACTAAATCTTGTTTTGTATAACAATTCCAATCATACAACTGTTTAATATTATCGAAACCTGGAAAAGCATTCGTTTTCATCTTATTCCGCTCCTTTCGTAAGTTCAGCGACTTGTTTCATCAATTCGCCAGTCATTCTTTGTGTTTGTTGAATAACTTGATTCTGCTGAGAAACTTGCTTCATTAATTCCGCATTTTGCTTTTGTAAAAGTTCCAATTCCGTAGGTGGCGTTGGCTCTGGTTCTGGCACATTATCAGGATCGTATATTAAGCTTGTTCCGTCCCAGCGATAATTAAAAAAATCTGTTGGCTCTTTTTCTACTTCAAGTTCAATTTTATTCGGTTGTTCCATTGTGGAATATCCGTCTAAATAACCTTGAATATCATCAATCCAAATTTTCATGTTCTCTTTCCTCCTAGTATTCATAAATCGCACTTAACGCAAACATTTTACTGCCTGAACCAGCCGTATCACTAGAAGAGGCATTTAAGTCGTTTCCAGTAATTTTAGTATCCTTAATATATAAATATTTCCGTACTAAATTAGTATAGTATCCATGTAAAAGGAAAATAACTCCCCCAGAACCTGGATTCTGCGCATGCTGTTTAGGCACTAAGAAAAAGTGATAACACGCACCGTTCAAAGCTCCTTCTTTGGTATATTCTTGCCATTGTAAAATCCAACCATTCTCACACTGTGAAAGAGACTTAGAAGGTACTTGCCCATTTCCTGCAGCTCCGCCATACCATGCACCTGTCCACAACGGTTCTTTTTTGGTAATTTTTTGATATGCTTTGTCCGCATCTATTTTTTTTATATAAGATTCAAGCCCATCAATTGCGGCAGTATGTGTTTTAAGATAGACTGGTTTTCCTTTTTCTTTTAATTGAACAATATCTGTTGTCATTACACTTCCCCTACCTTTTCAAACGTAATTGCTGGCAATCCATCTAGCTTTGTTTTATCTTCTTTAGACATCAAGCCATTTTTTATTGAGGTTGCAACGTCTGTCGTTGTTGCATTTTGCCCTGCTGGACCTTGCGGACCAACGTCTCCTTTATCTCCTTTTGGACCTTGTGGACCTGGGTCTCCCTTTTCACCTTTCAATACTTCTGGTTTCCCTTCCACAGCATTCCAATGTGTTTGAGGAAATACCTGTGTTCCTCCTTGTTTTACTTTAACAATATCTGTCATTCAACTTCCCCTACTCTCTCAAACGTAATATCAGGTATTCTGTCAATGGCTTCTTGAACTTTTTGGTCAACATATTGTTGATTCACTCCGCCGCCATCGCCACCACCAGTTGCTGAAATAACACCATCTTCTGAAATAGAAATATTCGCTCCAGCAGTATAACCTTTCAACTCTTCCAGTTTCGATTTTAGTTCAGTGGTGAAATTTTGATCTGTTTGCTTTACCGCAGACAACGTTCCGTCTTCTGTAATTTCTAACAGTTGGCCAACCTTTATTCCGCCCAGTTCATCTGCGGTAGCGATTGGAAGAATGTACACGCCTCCCTCGCCATTTGACAACCGTTGAAACATTTCAGCAGTGATAATACCGTCTGTTTCTTCTGTCGCATAAGGAAGTTCTGTCAGTGCATTTTCTAAGCCTAGATCTGCTTTAGTGATAATTACTGCCCCAGTATATCCATTAACAGATAATACTTTTGATTGACCCGCAATAATTTTTTCTAATCCTCGAACAGCGGATGCATGTGTAATAGGATAAAACTGACGTTCCACGCCATTTTCATCGGTTTCCATCATTCGTTTTGCTTTAACCACTTATTTCACCCACTTTTTCAAACACATAAGCGTTCTGTTTTGTATCATCAACTGTTGCGATAACCAATGCCCCATCGATCGCAGGATAATCAACTGTTCCAACAATTTCTGTTTCATGATTCAGTGAAAAAGCATCATCTTGTAAAATAATCAAGTCACTTATTTCGCCATATTCTAACGTATATAAGCGTTTCTCTAATTTCTGATACAAATATTCCATATCTGCCAATAAACGTTCAGAAATTGAATTATGGCGCACTCCTTGAATGTCTACACGTGCATCCATTAGCTCGGCTAACATCGTACCGCCAGGATCAATCGTTTTTAAAATATCTTTGATTGATTCGAACCATGAAGTGAAATCTGTTTTTTGCGCATCTCGCCACGCTTCGAACTCTTCTTTTCTAGCATTCATCCAATCAGTAAAATCACCCTTATTTTCGTTGATAAAAGCGTTCATGTCCGCGATTAAATCTTCAATGGACTGCCAATAAGAACCCATTTCACCTTCTGTTTTCGAAGCAGCATTCACTACAAAGTAAGAAAAGTTTTGCGTTGCACCAATCAGGTTATCACCTTTATGAATACTGAAATATGCTTCTTGTCTGTGTAACGACTGCATAGAATATTCATCAAAGGTATACTGAATAATCCCTTTTTTGGCATTCACAATTTTTGCTGAACGTTGAATCGGATATTTATTATCAATAACCGATTCAAAAAAAACTTCGCAACCTGTTAAATCAAGTGGCCAAGCATTTTCAACTAGTATGGCTTCTAAGACTTCTGTGTTTCGATTTCCTTGTCGTACATTCTGAATCCCAATGTAATTGTAAGGTTCAGTTGTACTTAGCGTTGCTTGCCATTTAACCATTGAAAAATCCTCCTTTCGTTATTTTGGTGGAATAACAATCGATTGAATAGAATTAGCAAAATATAATCGGTCATATTTTGCGACAATTTGCCCTTGCTCGGCGTTCTGTTCTATGGTTTGGATACGTCCGTTATTTAAGCCGTAAATCACGCCCGTGTGACCATATGTTGGGTCTACTGTCCAACCTGTTCCCCATTGGCCACCTCGTCTAATATTGACGATTGCTCCTACCACTAAATCTTGATACGTTGGATTTTGGATTACTCGCCAACCTACCGCATTCCAATCATATGCTTCACCAATATCTGCAGCAGATGATGTATCACCAATTACATGTGAAAAGCCATAAATTGTTCCTGCACCTAAACCACAGCCGCCCATAAAACCAGAATATTCGGCTGGAACGGCATAACATTGCCCATTACCAAGCCATTTGCCCATTAAGGTCTCCAAATGTTCTATGCCAGCTTTTCCTGTTGCAGTAGAAGCTTTCAAATCTTTGAATTTGTCATACCATACTTGTGCATAGGTTTGTCTTTCTGGATGTGCTGCAGCTGGACGTTCAAAGTTTAATTCAAACGCATAAGCAGCTGTTTTAGGCGAGCTGACAACTTTAAATTCATCAACTGTTAATGGACTTACTTGTCCTAACCATTGCCCATTGAACATACACCAATTAATTAATTGAGCTTGGGCTAATGACGTCCTATAGTCTTGTTTGATACCTGCAGCTGCGATTAAGCGTTGTACATATTCTCGGCCATTCCAAGTTGGTGCACCTACCAATGGATATGCTGAACCGTCCCATTGAACCCATCCGTAAGCTGGACCGCCTATTTGTTCGGTATCTGGGTTCATACTTGGACCAACTTCTCCTTGTACATTTCCAAGGATACCTGCAGCAGCTGCTTTGCTGTATCCGTTAGCTAATAGGTAACTCCATAAGTCCCAAGCAAATTTATCTGCATCGCTTGTAACTTCTGATGGATAACCACCTGTTCCAGCTCCAGAACCGCCACCACCATTTTGACCAGGTATAACTTCTTTGCCGCCCACAATCAATCGATCAACTGTCAGAATTGCTTTACTTCCATTTGGACCAAAAAAGTTAAAATTATTTCCAACAAAAAACTGTGTAGGACCAGTAATTAAATGTCCTGTGCCTGATTGGTTAGACAAACCAATAATTTTTTGGGGATTATCTGCGACTAATAGTAATGAATTCCCATCAGAAACTACAGGATTTCCATTTTTATCTGCTAACCCTGGAAAAGGATTTCCCTTTGTTCCCATCGTGCCAACGTGACTATTACCATTCCAAAACTCCATCCCTTTTTTAGTTAATTCCATGATTTTTTTCTTATTATTCCAAGCTTGTAAAGTACCGTTTACCATACGTAAAATATCTCCACAGCTATTAAATGATGTTTCAAAAATATTAGATTTTATTTTGCCAGCTCCTATAAAGTCCGCATTCAATACTCCATTAATTCCCCACGCATTTTTAAATGGACCTTTCCAGCCAGTTCTTGAGAATCCAATTCCTTTGTTATTAATTGCAATCACATCTTTTGCAGTATCCGTGGATTCCGTATCTAAGTAATAATGGGTATTAGGTCGATTTTTAGGATATTGAAGTATACTTCCACCTTCAACACCGTTAATCAAATTAGTAATATAATCTACAAAATCACTCATATACTCTTTTTTTGTCAATGTTTTTATAGCTTCTTGAAAGTCTTGGCTTTGCTGTTTATAAAAAGCAACTTGGATATCTCCCGCAGTGATTTTTATTGTTTTTTCTGCTAAAGCATCATAGACAATTCCTGTAACTTTCGTTTGAATGTCAATATCATAAAGCTTGTGGTATACAGTGAATGTATCGAATAAATTATAGTTACGCATCTTAGCAAATTCTTTTGCTTCTTCTGAATCTGTAAGTTTCTCAATTTCTAATTCAATAGAAACTTTAGGCTTATCACTTCCTGGATATAATGTAGTGAAGTATTTACTTGCCACTTTATTTAAGCTAGCTATATCTTTTACTCCTTGATCTTCAGTAAACTGAATGTATTGAGCGTAAACATCAGGATACTTACTGATATATTCGCTTTTAACTGCATTTCCATAAATCCGTTGAGAAGTTCCGTCTGCTCCACTTTGAAGCTCTGCAAATGGCAAAACTTTAGTAACAATTGATTGCCAATCAAATTTAATGGTTAATCCTTTTAAATCTTTACCATAACGAACAGTTCCAACGTTATCTCGTCCTCTACGCCTTAGCAAAGATAATTTAAAAGGCTCTCGTTTTATTTCTCCGCCCCAGTATTGAAGTAGAGAACCTTGTTCCCCTGCAATACAATTCAATACATTTCTAGCTTCAAATGTAGTGCTAGAAGCTGTATTTATATCAGAATATAGTTTGATATCACAAGGTTCGTCCATGTTCTGTTCGATTAATTTCATTGCTTCTGCACCATTACGATTATCAACTGTTACTAGCCTCACTTGTCTGTTTCCTAGCTTATAAGTACGAGATTGGGCATAAATAACAATGCTATTAGTAAAAGTATCTTTAAACGTTTGTTTGATCTCAAAAATGTGGTATTCTTCTAAGTCATTTGGCTTTGCTTTAATTTGATAGCCATTTTCGAAATAATCACTAAATCTGCTAATCGCTGGATAGTCCATTTCTAGTTCATATTTTCCGTTTGCTTCTTCAGTGATTTCGCAACGTGTCGCATCAACAAGACGTCCTAATCCATTTGTTGAAAAATCTTTTTCTCCAGGTTTAAAAATAACTGGAATCAAACCTTTCGCCTCCAATTCGGCTGAACCTTAAACTCTGTTACTTTACCAGTCCAGCGAAAATTATTCTCTCCACATTTTAAAATCGGATAATCTTTAAAAAGTGTTTTATGATCCAAGATTTCAAATGCTCCACCTGATTTTCTATAAGCTTCTTGTTTTTCTGAATCTATAATGATGTCACCGTTAATTGCTTTTAATGAATATGATTGATTATTGATAAAAAAAGAAATATCCCCAGACCCCAAAATATGAATAATGGGTTCTGAAGGATATTTTTCTGTATTGATTAACTGATTAGGATTACTTATCCAATATTGGCCAATACGATTTTTCTTAAAAGGTCGGATACTTACAGTAAATTCAAAAGGAATTAAAACCCCGCTTTTTCTTGTTCCTGTAAATTTTGGTGGACTCGTTACAATCGCCTGATAAATATAATGCTCATCAAAATAGACAATAAAATCAGAATAGTTTCCCATATCGAGCCAAAAGGAAATTTCATCTTCTAAAAAAGAAACTTCTTGTAAAGTATTTGCTTTCGCATAGCATGTAATGGTACGTTCTACATTTTTATAATATGCAAAATCAACGGCTATTGAATCATTACCCATTCGCTCCCTAAGCTCTACCACACGTCCTGCAGAAAGTCGTTCAGGTCTTTCTCTCATAAATACATTGAATTCAGAACTATGTTTTCCATTAAGAAAAAACTGTCCTCTTTTAAATTCCACCAAAAGCACCCCCCGTTGCATCACTATCTCTATTTTTAACAATTTGAATATACTTAACGAGGTCTTTAGCCATATCCATTAATTGTTTTTCATTTAATTTTCCCATAGCTTGTATATTGATATTGAAAGTATCACCGCCAATATTAGTCGTAGCATTACCTTTATTTTTAGCTAAGCTTTCTGTTTGAGCTCCTTGTTGGTTGATATATCTGCCAGTAGTAGAAAAATTTGGTAACTCTGTTGGTAAATCAGTCATTTTTTTCACTGATTTGTCAAGCGTTCCTTTTTCTTGGTCAATACCAGCTACAACACCTAATACAATATTTTTACCAATCATATCCCGCATCCATCTTGAAGGTGAATGAATGCCTAAAGCACCTTTGATTTTTTCTTTAATATTACCAGCAACTTCTTTAATTTTTTTATTCACAGCACCAATCATTGAACCAATACCGTTAACTAATCCTTGGATAATATTTTTACCAATTTCAAATAAATCGATATGGCGCATATCATTAAAGGTTTGCTTCACATTTTCAACTGTATCACTAACGCTTCTTTTAAGATTATTCCACGCATTTTTAGCACCTTGTACCAAATTGTTGAAAATATTAACTGTTCCCTGTTTTAAGTTTTCCCAACCGTTAATGATGCCGTCTTTTATACCTGTCACAAGATCAACAATCCACTGTTTAAAATTATTCCAGGTATCTTTTGACCATTGAACAGTTGCGTTAAATGTATCAACTGTGCCTTGTTTTAAGCTATTCCAACCATCAATTACACCATTTTTAATGTTTTCTACTGTTTCAAAGAACCAAGTTTTCAAACTTTCCCATATTCTAATTGCTTCAAATTTAATATTTATCCACGTTTCGATGATAGAATATTTAATTTCAATCCAAACGTTGATTGCTCCATATTTAATGTCAATCCAGAGTAAGGTGAAAAATAACTTCACATCAATCCAAATCTTTTTAATTGTCAACATCAATCCATTGAAAATAGAAGTGACTGAATAGGAAATAGCTGTAACAGTGTTATAAAAGATATTTTTAATCCCGAACCAAATAGTCTGAGCAGCTTCAGCAATATTATCCCAAACGGCAATCATGTTTTCTTTTGCCTCTTCCCATCCACCTGTGATCATTGATGTAATGAAAAGAATTGGAGCTAATAGAACATTTTTTAGAATGGTGACGACATTTTCAGCGATCATTTTGACATTTTCAATGTTCGCTTTCATAGCGTTAACAACCATTTTAAACGCATTTTTGATTCCTGTTACATATGGACCAATATATTTCCAAACAAAATCAAATGCTGTTGTGAAAACATCTGATATTGATTTTCCAACACCCTTAAACCAATCTTTCACATTATCAAAGCCATTTTTAAAACTTTCTCCAACACTTTTAGCACTGTCAGCAGCACTTTGTTTAATATTTTCCCATGTATTTTTTGAGCCTTCTTTTGTTGAATTCCAAAGTCCACTGAAAAATTCCTTGGTACCGTTCCACTTATTTTTAACCCAGTCGGCTGCATTTCCAGGTGCTTCTTTCATCCATGTGCCAGCATTCGAAAAAGCCTCTTTTGTGCCATCCCACATGTTGCTGAAAAATTCCATTGTGGAATTCCAGGCTTTTACAACTACATCAGCAGCGCTTGAGATGACCTCCTGTATATTTTTCCAAATGTTTTTGACAACATCTCTAAAGCCTTCATTAGTTTTCCATAGATAAATAAACGCTGTGACTAACCCTACTACAGCAGTTAAGATTGCGACAAAAGGATTTGATAGCATTGTCTTATTTAAAATTGCTTGAGCTATCGAAAGTGCTTCTGTACCTTCCCTCCAAGCTTTAAATGCTGCATTCACTTTATTCACAAGCATCAACGTTCCAATGCTGCCAGCTAAACCTGCAAGCAATGGTGCATAAGGTTTTAACGTATCATACAATGTTTTGGCTGTTTTTATCATTGGCGGAATCATCTCGGCAAATTTAGATAAAGCTGCTTCCATTTTTGCCCCTTTGTCAGCAATGATTTCACTTATACTTCCAAAACCCGCACTTTTTAAACCTTCGTCAATTTTAGTTACAACGTTGGCCACACCACGGACGATTGCAGTCTTCATGTTAGCTAAACCTGTTTTAATACCAGCGGTAGAATCTTTAGCAATCTGTTCTAATGATTTAAGACCGCCACCGCCTTCTTTATTTAATTTGATTAAAGCATCTTGGAATTCTTCAACTGAAATTGAGCCATCGGAAAGACCTTCTTTCATCTGACCAGCTGTTAATCCCATTTGTTTCGCCAAAGCATTCAACGCTGGACCCAAACCACTGTTAATCATTGAGTTCCAAGTTTGCGCATCTACTTTACCATTAGAAAATGACTGTGAAAGCTGAATAATAGCATTTTCTACCATTTCAGCAGAACCACCAAAACCGAGGATACCGTTATTTAAAGCTGCGAAAATCTGTTCTGACTTCCCTAAATCATTTGTTGATGAAGCGATTAATTGAACACCTTTAATAGCGCTATCTAACGGCGTAGGCAGCCCTTGGATACTTTTCTTTAAGCTATCCATTGTTTTAGATGTTTCACCAGCTGAAAAGCCCATATTTTCAAACACACGATTTGCGTTATTTAACGTATCTACACGATTAATGGCCCCGTCGATGTTGCTGGTAATCAATCCAATACCTTTAGAGATAATTTTAGTTGCTCCGCTAGCTAAAAAGTTACCAACAAAAGACGTCCATATGCTCCCAAGAGATCGGCCGCCTTTTTGTCCTGTTCTATCAACTTCAACATCAAAGCCTTGTAACTTTTTTACTGCTGAATTTAATCCTTGTGAAAAGCCAGATTCATCCAGTATCATTTTTAAGACTAAGTCTTCATTGTTCAAAAAGTACCCCCTCCCTCTTAGAACATAGTATTTTCATCAAGATATTTGATATTTTCAAATTCGTCTACAGCATCTTTAAATGCATAAATTTTCAAAAGCTCGTTTAAATCTGTGTTTTCGATCTCATTTAAAGTCCACCCATTCTCAAGAAGCGAACTTTTTAGTTCTGCTTCTCGATATTGTGGCGTGTACTTAAAATGAGGATGATATAAAAGTTCCGTTACTTTTTTTTCTGTTCAGAATAAATTGCATCATAACCAGAAGTAACAGAACCTAACAATTGAGCTGTAATTTTCAATAATTCACGAGCATCCATACCGTCAATATATTCTTGTCCAGTAAACTGTTTTTCAAAAATAACGTCAGCAATAAAGTCATAGCATTCTCTTAAAATAGGACGAATTGCTTCCATATCATTTGTTTTTGTTGCTTCTTCTAACCTGATTTGTAAATCCGTACCTGTATCCATGACTGAACCTGGTAAAAATTCTGCCGACGTGAATTGTTTTGTAGTATATTTGCTTCCATCTTTAATCATTAATTTAATTTTTTGTTGAAATTTACTTGCCATTTTAATTCCTCCATATAAAATAGGACGACAAGGTCGTCCTAAACTGTTATTTTTAATCTGCTGTTGTTACATTTAATGTACATTTTGCGGTAAAGTTACCATCTTCTGTTGTGACTACGATTTCCGTTGTCCCTTCTCCTACAGCAGTAACCTTCCCTTGAATTGGTGTTACAGTTCCAATAGCCTCACTTTCTGAACGGAACTGATATTTTTTATTTGAGGCGTTATCTGGTGTAATTGTCGGTGTTAAGGTTGCTGTTTGGCCAACTTTTAAATTTAACTCTGTTTGGTCTAAAGTTACACCAGTAACAGCAGTAGTATTTTCTTTACGTGGATCCATTACCTCAGTAAACCAGTTTTTAATCATCTCTAAGTCGACACCTTCATCGTCTTCATCCACGGAATACATATAACCCAACCCTGGAACATCAACGAAAGACCCCGTCCATTCTGGATGAGTATAAGATACTGAACTTCCTTCTAATGTAGATGTTTCATCAGATGTTAAAGCAAATTTTCCTTTATAGAAAATCGTATAGCGATATTTACCGTTCGATTTTCGGCGACGGTAAGCAAATGCTCCATCTGATGCAATATCATCCGCAGACCGCAATACGCCACCCTTTAATTTTTTTCCCCCTGTAATTTCAGCTAAAACTTCATTTTGGTAGCCGTTTGTTTCTAAAGTAACTTCTGCACCACCAAATGCAACATACTGATCTTGAACTACACTATCGCCATAGTCAGGCGTTGTTTCTGTTGTAACATCTGGTTTGATACTGACAGCAGTACCGATTGTAATTGGCGTTCCGTAAACTGGAAAAGCGCCCGTTTCGTCTTTTAGTGGGAACCACGTTGGCTTCTCTACAGAAATGACACTTACATTTTTCATTTTTGCCATCTATTTTTCACTCCATTCAATTAATTGTGGGAACGCAACATTAAAATTGATATGTTGAATTCCGTCTGTTTTAAACGTTTGATAATCTTCTGGAAACAATTCATTTCCGTCCAAATTCAACACATTAAAAAAAGCCCCACAGCTTTCTGTTAGGCTTGTTACTAATTGTTTATCTTTCTTACTATCAACCAGTGCAATATCAACATTGTATGCTTTATTTTGAACGTTTTGACCTACATTATCAGTCAGACTCTCTTCAAGACTTAACACAAAATAAAACGGTTCTGACGATTGCATTACATCATCAAGATAGATAGGCGCATTCGAGAACTGTTTTATTGTGTCAGTAAGCATTTTTAAAATTTTATCGTACATATCTAACCTTTCTTAACAATGATAATCGCCATTTGTTTAAATCGTTTCGGAATATATGTTGCATTAGCTAATTTATTAGATTTTTGCAACATAAATCTGCCTTTAACAAATCCGCCATTTTTTGTTCGGTGGCCATCGTTTACATATCTAAAGTATTTTTCATTATTAATCAATGCTCCCACGATACGACCACTAGACAACTTTCTAGCTTTAATGATTCGATAGCCTCGTCTTAAATCACCCGATTTAATTGGTGTCATAGGTACAATTAACTGATAAATTTTAGCTAACGAATCATTCACCATTGCAGCACCTTCTTTTTCAGCAATGGGTGTCATTTTCTTTAAATTTGCAATAACTTTATCAGCATTTGATTTCATTCTAAGATCGCTTTTACTCATCAATTGAACTTCCTGATAGCACTACTTCTATATGGCTTGGATAATAAAAAGGTTTTTTTGAAAATAACACATGTTTTTGACCTGTACCTTGAGTAATAGTTATTCTATCTCCTTTTTTAACTTTTATATTAGGTTCTAAAAAAAGTTTTTGTTCTTCATAAGAGATATTAAACGCTTCTTTGTTTTCTATTACAGGTAAGTTCCCCATACTTCCTTGAGAGAAAGCACAGGGTAACTTGCCAACATGAATTGGAAAATAAACTTGTTCAGTAATCCCACTTTCCGTATTTTCAATATCGCTCATTCTCTCAATAACACAGGTATCAAAATAAGTAGCTGCTAAAATTTCTGCTTCATTCAATAGAAAAACACCCCGCTATCACAGCCTAAAATACGTTTAATAGCACTGCTATAGTTCTTCATGAGTGATTGTATGTCTTTTGATTCAACTACATAACTAATTGATGTATCACCACGTTTTACACTAGCTACAGACTTATCTATTTCGTTTTTTAAAGCTTTGTAGATAACCTCAATTATAAGTTGTTCAAACTCGTCCCAAGCAATATCAATTTTGCAAGTATTGTAAGAATTGATTTCAAAGATAACAAGGTTTAAAACAGACAAAATCCTATCTTCAGAAGCGTTAGGTAGCATCAATTGAATTTTCTCAACGATTTCTTCTTTTTTTTCATCAACCATAAAGCATCATTACCTAAACTTTAAAAGTATCTGCAGCACGTTCTAATATCTCAATAGCTTCTTTGTCATCTTCTGAAACTACAAATTCATTATTTTCGTTTGCTGTGATAAATTTTTTTGTTTTAGGATGCATAAAGCCCACAAAGTTTTTCTTGTCAAGCACACGATAGGTTACTTCTTTTTTTGCTGTTGCCATTTTTAATTTCCTCCTTCGTTATTATATTTTAGGCTTTCAAGTTCAAGATTGCTCCAGAATTAGAAGCTTTGTATTCAATTGAATACTCACCAACTAATCCAATCCGTCTTGAATCTGTTGTTTTTGCTAATTCTTCCGCACGCCATTCACGTAGTGGACGTAATTTTACATAATTAGTATCAATAGCTGCGATTGTTCCATTAGGTAAATTAGGTTCAATTAACGCAATTCCTGAGCCGTAATTTGAGACAATATTTCCAAGTTGCAATCCAAAAGTAAGTTTATCGCCAAATTGCACAATTTTTGTTGATTTTTCATCCAACTGATCAGTCATTAATTCTTGCATATCAGGTGCTACTAAACATAATTTTTCGCCCATGTATCCTTTTTGGAACATTGTTTTAAATAAGGCATCAATATCTTTTCTTGTTACTGCCCCCGCAGCTGCTGTTTCGACTTTATTCGTTGAGCTAATCAAATTTAAAATTCCGTTCATCTGACGACCTTTAGAACCAGATTCATCAGCCTTTACACCAACAATCAATTTACGATTTAAGTCAATTTTCATTTCTGTAGCACGAAGAGCTACTTGGCTATTCAATTCATTTCCTACACCATCTACATTAATAGCATCTAATGTGCCAGATACAGAAGTTGATTTTCTGAAAATTTCAGTATAGTTGTTAAACCATGTACGATCAGATTCCGCATCTGCGTATTCTCCGCCTTCTAATTGAGCAGATGAATCATCATTATTCATGCCGTATTCTCGCCATTTAATCTCAGTTGACTTGGCAGCTTCAACTTTGCCTGCGCCTAACAAATAGCTTAAAAATGGTGTATTTGGAACTTGTAATGCATTAACTTCCTGTGAAATATCTAAATACTCAAGATTATTTAATGAACTTTTTTTCATTTGTAGTTTCCTCCTAATCGATAAATGCTTGTAATTTTTGTCCTAATGCTGCCTTTGGATTTTCAAACGATTTTGTTTGATTACCAGTTACCATGTTGGTTTGTTGCGATTTATTACCAAAAGCTTTAGTCATTTCTACATTTTTAATAGCTTCTGCATGCTTATCATTTATTGCTTCTAAAAGCTCTGTAAAGCCTTCTACAGCCTTCTTAGTAAATTCAGTATCTGAACTAACAAGATTATTTAACATAAATTGAGAAATAGAATCTTTCAAATCCCCGTCCCAATCTAAGCCAGCAATTTTTTCTGCAACAAAAGCCTTATTATCACTAGTCACACGTAATGCCTTTTCAGCTTCAAATTCAGCCTGTAATTCTTCTAATTTAATTTGTTCAGGAGTTTTATTTTTCTTAGATTCTTCATACTCCTTGATTGTTGTTTCCTTGATTTTTTCAAGATTATTTTGTTTCCAAGCTTCTAATTGTTTATCTGCAGCTGATTGTGACTGTGATTGTACAAATTTTTGTGCTTCCTCATTTGATTCTACAAATGCCTTAAAATCATCGAAAGTGAAGTTTGTACCACCGTCTTCTTCAGCAAACATTTGTAAATTCATTGGTAATAGGTTTGGTTTCATTTTGTTTCTCCTTTCGCTCCACGATTCGACTAATCGCCCCGCATTGCTTTAGATTTATTTATTGCGCCCCACCATTCAATTAAGCCCAGCATTGCGCTAGTTTAACGTCATTTCGGACAAAATAAAAAGCCTAACTTTCGTCAGACTTTAATTGCTTTTCTTCTCTTAGTAAATGCTCTTCATAATCTGCATCTAAGTAATCATAGGGATCCATCTAATCACTTCCAATTCTTATGGACCAGTTCAGCACCTAACATTTGATAATCAGTGACAGCATCTTTTACGTTTTGCAGAGTCCTAGACACAATCGAAATAGTTAATTTACTTTTTTTACCTGGTAACGAATACAAAATATCAACGTGACAATAATTACCACCCCAAACTGATTTAAGCTCATCTTTGACGATATTACCGTTGCCATCTCTCAAAGTGTGTTTGGTTAAGTATCGTTCGTTTTCTTGTTCAAAAGCTTTTTTATAGGCTTTTTCTGTACCATTGGTAACTTCTAGATTTAATACTGCTTCGAATAATCCTTTCATGATCTCACCTCCAATTTAGGGTATAAAAATAGCACTCAAAGTTATCCTTTAAGTGCTTAGTAAAGTCTGCTATGGTAATCTGACGGGACGTGGACCGATTTATTTTCTTTAATATGCTCATCAATGAATTTCGCTAATTTTTTTGCACCTAGAATAGAAAAATCGAAGTCATCACTCTTTGTTACATCGATATATTCATATATTGGAAACTCATCATGGAAATGTTGTTCATACTTTTTAACTGCATCATCAATAATAGACCATGCGCCATCTTCGCAACTAAACACTTATTTCACCGCCTTTAAAATATCATCTACTAATTTTTCCCATTGGCTTACTGCTGTCGGAAAAATCTCTTTCATTAATTCTCTTGACTTATCGTTAGCAACCACTTCTGTCATATGTGCAAAAAATTCCGTTTCTGTGCTACCTGTTGTTTGCCAATAGCGCTTGCCGTGACCAAAACCTAACGGATAGTCTCCTAGAGAACCTATAGATTCAATCATATCTGAAATAGCGGATACTGAGTTAGGATTTTCCCTAACTATTTTTGATAATCGTTCTCTAGTTTTTTGTAAGTTCTCTGTATTTTTTTTATAAATTTCCGCCCTTAAGTCATCATAAGCCTTTTTCTTATCCGCATTTCTAGGTCTATTACCTAAATCATTATAGGATGGCAAATCTCCGTTTACATATTTCCAAAAATCGCGTTCTAGCGCTTCTTTAATGTTATACTCAGAAAGTGACGATGCGTGTGTTATATGCACTTCTATAAAAGTGGTTCGTCTTCCTAGCTTTCTTTTTATCAGTTTTCCTGTCGGCATCGTATTTTTTCCTGTTAATACTTCAAGCCCAAGATGATCCAAAGCATGTCCTATCTCATGATAAACTGTTTGATAAGGATTAACACCCCTATCCCCATCAAATGATTTTTGACTAAGTTGAATTGATTTTCCTTGTGCAAATGCTCTTACTTCTTTGATGTCTTTAAACTCCAACTTATGCCCTATCACATTTATTAAGTTTAGCACCCTTTGGTCAGTTATCCCATCTAAATGATCTAAAAAATTAGAATAATTTTCTTTTCCTAAAGCTTCTTGCATGTTTGTTTTGTCTAATACGGATTTTAAATCGAGTTTAGTTGCACTAACTTTTGGATGATTTAATTTAATACCCCACTGCTTACTTGCGAATTCATCCAATAAATCACCAAACATCTCTTCATACAATTTATCTATGTCATCGCTAATTTCAGGAACAATTGGTATTTCAGTACAACGGCAACGTCCATGATACGGTGGATGCCAATCATCTTTAATCTCTTTTCCATGACGTCCACCACAAATAGAACAAACACGCTCATCTTCTGCCGACCAGCTTTGTGTTTGCTTAACACCTATATCCTTTAGCGATTTTCTTACACCTTCTACCGCAAAATGTGAATATTCCGTTCTAACAAGATTTTCAATCGAACGATTAAACTTTCCTTGTTCCAACTTAAACATACCGCTAATAACACCATCGTTTTTCATCGTTCTAAGAGCTTCCACAACTCCTTCACCACTTGCCAATGAATTAATAATGGAATTGCTCAAACGTTGCTCTAAGGTTGATATATTGCCCCATAAACGAGATGAAAATGTTTTTCCGCTCCACGGATAGTTCATGATGTTTTCTAGTTCATTCTTAGTTAAACCAGGTGCTGAACCGCCTAATAATTGTATCAACGCATTAGAATTAGAATTGTAGATTCGTTTTGTGATATTCTCTAAGTCGTTATTAAATTTACCGTTAACATCACTAGTTATTGCTTCACCTGCAAGGGTAGAAAAAATGTCTGCTCGTAATTGTAACAAGCGATTAACTTTCGCATAGTCAAAGGATGGAAAATATTCATCAATGAATTGTTTATAAGCTTCATCTGATTCCATCAACTTTTCATAGTTTTTTTCGATATACTTGCGGTACTTCTCTTGATCTTGTTTGCTAAAGTCTTCTAGCATTTCACTTTGAGTGATATCGTGTAAATCTGCTTGTGACAACAGCTGTCTTTGAATTTTAACTAAAGCACGTTCGAAAACAGATTCTAGCTCATTAAGAGTTTTCTTTTCCAGTTTCAAACGTGCTTTATCTTCTAATTCACGACGTTTTTCCCAATAACGTTCACTAGCCGTTGTTTTCTTCTTCGTCATTACCTGCACCACCTAGTTCATCATATTCACCGCTAGGATAATCTTGACCTTGTTCTAAATTCATCAAGTCCATTTCATAATCTGGGTCTTTAACAAATGGAATCTGATTAATAATTGTTCGTTTGGATACAAACGGTGAAAGTTTAGGCAATGCATCAGCAAGATAACCGATGTCTGTTGGCAAGCTACGACTGAATGTGAATACAATTTTTGACACATCAACATCTAATTTATCCCTAAATTTAATAAAGGCAGACATCGTCTCAGCTGCTTCTTTCAATCCTTCTTTAAAATACTGTTCTTTAGTATTTGTTTTAGCTTCTAGTGCAATAATTTGCCATTTGCGAGCTTCGCCAGAGCTATTAGACTTAAATACTTCATCATTGAAATCGATTGACTTAGTTACCGTGTAATAAAGCTTTTTCAGCTTATCAAGATGATACTCGTTGAAATCTTTATTAATGTCTTTCGTTACATACCCAACCTTAGCTTGTGGATCTGGCAAATTAATAATACCTAATTGTTCCATCATTCTTTGTGCTTCTTTTTCATCTAATCGTGAGCCACTAATGGCCATATAAGCAAGTTTAAACTGTTCAACTTCGTTTTGTTGGTCTGATAAGCTTCTATCAAATGCATCAGAAAGTTCTTCCGCCACTTCAAAATCGCAATAACGATTCGTGTTATTTTTAAATTCTGATAAGTAAAACGTTTCTAGCGGGTTTTCTACTTCCTCAATCAATTTAAATGTTCCAGATGCACTGACTAAATTAGATTCAACATATCTGCTATATATACATATTCTTTTTTTAGTAATGACTTTCATTTCTTCGAAAAATTTTTTTTGATGTGTATCGTATTTTTCACGAATAAAGATATCTGCATTTTCGTATTTTTCAGCTTTCCATGGTTCGATATTGCTCGCCCATAATTGCCAACCTTCCACGGTTTCAACAGGTTCTAACAAACGAAAAGCAACACCACAAGCTCCTTGAAACCGAGCTGTATCAGAATCAAGCATGGCAAACCGCATATCGTTTACTAACTCTGCTAATTTGTCGAATTCTTCAGGAGTTTTTGTCTCATTTCTGACATTCCCTGAAAACAAGTCTTTTACCTTTGAACCCATTTTTTGCAATATAGATTTGCGTTGTTCGGTAATATCATAATCCCACTTAATTGGAATGCCTGTGAAATGGTCAGCTGCTTGGTCGACAATAGTATTGTATAAACCAGCATGAAGTTTATTATTCACTTTTATAATCTCTGTGTTTGGTTTAGGTCTTCTATCGATCTCATTTTGTTCGCTTGTATAGGCTTTGTACTTACGCTCTCTATCATCAAAAAATGGCTTCATTTCAGTAATAAAATCATTAGGATCGAAAACTTCTTCATTAATTTGTGTAGAATATTTTGTTCGCACTCTTTTATACCGCTTCAAACTTAAATTGTTTTGAAACATTTTCCCACCTCCTAATATTGGATAAATCTCACATTATTTTTATCCATATCTTCACTGAAAGCATATCTTGTCGCATCAATTGTATGGTTGTCTTTATCTTCTAACCTAGGTTTAGGATTACCGTCTTTATCAGTTTGATAATCAATATTCTCAAATTCTTTAGCAATGTTAGGAGTTCTTAATGGATCAATACAAATAAAATCCAAATCGCCTAACCATTCTTCGCCATACTCAACAGAATCAGGACCTTTTTTTACTCCGAAAACTCGTGGCATACCATGTTCACTGTTTAGCTCTGCTATTGATTTAGGCTCTGCTGAATCAGCTGCAATTCTATCTGATATATATCCTTTAGACTTAGCTTTATTAGCAAATTCCCTATTACTAATTTTCACACCATAAATTTCATCAATAGCATAGATGCCATTTTTCTTTTTGTCATAATGCCATCTAACAAATGCTAATGGATCAGTAGCATAACCAAAGTCAAGACCATTTCTGATATTGTCAAAGTTAGCAGCCATTTCATCAGTAATACATCCTTTTATTACTCGTAGATTATCAAAAGGAACAACTCCTGAACCAATAGCTTTGCCGTCATACTCCCACTCAGCACGTTTCGGATTCTTAGCCCTCGTAGCATTAACTTCTTCAATAAATGCTTGAGCTATGAATGGATTATCCTTATATGTTGAATGATGAACGAAAGTATTCTCAGGTTGAAAGCTAGATTCATATTTCTTATTAACCCATGATTGTCGTCGCTTAGGAGGATTGTACGAATAAAAGAATTTATAAAAAAGACCATCTGCTAATTCACCACGTAGCAATGAGTTAGTTATGGTTTTTACATCATCTTCTGTTTTAAACTCGGCTAATTCCTCAATCCAAGCTATAGCAAATGGAAATCTTGAATCCTTTAATGACTTAATTCTTTCTGGATTCTGTGCGCCACGAAAAACAATATAATTCCCCCTAGGCTTATAGGTGATTTTCATAGGACTTTTATTTACTTTAAAATACTTAGACACACCTTGTTCTTCAATTGCCCACTTAATCTGTTCAAAAATAGATAGCTCAATCGTATTATCAACGTATCTAATGGCCACAGCATTTACAGGATATCTCATAATCAATTGAACGATTATGTGCGCTATGCCAGATGATTTACCTGACCCACGGCCACCTTTTTCAACAACATGTAATATATTTGAGTTTAATGCTACCTTCCAAGTAGTATGAAATGCTTTAGGAAGAAATTCAGATAGTTTTTTACTCATATCCATCACCTGATATATCATCAATAAAAACTGGCATATCCATGTCTCCACTTGTAGCACCTAAACTAGCTTTAGCTTTTTCAGTTTGAACTTTCAACAATTGTAATTTGGCATCATTTGCTAGCAAGGCATTCTGTTGCTTAACAGCCTTTGTTAACTGATTGCTAATTCTAGTCAACGCATCTTCAATAGCTAAGATGTCATCTAACTTTCTAAATGTTTTACGAGTTACTTGAACGTCTTGCATAACTTCACGTTTTATTTCTAGCTTTCTACCGTCTTTTTCAATCGGTGTTTTAATTTTCCTTAGCTGTTGTAACCGTTCAACTTCTTCATCATTTAGTCCTTTTTCAGCTTCTTTGATACGTTTCATCATTCTAAACTGCCGTACCTTTAATAAGCGAATCTCATCATTCAAAATAAAAAAAGGATCATCATTCAGATTAGAATAGATGTCCTTTTCTTCATCAGATAACATATCGGCAAATATTATTTCGTATTCGCCAGTTTTAATAGCGTTCTTATTACCAAGTGGTGGCGAGGCTCGGCTATTACCTTTGTTGCCTACTGCGTTCTGATTACCAAAAGGAGCGCCTCCTCGATTAGTAACGTTACCTTTTGCATTGGTAACATTACCTTTCAATTCAGCACTCCATTTATCAATCGATTTCCATTTTCTAATTTGAGAATCTGAAACATTTAACTCAGAAGCAATTTCCTTTAATTGCTTCTCTCCGTTGGATTCTAGCCAAATCTTTTTAGCTTTGTCACGTCTAGGATCACGTTTCCTTGCCATTCAATACACACCACCTCGCATTCTTTTTAAGTTAAGTTTTGTTTTGTTAAATTAGTCTTTTCAGACAATTGAACACAGTTTTTATATAGTATCCATACTCCTTTTCATTGTCGTAAAAATGTTCTATCAATTCAATAAAAACTAAGCTAATTCCCTCCAGTAATAGAATAATAATAAATAATATACAAAATGCTACATATAATGGGTTAAAATCAGCCTTGCTAAGTTCCGATAAAAATTCTTTCTTAACTTCAGCATCAATAAACATATTAATTACTGAAGTTACTGATACTAGAATGCTAAGTAATCCCAATGGAAACATAGTAGCTTTTATAAATTTTTTATGTGCTTTAGTCGTCTTTTTAATTTCTTTTTTCTTATTTTCAAAAGAAAAAACCAAATAGACACTTCCCCAAAATATAGCTAACACAATTACACACTCCACAAACATTCGTAAACTTGAACCTCCCCCATAATTATGTTTAAAAAAATACGTAGTTATTATTTCTTCCAAAATTGCACCTGTCATTGGTAAACTAAAATAAAAAATTAACGGTGTTCGAAATAAACTATAATATCTTTCCAAAACTATTTTTGGAGGGGTCCACTCTTCACTAACTAATTTTTTGATAATTTTACAAAACAAACGAATGTAATAATAAGTCATTATTATTACAAAATAAATTGGCCAACACACAATAAACAAAAGACTACACAATAAAAACATTAATGGTAAAAGTAGAATTAGAGTAAGAATATCCATTATAATACTCCCCTTTTTTAGAAAAAGAATATCTTACTTTGAAATATATTTCAATATTAAATCAGTAACATCTTACAACGTTTATTTGTAATTTAAATATACCTCTCTACATTCTCTTGTATATGCTTATCTTTCCAACTACCATGCCCACAATAAACAAGCTTGCACGCATCAATTTCCTTTGGTGTGGCTTCTCTCGTCATTTCGACAATAGATACATTCTTTTTTATCTGCACAGACATTACAACACGCATTGAACCAGTTGAGCGGTTCGGCTGTGGATATTTATGTGTTAACGATACATACCAATAACTTTTCATGTTCTCTCTCCTAATTGTTTTTATGTATATTTGTTTATTGTAAGACAAACGCTTCAATTCCTGTTATACTCACTGCAAGACAGCAACTCCTTTTTGCTTCATGTAACACTTCCAGTTATTTCAAAACATAATCTGCTGTCTGGCCACTAGATATTTTATCTGGTGGTTTTTCATGCGAAAACAATCCAAATATCCGACAAAACTTGACAGCTGTGTTACACTTGTTTTAGGTAGCACTCTTTCATAATAGCTAAAGTTCATAAACTACAAATGACACGAGATTTTCACTAACGCTACCTAGCCACTAGATCCCATTTCTAGTGGTTTTTTATATAAAAATAAGTTTTGGTGTGAATAAGCACTCTTTTATTCTCTATTCTTATTTGATATAATTCTTTTAGGTAGCAACTCCTTTTTGTAAATAGCAACCAACTAATTTTTCACGAATGCTACCTAGCCACTAGAACCCATAGTCTAGTGGTTTTTTTATGTACGAAAAAAAGACCACTCATTTACGTTGAGTAGCCTGCTTTAATTCTTTTTTCAAACGATTTAGTTTTTTTGCATCTTCTTGCTTAATGATTTCAAATAACTTAAACATAACAATACCTCCAAACAAAAAGAGGCACTTTTAAGCTAGTGCCTCACGTGAATGTAGCAGAAACATCTATTGACGATTCTTTTATTTAAGTAGCAAAGCTACCTATTGGCGTGGCAGGAATCGAACCTGCCTCTTATCTCACAATATGCTCGTTGCATCCCAGATGCTACACGCCAACCGAAAGGATTTTCCCACTATGCCATTTTTGAGATTGTCTACCGTAATCTCAATATCGCTGGCAAGGATTTGCACCTTGCATGAATAATCTTTACCGTTTATCTCCCTTTAGATTTACATCGGATATCACCGAATAATGTTTAAAGCCTCCGCACCAAATGATCACAAGATTATATATTTTATGGAGTATAGGAGGTTCTCTCAAACCGCATTACTCAGCTGTTTACAGGCTCTTGTGATTGTCCTCTTATACTCTTACAGACTAACGCCTATATAAACACCGAACACCAAAGCCGATTATTCTACGTAGTAACGTCTACCTATTCCGCCACAGCAATGATTAAAAACTCAAAAATCAACAGATTTAGGCTTTTCTTCCTGCTTCCTTTGTTTACAGTGTTATTCAGTCACATACCCAAAGAGGCTGAACTATCGGGCGCTACCCAATAGCTTCTCTTTGCTTTTTCTGTATGATCTAGCTCTACTGGCTAATAACTTTCACTTGAACATTCAGCATTTACATAAGAGTCCCATTTTTATTATTTGTCATCTGTAAATAAATTGCTGCATTAAGCTACTCGTACCGACTTCTTTCGTTAAACACTGATTTCTCAGTTTCTCTGCAAAGCGCTTGGTTTGAGTTTTCTAAGGTCTGCCAAGCTTCTCACACTTCCACCTAACTTAGATTATTCTCCACTGGAGCGTCTATTGTCACACTCGAAAGTTTCGTACCTTACACCTGCACAAATTCCACGTAGTACTTTGCGATTAATAGCTTTTACTATTAGTCCTTTTTACATTGCTGTAAAATCCACCACTAAAATCAATCAGTATCCCAATTCATTTTAGTTATCGACTTATCCCATACTACCCTAGCACATTGTTCAAATGCTCTTCACTAGGTTTAAATCTATTGATTTTTCAATTTTTAATAGTAATCACTCACAAACCTGTAGAAAAAAGAGAGAGGAATTACACCCCATTTCTTTTAGTTTGAGAACGTCTGATTTGTGAGTGATCATTGCAACTTAAACTTACATAGCGCTATCTTGACAAGTGCTTTCAGCGTACGTCTACGTGTAAGCTTAATGCCAAGTTTATTGCAATATTTGCTACCTAGACTAAACGAGACAGAAAGAACTGGACTTTCCACATCCTTATTCTTTATTTTTTTGTAGGTAGCCTCCAAAGATAAGCGAAACGGAGCTAAGATAGGTAATGCATGCCTTACCTCGTTTCCTTATCTTTCGACACTACCATAGTAACATCTAAATATTGATAAAAACCGCCAACTTTCCGCCAAAAAACCGCCAAAAATTTTATTTATATGCAATTATTTTTCCATTTCGATACGCTTCGGCAAATTCAATTAAAGCCTCTGATTTCATTCGTTGAATACTTCTTTCGGAATATCCAACTTCCCTAGCTATCTTGTAATTAGAGTAATGATCCTGCACACAGAAACTATAATGCAAAATTTGTCTGCTAGTTAGGCTCAATGCCATAAGCGCAGATAAAATTGCGTCTCTTTCTGCTTCTGCATCTGCTAATTGTACTAGCGCATCTTCTGCTTTATTCCCGTGACTTTGGCTTTTAGGCATATCTGTAATAATTGGTGATTTTAAATCTATCAAAGAGCGACCAGCTATTCGCTCTAAACGTCTAAAGTTCTTCAACACATTTCTGGCATTCGCTTTTGTTTGTCGAAAATCTACTTCTCTTAGCAATTTAATCAAGTGAAATCGCTCCTTTTGTGGTATAATAATTTATAATAAACATATCATCATTTAAGAGTTGCTTAGCGGAAACTAAGTAGCTTTTTTTATTTATCCAAATATATATAAGTAATGCTTATCCTTTGCTCATCAGCGACTCTATATGATATAAATTATACTAAGAATACTATTCCAATAGCTATTCACTTCTCAGCCAGTCGGCGGAAACCGACTGGCTATTTATTTATCAAAATATTCATCACTCATACATGTTTGTAGTCAACAAATTATTGGTTGACTATAAAGAAAACAATAATAATTCTACAGTATTTTACAATCTTCCATTCGTCATCTTTCACATCATCTTTATTCATTTGATATTTTCCATCTAATAAATATTTTTGGCATAGAAAGTATTTTCAAATCTATTTTTCAATGGTATAATCACTTTAACTTTCTTGGGGATTTTATTTATGAAATAAATTTCCTCCTTTTCTACATTAACTTCTGGTAAACAGTTAATAGTAGTACACGTCTCTACAAGAGATTTATTGTCGATTTTTAATCGGCTATTTAATAGCACTTTATTTGGGGAAAGTGCTAACTCACACCTAAAGAACAACTGGCGGAAAACAGTTGTTTCTACCACATAAGTCAGCTAGTGGTCAGCTGGCTTTTTTTGTTGCCTTAAATTTCATAGTAATGTATTATTAATTGTCTCTATCTGAGATGAAAATGTATCTATAACTAGCTAGCGGAAACTAGTTAGTTTTTTTATACTATTTTTGTTGGTTTTAAAACTACTTAGCCTTTTTATATAAATGTGAACGTCGAATAATTGAATATTAAATTCTTTAAATTTAATCATCTTCTTTACTCGCTTTCTAACCGAATAATTCTCTTTGATCTGTTTACCCGTTTTACCCACTACACTTGTTCCTCCAAACTTGTAATTTCTAGTTCTGTTCGTGGTCGCATACTGTACAACTTTTGGCAAACCATCACAGCAATTTGACCATCGTTTTTATATAAAATACCTTCGGCAGCATCAGTGACTGCTTTGAAATAGTTGTCCAAGTCAGGTTTCTTATCGCAATATTTTCGCTCTAATTCCACTTCTAAGCGTTTCTGTTTATTACTTAAGGCAGATTTAGGCGGATGGATGTAAAACGTCACATGTGCGGAAATTGGCCCTTTTTCAATCAACTTTGCTCTTGATTTACGAAAATAATTCTTTACTTGATTTTTGTATTCTTTCATCGCTCGATCTTCGTAAGTTTTAACATAATTTCCACGCCTTGCAAATCTCGGGCGACTTTGTGGCTTGGGCTCAATCGGTAGAATAATTCGCATCTCTTCCACCTCGAACCTTACAAATCGGCTTCTTTGACGAATACTCCGTTTACCATTTTTCCTTGGCGGTTTTTAATTTCGCTATATGCTTGATTTAAGCATTCGTATAAATCCATGTTATTTTGCATAGCGAGAATAATTAACGTCACAACCATATCCCCGATACCATCTCTTAAGTCGTTTTCGTTGTTTCTTGCCAATGCAGCGCCAACTTCTCCGACTTCCTCAATCACTTTTAGCATTTGCTTTTCAGGTTCCGCTTTATCTAAACGCTTTTCTTTCGCCCATTCTTCCACTAATTTAACTAATTCATTCATCTAAAATTCCTCCCCGAAATCTAATTCACGTTTTAGCTTGCTGTGAATCGATTCTAGCTCTTTTTTGTATTCTTTGACTGTTTGTATTGTTTTACCACTAGAAAGCACATAATCGCGTTCTATTGCGACGAGAGCCTTACTTAAATTGCCATAATAACCAATCAAAGCGAGTGATTCTTTTTGTGTACCGTCTTTATCAGTCAAAATGGTTAACTCTCCGTGTTCGTTTCGTCTCGCTTTATTTACGATTACTTGCTTATCATCACTAGTAATTCGATAATCAAGTACTCTCATTTCAATCATGATTTACTCTCCTCCCAACAATTCTTGCATTTGTCTTTCAAATTCAGCTTGCTCTTCTGGTGATAGCTTTTCTTCTTCACCGTTCGCTTGATTCATCCATTCAGGCACCTTTTCTTGCCGAACAGGTTTATTTTGATATTGCTTATTTTGTGTTTTTTTATCTGCTCGTTCTCTCTCGTTATTTAGATAATCAGCATATGTTTTTACACCATTTGCTCGCCAATTTTTCAAAATACCAGCAAAATAGCTATATCTTCGTTCATTATTTCTAGCACAGATATTAACAGCCTCTTTCAATAACTCGAGGTCTCCGTCAAAATCAGCAAGATCATATTGTAAATCAGTGATATTAACAGGAGTAGCAGGACTTACATTCTGTGAATAATAGCGGATTAACTCCGTTAGTTTTTCTTCACCTAACGGCTCTTCAAAGAATGCTTTCTCAACCGACGTTTCAGGTGACAACGGATTGATGCAACTTTCTGTTTCTTTTTTGTTTACTTTACTTTTATTTACTTTACTTTCCTTTACTTTACTTTGTGTATTAATGTCAGCATTAACTGTTTCATTTTGAGAGTTACTGTTGACATTAACTATATATTTAGTTGGTTTTGGTGTTTTCCGTCTTTTTGTCGCTTCGAAAAATGTCGCTTGGATATTCTCACTCGTAAGCACCTTGACCGAGTCAAACAGTTCTTTATCAAAAAATCCCCATAAGACTAAGCGGTTCACTATTTGATTGAGCATTTCCTTACTTACTCCAGGCAGGCGTTTTAAAAGAGTTGCTTGCGATAAATCATCCCACAAAATGAAATATCCTTTTTTGTATATCGCACAAAGCAGTTTGATTACCGCAAGTTCTCCTTTAATACCAAATTCCCCAGCAATAGCTTCTATTTTTTCGTCTTCAAAAATTCCAACATCAAGAGGAAAATAATCCAAACCTTCTTTTGCAGGTCTTGCCATTACATCTCCTTCTTTACTCTAATGGTGGATTTTTAGTATCAAATAAATCTGTTTGATTCAATGAATCTGAATCAGCTTCATTAATTACTTCTGCTGTTTTCATCGTAGTATTTTCTTCTACTTCCGTTTCGGAAATAATATTTCCATCTTCTTGCATTTGTTGAACTTTTTCATCTGAAGTTGTCGCTTCTTGCATTTCGATGGACAAAATCCCCCATTTTGATAACATATTTCTTAATACTGTTTTACGAGCCATCGCATTATAATCTGTAGCCCAGACACCGCTCAATTTTGTTTTTTCTTTGTCTTTGCTATTTGCAATTCGATGAGCTTCAATTTCTTGTTTGGTCCAATAAACAGTTTTCTTGAATCCATTTAATAGTTCAAAATATCCAACATATCCGATTACATCGTCTGATTGTCTACCATTTGGATCAAATTCAAATTCTTCCGTTAACCTGTTCCAACTCAGTAACTCTCCTTCGTAGACTTCAATAACATTTAATGCTTTATATTTACCTGACCGTTGAGCCAATTGAATATACCCTTTATATCCTAAAATAAATTGGGCTTTCCTCTCCCATTTGCCAGTCTGCTTATTTTTAGTATTAAATGGTACGAGATAGGCATAACCTAGATTTTTATCTAATCCTAAATTTAATGTAGCAGCTGTTAAAGCCCCGCTTAAAATAGACATTGGCTCGCTTTCTGCCAAGTAGCTATCATTAGAAACTAAGGTCATGACATTTGACATAAAAGCATTAGCATTTTCATGAAGAACTTCCTCAAATTTCCGCTTCATAGTAGGAGTATTCATTAATCCTTTTAAACCTAATTGATTCGCAGGAACTTGTTTTTGATTTTGTTGTGATAATTGATTTTTTAAGGTCTCGTTTGTTGCCATTATTACTTAATCTCCTTTTCTATTAATCTTCGTGGCGTAGTAACCATATATATTTCTTCATCTTCTGCAATTTGAGGATATTTTTCAGCAAACTTTTTACTGTTCAATCTTTTAGTAGGTATTTCCTTCCACTCAACAATATGTTTTTTAGTAATACCAATGCTTGCATTTCTTTTTCCCAATTCGCTTTTTATTTCATTTTCAATTTTTCTAATAGCTACATCCAACTCTTTTTTGGTTTTCTTCATTTCATTTTTTTGGTCTAACAATTCATCAAACGAAGCAGGTAAAGTAGTTTGCGTTTCTTCTATGTCGCTATACTTATCCTTTAAAAAGTCAGCTGTTGCCTTACTTCCGTCAATAATAGGTTCAACGCCTTTGATTACGTTATTTTCCCAAAAATCAACTAATTGCTCGGTCAGTACATCGATTAATTCCTGATCACGTTCTACCCGTTTCCAAATAAATTTCTGACCACCAATTAAAACTGCAATATAACAATAGTCTTTATTCAAAACATTCATATAATGCTGAACTTGGCAAAGATAACTCAATGGCACTTCGTCTCCTGCCCATTCTTTCGCTAAAAATTGATTTGCAGTTTTGCATTCTAGAATGGCATTTTCTCTAACCACTTCTCTATCAATATTTGCTCTTAAAAAAGGATGGAGCGAATGTTCGAAGACTTGATTTCTACGACGAACTTTTTTTCCTGTTCTTTCTTGGAACTCTTTCGCAACAACTTCTTCTAAAACATTTCCCCAATAGGCTGGCTCGCTTTCTGTATCTTTCAGCTCAACTTGACCTGTTTTCTCTAGCCATAATTGATAAGCTGATTTATATTGATTCAAGCCTAAAATTGTTGCAACGTCTGATCCTCCAATTCCTTTACGCCTATCCTCAAGCCATTCTTGATGGCTCATGGATAAAGTAGATTGAATCATCTTTCGTCTTCCTCCTCATCGTATTCCCACGTTAGCTCTAACACTTCTTTTTCTTCAGGTGGCTCTTGTCTTGCCCCTAGCGAATCAAATTCAGGCATTACAATCCCTCCCAAAATAGTTTTATTTTTTCATCTTCCAATTCGATATAATCGACACCTTGCATTTGTAATTGATCTAAAAATGGTTTTGTAGCTCCTTTACTGCTTACCACACAACTTGTATTGCCATAAGATGCAGATGTCCGAACAGATTGAATAATGTTATTCTGTGCGTTTGCTAGCATTAATTCGTAAATGTCGTTACCTAAACCTCTTACTTCAATCATTACAACTCACCTCGTAAAAAATCTTTTAACAATATATCTAGTTTTTCCTCATTATTTTGTTTAGTTGAAGATGATTCTGCACCAATAAATGATTCTTTTATTTGTTTACATTGCGGACAATCACAATCATGAGCAAGTGCTTCCTCTTTAAATTTTTCAAATAATTCACTAAATGCAATTGCTTGTTCAGGCAAAGAACCTGCAAGTAAAACACTGGATGCTTCCATCATTTCTGAATCAACAGTTGACAAAACAATCGTAACTTTTCCTTTCCGACATTCTTTAACAAGTTCCATTAATAAATTTTGAATTTTATCGTTCATTTTGATATACTCTCCTTAGTTAATAAATTTTGAATTTTTTTGTTCAATATTTGCCCTGTTCGTTTGCAGACGTTCGGGGCTCTTTTTGTACTATGCTTAATCTCTCTGGATAAACGTTTTTATCAGCTGAAACATACGGATATTCTTCAAACAACTTTCGCATGACTTCCGCTTGTGTTTCTCCAATCACATATGTTTCTCTACTAGCTTCGCCTATAGCTACATACATTTTTTATCGCCTCCTTTTTTAGAGTATTGATACTTTGCTTCATCCCAGTTAAAAAACCAATGGATAAAGAAAGGTGCACTTAGTGTTGCTAGTATTGGCATTGAAAAGTGGCTTTTCAGCAATACTCCTAGTACAATCATCAATAAAAATGCGCCTACTAATCGTGTTTCTCGGATTGCTTTCATGTTGTTAACCTCCTATATTTTGATATAATTCAATTGAAAGTGAGGTGCAAAAATGTTTTTTGTGATTAAACGAGCTTCTGATAAAAAATACTATTTTTTGATTAAAACTGAAGAAAATGAAATAATCGCATCAAGCAAAACTTACTACTACAAATCTTCTGTTTTAGAAATCATTGAATCCATTAAGAATGATATGAATCCAAAAGCAATCATTGTTGATACTACTTTTAACTGAGGATAAGTTAGGCTTATCCTTTTATTTTTATTTACTGATCTAGCTCACTTCTTTAAACATATCTCCGTTTCCATTAGCCATATCAATTCTTGCTTGTAATTCCAAGTCAGGCTTCCATTTAGGAATTAGAGTTAATGCTTCTTCATATCGAACTTTTGGAATATCTATATAAGAGGCTACATCGAATAATGCTTTCAATTGTTTATAGCAATTACTAAATGCTGATTGCTTAATACTTGAATCCTTATAAGCCGATGTTTTTTTGCCACCTAATACTTTGATAACAGTTGATGAAACTAGGCCTTGTATCTTTCGTTGTTGGCTTCTATTAATTGTTGTTTCTGTTTCTAGCTTATCTAAACGTTGATTTACAAGAGTCAATCCACGTTCATGTTTTAACGCAGCTTCTAATAACAATTCTGTGTTATTCATCGGTAAGTTTGATTGAGTTTTGAGCAGTTCCTCCATTTGGTTGAAAGCTTCAATGTATTTCAGTTTAAACTTAAGAGCTTTTTGACCAGTGAATCCCATTGCTAGCAGTGTGAATCCGTCACGGTTCATAATGATTTGTCTATATTTTTGTTTGTTTTGTGGATGAATATAACTATCTTCGTAAAATAGGTCTGCGTAATTTTCCGCAACCCCCTCTTTTAGATCATCAATCGCTGCTAAAACATCACGATGATTTTTATTAAACGTTTCAGCAACTTGTAAACTAGTTGTTACTGCTTGTTGGTTTTTCATAATTACTAAGTTGTCCATTTTTTCCTCCTTAAATTGTTTCTGTATTGCTCTTTCCTTTAATCCCAATGATTCATGATGTCATTACAAATTTTTATAGCTTCTTTAGCAGGCCAATATCTTTTTCCCTTGCTAGTACCAGGCTTTCTTTTTTCGATTATTTGCATACGTTTGTCTTTTACAAAATTTTGTTCAACTTCAGGAACAGACATTGAATATCTAGACGATAATTGTTTGATGTCTAAATACTCAGCACGTTCATTTAATCCTTGACTAGCTTCATTTATGACTTGTTCAAACATTTTTCTCAGGATTTTTTCAATAATGTTGTATAGAAAGTTTTTTGAAGATGTATCTAAGAAATTTTCCATTTTCATTCCTCCTATCTGATTTTGTAAAAGTCGATAATTGCCAAAAGTGTTTCGTGTGCTTTTTTACTTTTATTTTTTCCGTTCAGATAATCGATCAAATCTTGTCTTGGAATATCAAAATAGGTAGCAACACTAACCAACGAAATTCCCTTACTTTCAAAGTAATCACGAATTTTTTGACGACTTACTGATGTGTCTGGCATTTTTGATGCTCCTTTCTTTAGTATTAAATAAGTTAATTTGATAGAAATAAAAAAATATTGTTGACATTTTTACGCTATAGAGTAAAATGGATACATAAAGAAATAAACCTATAACAAAGCCTTTCATATGCACTTGGTCGCCAAACTCAATGCTAATAAGGTGTGTTTTAGTTTGTTTCTTTTCTATCAAATTAACTTACGAATCAATAATAACTCTATAGAGTAATTTTGTAAAGACTTTTTTACTCTTTTTAGTAAATTATTTTTTCGTGTTGGAAAGGAATACTGATATGACAACATTTGAAAGGATAAAAAATTTAGCAAAACAAAAAGACAAAAGCCTTCAACAAGTTGCTAGAGAGTTAAAATACGGTGAAAATTATTTTTATAGTTTAAATGCAGGAAAACAACCAACCGCAGAAAAACTACAAGAAATTGCCAATTATTTTAATGTTTCTGTAGATTATTTGCTTGGACGAACTGATAATCCAAATTCTGATAACTTAGAAGAAGATGAAATTGCAACTTTCTTCCGTGTAAATACAGAAGATTTAACCGAATCCGAAAAAGATCAGCTCAGAGAAGAGTTAAAAGAGTACTTAGAATTCATGAAATCAAGACTTAAAAACAAATGATTGGATGACCCCTATGTATTTAGACTACGATACTTATTTTGAATATCATGACCAGACATATATTATTATTGAAAAAGTTGCTAATTACTATGGAATTGAATTAAAAGAGTTAAGATGGAAACACTACAAAGATTATATGATTGACGTAGAAAATGTTGACATAATTCCCTATAGTTTCGGTGATGTTTCAAGAAAAATATTTTCAGGAAATATAATAAGATTTCACGATAAATGCGGAATTTCCTATAATTCAACAATGGTTAAAGGAAGGCAAAATTTCTCAATACTTCATGAATCTGCACATTATTTTTTTGATATGAATAAGGAATGCAAGTCTCAAAGTTTTTCAGATTTAATTACTGGAAAAGGATACACTAGCGAAGATGAACCAAAAGAAATAAGAGCTAATATATTTGCATCCCTTGCTTTAATAAACAATGAAGCATTGAAAGAATGTTTACAAAAACAAATGTCTTTCCGTCAAATTTGCGAAGAATTTGAAATGAGTGCTGCAGCACTATACGTAAGGTTATATGATTTTTTAACAAAAATATTCTTATTAAATCCATGCTTAGCTAGATCAGCTATTAATCAATATAGATATAACTATGATTCAACAAAATTAATTAGTTATGTGAAGATGGTTTTATAGATTTTTAGCAATGGTAAAATTAAAACAAAAAAAGTCCGTGCTGGGCACACGGACTTAAACCTCATTTTGAGATTTACTGACAAGTATATTATAACAGAAATGAGGATTAATTTAAAAATGAAAAAATTGTTACTTTAAGTTTATCATTATTACTGCTGACTGCTTGTTCTAACGAAACTAAACAGGTTTCAAAGCAAAACTCAAGCTCTACCACAATTACATCCGAAAAGAAAGATATTTCTGATTCTAAAAAAATTAATAGCTCAAGTAGTGAGTCATCAACTATACATTATTCAAGTACACAAACAGATGAAACAACTCAAATGGAATTAGGTGGGTCTACCTATTCCCAAATTTTAGAGACTTATACTCAAAAGTTGACTACAACTACACCTATATTGATTGAAGAACTGCGAAATGAAGGAGAACCTATAAAAGGCAATGTTTCAGCATTAGCTGAGGTTTTAAACTCTAAAATAGGAAAATTAGCAGATATTTCAAATGCTGGAATTTCGGAAATGGCAAGCATACAACTTTCTAATAAAGACGACTATTCATTATATGAATCATGGGCAAATAAACTAACAGATGTTTATACTGCTGAAGCAAATAAGTTAACAGACTTGTATACCGAATTAGCTGCTGTTAACACGGAAATTTCTACATCACAACAACCATTGCCATCTACTCAATCATCTTCAGCAATTGAACAACCTCAAAGCTCTGAAGTTGAACAACCCGTATATGACAAAGTACGAAGCGGCGAAGGAGCTCGACAAGTAGCTGAGAGGAATGGATTAACCTTAGAACAACTATTTGCACTAAATCCAGGCATTGACACCTCTGTTTTTTATCCTGGTCAACCACTAAGAATTAAATAAAGGAGAGAACTTTTATGAAAAAGATTAAATATTTTATTTATACACTACTATTGCTTATTGTATTTACTGCATGCGGAACTAAAGAAGTTAAGCCTGATTATACTAGTAAAGAAGCTGAAACAGCACTAAATAACGGCGAAGATTTAACAGGTAAAACTGTGCAATTTACAGTTGATAAATATGTTCCTGATGGCTCATTAGGATATACAATTCAAACTGGAGATCATTTAAACTTTGTTTCAAGCAAAAATCCAGATGTAAGAACAGGGGATAAAGTAATTGCAAAAATAAAGAAAGTTGAAAACCTTATGGGGTCTTGGATAATTACTTTCGATAAAAAATAATTCTCCCCTCTCTGGTGAGTTCTAGCATGTTCGATTCATGTTAGGGGCTTTAAATGAATATTGGAGGTGAAACTATGGCGAAACTAAATTGGTCCAAAAAATACAAATATGTTTTTTCGTACTCAAACAAAAAAGGAACTTTTTGGGGATATCGCTATCCTTATTACAACTCTCTAAAACACCGAAAAGAAGCTAGCAAACGTGGATTTGAAAGTGAAAGAGCGGCGAATAAAGCATTGCTAAAAATCCAATATGATTTAGAAACACAAAATACTTCCTTCATCGAAAATAAACAACTCACCATAGATGAATGGATCAAAGTCTGGATACCTTACGCCCAAGACAATTGGAGTGTTTCAACAAAACAAAATATTGAATCTGCTATCAAATTTCACATATCACCATTAATTGGAAATCAGAAACTATCTTCTTTAAATAAGATTACCTATAAGCGAGAATTTATTGACAAATTAAGACAAGAAAACAAATATACAGAATCCACGATTCAAACGTGGCATAAAATTGTAATGAGGATGATTAACGCTGCGGTACACAATCAAATCATCCCTAGCAACACGCTAACAGGCTTTAAATTTGATTTAAGTAATAATGTTCGTTCATTCTCTAAAAAGGAATTACAGCGATTTATAGCGGTTTTAGAAAACGAAGATATTCAAACGCAAGTTATATTTTTGACTCTGCTAAAATCTGGAATGAGAAAAGGTGAATTGATGGGGCTGCGTTGGAGTGATATTGATTTAAACGAAAAATATTTCGATATCAATTCTACACGTGGCGATTATGGTGAAAATAAGCCGAAAACAAAAACTAGTATTCGTAAAGTTTATTTTGACAACTCATTACTCACTTTAATAAAAAAATACAAAAATCATGAGAAAGAACGGCTTTTTAGAGAAGGGATAATTTTAAGCGATAAGGACTATTTTATTTTAAGTTCTCGAAATTTACCTATCAAACAATCAAGAATTACGTATATGTTTCGCCTGTTATGTGAAAAAGCAGAAGTTCAAAACATAACCGTACACGGCCTAAGACATACCCATGCAACGTTTTTAATTGAAGCAGGAGCAAACATTAAGTACGTTTCAACTCGGTTAGGACACAAGAATATTAATATAACTTTGGATGTTTATAGCGATGTGCTAAAAGAAGAAGAAAAAGAAACAGCTGATATGATGGATAAACTTATTGAGAACTTGTGATTTGTGGTAAATCTGTGGCAAAAACACTCAAAACCATTGATATATAAACGCTCTACCACTCCCCATCTGAAATTGTAAAATAAGTTGCTGTTTCTTTTCAGTCCAAGTAAAAATATATTCTACTAAACGGCCATTGTTCCCTGACGAATGAAGAAAACTGAGTTTGGTTGGGCCACTCACTGTCATTTTTTCAGGTACAGCTAGCGAAGTCCTTCGAGCTGATTGGTTCAATTTATCAGGAAATGAAAAGCTTTGTTGTTCTTCAAAAAACCAAACTTCTTGTGTTTCCTCTAAAACAATTGCTTGCTGTTGCGCAAAACGAAGTTGTTTTTCTACCGTAGCAAGAAACTGTTCAATTTTTAATGTTTCTTGCCAGCGGTGAATAGCGAGTGTTGGGAGCATAGTCATAAAGCAAACAATCGTTAAACTAGCAAGTGTTTCCATTAATGTGAATCCTGCTGACTTGTTCATTGCTTTTCTGCTGTATATTTATCTAACTGCTCTTTAGTAATGTAGCCTTCGTTGACTAATTCATTTAAAGAAGGCGTCTTATTTTTTTCTAGTGTATAGAGCTCGATTTGTGATTCTACAATTTTTACGATTGCTTCATTGCCTTTTTTATCAACTGTTTCTTTATGTTTCGCTAAGTTAGGAACAAAAAGTAAAATCAATACGGAAATAATCAATAAGACAATCAACATTTCTAATAATGTAAACCCTGCGTATTTTTGTTTCTTTTTCATTATAAAACTCCTTCCATATTGCCATAAATAGGCAGCAACATTGCCCCATAGACACCGATAATTAAACAAGCAATTATGATAAAAATAAATGGTTGAACAAGGGTAATGACTCGTTCAATTTTTTTGAAAAAACCTTGGAAACAGACATTACTATAAACCATCAACTCCTTGCCTAATTTTCCTTTTACTTCCCCTTGTCGAATCATTAAACCCAATGCTTTCGTAAAAAAAGGATAAGCAGCTAATTGTCTATGTAAAGTTTCACCAACTAGCAGTCCTTCACTAATTGCTCCAGCTAATTCTTTCATTAAGGGGTAATTGGTTGTATGGCGCATCAAATCGATGACCTCTTTCATTTCTAATCCTTGTGCAAGCAACTTCCCCCATTCTAGTGCAAAAAAAGCACTGACGTATTCCCGATAGAGGCCACGGATAATTGGCAGTTTTAGATATACGAAGGCCCGCTGAATAGCAGACTGATGCTTCAAATAACGGTTTAAAATGAAGAAACTAAATGAGAGGACAAAAACTAAGGTAACCAGAATGTATGGACTGTAAACAATCAGAAGAATCCCAATATTTTTAGAATAACTATTGGCATCATTTTCCATTAATTGGGGCAATAAAAATTGCCGAATACCAACAATGACGAGAATCAAAAAAACAATCAGGAGCAGCGGATAACTAATTATTTTATAGAACTGTTGCCGATATTTTTCCGTTTGAAAAAAATGTTCGGAAATCGCTTGTAGTGTCCCTAACAAATCCCCGTGTGCAGTAGCAAACGACAATTGTGCCGAGACCATTGTTGAAAACCCTAATTCTTCGACTAAAGCTTGTAAGGCAATGCCTGAGGAAAAGCCTTCAACTAAAAAAGTTATACTGTGCTGAGGTAAGGCGTTTGATTTTTTCATGAAGGAAAAACTTTCTTGTATATTAAAACCATTTGCAAGCAAATCCGCTAATAGTTTCAGAAAAAGCTGCTGTTGTTTTTTCGTTAATTTATTCGATGGCTTGAAAATACGTTTTTTCTGTAATAAACCCATACGCCCACGCCTTTCTTAGATTCTTTTGCCAACTACTCTTTATAACGGCTTCCTTAAAGAAGAAATAATCATAAAGAATTCCCGCTACTTGTTCCTTATTAATCGTGGTTGTCAAAATCTGTTGATAAATGATACCTTGCAAGCATTCAGCCAATTCATGCTCTGGGCCACCTAATTCTATCAAACGCCGTTGCACCCCCAATAAGTTACGGGCGTGAATTGTCGCAAAAATAGTATGACCCGTTAAGGCGGCTCGAATAACTGCTTGAGCCGTCTCGCCATCACGAATTTCACCAATAATCAAAATATCAGGATGATGGCGTAAGCAAACTTTTATCAAGGCTTCGTACGTTAACTGAATTTTTTCATTTGTTTGCAACTGTAAAAACTGCTTTTCCTCAATTTCAACAGGATCCTCAATCGCTATCACTTGTTGTTCGCCACTTCTTTGTTTAGCCACACGATACATGGTTGTTGTTTTCCCAGAACCAACTGGCCCACTGAATAAATAAAGTCCTCGTTTCTGACAAGATGCTTCAATTTCATTCAGCTGGTGGGGAAAGAAAAAATGTTCAGCTTGTTCACCAAATCGGTGCAAAAAACGAATTACCAAGCTCTCTCGATTCTGAAAATCTCCCACAGATGATAAACGCAAGCGTTGCTTCGTCTCGCCAATTAGATAAGTTGTCGCGCCTAATTGTGCTTTTCGTCTTTCTCCGACATCCATGCCGCCTATAAATTTAAAGTGGAAAATTAACTTTTCGCCTATTTCTGCGGAAACTTGTGTGTAAAGTGTCCGTTGCATCCCTGTCCGAAAAGAGATGGCTATTTCGGTATCATTGGGTAAAAAATAAACGTCTTGCGCCCCATGAAGGACGCCCCATTCAATTAATTGATGGGCTAATTTTTTTACATTTTCAGTCATTCATTTCCTCCTCTCACTAATAAACTACGCATTTATTTTATGATTTCAGCAAAAAAAAGAACCTTCACCAATAAGATGAAGGTTCTTTTTTTGAAGTTTGCGCTGTCCATCTATCTTCCCCAAAATAGTGGAACTCCTAGACACTTAATATTATACTAAAAAAATCTTGCGTTTAGTTTTCAAAAATTTCTCTGAATCACAAAATTTTTGAGAAAAACTATCAGAATCAGATCGGATCGTTTACGTTTTTGGCTTCGTTTTTTGTTTATTAACTAAATAAACTGGAATTCCTAAAAGCGTAATCCCTATACCAATCAATGCTAGAATAGGCTGTGTAATACTTGTTGTAACCAAGATGAAGATACCACCTAGACTTGCGATAATTGGAATAATTGGATAGCCAGGAACTTTATACGGTCGTTTTAATTCAGGTTCTCGTTTTCTTAAAATAAAAACGGCTAAGAAAATTAATAGATTAAACAGCCACATAACAAAAACTAACATATCCGTCAATAAATCGAAGGTCCCGAAAAACATCATGATAATGGCTACAGCTAACTGGAAAATTCCAGCAACGTAAGGAACAACAAAGCGTTTAGACAACTTTTGAAACTGACGACTAAAAGGCATCAGATTATCTAAGGCTAAGGCATAAGGAATCCGAATCCCTGTCATTGTGTAGCCGTTTAACGCACCATATACAGAGATTAAAATCCCAATAGTTACGATTTTGCCGCCAATTGGTCCAAAAATAGCCACAGAAGCATCGGAAGCTGCATTCAAATTCCCAGCGATTTGCTCAATTGGTAATGTTTTTAAAAACACAAAATTAATTAAAGCATAAATTAAAGTAATCAATAACAAACCAAAAATAATGGCTTTAGGCAAGTCTCTTTCTGGTCGCTTCATTTCACCAGCCACGTTACCCACACCTAACCAGCCATCATAAGCAAACATGGTGGCGACTAAGGCGCCACTAAAAGCAACTAAAAAGCCAGTATTCGCTGTTGTTTCAACAGGAAAAAGTGAAACAGCTACCTGTCCTGGAGTAAATAATCCTACTAAAGAAATCAAGGCAATTGGAATCAGTTTTACTACCAATGTCGTTGATTGGACCAAAGAAGCAATTTTTGTTCCTAATAAATTAATTATCGTGATACTGGTTCCCGCAAGAATGGCAATTGGAATCAATAAATTTGCCGATAAATGAAACAAATTGATTAGTTGTGTACTAAAAATAATGGATAACGCCGAAATGTTGGCAGGATAATAAATGATACTTTGTGCCCACCCTAAAAGAAAACCAGCTAATTTACCATATGTATATTCAATATACTTCACTGCGCCACCTGTTTCAGGGATTGCTGTAGCAAGTTCGGCGCTGGTTAATCCTGCACAAATGGTTAAGGCACCACCTAACACCCAAGCAAAAATAGCTAAACTAGCTGACTGTGCGTGTCCAACGACACTCGCAGCTTTAAAGAAAACACCAGCGCCAATCACCGTACCCATTACCGTGGATAACGCACCAAACGTTGTTATCTCTCTTTTTAATTGCTTTTTCTCCATAGACTCCCTCATTTCATTTAAACTAAACAAGCGTAACAAAATTTCCACTTTTTTGAAAAGATAACGAAAATAATAGCTGTTTTCATGAAAAATTCTGTAACGATCTCTTTTCAGTATAGCTATTTCTTTTAGAATTTCAAGTTTGAAAACCACAAAAAGAAAATTTGTCATAAAAGTTTTAGAGCATTCATCTTTTGTTTATAAACAAGAATTGAAAAACCGACGATTTTTTATTAAATAAACGAAAAATCGAATCAAAAAGAAACCTTTCTGATCCGATTTTAACTACGTTATTGGTTTTTGACTTTTTCTTTTTTCATTTGTTTACTGCGTAATTGTCCGCAAGCCGCATCAATATCTGTTCCGTGTTCTTTACGAATAACACAATTGATGCCATTCTTTTTGAGTACATCATAAAATTTTAAAACCGCTTCTTTAGAGCTTCTGCTATATTGATCGTGTTCACTCACTGGGTTATACGGAATCAGATTAACATAAGAAAGTTTTTTCTTATTCCGTAGTAAATCTGCTAATTGTTGAGCATGTTCTGGTCGGTCGTTCACTTGACTCAACATAATATATTCAAATGTAACACGTCGGTTGGTTTTTTCAATGTATTCATCAATTGATGCCATTAATTTTTCAATTGGAAAACTACGATTAATCCGCATAATTGATGTACGGACCTCGTTGTTAGGAGCATGTAATGAGATTGCTAAGTTTACTTGTAGTCCACTGTCTGCAAATTCACGAATTTTTGGCACTAAACCACTTGTTGAAACTGTAATATGGCGGGCACCAATGGCCAAACCTTTATCATCATTAATCGTTCGTAAAAAGTTCATGACATTGGCGTAATTATCAAATGGTTCACCAATTCCCATCACAACGACATGGCTAACACGTTCATCCAACCCACGTTCATCGAAATAATGTTGCACCCACATAATTTGGGCAACAATCTCGCCAGCAGTTAAATCTCTTTGTTTTTTTAATAGCCCACTAGCACAAAATGTACACCCAATATTGCAGCCAACTTGAGTGGTCACACAAACAGATAATCCATATTCTTGACGCATCAAGACTGTTTCAATCATATTTTTATCTGGTAATTCAAATAAATATTTCACGGTACCATCTTGCGCTTCTTGCACAATGACTTGTTTTAATGGATTTAATGAAAAATTTTCTTCTAATAAAGTCATCAACGATTTAGAAATGTTCGACATTTCACTAAATGAAGCAACACGTTTTGTGTACAACCATTCCCACACTTGTGTTGCGCGAAATTTCTTCTCGCCATGGGCTAAAAACCAGTCCACAAGCTGTTCTCTCGTCAGTCCATAAATGGATTCTTTCTGCATTTCTTTTCCTCATTTCTGCTATTACATTCGCTTCATAACTATAACGTATTCTCACTTTGAATGCAATATCACGAAGAACCTCAAAAAAAAATCGTTAAGCGTACATGCTTAACGATTTTTTATAATTAATCTTTCACTAAGTGATAAACTTTTTTGAAGTAGAACGTTCTGGCAATTAAATAGTAAACGACCTGAATCAATAAGAAAACGCCTAAAACTTGCCAGCCAGCTAATTGCATTGGCTGATCTAACACGGCATACATTGCTTTCAAAGCAACAGCTCCATGAATAAATGAAACAACAATTGGGGTAAAGAATAAAATACCTACTTGTTGGTAAATCATTTTCTTCAATTCTTTTTTCGTCAAGCCAAGTTTGTAAATCATCTTGAATTTTTCAACGTCCGTATTCATATCACTGTATAAACGGAAGTATAAGAAACTACCCGCCGAAACAAAGAACACGATACCGATAAATAGTCCGACAAAAAGAACTGGCGTATAAAATTGCGTAATACCTGCAACTGTAGCCGCGGTTCCTAGTAACATTGGGTATTTTTCACCAATAATATTTTCAGCATCAATTAAGTTATCTTTATCTGTGCCTTCTTTTGGTTGCCAAATTGTTTCTGTTTCCTCTTTAATTCCATCTGTTGAGGTACTATCTGGGATAACAACCACACCGCCAAAAGTCGGTAATACATTGGTTTCTTCTGTTTTATCAATGTTTAAAACTTGATCATTTCCCAATTGAACAGATTTGACATCTACTGATGCAGCAGAAGGAGCATCTTTTTGTGATAAATTAACTACTTTCTCACCTGTTAAAGTTGGTTCATCTATAAATTTTGCGAGTTTATTATATTCAGATGTTTTGATTAATTGGATACCGGCACTTGTTTTGTACATTGTGTAATCAATCTGATCAAACTGAATATTTTTTTCTTGGAATGTTTTTGTCGCAAATTGTTTCATTTCTTGATTTTCTGGGTTGGTCGAATCAGACAATGTCAGTTCGTACGGTACAGAACTTATTCCTTTAAAAATCATCTCGTTCACGCCGTATAACGTTCCAATGGCAGCAAAAGCAACCGTTGATATCACCGAAACCAAGAAGAACGAACGTGCATTATCTTTCATGCGGAATGCTAAATCTGATAAAACGACCATATTGGTTTTTTTCCAAAAGATTTTTGGTTTCCGTTTTAAACGTTCAATGACAGAAACACTCAATTGGTCAAATAAGAATTTTGTCCCTAAAATAACTAAGAAAATTACTGGGAACATCACCATTAAAACTAACTGTCCCTTAGCAACTAAAGCAATTCCATAACCGACAACTAAAAGCAACACGGCTAAGAAAGATTTAACTTTAGAGCTTTTGATTTCACCTTTACCCATTTCCCCTGCTTTTAATAGCTCTTGAAGTGTCGCTTTTGGCAAGCGGAATTGAATAAAGAAAGAAATTACTAAGAACAAGACCGCAAATGAAATGACAGTAATGATAAACGGCATCACTGGCAAATAAAAACCTAAACCTAGATGCATCAATAAATTGCTAATCCATAAAATAAACTGTGAAAATCCAACACCTAAAATGCTACCAAAAATTGTAGCAAAGAAACCAATCACTAAGTTTTCAATAAAAATCATTTTCTTTAACTGTTTTGGACTCATCCCTTGAATCATCAAGGTTCCAAACTCTTTTTTTCGAGATTGGATAAAGACATCCATCGAGTATAAAACAAATAAGAAAGAGAAACCATAGATTATAATTGCCGCAGCCGTCATTCCCATTTGTGCTTTAGGATTTAAACCATTAGCTAAGGCTGGGTGAAAGACAAAACCAGTGAACGTAAAAAAGATCATCACAGAAAACATTGTACTTAGGAAATAAGCCAAGTATAAATGCTTATTTCGAATCGTGTTTCTTATAACAAACTGATTAAAATTCATTATCGACACCTTCAATCTCAGCCAGTTTCACCATGATTAAATCGTAGAACTCTTTTTGGTTGCCGTTTTGGATAATTTCATCAATTAATTCACCATCTTTAATAAAGACAATGCGCTTGCAATAACTTGCGGCTAGCGGATCATGGGTCACCATTAAAATAGTCGCCGCTTCTTCTTCGTTTAATTGTTGTAACAAGCCCATCACATCCTTAGATGATTTCGTATCTAAGTTTCCTGTTGGTTCATCAGCCAATAATAATTGTGGATGATGAATCATTGCCCGAGCAACGGCGACCCGTTGTGCTTGTCCACCAGAAATTTCTGCAATTCGTTTTTTCAACAGATGATTGATACCTAAACGCTCACTTAATTCTGCTAATTGTCGTTTCATTACAGAGACTTTTTCTCCATCAAGTGTCAATGGTAAAATAATATTTTCTTCAACAGTTAATGTTGGCATTAAATTAAAGCTTTGAAAAACAAATCCTAATTCTGTACGACGGAATTTAGCAATTTGTTCTTGATTCAAATTGTTTGGATTTTTTCCATTTAAAAGTATTTCACCGTCTGTTGGACTATCGATTGTTGCCAATAAATTTAAAAGTGTACTTTTCCCACTTCCAGAAGGTCCCATAATACCAATAAATTCACCATCTTGGACAGTTAAATTAATCCCTTTTAAAGCTTCATATTTAATTTCGTTTCCGTAAACTTTTTTCAAATTTTGTACTTCTAACATATTTTCCACTCCTATTCTTCTCACTCATTTAGTGTATCGAAAACGAAAAAAAACGACAATAGAAAAGAATAACAATGAACTTACATTACTGTAAGTGCACTGTTATTCTTTTAAAAGTTATGCTTCATATTCAATCACATAAGGATGAATCTTCGTATTATAAATAGCTTCTGAATATTCTACGCAACGACCTGTTGGGCTTAACGAACGCCGAATTCTTTTTAAGCCCGTTGTTTCAGTTGTTTGCAACATCTTTTGCTCTGCTTCTGTCAAAGTTGCAACTTCAAAACGGTCTTCAAATTTATAAATTTCAATGGCATGTCGATCCATCAAACGATACAAGGATTCTTCTTTGTATTCAGTCAATGATACGTCTTTCATGGCAGCTGGCAAATAGTAATTAAAATAAATATAGGGTTGTTCATCGATTAGATATAACCGTGAAAGGTGAACCACTTCTTCTCCTAAAAATTGATAAGCCGGCATCTCTTTTGACAACGTCAAGTTTTCAACTTGTAAAACTTTTTTGGTTACTTTCTGACCTGATTCATTCAAAAATTCAGTGAATGTCCCTGCTTTTGATAGTTTATTATAGGGACGATTGCTTAACACAGTTGTGCCTCGGCCACTTTTTTTCTCAACAAATTCTTCTGTTGCTAACATTTCGATTGCCCGCCGAATCGTAATTTTACTAACGTTAAACATCTCTTCCAATTCTGTTTCTGTTGGTAAAAACGTTCCTACTGGATACTTGCCACTCAAAATATCTTCTTTAATCTGATCTGCTACTTCTAAATAAAGCACGCTCTTTCTTCTCATGATACGCTCCCTCCCAACCGCACTATTCCTTTCTATTTTACCAGAAAATGATGATTATAACATGATGCTTTGCTGAAATTATAAAAAAAGAACAAAAATAGATAAATTTATCTATTTTTGTTCTTTTTGTTTATTGTTCTGGTGTTTCAGGTGCTGCCTCTTCTGATTCCGCTTGTAGAAAGACTTTTCTTGGTTTGCTACCTTCTGATGGTCCAATAACTCCGTGTGCTTCCAATTCATCTACTAAGCGAGCCGCACGATTATAGCCAATTCTAAAACGTCTTTGTAGCAATGAAATACTAGCTGTTTGCATTTCAACCACCAAGTTTTTCGCTTCTTCAAACAACTCATCTTGAGGAGCTTCGCCACCGCCTGAAGTGGTCGGTTCATCTGTTGGCATCATGCTTTCTTGATATTCAGCTTCTTGTTGGTCCGTTACAAACGCAACCACTCGTTCGACTTCTTGATCAGAGATAAAGGCCCCTTGGATACGAATTGGTTTATTTTCTCCCATTGGTAAGAAGAGCATATCGCCTCGACCTAATAGTTTCTCCGCCCCGTTGGTATCAATAATGGTACGCGAGTCTGTCCCACTTGAGACCGCAAAAGCCATTCGAGAAGGGACATTTGCTTTGATGATTCCTGTAATAACATCCACACTTGGCCGTTGTGTCGCTAAAATCATATGAATACCCGCTGCCCGTGCCATTTGGGCTAAGCGGATAATCGCATCTTCTACTTCGTTACTTGCCACCATCATTAAATCAGCTAACTCATCAACAATGACAACAATAAATGGCAGAATCGGACGATTTTCGCCATCTTCCGCATTTTTCTGTTGAATTAGTTGATTGTAACCAGTAATATTTCGGACGCCTGTTGCTGCGAATTTTTCATAACGAAATTCCATTTCTTGAACTACTTTTTGTAGGGCTTGTGCCGCTTTTCTCGGATTAGTAACCACTGGCGTTAATAAATGAGGAATCCCGTTATACACATTCAATTCCACCATTTTCGGGTCAATCATCATTAATTTTACTTCATGGGGTTTCGCTTGCATCAAAATACCTGTGATGATGCCATTGATAGCAACCGATTTCCCACTCCCTGTCGATCCCGCAATTAATAAATGCGGCATTTTTGATAGATCCGCAGTTTGAACCATCCCTGAAATATCTCGACCTAAAGGTACTTCTAATAGTTTATCTGGATGACTTGGTTGTGCCTCAACAATATCTCTAAAGGATACTGTACTAATTGCACTATTAGGAACTTCAATCCCGATTAGTGATTTCCCAGGAATCGGGGCCTCCATACGAACATCTTTGGCCGCAAGCGCTAAAGCAATGTCATCCGTCAAGTTAACAATTTTGCTAACTTTTACCCCAACAGCGGGTTGAACTTCAAATTTTGTGACAGATGGTCCTAAACTAGCTTTGACCACTTTAGCATCAACGCCAAAACTCTTGAAAGTTTGTTCTAAGACGCCAATATTTTTTTCGATTTTTTCATATTCACCACTTTGATCCGTTGCTTGAATTGTATCTAACAAATCAGTTGGTGGTAGTTGATAATCACGATCTTCCGCTTCTTCAGAAATTTCAAATTCGAGAACACCAGCTTCATCTGCCGCCTCTTCTTCCTGCTCTCGTTGCGGTTTTGTTGCTGCAATTGGTGGTACAGGCATCGCCTGATTTTGCTGTTGAAACGAATCAATTTGAACAGGCGTTGGTGCAGCCGGTTCTTCCACCATTGGTTGGTGGGTTTCAACTGGTGTTTTTGTTAAGCGCTCGGCTGCCGCTTGTTCCATACGTTCCCGCTCTTGTAATTTTTGTTGGGCAGCGGCTTCAATTTTTGCTTGGCGTTCTGCAGCTTTGGCTTCTTTCTTCGCTGCTCGCTTCGCCTCTTTTTCTTCTTGTCGCGCCTGTGATTTTGCCGAAACATGACTTAGGCGATCTTGAATACTTTGGAAATGATCAACAATTTGCTGAAAATCCCACATACTCATCAAGAAAATACCCGCTAACAGTAGCAATGTAGCAATTAAATAGCTGCCAAATTGTGCCACCAAAAAGTACGTTCCTTGATAAAGCAGCGCGCCAATCATACCGCCCCCTACGTTTTGCGTCACTTGGTTGGCTTTTAAATCACTTTGCAAAAACTCCCAAGTGTTACCTAAAATATCTGGTTGACTGCCACTAACATTTCGAAACATAAAGGCATGGAAAAATAACAAAACACTAATATAAATCAGAACAGCCCCAAAAATAGGGCGCCCTCTTTTTAACGGAAAATCTTTCCCATAAATCATGACTAATAAGCCATACAGGATTAGTAAAATCGCTGCAAATGGAAAGGTATTACCTACAACTAAGCGTAAACAATTCGCTAATAACGTGCCTAAAAACCCTAAGCGAAAGAGTCCAAAGACACCGAATAAAATAAAAATCAGGCCAAGAAACATATAATTTAAACGTTCTTGTTGTTGCTGTTGTTTTTTAGTCTTTTTCTTTGTCGTACTTTTTTTCTTATTTGTTGCTCTTTTTTGTGCCATTTAACTTCCCTCTTTCCATCACTTCTCATTATACATAAAAATGGAATCGAACAAAAGTGCCCACCTCATTTTACTTGAAAAATCATGGAAATTTTTTAAAAACTTTCATTTAAGAAAAATGAGCGTGGGACAAAAATCACTTTGGATTTTTGCTCCACGCTCAAAAACTGATAAACGGCGGGAACAGAACCAACTCCTTCGGAAATAAGCCGAAATTCTCCAAAAATTAAAGAGCAATTTTCGGAAATTTCTTCTTATTTCTCGGAGCTAAACGGTTCTGTCCCGACCTCATTATTTCTTATTTTGCTGATTCTTAATGGTATAAGTCGAAACGACCTTTAGCCATCATTTCTTTGGTACCACCTGTTTCAAAGAGCGCTTTGTTCATGATAATTTTTTTCATGAATGAAGCTGGGTATCCTTTAATGTCTGTTTTACCAACAATTCCTAAAGCACGTGTATTTCCGACAGAACAAACAGAACCTTGTGATTTAAAGCTGAAAGGTTTAGTTGCTTCCCCTTTCAATTGTGCTTGAATATTTTTAGCAGCATGAGCGCCCATCTTCAAGGCGATTTGTGCTGTTGTTGGGTAAGGTCGATTGGTTTCTGTATCCATAACTGCTGAGCAATCACCAATAATATAGACGTTGCTATGGTTCGCATCTGTTAAATCTGGTTGAACCATGACACGACCACGACGAGCTTCAAAGCCAGAATCGCCTACAACGTGGCTTCCACTAACACCCGTTGTCCAAATAATTGTTTTGGCAGAAAGTTCTGCCAAGTCGCCTGCTTCGTTATCTTGATAAACAACTGCGCCTGGTTTGATTTCTTTAATCGGTTTACCTAATAATAAATGAATAGCTGAATCTTTTAATAATTGCACACCATAGTTCGCAAGTTTTTCGTTAAACATCGGCAATAGGCGAGTAACTGCTTCGACACAATAAATTTGGATTTGATCTGCTGAGACACCTGCGATTTCAGCAAATTTTGGTTTGTTTTCAACAAGAGAACCTAATAATTCAATCCCTGTAAAGCCTGCTCCGCAGACAACAATTTTTAAGAATTCTTCGTTTTGAGTTGCTTTGTATTGACGCATTTGTTCTTGGATATGTTCATACACGTTTAAAGCCGTTTTCACATCTACCATTTGTAGAGCATGTTCTTGCACACCAGGGATACCAAATGATTCTGATTCAAACCCAAGAGAAACAACTAAGTAATCATAATTGATTGTTTGGCCATCTTCTAAAGCAACTGTTTGTGTTGCAGCATCAATTGTTTTAACTGTTCCTTGGATAAAGGTTGTCATTTTTTCATCGACAACATCCATAATATTGTATGTGATTTTTTCAGCTGGTTGTGTTCCAGCAGCAACTTCATGCAAATCCGTTGCTTCGTAGTGATAGTTGTTACGATCCACTAAAGTAATTTCGACGTCTTTGGCGCCTTTTTGTAATTCGCGTAATGTTTTTAAGCCTGCGTAACCAGCACCTAAAATAACAACATGTTTCTTATTCATTTTGATTCCCTTCCACTCTATAAAAAATTTACAGCCACCACAAACCTATGGCAAAAAATAGCACTTGTGCAGTTGCTCCCACAGCTAAGATCTTCACAGCACAAACAAATGTTTTACTCTTCACTTGTTCCTTCAATAAGGCTTGGGTTTGTTTCCGTACAAAAGGTAAAGTTAAAAGCATGAGTAACATTGTTGGCGGGGTTAATCCTAAACCGACAGCTAACAAAATGGCTAACATTGCTATTGTATTTAATCCGACGAATAATTTCAAAGAACTTGCTTTGCCAAGGTAATGAACTAATGTATATCTCTTGTTATTTTCATCTTCCTCTAAGTCACAGATATTATTTGCTAACATTAAGTTAGCAATGTAACAAGTGTTAGGTAAGGCGACTAAGAAAATCCCCCATAAATTAGCTGCTGACCAATTGAAAACTTCAAACGTATTAATGTAGACACAAATAAGGGTAATCATGAACCCCATTGTAAATCCTGAGAAAACTTCCCCTAATGGTAGACTGGACAAAGGTTTCGGTCCCGATGAATAAAAAATACCAATTAAGTAACAATAAAGACCCATAATTAATAGCGGCCAGCCGACAATGAATGACAACCCAATCCCCATCAAAGCAGAAACGAGAATCATCCAAAAAATCATTTTGCGTATTAATGGCAAAGATAAATTTTCTCGACCGATAATATTCGTTTTTTCCTTATAATCATGAACTTCTGTGGCATGATGGTAATCATTATAATTATCTAAAATATCGACCGCCATATTAAAAATAAACATCGCAATGAAAAAAATTAAAACATAACCAACATGGAGCCGCCCATATTGGTACCAACTAAAACAAATTCCTAACAAAAATGGCAAAACACTAGCTGTTTTTGCTTTTAATTCTACTAATTCAAAAAATATTTCTCGATTCAAACTATCCCTCCGCTACTTTTTTACAAACTTTGTTACTTTTAAAACTTAATTACTGTATTTCTGTCGCCAATTCGTATACAATCAAATAGTATTGAACCACTGAAAGGATCGTAGTATATTTATGAACACATTTTGGAAGTCGTTTCCTGACGTTGAACGTTCTTTAACGGAAACATGTGAATTAATTGAACAAACGTTGCATACACGCAACGAAGACATTGAAGAAGCCTTAGTAACTTTGGCTCGTTCTGGCGGCAAATTATTACGCCCCGCTTTTTTCTTTCTTTTTGCTCAACTGGGTGATGAAGAAAAACAAGAGAAACAACAACTATTAAAAATAGCTGCATCTTTGGAAATCCTACATATGGCTACGTTGATTCACGATGACATTATTGACGATTCTCCATTGCGCCGAGGCGCTGTGACTATTCAATCACAATATGGTAAAGACGTGGCTGTTTACACAGGTGATTTACTATTCACTGAATTCTTTACTTTGATTGCAGATGCCATGAATGGCTCTGAATTTATGAAAATCAATGCACAAGGAATGAAACGGTTATTACTTGGTGAACTCGATCAAATGAGTCATCGATTTGACCGCCGCATGTCGATTCCTGCTTATTTAAGAAGTGTCAACGGCAAAACAGCCGAACTTTTTTCACTAAGCTGTCTTGAAGGGGCCTATTTCGGTCATAGTTCAAAAGAAGTCCAACGTTTAGCTAAACGAATTGGCCGTCATATTGGCATTGCTTTTCAAGTCTATGATGATATTTTAGATTATACTGCCGACACGGAAACCTTGAAAAAGCCCGCTTTAGAAGACTTGTCACAAGGTGTTTATACGTTACCTCTTCTCTTCGCTTATCAAGCAGCACCTGACGTATTCAGCCCTTATTTGGATAAAGGACGTGCCATTACCTTAGAAGAGGCAGCTGAAGTTGCGGCGCTAGTCAATGACTATCATGGCGTTACAGAAGCACAAGCTTTTGCTAAAAAAGTAACCAACAAAGCAATCACTGATATTCAACAATTGCCTGATGGCACAGCAAAAGAAACCTTACTTTCCTTAACTGAGCTCTTATTACATCGTTCATTTTAAACGTTTTATAGAAGAATTGCCATTAATTGAAATAGAAAAACGACTGATTGTTTGCTTTAATCAACAACCAGTCGTTTTTTTATTCCTCGAAAGAACTAATGCCACGATCAATTCGGTAAAGTTTCTGATAATGCGCATTGGTTGCAAGTAATTCTTCTGGCGTACCACTCATCTCTAATTGGCCATCTTCAATAAAGATCACTTGATCCATCAAAGTTACGCCTTGCAAATGGTGGGTAATCCAGATGACGGTTTTATCTTTTAATGCCTCAAAAAAGGTTTCCAGCAATTGCTGTTCTGTAATTGGATCTAAACCAGTAGTTGGTTCGTCTAATAACACAATCGGTGTATCTTGCAAAAGAATCCGCGCTAGTGCCAAGCGATGTCGTTCGCCACCAGAAAAACGCAAACCTGCTTCATCCACCATTGTTTGTAAACCTTCTGGTAATTGGGTAACCATTTCTTTTAAGCCAACTTTTTCTAAAACTGCCCAAACTTCTGCTTCGCTTGCTTCTTCTCTACCAATCCGAATATTATTTAAAATGGTTGTTCGAAATAGGTACGGTGCTTGGTGCATAACCCCAATATATTCAGTCATCGTCTCACCAAATGCCTCAGTTGGGATATTTCCTAAAAGGATTTCTCCCGAAGTAGGCCGTAAATCACCACGAATGAGCGAAGCCAACGTACTCTTTCCGGAACCACTGCGCCCTAAAATCGCTAATTTTTGTTTTTCAGGAATTGTTAACGATAAGTCATTTAATACCTTTTTCTCTTGATTTTCATATGCAAAAGACAAATGTTCTATCGATAAACTGGTGCCATTTGGCTGAACAGGCGCTTCTGTTGAGTCATCTTCCCCTTCAGGAAGCTCATTAAAACGACGAATGGAATCCTTATAAATCGTTGTTTCCTGTGCTGCAGCAGGTAGCGGAGCAAAAGCATCAATTAACGGAAAAACGGTTAAAACAAAGGCACCAATCCAATTGGCTGCGCCCCCATGATTACCTGGAAACCGCACACTAGTCCAAGCTAAGACAGCAATCGCAATCACGCCAAACAGAAGTTGTAAAACAAAGTCTCGGCCACGGTTAAATTGCTTCATTTTTTCATCTAATGCACGAACATTCGCTTCATCTGTTTCATAACGAGCAACGAATTCAGAGCCACGTTGACTAAATACCCAATCAGACACACCTAGAATATTGTCGGTTAGTGTTTGATATAACTCATTTTTGGCATATTTATGTTTTTCTTGACGCGCACCATTCACTAGAACTGAAACAAGTGGTAATAGAAAAACAACCACTCCTAACATCAGTAACATGCATAAAGCAAACCACCAAGAAAAGAAACCTAATGCAATCACTAAAAAGATATACAAAATCCAAGCAATAACGGTTGGGAAAATCGTTCGTAAATACAAGTTTTGGATATGATTAATATCCTCCGAAAGCAAACCTAAGATATCCCCAGTGCGATATTTTGTCTTAAAGAAAATCGCATCTTTTTCTAGCACATTATAAAGTTTCAAGCGCAGGTCAGAGGTCATTTTTAACACCCAGTTATGACTCGTTAGACGTTCCACATAACGAAAAACAGGACGGCCAATCCCAAATGCTCTTGTTAAAACAATGGGAATATAAATTAATAAAATATTCTCTGGTAAGGAAGCCGCACGACTGATTAAGTAACCAGACGTAAACATTAATGCCCCTGCACTAAAGAACGTCAAGAAGCCTAAAAGTAAGGCAAAATACAAGGTTTTTTTATAGCGTTTTAAGAAAGGACGAACCCATTGATCGTTTTTCCAAACGTCTTTCGTTGTCGGCTGTTTTTCCATCATTGGCGTCCTCCTCTCATTTGCTTCATTAATTGAACATAGTAGCCATCTTTTTCAATCAACTCTGCTAGCGTTCCTTGTTCCACTAATTGACCTTTTTCCATCACTAAAATGTAATCCATTTCTTCCATCCAATGAAGACGATGTGTCGCAAAGAAGACGAGATGATTGTTCATTAATGGCAACATGCGCTCTTTCATTTCAACTTCTGTTTCAATATCCAAATGCGCTGTCGGCTCATCAAACAGCAAGACGTGGCGTTTTTGATCAACAAAGGCGCGGGCCAACGCTACTCGTTGCGCTTGTCCCCCACTTAACATTCGACCACTTTCCCCAATTAAGGTATGAATTCCTTCGGGAAGGTCTTTAACTAGCTCGTCTAAGCCAACTAACTGAATCGCTTGCTGAATTGCCTCATCTGTCGCTTCAGGTGTATAAAAGCGAATATTGTTTGCCAAAGTATCTTGGAAAATATATGGTGCTTGCGGAATATAAAGGATTTGTTTTTGCCAGTCTTTTTGTAAAAAATGTGGAATCGTTTGGCCATTTATCGCCAATTGACTCGTTTCTTCTGTTGGCAATAAAAAGCCACTTAATAAATTAATTAACGTTGACTTACCAGAACCACTCGCCCCAATAATTCCAATCTTTTTGCGACCATCAACAGAGAATTGCAACGATTGAATTGCTTCTTGCGTTGCATCTTCATAGGAAAAATTTAACGCTGTGACTGACAACTGACTTTCTTGATGCCAATCATCTAACGTGAGCACATCGGTCTGTTCTGCTTCTGGCAATGCTAATACCGCTTGGATCGCTTGAAAAGAGTTTTTTCCATCTAAGGTTGCATGATAATCACTTGAAAAATCACGAATCGGTAAAAAGAACTCAGGTGCTAAAATTAAAGTAACCAAGGCAGGAAATAATAAAATCGTGCCGTTTAATAAACTTAATCCAAGGAAAACTGCCACAACAGCTACCGATAATGTCGTAAAAAAGTCTAACGCAAAGGTTGATAAAATAGCAATTTTCAATGTACTCATGGTCGCTTTTCTGAATCGTTCACTTGTATGATAAATACTCCCAGCATATTTTTTGCTCAACCCAAACAGTTTCAGCGTGTCAATTCCTCGCAAGGAATCAATAAAATGATTGGAAAGCATTTGAAACGCCGCATATTGCTTGTCCGCTTTACTTTGTGCTGCATAACCTAACACAATCATAAAAATAATAATAATCGGAAAAACAATCAGCAATGTTACGCCTGAACGAATATCTTGTGTAAAAACAAAGGCCAAAATAATCCAAGGAATAATCATCATATTCATCATTTTTGTCAAAATCAATTGTAAATAATTTTCGGTTTGACTGATGCCTTCTAAAGCCATGGTAACCATATTTCCAGTTCCATTTTTTTGAACAACATTTGGCCCCAAACGGAAAATTTTAGTTAATAATTGTTCGCGTAATTCTTTCGAGCGTTCATAACTAAATGTATCGAGCATTCTCTCACGAAAATACGTAATAACATGTCGACCAAGATAAAAAATAAAAAAGAGTAAAATACTCTGTAGTTGTTGGTTAAGATGCCCGCCACTCCAAAGGCCGACAATGGCTTTTGAAAGAAAAAAAGCTTGCCCAATTATAAAGACTGCTTGCAGGAAAGAAAAACCTGCAAGCAAGACAAGAATTTTTTTGATTTTAGGCATCTGTAAGATGTCTTTATCAATCATAGATTTAATACCCCTCTGGTACGGCTGTCTGTGAAATACGTTTTCTGAAAATATAATAGGACCAAGCAGTATAAGCTAACACGAATGGTAAAATGCTTAAAGAAATCCACGTCATAATTTTTAGTGTATATGGTGTGCTTGTTGCATCTTTAATCAACAAATCAAAACCTTCACTACCAATCATAACACGTGGGAACAAGCCACTGAACAAGAGAGCAACTAGTACAACTAATGTTAAACCACTCGCTAGAAAAGCTAACATCTCTTTGCGTTTAAACACCCCAACATTAGCAATGACCGTTAAGACCACAATTGCTAACGTTAAAATTAAAGTGACCGCAAAGTTCTTTTCATAAAAGTCCGTTTTGAAGTACATCAACACTGCAAAAACAACTAAACCGACATATAAAACGCCGTATAAGATTTCTGCATAATTTCGAGCACGTTCGCGAATTGGGCCTTCTGTTTTTAAAGCAATATAGTTCATGCCGTGTAAGTAGCAAAGTAATGTTAAGGCTACTCCACCAACAATTGAAAACAGATTAAAATAATCCGTAAATTGCGCATGCATATTGCCGTTTGCATCTAAAGGCATTCCTTGGACTAAGCTGATAAACAAAATACCAAAGAAGAACGGTACAAGGAAACTACCAATTGATAGCGTCCAGTTCCACATCCGACGACGTTTACCTTCCGGCATGTTATGGCGGAATTCAAAGGAAACTCCGCGAATAATTAAGCCAAATAAAATCGTAAATAGAATTAAATAGTAGCCACTAAATAATGAAGCATACCAATATGGGAAAGAGGCAAACATTGCGCCGCCCGCTGTTAATAGCCAAACTTCGTTTCCGTCCCAGACAGGTCCAATTGTTGCAACGACTTGATCTTTTTCGTCGTCATTGTGTGCCAACGTTTGAACGGCCATTCCAACACCAAAGTCAAATCCTTCTAAGAAGAAGAAACCTGAGAACAAGACGCCGATAAGGACAAACCATAATAATTGTAGTGTACTCATTCGCCAAATACCCCCTTATCAAATGGATCCAACGCTGGTTCATTTTCTTTCGCTAATTTTTTCGCTTCATAGTCTGGTCCTTTACGTAATTCTAAAATGACCAAGTAAACCATGACACTACCTAAACCAGCAAATAATAAGAAATAAATGACATTTGACGTAATTAATGAAGCAACCGATACATTTGGTGAAACACTTTGTTCAATCGTAAATAATCCATAGACAGTCCACGGATAACGACCTAATTCAGTGACTAACCAACCTGTTGTATTCGCAAGGAATGGTGCGAACGTACATAAAGCAACAATCCACAGCATCCATTTCTTCTCGTACAGAGATGGTTTTTTCTTCCTTGTAAAGAATAGTCCTAAGGCAGCAACCAATAACATTAAGGCACCAAAACCAGCCATGATACGGAAGCTCCAGAATAAAGTGTTAACTGGTGGATAATAATTTTTATCATCCCCATATTTTTCTACCAAGCGCTTGTTGACTGTATCCATCCCATCAACCGAACCTGATAATTTGTTATACGATAAAATACTTAGCATATATGGAATATCGATACCAAAAACTAGTTTATGTTCTCGTTCATCTGCCCAAGCAATCAATGTCCAAGCAGCAGGATCATCAGAGTCTTCATAGGCCCCCTCCATCGCCGCAAATTTCATTGGTTGTCCTTCAATTAGAGCTTTCATTTGCAAGTCGCCAGCTAATAAAACGCCGATTGAACCGAACAAAGTAACCCATAAGCCAATGCGCATAGATGCTTTGTGGAATGAAATATCCCGTTTTTTCAACAATTGGAAAGCAGCCATACCAGCTACTGCCATGCCGCCCAATGTAAAGGCGCCCATGATAACGTGTGAAAATTCATACCAAACTTTTGGATTGCTGATGACAGCTACAAAGTCCACCATTTCAGCACGGCCATTATTGATGACATAACCTACTGGATGTTGCATAAAACTATTGGCAACTAAAATCCAGAAAGCAGACATCATTGAACCGAATACGACTAACCAGATAAACGTTACGTGAACTTTTGGATTCATTTTATCCCAAGTAAAGATCCATAAACCTAAGAATGTTGACTCTAAGAAGAAAGCTAAGAGCGCTTCTACCGCCAACGGTGCCCCAAAAATATCTCCGACGAATCGAGAATAATCAGACCAGTTCATTCCAAACTGAAATTCTTGAATAATCCCGGTTACAACCCCAACAGCGAAGCTTAATAGGAATATATTTCCCCAAAACTTGGCCATTTTACGATAACGTTCCTCTTTTTTCACAACGTACATTGTTTCCATAATTGCTACAACAAGTGCTAATCCTATTGAAAACGGTACGAAGAAAAAGTGGAAAACTGTTGTCATCGCAAATTGGATTCTCGCCAATGTTACAATATCAAACATATTATTTCCTCCCTGATTTGCCTCCACACAAAGAAACAAGCTTACCTGAATTGTTCATTTCCATTAGCGATGACTCCTTTTATCTACGAAACTAAAAGAAAATTCAAGTGAACTTTTCCAAAAAGTGTGAAAATGCATGTAATATAGAATAATTCCAATCTAAGTATACAACTTTCTGAGGCAGAAACCAAACAATACAGAAGCATTTCTCACAATTTTTTTAGGTGCTCCCAAGATTTCTTCCCTTTCTTCTATCAATAAAAAAAGCCCTTCCTAAAAAAAGGAAGAACTAATCTCAATCTATCAACATTTTGACTTATCACTTGATTAGTTTTCGAAAATTGAAGCAGCTCGTCTTTGATGATAAAAATTCTAATCTTGTGATGAAAATTACGGATTGCTTGTGGTGATAGTTTGTTTTTTAACAACATGGCTATAAAACTCATCATAGTATCGTAAAACTCTTTCTGGTGTTTTGGTACCATTCTAAACAACATGACTCTAAAACAGAATTAGAATATTTAATCGAAGAATAAAAGTTTTGGTACCATTCTAAACAACATGACTCTAAAACCTCGGAGAATTATTTTTTTCTCCATGATTCCGTATTCGCATCACTTATCCATAGCTAGATTTCAGTTTAGAAGGTCTGAATTTTTTCTTCACGTTTATTATACCAAACTTTCTCCTTCTTGGCGGAAAAACCCACCATTATTCAATGGTGGGTTTTCTTTATTTAGTAGCTGTAACAGCGAGCCAGATTTCACTATACTTAGCTTCTGCTGGTCCTTGATATTGCATAAACGAAATTTCTGGTGCTGCAACGACTTGGTAACCAGATGAAGGCAACCATTCAGAGAATATCCTTGCCCAGGTTTCTTGTAAAGTTTGTGGGAAAGGACCTTCATTTGGAAAAACCGCCCATGTATGAGCAGGTACGCTTAGTTGCTCCAAATCTTCATAGGTATTTTCTTGCGAAGTGGCAAAGCCAATCATGTGTGTCATTTCTCCACCTTCTGTTGTTCGTCCCTCTTGAAAGTCAAAAGAAGCATTTACTACTTGATGAGGATATACATCATCAAATGTATGCATTTCCGCTCGTTGTTGTGGTGTAATGCGCTGTGCTAATTCCATGATTGCTTGATTTTCCCCTTGATACTGCAAGGGAACCTTCTGACTAACTCCGACTATTTGAAACGCTGGTTTTTCAATCAATTTAACATCCATTGATTGTCCTCCTTTAATATCAATATAGAAAGAGAATTTAGGGAACGTTTTTTGGATTTGTGTTTTCATTACTTCAGAAGGGGCTTGTCCTGACCAATCGCGAAAGGCTCTTGAGAATCCTTCAATACTTTGATAACCATATTTAAAAGCTACATCTGTCACTTTTTCACCAGCAAGTAATGCTAAATTTGCTTCCGCCAAACGTCTCTTTTTAATATACTCAGCCAGACTCATCCCCGCAACAAACGAAAAAGTTCGTTTAAAATGGTAAACAGAAATCCCTGTCTTTTTTGCCAATTCATCGAAGGATACTTCTTCCGTTAAATGTTCTTCAATATAATCCATTGCTTGATTTAAATTTGCGAGCATCCGTGTCCCTCTCTTTCTATTTGAAAGTTTACTAAAGACCAACATGGATGACTTGATTATTTAGAGCCAACATTCGTCAAGTCGCTACTCTTGATTCATAGCGGCTTTTAAGGCCTGCGCTAAAGCACTTTCTTCTGGTTCGTCTGGTTGTGAATATTTTTTCATCAAACGACGTTCTTCATGTTTAGTCATTTTTTGTTTTCGTTCTTTTTTATCGGGAATTTTTTCAGTAATCGAACAGAATTTACATTTGAAAGAACGACCATTTTTTCCTTCTATGATGACCATTTTTTTATGGCATTGTGGGCAACGGTGATTGGATACTTTAGGATCTTTTCGCCGACGATAAGAACATTCTTGGTTTGTACAAACGTAAATCTTCCCATCTTTCGTATTTTTTTCCCGTAAGTTTGAGCCACAATCTGGACATTTTTTTTGCGTAATGGAAAAATCTTGATATTTTTTCTCGCTTTGTTTAATTTCACGGACTAATTTTTTCGTATCCTCTTCAATATCCTTTAAGAAAAGTTGACTCTTTTGTTGACCCGAAGCGATTGCTTCGAGCGACTTTTCCCATTTTTCCGTTAGTTCAGGTGTCACAAGTGATGGATTCACCAAGTCTAATAGTTGCTTTCCTTTGGCAGACACACTTAAACCGCTATTGGTTCGTTCCATCAATTCTGATTTAATCAGTTTTTCAATGATTTCAGCTCGCGTTGCCGGTGTGCCTAAACTGTGTTTCTCCATTTTTCCTAACAACGTTCCTTCGGTTAATGGTTTTGGCGGCGACGTTAATTCTTTGTTAATGGTAAAGTTTGGCGCAACGGTCATGCCTTTTTGCCATTGGACAGTTGATAGCGGCTGTTCGGCTGTTGTTTTCCAGCCAGCAACAACTACTTTATTTTGATGAAAGACAAATATTTCTTTTCCAAAAGCGACTGTAACTTTTGTTTGTTTGGTTTGGTTTGGCTCAGCAAACAAACCTAAGAATCGTTGAACAATCATTTGATAGATTTTTTGTTCATCATTACTTAGCTTTTCATAACGAGGACGTTGTTCAGTTGGAATCAACCCATGGTGATCCGTGACTTTTGCATTTTGGAAAACTTTTTGTTGTTTAACAACAGCCCCATTTTTAAGGTAGCCTTTCACTTCAGGTGAAAAATCAGCAATGGCTTGAAGTCGTTCTTTCATCGTTCCTTTCATATCCGTTGTTAGATATTTGCTGTCAGTTCGAGGATAGGAAACAATTTTATGGGTTTCGTATAAACTTTGTACAAGAGACAACGTTTTCTTTGCAGAAAATTGGAATCGCTGGTTGGCTTCACGCTGGATTTCGGTTAAATCATATGGTAACGGCGCATTTTCTGTTTTAACTTTTTCTTGAATATCGGTAACTAAGCCCTTTTGTTTTGAGAGTTCTTTGACTAATTGTTCTGCTTCCTGCCGTTCTTTTAAAGCGTATGGATTTTTTTGGGTCATCTTTGCTTTTTCTGATTCAACAGTTAACGAGATAGTAAAATAAGTTTGAGGCTTAAATTGTTCAATCGTTTTTTCTTGTTGGCGTACCATTGCTAAAGTTGGTGTTTGAACACGACCTGCGGATAAGTTATCTTGATATTTAACTGTCAAGGCCCGTGTGACGTTTAGCCCAACTAACCAGTCAGCTTTTGCGCGCGCCAAGGCAGAGTAATACAAATTATCGTAGTCTTTCGCTGGGCGAATTTTCTTAAACCCGTCTTTAATGGCTTTGTCTGTTTGAGATGAAATCCATAAGCGTTTGACTGGTTTGTTAAAACGGACATATTCTAAAATCCAGCGGGCCACTAATTCACCTTCACGACCAGCATCGGTGGCAATCACGGCTTCAGAAACATCTTTACGATTAGCTAATTGTTTAATCGCTTTTAATTGATGTCCCGTTTTCGGTAACGGTTTAATCCCTAAATTCTTAGGAATCATCGGTAAAGTTTCCATTTGCCACGTTTGCCATTCTTTGTTTAAATCTTCTGGCATTTTTAGTCCTAAGAGATGGCCTAAAGCCCAGGTGACAATCACGTTGGGTCCTTCATAATAATTCTTATTTTTTTGATTTGCTCCTAAAACGCGGCTTAAATCTTTTGCTACGCTAGGTTTTTCAGCAATAATTAATTGTTTTGCAACCACTAGTTTCGCTCCTTTTTGAGTGCTATCTTTTCGTATTATACCAAATATTAGCTCGATTTTCTCTAAATTCCGAGAATAGAAAAAGAGTTTAAAGAAAATTCCCTGAGGTTTTTCTTTAAACTCATGCGTTTCAAATAACTTTCCGTTTGCAGAATTTTGTTTTGCCAAAATGATTGGATATTGTGGTAAACTCAGCTTTATTTTCAAAAGTAACTGCATGATGATTTTCTAGTAATGCTAAACCGAAGTATTGTTGTAAATCTTCATCGCATTCTTCACACCAGCGTTCTTCCCCATCATTCCAGAAAGCCGTTAAATAATTAGGCTTTGTGTTGACGTATGTATAATTCTGAGAAAGTTTTTGCCAAACTTCCACATAATATGTCTCTGCATCGGTCAAGTTATCGAAGGTTTTTTCTTGAACAATGTCCTCTTGCCAATCATCAAAAAACCACCAAGGTTCATTGTCGCCATACATTGTAATTACTTGATACATTGAACCGCTCCTTTTTTTGCTACTGTAGGTATCATAGTCACTTTCTGAAAAAGTTGCAAGGATTTGGTTTCGGACTGAGAAATTTTTGAAATTTATTTTATCTTGCCACTTCTAAAGAAGCAATAAAATCTTCAATCATGCGACGATAACTTTCTTCCGGCGTGGCTTCTTCGCGTTGAAAATAACCTAAAAAACGTAAGGTAATATAGCCATGGATTAAACTACGTAATTCTCGGCTTTTATGCAGTCGTTCTTCATTATTAAATGGATAAAAAGCTAAAAGTTGTAAGATAATTTGATTGGTTTCATGGATGCCTTCAATTAATTGTTGGTTTTGCGTTTTCGGCACACTGATAAGTAATTCATAGACTGCAGAATTTTCAAAAGCAAATTGTTGGTACGTTTCAGCATATATCCGAATTGCTTCTGCGCCACTCTTACCCACTAAGGCTCTTCTCAATGCATCATTTAATTCTTGAATTAACAAGTCCACTAGAGCATTTTTTACTTCAGCAATATTTTTAAAGTGATTATAGAGTGAAGGATACTTGATGCCTAAATCAACGGCTAAATTTTGAAAGGTTAATTGTTGAACGCCCAATTCTTCCGCTAGGTTGCGGGCACTTTCAAGGATTTTGGCTTTCGTTAAATTCCGTTTTTTTGCCATCTTTCTGACGCCTCCAATTCTTAAATTTTGGACAAGTATTAGTTTATCATATCTATTGACTCTTTTTAAACTATAAATTATAGTTTATAATAATAATTTGTAAACATTATTTTTGAAAGAAGGCTGTTTGGCATGCATATTACCAACCGTTCTCATTTGGCCGATCGTTATGGCAAACGAACCAGTGCAGAATTTTTATTACACGAACGTCCTATTTTATCTTTTCCTATTTCTTTAGCGGCCATTCCTAAAGAAGCCCGCTATTTATCCTGGGAATTAATTGATTATGACACGATTCCTCTAATCGGTTTCCCTTTTATTCATTGGTTAGCTGCCAATGTTCCTGTAACCAATGAGATTCCTGAAGACTTTAGTCGAACAGCACTCAAGCCTACCATTCAAGGAAAAAATAGTCTTGCTTCTCCTTTGGGGAAACAGATGATTCCTGCGCTTGCCACTGAAACGTTACCTGAGTTAACCGAACGTTATCTGGGGTTAAGCCCTCGCTCTGGTGTGCACACCTATACGTTATATGTGTACGCTACAAAAAATCCACTAAATTTAAAAGAAGGCTTTTTTGCGAATGAATTGCATCAAGCATTGAATGATCAACTACTCGCCAAAGCCAAATTTGAATTTCTTTACTAGAAAGTGAGGAAATAGAATGTATGAATTAATTAAAAGTAAAATTTTCCGTCCAAGACAACCTTGGGAAAAAAATCTGCTTGTTTTATGGTTTGGCACATTTATGGCTGGTATTGGCTTTAGCTTAGTGATGCCATTCATGCCTCTTTATATCAACACATTAGGTACTTTTACCCACCAACAATTGAATTTTTGGAGCGGAATCACGTTCTCCTCCACTTTTTTAGTCACGACCATTGTTTCTCCTTGGTGGGGCCGTTTAGCCGACCGAAAAGGACGCAAGTTAATGTTATTACGTGCTTCATTAGGGATGGCTATCGTCATTAGTTTAATGGGCGCAGTCACAAGTGTTTATCAATTGATTGGCTTGCGCTTATTACAAGGTGTTTTTTCCGGTTATATCAGTAATGCAACTGCGTTAGTTGCTACAGGCACACCTAAGGAAAAAAGCGGTCAAGTGCTTGGTACTTTAGCCACTGGTTCTGTTACCGGAACGTTGCTTGGTCCTCTTTTGGGCGGTGTCACTGCGTCTATTTTCGGTTATCGGCCAACCTTTTTCATTACTGGTACGATTTTATTACTCGTTTTTGTTTTGAGTCTCGTCTTTGTTCATGAAGAGTTTGTGCCAATTGAAAAAAATCAAGCCGCATCTGGGAAACAAATTTTAAAAAAACTAGAACATCCCCACGTGATTCTTGGAATGTTTATTACGACATTAATCATTCAAGCTTCCAATAATTCAATTAGTCCCATCATCAGTTTATATATTCAACAATTGTTGGGTGGTCACGGAAATGTCACCTTAATTAGCGGAGTCATTGCTTCTATTCCAGGGATTGCAACGTTAATAGCCGCCCCTCGTTTCGGCCGGTTAGGCGATCGTATTGGCAGTGAACGCATCTTGACAATTGGCTTAATTTTAGCCATTTTCGTTTACCTACCAATGGCCTTTGTTCAAAATGTCTGGCAGCTTGCCATGCTTCGTTTCTTAGTTGGGATTTCCGATGCCTGTTTACTACCAGCTGTTCAAACGTTGATCACTCGTTATTCCCCAAGTGACGCTGCAGGTCGTATTTTCAGTTACAATCAATCTTTCCAAGCGACAGGAAATGTGATTGGTCCTATGATTGGTTCAAGCGTATCTGCCGCTTTCGGTTATCGTGGGGTCTTTATTTCCACTTCTTGTCTGGTTCTCCTTAACCTTCTATGGGTTCGTCGAAGCACCGCCGAATTAAAAAAAGAGAAAAATGATGACTAAGTTATACACAGAAAAGTTATCCACAATTTGAATTTTTAATTTTTCTCTTTTTCTTATTTCAAAAAAAATAGGCATATAAAACAAAAAAGAAAAGCGGATATTTACTGGTTTTATGACCAGCATATCTGCTTTTCTTTTGGTTAACTTCATCCTTTTTGTTTCACAACTCGTGAAACTTTTTAGACGTATTGTAGTTCTTTTTCATCTTGGTAGGCGCGATCAATTAAGCCGCCCCCTAAGCATTCCATTCCATCATAAAAAACAACAGCTTGGCCTGGAGTAACTGCGCGCGCTGGTTCCTTAAACGTAACGGTTGCTTTTGTGCCATCTTCAGATAAGGAAACATGCACTGGAATATCTGCTTGACGATAACGGAATTTAGCCGTACAGTCAAACTCTTTTGGCATTGGTGTATCAACAGTAAAATGAACCTCACTGGCTTCTAAATGTGTTGCATATAGTTTTTCATGGTGAAATCCTTGTCCCACATATAATGTATTGGTAGTTAAATCTTTCCCAATCACAAACCATGGTTCTTGTGTTTTACCGCCGCCACCAATTCCTAAGCCTTGGCGTTGACCGATAGTATAATACATCAGACCATCATGTTGTCCTTTGATTTCGCCATCTTCTGTCACCATGTTGCCTTTTTTAGCTGGTAAATAATTACTCAAAAATTCTTTGAAATTCTTTTCACCAATAAAACAAACGCCCGTTGAGTCTTTTTTCTTGGCTGTGGCTAATCCAGCACGGTCAGCAATTGCACGAACTTCTGATTTTTCCAAGCCACCCAATGGAAACATTGTTTTTGCCAATTGGGCTTGTGATAATTGGCTTAAAAAATAGGTTTGGTCTTTATTATTATCAATTCCACGTAACATATGCACTACGCCATTTTCATCCGTTTCTACTTGCGCATAGTGGCCAGTTGCAACATAGTCAGCGCCTAGTTGCATAGCATAATCTAGGAATGCTTTAAATTTAATTTCTTTATTACACATGACATCTGGATTTGGTGTCCGTCCTAACCGATATTCTGCTAAAAAATATTCAAACACACGGTCCCAATATTCTTTTTCAAAATTGACCGAATAATACGGAATCCCAATTTGATCCGCTACTTTTGCGACATCTTTATAATCCTCAGTTGCGGTACAGACACCATTTTCGTCTGTATCGTCCCAATTTTTCATAAAGATCCCAATTACATCATAGCCTTGCTCTTTTAAAAGCAACGCTGTGACAGATGAATCGACACCGCCACTCATGCCTACCACGACACGCGTTTTGCTGTTATCTGCCATTTTATCACCATCATTTCAATTAGATTCTGAAATCATCCACGATTTGAAGGTCGTAACTTTTCAGTGCTTTTCATTATACTATTTTTTTGAAATAAGTAAAGCAAGCCGGGCGTATAATGAGAAAACACTTGGAACAAAGACACAGCCAACAAGCTATTGCTTTCAAATAAACAGAAAACCTGAAGGAACAAGCTACTTTCACTTGTTTCTTCAGGTTTCTCTAAATTATTCTACTTTCTCTAATACACCACGGCTAATTAAGCCATCCATTAAGAAAAAGTATTTTTCTTTACTCATTTCATGTTGTTCATTCTTGAAAATATTCATTGGTTTTAAACCATTTGCCGTTGTAATGGACATTTTCAACTCTTTTAGATCAGCAGTGATCGTAATTTTCAATTTGAAGCCTTCATTTCTCTGAGGCGTTGGATCTAAGGAACGAATCAATTGAAAGTTCCCTGATTTTGTTTCAGTAAAGCCGTTATCTTTTAATGTATAGCGTTTTGCACTAGGATGTACTTTGTAAAAAACTGTTGAGCCTTCAACAGCAGCCGTTGTTGTAAATGCCATGGGTTCCACCTCATTATTTTCATTGTTATCTTCATTATAGCGAAAACCTGTAGCTGCCGCAATCAGATTATTTTTTCAATTGTTGAATCACTGCAACTAGTACTTCAGAAAAAGTCGCAATTTCTTCTGGTGTGTTCCCGTAGCCAAAACTAATCCGGATTGATTCTTTAATAGCTGAGGAATTTTCTCCATACATCGCTGTCAACACGTGCGAAGGATCCACAGTTCCCGCTGTACAAGCCGAGCCTGTTGAAATCGCAATACCTCTTAAGTCCAAATGCATTAAGAGCAAATCACTGGGAATTCCTTTTAAATGAAGATTTAAGACATGCGCTAAACGATTCGTTGGTTCACCATTAATTGAAAAATCAATATTGGCTTCTTCTAACGCTTTTAAAATAATCGTTTGAAAACTTTGATAGGCTGTTTTTCTTGCTTGCTTTTCTGCAGAAGTTAGTAATGAAACGGCAGTACCCATGCCAATAATTCCAGCTAAGTTTTCCGTGCCCGCACGTCGTTTTTCTTCTTGTTCCCCACCATGTAAAAGAGGTGGTAATTGGATTGCATCGCTTTTAAATAAAAAACCTACGCCTTTTGGACCATTGATTTTATGAGCGGAAATACTTAATAAGTCGATCCCTAATTCATGAGGTAAAATGACTTCACTTCCATAAGCTTGGACGGCATCTGTATGAAAAATCGCCGAATGATTTTTAAGAATTGCACCAACTTCAGCAATCGGTAATCGATTTCCAATTTCATTATTGCCATACATCATTGAAACCAAGATCGTTTCTTCGCGTAAAGACTTTTTGAATTGATCCATTGAAATCTGACCATTTTCATTCACAGGTAAGTAAGTCACTTCAAAGCCTAACGTTTCTAAGTATTCCATCGTTCGTAACACAGCGGGATGTTCAATTGCCGTAGTAATAATATGTTTTCCTTCCTTTTGACGAGAAAAAGCAACTGCCAAGATGGCTGTGTTATCCCCTTCTGTGCCACCACTATTAAAAATAATTTCGTGGGGTTTGGCTTGTAAGCTCTCGGCAATCGTTTGACGCACTTCTTCCAGAAGGCCGTGTGCCTTTCGTCCAAACTGATGAATACTTGATGGATTGCCAAAAGTCGTTTGCATATTTTCAGTCATCGCTTGAATGACCGTTGGATGAAGCGGTGTTGTTGCCGCATGATCTAAATAAATGGGTTCCAAATGACTCGTCCCTTTCCTTATGTTCTGGCGTTATTCTAGCATAAAAAGCTTAAAACACAAAATCAGAATACTTTCTCTTCTATTTATAAAAGAGATAAGAAAAATAGGCCCAACACTATTAAAGTTGTTAGACCTATTTCTAGTTTAAGGAATCACTTATTCTCCTTTTGGTTCTAAACGGAATAATGGACTCATTGGTTTATTTTCATGGATACGAAGTAACGCTTCCCCCATTAACTCAGCGCAAGAAATAATATTCAAGGTTGCTGGTTGGCGGTCTGCTGTCGTATAAACAGAGTCAGTAATACTAATTTCCTTAATTGGCGCATTTTCTAAGGTTGCTTTTGCGCCTTCTGATAACAAACCATGCGAGGCGCAAGCATACACTTCTTGCGCACCATTTTTCATTAAAACTTCCGCCGCTGTGGCTAACGTTTGACCAGTATTCAAAATGTCATCAACAAGAATACATTTTTTCCCAGCGACATTCCCAATAACGTAACCTTCTTGACGCACCCCATCAATCTCTTCATGGTCGACAATTGCTAAGGTCGCATCTAAGTACTCCGATAAACTACGTGCGCGTTGAACGCCACTGTTTTTAGGCGAAACAATCACAATTTCTTCCCCTACTAATGCTTGTTGACGATAATAATGAGCAAACAAAGGCATTGTAAATAAATTATCTACTGGGATATCAAAAAATCCTTGGACTTGAACAGTATGCAAGTCTAATGTTAACAAACGTGTTGCGCCTGCCTCTACCAACATATTAGCAACTAATTTCGCAGTAATGGGCTCTCTTGGTTTCGCTGTGCGGTCTTGGCGAGCATAACCATAGTAAGGCAAAATAACATTAATTGTTTTTGCGCTAGCACGTTTTAATGCATCAATTAAAATAAGCAATTCCATCAAATGATCATTTACAGGAGCATTCGTTGCTTGGATGATGTAGACATGATCGCCACGAATACTTTCTTCAATATTAATTTGAATTTCGCCATCACTAAATTGGCGCACGGTGCTTTTTCCTAATTCTGTTCCTACTGATGCTGCGATTTTTTCAGCAAGTGGTCGATTTGCATTTAAACTGAAGATGCGTAAGGTGTCATCTTGATAGTTTTCGGTCATGATATCCTCCGTCAATATAAAATAATAGTCGTTTTCATTCATATTCTACCATTTTTTGTCATAAAAATCATGGGATCCTCCTTAATTTATTGAAAGAAACGGTTTTCTTTGTGAAAAAAGCGCTTGTATTTAGGTGCACCTAAAAATTATTTGCATTTTCTTAAACTATCCCTTATACTGATTTTAAGGCAAACCTAAAAAGGAGGAATTTCATGAGAAAAAGCTTTAACTTAGCTGTTCAAGCGTTAACCGTTCAATATCAAGGACGGACCGCTTTAAATAATATCCACGTTACTATTCCCTCCGGTAAAATTACTGGAATTATCGGACCAAATGGTGCTGGAAAGTCAACATTTATTAAAGGGTTATTAGGCTTGATTAAAACAAAGGAACGTGATGTTTTGTTAAATAATCAAGCGATTGACCAACAAAAAACAACCATTGCCTATGTAGAACAACGTAGCGCCTTGGATCTTAGTTTCCCAATTAGCGTTTTTGAAACGGTCTTGCTAGGAACCTATCCAAACTTGGGACTATTAAAACGCCCAGGAAAGAAAGAAAAGCAAGCAGCCATGGCTGCATTAAAAATGGTGCAATTAGAAGACTATGCGCAACGCCAGATTGGCGAACTTTCTGGTGGCCAATTACAACGTGTGTTTATTGCCCGTGTTTTGGCCCAAGGTGCTGAGGTGATTTTTTTAGATGAACCTTTCGTCGGCATTGATATGTCTAGTGAAAAAGTGATTATGGATATTCTTAAATCATTAAAAAATCAAGGTAAAATGATTATCATTGTTCACCATGATTTGCACAAAGTGTCCCACTATTTTGATGAATTAATCGTTTTGAAAAACCGGCTAATTGCTGCGGGTCCTGTTGAACAAACGTTTACTGCAGAAACGCTCCAAGAAGCATACGGTGATTTGTTAGGTGATTTATTAATACAGGGGGTTGCAAAATGATTGCTGCATTTATTGATGGTTTATTCCGTTATCAATTTTTACAAAATGCCCTTTTGACGTCTGTAATTGTCGGACTCATTTCAGGGGTAATTGGTTCATTCATTATTTTACGTGGGATGTCTTTGATGGGTGATGCGATTTCCCATGCTGTTTTACCAGGGGTCGCTGTTTCTTATATGTTTGGTTTTAATTATATTTTTGGCGCTTCTATTTTTGGCTTATTAGCTGCATTATCGATTGGCTTTATTACCCAAAAAAGTCCACTAAAAAATGATACTGCCATTGGTGTTGTCTTTAGTTCTTTTTTTGCTTTAGGGATTATTTTTATCTCTTTTGCAAAAAGTTCCACCGATTTATATCATATTCTGTTTGGAAATGTATTAGCGGTCGCAGATACCGATATTTTAATTACTTGTGTCGTCGGCGTGATTGTTTTGATTTTTGTGGCATTGTTTTATAAAGAGTTGCAACTCACTTCTTTTGATCCCACAATGGCTCAGGCCTATGGTTTAAATATTCAATTTTTCCACTATGCATTGATGTTTTTACTAACATTAGTCGCTGTTTCTTCTTTGCAAACCGTCGGAACTATTTTAGTCATTGCCATGCTGATTACGCCAGCGGCAACAGCTTATCTATTAACAAATCACTTACCGACAATGATTGGCTTAGCCTCTACTTTTGGGATTTTAAGTTCAGTGATTGGCCTATTCTTTAGTTATTCTTATAACTTAGCTTCTGGTGCGACGATTGTTTTAACCGCCGCCTTATTCTTTTTATTGGCTTTCTTTTTCTCACCAAAGAAAGGCCTAGTATTTGTAAACCGTGAGAAAGAAATGGAGGAATCAACGAATGAAAAAATTTAGTTTATTTTTTTTAACACTTTTAGCAGGGTTAACGTTAGCTGCTTGCGGGAATCAAGCCGCTGAAAAGAAAGAAAAATTAGCAATTGTGACAACGAACTCGATCTTATCCGATTTAGTGAAAAATGTTGGGGAAGACAAAATTGAGCTGCATAGTATTGTGCCAATTGGGACAGACCCTCACGAATATGAACCGTTACCAGAAGACATTGCGAAAGCTTCTGAAGCGGACATTTTATTCTTTAACGGCTTGAACTTAGAAACAGGCGGAAATGGCTGGTTTAACAAATTAATGAAAACGGCCAAAAAAGTTGAGAATAAAGATTACTTTTCTACAAGCAAAAATGTTACGCCACAATATTTAACAAGTGCCGGTCAAGAACAAACAGAAGATCCACATGCTTGGTTAGACATTGAAAATGGCATTAAATATGTAGAAAACATTCGTGACGTGTTAGTAGAAAAAGATCCAAAAAATAAAGATTTCTATACAGAAAACGCGAAAAATTATACCGAAAAACTTAGCAAACTACATGAGGAAGCCAAAGCTAAATTTGCTGATATTCCTGATGATAAAAAATTATTAGTTACAAGTGAAGGTGCCTTTAAATATTTCTCCAAAGCTTATGATTTAAATGCCGCTTATATTTGGGAAATTAACACAGAAAGTCAAGGAACACCTGAACAAATGACCACGATTATTGATACCATTAAGAAATCAAAAGCACCTGTGTTATTTGTTGAAACCAGTGTCGATAAACGTAGTATGGAACGGGTCTCAAAAGAAGTGAAACGACCAATTTACGATACACTTTTCACAGACTCTCTTGCCAAAGAAGGAACAGAAGGCGATACGTACTACAGCATGATGAACTGGAATTTAACAAAAATCCATGATGGCTTAATGAGTAAATAAATAATAAAGAAGAAAGAACCAAGTTGACTCCCCCTCAACTTGGTTCTTTCTTCTTTATTTAACTAATTCCTCAATATCAATTACTCGATCCACAATTTCCTCATAAAAATCTGCTTCATGGGAAACCAGAAAAACCGTTCCTGGGTAAACGTGAATTGCTTCTTGTAAACTTTTTTTGGCCGCTTCATCAATATGATTGGTTGGCTCATCTAAAAATAACAAATTACTAGTTTGCATCATTAGTTCCGCTAGTTTTACTTTTGTTTGCTCACCACCACTTAACAGGGCTAACGACTGCATTGCTAACTTATCTGGTAAACCTGCTCTAGCCAAATGACTTCTTCGCTCTTTAATCGTTGTATCTGGAAAACGATCTGATAAATAGTCTAGCGGCGTTAACTGCTCATTAGGCCACGCTAAGTCTTGGGTAAAATAAGCAATTTTTGTATTCAGCGGATAATGAAATTCTCCATCTAATGAAGGAATCACTTTCGTCAATGTTTTAATTAATGTTGATTTGCCAATCCCATTAAAGCCTTTCAATGCGACTTTTTCACCGACATGAACCATTAAATCTAACGGTTCTAACAAAGGTTCCGGATAGCCGACAACTAACTTCTGGGTCGTTAGTGCTTGCGTTGCAACTAACCCTTGATAAGGAAATTCAATCGCTGGCTTAGTCAAGGAACCTGGCGGAGTCAATCGTTCCAACCGGTCCAATTGTTTTTGTCGACTTTTAGCCATCGTTGCTCGATTTCCAGCTTTGTATTTACGAATATAGGCTTCCATTTTTTCAATTTTTTCTTGTTGGGCCTGATACTGTTTCAAATAGGTTTGTTTATTCTGCTCTTTTTGTGCAAAAGATTTTTCTACATTTCCAGTATATTTGGTTAATTTGCCAAACTCAATATCTGCGATGCAATTCGTCACTTCATTTAAAAATTGATAATCATGGGAGACTAATAGAAAGCTTCCTTCAAAATTATTCAGATAGCGAACAAGCCATTGAATATGTGTATCATCTAAATAGTTGGTGGGTTCATCTAAAAGTAACACATCAGGGGCCTCTAACAATAATTTTGCTAAAATCACTTTTGAACGTTGACCACCGCTTAGCTCCCCTAACTTTTTATCCAAACCAATTGCTTGTAGTCCTAACCCATTGGCTAAATCCTGAATAATCGTGTCGATTTGGTAAAAATTACTTTCATCTAAATCTGTTTGTAATTTGCCTGCTTGTTCTAAAAGTTTTTCCGAAGCCGTTTGACTGTATTCTTCATAAAGTTTTGTCAGTTTCGCTTCTTTATCAAAAAGTTCTTGAAAGGCTTGTTTCAAAAAATCAACCATCGTTAGTGATTGTTCTACAGAAACATGCTGATCCAAGTACCCAATCTTGCAATTTTTTTGCCACTGAATCGTTCCTTCGTCTGGCAATACTTCCCCCGTTAAAATTTTAATTAAGGTGGATTTGCCGACCCCATTTTGGCCAGTTAAGCCTAAATGATCCCCCTTATTCACTTGCAATGAAGCCTCTTCATACAAGACCTTTTCGCCAAATCGATGCGTTAAATGTTCAATAGTTAAAATACTCATTTTCGTCACTTCTTTCTTGTTAACTGATTATTTTGGGACAACAAAAAAAGAACCACGTATGCACGTCGTCCATCCTGACAGAAATCCCGACAACCGCTTGTACGTACACTCAAATAAGACTAGCTTTTCTAGTCAAAAAATGTCCTATCAAGCGATGAAGAAATTAATTGCTCGGCTCCACAACAGTGCTTCATCTGTTCTTAAACTATCGGGAGCTACTTTTCTTGTTAATTTATCAGTTAAAACAAAAAACATGTGAATCACCTTTCTTATGCTTGTATTCTACCATAGAATGACAAGAAAGCAAGCCACGTTGGTTTATAACGAAAGGAGCCCACAAACAATCATTTTGTCGGCTCCCTATCCCTATTATTCTGACAAATAGTTTAATGCATAGCGTACGTGGTACTCTGCTGCTAAAAGTAAGGCACGTTCATCAATATCAAATTGTTCATGATGGTGTCCAAAATGAGTAGCAGGATTTTCAGGGTTTCGTGAACCGACCCGTCCATAGATACCAGGAATTACCGCTAAGTAATCAGCAAAATCATCCGCCCCTAAACTTTTAGGATGATCGGTCACAACATTTTCAAAACCAACAATTTCACTGGCTACCTGCTGTGCACGGTTGGTTGCTTGTTCTTCATTAATTAATGGATTCGCTGCCGCATAAACAGAAAAATCAGCAATTTCTGTGCGATGAGACTGGGCAATTTCATGGGCAATTTCTTCGACTCGTTGTAAAACAAATTGGCGCGTTTCCTGACTAAATGTTCGAACAGTACCTTCAATGGTTGCCTGGTTTGCTACAATATTATAGCGTGTTCCTGCTTGTAAAACGCCAATTCCTACTACGACAGAATCTAAAGGATCAATCTCGCGAGCTACAATTTTTTGTAATTCCACAACGATACTGGCCGCTGCTAAAACAGCATCCCGGCCATTCTGTGGTTGGGCGACGTGACTACTTTGACCACTGACTTCAATTTTAAAAATATCACAAGAGGCGTTGGTGGCGCCTTTGGTAGCGACTAATTTTCCGACCGGCACACTGGAATCTAAATGAATCCCAAACACTTGGTCGATTGCTTCTAAATAATTTCCTTCCACAAATTGTCGAGCGCCTGCACCAATTTCTTCAGCTGGCTGGAAGGCCAGTTTAATCGTTCCTGAAAAGGTATCCTGATGTTTTTTGAGCACTTTAGCTGCACCTAGCAATGCTGCCGCATGACCATCGTGTCCACAAGCATGATTGAGTCCTGGATTTTTAGAAGCATAGGCAGCACCTGTTGCATCTGGCAATTCCAACGCATCAATATCTGCACGTAACAAAATCGTTTTGCCAGCGCCAAGACTTCCTTCAATGGTTGCTAAAACACCCGTTTCCCCTACTTCTACAAAAGGAATAGCTAAGGCTAGTAGTTCTTCTTTAATTCGCTTAATCGTTTCATATTCTTTTAAACTTGCTTCAGGGTATTGATGAAAATGACGTCTTAAATGGATTATCCATTCCTTTTCTGTAGCAATAGCTTCTTGGATTATTTGAATCGTTGTTGTACTCATTATAAATGCCTCCTTTATTTTTTACCAAATGTTTCCCAGGCCGGAACATTGGCGCCTTTTGATGTTTCCGCAATGACCTTTTTCGTTTCTTCTTGTTGATATTCTTCTACAACTTTTTGATAAAGTTTATTCTCTTGATCTTCTTCTCGAGCCACGACAATGTTCACATAAGGTTTCGCTTTTTCGTTTACAGGTTCTAAGAAAATAGCATCTTTATCTGGTGTATACCCAGCATCGACAGCCATGCCGCTATTAATCACTGAAGCATCGACATCTTGTAAAGCGCGCGCTGTTTGCGTAGCATCTAATTCAGTTATTTTCAATTGGCGTTTATTTTCAGTAATATCACTGACAGTCGGTAGTTGCTGTTTCGCAGGATCAACTTTTATCAGTCCTGCAGTTTGTAATAAAATTAACGCCCGCCCACCATTCGTTGGGTCATTAGGAATAGCAATTTCTCCGCCGTCTTTAATTTTCGTGATATCTTTCAATTTATTAGCGTAAATTCCCAATGGTGCATTGACTGTATTGCCAATTGATACTAATTTCGTCCCATGTTCTTTATTGTAATTGTCTAAAAAGATTTGATGCTGAAAGGCATTTAAATCAATTTCTTTTTCTGCTAATGCTGCATTTGGTTGCGTATAGTCTGTAAATTCTACCAATTGTAGATCAATATTTTTCTTTTTCAAACGGTCTTTGACCGATTCCCATTCATCATTTTTTGTTCCTACAACCCCTAGTTTAACGGTTTCTGCCTTAGTATCCTTCGCAGACCCCGATGCACAACCTGCAATCGTAAAAGCTAATACCCCAATAAGTCCAATTAATTTACTAAATTTTTTCATTTGTCATTTCTCCTTTTTTCTAATGTGATGTTTTTTTGATTAATTGATTACTAATGGCTTGACTGATAAATACCATAATTAAAATAATTAACGTGGCCATAAATGTCACATCGGTTTGAAACCGATTGTATCCTCGAGTAATCGCTAAGTTGCCCAGACCACCGGCTCCAATCGCTCCTGCCATGGCTGTTAATCCAATCAAATTAATAATTGTCACTGCTGAAACACGAATAATACTTGGTAACCCTTCAATTAAATAAACCCGAAAAATAATCCCTAAGGGACTCGTCCCCATGGCTTCTGCCGCTTCAATAACGCCAGGATCCACTTCTAATAACGCATTTTCAATTTGGCGCGCGAAGAACGGAATTACGCCAATAACTAATGGGACTAACGCTGCGGTTGTACCAATTGTCGTTCCTGCCAAAATTCGTGTTAATGGTTGAATCAGTGCGAGCATAATGATGAAAGGAATAGAACGACAAACATTAATAATTTTTTCTAAGACGCTATACAGGGGTGGATTTTTCAAAACACCACTGGGTCCAGTACTGACAAGCACAACACCCAACAAGACTCCTAACACACCAGCAATTAAGGCTGTCCAAAAAACCATGTATAATGTTTCCCATGTACTTTGAAGAAACTCTTGTTTTAATTGAACGACATTCGGAAAATATTTCTCAAATAATTGATACATTCTCAGTTCACTCCTTTTTTAAATCACCTGTAAATTCTGCTTTTGCTTCGTTTGCTGATAGGTTTTCAAAACATTGGTTCGCACGCCTTGTTTCGCTAAATAAGTAAGGGCTTGTTGACGCTGGGCCTCATCACCAGAAAGCACCACAATTAAATGGCCAATAGGAACGTTTTGAACAATTTCGACATTGCCATAAAGGATATTTGTATATACCTGATATTGGCTATACAATTGTGCAATTAATGGCTCGTTCGTTTGATCTCCCACATAAGAAAATTCAATTAATTCTTGATTTTTATCTAAATCAGCTAATTTAGGATGTTCAAGAATCGTGGTTAATGCTTGGTCAATATGAGTTGCTGTCCGAATAAAATCTTTGGTTAAAGGTTGTTGGGGTTGACTAAAAATCGAAACAATATCGTTTGATTCGACAACGCAGCCATTTTCCATCACCGCGACTTTATTACAAATTTCTTTAACCACTTGCATTTCATGGGTGATTAAGACAATCGTCAAGTTCAGTTCTTGATTTAACTTTTTTAACAAGGCTAAAATCTGTCCCGTTGTTTTTGGATCTAACGCACTCGTCGCTTCATCACAAAGTAAAATTTCAGGATCATTTGCTAAAGCGCGGGCAATCGCAACCCGCTGTTTTTGCCCTCCTGATAGTTGACTGGGGTAAGCGTCCCGTTTTTCACTTAGTCCAACTAGCTCTAATAAATGGCTGATTTTTTGACGCCGTTCACTTTTACTTAGCCCAGAATATTTTAATGAAAAATCGATATTACTAAATATAGTCCGCTCTTTCATCAAATTAAAATGTTGAAAAATCATTCCAATCTTTTTTCGTTGTTGTCGTAATTCCTTTTTAGAAAAAGTTAAAATATTTTCTTTGTTAATAATAACGGTGCCCGCTGTTGGTCGTTGCAATAAATTAATTACCCGTACTAGCGTACTTTTTCCAGCACCGGAATAACCAACGATTCCGTAGATATCCCCTTTATCAATTGTCAAAGAAACATCTTGGACAGCCTGAATTTCTTGTTTTTTTTGTTGAAATGTCACACTGATATTTTTTAGTTCAATCATTCTTTATCCCCCTTCATTCTTACCAACCTGCATTTTTTCATAAAAAAGAAAAAAGCATCCTCAACGACACAACTCGAGTTGTATCGTTGAGGACGCTTTTTTGCGTGTTACCACCTCATGTTCAGAATTTGCTCACACAAATTCCCTTTTCAAGTACGGAACAATATGTTCGATACCCTAGCTCGATAACGGGAGCCCCCGTCGCCGCCTTGTGTTTAACACTCGGAGCGCTTGCTCAATAGCCATTTTCCAAAACGTCTTTGTCACCTATTCTCAGCTACCTAGGCTCTCTGTTAGACAAATCAAGTCTTGTACTTACTATATCACTGCTTTTTTATTTCTATTCATTTTAAACTGATTTTCGTTTATTTTCAAAATCAAACAGACTAGAGTTACTACCCCTTCAAGCATCGAGTAATCGCAGATAATAGCTACTCTCTCTCTTTGCATCAGTCGTAGTGCTCAACAGGATTTGACTGTGACGAGAATCGTAGGAACACTTTCGTGCAAATGACACAACTTGCCCTTCGGTCACCTTGTACTGTTCATCACTCACAAAGGCCATCCTGCGTCGAGTAATCGCAGACATCATCTGCTCTGTCGCTTCGCGCCAGTCGTAGTGATTCACAGCAAAAAGCCCTTCACTAGCGTTTTGCTAGTAAAGGGCGAATGATTCGCGGTACCACCTTTTTTCGAAATATAACTGATTCTTTATATCTCATCTCTTATCCAAGTCTTTATTAACTTGGTGCACATGGTAACGGGTGCTTAGCCGAAATTGCTTACTTATCAGCAATTTATTCTCAGAGGCCATCTTCAACTTTTCTGAACCTTGTCCCTTTTCACCAATCAGGACTCTCTTTTGAAGGTCATCAAAATTTACTCTTCTCTTCAACGAATGAATAGTTATCTGTGATGTTGATTTACACTTTACTAGAGAAAAAAGAGATTGTCAACAGTTTTTCTTAGAAAAAAATCATTTTTCTTTTTTTACGAAAGAGCAATTGACAAACTTTCGTCTATACGTTATTCTATTTCTTGTGCACGAGATTTGTACGATTTTTCAAAAGGAACTTTGACGATTACTCGTCGCAGTGTAGCCTTTGAAAATGAACTCTATGGGTTTCACTTCGTTGCAATCCTCGAGTTAGTTTAGCCTTTGAAAGTGCCGCCTTAGCTCAGTTGGTAGAGCACCACCATGGTAAGGTGGGGGTCGCCGGTTCAAGCCCGGCAGGTGGCTTTTTGGTAAAATCCCAACTCTTTAATAAAGAGTTGGGATTTTTTTGTTTTGCCTACCCTTAGTGTTCTGTCAAGATGAGAAAATAACAAAAGCAATTTCTTCATTCCACTCGTTATGGTATATTTTAATTGTTAAATAATTATTGGAGTGGAGTACAATCATGAAACAATTACCTACAGAATCAAAAAAATTTGATTTAAAGAATTGGTGTATTGAAAATAAAACCTATCTTCTATTGATCATTTTAATTTATCAAGTGGCAGTTTTATCCATCGGCATTATCAATTTCCCTTATTTAGATGATAATGCTCGCCAAGTCGCTGGAATGACAGATTTTGGTACGACTTACGCACGTTGGGGCAGTGAATTTCTCTCATGGTTTGTTCAAGGAAGTCGTCATTTGACAGATCTGGGCTTGACCACACCGATTCTGACAGGTCTTATCTTATCTCTCACAAGCATACTAGCTATTTATATCATCAATGACCAAAAAATTAGCTGGGGTTCCTCTTTAGTAGCTACTTTAATTGGCCTCAATCCTTGGTTCCTCCAATGTCTTAGTTTCAGGTTTGATAGTCCCTATATGGCATTGAGTATTTTTTGTTCGTTTCTTCCTTTTTATTGGTGGCAGCGTAATTCTTTTACGTTTTTCTTGGTTTCTGTCTTTTCACTGTTTGTTATGTTTAATACTTACCAAGCCTCGTCAGGAATTTATATAGTTATCGTCTTATTCCTTACTTTCAAGCAGTTGCTTGCTGGAGAAAATTTCATTGCTCTTTGTAAAAAAGTCGCACTTGCTGCTATCGCTTATCTACTTTCTATAGTGAGCTACCTTATAGAGTTAAAATTTGTACCTTCCGCAACAAACAACATTGGGGGCAGTCAGGCCTTACCAAGTTTGCATGATATTCCCAGTGTGGCTTATCAAAATAGTTACCATTATTTTTCAGAGCTATTGAACCAGAGTAATCGTTTATGGCTCTTATTACTGCTCCTACTGCTTGTTTTATTTTTTATTAGTCATCTATCAAATAGCAAAATCAACTTAGGCCTAAGTTTCCTTTATTGTATCTTGTATTTAGGACTTGCTTCTCTCTTAAGTTTTGGTATTTTTATTGTCTATTCAAGAAATATCGCAGGTGATGCGCCTCGCTATATTTACGGATTTGCTGTTTTTGTTACAATCAGCATGTTAAGTTTATTTAACAATCGACAAGTGAAAGCAATTTATCTAACTTCGTTACTTGTGGCCAGCTTGTTATCTTATTATATTTTATCGTTTGTTTTGGTGTATTCTTCCACATTAAACTATCAAAAAGAAGCATTCAATCGCCAAGCAGCTGTTTTAACAGATGATTTAAAAAATGTTGTAACAAACGAACGAAAAAAAGTTTATTTAAATACGTTTTTCAAAAATTCAACTGTTTATGCTAATACAAGTCGAAACTACCCAATTCTTTCAAAAATTGTGCCACCAAATGACGGTCTATATTTCCCTAATTACGTTTGGTTCAATACTTCATCGAATTTAGGAGTAGAGATGGCACCACTGACCGATACGGATATGTCTAAAAATCAAAAAGTAGTAAGTAATCACTTTTATGACATTTATACAAACAACAAAGAAATATTTGTGTTTATGAAATAATTTGTTCCATCCAAAAACACTTCTTTTGCAATAAACGTGACTGTATGGTTTGATTAAGATGGATTAAGTATTCTTTTCGGATAAAGCTAGTACTTCCTGAAACTTGTTTATTTCCCATTTTTCTTATGAAGTAACAAAATTTTTGAGAAAAAACAGCTCGTTTTCTATGTTATGATAGAGAAGTGAAAATCACCAGAAAGGTTGTTGCGGACTATGAGAACTCGTCAGAAAAAATTATTTTTATTTTCAATGATTTTGTGGTTGGTTGAATTTTTAATTACACGGATTTCTGATTCTTTTCCAGGAGCAACGCCATTGTTCGTTGTGATTTGCTTGATTCAAGGAATCCTTTTTACTTATTTCTGTCTTGCTTTTTTCTATTATCCGCAATAATCAGTCAAGAAAAGCAATTAGAGCAGATTCAGCAAATTTCTGAAACCGAAAAAATGGCACGTCCTCGTTTTTAGGACGTGCCATTTTTTAAAGCATTATTTGTGTAAAAGCCGTTCGTATCGCCTGTTGAACATTTTGAACAGCATCGATTTGATGACCTTTTGCTTCAGTCAATTCTTTTTCAATATATTTAGGATAGTAGGTTGCCAAATAACCCAAGACCCAGATAGTTGGATCTGAAATAACCGTCTCTGCTAATGGATACAAATAGGCAAGATGCAACCGAATTTCTTCTTCCAAATGCTGCAGCATAATTGGATCATCATTTTCTAAACGATTCCTAAGTTCAGTACAAATTTCGGAATAGATCGGCGTATTTAACGGTCCAGTTTTTCCTTCTAGTAAGACTGTCTGAGGCTGATTGCTATACCAAAGAAAAGTCAGTGGTTCTGAAAATTTCAACAGTGCTAATTCTTCAATAAACCATTCCCGAGCAAAATAACTAAGTGCTTGGTTCATAACTAAATCTTTTGCGACTTCCACAAATACTGGTTTAGGCAAATATAAACTGGTTTTAATGTTCGCTAATTGTTGATAAACGGGCAATTGATCGCTTACTAACAAGTTCCTTTTAATTGCTTGAATTTGCTGCGTTTCTAATTGTTGATACGCCTCTTCCACTTGCATTAATTGCTGTTCTAACGTTTTTTGTTGTGCTAGCGTTATTTTTTTAGTTTGAAGTAATTGCTTCAATAAAATATACCCTTCAATAAAGCGACGACTTTGACTATAAATTTGCATATAAATTGCCGCTGTTTCAAGGTTCTCAAAATAAGTCTCTTGGAACGCTTCTGCCAATGCTAGTGCTTCGTCAGCTTCACCCATTTCCAACAATAATTGGACAATTTTTTGGTTTACTGGCGGCGTTTGTTGTAGCTGATAGGCTTGTTGAAAATTTTCTAAAGCGGCAATCTGATTATGTTCTACAAGTGCTTCTTCTCCTTGTGCAATAAAACGTTCATAGTTTTTTGGAAATTCATGAATGGTACTCATATCTAACCTCCTTTATTTCTTATAAAGCAGATGAGCCTGGGACAAAAATCACTTTGGATTTTTGCTCCAGGCTCAAAACCTGATAACCGGCGGGAACAGAACCAACACTACGCGTTGTTCGGAGCTAAACGGTTCTGTCCCGACCTCGATTTTAACTATTCAAACGGACTTTTTTAGTAAAGATTACGAATAATAATTGCCGTTTCTAGGTCGCCCTCAGCGTTCATTTTCTCCGCCTTTTCTTCTAAACTATACCCAGCAAAACTTTCGTTTGTTAAAACATCTGCTACTGTAAATTTAGCAACTTTTTCAATACTGACTGCATCTGGTGCTACTTCTTGTACGCTATCCCAGCCTGTATCAATAAAGACTTTTGTATCTTCTGTAATCGCTTCGTTTGCTTCTAACGCCTGCATAATTTCTTTTAACTGTGCATACGTCATAACCTCGACTTGATTTTCCATTTAAACGCCTCACTTTGCCATTCCTTTTTAAGGATTGGGTTTTAATTTTAGACTTTTTCTTTAATTGTTTTTAATGCGTGATATAAGGCATATTTCATTGGTTTGGCTTTCCATTGGAAATTGCCCATTAATTCTTCGACATGACCGCCAAAGGATTGTTTGAATTTAAGAACCCCATCACTTCCATCAAAGACACCGTCAACGCCATAAAAATTATATTTGGGAATGTTATTTTCTACTGTGTAAGTTAACATTTTATGTTGAATTAAATACGGTGCATAGTATTGTTTATATTTTTCATACGTACCACTAAACAAGTAAACAACTTCTTGTGGATGAACAATGAATAAGGCGCCTGCTAAAATTTCAGGTTCATCTGATGTTTTCATTTCTTTAGCCTCGTCAATCCGTTTGCGCACGGTACGAACTTCATCTTCAAATTCACGTTTCTGGTTATTTTTTTTACGGCTTTTAGGATTGGCAATTAACGCTTCATTGACTTCGTTGAGCGTCTCTTGTAATTTGCGTAATTTCTCATGAAGATTTTCTAAATAAGTAGCAAAGTTTAGTTCCGCTACCATAAATTTCGCTCGTTCACCAAACTCTTCATAAACAGCTTGGTAATAAGCTAAATCCTTATCTTCAAAATTACGTCGTGCACTTGTTTCTTCCGTTAATTTCTTAAAGAGAGGTAACTCTTCGTAACGAAGTTCTCGGGTTGTCACTCCATATTCCCATGTTTTCTTGATGTCATATTTAGCATCTTTTCCATAAGATTTCCAAAGATCTTCTTCTGTTAATCCAGCCATATCTTTGACAAACAGCCAACGTGGCGCGCCATCAAAATTGTGCACATCAAACCCTTGGTGTTCAAAACCAATTGATGTGAAATAGTCAAATGTTTCTTGATTGACCTTTTCAACTTCACCGCCATTAAAATCACGTAAACAAATTTGTTTATTGGGAGTAAAGGTTAAATAAAGGCCATCATTTTTTTTCACATATTTTTTTAAGCCTGTGAAAAAGGCTTCTACACATTTTTTATCTGTATAATCCATCAAAATTCCGCCGTCAATGTCGAAAGCATAACCAATTTTGACTTTTTTCTTGCTTAGGATACACGCAGCAATTAGTTGGCCTTCTCGTTTGACGCCAACGTATTCACAATGCCAGCCACGTCGTTCCAATAAATGTTTCATTTCGGGTGTTTCTAAAAAGTTACCTGCAGGATGTGTCATTGCAAAGGTAGTAAATTCTTGTTCAGTTAATGTACTAAACTGATCCATATCAAACAACTCACAATCTTTTTTTGTTAAATAAATTAGCACTTTTCAGCTTAACCTACTTTTTGCTTTCTTTCAAACAAAGTTACCTCACTGGCTAATTCTTATTTTTCGGTTCTTATTAATTATATCTAATTTTGCTAAAATGCAAACAGTTTTCAACGGAAAAAAAGAATTTCTTTGGAATCTTTCATTTTTGACTGAATATCTTTCTTTTATAAAAAATATCTGAGCGTGGGACAAAAATCACTTTGGATTTTTGCTCCACGCTCAAAAACTTATAAACGGCGGGAACAGAAGCAACTCCTTCTTATTTCTCGGAGTTAAACGCTTCTGTCCCGACCTCAGATATTAAAACTTATGAGAACCCGTTAAACATCTTTCTCTCAGGTTCTTGATTTACTCAACAGTTACACTTTTGGCTAAGTTCCTTGGTTTATCAACATCGTAGCCTCTTTGTAAGGTTGCATAGTACGCTAATAATTGGCCTGGAACAATGCTAACTAAGGCAGAAAGTAACGGATGCACATCTGGAATAATCAGTTGATCCTGTGGTTTTGCCAAGGATTCCAAGGCAATTACAATATTTCTTGCTCCACGACTTTCGACTTCCTTTAAATTGCCTCTTGTATGGGCTGCGACTTTGGCATCTGTCACAATCCCAATCACAGGTGTTCCTTCTTCAATTAAGGCAATCGTTCCATGCTTCAATTCACCTGCCGCAAAACCTTCTGCTTGAATGTAGGAAATTTCTTTCAACTTCAAGGCCGCTTCCATCGACACATAATAGTCGACTCCTCGCCCGATATAGAAGGCATTTCGAGTATACGTCAGATAATCTTCCACCAAGGCTTTCATTTGTTGTTTTTCATCAATCAAGGTTTCCATGACAGCTGCTACCACGCTCAATTCGTGAGCCACATCAAATGAGACGGCTGCTAATGTTTGGCGTTCTTCGCCAATTGCTTTTGCTAAAATAGCTAAGACAGCGATTTGAGCAGTATAAGCTTTGGTGGAAGCGACAGCAATTTCTGGTCCTGCGTATAATAACAAGGTATCGTCCGCTTCACGTGATAATGTTGAGCCAGCAACATTTGTTAATGTAAGTGATGGATGCCCTAATTCATTAACCTGTACCAGTACTTGGCGACTATCTGCCGTTTCACCACTTTGGCTTAAGAAAATGAAGAACGGTTTTTCAGATAAAATAGGCATGTTGTAGCCAAATTCGCTTGATAAATGAACTTCCACAGGAATACTGGCAATCGTTTCAATTAAAGATTTTCCGACCCAACCTGCATTATAACTTGTTCCACAAGCAATAATGTAAATTCGATCACATTGATTAATTTTTTCAAGTAACGCCTCATCTAAAGTCACTTTTTCACCTTGAGTATACGCTTGAACAATTTTGCGCATCACTGCAGGTTGTTCATCAATTTCTTTGAGCATATAAAACGGATATGTTCCTTTTTCAATGTCATTTAAATCTAATTGCGCTTCAAAAGGTTCTCGGTTGATTACTTGTCCTTCTGGCGTTTCGATTACTACTTTGTCCGCTGTAACAGTTACAATTTCACCATCAACAATCTCAACAAATTGATTGGTTTCTTTAATCATCGCCATCGCGTCACTACAAATAACATTAAAGCCTTCACCTAGACCGATAAGTAACGGGCTTTTATTTTTCGCTACGTAGATAGTATTGGGGTCCATTTTATCCATTAATGCAAAAGCGTATGAACCTTTAATTTCGGCTAAAGCCGCTTTAAAAGCATCTTTTGTTGAAAAACCATTTTCAGCAAAATGAGCAATTAATTGAACGACGATTTCAGTATCTGTATCACCAATTAAGTGAGCACCACTTAAAAATTGTTCTTTTAATTCTTCAAAGTTTTCAATGACACCATTATGCACTAATGCAAAGCGTTGATCGCTTGAAACATGGGGATGTGCATTGGCGACAGTTGGTTCGCCATGAGTGGCCCAACGAGTATGACCAATACCAACTGTTCCATCGATTTCTGGCGTTAATTTTGCTGCTAAATCGGCAATGCCCCCAACTGCCTTAACTACATGGGGCTGTTGGCTTTGATCATTCACACAAATCCCAGCAGAATCATAACCTCTATATTCCAATTTTGTTAATCCTTGAATCAAACTTTCCGTGACATTTTCTTTTCCAATCATTCCGACAATTCCACACATAATGCTAATTCCTACTTTCCAATTGAAATTCTGTATTTACTAGGTCCTGTTTAACTAGCAAATCCCATTATATGTTTCTACCTGCGTGATAACCGCTTTGTTCTAACTTCACAATTAGTTTTTCTTTGTTATCTGTAGAGTGCAGTCCCTAGAGCCACCCGCCGAATCTTCGATAAGCTCTCTCCTCGTCACCTGAACGTTCAGGTCTGGCGCTATCCGATATTGGTCTATATACCTCCTTTGTAAATATATTCCGTAGAAACATAAACAATCATACAATTAAAAGTAGGTACTTGTCAACAAAAATCTAAAAACCGAAAATTGGTCTAGTTCTTTAAAGTTGTAAAAAAAGAATCTAGTACACTCATAGTAAGAGAAAGTACTAGATTCTTAATAATAAAAAAATATCCGTTCTATTTATAGAACCTTATCAATTTGTTATTTATTGGAATGGATTATAAAACCGGCCACCATTCACATGGAACAACCAGAAACTGATTCCTAATAAGCATAAGGCAAGTATCATTACCGAAAAATCACGCAGATGAAAAGGTTGTTGCGCATACCACGTTCGATTTTTCTTTTGACCAAAACGCCTTAATTCCATAGCGGTACTCACAGTTTCAATTCGATCTAAACTAGATAGGATTAAGGGTAAAACGATTTGTGCTACGCCTTTGATTCGTTGGCCTAACCGTCCCTTTTTAGACATCTCATAGCCTCGCGCTTGTTGTGCTAAAGAAATATTAAAAAAATCTTCTTGGATATCGGGAATATAACGAATAGCCAGCGCTACTGCATAACTAATCCGATAACTCACACCAATTCGATTCAAGCTGGAGGCAAATTCACTAGGATTTGTTGTTAATAAAAAGATTAATGCCAACGGAATCGTACAGAAATATTTTAAAACTAAATTAAATTCATAAAATAATTCTTCTTGTGTCAAAGTAAACCGTCCGATTCCTTCCCAAATCACGGTACGTGATTGATATAAATCAACCCCATATTCAGGTGCAAAAAGGTAAACCGTTAAGATATTTAACAAAGAAAAAATAGCAATAAATTTAATAACAAAAGATATTTGATGCCATTTAATATTTGATAATTTTAACAAAACAAGCGAAACCACAGACATTCCTAACAGATAACGAGTATCATACGTGGTCATACAAGCCACAGAGACAACGATTAAAAAGACTAATTTGCTTGTGCCGTTTAAGCGATGAATCCAGGTTGAATCAGGATGATAGCCTAACATTTGTCGTTCACTCATCCAAAACGCACCTCACGATCGTAAGCAACAAATTTTTCCGTAAATAGCAAGGGATTTTCCAAGCCTAACGCTTTAGCAAAGGTAAACAAGCTCGTTTCTTTTAAAGAAGCTGCTTGAATTAATTTTTCATCTGTTAAAACAGCAACTGGAGTCGCATCTGCTAGTAAACGTCCATCACAAACTACTAACGCACGTGTTGTATATTCCAACATTAAGTGCATATCGTGAGTGATCATTAAAATAGTCACACCTAAGCGGTTCAATTCTTCTAAAAATGTCATCATTTCTGTATAATGTTTAAAATCTTGCCCAGCTGTTGGTTCATCTAAAATTAATAATTCAGGTTCTAAAACTAAGATCGATGCAATAGTTACCCGTTTTTTCTGCCCAAAACTCAACGCAGAAATCGGCCAGTTCCGGAAGGGATACAGCCCACAAATATGTAAAATATTCGTCACACGTTCCTCAATTTCTGCTTGTGGCACATCTCGTAAAACTAATCCTAAAGCTACTTCTTCAAAAATCATTTTTTTAGAAATCATTTGATTGGGGTTTTGCATCACATAACCAATTTTATCTGCACGTTCTTTGATTGAATAATTGGAAAAATCCTGTCCTTCCCATAAAATCTTACCCGATTGAGGCGTGATGAACCCGCAAATTATTTTAGAAAGTGTAGACTTCCCGGCACCATTTTTTCCTACAATGCTGATCATTTCTCCATGATGAATAGTTACTGAGAAGTCATCTAACACTTTTTCACCGTGACGATCATATTGATAGGACACTTGTTCCAAACGTAATAGTTCAGCTCCTTTGACTGCACTAACTGAACTAGGTTGGACAGACCACTGTGTCATTTTAGGCAAAACCGTTTCGCCTGATACTTCGGCTAATTTGTCTAAATGACTAACTTGTGTTAAATCAATCCCAGCATATTTCATGGCTGTAACGTACAAAGGTTCACGAATCCCTTGTTGGGTCAACGTATCTTGACGTAACAATTCATCTGGCGTTGTATCAGAAATAATTGCGCCCTCATTCATGACAATAATTCGATCAACTGATTCGCAAAGAACGTCCTCTAAGCGATGTTCTATTATTAAAACAGTTGCTTTTGTTTCTTGTTGAATGGTGTCAATCAAAGTCATTGTTTCTTGTCCCGCTCGTGGGTCAAGATTAGCCAAAGGTTCATCAAAAAGTAAAATTTTTGATTGGTTAATTAGAACGCCCGCCATAGATACACGTTGTTTTTGACCACCTGACAAATCTTGTGGACGGTGTTGCAATAACTGATTCAGCTCAACAATCTCGGACCATTTGTGGACCGCTTTTTTCATTTCTGCTTGTTCAACTGCATCGTTTTCTAAAGCAAAAGCAATATCCTCAGCAACCGTTAAACCGATAAACTGCCCATCGGTATCTTGCAAAACAGTTCCTACATCAAAAGACAAATCAAATAGACTTGTTTCTTGGATATTTTTACCAGCAACCGTAGCTGTTCCTTGAATCTCACCTTCATAAATATTGGGAATTAACCCGTTGATACATTGCGCCAATGTTGATTTACCACTACCACTAGGCCCAACGATTAAAACCTTTTCTCCTTCATAGATGGTTAATTGAATCCCCTTTAATGTTGGTTCAGATTGGCTATGATATTGAAAGGAAAAATTATTAAAAGTAATGATTGGTTTTTTCATTCGGCCTCACCTCAGTTTCTCCATAAAAGAAAGGGTCTGAGCATTAGCAAAGTAATTACTAGGGCAGACCCTTAACCATTTAAATTATTTCGACAGTTTCTTAATCTTTTGATAAACTGCCTTTCTTTGTTCTTGTTGATGCATAAGCTTTCATCAACAATGTTCCAATAATCCCCACAGCGACAATATTTGAAACAGTCGCGAATACTCCTTGTGTAAACACTTTACTTGCGGGTTCACTATAAATCAAAATATCCAAACTAGGCGCGATTAAGCCCCAAACGACGATATTACCAAAGGCTTGGAAAATATTGAAACGCACCATGTCATTTGTTGTAAATTCACCATGTTGAAGATCCATTTTACGACCAGCGAAGCCAAAAATAATACCAATAATTCCTGAACAAATAATCCAGCTCCACCAAGCGCTACCATACGTGGTAAAATCTTTTAACGTGTGACCGATCAAACCAATTAGCCCTCCAGCTACTGGTCCAAAAACAACTGACATTAAAGCAAGAAATGGATACGACGTTTCTAAGTTCGTATTAGGAATCCCAGTTGGAATTACAACGAATCGACCTAAAATAACAAAAACTGCAGAGCCAATTCCAATTGCTACAATTGTCTTGACAGACATTTTTTCTTTCATTTCGCTCCTCCATTCTATAACTCCATTGATTTACAGCCGCTCCCTTCTTGATTTTATCGAATAAAAAAAGAAGATACGCGGTGCATCTTACTTCTAAAATAGTACCCTTTTAACCGCTCTATGTCAATGATAGACGGAGCTTATTAGCTATTTTCTTTTTTTGATTTCCAACAAAGAAACCAGACACTTAACGCAAGCTAGCATTAAGTGTCTGGTTTCTAATTGGTTCTTATTCAACGCCGATTTCTGCACGTACTACTTCGGCAATTTTATCAACGTAATAATCAACTTTTTCTTGTGTTGGCGCTTCGGCCATCACACGTAACAATGGTTCTGTTCCAGAAGGACGAACTAAAATACGACCTTCGCCATTCATTTCTGCTTCTGCTTGTTCGACAACTGCTTTGATTGCCGGAACTTCCATTGCACCATTTTTATCTGTGACACGAATATTGACTAATTTTTGTGGATAAATCGTCACTTCATCCGCTAATTCAGATAATTTTTTGCCCGTTTGCTTCATAACATTCAACAATTGAATCCCTGAAAGCATACCATCACCTGTTGTGTTGTAATCTAAAAAGATCATGTGACCAGATTGTTCGCCACCAAAATTGTAATCATTTTTACGCATTTCTTCTACAACATAGCGATCACCCACTTGCGTTACCACATCTTTTAAGCCAATTTCTTCTACAGCTTTATGGAAACCTAGATTACTCATCACTGTTGTAACGATTGTATCTTTTTTCAAACGTTTTTTCTCAGCTAAATATTTGGCACAAATATACATGATTTTATCACCATCGATAATTCGTCCTAATTCATCGACTGCAATAATTCTATCACCGTCGCCATCGAAAGCCAAACCAGCATCTGCGCCTTTTTCAACAACCATTTCTGCCAAAGCTTCAGGATGAGTGGAACCCACACCATCATTGATATTCAATCCATTAGGACTTGTTCCCATTGTATAGAAATCTGTCTCTAAATCCGCGAAGACACGATTGACTGCTGTTGCAGTTGCTCCGTTGGCCGCATCTAAACAAACAGTCATATCTGCTAAATCGCCAGGAATACTTTGAACTAAAAATTGCGAATATTTTAGTAAGCCTTCTGGAAATTCATCTAATGAGCCTAAGCCTTCTGCAGAAGGTCTTGGTAAGGTGTCTTCTTCTGCATCTAACAATGCTTCAATTTCTGCTTCTTGATCGTCTACTAATTTGAAGCCATCTGCCCCAAAAAACTTAATCCCATTGTCTTCCGCAGGATTATGTGAAGCTGAAATCATTACGCCAGCGGATGCTTTTTGTAAACGAGTTAGATACGCTACACCAGGTGTTGAAATCACCCCTAATTGGAAAACTTCAATCCCGACTGATAATAACCCAGCAATCAATGCTTGTTCCAACATCTCACCTGAAATACGTGTATCGCGGCCCACGAGAACACGAGGTTTTCTTGAACTATCTTCATGTTGACTCAACACATAACCACCGTAACGCCCTAATTTAAAAGCTAATTCAGGTGTTAACTCCTTATTTGCAATTCCTCTTACACCATCTGTTCCAAAATATTTACCCATTTTGATTCTCCTTAGTCACTTGATTCTCTGTATTTTCAGTTGAACCAGCAGTTGTACTTTCTACTGTTGATCCCTCACTTGTTGTTTCAGAAGTATTTGATTCTACTTGACTGGATGTACTTGGTTGTACTGCTTGGCTACCTGAGCCAACCGTTGTTGAACTTGCAGGTTCCCCTGAAGTTTCATTTGTATTTGACGACTGTTGTTGATTGTACACGGGGCTCAAAGAAACGTCAACCTCATCTGGTGTAACTACGTATTCTCCATTAACAGGAATAGTCACTGATTGTTTTGTTTCTTTGCGAATATCAGAAATATCTACCGGTACTTCAATTGATTCTAGCGTATCTAAAATTGATTGCGGGCCACTGACCCTAACTTGGTACGTTGATAAACTATAATTGTAATGAGCGATCCCAGCAGGTGGCGTACCTGTCATACTAACATTCAGTGGTACATCTTTCGTTGGCGCGGTTAAGCCTACTGTTACTTTGACTTGTGGTGCTGGATTTTCGATACTTAGGACTTGACCTTTGGCATCTAGCGCTTGGACATTTACCGTTTGTTTAATCGTATCAATTGTTTGTTTGGCACTTGAGACTGGCGCAATCACTTTGTCAATTGCTTTCGCTGTTTCTTCTCCAGTTGTTACTTCTACAGTTTTTGGATCTACAGAAATATTTTTTACTTTGTAGCCTTCTTTTTCAATGTTATCAGAAAGTTGTGCTTCTACATCGAATTTTTTTGTTACTCTCTTTTCAATCGTTACAGTCACTGTTTTCGGTTCAATTTCAGCTGTAACAGCTGAACTTAGTCCCCGAACTGTCAAAGGCACTTCCGAAGTCCCTAATGGCAATTTGGTTAAGTCTGCGACCACTTGGAAATTTCGTGTGTCAGCATTTGATTCCATGTTTAATTGAATGCGGTTCGCACTACGTAAATGAACATTTACACTCTCTTCAAATCCAGAGACATAATATTTGTCTTTATCGTATTGGACTTGGACCGGAATATTATTCAATGTTTCACTATACGTTTGGCTTGAACCTGAATTGGAGGGATTATTGCCTGTTGCATTGGCATTAAAAAATAACAACAATGCAAACAGCAATGAAAGCAAACCATTAAACCAGCTTTTTTGGGAGGCTTTTCTCATTTGCGTTTAACCCCCTTTGTTACATCATCGATAAAATGCTGCAAAGCACTTTTTTTATCTTCCGATGATTCCGAAATTAACTCCTTACGCAAAATTGTTAAATACTCTTCTTGCGTTAGACCAGGAATTAATTCATTGTTCAACGTCAAACTAACGTCACCAGTTTCTTCAGAAACAACAATCGTAATGGCATCACTGACTTCACTGATACCGACTGCGGCTCTATGGCGCGTTCCAAATTCTTTTGGAATTAAATTGCTTTCTGATAGCGGTAAATACGCACTAGCAACAGCAATTTTTTCATTTTTGATAATCACCGCACCATCATGTAGTGGTGTATTTGGAATGAAAATATTAATCAGTAATTCACCAGTAATATCGGCATCCAAATCAATACCTGTCTCAATGTATTCATCTAAACCGGTATTGCGTTCAATGGTTATCAAAGCACCAATTTTCCGTTTTGACATGTACTGAATGGCTTTGTCAAAGGCCTGAATAATACGCTCATCTTCTTGTTGCGCACCTTTATTCGGGCGGAAAAACGAACTTCTCCCTAGATGTTCCAGCCCTCTTCGCACTTCTGGTTGAAAAATAACAACCGCGGCGATTACACCATACATGATGACTTGATTCATTAACCAAGATAATGTATGTAGACCAATTATCTCACTTAGAATGCGGATAATGATAAAAACAGCGACACCTTTTAATAGTTGAACTGCTTTTGTTCCACGAACAAGCATGATTAATTTGTAAACGAGGTACCATACGACTAGGATATCTATGATATTGATAACAAAATCCTTAGATAAGAAATCCGTTGAGATGACTTGCTGCCAATAATTCAAATCTAATAATTGATTCAATTGAAACGACATCATACCCCTCACTTCTCTCTCAAGATTTCCTAACAAGTATACCACATTATTTTCTTTCATCACAGAACGCAAGCGGAAACATCAAAAAAATTTAGGAACTTTTTCAAATAACCTGAAATTTTTCATCAAAAAATCGCATTTCTAACTAAAAAACGTGTCTAAGCAAAAAGCTCAGACACGTTTTTTTGATTTCTATTTAATCTTGCCCACGTTGTTTTCTCTTGGCTGCTCGTTCAGCGCGACGGGCAGCCCTTCTTGCTTCCGCTTCCGGATCAACTACGCGTTCTTTTTTCACTCGCGGCTTCTCGTTCTCTGGCGCAGTTATTTCTGGTTCACTTTGTTTTTCTAGTTTTGCTCGAATTTTTTCTTCTTGACCAGCTAAACGAGCATAATTATAGAACCGTCTCTTAGCATCATTAATTGTTTTATTAAATAACAATTCCGCTGTATCTGGTTGACTAGATTCTAAGGATGCAAAGCGAACTTGTTGGCGCATAAACTCTTTCATTAATGAAAAATCTGGTTTTTTGAAATCCAATGTCATTGGTTCTTTGCCTTTTTCTCGCAATAATGGATTATAGCGATATAAAGACCAGTAACCTGAATGAACTGCGTCTTTCGCTTCTTTCAACGTTTGACTCATCCCACCTGCTAAACCATGTGTAATACATGGTGTATAAGCAATAATAATCGATGGTCCAGGGAATTTTTCTGCTTCTTCAAAAGCTTTAATCGTCTGCATTTGGTTTGCACCTGAGGCAATTTGAGCGACATAGACATTTTCATAAGTCATTGCCATCATCCCTAAATCTTTTTTAGAGGCATATTTCCCACTGGCAGCAAATTTCGCAATCGCTGATGCCGGAGTTGCTTTGGAAGTTTGGCCACCTGTATTGGAATAGACTTCATTATCTAGAACTAACATATTTACATCCGCGCCACTAGCTAACACGTGGTCAATCCCGCCGTAGCCAATATCGTAAGCCCAGCCGTCCCCACCAATCATCCACTGACTTGGTTTAACAAAAAGATCTTGATCGTCATAAATTGCTTCCAATAAAGGTTGATTCGTTTTTTCTTCAAGCAAAGCTGCACGTAATTTAGCTGCACGTTGTTGCGTACCTTCACTTTCGGACAGATGTGCTATCCAATCTTCCATCAATAAACGTAAAGAATCACTGGCTACAGAAAAAGCTTTGGTCATTTTACTAGCTAAACGTTCGCGACGCGCTTGCGTTGCTAACAACATGCCATAACCAAACTCGGCATTATCCTCTAAAAGAGAATTTGACCAAGCTGGACCTTGTCCTTGTTCATTAGTAGTGTAAGGTGTCACACCCGCTGCAGCACCCCAAATCGATGAGCAACCTGTTGCATTAGCAATCAGCATTCGGTCACCAAACATTTGCGTCAATAATTTAACATAAGGCGTTTCGCCGCAACCAGAACAAGCACCAGAAAACTCTAATAAAGGTTTATTAAATTGCGAACCTAAAACAGTATTCGGTTTTGCTGGGTTTTCCTTTTGACGTAACGTCATAGCAAACGCCCAATTCATAGCCTGCTCTTTTTCTTCTTCATAAGGTTTCATTACTAAAGCTTTGCCTTTAGCTGGACAGGCTTCAACACAAAGACCACAGCCAGTACAATCTTTGACTGAGACTTGGATACGATACTTCAAGCCGTCGGCACCACGTAGATCACGCACAATGAATCCTTCTGGCGCTTCAGTCATTTCTTCTTCATCGGCTAAGAATGGTCGTATCGCCGCATGAGGACATACAAAGGCACACTCATTACACATAGTACACCGATCGCTAATCCACTCAGGTACTTCTAATGCAACTCCACGTTTTTCAACTGCCGCAGTTCCCAAAGGCATCCGCCCATCTGTCATCCCATTTTTCGCTAGTGTCGCAACAGATAACGCATTCCCTTCTTGACGATTAATCGGTTCAACAATTTCATGAACAAAATCACTAACATTTTCTGAACGTTTTCGCGGTTGAACTTCAAGCGTTCTCCACTCTGCTGGAACAGGTACCTGATGCAACAATTCAACGGTCTTATCGATTGCTTGAATATTTTTTTCGACAACTTTCATGGACTTATGACCATAACTTTTCAATGCTTCGTCTTTTAAAATTGGCAACACTTGCTCAAAAGGCATAATTTCCGCTAATTTGAAGAAAGCTGTTTCCATCGCGGTATTAATTCGCCCGCCTAGTCCGACTTCACTAGCTAATTTCACTGCATTGATTGTATAAAACTGAATCTCATTTTCAGCTAGATACCGTTTTAATTGATTGGGTAAAAATCGTGCTAGTTGTTCATCATTCCAAATGGTATTTAAGAGGAAAGTCCCGCCTTTTTTTAACCCTTTTACTAAATCATAGGTATGCAAATAAGCGGCTGTATGACAAGCCACAAAATCAGAATGTTCAATGAGGTACGTTGAACGAATGGGTGTCTCGCCAAAACGTAAATGAGAAACGGTCAACCCGCCTGATTTTTTTGAATCATAATAGAAAAAGCCTTGTGCATACTTGTCTGTATGATCACCGATAATCTTAATTGCTGACTTGTTCGCCCCTACTGTCCCATCAGAACCAAAGCCCCAAAATTTAGCTTGATAGGTTTTCGGATTCGTCAAATCAAGTGGTTTGCCAACTTCTAATGAAGTATAAGTTAAATCATCATCAATCCCAATTGTAAAACGCTTCTTCATGGCAGAACGTTCTTTCATTAATTCATCAAAAACCGCAACAATTTGATTTGGCAGCACATCTTTAGAACCTAAACCATAGCGCCCACCAATAATTGTTGGGCGAATGTCCGCTTCATACATCGCACTTTGGACATCCAATAATAACGGTTCGCCACCAGCACCGGGCTCTTTCGTCCGATCCAAGACAGCAATTGCTTTAACTGATTGTGGTATTTTTTCAAGAAATGTTTCAACTGGAAATGGCCGATAAAGATGGACATTAAGAAAGCCGACTTTTCTTCCTTGTTCTTGTAAATAATCAACCGTCTGTTCAATTGTTTGTGCAACTGAACCCATCGTAACAATCACTTCTTCTGCATCTTCTGCGCCATAATACGTCACCAAATCATAATTGGTTCCCCGTAACCGGTTAATTTCTGTCATATATTTTTGAACAATACCAGGTAATTTTTCATAATAAGGATTTATTGTTTCTCGTTGTTGAAAGTGAATATCTGGATTTTGGTTCATTCCACTAACGGAAGGGTGATTCGGGTTCATGCTCCGACGACGAAATTCGGCTAATTTCTCTTGGTTTACTAAGGGTGCTAATTCTTCATAGTCAAGAACTGCCACTTTTTGAATTTCATGACTTGTTCTAAATCCATCAAAAAAGTTCATAAATGGAACACTCGCTTCAATCGAAGCCAAGTGAGCCACTGGCGCCAAATCCATCACTTCTTGCACACTGCTTTCTGACAACATAGCAAAGCCTGTTTGGCGTGCGGCCATTACGTCTCCTTGATCACCAAAAATATTTAAAGCATTCGTAGTTAAAGCTCGGCTCGCCACATGAAAAACAGATGGTAATAGTTCTCCAGCTATTTTGTACATATTAGGAATCATTAAAAGTAACCCTTGTGAAGCCGTATAGGTCGTGGTAAGCGCGCCTGTTTTTAAAGAGCCATGGACCACGCCGGCAGCACCAGCTTCCGATTGCATTTCGACTACTTTCACAGGTTGACCAAAGATATTTTTCTTACCTTCGGCCGACCACTGATCAACAAGCTCAGCCATTGTTGAACTTGGTGTTATTGGATAAATGGCTGCTAATTCTGTAAAGGCGTAGGAAATATAAGCTGCTGCTGCATTCCCATCCATTGTTTTCATTTTCCGCATGTTTTTCTCATCCTTTATATCTAAAAAATAGAATAGTTGCACGCATATCCTTGTTTATTATAGCGGAATTTCACAAATTATGAAAGATTTTGTCAATTTTTTTGCTTAAAAATAAAAGAGAAATTGAGAAAAACCCCCTTCCCCCCTATAAACAAACTATTTCACTGAATTAAAATTACTTTATTTTGTGAAATAGAAATTATCTATTCGTTCACAAACTAAAAAATGAAAGAGGGAGATAAGCGTTTCGACTTATCTCCCTCTTTCTAAACATTAAGATTATTAAAAGTAACAGCTTTTAGTACAACTCCAAATATTGTTCTCTTTCCCATTCAGAAACGGTTTGACGGAAGGCTGCCCATTCCATTCGTTTCGCTTCTACAAAATTGGCAAAAATATGACGACCTAATGCATCAATCATTACTTGATCTTTACGTAATTCTTTGATGGCATTGTGTAAGGTTGATGGCAAATCTTCAATTTGTGCATGTTGACGTTCTTCCTCATTCATCACATAAATGTTACGATCAACTGCTGGCGGTGGCGTAAGTTCATTACGAATACCATCCAAACCTGCTTGTAATAAGACAGCCATTGTTAAATACGGATTCGCTGAAGGATCGACAGAACGTAATTCTAAACGAGTCGATAAACCACGAGATTCAGGAACTCGAATGAGTGGTGAACGATTTCTGCCGCTCCAAGCTACATAAACAGGTGCTTCATAACCTGGTACCAAGCGTTTATAAGAGTTCACTGTTGGGTTACATACCGCAGTATAGGCACGGGCATGTTTTAATAAACCACCTAAGAAATGATACGCAGTTTGGCTTAAGCCCATCTCTCCTGACTCGTCATAAAAAACATTACCTTCTTCATTAAATAATGACATATTGCAGTGCATACCAGAACCATTAATTCCAAACAAAGGTTTTGGCATAAATGTTGCATGCAAGCCATGTTTACGCGCAATAGTTTTCACAACTAATTTGAACGTTTGAATATTGTCACAAGCATCAACTACATCAGCATATTTAAAGTCAATTTCATGTTGACCAGGTGCTACTTCATGATGTGAAGCTTCCACTTCAAAGCCTAAACTTTCTAACTCTAAAACAATATCACGGCGACAATTTTCACCTAAATCGGTTGGCGCAAAATCAAAATAGCCACCTTTATCATTCAAGTCAGTGGTAATTTCACCATTCTCATCTAATTTAAATAGGAAAAATTCTGGTTCTGGTCCTAAGTTAAAAGAAGTAAAGCCTAATTCTTTCATATCTGCTAAGGCACGTTTTAAATTACCGCGGGGATCTCCGGCAAAAGGGGTACCATCAGGATTGTAAATATCACAAATTAAGCGCGCAACTTTTCCATGGTCGCTTTCCCACGGAAAAATCATCCATGTAGATAGATCAGGGTATAAATACATGTCACTTTCTTCGATACGAACGAATCCTTCAATGGATGACCCATCAAACATCATTTTATTATCTAATACTTTATCTAGCTGACTCACAGGAACTTCAACATTTTTAATTGTTCCCATAATGTCGGTAAACATTAGTCGTAAAAAACGTACGTTTTCTTCTTCTGCAATATGTTTAATCTCTTCTGCCGTTTTGGCTTTTCTTGTCATCGGTCTGATCCCCATCCTTCATTTTTATTGGCTGCTGAAACGTTAAAGCCTTGGTACATTCGATTGGAACGGATTTTGCTGAGTAAGTCCTCCTTGCGAAAGGATTTCGTCGTATAAAATCTGACGAACATCTGCATCGGTTAACGGACGAGTCGCCTCGGCGGTGTTTTTTTGTTCCTCTAATTTCATTTCATACACACGCTTAATCCCTGCCATGTTCAATCCATCAGATAAATAATCTTTAATTTCTAACAAAACATCAATATCATTTAAAGAATACATGCGTCGGTTGCCCTCACTACGTTCTGGATGAATCAATCCCTGTTCTTCATAGTAGCGAATTTGTCGAGCGGTCAAATCCGTTAGTTTCATAACTGTACCAATCGGAAAAACCGACATGGAACGGCGTAACTCTTTTTCTCTCATCTCCATCCTCCTCTCTTAGTTATTTCTTAGAATAACAATAGAATGACAAATTGTCAAGAACTTATGTTAGATTTTCTAACATAAAACAAAAAACCTGATAAATATGGACTTTCCCATCTTTTCATGGCTGATTTTCTCCTGCTAACCAAAAAAATAGAAATGATTTGTTTTTACAAATCATTTCTAATCAACTTACCATTTTTTATTCTTTTTCGGATTCAGCCAACCATTTAGACTCTTTTTTCGCAAAGCCTTTCACGATATACCGATTTTCATTTTCAGCATATTCTTCTGAAACCATTAGTGTCATCCGGCGAAGTTCACTTAATAGTTGTCCGTCAGTTGGGCTAATTTCTAATTGATAAGGCTCGAGTAATTCCATCATTTGGGCACGGATAGCTTGAACCAGTCGTTCTTTATCTTCAGAAATTTTAGTTGAGATCAATACATTGGGAAATAAGGTTGGGACAAATTCTTTGCTGTCCACTTGATCTCTTTTATTATAAACCGTCAAGCATGAAATATTTTCCAACGCTAATTCTTTCATCAATGTTTGAACTGTGCGTTCATGTTGTAAACGATCTGGCGCACTTGCATCCACCACATGGAGCAGTAAATCCATCGTCCGACTTTCTTCCAATGTCGACTGAAAGGCTTCAATCAGTTGTGTTGGTAAATCTTGAATGAAGCCAACCGTATCGGTCAGCGTAACTTCCATTCCTTGAGGCAATTGCCATTTTTTGGTTAAAGGATCTAACGTTGCAAACAATTGATCCTCTGAATAAGTTCCTGCTGTTGTCAACATGTTGAGAATGGTTGATTTGCCAGCATTGGTATAACCAATCAAGCCAATTTGAAATAGTTCTGAATTTTGTCTTTTCTGACGGCTTCGTTCACGATGAGCAGTGACTTCTTTTAACTCACGACGGATGCCTAAGATTTTATTCCGAATGTGTCGGCGGTCCGACTCTAATTTCGTTTCACCAGGCCCGCGTGTCCCAATACCTCCTCCAAGTCGGGACAACTGTTTTCCTTGCCCAGCCAAGCGAGGCAATAAATAATCCAATTGTGCTAATTCAACTTGTAACTTTCCTTCTTTGGAGCGCGCACGCAAAGCAAAGATATCCAAAATTAATTGTACACGATCAATTACTCGCACAGCTAACGCTTCAGATAACAGTTGATTTTGACGCGGTGTGAGCTCATGATTAAAAATCACAAGATCCGCTTCATAGGCATCTGTTAATTGAATTAATTCTTCCAATTTCCCCTTACCAATTACGGTTTGTCGATCGACTTGTGGTCGTTTTTGTGTTAAAACAAACACCACTTCTCCATTAGCGGTTTCCGTTAAATTCGCCAGTTCTTCCATTGATGCAGAAAATGTCTGATAATTTTTTTCCGTCTCAACTCCTACTAAAATAACTTTTTCATGAGTGGTCATCGCCTACTCACTCTCCTTCTGTTGTAGCCATTCCGCTACTTCTTTTTCCAACTTGGGCAAATCTGTTGGCTGCTGAACCAAATCCCACCAATGCGCAGCCATTCGATTTCTAAACCAAGTCAATTGACGTTTGGCATATCGCCGCGATTGCTGTTTGACTGTTTCAACCGCCATCTCTAATGATTGTTCACCGGAAAAATACGGGAAAAATTCTTTATAGCCAATACCTTGAGCTGCTTGTGCATGTGGTTGCTGAAACATCTGTTTTGCTTCTTCCAACAGCCCTTCTGTCATCATTTGATCCACCCGCTGATTAATACGTTCATATAATAAAGCGCGATCTGTTTCCAAACCTAACAAATAATAATCATAGAGACGAGCTGGTTTTTCCTTTGGGGTCAAAATACTATAACCGGTTTTGTCAAAGACCTCTAACGCACGAATCACTTTTTTGCGATTATTAAAATGAATGCTGTTAGCCGCTAGAGGATCTTTTTGTTGTAATAACTGCCATAAGGCTTGATTCCCTTTTTCTTCCGCAAATAAATTGTACGTTTCTCTAATTTCAGGCGAGTCATCTATCTCACGACTTCCTAGTTGAAAATCATAAAGGAGTGATTGAATATACAACCCTGTCCCTCCAACGATAATTGGTAGTTTCCCTTTTTCAGTAATTTCTTTGATTTTTTGACGACCCTCTTTCTGAAAATCAGCGGCAGAATATGTTTCGCTGACTTCACGGCAATCAATTAAATAGTGAGGAATTCCTTCTTTTTCTGTTTCTGTGACTTTAGCGGTGCCAATGTCTAACGAGCGATAAACTTGCATGGAGTCACCGCTAATAATTTCACCATTAAATTTTTTTGCTAAAGCAATACTTAATGCTGTTTTCCCCACCGCGGTGGGTCCTACAATAACTAATACTTTCTCCAATTATGTTTCTCCTTCTTCTTGCCAATTTTGACGAGCAAATTTTGCTTCTTCAGGAAAATCCGTATGAACACCCGCCAATTTTAGCTGAAAACAATTTTCCATTTCTTCCATCCGATTAACAGTCCACGGCCGCAGCGGTTTCCCAATTGTGATAAGTTCTTTTTCATGAGCCAACACCCAAGACATTTTTGGATGTAAACTATCGACAAGCGCGAATGCCGGTCCCGCTTGACTTAAATCCTCTGCAAATTCATAAATAAAGGCAATTTCTGTCTTAGGATCAGCTTTTTTTAATTTAACTAAACTCGGAAAATAAAAACTAGAATATAAATAACGAAACGGCCAGTTTTTTTGCTTCATTTGTTGGACGACTTTTTTCTCAATTCCTTCATAATGGATAATGTCCGTTTTAAGTTCAATATTCAAAAAACCATTGAATTGTTCTTCTACAAGACAATTTAAAACATCTTCCAATGTTGGAACACATTGAACAGAAGGATTTTTCTGAAACCAGCTTCCAGCATCTAGTTGTTTTAATTCGTTTAATGTTAACTGTTGGATTTCACCATGACCATCTGTCGTACGATCCACCGTTTCATCGTGCATAACGATTAAATAACCATCTTTAGAAAGGTGAACATCTAATTCAATTCCTTCAGCACCAACACGAACAGCCTCTCTGAAAGCAATACACGTATTTTCAGGATGGGTGCCCTTACTTCCTCGATGTGCAATAATATCTGTCATGCTCTCACTCCAATCTTGTTTATTGTACCATTGGAGTGAGGTGGGTTCAAATATAGGAAAAAGAAAAGAAAGAGCAAGACATCAATCAAAGCGACTGATGATGTCCCACTCTCTAAGTCTTATAAACAATTTAGTCTCAAATCCGTCTTTTTATTCTCTTAATCTTTTAGTTCATACTTAACATATTTGTCCAAACCGGACTGAATACTATATTTCGGTTCATAACCAATGGCACGTAATTTAGATATATCCGCTAAGGAATCTTTGATGTCCCCAGCTCGCGCTTCTTTGTATTCAACTGGCAAAGTGACTTTCATAATATCATTTAAAGAAGAAATTAACTCATTTAAATCGGTTGCTTTCCCTGTTCCGACATTATACACTTCCCCAAGTGATTGGTCAGAATGAGCGACAAGATTCAACGCTTGAACCACGTCCTCAACAAAGACAAAATCACGGGATTGTTTTCCATCGCCAAAGATATTGAATGTCACTTCTTGATTGGCTAATAAGCGTTTGTAAGAGTCCATCACAATCGAAATAACGCCAGAATAAGGCGAATTAGGATTTTGGTTTGGCCCATAAACGTTAAAGAAGCGAACAGCGCTTGTTGGAACATCATATAAATGACAATAGTTTAAAACATATTTTTCAGAAGCAAATTTATCCACTGCATAAGGCGTTAATGGACGAATTACTGATTCTTCCTGTTTTGGTAAAGTTGGCTCATCACCATAAACCGCTGCAGAAGAAGCAAACACCAAACGTTTTAAATCTTTCTGGTATTTCCGAATTAATTCCAGTAATTGTAACACACTCTCAAAATTCACTTGGTGTGTTTCCACTGGACGTGCTACTGAATCTGCTACACTAGCAATCGCTGCTAAGTGAAAAATGTAATCGAACTGATACTCTTGCAGTACTTTTTCCATTAATTGTTGATCAATCACGCTACCTTCAATGAACGTGATATTTTCAGATGTGTTTAAATTTTCAGTTTGGCCCATTGATAAATCATCAATGACCACAACTTGATTGTCTTTACTATAATAATTTGCTAAGGTTGAGCCGATAAAGCCGGCACCGCCTGTGATTAGGAATGATTCCACTTTTGTCCCTACTTTCTAAAATGATTAATTTATTGTATTTTATCATATTTTTAACCATAAAACATCGTTCCTTAACGAATAACAATTATTAATATATTACGAAAAAATCTCTTAGAGAATTGATATTCTTTCTTCATTAAGTTATGATTGCAACTGAATAAAGTTTTTATTTATCTTAGTAGAACCATTTTAATAAGGAGAACAGAACATTATGCAAAAAAAATCACGTTTAGAATATTCTATTATTAATTCTAGCATCTCAACAATAATATTTATTTTGACCATAGGAATTCAGTTTATTTCTAGAACGATATTCATTCGCTTTTTAGGAATTGAATACTTAGGACTAAACGGCTTATTTACAAATATACTTAGTATGTTGTCATTAGCCGAATTAGGTGTTGGAACCTCAATCATTTTCTCATTATACAAACCATTGCAACAAGAGGATACTGCAACAATTAAAGCTTTAATGCATCTATATAAAAAAATATACAATATAATCGGTATAGCAATAGGTATCATAGGTTGTTTACTCATTCCTTTTTTACCTGTGATAGTCGGTAAAGATGTAGGTATCCCGAATATTCAGCTTTTATATTTATTATTTTTAGCCAACTCTGTTTTCAGCTATTTCTTTACTTATAATCGCTCATTGCTTAATGCAGATCAGCTTGGATACCTCAATGTGATTAACACGTTTGCTTATTTAGTTGTCGCTACAGTTATTCAGGTGTTCGTATTATACACAACGGGCAATTACGCACTTTATTTACTTATTCAAATTATTTGTACAGTAATTTCAAACATTGATATTTCTCTGCGAGTAAAAAAAAGATACAAACACGTATTTCAATATCAAGAAATAAAAAAATTGGATAGAGAAACTATTAAGATTTTAAAACAAAATACCATTGGAAATCTTTCTAATAAAATTGGTTCTGTCGTTGTTTTGAGTACAGATAATATCTTAATTTCCATATTTGTTAATTTAGCTGCAGTAGGGCGTTACTCCAACTATGTGTTAATTGTAAATAGTATTAAAGGTATTTTCAACCAGTTTACTAATTCTATAACAGCCAGCATTGGAAGCGTAGCCGTCTCAGATGACAGAGAAAATGGTCGTGAAATATTTTTTAGACACTATTTTATAAATTTTATTCTGATTTATTTTGCAACGATTGTTATGTTCTTATCTATACAACCATTCATATCTTGGTGGGTAGGCTCTTCTTACCAACTAGATAATTTCATTTTCACTTTAATCATCTTAAACTTTGTTATTGGCGTTTTTAGAAATTCTGCGCAAGTATTCATAGCTGCATATGGTTTAGCTTGGATTCAAAGATGGAAATCTGTTGTGGAGTCCATTTTAAACATCGTATTTTCTTTAATTTTCTTATTAATTTTCGATATGGGTATCGCTGGAGTTATTTTAGCCACTATCTTATCTTCTCTAACCTCAGTTTCTTGGTATGAACCTTATGTAGTCTTAAAATATGGTATTCATGATAGATTTGGCAAGTATTTGTTTGTCACTTTAAAGTATTGCATAGCCTTAGGATTAGGTATTCTAGCTACTTATCCATTATTTAGTTTGATATCTGCTACAACTCTTTTAAGTATTATATTGAGATCTTTAGCTGGAATTGTTATTGGAGCAATAGTCTTCGTTATTTTATTTTATCGCACAGCTGAATTTAAATTTGTAATAAGTATTTTTAACAGCCTTATCACTAAGCTCAAAAAAAGGCATTAATACGTTTTATTTATTATATGATGAAAAAAAGCTTTTTATTAAATGTTAATAAATAAATATTGTAGAATCGTAGCAAGAGGTCGGGACAGAAGTGTTTAACTGCGAGAAATAAGAAGGAATTTTCGAAAATTGTTCTTTAATTTTTGGAGAATTTCGGCTTATTTCCGAAAGAATTGCTTCTGCTCCCGCTCTTTATCAATTTTTAAGCCTGGGACAAAAATCACTTTGGATTTTTGTCCCAGGCTCATTTTTACAACTCATCAACCCTTATTAACAAAGAGCAAAAAAACACCCCTATATTCGTTTGTGTCACAGGAGTGTCTTTTTATTTTAAATAATTTCTTAGATTTTAAACATGATAATAATGTGTACAAAATTCAATAGATTTTTGCTAAATTATCCTCTTTCTGAATCTTCTTCATCCTTGTCTAAACTAAAAGTTTTATCTATTAATAAGCTTTGAATGGCAAGCATACTCTTGCCGCGTTCAATACTTGTTAATTCTGGATCCGAAACTAATATTAAAAATTTTTCTTTATCTCTATACGTCCATAAAAAACGATTATTATCAAAAAAATCAATTTGTTTAATCATTTTTTCTTCCGCTGAATCGATAAAATTAGGTCCGTATAAAAAATTTACAGATGAATCTTTATCTAAATCATTATAATTTTTATTTAATGAATTGGATACTTTTTTATTCCACCAATCTAAAATCGATAAATTAGCCTTATTCCAAGACTCTGGGTCTTCAAATAAATAAACTCCTTCTTTTATTGAAGTCCCATCCATTCTTGTTCCTACATTAAAAACTACAGAACTAGTTAAACCAGATAGCTCTGCAACGTTGTTCTCATTATAGTCTAAAAATTTTATATCATATTTATTAAAATAACTAATGATATCACTTGTTCTTATAACTTCAAAATCGTCTCGGACAGCTTCTACTTCAGAAGAATCAATTTTAGTTGTCCCCACAGCAATACGATTCTTTTCATCCTTAATGCCTAAATAAAAATCTGTATCTTTGATGGAATCCATTTGGTATCGAATATGAAAATTCTGATCTTTATCGACTTTAACTTTGCCTGCTTTCCTGTTTATGTTAGCTTCTAAAGTACCTGGTTCACCATTCAAAAATTGCCCTTTGATCTCTACTACACCGTTGCCATCTGCTACAAATTCCTTTTGAGTGAAATGAATAATTGGATATTTTGCTTTACTACATCCACTCAATAAAATACTTACTGTAATAACTGTTAGAATTGTCCCAATTATTTTTTTCATTTACGACTTACCTTCCTTAACCTATCTAACTTAGCAAGTAAAAATGAACTGCCAAAGCATATAACCATCGGTGCAATAAATGTTGGTTTCATAATAAATTGTAACCAGCTAGTAGCATCACTACGTGGAATAAACAAAATATTAGAAATACAAATCAATGCAATCGTAGATAAAAGTAAATTGTTTCTTTTAAAACTTACTACAAGAAAAATCAAAATAATTCCTAATAAAATACTAGCTATAAAAACCCCTAAATATCCGTAATCTGCAAATATTTCTAATAGATAAGAAGAACCATTTCCATTTCCAGCTAAATACTCATCTTTACGATAAACATATGCCAAATTATGTGCCAAACTATTACTAATCATGCCTTTTTCCGGACTATTAGTGCTAGGCAATCCGATACCATTGAATAGCTTTTGACCAATAAATCCATACTTAAAAGAATCAATAAAACTTCCAAATGTATAATTTTTTACATCGACAAATGGTAGTTTGTCCAAAAAATCATGCCCGAATATAATTGTATCAAAAGAGGTTCCTTGTTTGAAGAAAAAATCAACAATTAATGAAAAAAATCCGTTTGTTTCAATTGAAGAATTCGCTCTAATGTAGTTAAATGCTCCCATCAATACAATCATTAAAGGTGTCGCTAGAATAATTACAATTTTTTCAAATTTACTTATCCATTTTTGAGAATCTTGTAAATAGTCTCTAATAATAAAATAAAGTAACGCAAAGATAATTTTTAAAATTAACGGGCCTCGCTGTCCCATAAAAAAAGTTGGAAAAGAGCTTATCACATAACTTCCTAGTACCACGTAACTAATGCCTTTTTTGGGCATACAAGCTAAATAAATGCACACAACATAAGGCATCATTAAACCTAATACTTGCACATATGTTGGCAAGTTCGAAGAAAAAGATGCATAGAACTCTTCATATGACGTACTACGTACAAACATTAGTTTTTCCAGATCACCATAAACACTTACAATCAATGTTATGAAATAAAAGACTAAACTAAATTTCATTAAATATATTCGATAAGTAGGATACTTTTGTTTTTCCAGCTTAGAATCAAAATCTTTAAGTCCAAACCTTTGAAATAACATCGCACCTATTAAAATGCCAATTAAAGTTAGATACAGAACATTCATCGCAAAATTTGATCCTGCATACCCCCAATGCCACCAAATTCTATTGCGAAAGAAACTAATAAATGGACGACTTAATAAGAAGACAAAAATAGTAATATTAAAAAAGAAAAAAACTGATTTTTGTCCGAAATTTTTAAATGAATAAACCAAATTGCCTGTCCAAAAAAACATTACACCAAATAGTTGCCAATTATACAACATCTTAGCTTTACCATAGAAAAAAAGAATAATCGATACAATTATACAGATGGTTTGAGTAATTGTATATATATCCAGTTTAAGCTTTTTTTTCATAATATTCTCCTAACAACTTTTTAAATTTTAGCTATTCTTTTTATTATTTGCTTCTTGTAATTTAGGGAAACAAGAATACGCACACTTACTAAATTGTAGAGCACACATGGCTATCTTTCTAGCCTTAGTAAAATATTTATTTTTCATAATGAACAGAAAATTCTTCCTCAAAAAAGAAATAATCTCTTTTTGAATTATTTCTTCTTCTTCCGTTAACTGACTAGTAACCATTTTATCTAAAACAATGAAATTTGCCCAACACACACGTGTATGAACAACATCAGATAATTCAGGATACCGGCCTAAGATATATTTTTCATTTTCTTTCCAAACATTGATTGTATCTAAATCTTTCTGAGAAAAAAGATTGGTTGAAATACTATTGGCACGGTGAAAATAATAATATTTTTGTTGCGTATCAATCACAATTTTCTCTGTATGCTCTAGGATAGATAAAATAACTGCACCGTCTTCTGTAATCATGCCTACAGGGTATCGGATATCTTCAAAAATTTCTTTTTTATATAACTTATTCACGGCATGAACAGATACAACTTTAGCTTCTAAAATCATTTTCATTGCTGCTACTTTATCTAGTACTATATATTGCTGTTGTTTTTTTACAGGCTCTTTCCCCTCATAGACATCATAAATACCACAGATTGATAAATCGGCATCTTCTTTTACGATATTTGTATATAATAATTCATACATATCATCCGCAATGTAATCATCACTATCTACGAAACCTAAATACTCACCTGTCGCTATCTCAATTCCAGCATTGCGAGCATCGCTTAGCCCACCATTTTCTTTATGGATAACTTTTACCCGTTGATCTTGTTCAGCAAACTGATCACACATTGCTCCAGAACTGTCTGGAGAGCCATCGTCCACCAGAATTAATTCAAAGTCAGTAAACGTTTGAGCTAAAATAGAGCGTACGCATTTTTCTAAATATTTTTCTACATTGTATACAGGAACAATAATACTAATTTTGGGCATATCAATTTCCGCTACCTTCTAAAATTTTAATTGTATGTTTTAATGGTTCTTCCATACTGTCGTACAGTGGCCGCCAACCTAATGCGTAGATTTTTTGATTGTCTAGTAGTGCTTTTGTTGCTTTAGAAAACCCTTGTTTTTCTTGGGCGGTGGCTTCTCCATGAATCACTTTTGTTCCAGCCACATTGGCTAATGTTTCCGCAAAAGTACGTAACGTAATATCGCAATGTTCGTTTGAAACATTGTAAGCTTCCCCTTTTTGCCCTTTAACTAATAAGAACAGAAGAGCAGATACAATATCTGCAACGTATGCATAAGAGTATAGTTGGGTCCCTGCACTTTTTAGCACAATGTTTTCTTTATGGACTGCATTCATAATAAATTGAGAAGAAGCTTTACTATCCGAAAGTAACATCGTAGGTCCAAACGTACGACTAATTCTTGGAATAACAACATCAATACCATATTTTTGAATATAGGCTTGACATAATGATTCACTTGCTCGTTTCCCTTCAGGATAACCGGCCCGTAGCGTGTTACAGTCAATATAACCGCAATAGTCTTCTGTAAATTTATCAAGATCTCCACGATTTTCTCCATAGATTTCAACAGTTGATAAAAATAACACTTTTTCACTATTCGCTTTAACCGCATAATCTAAAATATGCTGCGTACCAGCAATATTGGTCATAATCGTTCCAATTGGATCACTGGCATATGATTTAGGATGTGTATTACTAGCACAATGCAACACATAGTCACAAGCTTCTGCTATCTGAATTTCTTCTGTGACATCTCCGATAACTATATGGAATAACGGATCTTCTAGATAACTAGTAAATCGCTCTTCTAAACGCGACAATGTTCGTCCCATCGCCCAGATCGAAATATTCGCATTTCTCGTTTTATTTTGGTACATAAGCACATCAATTAAAAAGGTCCCAATCATGCCTGAAGCACCAGTTATAAAAACAGATTTATTAGTTACTTTCGTCCAATCTGGTGTCTTCTCTAAAACTCGTTCAACGTCTGATAAATAATTATCGTCTGTAAATAACATGGTATCCCTCCACTACTCTTCTTTCATTTTCAAGAAGCCTTTAAATAACTGTAAGTCATCTTGTGTGGTTAACTTAATGTTTTTATCTGAGCCTAAAGCAAAATACAATGTTTCGCCTAAATCCACCATCATAGTATTTGTGTATGACGATTCAGAAATACCAATATTCTCACGGAATGCTTTTTCGTAAGCCCAAGTTAATTTTTCAAATTTATAGGCTTGTGGTGTTGACACGCGACGTAATGTTTCACGATTAATATATTGTCGAGTTGTTTCCTCAGTTTCTTTTACAAAAATTTGTTCATTATATGGCAACGAAGTCACTGCATTTCCGTATTCTTGACACTTAACAATTACATCAGATAAAACTAATTCATCAACTAATGGGCGAATTCCGTCATGGATAACGATAGTATCTTCTGGGTTTGAATGTTCTTTTAAGAAATTAACCCCATTGTTAATTGATTCTTGACCAGAATTTCCTCCTGGAATAATCCATTGTAATTTGTCAATATGGTACTCTTTTGCATAGGCATCTAGTGTTTGTTCCCAACCTTTTTTACACACAACTAAGATTCGATCAATGAGTGGATGCTTTTGAAAAGATTCCAATGTGTAGATAATTATCGGTTTTTCCTCTACCATAATAAATTGTTTAGGAATCTCCTGCCCCATTCGTTTACCGACCCCACCGGCAATAATTAAAGCTGTAATCATTTGATACAAAATCCTTTCTCTAACTAGTCAACCACTAGTTTTATTTCAATTTTGTTTAACTTATATATTCATCAACACAGCCAAAACTGCATTCAATCTTTTACATTTTCTCATAACTATCAGTAAGTTTCAATAATTTATCGTAGACCTTAATCGAACTGTAAATATTTTTGTTCGTTATTTTAACTCAAATTGTCAAATTAAGTGCAACATTTTATCGTAAAAACTTCATACGGTGTTTTCCTTTTTAAGCATTTTCACGGTCTAGTGTTTAATTTATGCATAAAGGATTGAATATAACTATCTGGAATTAAGGTCATACCTTTCCCTTTCGGCAAGTATTCTCGTAATAGTCCATTCATATTTCCATTGGTTTCGCGTTGTCAAGGAGCCTGTGAATCAGAAAAATAACAATTAATATTAACAGCTTTATTGAACTTCTGATAAAAAGAAAACTCACTTCCTCTGTCAGGAGTTATCGTTCTTCTTTTATCCAAAGGCAACTCAGAGAATAGATTAATTATAACGTTCGAAATAGCTAAAGCATCCTTTTTGACGGCTTTAGAAGTTAATAGAAATCTAGATTTTCCTTTTCGTCTAAGTTTTCTGCGAGCACCACGACTGTCTTTAGTGAATTCTTTATTAAACAAACCGCGATAAATGGAACGGTACATAGCGTTGTATGTTTTCCCGTTTTAATTCTATTCGCTATTTGTTTAGGAGACCATTGGTGTTCAAGGAAAAGTTTACACACCGTTTCCTTCAGCGGTGCCATATCTAATATTCGTTTTCTACCACACTTTGTTTATTTTTATGATAGGATTTCTGTGCTAAAGAAGGTGAATATAGTTTTACTTTTGTAGAATTCCGTTTGATTTCCCTTATCACTGTCGAAGGCGATCGTTTGATTAACCGCCCTATTCTTCTGAAAGAAAAACCAAAACTATGATATAAAAATATCATTTCTCGCTCTTGTGTAGTAAGATGCATATATAAAATCATAGATAAAATCCCTCCTAATGCGTTTGTTAGTCCATACCATTATGCTAGAATTTTATCTATGATTTTTTGTGTTGCACTTAAATTATAATTCCGTCAATAAAATAATTATGGACAAGCCATACAAACCAAATAAAAAAATCCAGAGAATTTTCTCCTCTGGACTCGACATAATTCTACAATTTCTCTTTAACAACATTATTTGACAAAGAGCCGGGATTTCCTCCTATATTCTTAGTAAGATTTGGTTAACCAAGTCAGACATATCAAGGTAATAAATTAGTTCTTAGTTATTAAAACTAATTAATCTTCTTAACATTAGTTTTAATACTATTAATATATCCCATATTCGTTAATATCCTAGGATAGCCAGTTTGACTATACTCTATCTTGTTTACAACTAATTTATCTCCCTTTTTGTAGTTTCCTATTTTTTTTGTGAAATCAACATCATCAAAAAAGACTCCTTCATGTAACGCTTCGACAGTCCTTACATCTTCGTAGTAATAATCATTTAAATTATTAATAACTTTAACAACATTTGTTTTTACAGCATTTAAATATCCTTGTTCATTTTTTAAACGCGGATAGCCTTTTTCTGTGAATTCAATGCTTTCTACTTTAATCAATTTATTTTTAGGTAATATTTGTACAGGTTCAGAAAATTCAACATCTGTATAAAAATTCGTATTCTTGAGAGCTACTACATAGTTGACATCTTTATAATAATAATTTTCAATATTTGGTATTACTTTTTGCACATTATCTTTTATAGCATTGACATATCCTTTACTTGTCAATAACCTCGGATAACCATTTGTAGTATATTCGATTCCCTTTACATCTACAACATCGTCTTTAGTATAGGAGCCAATAACTTGACTAAATGCTACATTATTAAAATAGTTTCCTGTGGATTTAAATAATACTTTTTGTACATCCTTTGTAATATAGTTTTTAATTGTTGGCGTTACCTTTACACTATTTGATTTTATCCCATTAATGTATCCTTTATCCGTCACTAACCGTGGATAACCATTTCTAGTAAATTCAACTTTTTGAACATTTATAAGTTCACCTTTGTTATAAGTTCCTTTTTTTATATTAAGATCAATATCTTGGTAATAATTAAAATCCTTTAAACTGGCTAGTAATTCAGGGTTTTCATAAAAGTAAGAAGTATAATTAGGTACTAATTTACTTAAGTTCGTTCTTTGTGGATTAACATACCCAAAATCAGTTTTCAAACGTGGATAACCTTTATTTGTAAACTCTATTGATTTTACTGGAATAACTTCTCCTTTTTTAAAATAACCAACTTTTTTATCAAAATCCAAATTATTATAATATGATCCTTCTTTTAAAGTATAAACAAACTGTGTATCTATATCTGTAATATAATCATTTATATTAGGAATTACTTTCTGCACATATGCTTTTGATGCATTTATATATCCTTGGTTAGTAATTAATCTAGGATAACCTTTGTCTGTATAAGCAATCCCTATTACATCAAGTAACTCTCCTTTTTTCAAAATACTCTTAACTTTGGAAAAATTAACATCAGTATATCCATTAAGCTCTATATTGGCGACCACTTTTTGCGGGTTTAAATAATAGTAATCGTTATAGTTTGGTACTAATGGTGCAACATTACTCTTAATACCATTTATATACCCTTTGTTAGTTTTTAATCTAGGATAGCCACTTGTACTATATTCAATTCCTAAAATATCAACTATTTCTCCTGCTTGGTAACTACCTACCACATTAGTAAAATTAGGATCAATATAATAGTTTCCATTTTGTAAAAATAATACTTTAGAAACGTTATCAGTAATATAATTATCGATAGTAGTTGTCACTTGTAAAACATTAGTTTTAATTGCATTAACATATCCTAAACTTGTCAATAACCTTGGATAACCATTATTGCTGTATTCAATTCCAAGAACAGTCATAATCTCTCCTTTTTTATAGGAAGATTTCTTGGCACTGAAAGAAGTATCTGTATAATAATTTCCATTGTTTAATGCTACTACCTTATTTGGATTAGTTGTGTAATACTTACTTAAGTCAGGGCCAATACTATTACCCATATTTAAAAAATTACTATAGGTCATGGAAATATCAAATGGACGCCCTTCATAGTTAGCTAAGCCAGGGAAATACATTTGCGAAGACCATTGCCAAGCACCATGGTCATTATTCCACTGCATGGAACTATCTGGAGTATATGGATATTGCGCTACCCATACTCTGTCTCTTCCGAAGGCGGAAGTATCGATATAACCAGCTGTTAACCACCATTTGCCGACATACAACGCATCATTTTTATACCCCAGTGCCTTTAATTGCTGGTTAAATGCAATAGAATTAGCATGGGCGTTTCGTCCATTGTTTGTAAGCGTTGGATCTTCCGCATCATTAAACATTATGGTATTTTTATCTAAGCCAGAGTTAGCCGCCGCCTGAGCAAAATATCTTGCTTCATCTTGTGCTGTCGCAGCAGAGACATACATACTATAGTGATATGCTGAAACTTTTAAGCCAGCAGCTTTGGCATTTCTAATTTGGCCCGCAGCATATGGATTAACATACCAAGTTCCTTCTGTCAATTTAACCGAGACACCTGTTACACCATAGCTTTTAATTTTTTGATATTCAGCTACTGAAATGTCTCCATTCCAACTAGAAACGTCAATAAAATTCTTGCCAGGCAAATTAGGATCATTCGCATAGACGTTCGCAACTGTTGCTCGCGCTACCCTAGAAGAAAGGCCGTTTTTCATAGCATATGTTCCTTTTTTATGGTTCGTTCCTTCACGTGCTGCTTCTTGATAATCCGCTTCATCTTGGTCAATGGTCTTTTTTTCTACTTCAGAGCTTTGTGATGCTTCTGTTTTACTATCTGTTGTGTTTGTTTCTGAAACAGAAGAATGTTCTTCCGTTGTACTATTTGTTGAAGAATCAAGAGACTCTTCTTTTGTGCTTGAAGCAGAACTATCTCTTTCAGAGGTATTTTCTTCTGTAACAGAAGATGTATCCTCCGTTGAATTAGTCGTTGTTTCTGACGTAGCTTGAGTGACCAAGCCAGTCTCCCCCGTTGTTTCTGTTTTTACAAGCTCTTCTCCTGATGCAATCACACTAAAACTATTTAATAATACGGTACAAATTAACATACCTGAAATGATTTTTTTCATGAAACTCTCCTTATATATTTAATAATATGTATCTTTCTTAAACACTTGCCATTCGCCCTTGAAAAATGTGTATCCTATAACCTTCAACTAATTGTTTTCACATTTTAAAACTAACACCAATTATTATCTCATACCTTTATTTCAAATTCAATTACGCTTTTTTAACATTCCTATATCAATTTTTTACTTTTAAATGGTAAAAAGATGAAAACAGATCTTTAATCGATTGTTTTCATCTTTTATTTATTTTTTAAGATATTCTGTGTACGATTTTTTAGTATCAACAATTAGCGCTTCATGATGGGGTTGGCGATCTTCCTCTGGTGGCAATTGCATATAATCCCCAAAAACCTCTGTTAAGTAGCGCTTGTAGCCCACTGGTATTGGCATTTTTGTATCTTCAAATGGAACAAAAATAGCAGATTTAAAATCTTCCAAATGATAAATATTACCCATGTAACGTGGTCCGACACATAATTCTGTGACATAAGGAGTGGAGCCGAAGGAATACTTAGTCATTCTTTTTTCAGCAAAGCGCCAAATATGATAGCGAACTTTTTTCGATGGAAAGATATTCAATAATACCCGACTACCCGTTGCTAAAATGCCACCATGTTTTTCTGGTACCACTTGTGAACAGAATAAAGCATAAATTAATGCCCAAATTTTTTGTTTCTTCCTTTGAAAATTTCCTTTTGGCGCACCATCTAAAGGAAAAATATCGATAGGAATACCATGAGGAATCGCTAATCCATCTTGATAGGTTTTAATAAACGTTGTCTGTGCATCCCTAATTGTCATAAATGAATTATGATCATTATAAGTTTTTGAAGCAACTAACAATGGATAACGTTCTGTATCTGCATATTTAGGCCAAAGCACTTTTAATTTTTCATAATCTGGTCTTGGCATAAAGAAATCTAAGTCATCATCCCATGGAATAAAACCTTGACTGCGGATTGCTCCAATACAACCGCCTCCACAAAAATAACAGGTTAGATTATGTTCTTCACAAAAAGCCACAAAATATTTTGACATGCGTAAAACGACTTGTTGAATTTCTACTAATTGCGTCTGTGTTGTCTGTTCCACTTTTCCTTTTCCTCCCTATTCATTCTTTGCATATTTAAATGTTGTATAGAATAAAAAACGCATTAAGTAGAATGAACTTTTAATAACTGAAAATTGTTCATTTTGACGTAAAATTTTCCAAACCCAACTGATTGTATTCCATTTGTTAGAAGATGTAGAGGTGGTTAGCTTACGATAAATGGCTATTTTTTCGTTAATAAAATAGACCGTATTTATTTCTTTCAAAATGTTTAACCAAGTAGCATAGTCTTCATGTTTTAAATCCGGCATTAAATGGCGTTTAAGCAGATTAGATTCGACTACGACCGTTAAGCAGCCGATAGTATTTGTTTTTAAAAGATCTTGATAGGTTTGTGGTCCCTCACTAAAATTACGCTCATGAGTAATGTTGCCATTTTCATTACATACAAAATAAGAACTACATGTAAATAAAAGTTTTTTTTCTTCCATCCACTTGATTTGAACTTCTAATTTATTAGGAAGCCATAAATCATCACTATCTAAAAAGGCAATATATTGTCCCTTTGAAGCTTCAATTCCTTTATTTCTGGTCTTTGCAATGCCCATGTTCTGTTCATTTTTCAGTAAAAAGATTCTTGAATCTTTTTCCATAAAGGCAAGTGCAATATCAATAGAATCATCTTTACTTCCATCATCAATGAGTAATAATTCCCAATTCTGGTAGGTTTGTTCCAGAACGCTTTCAATAGATTTTGATAAAAATTTGCCCGCGTTGTACATAGGCATAATAATTGAAACAAGTGCTGTTTCCATTTGTTCACTCCTCGTTGCATTTTATGTAAGAATGTAACAGTTTATATTATCGCATAGCTCTTTTATTATTTCAACGTTCCTTGTTTCAAAAAAAAGGTTTGAGACATAAGTTATTTAAGCTTATGTCTCAAACTTTTAACGATAAATTCTAATAGCATTCTCTTTACAATAATCCATCGTCAATTCTTCACGTTCTTCAGACTCATCCAATCCTCTTGATGATACTTTATCAAAGAGAATTTTGATAGTTTGAAGCAGAATTTTCATATCCAATAGTAATGAATAATTCTTGATGTACAGTAAATCAAAGTTCAATTTACTATTGTAGTCAGAAGCATACTTCCCATAAACTTGGGCATAGCCAGTAATCCCCGCACGTACATTGTGACGTAAATAATAATTCGGGTTTTCCTGATTAAATTGATCAACAAAGAATGGTCGTTCAGGACGTGGTCCGACAATGGACATATCCCCGCGAATAACATTGATTAGTTGTGGCAACTCATCAATACGTAAAGCGCGCAAGTATTTACCAACTGTAGTGACGCGACTGTCGTTACTTGTAGATAAGACTGGACCTGATTTTGCTTCCGCTGTTGCCGACATCGTTCTAAATTTTAAAATCGAGAACTCACGTTGATCTAATGTAATCCGAGTTTGTTTGTAAATCACTGGTCCCGGTGAGGTTGCTTTGACTAAAATCGCTGCAATAAGCATTAAGGGGGAGGTAATCACAAATAGGCAAACAGAGACTAAAATATCGAATAAACGTTTAATAAAATTCTCTTCTGGTTGAATTTCAAAATTTGAGACTTCGATGATACTTTCATCTTCAAAGTTCATCATGTTTGGTTTTAACATAATTAGATTTTCAAAACTTGTATCTAAAAAGATTTTTTTCTTGTGTTTGACAATTAATTGATACAATTTTACTTTTTCGTTCTCATCAACATTACTTGAAATATAAACAATATCGATTTCATCGATAATTTTTTTTAAGTTTTCATAGTAATTACTGACAACAACACTCGTTACTTTATGCTTGTTATTTTTATCAGACATAAAGTTTTGAATTGACCGCATGACTTGATTTTCTTTACCTAGTAAAACAACTTTTCGCTCATTGCTGACCTTTAAGTAAAGATAATAAACAAGAATTCGCCAAAGACTTAGAACAATAATTCCGATTATAAAAGAATATCCTAAAACAGAACGCGGGAACGTAAACCAACGTCCGGCAAATGTCACAATCATAATCGTTAAAGTCATTAAAATTTGACCAATCACCGTGACAAAAATGATGTCACTAATTTTGCGATTATAAAAAATATACGCACCTAACAACAAATTCAAAAAGATAAAAAAGATTGAAATATAAATTGCAGATTTTTCATAAGCCACAAAGTTAAATGATGGTATTGCTCGGCCAAATTTCATTATAAATCCTAAGATGATTGATAAATTATAGAGCAAAACGTCTGCTAAAATAATTACAATCCGTCTTGCATTACTCCATTCACTTTTTGATGTCATTAAAAACTTCCTCTCTTCACTTCCAGTAATTACATTATTTGTAATAACATGCAACCCCTATATTACCATAATGTCAGCGGACAAGAAAGTTCTATAGGATGAAAATTATCTGCGATGTCTTTGGACACGACTTAATTCTTCAGGTTGGTCCCAGCCCTCTTCGTCAACAGGTGTTATTGGGCGCTCTTCATTGCTAACAGGACTTGTTTGTTTCATTCGTTTTCTTCTTTTAGGTGTCGTTGGTCTTTCATGTCTTCCTCGTTTTTTCTCTGGCCGGAAGTAGAAGGCTAGCCCGAGGAAACTATAAACAATCGGCATCCAATGAGGCGCTAATAAAATATCTTCCATAAATGAATGAATCCAGATTAAAAGGAAGCCTAAAAGTAAACTAACTTGCAAACGATCCAATGTTTTTTTGCGGAAACCAATCAATAAAATCATACTGACTAAAAAACCAAATAAAATCAGATAGCCGATGACACCAAAATTACTTAACGTAAATAGAAAAGCATTATGTGTCCCCAGCGGTTTCCATGAGGCCACAAAAGGCTCCATACCGACTTTAATATGTTGAGGATCAGATAACCATTTAGCAAAAAACTCATGCCAAATTCGTTCTCTTCCTGTAAATAAATCCACAGTATCCGATTCCGCACATAAGTAAAATAACAATGGTCCCAATGCAGCTACTCCGACAAAACCAAACAGGCAAACTTTCGAACGTTGCAAGAAACGTTTTGGTAAAAGATTATCCACCAGAATAAAACCAACTAAAATGGCAAAAGAGGTTTTTGATTGACTGACCCATGTACCTAAAACACCACCAATGTATACAGGTAAAAGCAGCAGGTTAAAAACCTTATTTCTATATGCTTTGATCAAACTACTGGCCATCATTGTTGAAAACATCAATGTTGCACCAATCGTATTGGTATTAATCCAAATACTTTCTAGTTTATTTGATTCTTTAAAAATTTCGTCTGCTGGAATCAACTGAGGCAACTCCACGGACATCCGATACAAAGTCGCACTCAAAGCAACTAAAGAGACAATTAATAAAAGCGTTTGATCCAAACGATCAAAGACACAAACTTTAAAACAAAGGACCAACAAAATAATTAAAGGAATCATTGTATCTGTTTGCATTGTGCTATGACGGATTGATTCCGTAAAGTGAAACAAGAGCCAGGTGGCTAGCGCCAACGCTACGGTCAGCCAGTCAATAAATTTTAATTTTGTACAATTTAATAGCAGTACAAGTATTACTGCTATTAATAATAAAATTGAACTATTGGCATACATATATTTTGTGACTGGCGCATCAATTCCTACGACCCACATCGTATACGAGCCGATCATTGTTACTAATAAAATAAGTCGACCGATTCTATTCAATACTTTTCCCATATTCAAACCTCATTCCATGAATGAATCACTAGTCGTTTATTCGATAAATATATGCCCCGTTCTGATCAGGTCCATATAATTTTTCAAAATGAATCGTTGGTGTGTCTAACGGTTCTAATGGTTTATAAACGACCGCATATTTAATCCCATATTCTTTTAATTTTTCTGGAGATAAACGAGCAATAATCGCATCTTTTTGCATCAACTCTAAAACAGGGGCCTGATTTCCTACTTCAACATTGATGTGCGCATAGCGATTATAAATAAATGTGTCTTTTCCTTTTGGATCTAATGGTTTCCAAGCCTCTAAGTCAGGTGTAAAAGCAACACCGTTAAATGTATGCACACCTAACATTGGCAAATAGCCATACATCAAGCGTTCGCCCACCCACAATTGGTTGGGGTCTTTTTTGTTAATTTCTTCCACTTCTACCGCTAATTTTTTACCATAGACAGCAGAAACGCCTCGAGAAATTGGATTAACAAAGGCACCAGAAACCATAATGATTCCTAATAAGACAAGGACAAATAACGTGCGCCAACGTTTAAATAAAGCAACAATTAAAACGGTAGCGACAACTAAGACACCAATAATGTCCATTCGTGTAACGTATAACCGTAAATTGCCCGTATATAAAACAAAGAAATACAGAACAACATTTAATCCTAGCGCCCCTAACCAGGCCATCATTGGAATTTTTGCTTGGCGATTCCATAAATAATCGATGAACCATAAACTCAACAACACAGCTGCAAACCCGAAGGATAACATCGCCCGTTGTTCTGGCACATAAGACCACAATGTCAACTTAGCAAAAATTGTTGGAAATTGAACGCTCATCCAAACTAAGTTAAATAAACAATACACGAATAAGACAAAACCGTAAATGTTTTCTTTGATTTTTTTATAAAAAATAAATGGTGAGAGCGGCAAAATAACAAAAAATAATTGATAAAAACTACTGATTTCCGAATTATTGGAATATGGAACATCTTGAAACGGCATTTTCCAATTTGTTAAAAATAACAAAATATCGCGTTTAGGCATATCGCCACCTAAACTTACCCGTTTTCCTGGATAAGCGGTATCCATTACTGCTTTTAAGGAATCCAATGAGCCATATAGCGATCCGCCAACAATAATCGCCGTCATCAAGAGTGCCCCACCTATCAGGACCCCATCCCACTTATCCAACTTAATTTTTTTACGAAATTCTAAAAAGAATAAAATTAAAAATAATAAAATCAAATAACCAAGTGGTACTTGTAGCGCAGGATAAATAACTAAAACAAATCCTGAGGCCATAATAACAGCCGTTATCGCACAAATGACACGACGTCGAACACTACTATGATAATAGAAATAATTATAAATTCCCACTAAAAAACCTAAGCCAAAAAATACTAAATCTCCAACTGGCGAGACAAACCACCATTGAAGGGCCGAAGAAAACGGAATCCAAACACTTGCTAACAAAGCTAAATATTTATTCCGCCGTGTGACGATCAAACCAATTTCAAAAGAGAATAAAATTAAGCCAATTAATTTAAGATTCCAATACCATGATAAGCCATATTCTTTGCCTAATAGTACATAGCCCCACGTAAAAGGTTTCGCTAACGTGGCCAAATTCCACGCTGGTGAATTATAGCCTACCACCATGTCTTGCCCATTTAACGTAATCACATCATTATGTGTTTTCAAACCTGTTTGTGTTTGTGAGAGGCTAAATGGGGTTTGAACGAGCCATTCATCCGAGCGAACACCTCTTGGTTCACCAGCAATTAATGAACTTTTTTGACCATCTGCATATTCAGAAACATACGCATCCCACATGTTTAATGAACTACCATGGACTTTAAAGGCTACCAGTAAAATAAAAATGACTGCCGCTAGCAGATAGCGCCAGCGTAACAAATGATCAACCAAGCGAGCGCTCTGCTCAGCTTGGTTGCGTAATGGTTGTTTTTCTTTTCTTGTAGTTAGTTGTTGTTCCATCTTTTCGCTCCATTTCGTCATCCGCAATTGCATCTAGTCAATTCGTAATGAAAAGTTGGGAATATCCCTTGTCAGATTAGGATTATAAAATGGATCATTTTCAATTAAAGGTCCCCATTTTTCTTCCATCATCACTTTTTCTTGTTCAAAACGTTTTTTCTTTTTGCCTTTATCATCATATCCACGAGTTTGAGATTCAAAATGATAAAGCTCTGCTTCATGAAGCCAAACATTGTCACGTCCTAAAGCTTGGACTTTCAGGCATAAATCAACATCATTGAAAGCTACGGTAAACGCTTCTTCAAAACCACCAACTGCATCAAAATCTGCTTTTTTCATAAGTAAGCATGCGGCAGTTACTGCTGAATAATTAACATTAATAGCTAACCGACCAAAATAGCCTAAGTCACCATGGGGATAACCATAATGACCATGTCCAGCAACACCACCTAATCCTAAAATAACGCCTGCGTGTTGGACCGTATTATTTGGATACAATAATTTCGCACCTACACAGCCAATCCGTTCTTGCTGAGCAAATGAAACCATCAAGGTTAACCAATTCTCTGTAATCACTTCGGTATCATTATTTAAAAATAATAAATACTCTCCGTGCGCTTTTTTCGCTGCACGATTGTTAATAGTTGAGAAATTGAATGGAATATCGATTGATTCAACGAAAAAGCGGCCAGGTAATTGTTGTTCAAATTCTGCATATAATTCGTGCATTTTTGGATCTGTACTTCCATTATCAGCCATAATAATCTCGTAATTTTGGTAGGTTGTTTTTTCAATAATCGATGAAACACAACGTTGTACGTCTTTATAGCCATTTTTAGTTGGAATAATAATTGAGACTAACTTTTCAGATTCAATGTCATAATAAACATCGTATAAGCCATTCGCCGCCCCATGCGTTGCATGACCATTAATACCTCGACGAACGAGCGCATCTTGCACGGCTCTTAACCCCGCTTCAAAAGCATAACCTTTGGAGCCCTGATCCACTGCTGTTGAGGTTGGCAGCATCCGCCAATAGTAAAGAACTTTTGGAATATGTGTGATGCGTTCTTTTGTCGTTTTTTCAGTAAATCTTAAGACTAAATCGTAGTCTTGAGAACCTTCGTAACCTTTTCGAAAGCCGCCAATTTCTTCTAGAATACTCCGACGATACACGCCTAAATGCGAAATGTAATTGGTTCCTAAAAGTAAATCAGGTGACCAATCTGGTTTAAAGGCTGGATCAGAACGATTTCCATCCATGTCAATCTTATCTTCATCACTATAAATTAAATCCAGTTCTGGGTTTTCATTCAGCACTTTAACCACTTCATAAAAAGCATTGATCGCTAATTCATCATCGTTGTCTAGTAAGGCGACAAATTCTCCGGTAGCAATCGCTAAAGCAGAGTTGGTTGCTTCGGAAATATGACCATTTTGTTCACGAAAGACGACCCGAATTCGCTCATCCAATTGCTGGTACTCTGTTAAAATCTTTTTGACATTGGGATCTGTTGAGGCGTCATCGGCCATACATAATTCCCAATTAGTATAGACTTGATTCAAAATAGAATCAATGCACAAACGAAGCCATTTTTCTTCAACATTATACACTGGCATCGCAATGGAAATTTTAGGTTGGTAATGAAATGTTGCGATTTCTTGTGTCATCGCTTCTATGTCTAGTACTTCATTTCTAGCTAACCAGTTAGGATACGAAGCTTGATTTCTTAGTTTCTCAATTTTCGCTCGTTGAATGGTATGAGAAATACCATTTTTAGCCATATACTTAAATCCTTTTTTGGCTTTTATCCAAAGACGAGTTACTTTATCTTCTGTCCCTGGAATCACTGGATATTTTTTATTCAAGGGAAAATCCACCGTTACAACATGTGCTGATGATTGAAAATGAAAAGGGAGTACTTTTTTTTGTTTAATTCCTTCAAGTGTAACAACAAAGCCAGCTTCAATCGCAGGCTCTGTTTGATAAATTTGATTAACATCTTCACGTAAAACGCGCTGAATGTTATAAGCGGACACTTGGTTTTCATTATTAATTGTGAAAGTTGGGCTTTCTTTAGTGATTGTATCTAACGCCCAACCTGTAATGGTTAAATTATTTGTTGTTTTGTCGCGATAGATACTATCAAAGATCACCTTAATGTCTTCATTCATGTGCATTCTCCTTATAGATGTTTCGGATTTCGGTAGGGATCAACTAAAGCTTCCGCGGTCCATTTTTCCGCAAGTTCTTTATAAAATCCTTTTTTATCATGGTTTTGCATTTTTTCGTCTGCTTTCAAAATTGCATAGGACACATATACATTTCGTTTACCAGCGCTAGCAAATTGTAACGATAAATCGACACCCATCCACTCTTTACCTAAGTTTTCGTTAATTCCTTCTAAATTTAGGTAAAGTTGTTTGTTGAATAGTAAGCAGTCTTCAGTTGCTGCTTGAATATTTCTTGGTAAAGCAATTCTGTAATAGTAACCTAAGCTTTTACCAGGGGTGCCTTTTTCGGGATAAAGTAATCGACCTTTGTCTGTATCAACTGATACTCCCACCGTTTCCACGCGATAGCGTGCGTCAACTACGCGGCCAGTCACTAAACCAGAGGTCTCTTGTTGACCAATGTTCATTAACTCTTTTAACCAATCATTTTTCGTTGGTACCAATCCAGCATTTAATAAAGCCACATATTCTCCCTTAGCAGCTTGAATCATGCCATGACGAGTTTCTGTTGAAACATAACGAAGACGGTCATTTTGGGTATTTATTTGATTCTCGAAGCGTGCAGGCAATAGAATTTCATAATTTGTATAGGCAGTTTTTTCTAATAATTGACGTAAGTAACTACTCATATTCTCTGTATCATTCGTAATAATCAATGATACCATCGGCACATGATCATAAAGATAGTTAATTTTATAGGAACCATAAAATTCGGCAATCTCTACTTGTGCTTTTAAGCCACGGCGTTCCGTTGCCGCTTGGACCGCTTTTTGACCAGCTACATAGGCGTAACCTTTGCTTTCAGGGTTTAGAGCAGTCGATGATTCAATGGCACGCCAATGATACATCATACCAGGAATATGCTTGATTTTCGTTGCTTGTTCCGTTGCTCGTAATACGAAATCATAGTCTTGAGCGCCGTTATATGCTGAGTTCAATCCGCCTACTTTTTCTAATAAATCACGTTTCACAACAACAAAGTGTGTAATGTAATTATGGTTTAAAATCAGTTCTGGATTCCAGTCCGATTTGTAAAACGCGTTGAAGCGACGACCATTTTCTGTAATTTTATCTTCATCAGTATAAAGAAAATCAATCGTTGGGTCTGTGTTTAAAGCTTTGACCACTTCATATAATGCTTGTGGCGCTAATTCATCATCGTTATCCATGAAACCAACAAAATCGCCAGTAGCAATCGACAAAGCTGAGTTGGTTGCTTCTGAAATATGTCCGTTTTCTTCGCGATAAATAACTTTGATTCGTTGATCTAGTTCTTTATATTTTTCTAGCATAGGCTTAATATGTTCGCTTGGCGATGCATCATCTGCTAAACATAACTCCCAATTTTCATAGTACTGATTTTGTAAAGAAGAAACGCACGCTGCAAGCCATTTTTCTTCGACATTATAAACAGGCACAGCGACAGAAATTTTAGGCTGAAATTGGAACGTTTTAATTTCCGCTAAAACTGCCTCCACGTCAACAGGGGCTTCTGCTTTTTCTTGTCGTTTAAAGTACCACTTCACTGAGCCCATCAAACCACGTGTCTGAATCGAACGCCATGCTCGATCAAATTTCGTGCCTGGTTGAACCATGTTTGGACGCTCCACCACGTATTGAACCTTCTGGCCTGATTTGGTGTCAATGTTTAGCGTGTAGGCTGGTAAATCTTCTGGATCTTTAATCGTAATGACAAAACCATAATCTTGATCGCCTTCTAATTCAAACATATCAATAACATCCCGACGATATTCTGTTTCCACCGTATAAGTGACTGATTCACTAGCTTCTGCAATGCTGAATCTTAGCGGATAATTTGTTTGTTTGTCATACGCCCACCCTCTGATAACAGAAACGTTATTTTCTACATCGCGAGCAATATCATCGATGGTTAAATTAATCATTTTGTCAAATTTAGTTAACGTGATTCGTTTATATTTTCCAGTAGGCATAGGGGCAGTCTCCGTCTGTTTATTCATTTCTTCTAAAAATTGATTTCTTTCATCTAACAGTGCATGAATAAAGGTATTTTCACGTTCTGAATAGTTGCCTTCAAAGAAATAATCAATGGCTACTGTCAGGTCTTTGCCTGCCATTTGTGCATCGGTTACTTCGATTACAGGGACTTGCGTATCTAAGAAATAATAGATATTCTCTTGTACCAGAAAAGCATTCGTGGCTGCGACTGGGACTGTCTCGCCGTCTATCGTCATGGATAATTTAACAATTGCCCCCGTTAAACTTGGGAATAATTTTATCAGTTGGACGTCTTCTGGTATCTTCAGTTGGAACTGTTTTGTTTCAGGTTTTTGTAAATCAACTGGTTGATCCAACTCAGTCTCTTTTTCTTCGCCGCAATTAATTAAAATATGAACGTTTTTTTCATTGTATGAATTTACTGGTGTCACTCGCTCTGGCTGTTCTACTGGTTCAGCAGTCAAGGCAAAAAAGTACTGATACACTTCGCCAAAGGGACGCGCTTTAAAAGCTGCTTGTACTTCTACAGGTAACGCTTCATACGTCGTAGGAATTTCGTTGTAGCCAACTTGATTAAATGTAAAATCTTCTTTGGCAATGTATAAACCAACTTCTGCAAAAACTTTTTCAAATCCTTCTTGTAAATAGAATGATTTATGCGTAGCATCCAACAGCCCAGTTTCATTCCACGTTAAACGATTATTAAATAAATCAATTAAGACCGAATTATGCGCCAAATTAGGGAACGTGATTAAAATTTGACCGCCTGGTTTTAAAAACGGTTTGACTTTTGCTAAGGCGCTTTGAGGATTCATTAAATGTTCCAACACATCCGCAAAAACGATATAATCAAACGTCTTACCAGCAAAGTATTCGACCCAATCATTTTCATCAATATTGCCATAAAAGGCATCTGTTGAAAATTGACTGACATGATCATAAAGTTCTTTGTCTAATTCAACAATTGAGACCCGGCACTTTTTTTCTTCCATCAAATAGCTAGTCATTCGCCCATTACCTGGACCAAATTCCAAGACATCACTATTTTCTTTGATTTGTGCTACGATTTTCCCAACACTGGTACTCTCGTCTGTTTCCATTTCAAAATCATACTTCATCTTTTGTCGTATCCTTCCATTTATGATCTAAGATGACAATTCCTTCTCCGGCATAACGACCGGTAATAAACATCGTCACGTATTTTGTTTTGTAGACTAATGGGACTGTTGCATGTTCCTCAAAGAAAGCAATATCAAAATAATATTCACCTGTTAATAATGACATTTTTTCATATTCTAAATAAAAAACATTCCGTCCTTTTTTCCAAGGGATTTGCACGCCATCTAACAACGTATTTAAGCCACAGACATAATGATTGTCCACTGTTCGAATAGCGACCCCACAAACAGGCTTCTTAATTTGGTCGTTTTTGACAGTATATTCAATTTTTACAATCACTTTTTCATCTTGCGTTACCATTTCTAATGGTTCATAATCCGCGTTTAAAAGTTCCGCATGATCCACTTCAATAATATCTGGCGTTGGGGTTTCATCTTTCATGGTCGCTTCGCGGTCAACTGTTTTAATTGATTTCTTTTTCAAAAAGTTTTCGTAATTGGTAGTCACGTCCATCGTATCTCCATATTCAACGACTTTCCCGTGTTGCAACCAAAAAGTTCTATCACAAAAACGACGGATGGAGTTTACATCGTGAGAAACAAATAAAATTGTTTTACCAGAATTTTTAATTTCCGTAAATTTTTCCATACATTTTAATTGAAACTCTAAATCCCCGACAGCCAACGCTTCATCGACAATTAAAATATCTGGGTCCACGTTAATAGCTACCGCAAAAGCCAAGCGGACAAACATACCACTAGAGTACGTTTTAACTGGTTGATACAAATGATCGCCGATGTCAGCAAAATCAATGACATCTTGGACACGCTCTTCCATCTCTTCTCGGGAAAAACCCAAGACCATTCCATTTAAGAAAATATTTTCATATCCTGAATATTCAGGGTTGAAACCTGAACCTAATTCAAGCAACGCTGAAATTTTCCCATTAATCACCAAGGACCCTGAGGTTGGCGTTAATACTCCTGTAATAATTTTTAACATGGTTGATTTCCCAGAGCCATTTTCGCCGACAAAGCCAATCATCTCGCCTTTTTTAATTTGCATCGTGACATCGTCTAACGCATAAAACAAATCGTGGTAGGATTTTTTGGTTGGACTAAGCGCTTCTTTAAACCGATCGGACGGCTTTTTATACATGTTGTATGTTTTGGTAATATGTTGGATATCGATTGCATATTCTGACATGTCGTTCTCTCCTTATAGTACATCTGAAAAATGTGGTTTTAAGCGTCTAAACACGGTTGAGCCAATTAATAGTAAAACAATAGTAACTCCCCAGAAATATAAGCTATATTGCCAATGTTCCCAGAACCATGCACCGCCTAAATAAGATTCGCGGTATCCTTGAACAATATAATATAATGGATTGATTTTTAAGATTGTCGCAATCATTCCAGTTGGCTGCCATAAAATTGGCAATGTCCACATAACTGTTTGCATAATGATATTGATAAATTGCATAATATCAGGTAAAAATGGTTGTGTTGAAGCAGTAATCCACGTAATTGCTGTTAAAAAGACTAATAAACAAGCTAAGTAGTAAATTAATTGCAAACTGTACAAACTTGGATAATAACCGTTAGCTGTAGTAATTACAAAACCAATTAGAATGAAAAACAAGTGGGTGTACAAGTTCGATAAAATTTTAGACGTTGGTAAAATTTGTACATTAAACACGACTTTTTTAACTAAATAACTATATTCACGAAACACATTCGTGGCTGATAATAACGAATCTGAAAAGAAGAACCAAGGCACCATCCCTGTTACTAAATAGACAATGAACGGCATATTGTCGCCAGCTCTAGAACGAAGGCCTACAGAAAAGACAAACCAATACGTCAAAACAGTTACTAATGGCGTTAAAAACGCCCAGACAATCCCTAGTGCTGAACCAGCATACTTGGCCTTAAAATCATTAAATGAAAATTGTAGTAACAATTTTTTGTTCTGAAAAATATTCTTAAAAATTGAAAATGTTTCTTTAAACATATACTTATTCCTTCCGTAATAAACTATTTTTATCTAAAATTTTTGGATACAAAAATGCCATTTTAAACAACATTTCTATTTTATCGATAAACGCCTAGCTTTTCAATAGTAGACCCCTTTTTATAAAGAAAAATTTAACTGATTTCACTATATTAAAAAATCTTGTCCAATTTTTAGGAGATTATGCTACAATAATGGAGGTCTTGCATTTTTTGCACGGAAACTATTTTTGAGAGAAGGGAAATTATGGTTCTTTTTATTATTTACGTATTTCTGTCTTCTGCTGGTCTGGTCTTATTTAAACTAGGTTCTAGCAGTTTGAACATCCAACTCCAACAAACAATCTTTTCAATGAATATCTCACTTATTTCTTTATTAGGTTTATTTTGTTATTTAATTAGTTTTATTTTATGGATGTTAATTATTAGTCGTTCCGATGTTTCTTACATTGTTCCCTTAGGCGTTGCCTGTACAAACATTGCTATTTTAATCGCTTCAAATCTTATTCTAAAAGAGACAATCACAACGAATGCCCTTATTGGTGCTGTGGTTATTATTGTCGGCATTGTGATTATGAATCTTAAATAAAAAAGATCGCTATTCATTGAGCTGACCCTTAAAAATTAGACTTTCAGGTCCAACTTTTAAGGGTCACTACACATTAGCGATCTTTTTTATTTTCTTCAGATTTCATGATAGATAATTCCTGCAATAATGTTTTAATGCGATTTTCGTGTTTTGAAATCAACACAGAATTTTTAATTTCCATAATTAAAAGGACAATCACTGCAGCTGATAATAAGAAGTTTGACGTTGTTTCAAACCCAAAGGCCATTGCTAACCATTCTGCCACATGCGGGAAAATAGCAAAAATAATTAAAACAATTGAGATTAATAACCAAATCAAGGCATTTTTTAGGAGAAAAATATTTTTATTAATTCCTCGAATAATGTATAAGAAAAAGCCAATTGCAAATAAAGATAAAACAAACCATAACACGGTTGGTAACATCAATCTCCCTCCTTCATAAAGGCAGCAATCAGAATTGCTGAGCCGACTTCCAGCATATACTTCACAGAAGCCAATGCACGAATCGAAGAAACACCACCAAGCCGTTCCATCATATTGACAGGTCTTTCAACAATCACAAAGCGTTTTTTGATTAAGTGAACAATCGATTCTGGTTCGGGATAGTTTGTCGGATAGCGCTTTGCAAAAAAAGCAATCACTTTCCGATTTCCCGCTCGATACCCCGAAGTCACATCATAAATTGTTTTACCAGAAGCTATTCGAATGCAAAAAGATAATAGACGAATACCAAAACGGCGCATTTTCGTACTTTGAAAAGCCGCTTCGTTTCCAGGAAGGAAACGAGAGCCAATCGAAAAATCGCATTTACCCTCTGCTAATGGTTCCAGTAAGACAGGTAAACTATTGATATCATGTTGACCATCACCATCAAACTGAACCGCCACATCATACTCATTTTCTAAGGCGTATTTATAGCCGGTCTGTACCGCCCCGCCAATCCCTAAATTCAACACTAAATGAATGGCATTAATTTGGTTGGCTTCTAAAATTTGTTTGGTTCTATCTGTCGAACCATCATTGATTACCACATAATCCAATTCATGTTGAAAATGCGTAACTTCCTGTTTAAATGTTTCAATGGAAGCAATCGTCCGCAAAATATTTTCTTCCTCATTGTAAGCAGGAATGATTAAAAGAACTTTCATAGAAGAACACCTTTCCACTTTCTCTCTACCCAAAAACCCTTTAGTTAAGTTTTTTATTGTTGAACATTTTCTAACATTTGTGCTAAGGCTTCCTGCCAAGTAGGAATTTTAAAGCCTAACGCTTCTGTTTTACTTAAATCCATGACAGAATATTGTGGTCTTTGCGCCTTTTGTGGAAATTGAGTTGAATCCACTGGCAGTACTTCCACTTCAGTATCTTTTAAAATTTCTTTAGCAAACTGATACCAGCTACAGCTGTTTTCATTAGACAAATGATAAACACCAAATGGCGCTTTTTCTGCAATAACAAATGCCATAAATTCGGCTAACGTTCTTGTCCAAGTTGGGCGGCCAAACTGATCGTCCACTACCTTTAGTTGGTCTCTTGTTTCCGCTAATTTTTGCATGGTAAAGACAAAGTTATGACCGTATTGACCAAATACCCATGATGTTCGAATAATATAATAGTCGTCCAGGATTTCTTGTACCGCTTGTTCACCTAATAACTTCGTCCGACCATACTCATTTAAAGGATTCGGTTGATCATCAATCGTATAGACGCCTTCTTTTTTAGTTCCATCAAAAATATAATCTGTACTTACGTAAACAAGTATCGCCCCCACTGCTTTAGCAGCTTCTGCAACATGACGTGTGCCATCTACATTCACTTTTTCATCTAATTCCTTGCCTTCGTCTTCTGCTTTATCAACAGCTGTATAAGCAGCACAATGATAAATGACGCTTGGTTGAATTTCTTTCACTTTTGCCAACGTACTATCCGCATCAGTAATATCTAATTCTGTGGAATCCGTTGAAACATACTCAATTCCTTGTTCATCTAATAGGTGACGTAATTCTGTGCCCAATTGGCCATTTCCACCAGTAATTAAAATCATTTTTTTCGCTCCTTCTTGAAAAAAAGGCAGGGCAAAGTAGCTTTTGTACTTTGCCATCGCCTTTCGACTGTTATCTCACATGTCAGAAAAAATTACTGACCATTTTGTGCATATTTTGCTTCAACAGCTTCTTTATCTGCACGCCACCAGTCTTCATTTTCTGTATACCACTTGATTGTTTCTGCCAAGCCTTCACGGAAATTCGTGAATTCTGGTTCCCAACCTAATTCTTCGCGTAATCTGGTTGAATCAATCGCATAACGTAAGTCATGTCCTGCACGATCGTTGACATGCTCATAGGCATCAACAGGTTGTCCCATTAATTCTAAAATTAATTCCATCACTGTTTTATTGTCTTCTTCACCATCGGCTCCAATTAAATATGTTTCGCCAATTTGTCCTTTTGTTAAAATTGCCCAAACAGCCGAAGAATGGTCGTTTGTATGAATCCAGTCACGAACATTTTTACCAGCACCATAAAGTTTTGGTGTAATGCCACTTAAGACATTGGTAATTTGACGAGGAATAAATTTTTCAATATGTTGATATGGCCCATAGTTATTTGAACAATTTGAAATTGTTGCTTGTAAGTTGAAAGAACGAACCCACGCTTTGACTAACAAGTCAGATCCTGCTTTTGTTGAAGAATAAGGACTTGAAGGATTGTAAGGCGTTTCGGCAGTGAATTTTTCCCCTTCGCCTTCTCCATGTCCTGGTAAATCTTCTCTTAAAGGTAAATCGCCATAAACTTCATCAGTCGATACATGGTGGTAACGAACATTGTTTTTACGGCAAGCTTCGATCAATGTGTACGTCCCAATCAGATTGGTTTGTACAAATGGGAATGGGTCGTTTAATGAGTTGTCGTTATGCGATTCAGCAGCATAGTGAACGACCGCATCTGTTTCAGCGACTAAACGATTAACTAATTCAGCATCAGCGATATCTCCTACGACTAATTCCACGCGATCACTCGGTAGACCTTCAAGATTTTTTTCATTTCCTGCATACGTTAATTTATCTAATACAGTTACATGAACTTCTGGATGATTCTTTACAACATAATGAACAAAATTTGAGCCGATAAAACCAGCTCCACCTGTTACGATGATTTTTTTCATAATTGAAACTCTCCTACTTTTTTCTTAAATTTCGCCATAGATAAACGGATTTTCCGCTTCAAATTCTTTTAAGGTTGGATGTTTTTGATCCTTTTCTGACGTAATCGCTTTTTCTGGCGCAATTGGCCAATCAATAGCTAACGCTGGATCGTTAAAAGCAATACCGCCGTCTGCTGCCGCATTGTAGTAATTGTCACACTTGTACATAAAATTCACGTTCGGTGTCAAGGTGACAAAACCATGAGCAAAACCTTTTGGTACTAAAAGCTGACGGTGATTATGTTCTGATAAAATGTAGCCTTCCCATTGACCATAGGTTGGACTCCCTTTACGAATATCAACAATCACATCTAATACCGCACCTGTTACAACGCGAATTAGTTTGGTTTGCGCAGCTTCGCCTTTTTGAAAATGCAATCCACGCAAGACACCTGCTTCTGTTGATAATGAATGATTATCTTGGACAAAATCAAAGTCTAATCCATGTTCTGCAAATTTAGCTTTGGAATAACTTTCTGTAAAAAAGCCACGATGATCACCGAAAACATCCATTTCGATAATTTTGACATCTTGTAATTTTGTATCAATAACTTTCACGTTTCTTCGCTCCTATTCTGCTGCTAAACGTAGCAAGTATTGGCCGTAGCCATTTTTCTTCAATGGTTGTGCCAATTCTACCAATTGTTCTTTTGTAATATAGCCCATTCGATAAGCAATTTCTTCCAAACAAGCGACTTTTAAATTTTGACGTTTTTCAATTGTTTCAATAAATGTTGACGCTTCTAATAAGGATTCGTGTGTGCCTGTATCTAACCAAGCAAAGCCACGGCCCATTACCTCAACAGAAAGTTTATTTTTTTCAAGGTAGACTTTATTAACGTCTGTTATTTCTAATTCCCCACGTTCTGACGGTTTGATCCCTTTCGCAATTTCAACCACTTCATTGTCGTAAAAATACAAACCTGTCACTGCGTAATTTGACTTCGGTTGTGCTGGTTTTTCTTCAATAGAAAGCGCCCGCATCTCTTCATCAAATTCTACCACGCCGAAACGCTCTGGATCATTTACATGGTAACCAAAGACTGTTGCCCCTGACTCTTTAGAAGCCGCTCGTTGCAACATTTTTGATAAGCCGCCACCATAATAAATATTGTCCCCTAAAACTAAGCAGACACTGTCATCACCAATAAATTCTTCACCAATAATAAATGCTTGCGCCAAACCATCTGGGCTTTCTTGTACCGCGTATTCGATATGAATGCCTAAATCATGGCCATCGCCGAATAAGCTTTCAAAACGTGGTGTATCTTCTGGTGTAGAGATAATCAAAATTTCATTAATTCCCGCCAACATTAACGTTGACATTGGGTAATAAATCATTGGTTTGTCGTAAATTGGCATTAATTGTTTTGATGTTGCTTTTGTTAGCGGATATAAGCGTGTCCCGCTTCCGCCTGCTAAAATAATTCCTTTCATGAACAATCTCCTTAAATACTTCTATTTTTAGTTTTTATAAAACCAAATATCCTTCCCTATTATCGCATTAAGCATAGGGTTTGTCATGTTTTTTACGTAAATTTTACAAATCTGTAAAAGTTTAGCGCTTTTCCTTTAAACGCTGATGTAAAGCTTTTAATAAATTCACACGCCAATTTAATTTTTGTTGGAAACTTGTTTTGGTAATAATAGGGCTGACATTCGCTCCATGTCTTCGGTAAAGCACTAATGGTTCTTTAATGAGACCCGTTTGCTTTTTCCGTGCAGCTAATAAGCCAATCCACATATCATGCATAGGAACTTCTGGCGGAATGGGTAAAATAACGTTTTTCATCTCTTGACGAAAGGCCATACCTGCCCCAATATAGCCACTTTTTATCGCATTTCGCCAAAACCCTGGTTTGACTTTTCGGAACTTAAAATAAGAGGGATTGGTAACTTGTAAATCTGCATCAACAATTTTCAAGTCACTAATAACCACTTGAATGTCAGGGTGCGCTTCAAAATATTCTGTCACCGTCGTTACTTTATTTGGCAACCAAACATCATCTTGATCTGCTAAAAATATCACTTCGCCTTTCGTATGCGTAAGCGCAAATGCAAAATTAGCAATCACTCCTTGCCCTGGACCTTGTAACAATTGAATTTGGGGATAATTCGCTGCATACGTCCTCAAAATTTCCGACGTATGATCAGTAGAACCATCATCTGAAATAATTAGTTCATCTTCTTCACTGACTTGTAAAAGAATACTATCTAATTGTTCCGCGAGATATTTTTCTCCATTATATGTCGCAATACAAACTGAGATCATAGATTATCCTTTCATTAACTTGAGAAATTCTGCCAATGTTTGCCGCCAAATTTGGCGATTTTTGACAGTTAAAAATTGCTTACTACTGCGTAAAAATAAATGGCGTCGATGATGGGAAAACTTTTCTTGATCATATCGACGATAAAATAACGTTTCTGCTTCAATAATAGAGCGATAACGTTGAGGACTCATTGTACGATAATCTAAAACAGACAATTCTTGTTTTAGGTGGATTGGTAAGACTTCAATCTTTTTATTGGCTTGATTCAATTGATAAAAGAACCAATGATCTAAATAGTCCAAAGGAAATTCTTCCGAAAATCCTTCCAACCAGCGCAGTGTTTCTGCCGTAATGACTGTACCAGAATTGATAGCCATCAACGGTTGGTTGGCTATCCCTGCTGTTGGCTTTGCTCCTTTAAGTCCAACATATTGATCACTATATACTGGCGAAATTTGTTGTCCATTTGCTTCTACAATTGGAACATAGACTGCCACAGTCGGATCTAACGGCATGATGATCAACGTATCAAAATAAGAAGCTGGTACTTCTGTGTCTTGGTCAAGGAGCAACAATAATTCACATTGATTCGTTTGACTAAAAGCAATCGCTTCATTATAAGCGGTCGCTAGGCCTGGATTATCAGGATTATGTCGATAAGTAACATTTTGTTGTAAAAATAATGCATCTTCTTGAGGAAGTGGGCTGTTGTCATAAATAAATAAGTGCAATTCGGGGTGATTTACCACTTCTTTTAATAACAAATAATTCGGCGTATCAGCCATTTTCATTTGATATAAGACGATGACTACCGCTAATCTTTGACTCATTAAAAGAACCTCCAGCCCCATTTGTTAAAAAATTTTCCCATTGATTGCATAAAGATTTTAAACAATTTTCGACTTTTATGGGCACCCTTTTCATACATGTGAACAACCGTTTCAAAAGGCGTATAGAGAATCCGATAGCCTGCTTTGCCAAAACGTAAACATAAATCGTTGTCTTCAAAGTACATGAAGAAACGTTCATCGAACCCACCAATTTCAACGAATTTTTCACGATCAATCAACATAAAACAGCCTGAGCCCATTTTAATATCCGTTGTTTCTGTATCCGACAAATCGCGACATTCATAAATACTCAAACGTTTATCAAAAATTTTCTTTACAAATTGAAAGGGAATAAAACGTAACATATAATCGAAGACATCTAATTTTTGACGAACTAAATATTGCGTCGTGCCATCTTCATTTAACACTTTAGGGCTAACGACTGCAATGTTCTTATCTATTTTGATACGGTCTAATAGACGATCAAGCACGTCTTTAGTAACCAAAACATCGGGATTAAAAATAATTGCATACTTTGTCGAAGCATTGAATAACACTTGATTATGACCATGACCAAACCCTTGATTTTCTTCAGCTCGATGGATAGTAATAAATGGTTCATATGTTGTTAATTTTTCAAGATACGCTGTTTCAGAATGATTGTCATAGATATGAATATCATAAATACTATCAGTACCTAGTTCGGCTTTTAATTGGTCTAGTACATTAAAAATGTAACGACTATTATAAGTGACAATCGAGATTGTTACCATTTCTTGCATGCTCATTTCTCCTTACTACTGAAACATCGTCTTAAAAAAAAAGCATATGTTTCACACATATACTTTTTTAAGTTTAATGGAATTATATCATAGGTTTACGCTCTCGCAAAGCAACCTAAAGATTTCTTTACTTTCTCTTAGAATGCTTGCCAAGTCGCTTTTTCATTTGCTCCTGACGATATTCACGATTCCCTAAAATCCGTAACAAATACATCAACGGTTGATGTCCTTCGCCAACTAGACCGATTAGTTCAATGAATAGTTCTAAGCCAATTAAACAAAAGACAATTAATAAAATTGATGCTACTGTACTTGAATAGCTGAACAATAAAGAGACAAAGGAAAAAACTAACGCTAATGCATAAATAGTCATGACCGCCCCTTTATGGGTAAAACCTAAAGATAACAAGCGGTGATGTAAATGCATTTTATCTGCTGAGGAAATGGGCTTCTTGTTCAATAGCCGTCGAATAATTGCATAAACCGTATCCGTGATTGGTACACCTAAAATCACCATTGGCGTAATTACCGTAATAAACGTGGCATTTTTTAAGCCCTGTAACGACATTACTGCAATCATAAACCCGAGGAATAACGCCCCGGTATCTCCTAGAAATATTTTAGCCGGATAAAAATTGTATGGGAAAAATCCCGCAATGCTCGCAACTAAAATAAAAATAACAATTGGAATATAGACCGTTTTAGCATGTAGGAAAAAATACCCTGTAATACCAATCGTGGTTAATCCAATAATGGATACGCCTGATGCTAAACCATCCAAACCATCAATTAAATTTACTGCATTCGTAATCGCTAAAATCCACAATAAAGTTAGTGGTAAACTAAACCAGCGCAAATCAATCATTCCAACAACTGGCAACGTCACAAAATCTATCCGAATTCCAGCAACAAAATAAATAACTAATGCTGCTAACAAAATACCGATTGTTTTTTTCATTGGAGTAATCTCTTTAATATCATCAATGAGGCCTGTCAAAACAACCATTCCACCAGCCAAAATAATCGGCCAAATATAATCTTGTGGGATAATCGAACGAAAAATCAATAAACATGAACTAGCAAAAGCAATGTAGATTGCAAGTCCTCCTGCTGTAGGCATATTTTTGGTATTGATTCGTCGCTCTCCTGGTGCATCGTAGGCGCCAATCCGAAACGCTAGAAGCTTAACAAGTGGTGTTAATAGCAAAGATAAGATAAATGTCATAAATAAACGTATCAAAACTTCATAAATAAATAGTGACATAGTCGAACCCACTTTCTTCTCGTTCAGGGTATATTATACCGTAAACTGAAGCATTTACAAGCTGAAACATGTGTTCTGGCAACGGTTTAGACTTTTTTAAAGAAATCTATTTATTTTTCTTTTTAAACCATCTAAACAAGCGTTGTTCAAAACTTGGTTGTTTCTTTTCTTTATCTCCAGATAAGTATTCATCGACGACAGCGTTGACAATTGCTCCTAAAATAATAATCGTGGCAGCAAAATTCAACCATAACATCAAGATGATAAAACTCCCAATGATTTGATAACTTGCGATTCTAGAACTAAAATATTTTACGTACAAACCAAAAATTTGTGATAATAGCATCCAACCGACTGTCGAAAAAATAGCCCCTGGCAAAATAGAACGTAACGATAATTTCCGATTAGGAACGACCGCATAAATCAAACACATAATCACTAATAAAACAACGGTCGTTAACGGCCATTTTAACGCTTGGAAAGTATCGATCACAGACGTTGAGTAATGGAAAATTGGTTGCAGTAATTCAATAATGTACTGACCCAGACCTAAAATTACTACTACACCAACAATCGCTACCATAAATAACAAAATAACTAAAAATGAGACCACTCTTACGAGAATAAAATTTTTCCTTTGTTCGACACCAAAAGCTTTATTCATCGCGTTTTGTAGTGCATTAATACTTTGACTGGCACTCCAAAATGCTGCTAAAGCGGAAACAGAAAGCAACCCGCCTGAACGTTGAGTCAGTAGTGAACGAATCGCTGGTTCTAAGTTCTTATAAACATCTTTCGGAATCGCCTCTGCAATATAAGGCAACACAGAATTAGGGTCGATTCTTAAATAAGGTAAGACATTACCTACCGCAATCAGTAATGGAAACAGCGAGAGTAATAAATAATAGGCAACAACCACTGAGCTGTTGCCTATTTCGGCTGTGACCATGTGACTTTGCGTTGTCTCAATAAAACGCATCAAAGATTGATTCTTTTTGATGTTGTCGAGAAACTTCATCACACACTCTCCTTATTAATAAGTCAATTCTTCGCCTTGTGACGTTAAGATTCTTGGACCTTCTTTCGTAATCGCTAATGAATGTTCATATTGACAGCTTAGACCGCCATCTTCAGTATAAGCAGTCCAACCATTTGGGTCCATTTTCATGCGCCAAGTTCCTGTGTTAACCATTGGCTCAATGGTAATAACCATTCCCTCTTTTAAACGTAGTCCTTTACCTGCTTCACCATAGTGAGGAATCATTGGACTTTCATGAATAGTTGGGCCAATGCCGTGGCCTACAAAGTCGCGAACAACCCCATAGCCTTCTCCTTCTACATACGTTTGAATTGCATGACCAATGTCGCCAATTCTATTTCCTACTTGTGCTTGGTCAATTCCAAGATATAGCGCTTTTTTGGTTACTTCCATCAAGCGGTCAATTTCAGGTGTTGATTCACCCACGACATAAGACCAGCATGAATCAGAGATTGCGCCCTTTAAGTCGACACACATATCTACTTTGATTAGGTCGCCATCTTTTAATACTTTTTTACGAGGAAATCCGTGGCAGATTTCGTCGTTGATACTACAACAAGTAGCATATTTGTAACCTTCATAGCCAATTTGAGCCGCCACGCCACCATGACTTTCAATAAAGTCTCTCACAAATACTTCAATATCCCAGCTTGTAATGCCAGGTTTAATAAACGTCCGTAAATGACGGTGAACATCCGCTAATAATTCCCCTGATTCATCCATCATTTCAATTTCTCGTGGTGATTTTAATGTAATCATACTATCTCTCCTAAACTTGTTTCATTCAAATTATTTTATCACATTTTTTGCAAAAAAGATTGTTCAAACACCAATTTTCAAAAAGTCCCTTAATAAAAGCACTCGCTAGTCTTTTATAAGAAATGCGCATCTGCTATAATAAGTGACAGAATTGTATGAGGGGGAAGAAAGTTTATGACGTTAGCTAAAATTGTGTATGCAAGCATGACTGGGAATACAGAAGAAATTGCCGACATTGTTGCAGAAGCATTTGAAGATTTAGAATTAGAGGTTGAAATTGATGAGTGTACGCAAGTCGATGCCGCTGATTTTGAAGAGGCCGATATCTGTGTAGTAGCTACATATACGTATGGCGATGGCGATTTACCTGATGAAATTGTCGACTTTTATGAAGACTTACAAGAGATTGATTTATCAGGAAAAATCTTCGGCGTTTGTGGTTCAGGAGACACGTTTTATGATGATTTTTGTAAATCGGTGGACGACTTCGAAGCAGTCTTTACTCAAATTGGGGCAAAAAAAGGCGCCGACAGCGTTAAAGTTGATTTAGCCGCTGAAGAAGACGACATCCAACGTTTAGAAGAATTTGCGAAAAAATTAGCAACTGCCGCAGAATAACTACGTTGAAATAAATAAAATAAACACCAGAAAAAAATGGCTAGTTTCCATTTTTCTCTGGTGTTTTGATATTCCTAATTTAAAAATAAAATACTGTAATTTAATGCTGCCGCAAAAGTAACCCAAAGAATATAAGGAATCATCAACCAGCCACGCGTTATTAATTTATAACGCAAGTAGTCCCACTGTTGAACTATTAATAATAACCATAACAATGAAATATCAATCACAGATAATAAATTATTTTGTAAAGAAAAAAAGAAAAATGTCCAGAAAAAGTTCGCAATAAATTGTAAAATAAATAGCGTAATCATCCGTTTTTTCTGTTGTTTATTTGGATGAACTAAGATGAAATAAAAAGTAATGCCCATAAAAATATACAACACCAACCACACCGGTCCAAATAACCAGCCTGGCGGAGCAAAACTTGGTAATCTCAACGCTTGATAATATTCTCTCGCATTTACTGAAAATAAGCCCGACAAGAGCCCTAGTCCGGTAATTCCTACAATACTTAGCCATAAACGCTTATCTTTCACTCGGTTCATGTTTTTTGCCCCTTTCTATTTCTCTTCTTTACTGTAGCATGGTTGCGAATAATCTACCATTAATACACTTAACAAAAAAAGACCGTTCTTTTAAGAAACAGTCTTTTGCTGTTACCTCACAGAAGTTATCAGCATGAGGTTACACTTTTTTTAATTTTTATAGGTCAATATCAATTGGTTCATCTCGTTCAAGAATTGCTTCAATACTATCTTTCATTAAATGAATGATTTGTTCTTCTGAAGGATGGATAATTCCAGAAGTCATCAATGCAGCCACACCAGTAGCGACCACCCATGTTCCCATGTGTAAAGAGTCAATTTGAACATCGTTTAAATTAGCATACTCAGGATCGGCTTTTACCGCTTCAGTAAAATAGTGATAAGAGAATTCTTGCATTTTTTTGCCGCCACCATATTCTTCTAAATAAAGCGCACGGTATAACTTACTTTCACTTGTCGCAAAATGAATATAGTTTAAAGCCAAATCAACAATTGTATTTCCGGTATGTTTTACTGGAAAGACTTCTTTCGCTAAGTATTTATGAATTTTTTGGAATAAAGCATCGCGTAAATCATCCATGTTTTTAAATTCCAAATAAATCGGTTGGGTGGAACATTTCATTTTATTAGCAATATTACGTGCAGTGAACTTCGAAAATCCTTCAGTGGCGACTACTTCATAGGCAGCTGTTAAAATCTGCTCTTTCGTAATGGTTTTTTTTCTTGCCATAATTCCCTATCCCCTTTATTCATTCATATACAACGCTTCCAAATAAATGCTTATGGTTATTGTAACACGATTTTTCTATTATGCAAAATTAGAACAACTCTTTGTACAAAAGTTCACTGAGCGGGAGCACGACAACTTTTACCCCAACTTAAAATAACAGTTGATAAAGGCTTTATTTCGTTGAGTTCCCTGCTCTTCCGTGTTATGATATGAGCAGTCATTACCCATCAAAATGAAGGAGGAATCACGAATGACCTTAGAGAATTTTAATGAAAATCTAAAGAAATATGCACGTTTAATTGCTGAAACGGGTGTCAATGTTCAGGACAATCATACGGTTGTTTTACAAATCAGTGTCGATCAAGCGCCCCTTGCCCGCTTAATTACGGAAGAAGCTTATCGCTTAGGCGCGGCCGAAGTAATTGTTCAATGGAGCGACGAAACCATTCAACGTGAATTTTTATCTCATGCTGCAACTGATCGTATTGAAAATGTTCCTCAATATAAAATTGATCAAACCGATGATTGGATTGCCAAAGGCGCAAGCCGAATTAGCGTGGTTTCTTCTAATCCTGATGCATTAGCTGGCGTGGATGCACAACGTGTAGCAGCTTTCCAAGCGGCTAATGGGAAAGCATTGGTCAACCTACGAAAAGCAACGCAAGCCAACAAAGTAAGTTGGACTGTTGTAGCTGCTGCTAGTGAAGGCTGGGCAGCTAAAGTCTTTCCAGAATTAGCAACAAGTGAAGAACAAGTTGATGCACTTTGGAATGAAATTTTCAAAACAACACGAATTTATGAAGAAAACCCAGTCATTGCTTGGGATATCCATGATAAAAAATTACAAGAAAAAGCGGCTGAATTAAACGAACAACAATTTACTGCTTTACACTACACAGCTCCTGGAACAGATTTAACGATTGGTTTGCCTAAAAACCATTTATGGGAAGGCGCTGGTAGTTATAACGCGCGTGGGGAAGAATTCATGGCTAATATGCCAACAGAAGAAGTTTTCACCGCCCCAGATAGTCGCCGCGTTGATGGTTATGTTTCTAGTACAAAACCACTAAGTTATGCTGGCACAATCATTTCGGGAATGAAATTTACATTTAAAGATGGAAAAGTTGTTGACTTCTCAGCTGAACAAGGCGAAGAAGCATTGAAAAATCTCTTAGCTATTGATGAAGGTGCCAAACACTTAGGAGAAGTTGCTTTAGTACCAGACCCTTCACCAATTTCACAATCCGGTTTGATTTTTTATAATACATTGTTTGATGAAAATGCCTCTAATCATTTAGCCTTTGGTTCGGCCTATGCCTTCAACTTACAAGGCGGCACGGAGATGAGCGAAGAAGAATTAGCTGAAGCTGGTTTAAATCGTAGCCAAACACATGTGGACTTTATGGTAGGATCTGACAAAATGAATATTGACGGCATTAAGGAAGACGGGACGATTGTTCCAGTTTTTAGAAATGGCGATTGGGCATAAATTTAAAAAGAAGCAAGCCGTAAAAATAACGGCTTGCTTCTTTTTATTTCAAATAAAAAAAGGCTTCTCAGCCTTGATACGTTCCTTATTCAATCAGACACATGGCGGCACTTGCTTAGTGCTGCTTCCTTCCGGATCTGACACAATTCACTAGCCCGCCATTGTCCTAGCCTTTCGGCAAAACCTAGTATAACGTATTTTTATTCTTTTGACTAGTCTTTCTTTTGATTTTTTAAAAGTTTCTCTTCTTTTTTCTTTGCCCGTAACCTTTTAAAGAACTGAACTAGCAATAAGCGACACTCTTCTTCTAAAACGCCTGCTTCGACATAGGCCACATGATTGAAGCGTTCATCTTCTAATAAATTCATCAAAGTCCCAGCAGTGCCTGCTTTAGGATCAGTTGCGCCATAATAAACTTCTGGAATTCGTGCTAAAAGCATCGCCCCACTACACATTGGACAAGGCTCTAAAGTTACAAATAATTGGGTTTCTTCTAGACGCCAATTTTCTATCCCGCGACACGCTTCTTGGATTGCATACATTTCTGCATGCGCCGTTGCTTCTTGCCGTGCTTCTCTCAGATTATGCCCGCGGCCAATAATTTCCCCTTGACGAACTATCACAGCTCCAATAGGCACCTCAGCCAAACCTTCTGCTTTTTTCGCTTCTGCAATGGCTTCTCGCATAAAAAATTCTTTTTCTTCTTGTGTTAACGTTGTTTCTTTTTTTCCCAATTAATTTCCACCTTTCGGCTTTTTCCCACTAAACTTCTGTCTTGCTTCATGGTACAATAAATCAGTGAGGTGTGTCTATGATTATTGAAAATTTATCTCAGCTTTATCCCAAAGGCTATTTATCAAAAACAATTGGTTCCGAAGCCACCTATTCAATTCCTGTTGACGACCAATTTTTCATTGTGAATAAAGCTTTCTTAAGCATTAAAGAACAGCATTTGTTGGAAGCGCTTTTTCCAATTTCTGAAAACCCAACAATTACTGGTAACCATCCTTGGTTCAGTTACTTATTTCAACAGGCAAAATTACCTGCCGAAGGGACCTTTCGTATGTTGCAAATTCAAACGAATGTCCCAAAAGAATTACAAGCTGAATGGCAATTTAATTTAACAAAGATGTTTCCAGATACAGTTGATTGTTTCAGTCCAAGTAATAATATGTATATTTTAGTTGAAGAACAGTCAAAAAATACCTTTCAACAAGAAGAAATTCAAGGGATCTTTTTAACATTAGATACAGACTTTGATTGCACTAGTGCTGTATTTGTTGGCAATTTTTATTCCTCTGAAGACATTCTCCGGCGTTGTTTCCATGAAGAACAACGTATTTTTTCAGAAGAACTTAATTCCTCTAGCCGGACGACTGTTTTTAGTTTAACCGATGTCGCCCTCCACTATTTTACCAAGGAAGCCATGAGCCAAAATGTACTTGTTGAGTATTATCGTCGTTTATTAAATAAAGACACCGATATTCAGCCAATCATCAGCGCTTTGTGGAAAAATCAAGGCAATATCAGCTCCACTGCAAAAGATTTATTTATGCATCGAAATACTTTACACTATCGGTTGGAAAAGTTTTTTGAACAAACTGGCTTATCTTTAAAAAAAATGGATGATTTAATCTTTTGTTATTTGTTATTAAGAAAGTAGTACGTCCATTTTTTACTCGTATGTTTTTTATTCCCAATTAGAAAGTAGGCGTTCCAATGAAAATTACCGCATATGTCGCTAGTGCATTTAGTAAAAACCACGAAGGTGGCAACAAAGCAGGCGTTGTTTTTATGACACAGCCCTTAACGAGAACCCAAAAAATGGCCATCGCCAAAGAACTAGGATTTGCAGAAACTGCTTTTATTTCAGACTCAAAGATTGCTGATTTCCGCCTTGAATATTTTACACCAAAAGAAGAAGTCGACTTATGTGGCCACGCGACAATTGGCGCTTTCACCATCATGAAGCACTTAAATAAATTATTGCAAACAGCATATACAATCGAAACGAACAGCGGTTTGCTCGCAATCACGGTGAACGATGAACAACTATTTATGGAACAAACTGTCCCAACTTTTTATGATACGCTCACTTTAGAAGAATTGAGCGGCTACTTTGATTTAAACGCAGTGGCAACTGTTTTTCCTATCCAGATTGTGTCAACGGGTCTAAAAGATATTTTGGTTCCCATTAAAAATGCGCAATTATTACAGGATTTACAACCAAACTTTGAAAAAATTAAGTTACTTAGTCAAAAGTATGGAGTTATTGGGATGCATCTTTTTGCTTTGTCTGAAGAAAATATCATTTGTAGGAATTTTGCACCCCTTTATGACATCGATGAAGAAGCCGCTACTGGTACATCAAATGGTGCGTTAGCTTGTTATCTGTACCATCACCAAATTTTACAAAAAACCAATTACACCTTTGCCCAAGGTTATACCTTAAACGCTCCTTCAGAAGTCTTAGTGCGTTTGAACACTACATCCCAAAAGACAATTGATCAAGTTCTAGTTGGTGGCAGAGGCTATTATGTTGAAACAAAAGAATTATTTTTATAAAAAAAAGATGGCCTAGGCCATCTTTTTTACTTCATTGCATCTTCAATAAATGTGAAAAAGCGTTCTTTTAAAGAATCTGTATTGTCTTTAACTTTTTCGCCATATTCAGCTAATTTTGAACCGCCATCTTTCACACGATCCACAACATTTAAAACAGAATCTAATTCATCATCGGATAAATCATCGACAATCGATAATAATTTTTGGTTTCCATCAAATTTATCGTCTACAAACTTTTTAACTTTATAACGATTGGAAACATGAGATACCTTCTTAATAATTTTTTCAGAAGCGATGACTGCAACAGAGACACTTGCAACTGCAGCAATGCTTAAACCGATACCAATTTTTGTTGATGCTTTCATTTCCTTCAGCTCCTCTGTTATTTTCTATTTTAATCATAACATATTATTACTTTTATGCGTAATAGAAAGACCTTTGCTGGCACTTAGTCTCGGCGGTTGTTGCCACCAAATAAAATAACCAAACGTAAAAGTTGTAAAAAGGTCGAAAGCGCAGCTGCTACGTAGGTAAGTGCAGCTGCAAAAAGAACTTTTCTGGCCATTGGGACTTCTTCTTCTGTTAATAACCCACCTTCAGAAAGAATACTTAATGCACGTCTAGACGCATTAAACTCCACCGGTAAAGTCACCAATTGAAAAATCAAGGCTAATGAAAAAGCCAAAATTCCAATGTTGATTAATGTTTGATTCCAACTAAATAAAACACCAATCAAAATTAGTGGAAAGGAGATGGTTGAACCGATGTTGGCAACTGGAACAATAGCTGCACGAAGACGTAAAGGCACATAGTTCGTATGATCTTGTACCGCATGTCCGCATTCATGAGCCGCCACGCCAATAGCCGCGACCGATGTCGATTGAGCAGTGGCTTCGGATAAGCTCAACATTTTGTTTCCAGAATTATAATTGTCAGTTAAATCACCAGCAATTTGCTGAACTCCAACATCATTAATTTGTTCTTTTTGTAAAATATATTGTGCTGCCTGCGTGCCTGTAACATGTTTACTGCTTCGTACTTGATCATATTTACGAAAGGTACTGTTAACATATGCGGAGGCCGCACCAGAAATCGCAATTCCGATAATTACCAATATATAGGTTGGATCGATTCCAAAATAAAAGGGCATCATTGTCCTCTACCTCCATCTTTTTTTCTTTATTGTAGCATGATAGTGAAAAAAAGGGAGCGACAAACGTTGTCTTTTGTTTAAAAAAATGATGAATTTTTCAAGAAAGTGCCGAAACTAACAAAATTGTCACTCAATTAACGGAAAAAAATATGGCAAATTTCCTAAAAAAAAGGCATACTATTCCTTGAGGTGAGGAAAATGAAAACATTACTAAAAATATTAATTCCCATAGTCATTTTAGCCGGTGGTAGCTGGGGCGTTTATAATTACTATTACGGTGGAGAAGCCTATTATACACAAATCACAACATCTGGTGAAAAGAAAGATGAAAAAACAAATTCTGGTGAAGCAATGACCATTTATTACTATCAACAACCTGCGTTTAATAAAAACGGTGAAGAAAAAACCGTGGAATTAAACGAATCCCGTGATCAACCTTTGCGTATGAAAGCCTATCTAAAATTGAAAGTTAATCCCCGTAAAGGCGTGATCAGCTGGAATGAAGTGACAGAAAAAGAAGTCCCAGAAAAAGCTTTGGAAAAATTAAAATAAAGAAAAAAAGCCGTTGGTAAGCGACCAACGGTTTTTTCTTTATAATTGATTACTAATTTTTTCGATATTTTTTAGCATGATGGACACTGTGCCATCTGGATTATTAACAAATTCAATTAAATCCCCATTGCGGTAAACATCTAACGGAACAATTAATTCAATACCGTTATCCATTTTTAACTTTTGTTTGCCAAATTTCTTTTCAGAAATTTCGCGAGATTCTCTGACTGGCGGTGTTTTGTCGACAAACTTCGACTCATTCACTTCTTCTTGGTAAGCTAATTTAGCTGATACATTTTCTTTAAATACTTGCTCAGCAATCTGCTCATTGTCAATCGTTCCCGTTTCCTCAATGCTATCATATACCGCTTCTTTTACCGAAGCCATTAGTTCAAACTCATCTTCGTTAAATTTCTTTCCAATGCGTTTGACTGCCTTTTTAATTTCTTTGATATTTTCTTCCATGGAAGGTGCCGCTTGCGTCTCAATCACTTTTTCAGAGAAATACCAGATTTTTTCTCCTGAAAATTCATATCTTTTCTCTAGTAATTCAAACGCTAATGTATCTAAGTCAACCGTAATCCCTTCATCTGGTTTTTGTGATTTTGAAGACAAAATTGCTCGGTTGATAATCAGTTTGTTATAAACGGATTCTTCCTCATAGTCGACGTAATGCGTGTAACTTTCTTTATAGTTTAATTTAATCATTGCGACATGTAACACCGTATCTAATTCATATAAAATGAACAAAATATCAGCACTAGGCGCATCTTCGCTTCCTGAATAAACATCATACCAATGTTGGGTAACTTCTTGGCTTTTCTTCACAAAATCACTAGGAATCCCACGTAACGTGTCAACAAAGGAACTATTTTCCGCCAATGTTCCAGTCTTTGTTTGTGCAGTCGAAAGTTTTGAAATTTTTGCAGTTAAATACGTTCGAATATACTCAGTGGTTAAATCTAGTTCCTTTTCAGAGAAAACCGGCGTCCCAGTTTCTCGATCAATTATGTGTAAAATTGCTTTTTTTAAATAAATATCCATTTTTACGCTCTCCTTTTCTCAACCTTTTTAGTCTAACTGAAAGAGAGAAAAAAGCCAATAGTTTCTATAAAAAGAAGAAGAATTCGTAGAAAAATGTCTACGAATTCTTCTTTACTTCAAAAAGCGATTATCCTTCTTCGCTGTATAACATCCCTGTTGCTTCATCAACTGGATCGACTTTATTAAAAATGCCTTTCTTTCTGAAAATATAAGTTAAGCCCATTGGTACGATAATAGCAATCACCATTGCGCCTAAAAACGGCAAGTAATATTGTGGCACAATAGATAAAATTCCTGGCAAGCCACCGACGCCGATACTTGTCGCACGAACGCCCATTAAAGTGGCAAACATTCCGGCCATTGCTGAACCAATCATGCCCGCAACAAATGGATAAACATATTTTAAGTTGATCCCAAACATCGCTGGTTCAGTCACACCTAAGTAACAAGAAATCATCGCTGGAATCGAAACTTGTTCTTCTTTTTTGTTTCCACGATGCATAAAGATAACTGCTAAAACCGCTGAACCTTGTGCAATATTTGATAGAGCAATCATTGGCCATAAGTTGGTTGACTGAAAGTCAGCAATCAACTGTAAATCAATCGCATTACTCATATGATGCAACCCAGTGATGACTAATGGTGCGTACATAAAGCCAAAGACGGCGCCAAATAACCAATTAAATGTTGACGTTAATCCAGCATTTACAATATCAGAAACCCAACTACCAATCGTCCAACCGATTGGTCCTAAAATGACATGTGCAGCCAATACTGTTGGTACTAAAGCAAACAATGGGACAAAAATCATTGAAATTGCTTGAGGAATCACTTTTCTAAAGAAAATTTCAAGATAGGCAAGCAAGAAGCCGGCTAACATGGCTGGGATAACTTGCGCTTGATAACCAATCATGTTAACTTGTGCAAACCCAAAATCCCAGAAAGGAATTTCTGCTGCTTTAGTCGTCGCAACTGAATAAGCATTCAGAAGTTGTGGTGAGACTAATGTAATCCCTAGGACAATCCCCAAGATTTGTGTGGTTCCCATTTTCTTCGTAATACTCCACGTAATCCCAACTGGCAAGAAGTGGAAAATTGCTTCGCCGATTAACCATAAGAATGAATTGACTCCATTCCAAAATTGAGAAACTTCCACGATTGTTTGACCATCAAGAAAGCCAAATGGAACCCCTTCCAAAATATTGCGGAACCCTAAAATCAATCCCCCGATAACAAGTGCAGGAATTAATGGTGTAAAAATCTCAGCTAAAACAGAAACAACTCGTTGAACAGGACTCAAATTACTTTTGGCAGCTGCTTTCCCTTCTTCTTTTGAAACCCCTTCTAAACCGGAAATTGCAGAAAAATCATTATAAAATTGTGGGACTTCATTCCCAATAATTACTTGAAACTGTCCAGCATTTGTAAAGGTTCCTTTTACAGAAGGAATATCTTCAATCACAGGTACATCCGCTTTTTTTGGATCTTTTAATACAAAACGCATTCGAGTTGCACAATGAGAAACAGCTGAAATATTTTCTTTGCCTCCTACTGCTTTCAACAACTGTTGTGCATCGCTTTGAAACTTACCCATTTTACATTCTCCTCTCAAACTTGTATATACAATTAAGTTGTATATACATCATACTCGATTATTCTTTTTTTGGCAAGCGCTTTCTTTCGAAAAAATAATTTTATTTTTTTACAAATCCCTTGTCTTTTCTTAAAGAGTCAAACAGAACGCTTTTTTAGCTGCTTCTTTATTGCTATACTACAGAGGGAAAAAACGAAAAGGAGTATGAAAAATGTTTTTTAAAGAAATTCATCATGTGGCAATCAATGCCTCAAATTATCAAGCAACTAAAAATTTTTATGTCGAAAAGTTGGGCTTTGAAGTTCTTCGCGAAAATCATCGTCCCGAAAAAAACGATATTAAATTAGATTTAAAATTAGGCAGCCAAGAATTGGAAATTTTTATTTCTGATCAATTTCCCGCTCGCCTCTCTTATCCTGAAGCTTTAGGATTACGTCATTTAGCTTTTAAAGTTGAACATATTGAAGAAGTGATTGCTTTTTTAAATGAGCAAGGAATTGAAACAGAACCGCTACGAGTAGATGATTTTACGGGTGAAAAAATGACCTTCTTTTTTGATCCAGATGGACTACCTTTAGAACTTCATGAATAATAAATAAAGGAGAGAAACAAAATGAAAGATACCTTTCGCTTAGAAAACCAGACGATTTATTTTGGTACAGAACGGGCAATTTCAGCCAGCCCTCAAACGATTTGGCGCTACCTAACTGAGACAGACAAGCTAAAACAATGGTTTCCAGAATTAGAAATTGGTGAATTAGGTGTTAACGGGTTTTGGCGGTTTATTCTGCCCGATTTTGAAGAAACAATGCCTTTCACTGACTATGCAGAGGAAAAATATCTGGGCGTGACTTGGGATACTGGTATCATCTATTTTGACTTAAAAGAACAAGCACCTCACCAGACCCTGTTAGTCTTTTCAGAATCTCTCCCAGAAAATTTTACAACACCTCGCCATAAAGATATCGCTGGTTGGTCAATTGTTCTCAATCGCTTGAAGCAAGTAGTTGAAACTCCTGATGCAGCACCAGAAAAAATAGATTTTCCGCAAATAGAAAATCATTACTTGGAAAAATTAACGAATTTAGAAAATTAAAAAGTGTGGCACAGAGGGTAAATAACCCTCTGTGCCACACTTTTTAAAAACGTAAAATACGCTGATAAACAAATAAACCTAAATCAATTAAGCAAACAACAAAAATTGCCAATAATACAAAAGAGACCCGCAACTCTGCGGCGTACATCCCTCGTAAACTAATTGTTGCCAAACATAACCCAAAAATCGTTGCCATTGTCACTTGTAACACGGTTCCTGGTTTTAGGGAATAAACAAAAATGCCAATCAAACTAGAAACAACGAGGTGTGTCAGTGGCAATTGAAGCCAATTGACAACAAACAGACTAAGGAAACATCCTAAAAGAGTTCCCCAAAAACGTGTCTTAATACGCGTGTTCATTTCTGCTTTCACTGGATGCAAGAGTAGAAAAACATTCATCGGAATCCAAATTATTTTAATGCCTCCTACACTCCACATTAAAATAAAACTCAGCGTAATGGTGAAACTCATACGAATAGCTAAACGAAATCGTTGCACCCTTTCGTCAGGACTTTCTAAAAATTGTTTGAAACTTGTAATCCCAAAAAAAGTCTGTTGTAAGTCGTGCCAGAAATTAACAACCGCCAATTTTTGTTGCTTCATATTTAATTGAATGCTTTTATGGCCTCTACTCTTTAAGCTGGTTAACTGACTTAATCCTGTTTGCCACCAAGCGTTTAATGTTAAAGCCAATAAAAAAAGACCAATTAAAAAGGCCACAACTTGAGATTGCATCAAAAATGTATTTCCTTTAACCTGGATTAACTGACAAAACGTAAACATCATCAAATAACTATGATACCGCATCGGTGTCGCAGATGAATAAAATAAATAAACAATTAAAAATGTCACACTACTATTTAAAATAATAGACCAGCTAAAGGAACTACTAGCTATAAATGCTAAAAAACTGATCACAAATTGCCTGATACTCATTTTGAGCAGCGCTACAAACGAATAATCTTTTTTATAGTTAATTTTAAACATAATAGTAAATACAGGCACCATAATTAAATAGCTTGGGGAAAATAAAAAATCCAATGTATAAAAACTAACCAAAAAAAAGGCGATGACTGGGAAAATGGCCCAAACATACGCAAAAAATTGCTGACTTTTTGTACTAAAAAAATAAATAACAATCACTCCAATATCGATTCCTTATCCATTGTAACATGCTTGTCAATTCCCTCTCCAAATTGAATATACCAATTCGTTAAAAATAAATAAAAAAGCGAATAAATACGCTTTCATTTCTCGTTTTTTGTGCTATAATCAGCCTATATGATATATCATTTAAAACAAAGGAGCTACTTTCATGAATATTCAAGCGATTGATACGCGACACGGAACTGCCAACCAACATAGTTTTTCAAATGGAAATTGTCTACCCTATACTGGCGTGCCATTTGGGATGAACTTTTACGCCCCGCAAACAACTGACCAAAAAGGCAGCTGGTGGTTTCATCCAGAAGATCGAACATTTCAAGGCTATCGAGTAACGCATCAACCAAGTCCTTGGATGGGTGATTTTAGCCATTTATTAATGACCCCTGTCAGTGGTTCATTGTCGGAACTTTCTTTATTCCATGCCCAAAGTTCTTATCGTCCAGAAGAAAGCCTTTTTTCTCCTGTCGAAATTAACTTAACTCAATTACGCTATCAAATAACTTCTCAATTAATCCCAAGCATGTATGGTGGTATCTTAACCATTGATTATCAACAAACAGATAATCACTTGCTACTAACTCTGCCTGGACGTTATCAAGTAAAACAATTAGATGACCATCAAGTGGCTGTAAAAGTCATCAACTATTCTGGTTGTGAAGATCCAGATTTTAGTTTTTATTTTGTGCTTCATTTTGAACAGCCTTTAACCAAATGGTTTGCCCCTTCTTCAGGTGAAGATGGCAAAATCCTTCTTTCTTTTGGAAATATTGCTCAACAAGTTGTTCATTTTAGTAGTTCATTTATTTCTGAAAAACAAGCGCAGTTAAATTTAGCGCGAGAAATCTCTTTGCGTTCTACTGAGATGCTGCAACAAGGAATCGCAGATTGGCATAATTATTTCGATCGTCTTAAAGTAACGCATGAAAATCCTGAACATACTAAAACGTTTTATCATACACTGTATCGAACATTCCTATTTCCGCAAACCTTTTATGAATTGGACGAAAATCAGCAGCCGATTCATTATGATACGTTCTCGCAAACGGTTCGTCCTGGTGTACTATATACCAATAATGGCTTTTGGGATACTTATAAAACGGTTTACCCATTGTTCTCACTAATTGCTCAAGAAAAATACGAAGAGATGCTAGAAGGCTTTTTAAATAGTTACAACGAAACAGGTTTCTTGCCAAAATGGTTATCTCCAGATGAGCGTGGTTTAATGCCCGGCACCTTGATTGACGCTGTCATTGCTGATGCCGCCGTGAAAAAGATTCGTCCTGACTTGATGCCTCAGTTCCTAGAAGCGATGAAAAAAGGCGCCACACAACAAAGCGAACGAGAAAATTATGGACGTCAAGGAACTCTGGATTATCTAAAATATGGCTATGTTCCTTCAACCTATCATGAATCTGTCAATCATACCTTAGACTATGCGTACAGCGATTTCTGTATTTCGCAAGTTGCAAAAACATTGAATGATTCAGAGACCGCAACGTTTTATCGTCAACAAGCCTTGAATTATCAACAACTTTTTAATCCTGAAACTGGCTTTATGCAAGCAAAGGATACTGAAGGCAATTTCCGTCCTGACTTTTTAGATATTCGTTGGGGCAAAGATTACGCCGAAGGAAGTGCTTGGCAATCAAGTTTTGCGGTTTATCAAGATTTTGCAGGTTTGATTAAGCTATATGGTAGCGAGTTAGCTTTCGAAAAAAAATTAATTCAGCTATGCAATCAAGCGCCTAACTTTAACGTTGAAGGCTATGGTTTTGAAATTCATGAAATGAGTGAAATGGCGGCAATTGATTTTGGTCAATTAGCCATCTCAAATCAACCAAGTTTCCATTATCCGTTTCTATTCAGCTACATCGGCAAACCAGAGATGGCTCAACCACTTTTAAAACAACTAATGCAAACATTTGATGCTTCACCAACTGGCTATCCAGGTGATGAAGACAATGGCAGCATGTCTGCTTGGTATATTTTTAATAGCTTAGGCTTTTATCCCGTCACACCAGGAACTGGTGAATATGTAATCGGGATGCCTTTAGTCCAGACGGCGGAAGTAAAACTGTCAAATGGTAAACAATTAACCATTCAGACATCACCAAACAAAGTCCAACAACAATTTATTCATGAAATTCAGTTAAACCAAGAAAAACATACTGCGCCTTATTTTACTCATCAAGAACTATTAAACGGCGGGACTTTAGATTATCAATTAGGGATCGTCCCGAATCCACAAAACACAGCAGAACGACCGTTTTCATTAAGTACGGAAAAATAATAAAAAGAAAGATGTTCATAAAAATTGAACATCTTTCTTTTTATTCTTCGACACCTGCGTAATTTGATTGGTATTGCTCTCGAAATTCTTTTGGCGTAATTCCATTTAATTTTTTAAACATTTTTGAAAAATAGTTGGTATTGTTAAATCCTACTTTTTCTGAAATTTCGTTGATTGTATCATCCGTGTACAATAATAATTTCTGGGCATGCTTGGTACGCACTTGATTTAAATATTGAGAAAAACTCCGCTTGGTTTCTTTTTTGAAAATTTGGCCTAAATAACTAGGGTTCAAATGAAGCTCATCCGCCACCGTTTTTAAGTTTAATTCTTCTAAATAGCCTTGTTCAATTCTTTCTACAGCTTGGCTAACACTTTCTGAATATTTTTTTATTTTAGGTTTATTTTTCACTTCTGCCAAGACTTGCTGCATTAACGCATACAGTGTATTAAGATTGTTGCTGGCTCGAATTTCTTCCACAATTTTTTCATAGTTTTCTTCTAACACAGTTGGATACTGACGGGAAATATCTGAAAAAAGTAAGAAGACTACATAGCGTACATATTCTGGCGTAGCGTGTTGTTGACTTAACTGATTGAAAATGGCATCTAATTCCCGTTGAATGGTCTGCATATCCCCAATCATCAAGGCTTGGTTAAACGCTAGGAAAGTAAAATCTTCTGCCGAACGATTCATTTGTTCTTTTTGATTATTTGGCAGAAATTCTTGATAGAACGTTTCAATTGCTTGCAACTGTTTTACTTTCTCATAACTTTCATAAACCGTTTCCCATTCATTGACAGATTCCCCTACAAAAATCTGACCTTGACCAGCTAGAATCGCTTCAATTTCACGAATAAATAAGAACGCTTCTTGTCTGGCCCCTTTATAGATAAGTAACAATTGGTGGTACGTACTCATCCAACTTTCAATGAATAACAGTTGGCCTTTTTTCATAAATAGTTCCTTGATTGTTTCTAAAAATGGCATTTCAGCTTCAACCAATAAAACGGTAAAATCACCTGGTTTTATAGTCGCAAATTGCTGCATTAACTCTTCGTATTCCCCTTCGCTGATTTCATCATTAAGCCAACGCATCAAGCCATTTTCTAGATATAGACGCACGCGGGCATGGGATTTTTTTTGTTGGTCCAATTCTGTTTTAATTCTCTGGATATTGGCTAATAGTTCTTGCTTATTGACTGGTTTCAAAAGATAATCTTGGACCTGCAAAGCCATGCCTTTTTTGACGTAATCAAACTCTTGATAACCTGATAAAATTAAACTAATAAATTGATGTCCTTTTTTCTTTGCTTGCTCAATTAATTCGATCCCGCTCATTTCCGGCATCGTAATATCTGTTAATAAAACATCAATGGATTCTGTTTCTAAAAAAGCCAATGCTTCTTGCGCACTACGCGCTGTTTTAACAATTTCAAAGTTTAACTCTTGCCAAGGAATAATCCATTTTAAGCCTTCTAAAATCATATATTCATCATCAACAAACATCACTCGATACATCTTTTCACCCCTTATGCTACAAACGAAAGACGAATTGTCGTCCCTTCTCCTTCTTTCCCTTCAATGGTTAAACCATAACTCTCCCCAAAAAAGCGTTGTAAACGTTCATGAACATTTCTTAACCCAATGGATTGTTCCGTTTCTATTTCTGTTTGATTTAAACGTTCGCGAATTTCCTCTAACCGATTGGCGTTAATTCCTTTTCCATTATCCACAACAGCTACAATAATTTTTTCGCCTTCTCGGTAGGCGTGGACCTTGATAGCATTGTCTTGTCGTTGATAGTCAATTCCATGCACAAAATAATTTTCGACAAGCGGCTGAATGATAAACTTAGGAATTTCGACATCAGCAATTGCTTCTTCTATTTCGAACTTATAGGCAAATTGGTCGGGATAACGCATTTGATACAAATACACATACTTTTCGCAAAATGAGATTTCCTCTGCCAAGGTCGTGGTTTTTTCTTGGTTAATATTATTCCTAAGTAACGTTGAAAAAGCATAGACAACATCAGCTAGTTCTTCTTGTTGCCGACTCAAGGCATACATACGAATATATTCCAACGTATTATAAAGAAAATGAGGATTAATTTGCGACTGTAATGCTCTCATGTGAGCATCGCGTTGCTTAATTTCTAAAGTATAAATATCGTGAATGTATTGATCTAAACTGTCTACCATAAAATTAATCGCGGAAGCAATATCATTCAACTCTTCCTGAACTTGATTCGTGTCAATTCGTTCTTTTAAATTGCCATCGCCAATGGCTCGTGTCGCTTCTAAAATTAATTGGACTTGTTGAGAATAGCGTTTAAACAGGCGGTTTAAGCCCACTAATAAAATAACAATCAAAAGTAACCCAATCCCTAAAATGGCTGCATAATTCATAAACAATTGTTGAAATAAGACTCGGCGGCTTGTTAATAAGAGAATGGTACTCCGGCCACTGCTTTCTATTTCCGTAATATCGTAGCGATTATGAAAAACCTGTTGAATGTCACTATCGGTGTGCATTCTTTTATCTAGTTGCCGCTCTTCTTCTTTGGTAAATTGTGCTTTTTCAGAAAAAATTTGATTCCCAGCACTATCATAGATAAACGCATTAATACCTGATTTTTTCAATAAGTCTGCTTGGTTGCCTAGCAATTCTTGACTTGAAAACACAGTGTACAATTCTCCCAGCGGTTGTCCTGTATAAGGATCGGAGATAATTCGCATTAGTTGAAAGCCATGTTTTTTAATTGATGACATATCCATTTTTTTCCCATTTGTAGCTGTGCGATTGGCGAACAAAACCTGATCAAATTCATCTAAGCGAATAATCACTTCTTCTAAGTCAGGAAAGGTGCTAAATAATGTACTTAAATTATTTCCAAAGTGGGTACTGACCCGATCTTCCGACCATTGACTGTAAGTATAGTCAAAATACTCAGGAGGAGAAAGTTCCATATATTTTCGCATGTTTTCAATTTTACTTGCAGAGCCAGCTAATTCATTAATCATATTCGTCGCTGCATTATTTTTATTCGTTACATAGCTGTCAATTTGGGAAACGGCGTTATTTTTTTGTGAATCAATTGATAAGTTAATTGTATAAGTAACATAAACGCACAAAGCAGCCACCGTTAACAAAATAATACTTGTTAACAGTAGACTGTATTTTTGTACTAATCGATTTAATAAATATTTTTTTTTAAACAGTTTTTTGAAGATTCGCTTCATTTTGTTCCAACTTTCCATCAATAAACTGGCGATTTTTACGCGTGACATAGGCACACCACATCATAATTAAGGCAAACGAAGCAAATAGTAGCAGTCCTTTCATTTTCCAAGTTAAAGCAACGATACTAATTACACCGAATAAGACTTTAAAAAATACACCGAGGTTTAAAAAGATACTGATAAATGAAAGCTTCATTAAATCAATAGTTGAGATAAAATAGCTTCCTTCATATAGTAGCATATAAATGTAAAAAATAACGAGTATTAGGGAAACAAAAAATAAAATAAACGTAATAATTAACCACATTATTCCGGTAAATTGAACGGCTAAATAAATATTATAAAAAACAAATCCTAAAGTGAAGAGAAAAAGTAGAAAATAACAGTTACTTCTTTTAAAATGTGCTTTCCATGATTCAAATGCTCGTTTAACGGTGATTGCTTGATAATTCATGCCCTCTTCCAAAATGAAATCAGTCATCATTTGGAGTGCTGGACCAACACCAAAAATAATCCCTCCAGCTAAACTAAATAAAACAAACAGTAAATTTAGTTTGATTACTGTCCAGGAAAGGTAAAACAACCGCTGAATCCCTGTACTTTCCATCTTCCTCTTCCTTTCTATTATGTAAAAGGCTGAGCCAAAAGCGCTCAGCTAATGCCTCAGCCTCCTGTGATTATTTTTGAGATTGGATATATTCGTCTAATTGTGTTTGCATTTCTTTTTGAACTTTATCCCAGCCAGCTGTTTTTAGGTCATCCATTAATTTTGGAAGTGTTTCTTCTGGATCAACAGTTCCTGTATTTAAGCTTGCTGCGTAACGGTTCATAACTGTAGCAACGTTAGTAATTTCAGTTTTAACTTTATCATTTACAAAAGTAAAACCAAGAATTGGTGAATCTTTTGCTTCTTCGATGCTCTTATCACGTTCTTTAACCATTTCTTCAGTGACAGATTCTTCTGGCCAAATGATTAAGTTGTTTCCTGTGTTCCAAGCACTCAAATGAGTTGTTGGTGTGTAATCTTTCAATAATTTCACGCGATCATCGCCAACTTTTTCATATTGTTTGCCTTCTTCACCATAAACAAGTCCGTTTAACAATTCTGGATTGCTGTTTAATAAGCCTAGCAATTCAACAGATTTTTCTTTGTTTTTAGACGTATTTGCAACAACATAGTTAGCCATTTGCGCTTGTGATGTTGTTTTTAATGGTTCTGTTAGTGGACGAGAAACAAGTGGTTTACCAGCAGCTTGTGTTAAGATTGTATCACCATAATCCATAGGTCCTTGTGTTTCTTGACGCATAAACCAAGTATTGGTATTTAAGTCATATGGTGTTGTACTTGTAGCAGCATCTGTTGGAATCAAGCCATCTTTATACCATTGATGTAAGACTTTTAAGTTATTAATCATGTCTTTGTCGGCATATTGGTTAATAATTTTTGGTGAGCCAGTATCAGTTGTTTTTACTGCAAATGGATATTGGTTACCAATAGGGAAGTCATAATTACCTGTTGCAAAGAATGTTTGGCCGATAGCAAAAGCAGCAATATTTGGTTCTTTTTTATGGAATTCTTTTAGAACTTCCGTTGCACTTTCATAACTACCATCGACTTTACTAATATCTAAATTGTATTTATCGACATATTCTTTATTAAAAGTTAAAACTTGTTGACCGTAAGAGTTACCTAAAATTGGGAACGCATACAGTTTTCCATTGATTGTATTTCCTTTAATATAGTTATCTGGCAATTGATCATAGGCTTCTTTTGCATATTTAGGTGCTAAATCAGTTAAATCAGCATAGGCGCCTTTTTGTGCATTCGTTGCATAATTTTGTGCTAATGAAATATCATAGCTTTCACCAGAAGCAACGATTGTTGACATTTTTTGGTCCCAATCGCCCCAACCAACAAATTCCATTTTTAATTTTGCCCCAATTTTTTTCTCGATAATTTTATTCGCATTATCGATTAATTGGTCATAATTATCTGGTTTGTCCCCAACACGATACATTAATAACGTTGGTGTACTATCATCACCTTTTGACGCTGCATCTTTTGAAGATTTACCGCATGCGCTTAGTCCTACAGCTAAAGCTGCTGCGCCAGCTACGGCTAATCCTTTTTGCCATTTTTTCATTCCTTATTTCCTCCTGTACAATTTTATTCTTTCACGCCGCCGATTGTTAAACCACCCACGAAATATTTTTGGAAGAATGGGTAAGTTAACGCAATTGGTAACGTAGATAAGACAACAATCGCCATTCGAGCCGATTCACTTGGTAGAACGCCTAAGCCTTCTTGTGCTGCTGCACCCATATCCGTACTTCTTGATAAGAACTCTAAGTTGTTTTGAATTTTCATCAATAAATACTGTAATGGCACCAAGGTATCTTTTTGAATGTAAAGTAACGCATTGAACCAATCGTTCCAATAACCCAAAGCCGCAAACAAACTAATTGTGGCAATCCCTGGAACGGCTAGCGGTAACACAATGCTGACAAAAATGCGCATTTCACTTGCGCCATCAATACGTGCCGATTCAATAATACTGTCAGGCACGGTTTTCTTGAAAAACGTTCGCATCACTAAAATATTAAATGGTCCTAAAGCTAAAGGCAAAATTAACGCCCAAATTGTATCTTTCAATTGCAATAAGTTTGTCATTACTAAATAGTTCGCAACCATCCCTGGTGAAAATAACATTGTAATTAACGCAAACAATGTAAAGAATTTTTTAAATGGAAAGTTGGAACGAGAAATGACATAGGCATATAATGACGTCATTGTTGCATTGACAATCGTCCCTGTCACCGTAATGAAGACCGTTACCCCTAAGGCATGAATAATGCGTTGACTCATTGCCCCTTGGAAAATGTAACGATAGGCCTCCAATGAAAATTCTTTTGGCCAAAACCGGTAGCCGTTTGCTGCTAATGATCCTTCACTTGTCAATGAAATCATAATAACAAAGAAAAACGGAACCACACAGGAAATAGCAAAAATAGCAATGACAATATTGAAAATCAAATTCGCTGTCGGGTTGAAGGATCGAACGTTAACGCTAGTGACTTTTTTCTTTTTCATAATCCTTCCTCCTAAAATAGTGCTGAATCTGGTTCAATTCGACGAACAACTAAATTCGCAATTAATAACAAACATGCCCCAACGACAGATTGATATAACGCTGCAGCTGCCGTCATGCCTACATCACCAGTAGCCGTTAAGCCATTGTAAATATAGGTATCTAACACACTTGTCACGTTGTAAAGCGCACCTGAGTTTCTTGGTACGATGTAGAACAAACCAAAGTCTGCTCTGAAGATACCGCCGATGTTTAAAATTAATAAAACAGACATCATTGGTAAAATTTGTGGAATCGTAACATTTTTTATTTGTTGCCATTTGTTGGCACCATCTACCATCGCTGCTTCATAGTATGTCGGATCAATCCCCATCACAGAAGCATAGTAGATAATACTGTTGTAGCCTAGGCTCTTCCAAACATTTAGGAAGACAAAAATTACTGGCCACCAACGTGGATCTGCATACCAGTTAATCATTGTGCCGCCATTACCAGTAATCCATTGATTCAAAATCCCTTTATCTGGACTTAAAAAGGCATAAACAAAATAGTTAATAACCATCCAAGATAAGAAATATGGTAGCAATGACATCGTGTGATAAACTTTAACCAAGCGACGATTTCTTAATTCACTCATAATAATAGCAAAAGCAATCGCGAAGAATAAGTTAAAGGCTAAAAAGACGACATTGTACAAAATGGTGTTTCTAGTAATTAACCAAGCATCTTTTGACGCAAATAAAAATTTAAAGTTTTCAAAACCAACCCAAGGACTTTCTCTTAGACTAGCTAAGAAACCATCTGGTGAAATATGAAAATCTTTAAATGCGACCACATTGGCTAAGACTGGTATATAGAAGAAAAATATAAACCAGATAAATCCTGGTAACGCCATAAGGATTAAGGCCTTATAACGCCATACATTTTGAAAAAACCCGTTTTTCTTCTTCATTCGTTTCGCTCCTTTCATAAATATAATAGCGTTTTCATAATATCTTTTTAAGGAACAAATTATAGGATTTGAGAAACAAATTATAGATTTTGTGTCATTTTAAGGTAAAAATTTACCGAATTGACTGTTCTTTGTGAAAACGTTTATCTGATATTTTTTTTACAACTGTTTAAGAACCATAAAAATAATTGGATAAGCCTCACTCATAAAGCGATTTTACTAGTGTGTATTTGTTTTATAAAACCTGAGAACTTGATAGTTTCACAAAGGTTATCCTCTAATTATTTTTGAGGAGGACTATTTTTGAATTTTATCCGTAAAAACACTAGAGCAATTCGTTTAATTGTAGTTTATTTTTTTGCAGTTTTAATGCAAGCTGGTTCTTTATTATTCCTAGCTATTTCACTACTATTTTTCTATTTGCCTTTATGCACACACAATATGTTGGATTTCTTGTTATAAATAAAAAAAGGAACTAGCTTAGCTACTGTAGTGAGACCCGAAAGTTAGACCGAATACCGACTGGAGAAATCTGGTCGGTATTTTTATGCGACGAACCGTTTACGGAATTGAACGGGACTGCACCCTAGTTTTGTCTTTATTCGTTGATGATTATAATAATCAATCCATTCCTCAATTGCTTGTTCTAGTTCTTCGAAACTAGAATAAATAATGCCATGGTAGGTTTCTTGTTTTAGTAAACCAAAGAAATTCTCCATAGGAGAATTATCAAAACAATTGCCTTTTCGAGACATACTTTGAAAGATCTGGTGACTGGTTAATTGCTTTTTGTACTGCTTCATTTGGTACCCCCAACCTTGGTCAGAATGAAAAGTGCGCCGATATGGACAATCTTGCGTTTTATCAATGGCTTCTTTTTGTGCCTCAAGAATTGCTTTGGCATTCGGCTGTTTAGAAATACGGTAAGACAAGATTTCACCATTAAATAAATCAAGAAAAGGATCCAAATAGAGTTTTTTTATTTGAATCTTTCCACTTTGATCACGTTCATAATACTTAAATTCAGAGGTATCTGTTGTTAGCTTTTGATGGGGTACTGAAGTGTAGAAACGACGATGTAGACGGTTTTTTTCGCCATAGCCAACGGTTCCTTTGTAGGAATTATATTTTCTTGATTTACGAATAAATTTTGTCCCTTTTAGGCCAAGTTTACGCATAAGACGACGAATTTTTTTCTGGTTTACGTTCAATCCTTGTTCTTTTAAAGCTAATTGAATACGGCGATAGCCATAGTTTCCTTTGTTTTCGTCAAAAATTTTCTTAATCAGGGCTTCTAATTTTTGATTGGGATTTTTTCGCTCAAATCGCTTTTGCCAATACATATACGTCGCTTTAGGAAATTTGGTTGCTTCCAGTAAGATTGTTAATCGGAATTTTTTTCGGAGTTCGTGGATGATTCGGGCATCTCGTTCTTGAGTCGTTCCGGGATATTCATTCCTAAAGCGCGGAGCTTTTTTATGAAGGCTAGTTCCGCTCGCAATAGTTCATTTTCATGTTCTAATTCTTGTTCACGTGTTCGTGTTTTTTTCACCTGAACGGGTTTCTTTTTCTTTGACATAGAAGGTCTTCCTTTCTGTTTTGGTGAAAGCCCTTCTATGCCTGTTTCTAGAAATTTCTGGTGCCAAGCCAGGACTAAGGTATCGTTTGGCAGACCATATTTCAATGCGACAGTCAGATAAGAGTCACCACTCGTTAAATAATAGTGTATGACATCCCGCTTGAATTTGGAAGAGTAATGTTGGTAATTTACTCTTCGATGAAGTGCGTTAAATCCAAATTTTTCGACTGTTTTAACCCATTTACGAACAGTCGAAAGTGAAGCAATATCAAATTGATTCGCAAGTGTTCGATAACCTCCTGCGCCATTTTGATAAGCTTCTACTACTTTTTTCTTGAATGCATAATCGTATTTTGCCAATTTAAATACGCCTCCAAAGTTAGATTTTTTGGTCTAACTTTGGGGGCGCACTACATACATTTGCTATTGCTAGTTCCTTCTTTGTTTCAATTACTTCACTTTTCCCCTAAAATTTCAATCCAACCATAATAATATTCAATATATTGATTCTCCTCTTCTAGTTGTGTCAAGATATGCTCCCCGACAACGATGCCTGTTTCAAATCCTTGTTTTGCTAAACGCTTTTTTACTTCTTCGATATTATTCAAACGGGTATCTTGTGTATTGACTTTTAAAATAAAGCCTTTGTATTGGCTACTTGATTCTTTGAACCAAATCACTTTATCTAAACTTTTTTTATTCACATGATTTGCCAAACAAATCCCATACGTCAGTTCATTGGATTCACTTAAATCCCCATAAATACCTAAAGTTGAAATGTGTTCCATGTAAACTTTCATCTCTTCTGGATCCTCAATATCAACAACAACAATTTTATCAAAAGGAATTGGTTCATCTGAAAAAACCAATGTTTCTAAATCAATTAACGCGTGTAAATGTAATTTTCTTTTCTTAATTTCTTTGTATTTATGTTGAAGCCTTTTTATTTCTTGCCCCAGTTGTTCTTCTGTTGCTTCCATGGTGGCATAGAGATCGGTAGGTGTCTTTTTATACAAATTCAACATATCTTTGATAGGAATCCCCATTTTTCGATAAAAATCAATATCATATATTTTGAACAAATCTTCTAAATCAAAGGTTCGATATCCGTTTTCTTCATTGCGTGTTGTACTAATCAACCCTTGCTCGTCCCAATAACGAATCGTGGACTTAGGGATATTTAACAACTCAGAAACATCTTTTATTGTGTAATTTTTTTCCATACTGTTCCCTCCATCAAAAAGTTTAGCATTTCTACTGTTGACATTCAAGTTACTTGAACGTGTACAATGACTCTTTGTAACAGCTAAAACGGTATTGTTTAAGGAGGAAATTTCATGAAATTAATGAAAGAGTTTATTAAAGAAAATAAATGGATTGTTCTTGCGACAACTTTAACCATCTGTTTGCAAATCGCAGGAACCCTTGGCGTCCCTAAATTAGTTGGCAAGTTGATTGATGTGGGCATCGTTAGCGGTGACCAACAAGTAATTAAAACGATTGGCATACAAATGTTTCTTGTGGCATTCATTGGAACAATTGCCGCAATTATTTCTAGCTATTTGTCTGCTTTAGTAGCTGCTAAATTTGGTTTTCAAGTTAGAGGATTGTTCTTTAAAAAAATTCAACAATTCTCGATGAAAAATGTTGATAAATTTGGTTCAAATTCTTTGCTAACTAGAATGACCAACGATGTAGATAATGTTCAAACAATGATTGTGCTGTTTTGCCAATTAATCTTTCCAGCGCCTATTATTAGTTTATTTGCCTTAGTGATGACATTTTCTTATTCAGTTTCACTCGCTTGGGTAACATTGGCTTCCATCGTATTTTACTTAGTGGTTGTTTATTTTTTAATGAAAAAAGGTACCCCTTTATCTTTAAAAATTCAACCAAAAATGGATCGAATTACTACGACTTTACGAGAGTTCTTTACTGGAATTAATATGATTCGTGCGTTCAATAATCAAGACTTTGAAGAGCAGCGAACCAATCAAACATTTAAAAATTATGCTGAACGCATGAGTAAAGTGAATCAAATCTTTGCTTGGATTACTCCCGTTGCCTTTTTATTAATGGGCGTTGTGTACGCCTCTATTTTGTGGTTTGGCGGTAATTTAGTTGCAGTAGGCACCCTACAAATTGGCACCGTTACAGCTGTGATTGAATATACGCTTCTAACTTTGGCCTACTTAATGATCGCGGCTATGGTATTAGTTGTCATTCCACGGTCCGTTGCTTCCTTGAATCGCTTGCAAGAAGTTTTGTCAGAAGAAATTGAAATTAGCGATCCTCATACTGAAGCAACCATTGCTTATCATCCTGAGAAAGCCTTGATTTGCTTCGATCACGTCACGTTTCAATACACAGAAACAGCTGATCCTGTTTTAGAAAATGTTAGTTTTGTCATCCCTAAAGGAAAAACAACGGCGATTGTTGGGGCAACTGGCGCTGGTAAAAGTACTTTAGTTAAGTTACTTTTACGAATAAATGATGTCACAGCCGGCACGATTAGCTATTCTGGCACAGATATCCGCTCATTATCTCAGCAAACGATTCGCCAAGTCATCAGTTATGTGCCACAAAAAGCCTTTCTTTTCAGTGGGACAATCTTATCAAACTTATTAATGGGAAATGCCAAAGCAACTACAGAAGAAATAAGAACGGCACTAGAAATTTCACAATCTTCTGAATTTATCGATTCCTTACCACAAGGGATTGAAAGTTTCGTAGCACAAGGCGGGTCCAACTATTCTGGTGGTCAAAAACAAAGAATGTGTATTGCACGAGCCTTAATCAAACCGGCAGATGTTTATATTTTCGATGATAGCTTTTCCGCATTAGATTACAAAACTGATGCCGCTCTACGTGCCGCTTTACATGCACAAATGTCGGACAAAACTTTACTCATTGTTGCTCAACGGTTAAGTACAATCATGAACGCTGACAATATTATCGTCCTAGATGAAGGAAGGATTGTTGGTCAAGGCACCCACGCTGATTTACTTACCACTAATAGCTATTACCAAGACTTTGCTAAATCGCAAGGTATCTTACCCAAGTAATTAAAGAAAGGATGTGACTGCTTGAAAGAAAGTTTTCTTTTCAAGCCATACAATGAAAAAAACAATGAATCTTCAAAGCTTTAAACGTTTCTGGAAAATGATTAAACCTGAGCATCCAATCTTTTATGGTCTAATGATCTGCAGTTTAATTGGAAACTTATTAATTGTTGCCATGACCTATATTATGGCAATCGGGATTGATAACCTCTTAGAAGCTATCAAGCGTGTCGGGCTCAAAGGCATGACACTTTCTTTAGTTGAAGAAGCGCTCTTAGGTCCCGTCTTACTTTTAATTCTCTTTTCAATCATTAGTAGTATCACTTCTTTTATTCAGGAACGAGCAATGGCTTCTTTAAGCGAACGGGTTACTTTAAGAATTAGAAAAGAAGTGACAAAAAAGTTTAAAACTTTACCAATGGCCTTCTTTGACAATCACCAAGTGGGCGATATCATTAGTCGTTCAACAACTGGCTTAAACCAGTTGTCACAAGTTCTTTTAACAGGCATCAACCAATTTTTCACTTCCGTCGTGACTATCCTTTTTGCAGGAATCATGTTGTTCTATATTGATGCAAAATTAACCATTTTAGTGTTGCTCCTAATTGGCGGCAGTACTTTCATGACGACAAAAATTGCGAATAAAAACAAGGTGTTTGCTGATCAAAGTCAAGCTGAATTAGGTCAATTAAATAATAAGATGGAAGAATATTTAGCAGGAAATTTGGTCACAAAAACCTTTAATCAACAACAAAATGCTGAAAAAACAATTGATGCTGTTAATCAACAACATTATCGTGCCTTTAAAAAAGCACAGTTTCTAAATTTTGCGATTTATCCAGCTATTCGTTTTATTAATCAGTTGGCTTTTATTATTAGTGCTATCTTAGGCGCAATGCTCGTTTTATCTGGTGGTATTACGATTGGTTTCTTGCAAGCGTATTTGCAATATATCAACCAAATTTCTGAGCCGATTTCTACCGCTTCTTATGTCATTAACTCAATTCAAGCAGCGATGGCTTCCATTGATCGGATTTTTGTTATCTTAGATGAAGCTGATGAACAGCCAGAAGCAACTCATTTAGAAACTATTTCTTCTCCTAAAGGAGCCATTGAATTTAAAAATGTTCAATTTGGCTACACACCAAAAAAAATTTTAATGAAAAATGTTGATTTTTCTGTTCAACCGAAAAAAACAGTGGCCATTGTAGGACCCACCGGCGCTGGTAAAACAACATTAGTCAACTTATTAATGCGTTTCTATGAAATAAATCAAGGCGCCATTACTTTTGATGGGATTGATATTACGAAACTTTCTCGACAAAATCTAAGAAATTTATTTGGCATGGTTTTACAAAACACTTGGCTATTTGAAGGAACCGTAGCAGATAATATTGCCTATGGAAAAAAAGATGCTTCTCGTGAAGAAATAATTGAAGCAGCTAAAATTGCTCAATGTGATCATTTTATTCGGACCCTTCCTCAAGGATATGATACAATTATTTCTAGCGAAAATGGTGCATTATCACAAGGGCAACAACAGTTATTAACCATCGCCCGAATCATTTTAGCAAATCCGCCCGTTGTTATTCTCGATGAAGCAACTTCGAGTGTGGACACACGAACAGAAGCCCATATTCAAAAAGCGATGGAAACTGTCACAGAAAATCGAACAAGCTTCGTTATCGCTCATCGATTATCCACAATTGAAAATGCTGATTTAATTTTAGTGATGAAAAATGGCGATATTATTGAAAAAGGAACGCATCAGGAACTATTACAAGCTCCGACTCTTTACGCCAGCTTATATAATAGTCAATTTCAAACCACTTAAAAAGAACTGGAACAAGTCATTCTTCTTTTGACTCGTTCCAGTTCTTTTATTGCTTAGAAATATTGAATTCCCATTGCTTTTTTGACTTCTGTTAAGGTTTGTGCTGCCACTTTTTCAGCAGCAAGACTTCCTTTATGCAACATTTCCATAATCGCTTCTGGATTTTTAGCCAGCTCTTCACGACGTCGACGAATCGGTGCGAGTTCTTCTTCTAGGACATCAATTAAGTAACGTTTAATTTTCACATCTCCTAAACCACCATGGCGATAGTGCTCTTTTAATTCTTCAATATATTCTTTATTTTTCCCAAAAACATCCAAGTAAGTAAAGACCATATTTCCTTCAACTTGTCCTGGGTCCTCTATACGAATATGATTTGGATCGGTATACATACTCATTACTTTTTTCTGTACCACTTCAGCTGGATCTGAAAGATAAATACCATTACCTAACGACTTACTCATTTTTCCGTTGCCATCAATTCCTGGCAAGCGTCCCATGCCTTTTGGTGGTAACACAGCTTCCGGTCTAACTAAAACTTCACCGTACGTCTGATTAAAACTATGCACAATTTCTTGCGCTTGTTCCAACATTGGTTTTTGATCTTCCCCAACTGGGACTAAATTCGCTTGAAAGGCAGTAATATCAGCAGCTTGTGAAACGGGATAAATAAAGAATCCTGTCGGAACACCCTCCCCAAATTTTTTTTGCTCAATTTCTGCTTTGACCGTTGGATTCCGACGAACACGTGACGTGGTCACTAAATTTAGATAGTACATTGTTAATTCAGCTAACTGTGGAATTTGCGATTGGATAAAAATTGTTGTTTTCGTAGGGTCTAAACCAACTGCTAAATAGTCCAAAGCAACTTCTAAAACATTGGCTGAAACTTTTTCGGGATTTTTTGCATTATCTGTCAATGCTTGTAAATCTGCAATCATGACAAATAATTGATTTGTAGGGTCTGCTTGCATTTCTACTCGTTTTTTTAAGGAACCTACGTAATGTCCTAGGTGCAATTTACCAGTTGGACGATCACCTGTTAAGATAGTATTCATTGTCTACACACCTTTATCGTTTACTTTCATTTATTATTTTACCTTGTTTTAAAAAGAATGAATAGTAGGCAATAGAATATTTATTGATTCTAGATAATCGAAGAGACTAGAAAGATTGCAAGCTACAGCAATTCTTGTTCCAGTCTCTTCAAACAGTTTATTTATTTTGTGACTTTAATTGAAAATTGTGCAGTTACTATCGGCAAGACTTTACTTGTTACTTTGATTTGATAATTTCCTGCAGCAGTCGTTGCTTCTGTCCTAATCAGACCGTTTTCATCTACACTTACTGTATTGCCAGCATCTGGTGTAACCAACTCATACGTTACTTGCGAGCTCCAAGCATCCGTTTCTGTGTGCGGCGCTTGACCAACCACTTTAGATTGAATTTGATAATTTTCGCCTGATTTTATAGTGGCTGTTTCTGTAGCAAATTGAATTCTTTCAGGAATCGCATGAGTTTGCACGACTTGGAAAATTTTTCGTTCATCAGGATTCGCAATTCCTATTTTTTCTTCTACTGCAGCAGGGAACTGGTAAGTACCTGGCGGGCTACTTGGCGAATAATTACTAACATCGTCATCCCAAGAAATAACCTTCAATTTCGTTTCGCTACCATCATCTAATTTTGCAATTACTTCAGTTGGCAAATTCAGTTCGCCTCGCGAGGTGCCTGTTAGTCGATCCAGCGTAGGCAATTCCTTGAATCCAACAATATGTTTAGCGGTGACTTTTACATTGGCAATAATTGGCATTGAGACACCTGCTGCTCGTCCTACAACAGTGAATGTTCCTTCTTTTTGATAAGAAGATGCTGGAACTTCTGACCAATTGACAGTCACTTCTCGTTGTGAACCATCCGAATAAAAAATAGTTGTTTTTTCTGGTAGATTAGGGGCTTGACCCGCTTCTGTCGCAACCTCAATCGACTCATGTTTGACTTCGAAAACATTCGATAAAACAATTTTAGGAGCTAAACTATACTCTGTTAGCTGTTGACCAGTTGGCAAGGTCAATTTGCCTGCTAAAAAGTCTTGATAGGCCTTTTGTGCGCCTTCTTTTGAAAAAGCATCAAACCCAGCATTATCAGAATCATAACCAGGCAAACGACTGTCTGTAATCGCTAATAAGAAACTTAACTTGGCTGGAATTTTCTCACCACTTTGAATTAGCTTCCGTAGATAGTTACTAATATCAATAGAGATTGTATTTTGATTATTCATAATTGAGCTATTTGTAAAAGATTGTCGAGCAATAAATTCTTCATTTGGTACATTTAAATTATTTGGACCATTGTTCCAAGTAATGGTGTTACTCATCCAATTAGTATCTGTTCCATAAACATCTACTTGGAACTGCGTATTTTTCAAACGTTCATCATTTGTATTTCCAGCACCATTCCACGCATCATAACGCATCACATTTAGTTCTAAATTGGCACTTTTTAGTGATTGATAGTTCTTCAATTCTTGTGTATCAATTTCAACGTAAATCCGGCGATTATACCCCGCAGAACTAGCATTTTTTAATTTTAATGCGTAATTGCCTGTATAGTTTACTCCATATGGATATTTATAGGCGTCTCCTGAACTAATGGCAGCAGTACCACCTGCTATAGCAGAGTATGCTCGGTTACCATCACTCTTTTGAACATAGGCAGTTTGGGCTGTTTTTAGTTTAACGGTGTCTTTTCCTTCACCAAGTTCACCCTCAAAAGAGACTTTGGCTGTTACTTTGACAGCATCTATCGGTAAGCCGATAACTGTTGCTGCAACTTCAACTGTGCCTGCTGTATTAATTTTTTCTTGAGGGATTGCTTCCCATTGTAACTTAAATTCTTTTTTGCCTGTCGCAACCACTTCTTCATTAACGACTTCTTCGTACGTTAATTCAACTTGCTCTGGCAAATTAGGATACACACCTGTTGCCGAACTAATTTCTAACACTTGATTTTGATAACGAATACTTTTTTCAATTGTGGATGCTTGTTGCGCACCAATATCTAAAACTTTATTTTTCAAGCTATTTCCAAAGAAGTCTTCGGCCGCACTGTTCACTTCCGACAAGCCTTTACCAATCGCTGGAGAGGTTTCTTTTAATTGGAACATTTGTGCTCGCTGACGTAAGCGTTCTTTGGAAGTAAATTCAACCACATTATCTTTTGTTGGTTTCAATGTCGTAAATTCTTGCTCTGCCAACTCTTTCACTTTTTCAGGGTTATCTGTGATTTCTAATTGTGGTTTTTCAAAAATGTTTCCACTTGATACTAATTTTTCAACAGTTGCACCACTTTTTTCTGTAGCAATTTCTTTTGGCCAAATAACATTATTTTTGAAATATTTTTCTGGATTATCGACCATTTTACGTTCAATTGGTTGTGTCCCATTTGTTGGATAATTAGATAAGAATTTTAATTGTCCGGTACCTTCTTTGTATAAAATATTATTGTAAAAATTGGCTACTGTACCACTGTTGTCAGAACTATTTCCTTCACCAAATAATGATGTTGAAATGCCGTCGCCAACATAAATCGTATTATTGTGGATAGTTGGCATTGCCGCTCCATCATTTTTTATCCAATAATGGAAAATGCTTTGTTCTTTATAATTGTAGCCACCAGCTCCGCCTGGATTGTCTTTACCTGTTCCTCGGTTACCACCGCCGTCATTAGCTGAGATATTGTACCGAATAACCGAATTTTTTTGATCAGACATAAGCAATAAAAAGCCGCCAGTATTATGATGTGAATAGTTATATTGATAAATAACATTGTTTGACTGCATGTCCACATCATAAGCTTCGGCATCGTTAAATCCATATTTGATTCCGTATACTTCGTTATATTGGAACAGTCCGTCATCTACAGACATTGCCCAAACGCCCGCGTAATTTTGTGTACCATAATCGGCATTGCACATTCGGACAGCAACATTTCCTTCGACGACACCGCCACTTTTGGCTTCTGACAAGACAATCCCGTCGCCAGCAATATCTTCTAAATAGTTATTACGAATCGTAATATTAGAAAACGTTTTGTAGAAAGTGTTGCCTCTTGAGGTATCTGAATCAGCTTTTGTTCGAATTCCTTCAAGTCCCACTCGTTGAATCACGTTATTTTCAATCAAAATATCATTAAATCCAGTCGTTGTTCGATGATCATTGGCTGCTGTTACTACATTGCCATTCTCATCAAACCAACTTCCTAAAACAATAATTCCACCTACCGCTTTTAATCGTTTGGTTGCAGTATTCCCACTTAGATTCAAATAATATTCTGTTTGAACGTCATGAACATAGTTATTCCGTATCGTGACACTATTGAACGTTCGATTTTGTTCATATCCTAGGACTAATATCCCCGCTCTTTGAGCATCTCCTGGTTTCTTATAGCCTTCGAGATTATCTAGCTCTGGTGTATTTGTCACTTCTAAGTTTGAAATATCCCAATATTCTTGGTTCACTAACTGTACGGCCCCTGAGATTGCACGTTTGAAAGTCCCTGTGCTGTAGGTGCCACCACCATTAATAATCGGACGCCGTGTTGTTTCAAAAATGGTTTCTCCTTTGTCATTCGTATCATAAAAATCAATGACAATCTTTTGTGCCGCTGTCCCATTCCCTTTTGGATGCAACAATTGGTTATTCCAGGTACTTTGCGCATTCAGCAGAAGATGGTCGCCTGGCTGAAACTCTGTCTGATTCACTTTTTCAAAATCACGCCAAGCACTGGCAGGTGACTGCCCATCATTGGCATTATTTCCCCCTTCCCCATCCACATAGTAGGTCGTTCCATTTTGAGCGACACCTGCTGAACGAAAAAGTAACGGTTGATCACTCACTGTTTCCCCATAAGCAGGAAGACTAAATAATTGAAGCTGGGAAAAAACAAGCAAAATAGAAAGGAAGATGGTTACACTTTTAAAATACGCTTTTTTTCTCATTTTCTGCTCCTTAACTGTTTTTATTTTGATAATTTTGAAAAAACTTTTCTCTGTCTTTCTCTAACAAGTCCACTTTAGTTGCTTGTTGATACGTAGCTAATTTCTCTTTGTAGCATGTGTTGATATAGGCATTTTTGCCAAATTGTGGTGCTTCTTCAAACTGTAAAAGTTGCCCTCCTTCCTTATTAAAAATATAAAAGTATTGGTTTTCGTGGTATCCTTTCACCACGGTACCAACAGCTTTTTCACTAAGAATCTCCCCAACATACAACGAATAAATATCCTCTTTTTGGATTTCTGCACTCTTCAATTGATACGATTCAATAACAAGATTAGGTAATTTATTTTGCCACTCCAATAACGTCTCCTCATAAGATAGATTCGGAGAGATTGCTTTGGCTATTTTTTCTAATTCTGCTTGCTTACCTGAAAAAGTTGGAATTTCAATTGCTTCAACAAAGTAATCGGTCTTTTTATATTTATCATCCAATTGCTCAAAGGCCTGCCGCAATTCTTTTTGCGTTGGCTTTTCTTTCTCCATTAATTTCTCTTTTATTTGGTCCTGTAATTGTTGATCTTTTGCATCTAAAAATTGCCAGAGCGTTAAACTGCTCTTTTGGTCTTGCCATTCTTTTTTTTCTTGCCCAAATGTTTGTGAGTGGACTATTTCTAACTCCGTCGCCAGTTGTTTAATCATTTTATGTTGTACTAAATCCTCCGTTGCAACCTTCAGTAGTTCCTGAGTGGGTGATTTTCCGTTATACGTTTTGCGCCAGAAATTTTTTCCAAACGAAGTTAAATTATTCTGATCAGAGAATTGCTTCGCTACACGATTCATATTTTTATCGCCATAAACAATTAATTCTTCGACTTGGATTGCTTCGTTATTAATCATACTTTGCTGACTGGTAGTAAAAATAACGAGCACAAAAATAGCACCTATCAAAAAGCTACTTAAAATAATTATTTTTTTCTTCATTCGTTCGCTCCCTCCACTTTAATAAACAAGGCAAGAACAAAATAAGCAACCCCACCTTCATTCATTTTCCTGAAAATCGAGATTACTTATTATGTAAAAATTATTTATTCTTTTTTTGCTTTTCATGCAATTTCCCAGTATTTAAATAAATAATCCCTAGGAAAAGGACAGGGGTTACAACAAACCCAAACTGTGGCTTCAAAAACATCATTGCAAACATTGAGAATAGTAAAAAAACATTTAGACAGCTGACATACCATTTCCGCAGTCCATAGTAAATTGAAATCCGAAACACATCTTTAAAAGAAGCTTGCGGATTTCGTACTTGAAAATACCAAGCATTTAGCATAATAGCTAACCCAAAAATTAGCAGAAGGACCATCAATGGAATAAACCATTTACCAATCGTTGTTTTGGCAAAAAAGAATATATCTGTCACACTGATGATGCTACTTCCTAAGCCTAGCAAGCTGATAAGAAAGCCTCTTAACCCAAACTGACGAAACTTTTGGAAAAAAGTTTTAAATGGATCCAGCTCCTTTTCTTCTTTAAAAGTATCGATTAAGCCTAAAAGTGCAATCATCCCTGCCCCCATCGGCAGCAACGTTACTACAAAAAGTGGGAGGTTTCGTGGATCAATGTCTAAGCTAATCACCGCTATGAAAAAAGGAATGTTCACTAAGAGAAGCCCTAGATTACCGATAAATAAAATGTAAAGCCAGCGAAAAATTTTCATATAGATATTATTATCAAAGGTTTGCTTAGTAAACATTCAAACTTCCTCCTAATTCTTCATTCCAGATGTAGCAATACCTTCAACAAAGTATTTTTGCATTGCTAAAAAGACAATCCCTACTGGTAAAATAGAAACCACTGATGCGGCCATGATTAAGGCATATTCAGCATCAAATAAACCGACGAACATTTTCAAACCTAACTGAATTGTTTTATTCTCAGTAGAAGATAAATAAATGAAAGGTCCCATATAGTCATTCCATGTATTCACAAAAGTAATAATCGTGAGACTGGCTAAAGCTGGTTTGGTTAATGGTAAAATAATTTTCCAATAAATTCCCCACTCACTTAACCCATCAATCCGCGCGCTTTCACATAGTGAATCTGGAATACTGCTGTAATATTGTTTCAGTAAAAAAACCCCAAATGCATTAAATGCTTGTAATAAAACAAGTGACCATAACGTGTCAGTCAAACCTAATTGACGCATCATAATAAATTGTGGAATCATATACGATTGCCAAGGAATAGCAATTGTTGCGATGTACGTAATAAAAAGTGTATCTCTTCCTCTAAAATTCATTTTTGAAAAGCCATATGCTGCAAAACTTGAAGTAAATAGTTGAATAATCGTAATCACAATACTTAAAAATAACGTATTTTTAAAGAAAGTTAACAACGGAATGCGTTCCCAAATAACGGAATAGTTTTCTGGATGCCAACTTTTAGGAATCCATTGAATTGGAATGGTGAAAACTTCATTGTTTGTTTTAAATGATGCTGAAACCATCCAAATGAAAGGCACCAAAGTAATTAACGCAAGTAAAGTTAAGAGAATGATTACAAGTATCCCACCAGGTGTGACTTTTTCTGCTTTTTTCGTTTTTGCTTTTCGAGTATTTTCTTTTTTTGAAAAAGTTGCTTCCATCTTTTCTCCTCCTAAACTTTCTCTTGATGTTGATTCCATTTAAATTGAGCCACAGTAATCGCTAGAACGATGATGAATAAGACCATCGCAATGGCTGATGCATAACCAAAATTAAATTTGACAAAGGCTTCATTGTAAATTTCATAAACTAACACATTCGTTGCACGTCCTGGTCCACCACCAGTCATAACTTGAACTAAGTCAAACACTTTGAAACAGTTAATTACAAGCATGATAGTCACGAAAAAGGTCGTTGGTCGTAATGAAGGTAAGGTAACATTTAAAAATTGATTCCATTTACCCGCGCCATCCATTGACGCTGCTTCATATAATTCTCTTGGCACACTTTGTAAACCAGCTAAATACAAAATCATATAATACCCCATAAAGCGCCACACACTAACGATGATAATTGCTGGTAAAGCCCAAGTATAACTAGATGTCCAGCCAGGAGGATTTTCAATAAATAATTTCAAAAATTGATTAATTGGTCCCATTGTTGGATGAAATAGCATATTCCAAACGACCGCAATCGCAACTAATGACGTTACATAAGGAAAGAAAAAAGCCGTTCTAAAAAATTTCATCCCTCTAATTTTACGATTCAACAAAATCGCTAGTCCTAATGAGCAAATCAATGTTAACGGAACAACACCAATCGTATAGATAAACGTTTGTTTTAACGAAATCCAAAACGTATCATCATGAATCATTTTGGTGAAATTTTTCATTCCGACAAATTCAGGAGTTGAAAAAGAATCCCAACTCATAAAAGCTAAAATCAGTGAACAGATAACCGGGATTAAAGTGAAGAGGAAAAAGCCAATAAAGTTTGGTGCGATAAAAGATAACGCAGTCCACGTATTTTTTCGTCTCAATTTATTTGCTGTTTTTGTTTTTGAAGTAATTTCCATAATTGTATTCTGTTAAGTGAACTTAACAGGCCCTCCTTCCAAACTCAAGCTACATTCTTTATTTAAAAAAATAAGCTGAAATTCATTGTAGGTTACTCATTTCAGCTTATTTTTTTCATCAATCTTTTGTGTTTTTGCAGGAAATAATAATTAGTCTATCTCTGCTTTGACACGTTTTTCCATGTTAGCAATACCATCTTTTGGTTTTTCGTCGCCGACCATAATTAAATCATGTTCTTCTTGTAATACTTTATCAATTGCGGCACCGTTTTTATCAGATGGGAATTCTAAATTAATTGTATCTGGGTTAAAGGCTTTTTGTGAGACTTCATCTGAAGGCATTCCTTTTCTTGCAAAGTAGATTTTATCAATTTCATCTGTTTTATAAGAAGGAACCACCCCTACTTCTGCTAAAAGTTTTGCACCTTCTTTACCTGAAGCAAAGTCTAAGAATTTTTGAGCAGCTTTTTGTTTTTTACTGTTTTTATTAATTACAAAACTTGTCGGTGAGCCAAAGGTAGTTGCTTTGCCTTTTTCTTGTTGTGGTATTTCGGCAATCCCCCATTCGACATTTGTTTTGCCATCATCAATGTTTGTTAATAAAGTCCCCATGTACCAGCTACCCATGTACATCATCGCCGCTTTTGAATTTTCAAATTGTGATTGATACGTTACTTTTGTTGATTTTGCTGTTCCAAAATCCATTTGTGATTGATCTTTTTGCATTCTCAATGCGCGATCATAATAAGTTTCCATATAATTGTATTTTGGTTCAATCAAATTGGCATTGTTTTGAGCAGCAGCAATCGCTTGAACGGTTGAGCGCCAAGTATGTTGATAGGCACCATATACTTGTTCTTCTGGTTTAGATAATTTTTTCGCTAACGCTTCATATTCATCCCAAGTTAAGTTATCGGGATAGGCAATTCCGGCTTCATCAAACATTTTTTTATTGTAATACAATACCCAGAAATCTGTACGGTAAGGCTGAGCATAGGTTTTACCATCGATTTCATACATCTCGTAACTTGCTTTGGCAGGTTCGATATCTAAATCTTTAACGTGATCGGTTAAATCCACCAATTGATTGCGTAGCGCGTAATTAGAATATGAAAGTAAGTTTTTCATGGTTAAAATATCCGTCGTATCTCCTGATGAAAGCATCGTTGTTACTTTTGTGTCATAATCATCTGAAGCAATGTCCACCGGTTCAATAGTGATATCAGGATTTTCCGCTTCAAAAGCTCTGAATAATTTCTCAAATTCTGGGGTCGTGTCATAATTCCAAGTAGTTACTGTTAATTTTGTTTTGCCATCTTCACTCTTTTCAGTTGCTTTCTTTTCACTTGAACCACCACATGCTGTTAAAGTTACTGCCGCCACCGCTAACAACGCTGCCGCTGTTAAGCCTTTTTTCCAAAATTTCATTTGTACTACCTCCGCTATTTATTATTTTTTAGGAGTTTTCCTCCATGAATTACCAAAAAGAATACCAGCTTTTCGCTAAACGAGTTAACGCTTCCAAATAAAAGTAGTCGCCCCAAATCATGCATTCATCGACTCCTGTATTTGTTTTTTTATCATAGACACCATGAAGCAATAGGCCGTTCGACTCTGGTCGTAAAACCGTTGTATACTTTTCCGCTAATGCTTGTATTAGTTCTAGCGCAACCTTTTCATAATAGCCATGTTTTTCATCATTTAATGGAAGCTGACGAGATAATTCTAGTAAGCCACATGCAGCAATTGCAGCAGATGAGCTATCACGTTCTTCTTCACTCCCTTCATTGAAAATTAAATCCCAGTAACAGATTTTGTCCTCTGGTAATTCTTGAATAAAGTAATCAGCAACATTTTTTGCTGTTTCCAGAAAACTACTATCTCCTGTATATAAATAACTTAACGTAAAGCCGTAAATTCCCCAGGCTTGGCCGCGAGCCCAACAAGAATCATCTGAATATCCTTGCTGTGTCTTTCCGTACAAGGCTTCGCCTGTTTCTGTATCAAAATAATACGTATGGAACGTGGTGTGATTTTCTCGCACAATATATTTTTGTGTTTGTTTCGCATGATTGTAGGCAGCTTCATAATACTCTTGCTTGCCAGTCATTTTTGCTGCAAAGTATAATAATGGTAAGTTCATTAAACAATCAATAATCATTCTACCTCGTTGCTCTGGATCGTCTAAATTCCCCCAAGCTTGAATAATCTTGGCTTTTGGTGAATAACGTTTCATTAATAAGTCCGCAGCTTGCAAGGCCATTTCTTTTGAGGCCTCATGACCATTGACTTGATAATCGGCAATGGCTGTTAAAATATACAAAAAGCCTATATCATGTGTTTCCAGCTCAATTTGTTCATCCAAGCGATGTTGAAAAGAAGCCATCTGTGTGGCAATCACTTCATCGAACTCTGTTGAATTTGTTAATTCCTTTACTAAAAATAACATTCCTGGCCAAAAGCTGGCCGTCCAGTCAATATTTTCTTCAGGATAATAAATTTGATTTAAACTTGCCGCGGGTGGAACTAATTCTTTAAATGTCTCTAAATTTCCTCGAACTTTGTTTAAAGCAAAACTGATTTGCTTCGGCAACCACTCAATCTGTCCATTTTCTGTCATTGTGTATTTCTCCCCCTAATTCCCCAAAATTACAACTTTTTCTTCAACTAAAAGCTGATTTTCTTTTAACCTAACTTTAACTGGCTCAATTTGTTCATTCGGTAGTACGCCTGTCACCAATGAAATTAAAAGATGTTTCCCTTTCGACAAGTTTGCTTTCAAATATGGCAACTCCGTTAACGGATAAAGTAAATTTGTATTCGGTTCTGTTCGAATAATCGCAGCTTCAGAAAAGCCGTTGATATTTTCTACTTTTGACACACCTTTTGCATTTTTTACCTCAGCCATTTGATCAGAAACACAAGTGACCTTTTCATCGAAGAGCGGGATTGAGAAGCCACCTTCATAAGCCACTAATGCACGTTGTGTCTCAATTTCGTGGATCCGTAAATGCTGGCCTTCTAATGGTACAATTGTCGTTTTGATTGCTACATCGGACCAAGGATGCCATTGATGAATGATACGATCATCAAGAATTTCGCACTGATCATCTAATCCTTTCGTGCGGAAATAATGGTCGTCTTCAGCTAAAGCCAAGCAATTATCATAAGCACCTTCGTAATACCAATAATCACTCTTTATAGTACTGAAACCAAAATGGGAAGAATAAACAAATTTACTATATTTATCATGCGCATGAGCTTGATAATTAATAAATTGTCCCGCTGGAAACATTAAACCATGTGTCCCTGCATCATTTACTTGATAGTAGTTCCGACTTTCTGGTGAAGGTAAGTGTTTTTCTGGAAAGCTAATAGGCTGTGTTTCTGCTTGCCAATAAGGATGATCTTTTGGAACCGCTAACAAAATGAATGTTTTAAAGGCCCAATAAGGTGAACCAGGACCATTATAGCCTTCGGCAAAGACCATATTTTGATAATCATAACCTACCGACAATAATCCATCTGTTGTAAAAATATCTTTGTTCATCCATTGATGAAGATGTCGGCTAATTAGACCTTTGATCTCACCCCACGGCAATGCTTCAACATCTGCAAAAACTAAGGCACTAAAAAATGACACTTGAGCAAAACGATACGTTAAGCTACGTCCAAAGGGAATCGCTTCTCCTGGCTGAGTAAACCAATATTTAAACTCTTGCGCGAACAAAGTTGCTCGTTCCTTCATAATAGCCGCTCTTGCGGTATCTTCCGGGGCAAAACGACAATACAATAAACTATAATAATGAATAGCGAAAGAAACATAATAATCAACTTGTGTCTCGACTCCGTCATAATACCAACCATTACCGACATAAAAACGATCAATTACAGCCAAATCAACAGCGATCTGTTCTTTTGAATACGGCATTTCACAATGTTTCATCGCTAAATTCAGCAACACTCTAAAGAAATGCCAATTATTTGGCGGAATAATGTTTTCATTGGCTTGTATCAGCCAACTGTGTAAATTGTTTTGCTGTTCTTTTGTTAATTGGTCCCACGTTTTTTCTTTGTTTAACAAAAGAAATGTACTTAATGCTGCCATCTCAACAATCAATTGATCATAATCTTTTGTTTTTCCCCAATAAGATGAACTCTCAGGATCGGTTCCTTCGATAATTCCCGTTAGAAAGTCATTCAAATACTCACTTTCATTTTGCGTTACATAAGGACCTAGTCCCCATAATGGTCGTAAAAATGCCTCCGCATCACGTGTCCCTTTAGAATAAACCGTTCCGTGTGTCCCTAAATCCAGATGACCTTGATACTCTCGATCAAAAAACAATTCCAGTGGCGCTAATAAATCTTCAAATCCTTCTGCAACTTCTTCGTATGTTTCAAAAGGATTCTGTCTAATTCGTGGCTGAATCATGATTCTCCTCACTTTCAATTAATGTCCCTTTCAAAAAGCCGTAATATTCTCCGTAAACTGTCACTTCGTCACCAATTTTCAATTTTTTCTTTTGCTCATTAAAAACTTGATATTTACTAGAACCACTTTTCAAAATAAAACGATCACCTTTTTTTATTAAACTGGAACGACTGTCGCTCTCAACAATCTCCCCTTTCAAAGAAATATATTCATTTAAACGAACGTCACCATTTTGTAATTCTGTTTCCGAATAAGACTGTGCCGTTTCCTTTAGATTTTGAAGAGATTCTTCATCAAATTCTTTTTCACCGGATTTACAACCTGTTAAAGTAAGTAAAATTAGTAAAAAAAGTGAAAATCTTTTCACTAAACCACCTTCTCCATCGAATTAAAGCGCTTTCTTTGACTTTATAGTATATTTTTTTAGTCAAAAAATCAATAGTTTTTGCTAAAAAAAAGTAAAAAAAGCTTTTTCTTGCTTTTTTTTACTAAAAAGAAATATACTATATGCTATAATAGTACTTGAGAAGGAGGCATTTAGAATGGCAACTATCACAGATATCGCAAAAGTCGCGAATGTTTCAATTTCAACTGTATCGCGAGTTCTGAACTATGATCCAAACTTATCCGTTACTGAGGAAACCAAGCGAAAAATTTTTGAAGCAGCAGAAACCCTGAATTATACGAAATATAAAACTAAAAATAAAAACAAACAGCAGGAGCAACTGACACCTAACCTTTCCGTACAAACAGCTCCGCAAGAGCCTTCGATTGCCGTCGTTCAGTGGCGTTCAGATGACGAAGAACTAACGGATATTTACTATATGTCGATTCGTTTAGGCGCTGAAAAACGGGCCGAAGAGTTAGGTTACAATATTCTAAAAGTTTCTCAATTGGAACAACATAACCTTCAAGGGATTGATGGCATTTTGGCAATTGGCAAATTCACTCAAAAGACGTTACAAGAGTTGCAGCAACTGCATCCAAACCTTTGTGTAATTGGCAGTAATTTCCCACTGGAAGAATTTGATTCTGTAAATACTGATTTTTATCAAGCAACCGAGATTGCCTTAACCCATCTTTTGGAATTGGGCCACGAAAAAATTGCCTTTATTGGTGCCGAAGAAAGCGAAAACATGTATGGTTTCCGTCGCTATAAAACGCCGACAACCAATGCTTATCTTGACATTATGCAGCATTATCACTTGTTTAACGAAGATTATTTTATCTTAAAAGAAAATGGCATGTTGGATGTCAAAACGGGGGAACAATTGACAGAAGAAGCGTTAGAGAAATGGGGAAATGATTTACCTACTGCGATTCTTGCTTATAATGACGCCTTTGCAATCGGTGTGATACATACGTTAGCCGCACACGGTATAAAGGTTCCTGAAGAAATTAGTGTCATGGGGATCAATGATATCTCTATTTCTCAATATGTCTCACCACCGCTATCCTCTGTCCATGCCTTTACTGAAGAAATGGGCGAGACAGGCATTAATTTATTGCACAAACGAATTCAAATGCCTAGCATTCCTCGTAGAGTCCTGTTAAACACAGAATTGGTTGTCCGCCAATCAACAACTAGCCCACGCCAGAAATAAAAAATAAGGACCGCTCCTATAAAGGAACCGTCCTTATTTTTTATTTGTTTTGACCAAATAATTCAATTTGTGTTAATGCTGGAAATGGTGATGGTTCATCTGCTTGAATTAACTCTGTTAGTATCACCCACTCCACTGCCCGTTTCGCAAAGGTAAAGCTCTGGCGTTGCTCAGTCTTAACAGTTTTAAAAACTTCATGTGTACCGTCGGAAAATTTTAAAGTCACTTGTTGCCAATAATTATCATGGGGAAAGTCCGCTCGTAATGTTAAGATCACTTTATCCAACAAGACTTCACGCCCAAATTCAATTTTTAATGCGGCATCTAACTGCTGATTAATCCCCCATGATTGATAAGGATACGGCCCATGATAAAGATTAGCGAAGGTACCATCAATCGCATTACAAGCAAAAAAAGTGGCATCATTTCGCGTTTCCACGTTGGCAGATGCATGAGGATACGCACCAGTAAAATGTTGTAAATCATGTGGATTTAACGCCCAATTACGATAACTCTTAATTTCTTCTTTAGTGGCAATACGCACACTTATATAAGGTTTCTTGGTTTCAAAACGATACGCTGCTCGCGCTTCGATAGCGTTTTCATTTTTTATGATTGGAAACGTCCATTTTTGTTCTGGAACATAAATCAAACTGCTGTCAAGCGTAGCATCTAACTTCACCATTAAATAAGTATTGGGCGTATCTAAACAAACTTGAATCACATCACCGTCTTGTAATTGACAATCCCGAGCAGCTAAACAAACAAAATCTTTTCCTGTAATAGTTAACTCTTTCAAAGAATCTGAATCATCTATCTTAGCTTTTCTAACTTCTTGTTCTTGATTTAAAATCGATAATGAAATACACGTCATATGCTTCCCTCCTAGTTTTACCTTTATTATATATTATTTTAGTAAATTAATCTATTTTTTACTAAAATAATGACTTTAGCTTTATTTCTATAAAAGTATTTGGTACTCACTATAAAACGTAAGATTTTGATTCTGCTCTTTTTGAACACAATAAAAAAGCAAGACATCAACCAAAGTTGACTGATGCCCCACTCTCTAAATCTTACTTTTCGATACTTGCGAGTATCTTCTCTGTGTTCATATAACGAAAATCTTCTTGATCGATAAAAACAACCTGCCCCTGACAGCCTTCTAAATATTTTTCCACTTTTTCTTTGACACGAGCGACTTGTGGGGTCAACATTAACACATCATACTCTTTATAACCAAGTTTTTCCTCAATCCGACAAACAGGTGCATAATCTAAATCATAAGATAACTCTTTTTCCCTAATTGCTTCAAGTAATTTTGAAACTAACAGCGATGCACTAATTCCTGTCTCACAAATAATCAATATGTTTTTGCTCATAAACCTCTCCTCATTCATGAAATATTTTTATCTAGCAAATCCGATTGGTGAAAATGCTGCATAGGTTAGGATAACCACGACAACTAATATACTTGCGACAAGTTTTGTATGTTTCCAAGGTTCAATATTTACTTTCGTATCAAAAGAATTTAAAACAAATTCGCCATCTGGTTTTATTTTAGAAACCACTATTAAAATAAGAATATCTAAGAAGAAGAGCAGGCTTAAGACATATAAAAAATGGATATCTTTCAAAAACACTTTTGACAGCGCATACAAAAAAATGTGGATAGCAATTGTCATTTTTGCTCCAAAAGCAGTTGCTTTTTTGGAATAAAATGCAAAAAGTATAATCACTAACAATGGCATATTGTATAATCCATTAAACTCTTGAACAAATTGGTACAATCCAGCTGGTGCAAAAGAAATAAACGGTGCAACGATAATCGAAATAATCCCTACAATAACTGTAACTGTTTTTCCCGCACGAGCAATTTGTTTGTCATCTGCTTTCTTATTGATAATTGGTTTGTAAAAATCTAGCGAAAACAGAGTGGAGGTTGCATTTAAAGCCCCCGCAAAGGAAGATAAAATTGCCCCAAAAATAACTGCAGCAAAAATGCCGAAAAGCATTTTTGGTAAAACTTCAGTTACTAAATATGGATATGCGTTATCAGGATTGGACATCAACGCATCCCCAAAAAGATTTCTTGCAACAATTCCTGGAAATACTAAGAATAATGCGCCAAACACTTTGAAAATCCCCACTAAAAAAGCCCCTTTTTGTGCTTCTGCTAAATTTTTTCCTGAAAGTGCTTTTTGAACAATCATCTGATTGGTACACCAGAAATACAAATTATTAAACAACATCCCTGTAAATAATGTTGGCCATGGTACAACAGCAGAATCAATTGCACCTACAGAGTTCAGTAGCCATGGTGTGTTTTCAACAACCTGTTCAATCCCACCAATAAAACTGCCATCACCCAGTTTCATTAAACCTAGTATTGGAACCAACAAACCACAAACCAATAAACCAAAGCCATAAATCGAATCGCTATTGGCACTTAAAGATAGGCCGCCAATCAGCAGATAAAGAATCCCAACAATACCAATCACCATCGCCACAAGAATGATTGCGACAATAGGTTCGACACCCAGCAGCTCATCAATATGAAAAATCTTATTGAATACTAGTGACCCAGAATAAAGAACTACTGGTAAAAAAGAAATCATATAGGTAACAATAAACAAGATTGAAATAATTCGTTTTGTAACTGTATCATAACGAATTTCAATGAAATCTGAAACCGTATTAATACCGTATTTAAAATATTTTGGTAAAAAAATGACTGCCAATGCGACAATTGCAATTGCAGCAGTTACTTCCCAAGCCATAACTTCCATTCCTGCATGATAGCTTTGACCGTTTTGTCCAACAATTTGCTCTGTGGATAGGTTGGTCATAATAATTGTCCCAGCAATCGGTAAGGCTGTTAAGCTTCGGCCACCCATGAAGAAACCTTCTGATCCAGAAGTATCTACACTTCTGGATCGAGAATAGGCAAAAATCCATACGCAGATGACAATTACTAGGAAACTGATTATTGAAAATAGATTCATTGTCTAGCTCCTTCTCGATTAGATTAAAGATCGGTGACCTTTCGGATATAGTTTCGTGCTTTGACGGCATATTCAAACGGATTGGCTTTGGCAGGATCTTGTTCCGCTTCAACCACAATCCAACCTTCATAGCCACTCTCTTCGATTGCTGACCAAATTGGTTTGAAATCAATCATACCATCCCCAGGGACTGTAAAGACGCCTTTTTTCACGGCCTTTAAGAAGCTATCTTCTTCTGTTCTGACTCCCTCTGCCATTTGTTTGCGAATATCTTTGAAGTGAATGTGTTTAATCCGGTCTTGATAGCGCTGATAGATTGCGATTGGATCTTCTCCTGAGAAGACAAGATGGCCAGTGTCAAACAATAATTTAACTTTTGTCGGATCCGTCATTTTCATTAATCGATCGATTTCTTCAGTCGTTTGGACTCCTGTCCCCATATGGTGATGGTAAACAATCTCCATACCTTTTTCATGTGCCAAGTCTCCTAGTTTTTCTAATCCTTCAGCTAGTTTTTGCCATTCTTCATCAGAAAAAATTGGTTTCTCATTAAAAACAGGAGCCGTCATAATTCCTTGTATGCTGTGTCCTTGTTCAGCCACAACAATAACCTTAGCATCCATTGCATGTAAAAAATCTCGATGTTTTTTGAAGTCTTCCGCGGTTTCTTCGAAAGGTTTTGTTGTTAAAAATGTACTAAACCAGGCACTCGCTACTTTTAGTCCCCGAATATCTAAATATTGTTTTAAAACCTGTGGATCTTTTGGATACTTGTTGCCAATCTCCGTACCTGTGAATCCAGCTAGCGCCATCTCACTAACGCATTGTTCAAACGTATTTTCGCTTCCTAGCTCTGGCATATCATCATTTGTCCATGCAATCGGCGCAATAGCTAGTTGAATTTGTTTCGCCATTATGTCACTCTCCTACTTCATTTATAGTTGTACCAAACGATTCGTATCAAATGATTCTTGACAAGCTAATGCAATTTTTGTTGATTGTAGACCATCTTCTGCATTAACTGCTGGTTGACGTTTTTCTTGAATACAGGAAATAAATTCTTGTGCTTCTCGAATGAATGCTTCTCTAAATCTTTCTGGAAAGTTTTGAGAGCAAGGTCGCACAACCCCTTGATTATTCATAACAGTCACTAAATTTTTTTCAGGTACTTGCGCTACTCGTAACATCCCTTTGGTGCCCATGATTTCTGTTTCGACATGGTAACCATGTGTAGCATTTCTTCCAGCAACTAGTAAAGCCATTGTTTTATCTTTAAGACTCATCATAGCTGCTCCGGTTTCCAATTCACCGACTTGATCTAATTCTGGATATGCAGCATTTTTACCAATTGCCCAAACTTGTTCTACCTCTTGACCAGTAAACCAACGAACCAAATCAATATCGTGAATCGCCATATCTAGAAATAAACCGCCACTATCATTGTTCATTGCAAACTTAACGAAGCTTTCCAGTCCATCACTCGGATCAATTCCATAACAACGGATTAACGTGACTTCCCCGATTTCCCCGTCTTCTACCATTTTTTTCGCATACTGATAAGATTCATCGTAACGGCGCATGAAACCTAACATAAATACTTGCTCGGGATATTTTTCAATAACCCCTTGTGTTTTTTTTATGTCCTCAATTTCAATTCCCAATGGTTTTTCAGTAAATACGTGTTTCCCATTTTCCATAGCTAAACGGACTTGTTCACAGTGGAATCCTGAAGGTGAAACAATAAAAACGGCATCAATTACAGCGCTTTGAACCATTTCTTCATAACTAGAAAACGTATACTTAACACCTAACTCCTTCTGTGCAAATGCTAATTCTGATTCAACTAAACTACAGGCGGCCGTAAGCTCACAGCCACTAACAGCAGAAGATAAATTTTTTGCGTGTACCTTGCCTAATCTACCTAGTCCTACGATTCCTACTCTAATATTTTCCACAAAACCCCTCCTTTATTTAAGAATTATTTGGTATATAACGCTGGTTGTTCATCTATTTCAATCATTACTTTTTCCCCTGACTCACGAGATTCATGACAAGCCATCATTGTGATTGCTGCCACGTAGCCATCCCAAGCAGTTGGACCAACAAGTTTATCGTTTTTAATTGAATCAACCCATAACTTAAATTCGTAATCATACGCATCTAAAAAACGCGTTTGCCAGTCGGGCGAAATTGGTGTGTAATTTTTCTCCGCAGCTTTAATTTTGGTATAGGCTGGATCCGTCATTCCGACTTCTGCCGTTTCAAATACTACGTCACACTTAATGTCGTAGCCAAAACGACAATTAACAAAAATTTCTAAATCAATTGTTACACCTGATTTCGTCTGGAAAATCAGTAATTGAGGATCATGTAAATCTGCATGTGTATGACTGGTTTTCTTTGGTAAAATCATTTGCACTGAGGCATAATCTTCGGCTAATAGCCAACGAAGAACATCAATTTCATGGATTGCAGTATTACTGATTGCCATTGGCGTCTTATAATTTTCATCAGCGCTTGGATTTCTATGCGCACAATGGAGCATCAGAGCTTCACCATACTGTTTTGATTCAATTGCTTCTTTCAACTCAATGTAGCCACGATCGTATCGACGCATGAAGCCCACCTGTACCAATTTTTTACCATAAGCGACTTCTGCATCTACAATTCGGCGACATCCTGCGGCATCCATTGCTAATGGTTTTTCGCAGAATACGTATTTTCCATGCTTGATTGCTTCCAAGACATATTTTTCGTGTGTTGGGTCCCAGGAAGTAACAACAACAACTTCCACTTCTTCAGAAGCAATTAATTCTTCGCCTGTTTTGAAAAATTGAGCCCCAATCTCCTCAGCAATTTTGCTTGCCGCTTCAACATTAATATCTGATACTGCTGTTACAAAAGCGCCTTGTGTCTTGTGATTAATTCTGTTAATATGTTCGATTCCAATCGCCCCTGTACCAATTACGCCTACTTTTACTTTCAATTATTTGTCCTCCGATTTCTTTATTTTATGCGTATTATGTATACGCTTACAATTTTATTTAGTCAATCATTATTTTCAGAAAGTCATGTCTTATATTTGTACTAATAAAAGATACTTTCACCGCTTTAATCATAGAATCCTCGAAGCTCCTTTGACAGAGCTTCGAAGTAAAACTAGTTTATTTCGCTAGGAGCGTATCGAGCGGTCACAACTTTTCGATGTGTATAAAATTCTACACTGTCTTTTCCGTTGGCGTGTAAGTCACCATAGAAAGAGTGTTTCCAGCCGGAAAAAGCAAACCAAGCCATTGGTGCTGGTACACCTAAGTTGATGCCTAACATTCCTGCATCAACATTCTCTCTAAAGTAACGGATAGCTGAAGCATTACTCGTATAGAGGCATGAACCGTTAGCAAATTCTGATTGATTGGTCAGTGTAACTGCTGCTTCTAGATTTTTCACTCGAACAATTGAGGCAACGGGTGCAAAAATTTCATCTTGCCAAATCTTCATGTCCATCGTGACACGATCAAAGATCGTAGGTCCCACGAAGTAGCCTTTTTCAGGAATATTTTCACGGCCATCTAACAATAAGTCCGCTCCTTCATCAATACCTTTTTGAATGTAATCAAATGTTCGTTGCTGCGCCTCTTTTCGAATCACGGGGCCTAAAAAGACTCCTTCTTCCAGACCATTTCCAATTTTTATCGTCTGTGCTGCAGCCTTAAATTTTTCAACGAATTGATCTGCAATAGTTTCCTCTACAACAATCACCGAAGCGGCCATACAGCGTTCACCCGCTGATCCAAAAGAGCCACCGATAATGTCTTTTACTGCACGATCAAGGTTGGCATCTTTTAAAATGATGACATGATTTTTTGCGCCAGTTAATGCCTGGACTCGTTTCAGATTTTTTGTTCCTTCTTTATAGACATATTCACCAACATTTTTTGAACCTACAAAGCTAATTCCTTTTACTAATGGATCACGCAATAAAGTATTAACAACATCGTGTGCCCCATAGACAACATTAAAGACGCCACTTGGAAATCCTGCTTCTTCTATTAATTCAACAATTTTTTCCATCAATAATGGCGTTTTTTCGGAAGGCTTCAGCACCACCGTATTCCCTGCTGCTAACGCCATTGGGAAAATCCAAAACGGTACCATCATCGGAAAATTGAAAGGAGTAATTCCCCCAACAACACCGATGGGATAACGGTAATTGGTAATTTCAATATCTGTAGCCGCTGTGGATAGAGAATCACCCATTATTAAATTCGTAATGCTCGCTGCGTGCTCGACATTTTCAATCCCTCGCTGAACCTCACCTAATGATTCTGACAAAGATTTTCCATTTTCAAGCGTAATTAATCGTGCTAGCTCTTCTTTATTCGTCATCAATAAATGATGCAATTTGAAAAGATAGCGGCCACGAACTGGAACACTTACTTTTTTCCATGTTTGAAAAGCCTCATCCGCTACTCTGATTGCTTCTGCAGTTTCTGCTTCACTAGATAATGGAACATTTACTAATGCTTCTTCTGTTGCCGGATTGACCACTTCTTCAAATTCAGTGGCTGTACTTGTTACCCAGCGGCCACCTATATAATTCTTTAAAAATCGAGTCATTTATTTTCCTCCTAAAAAAGTCTACTTATTTTTTTGTTTCTAATTGTTAGTCAATTCGTTCCGATTTAAAATCCACTCGTGTTTTTTCTCGTTATGAAACTTCCAAATTCGTTCAGGTCCTGCCATCACATTTAAATAATAAGAGGTGTAACCATCTGGCACGCCGACAGGATGATATCCCTTAGGTACCTCCACAACATTTTGATGTTCTACAGTCATCGTTTCATCTATAGAACCATCCTCTGTATATACTCGTTGAAAAACAAAGCCTTGCTCTGGATTCAGCTCATGATAATACGTCTCTTCTAAATAAGATTCGTCAGGTAAATTTTCTTGGTCATGTTTGTGTGGTGGATAGCTAGAAAAGTTACCACCTTCAGTGTAGACTTCAACCACCAACAAACTACTGGCAGTATCGACATTGTCTGGTAAAATGTTATGCACTAGTCGTTTATTCTGATATATCCCTCGTTTTTCAACCGTATTTTCCTCAGCGGTAATCACATGCACTGGCAACTTTTTTTTAGCTGGCGAATAACAAAGGGCCAAACGAACAGTATCAGAAGTTGCTATTAGTTCAAACGACGTTTTTGCTGGAATATAGATACTATCTGTCGGAATTTTTTCAAAAACAGAGGTTCGTTTACCTAAATTCTCGTACCATTTATCGCGCACCTTAACATTGATTTTGCCAGTTAATACGACGATACAAACTTCCAGTTCATTACCAGCTTCTTGATACATTGCTCCATTATCTAATTCAAGAACTTGAAACTCAATATACTGTAAATCAGTGTTGTTTTTTCGAATATTTTGAACTTGTCGAACACCGGGAGCTAGTTCTTTTATCAACGGTTGATGTTTCAATGTTTTTTTCAATTCATTCGCTCCTAACTTTTTGGTTGTATGACGAATACCTAATATTTTCTAGCAGTTGCAAGTTTTTCTTTTTTAACTTGGTATGCTTCTTGAATCGCTGGTTTTTCTGATACTTCAGCAACACCGACATTCCACCAACTACCATCGTAACCAGCAGTCATCGTTTTAGGAAGAACATTTATTTCAATCAATGTCGATTGCGTTTGGTTTTTCGCGTCGACAATCGCCTGTTTTAGTTCTTCAATCGAATGGACTTGATACGCTTTGGCACCATATCCTTCAGCGATTTTAGCATAATTGATATTCATAATTTCGCCTTTTGTATTTCTAAATTCCGTCCCTTGACTTACGCCGCCATTCTCCATTTGCAGATTATTAATGCATCCGAACCCAGAATTATTGAACAGAACAATATTGATTTTTTTGTCATATTGTAATGCAGAGACCAGTTCGCTATGCAACATCAAAAAACTACCGTCACCGACTAATGCGTAAACCTCTTGATTAGGATTAGCAAGCCGTACCCCCATTGCACCAGCAATTTCATAGCCCATACAAGAATAGCCATACTCTAAATGATAAGTATTTTCCTTTACAGGATTCCACAATCGTTGCATATCTCCTGGTAATGACCCTGCCGAACCAATCACAATCGCATCATCTTCGACAAAATCATTCAAATGAACGAAAACCTCTGTTTGTGTCAGAGTTGTATTCAAAGAATCAGCATAATCATTTAAAATATCCTGTGTAAAGTGGTTTTTGATTTCCGGATCAAAATCTTTCCGTTTAAAATGAGTTGTTTTTAATCGCTCCCGCTCTTTCACCCATTCGTTCTTCAGTTCAGTGATTTTTTCACCATAAGTCGTTCGATATCCTTCAATCATTGGCAGAATTCCTTCTAAGGTTGCTCGAGCATCTCCCACAATTTGAAACGCTTCCATTTTGTAAGTCTGTGGTCGACTTACGTTAATATTTATCATTTTTGATTGTTCAAAATTAAAAATACTTTTTGATGCAGTGGTAAAATCCGTATAACGCGTGCCAATTCCAATAATCAAATCCGCTTGCTGAACAGCTTTATTAGCAGCCGAGGTACCTAAAATTCCCAAGCCTCCAAGATTATTTTCAAATTTCCATGAAACAGTTGATTTACCAGCATGTGTTTCAACCAAAGGTATCTGATGAACTTGAGAAATTTTCTGAAGGCTCTCACCTGCTTCTGAATACTTGCAACCGCCCCCCACAATAATTACTGGGTGTTTACTATCCTTTATCAAGTGACTAGCTGTTTCAAGCTCACGAATTGTCGGCATCCGTCGATCGATATAATGAACTCTTTTTCTAAAAAACTCTACTGGATAATCATAGGCTTCTGACTCAACATCTTGTGGCAAACAAATGGTGGCAGGTCCTGTAGTTGCAGGATTGGTCATAACTTCAAATGCCCGTAGCAATGCTGACATCAGCTGTTCTGGCCGATTAATACGATCCCAATAGCGAGAAACCGCTTGGAAAGCATCGTTGGTAGAAAAGGTTACACTTGATTCATGTTCCAACTGCTGTAATACAGGATCTGGTTGCCGAGTAGCAAACGTATCTGCTGGCAGAAACAATACAGGTATATTATTAGCGAAAGCCGTTCCAGCAGCAGTCAATAAATTAGCTGAACCTGGACCAGCAGACGCTGAAACTGCGAATATTTTCTTACGTAAACTTTGTCTAGCAAAAGCGATAGCAGCATGAGCCATCCCTTGTTCGTTTTTTCCACTGTAACTTTTTAAATGTCCCGGAGCTTGTTCCAACGCTTGACCAATCCCTAAAACATTCCCATGACCATATACATGAAAGATTCCTTCCACATAAGGTGTTTCTTTTCCATCAATGCTGATATATTGTTGATTCAAAAATTTTAATAATGCTTGTGCTGTCGTTAAACGAATCGTCTTTTCCATTTTATCCACCTTAAATCCTGGCGATCATTTCGCCGTATATTTCCTTCTCCAGTTTAATGAACTCTTTTACTTCTTGTGTCGTTGGTAAAGAATCTGAGCAATTGTTACTTTTGACCATCATCGAAGCTTCCGCTGAGCCAAACTCCAAGCAATCGATAATTTCCCAACCTTCAAATAAACCATATAAAAATCCAGCTGCATAGCCATCACCGCCACCAAATCCCTTGCGTGCCTCCACTGGAAATGGTTTAATTGAAAACTGTTGTTGATCTGCTGTATAAGCTGTTGAGCCTTTCATTCCGTGTTTAATAACGACTATTTGAGCGCCACAATTATGCCAAAAAACAGCGCTTTCATTATCTGTCATATTTGGTTGAATCAATCTTTCAGTTAAATCAAATTCTTCTCTCGAGCCCATAATAATATCTGATTCTTTCGCAACTATTGAATAATAAATAGCGATTTCATCCACATTTTTCCAATTGTATTCTCGATAGTCGATATCAAAAATAATTTTGACGTTGTTTTTTTTCGCTAACATCACAGCTTTTAACACGGCTTCTCTTGAAGGGCTTTCCGCCAAAGCAGTCCCTGAAATTAATAAGGCTTTTGAACGTTTCAAATAATCTTCATCGATATCTTCGACACTTAGTTGTAAATCCGCAGCTTGGTTCCGATACATTAAAATACTACTTTCTTTAGGCGATAGCATTTCTGTAAAAGTCAGACCCAACTTTTCGCCATGCTGCGCTTTACTTATCTGAGAAGTATCAATGCCTTGCTCATTAAAATAATCAATAACATATTCTCCGAACTGGTCATCGGATACTTTCCCAATGAAACCAGCTTTCATCCCATGTTTGGTGATACCCACGGAAATATTTGCAGGAGAACCTCCCACAAACTTTTCAAACATATGAACATTTTTTAAAGGCTTAAATTCTTCTTTAACTTGCTCATTATAGGCAGGGTTAAAATCGATAGCCACTCTACCTAAAAGAACTAGATCAAATTCTTTTGATTGATCAAAGCTAATATAACTCATAGATCCACCTCTTCTTCGTTCTTCTATTATTTACAAACGAATTATAGCACGCTTTCAAAATGCGTGCAACATTAAATTAGCACATTATTTTGCGTGCATTTTAAAAGAACGCAAAAAAAGAAGCATGAATTGCTTTACAGCAAGCTTCACACTTCTGTTAAAGATTATATTTTGTTTTAATAATGATATCTGTAAATAACATCTCTTCTGTCATAATTTTATTGTTCTGTAGTTGATTCGCTAATAATAGCAAAGAACGATAGCCCTGCGTAAAACCATCTTGATCAATTAGAAAATCAACTTGATTTTTTTTCAGCATCTCGATATTTTTCTCAGTTAAATCATAGATAATCACATACGGTCTGTCTTTCCCTGCCCTTTTTTTCAACACACGAGCAATTCCTGCTTGACCTCCTGAAAACACAACGACGCCTTTTAAATTAGTATAGTTCTCTAATGTGTCACTTAAAATCTTTTCGACTTCATCGCTCGAATCAAAACTGCTTTGAACACCTGTTAATTTCAATTGTGGAAATGACTGTTTCAATTCTTCAACAAAACCAGCAACTCGTAAACTATTCACACTATTTCCAAAATATCCAGTAATAGCTAGGACATCTCCCTCTCCTTTTGTCAACATTCCTAATAATCCAGCAGCTGTCTTCCCGCTTTTAAAGTTATCCATTCCGACAAAGCATTGACGTTTACTACCAACAATGTCCGAATTGAATGTGATGACCTTAATGCCTTGTTCCGTAAGCTGATTGATTTTTTCCCTAATCGCCACGCTATCAACTGGCATGATGGCAATTCCTTTTACACCAAGTCCTAACAAGCGTTCAAGTGCCTGTAACTGCGCCGCTTCATCGACCCCGTCTATTTCCTCTAAAAAGCAATCGATATTTCTTTTTTTTAGATCACCTATAACTGCTTGTAAACCTGATCGAATTGGAATCATAAAAGAAGATTTTGCCAATTGTGTCACAACACCTAATTTGATTGGTTCTTCTTTGGCCATCTTTTTTTTCTTCGGAACATAGTTCATTTCTTTCGCTATTGTTTTAATTTTTTCAGCAACCTCAGGATTGATTCGGCCGCGATTATTCAGTGCTCGATCCACAGTTCCCCTAGATACTCCTGCTTTTTCAGCAATTTCTTTTATTGTTCCAGCCATTTGTTCTCTCCTTATTTACTTGATTTGCAAAATTATTTTGATTATTTATAAGCTTTTGTATGTATATTCTATCACAATATAAAAAAGCACGCAATTTTGCGTGTTTTGTAGTGAGACCCGAAAGTTAGACCGAATACCGACTGGAGAAATCTGGTCGGTATTTTTATGCGACGAACCGTTTACGGAATTGAACGGGACTGCACCCTAGTTTTGTCTTTATTCGTTGATGATTATAATAATCAATCCATTCCTCAATTGCTTGTTCTAGTTCTTCGAAACTAGAATAAATAATGCCATGGTAGGTTTCTTGTTTTAGTAAACCAAAGAAATTCTCCATAGGAGAATTATCAAAACAATTGCCTTTTCGAGACATACTTTGAAAGATCTGGTGACTGGTTAATTGCTTTTTGTACTGCTTCATTTGGTACCCCCAACCTTGGTCAGAATGAAAAGTGCGCCGATATGGACAATCTTGCGTTTTATCAATGGCTTCTTTTTGTGCCTCAAGAATTGCTTTGGCATTCGGCTGTTTAGAAATACGGTAAGACAAGATTTCACCATTAAATAAATCAAGAAAAGGATCCAAATAGAGTTTTTTTATTTGAATCTTTCCACTTTGATCACGTTCATAATACTTAAATTCAGAGGTATCTGTTGTTAGCTTTTGATGGGGTACTGAAGTGTAGAAACGACGATGTAGACGGTTTTTTTCGCCATAGCCAACGGTTCCTTTGTAGGAATTATATTTTCTTGATTTACGAATAAATTTTGTCCCTTTTAGGCCAAGTTTACGCATAAGACGACGAATTTTTTTCTGGTTTACGTTCAATCCTTGTTCTTTTAAAGCTAATTGAATACGGCGATAGCCATAGTTTCCTTTGTTTTCGTCAAAAATTTTCTTAATCAGGGCTTCTAATTTTTGATTGGGATTTTTTCGCTCAAATCGCTTTTGCCAATACATATACGTCGCTTTAGGAAATTTGGTTGCTTCCAGTAAGATTGTTAATCGGAATTTTTTTCGGAGTTCGTGGATGATTCGGGCATCTCGTTCTTGAGTCGTTCCGGGATATTCATTCCTAAAGCGCGGAGCTTTTTTATGAAGGCTAGTTCCGCTCGCAATAGTTCATTTTCATGTTCTAATTCTTGTTCACGTGTTCGTGTTTTTTTCACCTGAACGGGTTTCTTTTTCTTTGACATAGAAGGTCTTCCTTTCTGTTTTGGTGAAAGCCCTTCTATGCCTGTTTCTAGAAATTTCTGGTGCCAAGCCAGGACTAAGGTATCGTTTGGCAGACCATATTTCAATGCGACAGTCAGATAAGAGTCACCACTCGTTAAATAATAGTGTATGACATCCCGCTTGAATTTGGAAGAGTAATGTTGGTAATTTACTCTTCGATGAAGTGCGTTAAATCCAAATTTTTCGACTGTTTTAACCCATTTACGAACAGTCGAAAGTGAAGCAATATCAAATTGATTCGCAAGTGTTCGATAACCTCCTGCGCCATTTTGATAAGCTTCTACTACTTTTTTCTTGAATGCATAATCGTATTTTGCCAATTTAAATACGCCTCCAAAGTTAGATTTTTTGGTCTAACTTTGGGGGCGCACTACATTTTTTTATAAATGTAGTTTACTTTAATTTATATTTTCAAAAAAAGCGTGGGACAAAAATCACTTTGGATTTTTGCTCCACGCTCAAAAACTGATAAACGGCGGGAACAGAAGCAACTCCTTCGGAAATAAACACTTCTGTCCCGACCTCTTTAATAAGTTATTTTTTCTGATCATCTTCATCCATTTTCAGAACCGCCATAAAGGCTTCTTGAGGAACTTCCACGGACCCAATTTGTTTCATCCGTTTCTTCCCTTCTTTTTGTTTCTCTAACAATTTACGTTTACGAGAAACATCGCCACCATAGCATTTAGCCAGTACGTTTTTGCGTAAGGCTTTAATATCTGAACGAGCCACAATTTTTTGACCTATCGCCGCTTGAACTGGGACTTCAAACTGTTGACGTGGAATTAGTTTTTTCAGTTTCTCAACAATCGCTTTACCACGCTCAAATGCGAAATCTCGGTGAACAATAAAGCTTAAAGCATCCACTTTTTCAGCATTTAATAGAATATCCATTTTCACTAGGCGGCTGGTACGATAGCCAGCCATTTCGTAATCTAAGGATGCATAGCCCTTTGTACTTGATTTCAATTTATCGAAAAAGTCAAACACGATTTCAGATAACGGAATTTCATAAACTACGTTTACACGATAATCATCTAAGTAATCCATTGTAATGAATTCGCCACGTTTACGTTGCGATAATTCCATTACTGCTCCTACATAATCGTTTGGCACCATGATTTGCGCTTTAACATAAGGTTCTTCCACAGATTCAATCGTTACTGGTTCTGGAAATTCAGCTGGGTTGTCAACAACAACGGTTGTTCCGTCAGTTTTATTAACGTGATAGATTACAGACGGTGCTGTTGTAATTAACTCTAAATTAAATTCTCGTTCCAGACGTTCCTGAACAACATCCATGTGCAGCAAACCTAAGAAACCACAACGGAAACCAAATCCTAAAGCTTGCGATGTTTCCGGTTCAAATTGTAACGCCGCATCATTTAATTGTAATTTTTCTAATGCTTCCCGTAAATCATTGTAGCGCGACGTATCAATTGGATATAAGCCACAATAAACCATTGGATTCATTTTGCGGTAGCCTGGTAGTGCTTCTGCTGCTGGATTGTCGGCCAAAGTCACTGTATCCCCGACCCGTGTATCTTGAACCGTTTTAATGCTAGCGGTGATATAACCCACATCACCAACCATTAAATAATCACGAGCAATTGGTTTCGGTGAAAAAACGCCGACTTCTGTTACATCAAACGTTTTACCGTTACTCATCATTTGGATTTTATCCCCAGGACGAACGACACCGTCAATTACACGGATGTTTAAAACGACCCCCCGATAACTATCGTAAATAGAGTCAAAAATCAAAGCCTTTAAAGGAGCCTCAATATCGCCTGATGGAGCTGGTACATACTCCACCACTTGTTCTAAAATATCTTCAATCCCAATCCCTGCTTTTGCACTTGCTAAAACAGCTTCCGATGCATCAATTCCAATTACGTCTTCAATCTCTGTCCGAACACGCTCTGGATCAGCGGCGGGTAAATCAATTTTATTAATAACAGGTAAAATTTCTAAGTCATTATCCAATGCCAAATAGACATTTGCTAGCGTTTGCGCTTCAATTCCTTGCGCCGCATCAACAACTAGAACAGCCCCTTCACAAGCTGCCAAGCTACGAGAAACTTCATAGGTGAAATCGACGTGTCCTGGTGTGTCAATCAAATGGAAAGTATAGGTTTCACCATCTTTGGCTGTATAGTTTAATTCAATTGCGTTTAATTTGATGGTAATGCCGCGTTCTCTCTCTAAATCCATTGAATCAAGTAATTGATCTTGCATTTCTCGACTGCTAACTGTATTTGTTTTTTCCAAAATCCGGTCGGCTAAAGTTGACTTCCCATGGTCAATGTGGGCAATAATCGAGAAATTACGAATTTTCTCTTGTCTTGCTTTCATTTCTTTATTGTTCATTTTTTGCCTCATTTCTTTTAAGAAAAGCTAGCTCCCTGCTAGCTTCATCAATCAATTGTTATATTTTAGTTGCCTTTTTTATCAAATTATCATGTTTAAAGGTCTAGGATAATCAGCACTTTTCATTATACCAATTTTTGAAGAAGATTTAAAGCACTTCCCTTTTATTCTTTTGGTTTCGAAAGGCTAACAGAGTTTCGAAAAATTTGGTATACTAAAAACAGTAAATTTATTGGAGATGGAAAAATGGATGAACAAGAATTTCGAAAGCAACTGACCTTAAAGCCTGTTGAGGAAGAACACATTGATCAATTTAATGAACTTCTTTCCTATGTTTTTCAAGTGACTGAAGCAGATATTGAAGAAAGTGGTTTTGAAAACAAACGCGCATTTATCAAATCAAAACAACCGATTTTAGAACTTTCAAAAGTATTTGGCTGGTTTCACGAAAATCAATTAATTTCACAAATTGCTATCTATCCATGCGAAGTCAATATCCATGGTGCTTTGTATAAAATGGGCGGCGTTACTGGTGTCGGTACCTATCCTGAATATGCCAACCACGGTTTAATGAAAGACTTGATTCAAACGGCATTAGAAGAAATGCGCCAAGATAAACAGTGGATTTCTTATCTTTTCCCTTACAACATTCCTTATTACCGACGTAAAGGTTGGGAAATCATGTCCGACAAGTTATCTTTTAAAATTCGGGATACGCAATTACCAAAAACCGTTCACGTTCCAGGAATGATTGAACGGTTAGCTGTCGATCACCCAGATGTCTTTGATGTCTATGCGCGATTCGCTCGTCAAAATCACGGTGCGCTCATTCGTAGTGCCTTTAACTGGGAAGAATATTGGCGTTTCGAAAACGAGGAAGAACGGACTGCTGCTGTCTATTATGGTGCCAATCAAGAACCTTTAGGAGTACTTTTCTATTGGGTGGCCGATGAGGTATTTCATATTAAGGAAATGTTTTACTTGAACCAAGAAGCCCGAAATGGCTTGTGGAATTTTATTACTGCGCATTTTTCGATGGTTTATTGGGTCAAGGGCGATATCTATAAAAACGAACCACTAGCCTTTCTTTTAGAAGACAGCCAAATTAAAGAAAGCATTGAACCCTATTATATGGCTCGAATTGTTGATGTCAAAGCCTTTTTAGAAAACTTTCCTTTTGAAAGTACAGCTAAGCCATTCCATTTTGTCGTTAAAGATCCTGTTGCTGAGTGGAATAATGGTATTTTTGGCTTAATTTGGGATGAAAATGATCAAGTGACCATTACGGATGAACCTTTAGGCACCGCCGTTCACTTAGATATTCAAACACTAACTTGTTTAGTCATGAATTACCGACGCCCTTCGTACTTACATCGAATTGAGCGCATTGATACAGATAAAGAAACTTTAAATTCTTTGGAACGGATTTTTCCTGACCAAGAAGCTTATTTCAGTGATTATTTCTAAAACCTTGGATTGGAGACAGACAAATGACAAAAATTTATTTTGCAGGACCTTTATTTTCGCAAGCTGACTTACGTTATAATGCCTATTTAGTCGAACAAATTCGACAATTGGATAAAACAATCGATCTTTATTTACCACAAGAAAATGCGGCGATTAACGACAAATCGGCTTATGCCGATAGTAAAATGATTGCCTTAGCAGATACAGAAAACGTCCTTGCTAGCGACTTATTGGTTGCTTTATTAGACGGTCCAACCATTGATGCGGGCGTAGCTTCCGAAATTGGTGTTGCTTATGCCAAAGGAGTCCCGGTGGTTGCCCTTTACACAGACAGCCGCCAACAAGGTGCTGATAATCACCAAAAGCTTGACGCTTTGAGCGAAGTCGCTGAAAATCAATTCCATTATTTAAACCTTTACACAGTTGGTTTGATTAAATTGAATGGTCGGGTTGTTTCTTCAGAAGAGGATTTGTTGGAAGAAATTAAGCAACGATTGTAAAAGTATATATTATATATATAGCGAAAGAAAAAACTCAAAAGTTAGACTATTAGACTAACCTTTGAGTTTTTTCTTTCTAATCCTTACTTTTTTATTTCTTACTTTCAAAACTTAAATTAAGAGACAAAAATATTATTTTAAACTAATTGTCTATGTATAAAGGATATTTTAAGCTATAATAGTTATGATTTTACATTTTACATTTGGGGGTTTATACATGTTTCGTTTTATTATTGGCATAACTGCTTTTATTTTAAGCTTTGTCGGTTACGGCATATATCTAAGAAAAAAAGAAGTGCCACGTGACTTTATTCCTATTATTATTTTCTCTTCAATAATTGTAGCTATGTTTTTAGGCGGTCTTCTTAACATTCTAAAAGTCATGATACTTATTATTATTTTCAGTGGTATATTCTTATTGTTATTTGATTTTTGGAAAAATAAAAGTATTCGGCGATCTTTAAAAGATCTATTATCACCAGGTATACTTTTTTTCCTGTTATTTAGTTTTATTTTCTTTCTTGTTAGTCGAAACAGACTATTCATACATTACGATAATTTTTCACATTGGGCTTTAATTGTTAAATCAATGTCTCTGACAAATAGTTTTCCTAATTTTAAAACGGATGTCATAATGTTTACTTCTTATCCACCAGGATCGGCTGTTTTTATTTATTATTTTATTAAATTAGTAGGCGTCACAGAAAGCAATGCTATTTTTGCACAAATATTATTAATTTTAGCTTCCATAACGACCATCTTTAATTGGAAAAATATTTTTTTTACCAACTTTTCGCAAAAACAAAATAAAAATGTTAAAAAACTACTAGTATTCTTTTTGGCTGTTTTTTCATTTTACTTGTTTAAAGGCCCAACTTCTCTAATGGATCTTTTGGTAGACAATCTATTGCTGCTTTTTGGAACAGCAACCATGAATATTATTTTTTATTACTATCATGATTTCAAACGCGGCTTAATCCTGTCAAGTCCGTTAATGATTAGCCTTTTACTAGTGAAAAATAGCGGAGTTATTTTCATTGGATTAAATACTATATTTTTACTAATAAGTTTTTGGATTTGCTATGTCTTAGGGAAAGAGCGTTGTACAAAAAAAGAACTGTTCCAATTTTTATTACTCTTACTAACGCCATGGATTTCTTTTTTTCTTTGGCTACGCCATACAAAATATGTATATCCAGATGGAATGTCTGGGAAGCATGATATGAGTATTGCTTACTATAAAAAAATATTTTCAGAAAAAAGTTTTTCAGATATTGTTGAAATAAGCAAACGGTTTTTACTTAGAATGTTCTCCTTTACAAGCTCAAATTTTCTATACGAATTGTTACTTTTCATTATAATTGCACTAGGGATTGCCTTCTATCTTAATAAAAAAACTGCTATTCCGATTAAAACATTAAAGCTACAAATTATCAGCAGTTTGGTTTTATTTTTAGGTTATATGTGTATTTTGTGGGCGATGTATCTTCTTTCTATGCCGACTCCAGAAGCTTTAAACTTAGGAAGTTTTGATCGTTACGCTGGAAGTATTTTTAACTTCCTGATTGCTTTTATTATTGTGCAACTGCTGTGTTATATTGCTAAAACAGACAATTATAAAATTATCATGACTTCCTTGTTATCATTAACGCTATTGTTCTCCTGTGTTATATTTGTTCGAATTTCTGATTACTCATCAATCTTTTTAAGTAATCGTTATCCAAATAGCTTACGCGAACAAATAGAGCAAGCCTTACCTAATTCAAAAAATGCTTTAAAAGACAGAGACACCTCACATTCATATGCTGTCTATTCACCAGCCAGCAAAATTGATGCTGGTTACTCAGGTTTCTTTTTACGATATAAATTATTTAATAAAAATTCTTCTGTAATTTATGATTTAAATGATTCTTCTACTTTTAATGATAAAATTAAAGGTAAGGATTACTTAGTTGTAGTGAAAGATGATCCTAAAATCTTGGAATACATTCAACGTAATAATTTAACTAAAGTAGAAAATAACACGTATAAACTTCAGTAAAAAAAGAACGAGCGAATTCGCTCGTTCTTTTTTTATACTTCTTCTATTGGTTCATTTTCAAAAACTAATTGATTGTCTAATAGACTAATCGTGACTTTTGTTTTTGGCATTACTCGTCCAGAAACAATTTCTTTTGCTAATGGTGTTTCGACTTCACGAGTAATGAAACGTTTTAACGGACGAGCTCCATAAGCTGGCTCATACCCATTTTCAGCAATCCATGTTTTAGCTTCATCAGTGATTTCCAACACAATTTCTTGTTGCTCTAAACGATGAGCAAGTTGTGCGGTCATTTTACCAATGATTCCTTTCACATTATCCAAGCTCAATGGTGTAAATAAAATAGTATCATCAATTCTGTTTAAGAACTCTGGTTTAAAGTGTCCTTTTAGAATATTCATGACTTGATTTTCAACTTCTTCTGGAATTGTTCCTTCAGGTGTCACACCTTCCAATAAAAGCTGAGAGCCGATGTTACTTGTCATAATTAAAACCGTATTTTTAAAATCAACGACCCGACCTTTAGAATCTGTCAAACGACCATCATCTAAAACTTGTAATAAGATATTAAAAACATCTGGGTGCGCTTTTTCAATTTCGTCTAATAAGACAATTGTATAAGGGTTTCGACGAACAGCTTCCGTTAACTGGCCACCTTCTTCATAACCAACATAGCCTGGAGGGGCACCAACCAAACGAGACACGGCATGTTTTTCCATGTATTCACTCATGTCAATCCGTACCATATGATCTTCAGTATCAAACAAATCTTCAGCTAAAGCTTTAGCAAGTTCTGTTTTACCAACACCAGTTGGTCCTAAGAAAAGGAACGAACCAAGTGGGCGATTTGGATCTTGTAAGCCTGCTCTTGAACGAATCACCGCATCACTAACAGCATCGACGGCTTCATCTTGACCAATCACACGTTTGTGTAATGTTTCATTCAGTTTCATTAATTTTTCTCGTTCGCCTTCAACTAATTTTGTCACAGGAATGCCAGTTAAACGACCGACCACTTGCGCAATTTCGTTTTCAGTAACCGATTCTTGTACCATTTTGACGTTATCTTTAGCGTTCTTTTCTTCCAATTCTTTCAATTCATGTTCTAATTGCGGAATTGTTCCATGACGCAAAACAGCAGCTCGTTCTAAATCATAATTATTTTCAGCATCTTCTAATTCGTGTTTTGCTTTATCAATCTCTGCACGTTTGTTGGAAACCGCATTAACTTCTTCTTTTTCCGTTTCCCATTGCATTTTCATTGAGTTGGCTTCTTCACGCAAATCTGCTAATTCTTCTTGCAAGTTGGCTAACCGTTTTTTACTTGCATCATCTGATTCTTTTTTCAAGGCTGCTTCTTCAATTTCTAGTTGCATTAACCGACGTGTTACTTGATCGAGCTCTGTTGGCATCGAATTCATTTCCACTCGAATCGTTGCGCTTGCTTCATCGACTAAGTCAATCGCTTTATCTGGTAAGAAACGATCAGTAATATAGCGATCGGATAAAGTAGCGGCAGCAACTAAAGCATTGTCATGAATATTCACGCCGTGGTGAATTTCAAATCGTTCTTTTAAGCCACGCAAAATAGAAATTGTATCTTCTACTGTTGGTTCTTTGACTAATACTTTTTGGAAACGACGTTCTAAGGCTTTATCTTTTTCCATATATTGGCGATATTCATCAAGCGTTGTGGCACCGATTAAATGCAATTCACCACGTGCTAGCATCGGTTTTAATAAATTCCCGGCGTCCATACTGCCTTCAGTTTTACCAGCTCCGACGATATTATGAATTTCATCAATGAATAAAATGATTTTGCCATCACTTTTTTTCACTTCTTTTAAAACAGCTTTTAACCGTTCTTCAAATTCGCCACGGAATTTTGCTCCCGCAATTAAGGCACCCATATCTAAAGAAAAAATGGTTTTATCTTTTAAGTTTTCGGGAACATCTTTACGAACGATTCGTTGTGCTAATCCTTCAACAATCGCTGTTTTACCAACACCTGGTTCACCAATTAAGACTGGATTATTTTTAGTTTTTCTTGATAAAATCCGAATAACGTCACGAATTTCTTCGTCACGACCAATGATTGGATCTTGTTTTCCTGCTTTTACTTGTTGTACTAAGTCAACACCGTATTTTTCTAGTGCTTTATATTGTTCTTCCTGGTTTTGAGAAGTCACACGATCTCCTCCTCTCATCTCTTCAATATTTTTTCTTAACTCTTTTTCCGTAATGCCTTGTTGCATTAAATATTTTGTTAAACGATAATTTTTCAATTTCATTAAAGCTAAAAGTACAATTTCGGTTGATAAAAATTCATCTTGGAATTCTTCTCGAAGTGAATCAGCTTCTTGCAATAAATGGAACAAATTTTGACTTAAATTTTGACCATATTGTACATTACCGCCTGCCACACTTGGATATTCATCTAACGCGTTATCTACTTCTCGTTCAAATGCGTCAACATCTAAACCAGCATCTGTGTAAAAATTACGTCCAAAATGGTTTGGTTGAAGAAAAATTTTCCATAAATGTGCGATATCAATTTCTTGATGTTGCCGTGTCACCGCAACTTTTTGAGCTTCAGCAATCGCCTCTTGAAGCGTGGTTGTCATTTTTTCAATATTCATAAACGATCCCTCCCGTTTATTATTTTGTCTTTTTTATTTTAACATTCTTTACAATTATTATTATCCGACTTTTGATGGATTTCTTCAAAAGTTAAGGTATTCGTAAACCTTATAAATTTATTATACTCTATTGGTCAGTAAAGGTCAATGGATAAATTGACCTTTTTTGACCTTTTTGATAAAAAAAACCTAAAACAACTAAATATCACTGTTTTAGGGCTTTTTTCGCAATAACACCTGGTTTGACCAACTCTTTATTGCTTTGATTTATTAAAAATAAAGTTTTAACGTAAGATACTTTTTATCGGCATAGCTAACCAAAATAGCCAAACTGGTTATCGCTAAAAATAATTCGTACTCATAACCACTAAAACCACTTGCCAAACCAAAAGAAAAAATAGCTCCGACTAAAACTGCTATGAATCCTACTGATACCAAAGGAATTAAAAAGCCAATAATCATAAATAATCCACCAATTAATTCAATTGCTGCTACACCATAAACAAAAAGACTTGGCAAACCAATACTAGCAAAAAACGCTAAAGTATCTTCCAATGACGTTACTTTCATCACTCCATGAATTAGCATCGTCACCCCTAGCCAAATTCTAATCACTTGAATGCCTCGCTGTTGTTTATCCATACTTCTCCTCCTTTGTTTGCATTAAATAGTTAATGTAACTATTTAAGTTACATTATAAAGGATAAATCGAAAAAAGTATAGAAAAAAACAAACGTATTTAACAATACGTTTGTTTTTTAATGTTACTGTAAAACTTATATTTTTTCTTCGGAAACATTTTTTCTTAATACAATTAACTTTCCTTTCAAGTGAAACATACTAAGATTAGACTACATCGTCCAATGACCAGGTTACTGTAGATTGATATACTTTTGATATTTCTCCTACATTTGCAGGCACAGTTAATTTTATCTCTTCAAAAGGAAAATATAGTTGCCAAGTTCCACTTCCTTGCGTTCCAGTTGCTGTTATTATTGATTGGGCTGTTGCACCCGATCGAAAAGCTTGAGAACCTAACGTCGGTCCATTGGTAAAACTATTAGTTACTGATTCCACAGCTGTATTAGCATATTGAACTTTTTGAAGTTGAGTGTTCGCAAAGTTCAAGGTAATCCCTTCTCCTTGTGGTAAAGATGTACCAGTACTATCTTTAAATTCAGATAAACTAACGTTTAATTTCCAACCTGTGCTGATTGGTCGATTATCTTCTAGACGTAACTTAAAACCAGCTTGTTGTAATTCGGGACTTCCTACATAGTTTGCTGAATTTAATCCGTAATTTTTTGCCATTGGCGAAATAGTTTGTTTGCCAAAATCAAACGTACTTGGTGTCCCCATCAATACGGGTCGTTGCCCACTCCATTTCGCATATAACGTTACAGTACCATTGTTAGTAGCAGTTAATGTCGAAATTATTTGTTTATCCGTATATACAACTGCACTTGTCCGTGTCTTCGACCACCCAAGGAACGTATTACTCTCTTTTGTAAAGGTGTTGGCTGGTAATGGTTTGCCTGTTCCATAAATAAAGCTAGCGTTAGGCATGGTACCCGTTCCCCCATTCGCATCAAACTTTACGGTATACGCATTCCCCTTCCAAACAGCATAATAGGTCTTAGCTGAGGCATAATTAACAAGAGGGTTTGTTGTAATATTTGGGGTCGCGGCGTTGGCTGTTGCAGCCCAACCTTGGAAAGTGTAACCCGTCCTTGTTGGCTTCGCAACAGTACTTAAATTAATCACTGTACCAAAAGTATATGCTTTAGCTGCTGTACCACCCGAGCCCCCATTAGCATTAAAAGTCACATTCACTGAGATAGGTTTCCAAATAGCTTTCAGTGTTATTTTTGTAGTAGTTGAAGTAGACGTAAAGCTGATCGTTGCACCAGGTTGATATTTTTTGGTTGCCGTTGCAACATCTTGCCATTCTACAAAAGTATAACCACTAAGCGTTGGTTTTGTTGTTGGAATGACAATTTTTCCTGCATCATTCACATCTAACTGAATCGTTTGCGGAGAAGGTAGACCTTTCACACCACTTCCTGGCACGATAACGTTTGGTAAATTTTGTTCATATGCTACTTGAGCAAACTCCGTACTAAAGGTAATTTTGTTACTGACTGCCGTTAAAGTTGCTCCCGCTTTGGCTTCTTTGGCAGAATATTGAAATTGGTTAATCGCTTTTTGATTTTCCGCTTCCGGCACTAAAAAGTTCATAATCGCATCTAATGTCTCACCTGGTTTGATTGTAGTGGCTCCAAAATCGACATAGATTGCTGTGATTAAAGCAGAGTTAGCGGGTTTGGTTGTTGTGAAACCTAAACTAGTTAATTTAGTGGCATTCCATGCTTGTAAATCATTGTTAGTATAACTAGGTAATTGTGAGACAGGCTTAGTTGTATAGTAAATTTTGGCTGTTCCACTATTATTGGTCAAATTTGTAAAACCGATACTTCCTGTTGAACCACGACCATCACTAGCAGAAGGTAATATGTTATATAATCGAACGCTTGTGAAATTGGTATTTCCTGAATTTTTAATCACTGTTTGCATTTGCGGTGTTCCTTTACTTTCCACCGCAAAAATATTACTACTAGCCCAAGATTGCGTTGCTGATCCACGAGCGTTTGTTACGCTATCCAGTTTTGAAGCGTCAACAACGGAGAAGCCGGTGTTACTAGTAACAGATGAATTCATTACGTAGCTATTTTCATTCGTGTTGTCTAAACCGATTTTCTTAGCCTCTGTAGCATCTAACTGAGTAGGTACACGATTAAAGAAGTCCGTTGTCTTAGGGCTGCTATAAGCGATATAAGGAATCTGATAGCTTCCGGAAGCAGTTGAACTATCCACGACAAATTCTAAAGGAATCCTGAATATACTACTCTCTCTTGCTACTTTAGATTTATAAGCCGTGCTGGATGTCTTAAAACGATAATAATTGTAAGTTGTATCATTTATAGGTAACGTTTCAACAGTCACCGAAGCTGGATAGGTAACTTGATTACTCTCATCAATAAAATCTTTTTTCGTAGTAGCTTTTAATCGTAACTGTTTGGGCACTTTAATTGTAATAATGGGATTCTCCCAATCCCCTGAAGAAGTGTTTGTATAGTAGCTATTATTTTTCCCGATTATTTCATAGTTAATCGTGTCCCCAGGCAGTTTATTTTGACTATTGGCACTGGTCAAATTGGCAGAAACATTTAGCGACACGCCTTTATTATAATACGCTTTTTTATCGCTTAATTTAAACTCTGTGGGAGTACCAGTTGCATCTTGGTACTGCATGGTGGCTCCAAAGGTAATTGGATTCGACTTCTTAGAAAGCGCGGTTCCATCTGGCCACTTTACATTAGGCCAACTTTTGATCTGATATCTGAATCCCATCCCATTACCTGGAGGTAGTGAATTGGCGGTTTTGCCATCGGTTCCCATGGGAATAATATTAATGGTGGCAATATACTCATTGGTTGCTAAAGTCGGCAAAGCGGGACTAAAGCTACTAGCCTTAGCTGGCGTACTACTCCAAACAGAACGACTCGTTCCAGTTACAGCATTTTTTATCTGAAACCAAGGTCGGTAATAGGCTGGTGCGTTCACTCCATCAGTAAAACAAAAAATATAGAAATTAGCAAAGTTTCCTTTAGCTGAACCTGCAGTTAATTCTTGTAATTTGTATGTTACCCCTTCAATTGCTTTAGCTCCAGTATTCTTAATAGTACTAGATCGATTAAATGAAGAATAGCCAAAAGCGTAAAAATATCCAGCTGTCGCTAAATTGTCTAAGTTATTAACTGTGTCAGTCGAACCTACAATAGTTGAATGGATACCATCTCCTGACAATTGAAAATCTGGTCTAGAACGCTTTATATAACTTTTCGTAGTTGTGAGAGTATTTATTTTCCCATTCATAAATTTTACCTTCATTCCAAAATTTATGGAAAAAGCACTACCTTCTGCATAAGTTTTATTCAAAGTAACCCTTGTATCAAGATAGACTAAATCAACAAGCGTTGCTGGGTTTTCTAAAACATTTGGTGAGAGAGTTACTAATTTCTGATAGTACCGAGTAAAACCTACTGGCACACTAGGATCTTGTGCATTTGTGACCCCTGTTTTTAATAATCGATTGGCTAAAGTTCCCTTTAATATAGCTCCTGTTGGAATTTCAACATACACTTGATGATCATAACTAGGATCTAAATTCGCTCTAGCTAAATAATAAAACCGATAAGAATGTGCCAAAACAATATCACCATCAAAATAATTGTTGTTACTAGGAACTGCGTAACTAGAACTGATATATGCAGCAAGAGAACCCACATCAGCTTTTACGGTTTTATTCGCCGCTGAGCTTGCGATTTGTGTACCTGTATTATCAAATACCTTCGCTTGGAGATTATTCCACACGATTTGTCCAGATGGAATTTTGGCATTATAGACGTTATTAAATTTAAAACGTAAATTAATCGTCTCTAATGTTGTCTTGGTTTGTTTCAAACGAATAATCAACTTTTTATTGGTCGCGTCATTTACATACGACGCCACAATTGAATTAGCGCTAGGCGTACTAGGTGTTACCAACGAAAAAATGGGTGCTGTATTATCAAAGTTTTTAAAAACGGGGTCGCTTTTACTTGGATAAAAGCCATAAGGAAGCTCAATCGAAGTACCAATGAGTCCCGCTTGACTGATGGAAACTGGCATAGAAATCGTTAAGTAATCTGGTGCTGTTCCTGTCGTAGAGTCGGTATACGTGCGATAAGTGGCAGGAGCAGTCAAACCGACCGTAATCCCATTCGCTTTGGCGTCAATGTTTTTAGACTTATCGTCGGGGTTGCTTTTTTTATTTTCCTTCGTTTGCTTCTGCTCACTATGCTCCTGTGGCTTTTGAGGCTCTGGTATTGGTTCTTTAGCAACCGTCACTTCTAAATTATTAGCCAATTCTTTTTGATTTTTGTCTTTGACTGACAAGCTGAAAGTTCCTGCTTTTGTTGTCGTTAACAGCAAGTAGCTCTCCCCCAACTGAGCTAAGTCTCTTAAAACCAAGCTGTGTTGTTCTTGATTATAGGAACTATGCTCCTTCAATTGTTGATTTTTTTGGGGATTATATTGAATTTCCTGAGGTAATTGTATTTCCGCCCAGGTTACATTGCTAGTTATTTTTAGATAAAAATCCGATCCGGCAGCTACTTGCCGTTCTGATTCTTGTTGTGACCAAGTAAAAGAAACAGTTTCTACTTTTTTCGTTGCTTCAGTAGCTTGTGTTTTTTCAGATGAAGAATCTGTTGTTTCTGTCGTTTTTTTTGGTGGCTCTGATAGCTTAGGTAATGACTCTTCAACAATTTGTTGCATTTCACTCGTTACTGTTGTCGACTTAGATCCCTCAGCTAAGCCATTAATTGGTAAAATCATCGTGCCTAACAATATAACTATGACACAAATAAGAGAAATCATTTTCTTATTCATAACCAACACCTTCTTTTCCTTTTTATTCCTTTATTTTGTTCTACTCTTTCTAAAATAAAAATAAACGCTAATTGTAACAAGACACAATGCGCTAAGACCTATTAACAAAAGCGGTTGCTTTTTTGCTGAAGCTGTACTAGCCGACCATTGTTTTATTTGCGTTTGTGTGAGCATAAAATCTTTTCGCCACTGCCATTCTTGATTACCAACACTTACTTGGCTGTGAACAGTATAAGTTCCCGCTGGCAGGACAACTTCATTCAAAGGTAGATCCATAGCTAATAATGAATTAGGTGCCACTGACACATCTGCTTGTACTTTTTTTAGTAACTCTTTTGGCTGATCTTTTTTGGTTAACCAGTTGGTAATTGTCGCTCCTTTCATAACTTTTGGTTGTCGATTTTGGAATGTTGCTTGAACAACAGGTAGGCCACCGCTGATCGTTGTATCAACTTTTTTTAGTTTCAATTCTGCTCCTTCATCAAATGGCTGTTTATCTTCTGTCAGCATGATTGAAATAGTATAAGCATAGGTTGATGTAAATTGATTAGTTGTTAATGATTCATCCTCTAGTTGTTTGACAAATCGTAATGCACCTAATTTAACTCCCGAAAATGGCTCTTTAGGCGTTCTAATTTCATAATTTACTATTTTTTCTTCAAAGTTTTTTACAGTAACCGTAGCTCCCTTATTTTGTAAATGAACAATTTGCGTGATGGAATTCGTTAAACTAGAATCTAATTTAGGATTCGTCTGCGTATAGTCAATCTGTCCTTCCGTTCCGTTAATCGCATCATGAATACTTAAAGCGACAGTAACTGGTTCTTTTTGCAAACTTCTGATTTTCACTTGAACAATCTGCTGACTACTTGGCTGAACACCTAAATAAAAATAAGTTTGATTCTTATCTAGCTGATTATCTGGTATCATACTTTCAACTGTGAAACCCGCTAGCGGCTTTGACTCAGGTTGTTGAGCTAAAGCAACTTCGAAATGCAAAAAGATTAAATAATAGCTAATTATAAAACAGAGATAACTAAACACTTTTATTCCATTCCCTGTCGTTTTGTTTGGAACTTGTGACAAATTCATTTCGACCACCTTTTTCTCCTTGCCTTAATAATTATCGTTAATGAATTCAGTATAGCCGAAGATACAAAAAAAATAATTTTAAATTTTTAAACCAATTAATTGAAAAATAACTTTTTCTTCCCCTGTAAAGGTTTAATAGTGCTTTTTGCCTATGAAAATGCTTAAATTTCATTATTTTATGAAAATAACTCCTTTAAAATTCAAAGTACAACTAGTAAAATAGCAAACAAACATCAAAAGGTAAGTGAATGTCACTTACCTTTTGATGTTTGTTTGCTAAAATTTAATGATTTTTTTACTATTTTCTACTGAATAATTTTCAATTATTTTTCTGAAAATAACTAAGAGAAAAGCGAGAAGAAGCACTCTTCTTCTCGCTTTCTTGTTATCCTAAACCAACACGTTCAAAAATCGTGTCAACGTTTTTTAAATGATAATGGTAATCAAAGGCATCATCTAGCTCTTCTTTTGATAAGACAGATGTAATTTTTTCATCCGCATCTAGCAACGGACGGAACGCCGTTTGATGATCCCACGCGTAAGCTGTTTTTGGTTGGACCAGATCATACGCTTCTTCACGTGTCATGCCATGGTCAATCAATTTTAACAAGACACGTTGGCTATAAATTAGTCCATAGGTCGCATCCATGTTACGCTTCATATTTTCTGGGAAGACCGTTAAGTTTTTGACAATATTACCAAAACGATTCAACATGTAATTTAGCAAAATCGTCGTATCGGGAATAATAATCCGTTCAGCAGACGAGTGAGAAATATCTCGTTCATGCCATAAACTCACATTTTCAAAGGCAGTAATGACATGACCACGAATCACACGTGCCAAACCAGTCATATTTTCAGAACCAATTGGATTCCGTTTATGCGGCATTGCCGAAGATCCTTTTTGTCCTTTTGCAAAAAATTCTTCTACTTCACGTGTTTCTGATTTTTGTAGACCACGAATTTCTGTCGCAAATTTTTCAATACTTGTCGCAATTAATGCCATGGCAGAAACATATTCTGCATGTAAATCACGTGGTAAAACTTGTGTCGAAATCTCTTGAGCACGGATCCCCAAATGTTCGCAAACATATTCTTCAACAAATGGTGAAATATTGGCAAAGGTACCTACGGCTCCACTGATTTTACCCGCTTCGACACCTTTGGCTGCATGTTCAAAACGTTCAATGTTGCGTTTCATTTCAGAATACCACAACGCTAATTTCAAACCAAATGTAGTCGGTTCTGCATGAACGCCATGCGTTCTTCCCATCATGACCGTATGTTTATACTCTTTGGCTTTGGCTCCGACAATCTCCGTAAATGTTTGTAAATCTTTCCGTAAAATATCATTCGCCTGTTTCAATAGATAACCATAGGCAGTATCCACAACATCTGTGCTGGTTAACCCATAGTGTACCCATTTTCGCTCTTCACCAAGCGTTTCTGAAACGGCACGAGTAAAAGCGACAACATCATGACGTGTTTCTGCTTCAATTTCTAAAATACGTGCAACATCAAATGATGCATTTTCTCGGATTTTTTGTACATCTTCTTTAGGAATTTCGCCAAGTTCTGCCCAAGCTTCATCCGCCAAAATTTCAACTTCTAGCCATGCCTTGTAGCGGTTCTCATCTGTCCAAATTGCGCCCATTTCGGGTCTTGTATAACGATCAATCATTGTACCTTATCCCCTCTTTACTCCTCAATTTTTGAAAAATAATTACGACCAAATCTTTGTTTCTTTAATTTCTTCCAGTGTTTCATCGATTTCTTTGGTTAATATAGTAATATGCCCCATCGCTCGTTGCGCTTTTGCTTCACTGTGGCCATAATAGTGGAAATGCCAATCTGGATGTTCATTAATAATGTCCATCGTTTCATAGGCCTCATTTCCAAGCACATTGACCGTGACTGCTTCAGACAACAGTTGAATCGTTGGCATTGGCCAATTACATAAACCACGAATATGCGTATCATATTGGCTAAAAGAACAAGCATCTATAGAAAAATTCCCAGCATCTTCTGGACGAGGTAAAATTTTATTTACATAAATCCCGCCTGTTTCTGTATAAAACATTTCAATTGAAAGGGTGCCGACTAAACCAACTGCTTTAGCAATCACCTTAGCAATTCGTTGCAACTCACCACTGACTTCTTCATCAATTCTGGCTGGCGCAATCGTTTCATGTAGCTTACGCTCTTTTTTAATTGTTTCCACAACTGGAAATGTCGCAAATTCGCCACGACCATTACCAGAAATCAGAACAGATAATTCTTTTTCGTAAGGAATCCAAGCTTCCAAGACACAGGTTCCTTCTCTCAGAAGATTCATGGATGGCGCTAAGTCTGAAGTACTATGTAGTACATAACGACCTTCCCCTCGCGTATTCTTCAAGATACACGGATAACCAATGCCATCAATTGCTTCTTGAATATCAGTCGGACTAACAATCGTTGCATAAGGTGCAATCACAATATTATTATCTTCCAAGAAACTTTTTTCCATTAAACGATCTTGCGTAATCGCTAAAATGTCTGTTCCTTGTGGTATATTCGCTAAATGTTGAATCGCTGTTAACGCATCAACATCTGCATGTTCAAATTCATACGTAATCACTTGGGCACGTTTTGCCAATTTCTCTAACGCTTCAGGATCATTATATGCTCCTAATAATTGCCAATCGGCAACTTGTGCAGCAGGACAATCAATTTGTGGATCTAGCACACCCACTCGAAACCCCATTTCTCTTGCACTAAGGGCCATCATTTTTGCTAAATGTCCGCCACCAATGATACCAATCACTTGACCAGGTAATAGTGGTTTATCCAAGTTCATCACAACTTTCCATCACAGTTTTATCCTTAAAATCCTTCTGCGGTTTCTCGTCGCAGTCTAGCCTTTAAGAGTGCTCTTTTTACATGATACAAGGAAAAAGGCTCAACTTCAAGTGCCAGCAGTGTTTCCCTTAGGTTTTCTCATCAGAATTTATTAACATACTTTAGGATAAAACAGCGGTAACTTACTACTCGTCTCTTTGTAACCAAGCTTTTTTCTCTTTTTCTCTTCAAATGGATGAAAACATTAAATTTTTCTAAACGATGATGAGGTCAAAAAAGTATGAAAGAAAAGCCACCTGACCTTATCTATCATACTTTTTTGAAACTATTCGTTACTTTCTGAGGTTTCTTTTAAACCATTGAATAAAAGATTTAAAATAATTGCGGTAATGCTGCTCATGACAATTCCATTACCAGTAAACATGCTAACAGTTTCTGGTACTTTATTAAAGAGCGTCGGCATAATATTAAAGCCTAAACCAAAGCCAATCGAGATGGCAATAATTAATAAATTTTTGTCATTTGAGTAGTCAACTTTTGACAACATGCGCATTCCTTGGACAGCCACCATTCCAAACATAACCAGCATTCCGCCGCCTAAAACTGGCTCTGGGATAATTTGGGCCATCGCACCAATTTTTGGTAATAAGCCTAAAATAATTAAGAAAAAAGCAGAAAAATAAATTGGTCGACGTGTTTTGATCCCAGATAATTGAACTAACCCGACATTTTGAGAGAAACCTGTATAAGGAAACGTATTAAAAATCCCCCCTAAAATGACGGCTAAACCTTCTGCATGATACCCACGACGTAAATCATCTTCGCCAATTTTCTTCCCTGTAATGTCTCCTAGGGCAAAATAAACACCTGTTGATTCAACCATACTAACAATTGAAATAATAATCATCAACACAATAGAAGAAAGATCAAACGTTGGTTTGCCAAAATAAAATGGCTGTGGAAAATGAAACCACGTAGCTTGACCAACAGGAGATAAATCAACTAATCCCAGAAACGCAGCTAATATTGTGCCGCCGACTAGGCCGATTAACACGGCAATTGACTTGATAAAGCCACGTCCCCAAACTTGCACAACAATGATTAAGGCAATTGTTACAAATGCGAGTAGCAAGTTTTTAGGATCACCAAAACTTTTGTCCGTTGCTAAGCCGCCACCCATTTTTTCAACAGCAACAGGAATTAAGGTCAAACCAATAACTGTAATGACTGTGCCGGTGACTAAAGGCGGAAATAGACGTTTAATTTTTGAGAAAAATCCTGCAATAAGAACGACAAAAATGCCCGAAGCAATAATTGAACCGTAAATTGCACCAACCCCTTTGTTCGTACCAATCATGATTAAAGGCGCAACTGCTTGAATGGCACAACCTAAAACGACTGGCAAGCCAATCCCAAAAAACTTATTCACCGTTAATTGTAAAAGTGTCGCAACGCCGCACATAAAAATATCGATTGAAATTAAATACGTCATTTGTTGCGAATCAAAATTCAAGCCGGTTCCGATTAATAAAGGTACGGCAACTGCTCCAGCATACATCGCTAATAAATGTTGCAATCCTAAAACGGCGGCTTTCCCATTTGGTGTTTCCGTCTGTTGTGGTGTATTCAATTGTTTTGTTTCCAAGATTATGCATCCTCCTCTAAAAACGTCACCGTTCCTTCACTTAATGAAGCAATACGTGCTAAAGAGACTACATTTAAGCCCATGTCTTCTAATAACTGACGACCATCTTGGAATGATTTTTCAATTACGATACCAATTCCTTCAACCTTTGCACCAGCCTGTTGGCATAATTCTACCAATCCTTTGGCAGCTTGTCCGTTAGCTAAAAAGTCATCAATAATCAACACTTTATCAGCATCAGATAAAAATTTTCTTGAAATGGAAATTTGACTTGTCACTTGTTTTGTAAATGAATAAACTGAAGCCGTTAAGAGCTCTTCATCCATGGTTAAACTTTTTGCCTTACGAGCGAAGATCATTGGCACACCTAATTTTTGCGCTGCGTATAAGGCAGGAGCGATTCCTGATGCTTCAATTGTAATTACTTTGGTAATGCCTGCTTCTGCGAAAACCTCAGCAAAACGATTACCCATAGCCTCCATTAATTCTGGATCCACTTGGTGCGTAATAAAACTATCTACTTTTAAAACACCTTCACCTAATACACGGCCATCATTTTTAATACGTTCGACTAATTCCTTCACAATATGAACTCCTTTACTTATTTTTCGATAGATGCTTTGTTCTCATCCTGAGGAAAGGACGGTTCGTTAAAAACGAACGAAATAAAACAAAGTGCTATTTATATTCGTGTTCTAACAAAAGAAAAAAGCCCATTTTGCCAAAGCAAAAAAGGGCTATCCGCTCTTCTTCACTTATAGACCAGCATTTACGGTGCTGGGTAGAGACGGTCAACCGTATTTTGACCTTATACAAGCTTCTATGTTTCTCTAGGATAGTACAAAAATCTCTAACTTTCAATGGTTTAACAACTTTTTTTCATTAGAATTTTCAAATAATTGGTTCATTCTTCCATTGTTCCGTAAAAGCGAACATTAAATAGCCAAAAACGCTTTGGCAGTCTATCCTGCCAAAGCGTTTTTTTATTCTTCATCGGTTGCTTTTTCTTGTTCACGATATTTTTTCATTTTTTTGCTGAATAATTCACCGTTACTAGGGGGCGTATATGTAATAGCATTCGCTCCGGCGATAATGGTTTCATGAATACTCGATTCAGTTGGTCCTCCTGTTGCAATAATCGGTAATTCTGGATACTTGCCACGGAAATAGCGTACGGTGGCTGCAGTGTCTTTTCCTGCACTGATATTAATCATATCCACGCCAGCCGCAAGTTTTTCATCAATTGGCGTATGAATAGAAGTTACTGTGCTGATAATAGGAATATCGATTGCTTCATCCACCATTTTAATTGTTTCAATTGGTGTAGGACCATTCAAAACGACACCCATTGAGCCTTGTGCTTCTGCAAATAAACTCATATAAGCAGAACGCATGCCTTGCGTTAAACCGCCGCCGACTCCTGAAAAGACAGGAATATCCGCTGCTTCAATAATGCCTTTTGTAATCGCTGGATGCGGTGTAAAAGGGTATACAGCAATCACTGCCTGTGCATCCGTATTGCGGATAATCGCAATATCTGTCGTAAAAATAATTGATTTTATTTTACGGCCAAAAATTTTAATGCCACTGGCTTGCCGAATAATCTCTGGCATTTTTACAATATCTTGTTTCAGCGGCGTCATAATTTCTGGAATCCACTTTTCGCTCATTGTCATCGTTCCTCCATGCTTAACGGTCGTATTTATTTAAATTGTATTCTTCTATTACATGAATGATCTTATCAGCGTATGTAGGATCCGTTGCGTATCCAGCATCTTGAAGCGCTTGTGCAGCCTCTTTATAATTTTTGGCTAACAAGACTTTTTCATATAAATTTGGATCCCAATCGACCCCATCAACAAATAACTTGGTATGATCTCGCATGGATTCTTCCCAATTGTCATAAACTCGAAAATCACCCTGAATCGTAATCCAGACCTCATTGACATACTCTTTTGTTTCTAAATTGACTTTTGGTTGATTGCCATATGCTTTAATCCCAAAAAGATTGTTATATTTCGATGCTAATTGACTTTGTCCAAAATTAGATTCTAAAACTGCTTGCCCCATAATAATACTTGGTAATACCCCGTAAGATTCTTGTAATTCACGTGCATACGGCGTGATTTCAGCAACAAATTCTTCTTTTGAGATGTTTTCATTTTGGCGATTGACTGACTCGCTTTGTCCCTTATCTGAATCAGAAAGGGCAGATAACGAAAAGACAAAGGCCAAACCGACGACAACTACGCCTAAGAATAACTTTGGCAAATTCAGCTGCTTTTTTCTTTTTTTCTGATAGTTGCTCACTTCATTAATTCCCCACTTCATCTTTTATTTTCCGATAAAATGTTTCACTATCTTTCACTTTCGTGATTGATTTCATTTGTTACTATAACCGAATAATTGTATCATTTTCACAGAAAATTATCAACTTTCATCACTGCTTACGCTCGTGATTTCAGTACTTGATTCAGTGGTAGCAGTTGAAGAAACTGTACTACTTTCAGAAATTTTAGTGGATGATTTCACTGTTGTTTCAGTTGATGTGTGAACAGATTCTTCAACTGGCTTTTTGCCAAAAAAGACAAAAATTACCGCACCAAACATAATAATCACAGATAAAATCCCAGCAATTGTGTATTTCAAAAGACCATCCTTCCTATTCGTTATTCACCTACGTAAGTATCCATCAGATTTTCATTGACCCAATCTAATAATTCAACTTTTGAACCTTCCAATTGTCGTTGAATCGTAGCTGGTAACCGGAATGTAATAATATCATCAAACCCCCATTCGCCATAGGCCAGCGTCACTTTCAAATCAATATAACCAGCAGCAATTTCTTGTTCCTGTTTATTGTTAGGAATCAATTCTACAACGCCCAAATCAGATTGTAACCATTTTTTGGCAATTGTTGTTTTTAACCGTTTATATTCCGAAACAGCTAGGTTGCGTTTTTCCGGAAATAAGATGGTTTGGCGGAGTATTTTTTGAGTCAGCATCCACTCATAATCCGTAAACAAATTCTTAATTTTTTGCATGACTTCATTGTCCAAACCAAATTGGCCTTCTTTCCAAGCTTGCCAATCGGCTGCTTGAATTTGATAAGCGGAGTAAAAATTTTCTTCTGTTTGATACTGTTCAATAATTGCGTCAACAATAATATCTACATAAACTTGATGCATAATCATTCGCCTCCATTTTCTATTTTACTGAAATTCTCTAAAAAAAGCATCTTTTTATCTCTGGATTTTATCATATTTACAAAATTGTCCTTGTTTTCTAATTTCTCTTGTTTACAGTATAATAAATAATGAAGAAGATTTGAAGAAATTGCATAGATTAGGAGGACTTCTTTTGACAAAAAAATTATATCAATGGGGCATCGTCGGATTAGGTGGGATTGCCCACGAATTTGCTTCAACGTTTAAACAAGAAACTAGCCAACTTGCAGCTGTTGCTTCACGGACATTGACTAAAGCAGAACAATTTGCCGCTGATTATTCAATCCCTAAAGCCTATGGTTCTTATGAAGAATTGCTAGCAGATGAAACGATCGATGTTGTCTATATAGCAGTGCCAAATAAACAACATGCTGAACACATTTTAAAAGCGCTCCAGGCTGGAAAACATGTGTTGTGTGAAAAAGCTATTACGATGAACGCGGCAGAATTAAAACAAGCCTTGGCAGTTGCAGAAAAAAATGACCTTATTTTAGCAGAGGCCATGACTATTTTTAACATGCCACTATACGACGAATTACGTCGCTTGATGGATGCTGGCAAATTTGGTCAGTTAAAAATGATTCAAGCACCATTTGGAAGTTACAAAGAACCCGATCCTAAAAATCGCTTTTTTAATCCTGACTTAGCAGGCGGCGCATTGTTAGATATTGGTACTTATGCGGTTTCGTTTGCTCGTTGGTTTCTCAGCTCACAACCTGACGTTTTAGCTTCTAGCATGGTTCCCTTCTCTACTGGCGTTGATGAACAATCGGTGACATTGCTTCGGAATAAAGAAAATGAGTTGGCTACTATTTCATTAACATTCCAAGCAAAAATGCCAAAGCAAGGAATTGTTGCTTTTGAAGATGCCTATATTACCATTACAGATTATCCACGTGCAGATGAAGCAATCGTTCACTACAATGACGGTACGGTTGAGACCATCGTTTCTGGGTACTCAGCTGAAGCCATGAATTATGAAATCTACAATATGGTTGAAGCAATCAAAGGTACACAACCCAACCGCTCCTTATTTTTCACGACAGAAGTCATTGATATTTTGGACCAGATGCAAAAATTATGGCAGGCGTAAGGGAATCAAAAAACAGAAGGTAGTTTAACCTTCTGTTTTTTGTTTTACTGCTTAATTATTTTTACTAGTTTGAGATATATCCCTAACAGTATCATAAATACTGCACTAACTCTTAACTCTGTATTATACTCATAAAGCCAAGTAGCTTGTGAAAAGACAAGAAATACTAAAAAAATAATTGGTATACAAAATAATCTATTCTCTTTTTCTGTCAAAAAAATGATTGACAGTGATAATAAAAATAACGGAATAAACATAAATTGTAAAAATATGTTCGATAAGACAACTATGTAATTCTTAAATAAGACTGGATTGATCCAGATAATTGCAACAATAGTCAATACAAAATATCTAATGATACTTTCCGTCCTGATGGCATATAACAGTACTAGGAAAGCCAACAGGCTACCAATTATATCTTCATAGGCAAATAGATGTGTACTGATCATCGCTTCTGTTCACCTCCTTTAATAATAAAAGCTTAATTCAGTTTTTCTCTTTCTTTCCTACTTCTTCTCAGTTAAGTTTTGTAACAATAAATAACAAAAATAGACCACTACGATCAACTGAATCATTAACCAACTAGGCGTTACTTCACTTAACACTGTTTCTCCATAACTACTCCCTAACAACGCAAAAGTCAAAACCAAAAGTGCCTCTGGAATAAATGAGCGTGTTTTTTTGTAGAAACTTTCGATTAAAAGAACCACACCTGTCATTATAAAAAATAACGGTACAACCAAAATGTCATATATCAGATAAAAAAATCCACTATCATTTATAGAATAGCTAATTAGTTTAAATATGAATAAATTTTTCCATGTTACAGCTAAAATAATCCATAAAACGTATTTCATTGTATAGCGATCAGAGACAAATAAAATTACCGAAAGCAGAAAAATAAATAAAAAACCAAAGAAAACCATCTTTTTTTACTCCCTTAACATTACTAATTGGTGAATATCAATTTAAGCTTTATCGCATCAAATAAAACTGGAAGTTCAAGCTAAACGCTTAAACTTCCAGTTTCCATTTTTCTCTATGGATAAATACGGTTTAACATACGTGGGAACGGAATCGCTTCACGAATATGTTCATTACCAGTAATGAACGTAACAGCACGTTCTAAACCTAATCCGAAGCCAGAATGTGGCACAGAACCGTATTTACGTAAATCTAAATACCAGCTGTATTCTTCTTCAGATAAGCCAAACTCAGCTACTTTTTCTTTCAAATAATCATAATCAGTTGCACGCTCTGAACCACCGATAATTTCACCATAACCTTCTGGTGCAATTAAATCGGCACAAATTACAACATCTTCACGTGTTGGATGTGGTTTCATATAGAAGGCTTTAATTGCTTTTGGATAATTTAAAATGAATGTTGGAACGCCATAGTAATTTGAAATAAAGGTTTCATGTGGGCTACCAAAGTCTTCGCCCCATTCAATGTGATCATAATCATTGTTTGCTTCTTCTTTTTGTAATAACTCAATCGCATCATCGTAAGTAATACGTTCGAAAGGTTCCGAAACATATTTTTCTAGTAACGCTGTATCACGTTCTAAAACATCCAATGGATATTGTTGATTTTTCAATACCGATTTAATTAAATGTTTTACATAGGCTTCTTGAATATCTAGTGATTCTTCATGAGTTGTGTATGCCATTTCTGGTTCAATCATCCAGAATTCCGTTAAGTGACGACGAGTTTTGGATTTTTCCGCACGGAAGGTTGGTCCAAAAGTAAAGACTTTTCCAAATGCCATCGCACCAGCTTCTGCATATAATTGACCTGTTTGTGATAAGAATGCTGGTTGTCCGAAGTAATCTGTTTCAAATAATTCTGTTGTGCCTTCTGGTGCTGAGCCTGTTAAAATTGGGCTATCAATTTTAATGAATCCTTGTTCGTTAAAGAACTCGTAAGTAGCACGAATAATTTCGTTACGAACTAACATGATCGCATGTTGTTTGCTTGAACGTAACCATAAATGACGATGATCCATTAAGAAATCTGTACCGTGTTCTTTCGGCGTGATTGGGTAATCTTCTGAAGCGCCAACGACTTCTAAATCAGTGATATCCATTTCATAGCCGAATTTAGAACGACTATCTTCTTTGATAACACCAGTAACCATGACTGCTGTTTCTTGTGATAAGTGTTTAATTTGTTGGAATTTTTCTGTACCAGCTTCTTCACCAAAGGCTTCAATGAAGTTTGGTTTGAACACGACACCTTGGAAAAAGGCTGTCCCGTCACGTAATTGTAAAAAGGCAATTTTTCCGCTTGAGCGTTTGTTAGCAATCCAAGCGCCAATTTTTACTGTTTCTCCAACATGTTTGTTTGAATCAATAATTTGAATTTGTTCCACGTTTGTCTCTCCGTTCATTTCTTAGTTTATTCTTTTAGGCGTTGTGCTGAATTCGTTTCTTTTCTATAAAGTCATTCATTCGCTCAATCGCTTTTTCTAACGTCATTAAATCTGTCGCATAGCTCATCCGCACATGTTCTGGTGCACCAAAGCCCTCTCCCGTTACCAGAGCAACATGCGCTTCTTGTAATAAATCTTCCACCCAGTTAGTCACGTTATCATACCCACAAATTTCTAACGTTTTTTTGACATTCGGGAATAGATAAAAGGCGCCTTCAGGTTTTATTAGCGAAACGCCTGGCAAAGCTGCTACTTTTGGATAGATATGATTTAGGCGTTTTTCAAAGGCCTGACGCATGTCTTCAACTGTCGACTGTTCACCTGTTAAAGCCTCAATTGCCGCATATTGGCTAACTGCGACTGGATTACTGGTGGATTGTGAAGCGAGTTGTGTCATTGCTTGAATAATTTTTTCATCACCGACCGCAAAACCAATGCGCCAGCCTGTCATTGCATATGTTTTGGAAACACCATTAATAATGATTGTCTGTTGACGAATTGCTTCTGAGATGGTTGCAATCGGTGTGAACCGATGTCCATTGTACACCAAACGACCATAAATATCATCTGCAATAATGAGGATATTATGAGCAACTGCCCATTCACCAATTTGGCGTAATTCTTCTTCCGTATAAATAACACCAGTTGGGTTAGATGGTGAATTTAAAATGATTGCTTTTGTTTTGTCCGTTCGTACAGCTTCTAATTGTGCGACTGACACTTTAAATGATTGCTCTTGCGTGCTTGATACAAATACTGGCTTGCCTTCTGCTAACTTGACTTGTTCACCATAACTTACCCAATAAGGGACAGGGATAATCACTTCGTCCCCAACGTTCAAAATGGCTTGAAATAATAGATATAGCGCATATTTGGCACCATCTGTCACAATAACTTGCTTGGGTTGATAACAAAGTTGATATTCTCGTTCCACATAAGAAACAATCGCTTGCTTTAATTCAGGAATACCGCCAGAAGGAGTGTAATAACTTGCTCTTCCATCCTCAATTGAAGCAATTGCTGCTTTTTGAATATTTTTCGGGGTTACAAAATCTGGTTCCCCAACCGTTAAGCTTAAAACATCTACACCGTTTGCTTTTAATGCTTTCGCTTTGGCGGCAGCTGCTAATGTAACAGAAGGAGTCAATTGCTGTGCTCGATTTGATACGTTCATACACCTTTCACTCCCACTTTCATCAAAACCTATCTAAATTAAATATCTTTGACAACGTTAATCTCTTCGCCTTTATCAAAGCTCATAAGATAATACGTTAGTACTCCTTGATCATTTTCGGTGACCACTTCCCATGCAGGGCGCTTATCATAAAGCCCTAACGTAGCTTTCATCACCGATTCATCGGGATGGGCTTTAGCAACAATGTCTGTTATTTGTTGTTCAGTTTGACCATCTTTTTGATTTAAGACCGTGACTTTTTCTCCCGATTTAGGGACAATCACGACAATCTCTGTGCCTTTATCATTTTTGCCGGTTAAAGTAAAATACGTATTTTTGCGTGTAAACCAGTAAAATTTATCAACTGTTTCTAAATTAGCAGAAGTTTTGGCAATTGCGGTTGCTTCTTTTTTGGCTTGAGCCATTGGTTGATTGGTTCGTACAAAAAAGATAATTATTGTTACAAGAATTGCTAAAAGGATTGCCAATAGGGTTAAAAGGACAGTAATCCGTTTCTTCTCTTTCTTTTCTTCTAATTCCTCCAAAAATCCTTCCATCCTCTCTAAACTTACTGGGTCTTATTATAGCAGAAAAATAGCGGCCTTTCACAAATATGACCTAAAAATAATCGATTATTTGTTTAAAAATTCCTTTAATTCTTCTAAAATTTCAGGCATGGGCGCTTCTTTTACTGAAAGTCCCTTGGGAAACGCTTTGATTAATCGTTTGCCATATTTTGCAGTGACTAAACGACGATCCAGAATCAACAATGCCCCTCTATCTTCTTCAGAACGGATTAAACGGCCCAGTGCTTGTCGCAAACGTAATGCTGCTTTCGGTACCGCTTCTTGAGCAAATGGTTGTATCCCTTCTGCTTCTAAATACGCATATTTTGCTTGCACAAGTGGTCGTTTCGGGTTTTCAAAAGGCAAACGCGTGACTATCAATAACTGTAAAGCTGTTCCTGGTAAGTCCACACCTTCCCAAAAGCTATCAGCTCCTAGCAAGACATTTGGTTTCCCATTAGAGAACCGTTTAAGAATTTTTTCACGACTGCCGCTAATCCCTTGGGCGAGGACCTCTTGTCCTTTTTCCAATAATCTCGGCTGGACTTGATGATACACGGTGGACAATAATTCATGCGAAGTAAAAAGAACCAACATCGAACGTTCCTCTTGCGCCATCAATTTTTCAATGGTATCTGAAATGTATTGACCCATTTCATAGGAAGAGGCATTTTGAATGGCTACTGCTTCTTCCGGTACATAGACTCGCGCATTTTCTGCATAGTTATATGGCGTTGGCAGGGTTTTGAACGTCACCTCTGTTAAACCTAACCGTTGCGGTAAATACTTTTTATTGTTGCCAAACTTCAATGTGCCGCTTGTATAAATAATTCGTTCATACCGCGGATACCACTTTGTTTCAGGAAGTAAACTAGCTTCTAAGTCATGAATTTCAATCAAGCCATGGTCTTCATTTTGTGGTAAATATTCTTTTACCCAACGTGGACGCCAATCATCAAGATAAATGGTAAAACAGTGGTGAATACGTTCAATTTCATCAAAAAATTGAAACAAGCGAACAAAAACGATGCGATCAGCCAAACTAAAGGTTTCCAACTGACTCATAATTGTTTGCTGTAACTTACTTTGAATAGTTAACAACTCCTGCAGTAAAAGCTGGAGCGTTTGACTATGTTTTTCTCCCGCAGCAGATAAATAATCAATACGTTCTTTGGTTAAAAGCAACTCCTGATGGTCTATCCGCTTCTGCGTTTTACTAAATAAACGATGCAATTCAAAAAGAAAATCTTGCCATTCATCCACAAAATCCAGTAAACCTTGCTGATAAATTTTTACAAACCGCTGCTCTTCAGAAAACTGTTGAAAAATTTGCTGTAAAGCAACAAAAAGTTGTTCTTTTTCAATAAAATGCGTGACTTGTTTTTTTAGTATCACACTGTTTACTCGTTCGCTTGCCATCCGACTAGCGATGTCTGGTAAGTGATGTGCTTCATCAATAATTAGCCACGGACTTTCAGGTAATAACGGTTGTTTTCTTAGCGACTCTTGCGCCAAAAATGCATGATTAACAATCAACACGTTACTTTGAGCGACTTTTTTATACAGATGTCTTAAAAAGTCAACTTCATAAAGTTCATCTTTTTTTGAAAGAAAATCCAATCCGCGATGTGTAACTTCTTTCCAGAATAAATGATTTAAATTCGTCAATTGTAGTTCATCTAAATCGCCCGTTTCTGTTTCTAGCAACCAGACGAGAACGCCCATTTGATAAAGAGCGTATTGTTTTTGCGGAGTTGGCTGATTCAACGTTGCCTTAAAGCGTTGTAAATCAAGATAGTGTCGATGGCTTTTAATAACAATGCCACGTAATTTCCCTTGGCAGATTTGATTGGCTAACGGTAAATCTTTTTCTACTAATTGATTTTGTAAAACAATCGAAACTGTTGAAATGATGACTGGTTTTTCTGGCGTTGCTAAATAGCTCATCGGCAACAGATAGCCTAATGTTTTTCCCGTTCCAGTCGCTGCTTCAATAAATAAATCTTTTGTCGTTCCTTCTGTAAAATGATCATAGACTAAATTCATCATCCGACTCTGTTCCGCACGATAAGCGAAACGTTCGCCAAACAGTTTTTCTTTGGCTTTTTTAGTTTTGGGATACGTGCTAGTCTGATAGAACGTTTCTTCAAAAAGAGGAACTTCTTTTTTGCGTAAAGCAATGCCACTGACCACTTGATAAGCTGGATTTAATGGTGTGACTTGTTTTTTCATTTGTTCATACGTTTGTTGAATAAAAGTACTGGTTTCCCGCGCTGTCTGTTGACTTAATTCCGCAATTTTTTCCATAGTGACTAATGGTAAAGATTTCATTTTTTCTTGAATTAATAACAAAAGTTCGGCTGTAACCTGCGCATCACTATCTGCTTGATGGGGATTCTCATGAGACAAACCTAAGCTTTCCGACAAATCACTTAAACGGAAACTTTTTTCTGTCGGTAAAAAAATCTGTGCCAATTCCACTGTATCAATGGCTGGAATAGTAAGTGGCGGCGTGCCACACCGTACCAGTTCACGAGCTAAAAAATTATAATCAAAGTGGACGTTATGCGCCACAAAAATAGTATCTTCCAGATAATGATAAATTGTATGTGCTACATCTTCAAAATAAGGCGCTTTTTGAACTTGCGTATTACTAATCCCCGTTAAACTTTGAATTTGTTTTGGTACTACTTGATTGGGATTCACATCTGTCGCAAAGTTCGCAATAATCTTTCCATCTTGAACGAGAACGCATCCAAACTGAATGATCCGATCACTTGTAGGATCTGTTCCAGTCGTTTCAAGGTCAACTACTGCATACACTTGTTTGTCTTTCAATGACTTCACGCCTTTCATTCATCTTTGAAAATTATACTACAATTTATAGGATTTTCACTAGTATTTCAAAAATTCTCTTGAAATCTTTTCCAGAAATAATAAGAAAGAGCCTGAAACAAAAATCCAAAGTGATTTTTGTTTCAGGCTTAAAAGCTGATAAATTGAACGGTTTTGTCTTACCTTCTCCTAAATAAACGATTAATAACAGTCAAGGATTTTCTGCATATACTGGTTTAATTGCCCATAGCCTTCCAATTCTCTGATTACTGGTAGCGGACAACGAACCTTTTTATTAAATAGTGTCCGCTTTTCAACATATTCTGTAACTTCGTCTAAAAATTTATCTAATCCTTTTTCTAGTTTCATACAACTTAACTGATTGCAAATTCGCACGTCTCCTGCCTTTTTCTTTTGAACTTGTTTAAATGATTGTGAGAATGCTTTTGCTTCAAACATTTGTGCTTCTAACTGTCTTTTTTCAATCGTTATTTTCGGTACTGCTTGATTTCCATCAGTATCCTCTAACTGGCGACTCATAAAGCGACGATAAATTTCCTCTTCTAATTCGTCCAATTGTCGTTGAAAGTCTGCAGGAATTGTCCGACTTGATGAATTTTCTTTCTCACTTTCCATAGAGACAGCTTCTTTTTCTGGCTTCTGCTCCTCTTCTTTTTCAGCAGACTTATTCACTGAATTTAGCGAGCTTTTTTCTGTTTCTTGTGGAAAAGTAAATAAAGGTTTTGCCGCGGTACTCTGCTGGTTTTCTTGTTTTTTTTCTGGCTGTGCTTCTTTAATTGGCGCTGGTTCAGATAACACTGGTTCTTTCGCTGGTTCTTCAAGTACTAGTTTGTTAACGGGAAGCACTGCTTCACTTGTTGCTACAGTTGTTTCACCTTCTTGATTTTCCCGATTATCAGGCGAGAGATTGACGTCTGGTTGTTCCAGATTAGTAGCCTCTGATACTTTCAGCGATGCCTGTTCTGCGGCTATCACAGGAGAAGCTCTTTTCAAATGGATCGTTTTTATTTGTCTAGAAATGACGGGATTTCTCGTTTGATTAACGGCTTCATTTAAGGAGGCTAAATTTTCTTTTAAAAGTGTCAACATTTCACGTAAGACAGCAATTTCACCAGCTAATTCCGTTAATTGATTTTCTTGCGGCACTACTTGCACATTGGTTTCATTCATACGGACTGTTTTTTTATTTTTAGTTGTTGGTATTTCATACATCCATTGTTTCAGTGCGGATCGTAAGTCACGAGTGGTCGGCTCAAAGCTTCCAAAATAAACAGTGTAGTACATTAACTCCGTTTCAACATAGACATAAATCTTTTTAACAATTAACTCTTCAAACTGTTCTGATTCATCCCAACTTTCACATAAAGCCTCAAAAAATTGTTCCCCTTCTGCTAAATTTTGGTACTCTTTCGCTAAATAAAGCTTGCGAATTAAGTAAAAATTATACGGTGTTTCAACATTATCCGCATAAATTTCTCGTCCTAAAAAATCTGGATTCGTTTCTTTACAAAGAAAGACCGTTTTCTCTTCTGGTTGTGTTTCAAGTGTTTTAGTCATGAGGTTCACTTCCTTTTTCTCCGTTAATAACCATTTTTTAATGATAGATACCTTTAGTATACAGGAGAAATTCTTCTGATTTTCTCATATTTTTAAGAGACAATAGAAATTTTAGAGAAAAATCGACAGAAAAAAACGTGAGATAAACAGTCCTATTGACCATTTATCTCACGCAAAATACTTAAACTGACTATTTTATCCTTGAAACATGCAACCAATTATTCTGCTGAATCAATTGGCAAAATCGTGTCTTTTTTCTCGCGACGTGCAATTGCTGGTAAAATCATTCCTAATAGAATTAAGACGATTGGTGTCACAATGTTAGAAGCTAATTGGAACAACCAGCCTTGAGGGTCTGAGGCATACTCGAATTTAGGCACCATTCCTAGGATACAAGCAAAGGCTGTAAATAGGAAACACCAAAGACCAAACACAAAACCAATTTTAGGATTTTTAACAAATTTATATTCTGAATTAAATTGTTTGTATGCTTTGTTTAGAAGCATATAGGCAAAGAAGACCCACAAGTAACGCATTGGCATAACTACAGAATTTAAGTTAGTTAGCCATTTAACCACTTCGTTCATGTCCTTCAACCCAAACATCGGTAAAGCGATAATAATACTTACTAAAATACCTGTTAATAAGTAACCATTAATTAACGTACCTTTTTTCGTACGTTTACGTAACCAACTTGGAACAAATTCTGGATCTGCTTCAGCTAAAAGAATTTTCAGTGGAGCATCAATTGAAAAGGCTAACGCAGCCACTTGACCCACTGTATTCGTTAACGCATAAACAATCATTAAGAGATTACCGACACCATAATACGCGCCTAATTTTTGGAAAGCACTGTAGGCTCCATTTGCCATTAAATCTTTAGGAATATTGTCACTTGAGAATAACATTCCCATTGCAAATGAACCTAAAACAGCCGATAAACCAACCATTGCTGCTAGGAAAATCATTCCTTTAGGGAACTCTTTGGCTGGATTTTTAGTTGCATTGACGTAAGGAGAAATTTTTTCAGCGCCACCTACCGCAAAAACTAACATTGATACGGTTGTAAAATAACTAAAATCAAATTTAGGAATGTAGGTGCTGACTTGTGACATGTTTGGCGTCGCAAATTCAACCGTTGAATTAATAAATGGTGCGCCTACCGCTAATAAAATGAATAAAATAGACATCACAAACATGGCGGTTCCAGCTAAACCACCAATGACTTTTAAGGTGGTTAACCCTTTTGTTGATAATAACAAGAAAACCAAGAAAATTATTAATGAAATAAATGATACCGTTACGATTGGCATCGTATTGACTAAGTTTCCATTCCCTTGAACTGCCCAACCTAAGGCAATTAAAATTGCTTGTGGTTTTTGTGCCAAGTAAGGAATGTGCACTACCCAATAAGTCCATGCTGCATAATAGGCTAGACGTTTAGTACTGGTATTTTGCACCCACGAACTAACCCCACCATTACTGTCTTTAAATGTTGAACCTAACTGTCCTACGATTAACGCATAGGGAATAAAATATAAAACTAAAATCAAAAGCCATGAAGTGACCACTGAAATCCCTTGTTGTGCATAATTATTCACAACATTTCCAAGACCCCAGACCATGTTAAAGGCAATTAACCCGACGGTAAACCATCGTAATTGCTTTTTGTCCATATAACCAATTCCTTTCTTATTAAAAAAAATAAAGCTCTTCATTTATCATAAGCATTTTACTTTTTATGCACAAGCTCAACATAATTAAATAAAGATGGCTTTTTAATAAGTAATTAAAACGCTTCTAGCAATGATTTTCTAATTTATTTAATGACTAAAAAAGGCCGGTGAATAAGTTGCTTCACCGGCCTTTTTCTAAAAGATTTTTCTTTTATAACATATCAAATAATGATAATTGGTTTTCATCTGGCAAGTCTTTTAAGACACCATTTTCATTCATGTATTCAATCAACGTTTTAGAAACTTTGCCTCGTGTTGCCAAATCTTCTTTCGATAAGAACGGTTGCTCTTCTCGCGCAGCAACAATGGCTTTCGCTACGTTGAGTCCTAAACTTGGCACTGCTCGGAAAGGTGCAATCAAGGTATCCCCTTCAATCACAAAATTTTCAGCATCCGATTTGTACAAATCAATCATGCCAAATTTATAGCCCCGTTCCAGCATTTCATTACATAATTCTAAAACCGTTAATAAGTTTTTCTCTTTAGTGGAGGCGTCCATCCCTTTGTCCGTAATTTCTTTCATTCGTGCTTTCACAGCTTCTTTCCCTTGTGACATTGCCACTAAGTCGAAGTCATCCGCCCGAACGGAGAAAAACGCACAGTAATATAAGATTGGGAAATAAACTTTAAAGTAAGCGACCCGCAACGCCATTAATACGTATGCTGCCGCATGGGCTTTCGGGAACATATATTTAATTTTAGAACAAGAATCAATATACCAGTCAGGGACGTTGTTTTCCTTCATCGCATTTAAATACGTATCCCTTAGTTCATCAGGAATCTTATTCCATTGTCCTTTACGTACCGTTTCCATAATCTTAAAGGCCATCCCACTGTCCAAACCAGCATGAATTAAATAAACCATGATATCATCCCGACAACCAATTACTTCAGCAAGATTGGCTTCGCCACGGCGAATCAACTCTTCTGCATTCCCTAGCCACACATCGGTTCCGTGAGACAGTCCAGAAATTTGAAGTAATTCTGCAAAAGTTGATGGATGGGTCTGTTCTAACATACCTCGAACGAAACGTGTTCCAAATTCAGGAATTCCTAAAGTTCCTGTTTTAGAATAAATTTGCTCTGCATCCACACCTAGAACATCAGGTCCTTCAAAAATACGCATCACTTCTGGATCGTCTGTTGGGATGGTTTTTGGCTCAATCCCAGATAAATCTTGTAACATCCGAATCACGGTTGGATCATCATGTCCCAGAATATCAAGTTTTAAAATATTATCGTGAATGGAATGGAAATCAAAGTGCGTCGTTTTCCATTCTGCCTCTTGATCATCAGCAGGGTATTGAATTGGCGTAAAGTCATAAACATCCATGTAATCAGGAATTACAATAATACCGCCGGGATGCTGTCCAGTCGTCCGTTTAACCCCTGTTGAACCTTTGGCTAAGCGATCAATTTCAGCACCACGCAAATGTAAATTATGATCTCTTTCATATCCTTTAACAAAGCCATACGCTGTTTTGTCGGCTACTGTACCAATGGTTCCTGCCCGGTAGACATATTCTTCACCAAAAAGAACTTTCGTGTAGTTATGGGCTTCGGCTTGATAATCGCCAGAAAAGTTCAAATCGATATCGGGAACTTTGTCGCCATGAAACCCTAAGAACGTTTCAAAAGGAATGTCGTGACCATCTTTAAACAATCGAGCACCACATTTTGGACAGGCTTTTTCAGGCATATCAAACCCTGAACCATAGGAACCATCTTCATAGAACTCAGAATATTGACACTCAGGACAATAATAATGTGGCGCTAAAGGATTTACTTCAGTAATCCCTGTCATTGTCGCAACAAAACTCGAACCGACAGAGCCCCGTGAACCAACTAAATAGCCATCTTCATTACTTTTATGCACCAGTTTTTGAGAAATTAAATAAATAACCGAGAAACCATTCCCGTTAATCGAATTCAGTTCCTTTTCTAACCGTTTTTCGACAATTTCTGGTAAAGGATCGCCATACAATTCGCGCGCACGATTGTAGCTTAAATCAGTGATTTCTTGTTCAGACCCAGGAATTTTTGGCGTATACAAATCGTCTTTTACTGGAATAACTTCTTCACATAAATCAGCGACTTTGTTGGGATTTTCTACTACAATTCGCTTAGCGACGTCTTGTCCTAAAAATTGGAATTCCGTTAACATTTCATCGGTGGTTCTGAAATGAACCTTTGGTAAACTATGGCGATTTAACGGATTAGCGCCACCCATAGACCCGACTAAAATTTTCCGATAGATGGCATCTTCTTCATTTAAATAATGAACATTTCCAGTGGCGACAACCAGCTTGCCAAGTTCGTCACCGATTTTCACTAGATTACTAATAATTTCTTCCAAATCTGCTTCATTTTTCACCAATTCTTGTTCAATTAATGGCGCGTAAACTGGTTTGGGCATAACTTCAATATAATCGTAGAATTTGGCACGATTTTTTGCTTCTTCGACACCTTTTTGCATCATTGCTTCAAAAATTTCGCCGTTTGAACATGCGGAACCGATTAAAAGCCCTTCTCTTAACTTCGATAATTGCGAACGAGGAATCCGTGGTACTCGGAAAAAATAATCTACATTGGACATCGAAATCAATTTAAAAAGATTTTTTAATCCTGCTTGAGTTGTTGCTAAAATCGTTGCATGGAAAGGTCGAGCACGTTTGTATGAGTCTCCTTCGCCAATATGACGATTCAAATCATCATGGAAATGCATATCATGATTCTCTTTCGCTTCTTTTAAGAAAATCCAGCACAAATGACCTGTTGATTCTGAGTCATAGATGGCACGGTGATGTTGTTCTAAGTTGACGCCAAATTTTTTCGATAAGGTATTTAGACGATGGCTTTTGAAATGTGGATACAAGAATCTGGATAATTCTAATGTATCGATGACGGGATTAGCCGCTTCAGGTATTCCGTGTTTGCCATAACTTGTATTTAAGAACCCCATATCAAAAGAAGCGTTGTGGGCCACTAAAATAGTTCCTTCTGAAAACTCTTTAAACATGCGTAAAACTTCTTCTTCGGATTTTGAACCGCGCACCATTTCATCTGTAATCCCAGTTAAATTAATTGTCGTTTGAGATAATGGATGGCCAGGATCAATAAACTGCTCAAAAGTCTCAATGACATTTCCTTTATGCATTTTGACAGCGGCCAATTCAATAATTGTATCATAAACAGCGGAAAGCCCCGTTGTTTCCACGTCAAAGACCACATAGGTAGCATCTGTTAATTCAATATGTTCTTCGTTGTAAGCAATAGGTACACCATCATCAACAATATTGGCTTCCACGCCGTATAAAATTTTAACGCCTGCTTTTTTACCTGCAGCATGGGCATCAGGAAACGCTTGGGCGCCGCCATGATCCGTAATTGCGATGGCCTTGTGCCCCCATTTCCCCGCTTGCGCCACCAAGTCACCGACTTTATTGGTCGCATCCATTGTACTCATGTTACTATGCATGTGTAATTCTACACGTTTTTCACCTTCTGGCGCGTAGTCTTTTCTTGGCGCATGGGCGACTTCCATCAAATCTTGAGCATTCATGACTAAATCACGCATGAAGGTATCTTCTTGTACACTACCACGAACACGAATCCAACTTTGCGGTTGAATCGCATCAAAAACTTGTTCATCTTTTTCCCCATTCGAAAATTTCTTCACCACGAAAGAGGAAGTATAATCAGTTATTTTCAAAATTAAAATTTTTCGTTTGGAACGCAATTCACGCACTTCTTTATCAAAAATAAAGCCTTCAATCGTTATCCGACGTTCTTCTTCCAGTATGTTTCCCATTGGCATAATAGGTTCATCATTGGGAATATTCCGCCCTAAACGAATTGGACCATCAAACGCAGGCGCTTGTTGTTGTTTTTCTTTTTTCATTTGTTCATGTTTAACAAGCGATTCAGCAGCTTGTTGTTGAAAGGCTGCGGCTTGTTCTAATTTTTGCTCTTCAAACTTTTTCAGCACTTCTGCAGCTTGCTGTTGATCCATTTTTGGTTCAATATGAAATTTAGGAAACCCGTAAGAGAAATAAAGTTCCTCAATAATTGGTAAATATTGTTGCTTCAAATAAGGAATAACTGCTTCATTATCAACAGGTAAGATAATTTTCCGATCTTCAAATTGTGGTGTCTGTGTTTTTAAGACTTTCTGAACTAACGGTGTATTGCATTGACTATTTAACAAGGCCAATTGCCAATAATCCGTTAATTGTTCCTCAGTAAATGTTGTCTGATTTGTGGTTATTTGAACGGAAACCTGCGCAATTTGTTGAAAAGCTAGTTCCAATTGTTGCATAAATGTTTGATATAGCATCACTGGCATCAATTCATCAAAACTTAAATGAAATTCCCATAAGCGACTTTGTTGGTGAACAATGACCTTGTCAATCCGGCCATTTTGAATTAAGGGATGTTCTTTCGCTGTGTCATCTAACTGAATTTGCGTCATCAGTTTATCAAATAAATCGCGTGCTTTTTCTGTCACAAAATGAACCTCCTTCTATCATTGAAAAAAGGCCCTCAGACAAATCTGTCAAGTGCCTTTTTTCGGTTTCTCTGCATTCGCTTCTCTATTAAGTATACTCGTTTTTTGTAAAAAAACAATCTTGTTTCTTTTCTAAAAAGAGCTAAGAAGAGCTTGAAGCAAAAATCACTTTAGATTTTTGCTTCAAGCTTAAACGCTGATAAGTGGCGGAAACAGTTTATCCTAATCATTCTGTCCGCCCTTTTCATTATTATTCTACTTCTGATGTTGTGTTCATCAAAATAGAAAGTGTACTTTCTAATTCTTCTTTGCGTACTTCCAACATTTCACCAGTACGTTTGATTTTGACTTCTACCACACCATCGACTGCTTTTTTACCGACTGTGATACGGATTGGACAACCAATTAAATCAGCATCAGCAAATTTTACGCCTGCGCGCTCATTGCGGTCATCAACTAATACTTCGTAGCCCGCTTCGGTCATCATTGCTTCAACTTCTTGTGATAGTTTTGTTTGATACTCATCTTTCACATTCATTTGGACCACGTGTAAATCAAATGGCGCAATCCCTGTTGGCCAATTAATACCACGCTCGTCTGCATTTTGTTCAACGATTGCTGAAAGTAAACGACTAACGCCGATGCCATAGCAACCCATGATCACTGATTTTTCACGACCATTTTCATCTAAAACTGTTGCGCCCATAGCATCACTATAACGCGTTCCTAATTTAAAGATGTGACCAATCTCGATTCCTTTAGTAAAGGCTAAGACACCATTGCCATCAGGAGAAGGATCGCCTTCTTGAACAAAGCGTAAATCTTCGTAACTAATTGGTTGGAAATCACGATCTGGATTTACATTTGTCAAATGATAGCCATCTTCGTTAGCCCCAACAATGGCGTTGGCTAAATCTTGAACAGCTAAATCTGCATAAATTTTAACATCTTCGGAAACATTGACTGGACCAATTGAACCAAAGCCCGCTCCTAAGACACGGCGAGCATCTTCTTCTGTTGCTTCATCTAGGAAATCAGCGCCTAAGAAGTTTTTTAATTTGACATCATTGACATCATGATCGCCACGAACCAAGACCATTACTGGCTCTTCATCAGCAATAAATAGTACTGATTTAATAATACGTTGTGGCTCAACTTCAAAGAAGTTTGCCACTTCGGCAATTGTACCCACTTCTGGTGTTGCAATTTTTTCTAAATCTAATTGTGTTTCATGTGATTTTTTCGGCGTATAAAGACTTGTTGCCATTTCTAAATTGGCAGCATAATCACTTTCTGTTGAATAACAAATAGTATCTTCCCCAATTTCAGAAATCGCCATAAATTCTTTAGAATCTTTACCACCCATGGCACCACCGTCCCCAATAATGGCACGGAATTCTAGTCCACAGCGTTCAAAAATGCGTGAGTAAGCTTTTTCGTAATCACGGTATGATTGATCTAAACTAGCTTCATCGGCATGGAAAGAATAGCCATCTTTCATGATAAATTCACGGCCTCTTAATAAGCCAGAACGTGGGCGTTTTTCATCACGATATTTTGTTTGAATTTGGTATAAATTCAAAGGTAATCGTTTGTAAGAATTAATTTCATCACGAATTAATTCTGTGAAGGTTTCTTCATGCGTTGGGCCTAAGATATAGTCACGGTCATTGCGATCTTTTAAGCGATACAAGTTAGGTCCATAAGTTTCATAACGGCCTGATTCTTTCCAAAGTTCTGCTGGTAATAACGCAGGCATTAACATTTCAACTGCATCAATTTTCTCAAATTCTTCTCGCATAATCGTTTTTAATTTTTCTAAAACACGATTGGCTAAAGGTAAATAAGAATAGATCCCTGCAGCGACTTGACGAATATAGCCTGCGCGCAACAGAATTTGATGACTTAAGACTTCTGCATCATTTGGTACTTCTCTTAACGTTGGAATTAACATTTTTGACTGTTTCATTAAAACTCTCCTCTATTTTAAAATCAACTATTTTTGATTTCTTTACACACTTTTTTACTTAAGCTTTCTCCTTAAAAGAAAAAGCGTTGAATATCGTTCCAAGTAACTAACACCATTAACACCATGACAAACCCAAAGCCAATTAACGTAATGATGCCTTCTTTTTCAGGACTAATTGGTTTTCCACGTACACCTTCAATAATGTTTAAGACAATTTTCCCGCCATCTAAAGCTGGGATCGGCAACAAATTAATAATCCCTAAGTTCATTGACAACATGGCCATTAAGAATACAACTGTACTTACTCCAGCATTGGATGCTTCTTCCGATAACTTAAACATCATGACTGGCCCACCTAGTTTGTTTAAACTAAAGCCTGTGAATAGTGAGCCCAGTGCTTTAAAAATCTGTGTCGTACTATTTAAAGTATCCTGAATACCGCCCATCAATTTTGACGGTAAATCGGTTTTCATATAAGGATAAACGCCGACTTTACCAATCGTTTGTTTTTCCACTTTTTGTTTTTCTGGTGTCACTGTTAGTTGCTCTTCTTTGCCGTTACGCTCAACTACGAACGTCAACGGCTTTTCGGGGTTCTTCTGCACAATGGTTGTAAAATCTTCGTATTTTTTGATTTTTTGATTATTAATCGATAAGACTTTATCGTTTTCTTTCAACCCAGCTTCTGCGGCTGGGCCATTAGGAATCACTTGTCCAATTTGGTTCGTGTTTAAATCAGTGACGCCTCCTTGTAGAAAGACCGCTAACGTAAACAGAATAAACCCTAAGATAAAGTTATTCATGGGTCCCGCAAAGTTCGTCAAAATGCGTTGCGATAATTTCGCTGATTGAAATTGAACGTCAAGTGGCGCAATCCGCACCTCGGTTCCATCACTTTCAATAATCGTTGCATCATGGTCAACTTTATAAACGGTTTCTTCTTCCTCGTTTCCATTGACATAGCCCTTGATGAATAATTCTTTTTCAAGATCAAAATCAACGACTTCCATCGGAATACTATGAGGTAATTGTACTTTTTTACTTGTATTAATTTTAACCACATTACCCACGGCATTTAACTCAACAGATAGAGGCATACCTGGTGTGATTTCTGTCATGTCTTCGCCCATCCCAGCCATTCGCACATAGCCACCAATTGGCAATAAGCGAATCGTATAAGTGGTGCCATCTTTTCCACGATGCGCAAAAATCTTTGGTCCCATTCCGATTGCAAACTCACGAACTAAAATACCCGCTCGTTTTGCAAAATAAAAGTGGCCAAATTCATGTACGAGGACAAGAATACCGAAGACAATAATGAATGTGATAATTGTTTTCATAGATGTCCTTCTTCCTTCATTCACTGACGTTCAGTGCTTTTTATTATTACATGGGAAAGTCTCGTAAAACTTGCTCTGTTCCCTTCCCGATAAACCAGTGCAACTGTTTACTGAGAACAGTCGCCACTGTTAGTGAACAAATCTTTCCTTATGTAAGACAAGTTTTATTTTAGCATATTCACTCATAAATAACCATTGGACTTGACCACTTCGCCTAGATATTTTGTGTTTTTTTAGAAAACTCTATAAATGAGAGGAATTGATTACTACGACCAGTATTTTTTTAAAGACCTTCAACAATAGTAGCTAACTTTAGACCATAAACTTTTCCGACAGTTTGTCGTATTTTATCAACACGCTGATTGACATGTGCTACCATGAAAGTATTAATAGTAATTTTAGGGGGAATGAATCAATGTATGGAGAATTACATGGTAAAGTGGCCGTTGTCACTGGTGCAGCTACGGGTTTAGGATTATTTATTACTCTGCGTTATATCTTAGAGGGCATGAATGTTGTTGCTGACTATGTCGGTGAGCTGCCTAAAGAATTTGAAGATGTCCAAGCCAAGCACGCAGACCGCGTAAAATTCGTGAAGGCTGATGTCTCTAATGAAGAAGATATTAAAGCGTTAGCTGAAACCGCTTTAAAAGAGTTTGGTCATGTTGACATTTGGGTAAATAACGCCGGTGTGGAGGCTTCTTTTCCGACAATTGATATGCCATTAAAAGAATGGCAACGTGTCATTGATGTCAATTTAAACGGTGTCTTTTTGGGTTCTAGAGAGGCACTCCGAATATTTAGAGATCAAAAAATCAAAGGGTCAATCATTAATATGTCCTCCGTTCACCAAAGAATTCCTTGGCCAACGTTCGCCCACTATGCGGCAAGTAAAGGCGCAACCGAAATGTTCACGAAAACAATCGCTTTGGAATATGCGGAATATGGTATTCGTGCCAACTGTATTGCACCTGGAGCGATTAACACACCTATTAATGCTGAAAAATTTTCCGATCCCGAACAGTTAAAACAAACAACGAGCATGGTTCCTATGGGCATTATTGGTAAACCAAATCAAGTAGCTGCTGCGGCCGCTTGGTTAGCTTCTGATGAATCCTCATACGTAACCGGAACAACACTCTTTGTAGATGGCGGGATGTCTCTATACCCTTCGTTCCAACACGGAGCTGGTTAAAAAGTAGTCTGCAACAAAATCTATTCAGGAGGCTTACCATGAAACTAGTCAAAAATGTTCTTTTAATTTTAATTGGTTTAGTTATTATCGGGATTGGCGCATCCACTTTAAGAGTGGCAGGTTTAGGAGTTGATCCTTTCACTGCTATGAATATCGGACTTTCTTCAATGTTTGGTATGCAATTAGGCATTTTTCAAATTATTGTCAATACGTTTATTCTATTCTATGTCTATTTAAAAAACAAAAAAGCCATTGGTCTAGGAACTATTTTAAATATGCTTTTAGTAGGGATTTTGATTCAACAGATTTCTACTTGGCTTCAACCTTACGCCAATAGTTTAGGAGGCTCAACAATTGGCAAACTACTTTCTTTATTCGTCGGAGTCCTGATTTTTACATTTGGCTGCGCCTTATACATGGCTACAGATCAAGGCGAATCCCCCTATGATGCGATTGCGCCAACCATCTGTCAACAAATCAACAAACCTTACGCTTCTGTTCGAAAAGCACAAGATTTGTTGGTCCTATTAATTGGCTTTATTGCTGGTGGTCCAATTGGGATTGGTACAATTATTTGTGCATTTGGTGCTGGCCCACTCATTAGTTTCTGGAACAAGTTACTTCAACCTTTAGTAAAATAATTTTTTAACTAAAATATAAGAAAAAGCGATGACTTCATAGAGATTTTCTTCTCGAGTCATCGCTTTTTTATTTGTACTTTCTTTGAAGAAGCATGATTAGTGTGTTTCTTGTCTGGCTTTCCGTTGTTATTTTGGTGGATTGTTTGTTGGTAGAGTGAAAAACTATCCTACTGACCCTTCCATCTCATAACTAATCAAGCGATTCAACTCAACCGCATATTCCATCGGTAATTCTTTCGTAAATGGTTCAACAAAGCCCATAACAATCATTTCTGTCGCTTCGGCTTCAGATAAGCCGCGACTCATTAAATAATATAATTGTTCTTCAGAAATTTTTGAAACTTTGGCTTCGTGTTCTAAGGATACTTGGCTGTTATGGATTTCGTTAAACGGAATCGTATCTGATTTTGATTTTTCGTCCATGATAATCGTGTCGCATTCGATGTGGGAAATCGAGCCTGCGCTGTCTTTTCCAAAAGTCACTTGGCCACGGTAGTTAACTTCGCCGCCGTCTTTAGCAATTGATTTTGAAACAATTGAGCTAGAGGTATTCGGCGCATTGTGAATCATTTTGGCCCCAGTATCTTGGATTTGGTTAGCGCCAGCAAAGGCAATCGATAACATCGTGCCACGGGCACCTTTGCCATCTAAGTAAACACTTGGGTATTTCATGGTTGTTTTAGCTCCTAGGTTCCCATCAATCCATTCGACAGTGGCACCTTCGTAAGCTTTAGCACGTTTGGTTACTAGGTTGTAGACGTTATCTGACCAGTTTTGAATAGTGGTATAACGACAATAAGCATCTTTTCTTGTAAAAATTTCTACGATGGCCGCATGCAAGCTGTTACTTGAATACGTTGGTGCCGTACAACCTTCAACATAGTGAACGCTGGCTCCTTCATCGACAATAATCAAGGTCCGTTCAAATTGGCCGGTATTTTCAGCGTTGATTCGGAAATATGTTTGTAATGGTACATCAACTCGAACGCCTTTTGGTACATAAATAAAGGTTCCACCTGACCAAACAGCTGAGTTTAAAGCGGCCAGTTTATTATCTGTTGGTGGCACAAGTTTTGAAAAATACTCTTTGAATAAGTCAGGATATTCTTTTAAAGCAGAGTCGGTATCTGTAAAAATGATGCCTAATTTTTCAAATTCTTCTTTCATGTTGTGGTAAACAACTTCTGATTCATATTGAGCAGAAGCCCCAGCTAGATAAGCACGCTCAGCTTCGGGAATCCCAATTTTTTCAAAGGTTTCTTTGATTTTATCAGGTACATCATCCCAATCGCGTGCGGGTTTGTCACTCGGTTTTTGGTAATATTTAATTTTACTAAAGTCAATATCTGACAGGTCTGGACCCCATTCTTGCATGGGCATTTTATTGAATTGTTCTAACGATTTTAAACGGAAGTCAAGCATCCATTCTGGTTCGCCTTTCACGCGAGAAATTTCACGAACGACGTCTTCGGTTAGGCCGTCTCCGGTACTAAAGACTGGTTCCACATCGTCGTGAAAGCCAAATTTATATTCTTCTAATTCAGGTACTGTACTCAATTCGTCGTCACCCTTTCTTTATTTTTCACAATGTAAATGACCGGCTTCGCCTTGGCCGTTATTAGCAACAGCCTGTTCTAAGGCTTTCCAAGCCAGGGTTGCACATTTAATCCGAGCTGGAAATTTAGCTACGCCGCTTAACATTGCTGCATCGCCTAATTTTTCATCTTCGGCCACTTCATTTCCTTGAACAAGTTGAGAGAAATCCTCTGCTAAGGCCGTTGCTTCGGCGATTGTTTTTCCTAAGACCGCATCAGTCATCATACTAGCACTTGCTGTACTGATAGAACAGCCACTTCCTTGAAAGGCGATATCTTTAATCACACCGTCTTCAATGGCCACATCCAGTTCAATCACATCTCCACAAGTAGGATTATTCAGTTCAATTGTTTGGCTAGACGCATCTAGCGTTCCGTGGTGATGTGGGTGGCTAGAATGGTCCAAAATGACTTGGCGATATAAGTTATCTAATTTAGAAAGTGCCATGCTGGAAAAACTCCTTTGTCGCTTTAATCGCTTCAACTAAGCGATCTGCGTCTTCTTTGGTATTGTATAAATAAAAACTTGCCCGTGCGGTTGCTGGCACGCTCAAATAGTTTAATAGCGGTTGCGCGCAATGGTGACCCGCTCTGACAGCGACCCCTTCCATATCTAACGCCGTAGCCACATCATGTGGATGTAAACCGTCAATATTAAAAGCAATCACACCTGTGTGGTCTTTTGGATCCTGTGGACCATAAATCGTCAAGCCCTCGATAGCTTGCAACTTCGGCAAAACATAGTGAACAAGGGCTGCTTCATGTTGATGAATGGCCTCCAAACCAATTTCTGTTAAATAATCAATAGCGGCACCTAAGGCAATTGCCCCAGCAATATTAGGTGTGCCAGCTTCAAATTTCCAAGGAAGCTCTTTCCAAGTACTTTCTTGAAGATGAACAAAGTCAATCATTTCGCCACCAAATTCCACAGGTTCCATTTGTTCCAATAAATGACGTTTGCCATAAAGGACACCAATTCCAGTTGGTCCACACATTTTGTGACCACTAAATGCATAAAAATCAGCATCGATGGCTTGAACGTCCACAGGCATATGAGGAACTGCTTGCGCGCCGTCTACCACCATCACAGCGCCATTTTGATGAGCTAATTGTGTTAATTCTTCGATTGGATTAATGACCCCTAACACATTTGAAACATGAGCAATCGAAACAATTTTCGTTTTTTCTGTAATTTGTTGACGTGCACTTGCCATGTCTAAAAAGCCGTCTTCAGTGATGTCTATATACTTCAAAATGGCTCCTGTACGTTGGGCTAATTGTTGCCAGGGAATAATGTTTGAATGATGTTCCATGTAAGATATGACGATTTCATCCCCGGCTGTAACTGCCAAGTCACCATAACTTTTGGCAATCCAATTCAAACTGGTTGTTGTTCCTCGTGTAAATAAAACTTCCGCTGTTTCTTTGGCATGGATAAATTGGCGAACCTTTTCGCGGGAGGCTTCATAGTCCTTCGTTGCTCGTTCGGCTAACGTGTGCACCCCACGATGAACATTGGCATTATCGGTTTCATAATAATGTCGTAAAATATCTAACACTGCCGTTGGTTTTTGGGTTGTTGCAGCATTGTCTAAATAAACTAGCGGTTCATCATTAACTTCTTGAAATAAAATAGGAAACGATTGACGAATGGTTGCTGCATCCATCATGCGTTTAACTTCCCTTCGATTACTTCTACAAATTCATTTTGTACTTCTTTAACTGGAATTGCTGTAATGACAGAACCTAGGAAGCCACGAATCACCAAACGTTCCGCTTCTTCTTTACGCAAGCCGCGGCTCATTAAATAATACATTTCTTCTGGATCTACTCGACCAACGCTGGCTGCGTGTCCGGCAGTCACTTCATTTTCATCAATTAAAAGAATTGGATTGGCATCACCACGAGCTTTATCAGACAGCATTAAAACACGACTTTCTTGCTGTGCGTCGGCTCCTTTTGCTCCTTTTAAAATGTGGCCAATTCCGTTAAACGTTAAAGTACCACGTTCACGAATAACTCCATGTTGTAAAATATGACCAATCGAATGTGGCGCTTTGTTTGTCACTCGTGTGTCGATGCCTTGTGTTTGTTTACCTGCACTAATTGCAACGACTTTAACTTCTGAATGAGCGCCTTCGCCAACTAAATCAGAATCAAAATCAGCAACAACATCGCCATCATTCATGACGCCTAGAGCCCAATCAACAGAAGCATCCCGCATAATATAGCCACGACGATTCATATAAGTCGTTACAGTTTGCCCTAATTGATCCACAGCTGAGTATTTAACTTTTGCGCCATCTTTCGCAATCACTTCCACAACGATATTTCCAGAAGCTTTCTCTGCATGATGACCAGTGGATTGAAAACGTTCTAAATAACTGAATTCACTATGATTATCTGCAACGATTAAAACATGTTTAAAGAAAGGTTGGTTGCTATCTGAATCCTGAATAAACAAAGATTCAATGGGCTCTTCAATCACTACGTTTTTAGGAACGTATAAGAAAACGCCACTATTCATGAAAGCTGCATGAGCTGCTGTCAGCTTATCTTCTTCTGGTAATACGGCTTTAGTCATATAGTATTCTTTAACTAATTCTGGGTGCTCTTGTAAAGCAGTAAAAATGTCTGTAAAAATTACCCCTTGTTCCGCTAATGAGGCTGGCAATTGCTCAAAAGCATGAAAAGATCCTTGTTGAACAATTAAAGGATTGTCTTTCATTTGATCAAAACTTGCGACATTTCCTTCAGAAGGCACATAACTTTCCATGTTAACATTTAATAAAGGCCAACGATGAAATTTCACACGATCAATATGTGGTAACTCACTTTCGTCAGCGTTTCTTAAAGCCGTTGTTCGCAATTCAGTCATCCAAGCTGGTTCTTCATGTTCTAGTGAAAAAGCGGTGACTTCGTCAAGATAATCCATTAGATTTACTTTTTTCATTTATCTTGTCCTCCTTACGCTTCTTCTTTGTAATCAATACCTAATTCTTGGCTGATACCAGCATAGCCTTCTGTTTCTAAACGTTTTGCCAAATCAGCCCCACCGGTTTTCACAACGCGGCCTTCCATCATGATATGAACAACATCTGGCGTGATATAGTTCAATAAGCGTTGATAATGGGTAATAATTAACGCACCAAAGTTCTCGCCGCGCATTTCATTAACCCCTTTAGAAACTACTTTTAACGCATCGATATCTAAGCCTGAATCAATTTCATCTAAAATGGCAAACGTAGGCTCTAACATCAATAATTGTAAAATTTCATTTCGTTTTTTCTCGCCGCCAGAAAAACCTTCGTTTAAGTAACGCTCAGCCATTTCTTCAGGCATATTTAATAATTCCATTTTGCTATCTAATTTTTTTAAGAACTGCATGACTGACATTTTGTTGTCTTCGTCACGTTTTGCATTGATTGCTGCACGCATGAATTCAGCATTGGTAATCCCTGGAATTTCACTTGGGTATTGCATTGCTAAGAATAAGCCTAGGCGAGCGCGTTCGTCTACTTCTAAATCTAAAACGTTGACGCCGTCAAATAGAATTTCTCCTTCTGTGACTTCATAGTTAGGATTTCCCATAATTGCTGCTGATAAAGTAGATTTACCAGTTCCATTAGGTCCCATAATTGCATGGATTTCTCCAGTATTAATTGTTAAATCGACCCCTTTTAGAATCTTTTTATCTTCAATTGATACGTGTAAATTTTTGATTTCTAACACAGACATGTACAATTCCCTCCAACTTGTTTTAATCGTTTTTCCGTTCTCACTCATTTTAGCCTAATTGAGAATGAATCGCAAATTACAATTGCTAAAAATAACAACTCTTATCATCAAATTTTAGGATTCAATTTGTGAAGGAAAATTTTAAAAGGCTGATATTTCAAAGTTTCTCTATATTTTTAAGTGATCCTCTCTACACAAAGAAAAAAATTCTGGTAGAATAAAAAAATTTATTAAAGAAAGCGTTTTCTTAAATAATTACTTTAGAATGACTTTTGCAAAGAGGGCTTTGAGATACGCCTTCCTCATCTATACAAAAAAATCCAGAGCATTTGCTTCTCTGGATTCAATAATTTTTATTAGTGATTGGTTTTATACTTCTAAAAGTTCTTGTTCTTTTTCAGCAGTAATTGCATCGATATTTTTGATGCTATCATCTGTTAATTTTTGAACATCTTTTTCAAATGAACGTAATTCATCTTCAGTGATGTCGCCATTTTTTTGAGCTTTTTTTAATTCATCCATTGCATCACGACGAACGTTACGGACAGCAATTTTTGAGTTTTCCGCTTCTTTTTTCACGTCTTTGGCTAATTCTTTCCGACGTTCTTCCGTTAATTGTGGAATCACTAAACGGATGACATTTCCATCATTGGTTGGGCTAATGCCGATATCACTCATTTGAATAGCTTTTTCAATGTCAGCGATAGAATTTTTGTCAAACGGTGTAATCATTAATACACGAGCTTCTGGGATATTGATACTTGCTAATTGGTTAACTGGTGTTGGTGCACCATAATATTCTACTTGAATACGGTCTAATAGACTTGCGTTCGCACGACCAGCACGAATTTGACCTAATTCACGGCGTAAGCTTTCTTCCGCTTTTGTCATTTTTTCTTTGGCTGTTGCTAAAACTTCTTTAGACATTCTTTATTTCCCCCTTACAGTTGTTCCGATATTTTCACCAAGGATGGCACGACGGATATTTCCTGCTTCATTTAGGTTAAAGACAACTAAAGGAATATCGTTATCCATACTTAATGAGCTTGCTGTTGAATCCATTACTTGCAGCCCTTTAGAAATAACATCTAAATGTGTTAGTTCTTCAAATTTTGTCGCTGTTTCATCCACACGTGGATCCGCAGAATAAACACCATCAACATTGTTCTTCGCCATTAAGATGACGTCCGCATCTACTTCTGCAGCTCGTAAAGCAGCCGTTGTATCTGTCGAGAAGTAAGGATTTCCTGTTCCTCCGGCAAAAATAACAACGCGGCCTTTTTCTAAATGACGTTCTGCACGACGACGAATGTATGGTTCTGCAATTTGACGCATTTCAATTGATGTTTGAACACGTGTAGGCACACCAAGATTTTCTAATGTATCTTGCAATGCTAAGGCATTCATCACAGTAGCTAACATGCCCATATAATCAGCTTGTGCACGTTCCATGCCCATTTGAGCACCAATTTGTCCACGCCAGATGTTTCCGCCGCCAACCACGATGGCCATTTCGATACCTAATTCATGGACCTCTTTAATTTCTTGGACGATTTCTTTAATGACTGGTGGTTTAATGCCAAAACCGTCTTCTCCGGCTAGCGCTTCTCCACTTAACTTTAATACGACACGTTGATACTTAGGTTTAACCATCATAATTCCCTCCAAGATTCTCTAAAAATCATTCAATTCCTCATTTAGATGACTTTTCACCAAAATGATTTTTTAGACCAAGCAGTGCGATCCACTGGTTTTGCCTAAAAAAAGGGAGCGCATATCAAAGTTATGCGTTCCCAAATGGCTGAAAGACTGCCTTGAATCAAGCAGTAATCAATTTATGCAGCTTCCTTTGGGGATCGCTGTCTGTTTAGATACTTATGATTCACGGCTTTTCAACCGAGCGTTTGATGCTCTTAGTTTTTCATTTGGCTCATTACTTCATCCGCAAAGTTATCTTCACGTTTTTCGATACCTTCGCCAACTTCAAAACGTACGAATGATTTCACTTCGCCGCCTTTAGAAGCAACAAATTTTTCGACAGTCATATCTGGATCTTTAACAAATGGTTGGTCAACCAAAGCGATTTCTGCTTTGAATTTTTGTAGACGACCAACAACCATTTTTTCAACGATATTTGCTGGTTTACCTTCGTTTAATGCTTGTTCAGTTAACACAGCTTTTTCGTGTTCTAATTCTTCTTGAGGAATTTGAGATTCATTGACATAGCGAGGGTTGATTGCCGCGATGTGCATAGCAACATCTTTCGCTACTTCTTCGTCAGTTGTGCCATCGATAACTGTTAATACAGCAATACGGCCACCCATGTGTAAGTAAGCGCCAAATGCAGCATTGTCAGCTTTTTCGACAACTTCAAAACGACGGAAGCTGATTTTTTCACCGATAACAGTTGTTGCTTCGATTAAATCAGATTCGATTGTGCCTTTTTCAGTTTTAATAGCCATTGCTTCTTCCATCGTAGCTGGTTTGTTTTCAGCAACTTTAGTCGCAATATCTTTAACTAAATCTTGGAACATTTCGTTTTTAGAAACGAAGTCAGTTTCTGAGTTTACTTCAACGATTGCTGCAACGTTACCTACAGTTGCTACGTTTGCTAAACCTTCAGCCGCAATGCGGTCATTTTTCTTCGCTGCTTTAGCCATACCATTTTCACGTAAAAAGTCTACGGCTTTTTCCATGTCGCCTTCTACTTTTACTAATGCTTTTTTAGCGTCCATCATTCCAACGCCAGTCATATCGCGTAATTCTTTTACCATTTTAGCTGTAACGTCTGCCATTATTTGTGTCCTCCTCGGATATTATCAATTCTTTTTAAAAAAGCTATCTCAAAGGAGAATCAGGCTTTTTGTCGCCTAGCCTTTGAGACAGCTCCGTAATCATTATTATTCAGCTGATTCGTTGTTTCCTTCAACAACATCAACGATTTCTTCGATTGAAGTTGCTTCTGGTGTTTCTTCAACGAATAACTCTTCAGTTGCTTGGTCTTCCCCTTGGTTACCTTCGATGAAAGCGTCAGCCATTTTAGCAGTGATTAATTTCACGGCGCGGATTGCATCATCATTTGAAGGGATTACAACATCGATCTCATCAGGATCACAGTTTGTATCAACCATTGCAACGATTGGAATGTTTAATTTGTGTGCTTCTTGAACAGCAATGCGTTCTTTACGTGGGTCAACGATGTACATTACATCTGGAATTCTTGGCATATCAGCGATACCACCTAAGAATTTTTCTAAACGTTCACGTTCTTTGTTTAAGCCAGCAACTTCTTTCTTAGGTAAAACTTCGAAAGTGCCGTCTTCTTCCATTGCATTGATTTTTTTCAAGCGAGCAATACGTTTTTGGATTGTATCCCAGTTAGTTAACGTACCACCTAACCAACGATGATTTACATAGTATTGACCAGCGCGGATTGCTTCATCTTTGATTGCTTCTTGTGCTTGTTTTTTAGTTCCTACGAATAAAGCAACGCCGCCTTCTTCTGCAACGTTTTTCATGTAATCGTAAGCTGCATCTACTAATTTCACTGTTTTTTGTAAGTCAATGATGTAGATACCGTTTCTTTCTGTGAAGATATATTTCTTCATTTTTGGGTTCCAGCGACGAGTTTGGTGACCAAAGTGTACGCCGGCTTCTAGTAATTGTTTCATAGAAATTACTGCCATGTTGTGTTTCCTCCAGTTTGGTTTTTATTTTCCTCTTCTTTTCGTCAACTCCTTGAAGAACTACCGTAGTAGCACCACTTCGCAGATGGAAAAGAATGTGGATTTCGTGTGTGAAAATCACACCTTTAACAGTATAAGATATTTTCAGAAAAATAGCAAGCCTTAAAACTAGAAATGTCGCTCCTACTGCGCTTGCCAAACAAGATGACATTCTTCGTTTCCTGTTTCATCGATGGTTCGCTTTTGTTGGACAAAGCCTTGTTTTTGATAAAAGGCATAAGCTGCTTGATTTTTCCTGTAAACAGCCAAAGATAAGATGTCCTGTTCTTCTTTTGCTACTTGCAGTAATTTCTGACCGATGCCCTTCCCTTGAAACGCTTTTTTTATAAAAATTCCTGCGATATAGTTATCCATTAAGCCTAAAAACCCAATTATCTGACCCTCTTCTTCCGCTAAGATCAGTGTTGCTTTTGGCAACGCAGCGCGGACAAATGCCTTATTTTCTTGCCAATAAGTTGGTGCGACAAATGGATGAGCTTCTAGATTCGTTTGCAGCCAAATAGCCATAATGGTTTCTAATTCTTTTTCTGTTAACTGGGTTGTCTTTTTGATAGTCAGCATTTTTTGACACTCGTTTCTGTTATTGATCATTTTCAAAATAAAACATTAACACGCCCGCTGCGATAGCGACATTCAATGATTCTGCTTGACCTTTCATTGGAATATAAAGATTTTTCGTGGTTTCTGCTAACAATTCTGGCGAAACCCCGCTACCTTCATTGCCTAAAATCAACGCATAATTTTCCACTGCCTCTTGTTCATAATAAGCAATCGCAGCTTCATTTAGTTCTGTACCGAAAACTGGTAGACCTTGCTTCTTGAATGCCTGAACCACTTCGGTCAATTCTCGTTGGAGAACCGGCAAATGATAGTGACTTCCCTGCATTGAGCGCAACACTTTTGTATTGTAAATATCTGCTGTGCCCTTACCTAAAATCACACCTGCTAAACCTGCTGCATCAGCTGTGCGAATCATCGTACCAACATTACCAGGGTCTTGGATATTATCTAAAAGTAACCAACCACCTTTAAAAGAAAGCGACTGCTCTTGTTGCGTTTCCAAGGTGACAATTGCCAAAATTCCTTGTGAAGTTGGCAGCTCCGACAAGCTATTTAAAACCTCATCACTTACAAAAATTAATTTTTCTGTTTCTTGTTCAGCTAACCAAGTTCTCCATTCTTGTTGACCTCTTTGGTTAAACAAAATCCACTGAACATCGGCGTTGGCCTTCACGGCTTCTTCAACTAAATGAAATCCTTCTATTATATATTGGTTCAGTTCTTCTCGGTACTTCTTTTTGTGTAATTTTTTCCATTCTTTTAATTGGTTATTTTTCGTTGATATAATTTCTTTCATAAGTCACCTCGCCTTTGTATTATAGCATGCTTCTAGCTTGCTTGGATACTTGCTAGAACCAAGAAAAATCGCTATCATAAAGAAAAAAGCAAAGGAAGTGTCTCTCATGGAAAAACTAAGAATGAATGTACAAGGGCGTGTCCAAGGTGTTGGCTTCCGCTACATGACCAAAATGGTGGCAGATCAATTAGGTGTCACTGGTTCGGTGAAGAACGAAGACGACGGGTCCGTTTCAATCACAGCAATTGCACCTGAAGACATAATGGAAACATTTATCAAAAAAATCAAAGATTCCCCCAGTCCAGCGGGACGTGTAACGTATGTTGATATTCAAGAAGACCCTTTGTTAGAAGAAACGGAACAATTTAAAGTGATTCAATAAACTTACTTTCTAACGATTGATTTCTTTGGGAAGAAGCCTTGAACAGCAAGTAGTTCCTGCTTTTTATTGATTTTTGTAAGAGCTTCTTTTCGATTTTGATTGAAAAAGAGCGCTGTTTCAAGTATAGTTAACCATGTAAAAATTTTTTAGAAAAGGACCGAATTACATGCGTAAATTAAACCGATGGCTTTACGGCTCTGGCTTACTATTTTTAGTAATGTTTTTATCAGGCTGTGTGAAAACAGGAGCAGATGGACAACCAACTGGTGAAGGTTTTGTCTATAACTTCCTTGTTTTACCGATGAGTAATGCAATTACTTATCTTGTCGATAACTTTAATTGGAACTATGGTTGGGCGATTATTTTTATCACCATTATTGTACGGATCATTATTTTACCGTTAGGCTTACATCAATCGAAAAAAAGCTTTATCCAAACGGAAAAAATGCAAGCAATCAAACCCCAAGTGGATGTTGCACAAGCAAAAATGAAACAAGCAAGTACGCGTGAAGAACAAATGGCCGCACAAGCAGAACTACAAAAGATTTATAAAGAAAACAATGTGAGTATGGTTGGCGGAATTGGTTGTTTGCCTTTATTAATTCAAATGCCTATTTTCTCTTCTCTGTTCTTTGCTGCTCGTTATACAAAAGGTATTGCCACGGCAAGCTTCTTAGGAATGAATTTAGGGCAACCAAATATGATTTTAGTGGCATTAGCTGGTTTAGCCTATTTAGCTCAAGGTTATATTTCAATGATTGGTATTCCTGAAGAACAAAAGAAAACAATGAAATCAATGCTGATTGTTTCACCATTAATGATTGTTTTCATGTCCTTTAGCTCACCTGCAGGCGTAGCGCTTTACTGGGTAGTTGGTGGTATTTTCACATGTATTCAATCTGCCATCACAAATATCCTCTTACGTCCAAGAATTAAAAAACAAGTACAAGAAGAATTGAAAAATAACCCACCAAAACAAGTGGTTACTCCTATTAAGGATGTGACACCAAAAGAAACAAACAAAGCAACGCAAAAAACGAACCAACCAAAAGCAAACGGCAATAAAGGTCGCAATGCTGGAAAACAAAAACGTAAATAAAAAAAGGATCGCCTCTAAACGGCGATCCTTTTTTTACTTCAATTCTTTCCCAGTCATCTCTTCAATAGTTCGAATAGACTTTGGACCAAAGCCATGCAACGAAAGTAACGCTTTTCGGCCTCGTGCGTAGAGTTCATCCACACTGTCGATTTTTTCATTCGTTAGCGCACGAACAGCTGGCTTTGATAATTGTGTTAAAATTTGTTCAAACGTTGTTTCTAGCATGCTGTCGGTTCCTCCTTAGCGGTCGAAAAACAGCGCTTTTTATTTTACAATTAATAAGTCTAAGCTAGCAATTGATAACGCCATTTTAGCAATTTGCATTAATTGTTTTAATCGGTTTTGTTTGACTTTTTCATCCTCAACCATAACCATCGTTTCATTGAAGTACGCATCAATTAACGGACGAAGGTTTACTAGTGCTTCATAGTTTTCTGCAATCGTGCGTGTCGCAAAAGCTTCAGATAAATCGTTAACCGCTTGATACAGTTCTTTTTCTGCCTTATTTTCAAACAGACTTGGATCAATCCCTTCTTCAGTATCACCTAAAAGTTCTTGACCTTTTTTCGCTAAATTAATAACACGCGTTAAGGCTTCCATTGATGGTTTAAAATCTTGATCTTCAAAACGGCTTTTTAAAATATTCGCTGAAGCAAATAATTTCGATAAATCGGCTTGCTCAGCAGACACCACTGCATCGATAATGTCATGGCGAACATTTTTCGTCATTAATAATTGACGTAAGCGAGCTTTCACAAATTCAACGACTTCTGCTTGTCCTTCGTTTAGTAAAACGCCATATTTCTCAACATCTTGATTCACTGCTTCATCAACTTCTGTTTGTAATTGGACTAATGGGAAGGTCCAGCCTTTATCTTCAATAATTCGGATAACGCCATAGGTTTGACGACGAAGTGCATAAGGATCGTTAGAACCTGTTGGAATCATACCAACTGAGAAGAATGAAAAGACGCTGTCAAGCTTATCGGCTAAGGCTAAAACAGCCCCGATTGCTGTTTCTGGCAATTCACCTTCACTGGAAGTTGGTAGATAATGTTCTCGAATCGCCGTTGCTACGGCTGGTTTTTCGCCTTGTAATAAGGCATATTTTTCTCCCATAATTCCTTGTAATTCTGGGAATTCACCAACCATATTTGTTACTAAGTCAAATTTATAAATTTCAGAGGCACGTTTTAAATCTTCCAATTCCTCCTCAGATAAGCCAACTTTTCGACCAATAATTTGTGCAATTAAAGCAACCCGTTGCATTTTTTCATAAATTGAACCAATCTTTTCATGGAAAGTCACATTTTTTAGTTTTTCAACACATGCTTCAATCGTTAATTTTTTATCTTCATTGTAAAAGAATTCTGCATCTTCTAAACGAGCAATTAACACTTTTTCATTTCCTTTAATCACGTTTTCAAGGTGAACATTATCCCCATTGCGAACAGCGATAAAATGCGGCATTAATAAGCCTTGGTCGTTACGAACTTCAAAGTAACGTTGGTGTTCTTTCATAGAAGTCACTAATACTTCATCTGGAACAGATAAATATTTTTCATCAAAACTGCCTACAAATGCAGTTGGATATTCCACTAAATTCGTAACTTCTTCCAATAACTCTTCATCTAAAGCTAACTGCCAATTTTTTTCTGCAGCGAGTGCGTTCGCTTGATCAACAATCATTTGTTTCCGTTCATTCGGTTGAACCACTACAAATTGTTCTTTTAATTTTGCTTCATATTCATTAGCATGTTGGAACGTCACATCGTCTCCCAAGAAACGGTGGCCACGAGAAGTTTGCCCTGTCGTCACGTCTAACACTTTGAAAGGAATTACTTCATCATCAAGTAGTGCCACAATCCAATGAATTGGACGAATATATTCGAAATCATAGTTTGCCCAGTGCATTGTTACCGGGAAAGTTAGACTTGTAATCACGTCATTTAATTTTGTTAATACCTCTTTGGCACTTTGGCCTTTGGTAAACTTCGTCACATAGACATATTCGACACCATTTAATTCTTTGAAAACAATGTCCTCAGTTGTAACTCCTTGGCCGCGTACAAAACCTTGTGCAGCTTTTGACCAATTTCCTTCAGCATCTAAAGCAATTTTTTTCGCTGGACCTTTTACTTCTTCTTCAACATCCGCTTGTTTTTCAGGAATCGCAGTTACTTTCACGGCTAAACGACGAGGTGTGGCAAAGGATTGCACTGTTTCATAGTCTAAATGATGTTCATCTAAAAATTTGATTACTTTTTCTTCAAGTTGGATACGGCTTGGTGTGACAACATGTGCGGGCATTTCTTCTAAGCCAATTTCTAATAATAAATCTTTTGCCATGTTATTCTGCCTCCTTGGATACACTTTGATCTTTATTTAATAATGGGAACCCTAATTTTTCACGTTCAGCCACAAAAATTTTCGCTACGGAACGAGCCATATTCCGAATGCGGGCTAAATATCCTGCACGTTCTGTTACAGAGACAGCGCCGCGAGCATCTAATAAATTGAATGTATGGCTACATTTTAAAATATAATCATAGGCTGGATGAACTAAGCTTTCTTCAATACAGCGTTTAGCTTCTTTTTCAAATTTGTCAAAGTTTTCTAAAAGCATTTCTTGATTACTAATTTCAAAGGAATATTTTGAATGTTCATATTCAGGTTGCACAAAAATTTCACCATATTTAACGCCTTGTGTCCATTCTAAATCATAGACACTTTCGACTTCTTGGATATATGATGCTAAGCGTTCTAACCCGTAAGTAATTTCAGAAGTGACAGGATGACATTGTAAGCCGCCAACTTGTTGGAAATACGTAAATTGGGTAATTTCCATGCCATCTAACCAAACTTCCCAACCTAAACCAGCACAGCCCATTGAAGGATTTTCCCAGTTATCTTCTACAAAACGAATGTCATGTTCTAATGGATCAATTCCTAATAATTTCAAACTTTCTAGATAAAGTTCTTGGATATTTTCAGGAGAAGGCTTCATTACAACTTGGAATTGATGATGTTGGTATAGACGGTTCGGATTTTCGCCATAGCGTCCATCAGCTGGACGACGAGAAGGTTCTACGTAGGCAGCATTCCATGGTTCAGGTCCAATGGCACGTAAAAACGTGTAAGGACTCATGGTGCCGGCTCCCTTTTCTGTATCATAGGCTTGCATTAACATACAGCCATTAGATGACCAAAATTTTTGCAAGGTTAAAATCATTTCTTGTACGGTTAACTTGTTTTTCATTGTTTTCCTCCTTGGAATATTTTTTATAGACATAGGGATTGGCTTTGCTTCGGGAATGTAAATTTAAAAAGGGCTGCAGAGAACCAATTTTGTAGAATGGGATAATTTTTATGCTGTTCATCATCTACTCTGTCGCCTTTGCGCCAATTGAGCTTTTTTGAATAAACGTTACTATTTTTTCTTTTGGTGTTAACTGTTTGCTTTTTTTATTCGGTTACAACGTTCCCTTTGGTCACCTTGTGCTGTTCATCATCTGCTCCATGTTTTTGGCTAAGCAGTTTGTTTTAACACAGAGGTTACAACGTTCCTTTCAGTCACCTTGTGCTGTTCCACATCTGCTCTGACACTTTGTGTCAGTCGCAGTGAGGAACATGCAAAAAGTCCCCATGCCTATTAATAGACATAGGGACGAATAATTATCGCGGTTCCACCCTACTTCCGATGTGTTCATCGGCAGCTTCGTTTGTCGTACTCCAAAGTGCCTTTCAAAAGTTCCGTGTTTCTGGCTCCCACTCTCCCAGATTCGCTTAACAGAGGGTTCTTTTTACTTCTCTTTTTCTTCGTACGTATTTAACTTCTCTATCATAATACGGTGTCTGAGGGAAGTTGTCAAATTTTTTTTTAGAAAAACGTCTGCTTGTTTATGTTTCTTTTTCTTCCTTCTTTCGTGGTGGAATTTTTAACGTATTTTCCCACGTTTTCATTTGATCAATAAATTTTTTGCTTTTTAAGTGCAACCCGACATATTCATCGTATAACATATCAATCGTTTCTCGAATACTTTTCTTAGTTTCTTCTTTTACTTGAATGTTTTGGACTTTTTCATAGGAGACTTGCGAAAATAAGCGAATAAAATGAATTGCTCTAGGATCTGCATGGTAGCGCTGTTCATCTAAATGCCAATGTTTTTCACAAAGCACACCGCTATATTTTGAGGAATAATCAAATTTCCCTTGTGTTTCGCCACAAGCCACACAATGATGCCATTCTGGTCGTACACCAAACCGTTCCAACAATTGAATTTCAAAAATATTTGTAATGATTTCCGGATCTTTTTGCTCATTTAAAGCGGATAATGCCATGTGGGTAAATTGAAATAAATTAGGGTCATAGTGCTGATCTTCAATTGCTGCATCGACTAAGTTTAAAATATATGTTCCGTATGCGTTAATAAATATGTCTTGTTGAATGTTTCGAAAAGGTTGAACTTCTTTGCTGCTATTGAGAAAAGATAAGCCTTCTTCTCTAAAGTTTCCGATGTAGACGGCTTCTGTAAATGGCAGAATCGCTGGCAAAAGAGGATTATTTTTTCGATGCGCACCTTTCACAAAAAACATCAATTTTCCATAGGATTCTGTAAAAATTTTGACGAGTTTATCCTTCTCTTTAAAATCCTTCGTAAATAAAATAATGCCTTTGGTCTCCCCTAATGCCATTCAATTCACTTCCATTTCTTATGTAAATTAGTGTAGTGTTTGGAAAGTTCGTTTATACACTCGCTTCCCAAACACTACTTTCTTAATATTCTTCTTTGCGATAACCAAAATCTTGTAAATAGATTTTTTTGTCACGCCAGTCTTTTTGGACTTTTACCCAAAGCTCCAAATACACTTTGTCATCTAATAAATATTCGATATCTTGACGCGCCTTGGTACCAATTTGTTTCAGCATTTTTCCGCCTTTGCCAATGATGATGCCTTTTTGACTGTCCCGTTCCACAATAATGGTTGCTTGAACATGGACTTTATCGTTTTCATCTCGTTTCATTGAGTCCACAACGACAGCGACAGAATGAGGAATCTCATCTCTTGTTAAAAGTAACACCTTTTCACGAATTAATTCAGAAACGATAAAATATTCTGGATGATCCGTAATTTGGTCATCAGGGAAATACTGTGGTCCTTCTGGCATTTGCTCAACGAGAACATCCATTAAATGCTCAAAATTGTTTCCTTCAGTGGCAGAAATGGGAATAATTTCTTTAAAGTCCATTTGTTTCGAATAGTCTTCAATAATACTCAATAAATCATCTGGATGGACTTTGTCAATTTTATTAATAATCAAGTAGACTGGACTATTATTATTTTTCAATCGTTCAATAATAAAGTCGTCACCTTTCCCGCGTTTTTGATCAGCACTTACCATAAATAAAGTAGCATCTACTTCACGCATCGCATTGTAGGCACTTTCCACCATGAAATCGCCTAAGCGGTGTTTAGGTTTGTGAATCCCTGGAGTATCGATAAAAACAATTTGTGCTTCAGGAATTGTATAAATTCCTTGAATCTTATTACGAGTTGTTTGTGCTTTGTCACTCATAATTGCAATTTTTTGGCCGACAATTCGATTTAACAATGTTGATTTTCCAACATTTGGTCTGCCGACAATGGCTACGAAACCAGATTTATGTTCAGTTGTCATTGTATTTCTCCTCTTATTTCCACATTTGAATGATTTGTAAAATTTTTGGTACAAATAGAATTAGTCCTACTAGCACTGCGAAACCGGCTGTTAATAAAACAGCTCCTGCGGCCATGTCTTTGACTTTTTTTCCGATTGGATGAAAGTGAAAATCCGTAAACATATCTACGACATTTTCAAAAATTGTGTTGATAATTTCTGCCAACCAGACAAGAAAAACGGCCAATAACAACCACAGCCATTCAGCAAGTGTTAAGGAAAACAAGAAACCAAACACAATGGCCGTGACGCCAAACGCCACATGTTTACGCATATTACGTTCTTCTCGAAAAACTGTTTTGATTCCTTGCCAGGCAAATTCTAATGAATTAATAAAATGTTTATTTTTTCCTGTTTGCTCATCTTTTAAGGCCATACGCATCTAAAATCTCTTTCTGTAAACCAAACATTTCTTTTTCATCTTCAGGTTCCATATGATCGTACCCATTCAAATGTAAAAAGCCATGTACTGCCAAAAAGCCCATTTCTCGTTCCAATGTGTGCCCATATTCAACTGCTTGTTCTGCTGCTCGCTCTGTTGAAATAATTAAATCACCTAGATTCCGTGGTAGCTCTGCCAACTCTTCATCATCAAAAATAATTGGCAATTCGTCTTCCCCTTCATCCTCTAAAGCAAAACTGATGACATCTGTAGGCATATCTTTGCCCCGATAGTCACGATTAATCACTTGGATACCTGCGTTATCTGTAAAAGTCACCGACATCTCCGTATCTTCGGCAATTTCTAGAAAACCCGCTGCAAATTGCAGCAAGTTTTCGATTTCTTTGATTTCTTCTGTTGGTACTTTCTCGGTTTCATCAATGAAAGTAATATCCATTAGTCATCTCTCTTTTCTTGTTCATCTTTCATTTCTTCTGCTTCAGCTTTCATTTTTGGATACTTAATCCGTGAATGGAAGGTACTGCATAATCCATTAATTAATGATTTTTCAATGATGCGAATCTCTTTCATCGTTAACCCGCATTCATCTAATTGGCCATCTGAAATTCTGTCTTGAATCACATTATGCACAAAGGCTTGAATTTTTTCGTTGGTCGGATGATCCATCGCCCGCACAGCAGCCTCACAAGTATCAGCAATACTCACAATCCCTGCTTCTCGTGTTTGTGGACGTGGTCCAGGATAACGGAAGTCGGATTCTTTAATTTCAGGATTGCGTTCTTTTGCTTTCACATAGAAAAATTTCATCAATGTTGTGCCATGATGTTGACGACAAATGTCAATCACCATTTGCGGCATATTGTACTCTTCTAAAATTTTGGCGCCATCAATTACGTGGCCAAAAATAATTTGTTTACTATCTTCTGGTAATAAAAAGTTATGTGGATTTTCTGCACCAGCAGGTAAGTTTTCCACAAAGAAATTGGCGTGTTTAATTTTGCCAATGTCATGGTAATAACAAGCAACTCGTGTTAATAGCGACCGCCCGCCAATCTCAGCAACAGCGTTAGCACTCAAACTAGCCACCATCATGCTATGATGATAGGTACCTGGCGCTTCTTCTAACAGTTGTTTTAACAACGGATGGTTCGGATTACTTAATTCATTTAAGACAATCATACTATCATCGGTCACTAATAATTCGATATATGGATGCAAGCCCATTGTTGCTAAAAATGAAAGTACCGTTCCTGCACTTGCACAAATTAAAGCTGTCCACGTTTTACCATCTGTTAAACTCATCCCTTGATAAATCATTAAGACAACCGCCATGAAAACAGGAAAGACCACTACCCACATTAAAGCTGGGAAAACTTGCTCACTCATCCGTTTCCGTTTAACAACTGTTGCTAGAAATCCTGAGAATAAGTACATAATCAGAATAACCGTCAACGAGTTTGTACCAATAGAATTATAAAAGATAAATAATGCAAAAACGACTTGGAAAATGGCAGCGATTATCCCTGAACGACGATTCACAAAATGATTTAGAATCAGCGGCGCAAAGGCTGCTGGATAGAACAAGGGAATATACATCAACTGCTCTGTTTGGAAAATCTGGAAGAATTTCATTAAAATAACACTGATTAGCATAGCACCCGTGTAAAAGATAATAAACGAGCGTTGTCGTGAAGGCTCAGTCACTTGTTTTGTAAAGAAAATCAACACTTCAACTTGAAGTAAAATAGCTAATGCTAATGCCACCATTGGAAAAATAGAGGTATTTTGACTAGTCATTCCTAGTAGCTCAAGTTTTTCGACCGCTTTTGCATCAATTTGAGTACCTTCACGAACAATAATTTCGCCTTGATAAATCATTGCGGGTTGGACAGCATTCATCGCTTTTTGGCGTAGCTCTTCTGTTCGTTTTTCATTGGCAATATCGTTTACCACAATCCCTTGGTTAACAATGTAACGAATGACTTGTTGCATGGTACTCGTAATATCTAAGTATTGAATTTTACCGTTAGCTTCTTGGCGAATTTTATCTAAATCAGATTCTCGAACGTGATTTTGCATTGCGTCGTCCACCAACATCAAACTTTCTGAACGAACCTTATCCAATTGCTCAGAGGTTAATGTAAAGATTGTTTGATAAAAAACATTAGGAAAACTTTGATAAAACGTAACTTCATCTTGCGGTAAAGATTCAAACAATGATTTTAAGCTAGCTACTCGTTCTTCCACGGTCGGCGCAGGAATCGTTTCTTCCTTTTTGGCCTTCGCTTGCTTATTGCTGTACTCTTTGTCTACTTTTTCATTCGCAGAATCAATCAATTTAAATAATTTATCAATACGATTATGTTGGACAGATGCCGTATCTTCTTGATAAATATATTCGGGTGTGACAGCTTCTGCTGCCAATTTTTTTCTTTGTTCTGTTTCGTAGGTATTCTCGATATTTTTATTTGCACGAATGGTTTTCTCGGCCAGTTGACCTTCTTTAATTTCTACTCTTTTCTGATGGACACTGCCAAACATAATCATAAATAAAAGAAGAGAAAAAACGGCTAATAAAATAGGTAAATAGGCTTTACCTAAACGATCCCCTAACTTTGTAAGTACTTTTTTCAAAAGGTACTTTCACTCCTTCCCTAACTGCTTAGGAATGCTTTTGTTGTTCTTTTTCATAGGCTTGAATAATTTGTGCTACAACCGGATGACGCACAACGTCACTGGCTTCAAAATTTACAAAGGCAATTTTTTCAATGTCTTTTAACGTACGCTCGGCGTTAACTAAACCACTTGTTACACCACGTGGCAAGTCAATCTGACTAGTATCTCCATTAACAATCATTTTTGAACTAAACCCTAAACGAGTTAAAAACATTTTCATTTGGGCAACCGTGGTATTTTGTGCTTCATCTAAAATGACAAAAGCATCATCCAATGTACGACCACGCATATAAGCAAGCGGGGCAATTTCAATAACGCCGCGTTCCATTAAACGATTTGTATGATCCATACCAAAAATTTGATACAAGGCATCGTAAACTGGACGTAAATAAGGATCGACTTTTTCTTTTAAGTCACCTGGTAAAAAGCCCAAGCTTTCGCCAGCTTCCACCGCTGGACGAGTTAAAATAATTTTTTGTACTTCGCCTTTTTTTAAAGCTGCTACCGCCATCACCACGGCTAAAAAGGTTTTTCCTGTCCCCGCAGGTCCCACCCCGAAAATGACGTCATGAGTTTTAACTGCATCGATATATTTTTTTTGACCAACATTCTTAATTCGGATGGCCCGACCATGATGGTCCTTCATAATTTCTTCTTCATACATGGCAATAAACGCCTCTAAATTTCCAGCTTTGGCCATTTTTAAAGCAGAAACGACATCTGGCGTATGCACTTTGATGCCTCGTTGAATTAATGTTTGTAGCGCTCTTAACACGGAAGCGACTAACTCTACCTCTGATGATTCGCCAATTAACTGAATAACTTCACCACGACTATTAATCGTTACGTGGGTATTCTCTTCTAAAAATTTGATATGTTTATCATGTGTTCCTAAAAGCATGTGTGCATCATCAGAATCAGTAAGTATTAATTCCAAAGATTTTGACTGATTATCTGTCAAAAAACGTCCATCTCCTTTATTATATAGTCCTTTACAATGATACCACATTCTTATCTGTTTAAAAAGAAGTCGTACCTGATTTGACTTTGAAAGTCAAAAAAGAGAAAACCGTAAAAAGCTGCCGGTTTTCTCTTTGCATAAAAAAACTAGGACAGTATCCTGTCCTAGTTTCGATAACGCTCTTAGTTTTCTTGTAATAATTCTTTCACAATTGCGTTAACTTGGTTGCCATCGGCTTTGCCTTTGACTTTCGGCATCATAGCGCCCATCACTTTACCAAAATCTTTTGGTGAAGTGGCGCCAGTTTGCGTCATTACCTCTTGAACTAGTTGACGAATTTCTTCCTCCGTTAGTTGTTGAGGCATATATTTTTCAACAATTGCTATTTCAACTTTTACTTTTTCAACAAGATCGTCGCGTCCCGCCTTTTCAAACTCTGATAAAGAATCTTTTCTCTGTTTCATCTCACGAGACAATACAGTGAGTTCTTCTTCTCCGTTCAATTCACGGCCCGCTTTAATCTGATCATTTTGAATGGCAGTCTTTAACATACGAAGTACGGCTAAAGTTTCTTTGTCTTTAGCTTTCATCGCTGTTTTAATGTCGTCATTCAATGTGGTTAGCAATGACATACCACCAACTCCAATTCATTCAAAACTAGAATTTTTTACGTTTTCTAGCTGCTTCAGATTTTTTCTTACGCTTTACACTTGGTTTTTCGTAGAATTCACGTTTACGTGATTCTTGTAAAGTACCCGCTTTTGAAACGGAACGTTTGAAGCGACGAAGAGCATCATCAAGAGATTCGTTTTTACGAACGACTGTTTTTGACATGTTATTCCCTCCCTCCGAGCTTAAAAAGTAACCGTTTTTCTTATTTGTGGGAAAAACCCACAAATTAAAATACTGTCCTTGTTATATTATAGCTAAAGCATAAATAACCGTCAACCACTCTACTGATAAAATACGAAATTTTTGTTTGATTTTTCGTCTTATTCGCTATTTTTCGCAACAATCGGCACAACGACCAAGTATTTCAAAGCGATGTCCTTCAATTGAACAACCTTTTAACTGTTCTTCAAAAAAATTCATAGGACACATGTGAATTTCTTCCGTTTTGCCACAAACCGTACAAATAAAGTGATGATGATGTTCCACCTCTTGGCAACAACGGAAGCGAAACTTTTGTTCGCCATTTAATTCTGTTTTTTCTAGCAATTCTAAGCGCTCAAAGTCATGCAAGTTACGATAAACCGTATCATAACTGACTCCTTTAAAGGTTTCATTCATAAATTCATACACTTCACGTGCAGAAACATACCGATTTCGCTTAATCAAATAGCTCATCAGTAATTCTCGTTTTTTAGTATATTTTAATCCACTGGCTTTCATGGTTTCTAAGGCTTGTTCAATATTGGTTTTTACTGGTGCCATCGCCATTTCCTCCCTCACCAACCTAAATCAGAATCATTACGAAATAGATTCTGGACTTATGGTATAATAAAATTATTAAAAATGCAAGAAAGGACTTACCCTCTATGACTATTTCTGAAGAAAAAAAATGTGTGACGATTTTTGTCATCTCAGATTCTGCTGGCGAGACCGCTTCAAAATTGGCGGCTGCTTCAATGGCCCAGTACCCCACTGTTGATTTTACTTTGATTAGACGAACATTCGTTAAAGACGAAGATAAACTGGTGCAAGCGTTAGAAGATGCCAAAAAAGCAGAAGCCATGGTGCTTCATACTATTATTAATGATCACCTCGTGGCGATTGCTAATCAATTTTTCAATGAGCATCAATTGTTCCATTTTGACATTTTGACACCACCAGTTGCGGAAATCGAACGATTAACAGGTGTCGCGCCCATGCGGGAACCAGGTGCCTTACATCATCTGAATGAAAATTATTTTAAACGAATTGAAGCAATGGAATTTGCTGTCAAATATGACGATGGCAAGGACCCACGAGGCTTTTTAGAAGCGGATGTGTTACTTCTTGGCGTTTCCCGAACTTCTAAAACACCGCTAAGTCTCTTTTTAGCCAACAAGAACTTAAAAGTTGCTAATTTGCCACTAATTCCTGAAGCACATTTACCGAAACAATTATTCGAAATGGACCCTAAAAAAATTGTTGGCTTAACCAATGATCCCAATGTTTTAAACGGGATTCGTAAAGAACGAATGCGCGCATATGGATTGCCTGAAAATACTTCTTATTCAGATATTGAAAAAATTCGGCGAGAACTGGCTTTTGCTAATGATCTTTATCAAAAATTAGGTTGTATCGTTATTGATGTCGCTTCTCTTTCAATTGAAGAAACTGCCTCAATGATTCTTAATGCTTTGAACTTAGAAGATCATAGTTATTATTCCACGGAAACAGCCGAGGATTAAAAAAAACGAGAAAAAATCACTAGTGATTTTTTCTCGTTTTTTTAAAAGACTTGAACGCCTTCTTGATCAATATTGAAAATTTGGATGCTCGCTTTGATAGATAATTTCTCCAAACTTTGAACAATTTCGTTGGTTCGTTCTTCTGGCGACAAGATTAGCACAGTAGGACCAGCACCGCTTAAGAAAGAGCCATAAGCACCTTTTTGCTGAGTTAAACGACGAATTTCTTTTAAGTGAGGAACCAATGAACGACGATACGTTTCATGCCATTTATCTTGTTCCATCATTTTGCCTGCTAAAGGTAAATCTCCGTTTAAAATTGCGGCAATCATAACATTGGCAATTGAGCTGGCCGCGACCGCTTCTTTATAAGTCAATTTTTCGGGCAAAACAGCGCGACTTTTTTCGGTAAATAATGGTTCCTCTGGAATAAATGCAATGACATCACACATTGGAAAGTGATGTTTGACATGGTAGACTTGGTTTTCTACATGGCTAGCCACCACGAAATCTCCTAAAATAGCTGGGGCAACATTATCCGGATGTCCTTCCATCTCTGTGGCCAAACGAACTTTTTCTTTAGGGGACAAATTTAAATGTGCTAGTCGGTTAGCTAATTCAATGCCTGCTACAATCACACTTGAGCTACTGCCTAGTCCTCTTGCAAGGGGAATGTCAGAAACCATCCGAATAACTTTTGGTGTTAATTCTGGTGCAATTTTCAATGCCGTTTGAATTAATAAATTCTCTTCATTAGTAGGAATCTCTTCTCCCAAAGTATGTTGAATTTCCCAAAATTCACTTTCACCTAAAACGTTGATTGTTAAATAAGCGGATAATGCAATGCCACATGAATCAAAGCCAGGTCCTAAGTTGGCACTAGTGGCAGGTACTCTTATTTTCATAGTGTTGCGACTCCTTTTCGTAAGTGCAGACGCATTTCTTCCACGTCACTCATTTTTGAAATAGCTACTTCTGTCTCCATTGCTGTATCAGGATCTTTCAGTCCGTTACCAGTAAAGACTGCCACGACGGTTTCACCTGCTTTGATTTTACCGCTTTTAACATGTTGAATAACTCCAGCTAATGAGGCAGCCGAACCAGGTTCAATGAAAACCCCGTCTTGAGCAGCAATTTTTCGGTAAGCCGTTAAAATTTCTTGATCTGTCACGGCATCAATGAAACCACCCGATTCATCGCGTGCCTGTTCTGCTAATTGCCAACTAGCAGGATTCCCAATCCGGATCGCTGTTGCCACGGTTTCAGGTTGCTCAATCACTTGGCCTTTCACGATCGCTGCGGCACCTTCTGCTTCAAAACCATGCATTCTTGGTAAAGTTGTTCCTTGTTTTTCATGCCATTCTTTAAAGCCTTTCCAGTAAGCGGAAATATTGCCGGCATTTCCAACTGGAATCGCTAAGACATCGGGCGCTTGACCTAATTGTTCACAAACTTCAAAAGCTGCTGTCTTTTGCCCTTCTAAGCGATAAGGATTCACTGAATTAACTAGCGCAACTGCCTCAGTTTTCGCAATCTCTCGCACCGCTTTTAATGCTTCATCAAAGTTACCTGGAATCGAAATAATGTCCGCCCCATACATAATAGCTTGCGCCAATTTTCCCAGTGCGATTTTACCTTCTGGAATCACTACATACGCTTTAATGCCTGCTCTTGTGGCATACGCAGCAGCGGCGGCACTAGTATTTCCTGTAGAAGCACAAACAATCGCTTTGGCACCTTCTTCTACCGCTTTTGCTACAGCCATCACCATCCCGCGATCTTTGAATGAGCCGGTGGGATTTAAGCCTTCGTATTTTCCATATAATTGAATACCTAATTCTTTGGATAAATTAGGTAAAGGAATCAGTGGCGTATTTCCTTCGGCTAAAGAAATCATTGGTGTTTTTTCTGTTACGGGCAAATACGCTTGATACTGTTTTAACAAACCTTCATACATGTTTACTCATCTCCTATAACCTTCATTACATTTAATAACTGAAAGGCTTCCGTATTTTGAATAGCTGTCACAACTTGTTGCATTTGTGCTTTTGATATCTGGTGTGTAATGGCAACAATTCTTGCTCGCTGTCCATCTGATTTCTGTTGAACTAATTGATCAAAGCTGACTTCTGCTTTAGTCATTAATTGCGTCAACTGCAAAAATTGTCCTGGTGTATCTGGAACATCTAATGAAAAATAGTACTGCCCAAATACATTTTCGGAACTCGTCAATTGGGTTTTATGTTGATACGAATTGAACATATGGCCAGTCGTTGCCAAGCGAATGTTTTTAGCAATCGTAATTAAATCACTGACAACACTGGTTGCTGTCGGTTTAGCGCCAGCTCCTGGACCGTAATACATTGATTCCCCCACGCCTGCACTTTTTATAAATACTGCATTGTACTCATTCCGAACAGATGCAATAGGATGCTTTTGATTGACTAGCATAGGCGCCACTTCCACCGAGATACTATTCTCATTTTGTTCAGCAGAGCCAATCAATTTGATTTCATACCCCAGTTGTTTAGCCATGGCGACATCATCTAAAGACAATCCGCGAATTCCACGAATATCAACTTGTGGTAATGAAACATTCATCCCAAAAGCAAATTGACTTAAAATAACCATTTTATAGGCTGCATCGATTCCATCGACATCGTTTGTCGGATCCGCTTCAGCAAATCCCAACGCTTGCGCTTCTGCTAAAGCTTCTTCATAACTTTTATCAGCAGAAACCATTTGCGTAAGCATATAATTCGTCGTACCATTCACAATCCCTAAAACTTGTTGAATATTGTCTGCCGCTAAGCTATTAGCAATTGTTCTTAAAATTGGAATCCCGCCAGCAACACTTGCTTCATAATATAAATCACAATGATGTTTTTGGGCTAACGCTACTAATTCACTCCCATGTTGCGCCAGTAAATCTTTATTAGCAGTCACAATATGTTTACCCTTTTCTAAAGCTTTCATGATATACGTTTTGGCTGGTTCAATGGTTCCCATTAATTCCACAACGATTTGAATCTCTTTATCTTCTAAAATATCATCAATTGAAGTTGTTAAAGAAAAACCGTATTCTTCCGCTTGCGCTTGTTTCGTTTCAAGATTTCGGACAAATGCTTTTTCAATGACTACATTCATTCCTGTCACTTGTGAAATTTTCTCTTGATGTTCTTTCAAGAGAGTTAAAACGCCAGTGCCTACAGTCCCTAATCCTAGTAACCCGATCTTTAAGGTATCCTTCATTTTTACCTCCATCAACAGCGCTATTCTAGTTACGCTATTTTTCCCTACTTTTTATCGATGTTCAATATGCTCAAAGGTCTGATTTAAAATATCTATTACATGATGATCATCCAATGTATAAAAAATTGTTTTTCCTTCGCGACGTGCCTTGACAACCCGGCTATCTCTTAATAATTTTAGTTGATGAGAAACGGCGGACTGTTCCATTTCCAATTGTTCACTAATCGCCGTTACGTTATGTTCGCCTTCTTTTAAAAGTAGCAAAATTCTTAAACGTGTTGGATCACTTAATACTTTATATAATTGACTTACTTGTTTGATTTCTTCCATTTGTTTCATTATAGTCGCCTCACTTTGCACTCATTATAACACAGAGTTTTTTAAAATAAGAACTGCGATTGTTCTTTCCTACGAAAAATATGGCACAAAGAAAGTTGGAAAAATGACAAACTTGTCGATTTTCCAACTTTCTTCATCTATTCGTGGTTGGCTTGCTGAACTGCATCCATCACGGCATAACGGAAGCCATTTTTTTCTAGAGCTACGACACCGCGAATCGTACTTCCTCCTGGAGAAGTCACTTCATCTTTCAATGCTCCTGGGTGTGTTTTCGTGTCTAAGGCTAAGGTCGCCGTTCCTTTTATCATTTGAGCGACAATTTCATAAGATAAGTCCCTTGGTAACCCTTCTAAGACTGCTGCATCTCCCAATGCTTCCATAAAGATATCAACAAAAGCTGGACTGCAACCAGCCACAGTACCAAAAGTTTCCAGTTGCGCTTCACGAATTTCTTTGACTAACCCTAAAGTAGCAAGAAGTTCCATTACCAGGTCCTTCGTTTGGCCTTCAATTGTTGGTGCCAAGGCTATGCCAATCACACCCTGATTCACGCTAACTGGTGTATTAGGAATGGCATGAACAACTTTGGCTTCTTTATTGCCAAGGGCCATTTGTGCTTCTTGTATGGTATGACCTGTTGCAACAGAAATCAATAGACTTTCGTTGGAAAAATGAGGGGCTAATTCCTGAAGGACAGGTAACACGACCTTTGCTCCTGTCGCAATAAAAATAACCTTACATTCTTGGAAAAGTGCATAATCTGTGACAAGTTGAAAGCCCCACTCTTTTTGAAGTGCTTCTGCGGTTCCACTTGAGCCGCCTTTCACATATAAATGTTCCTTCTTGACTGCCTCAGCTTTCAGTAACCCTTTAATCATGGCACCGCCCATACTGCCAGCACCGATAAAGCCAATTTTCATAGCATTCCCTCCTTAGTTAAATAAAGTGTTTGTGTCAAAAGTCAATTAGCTTTTGACACAAACACTAACATTCGTACTTTTTTCCGTACAGCCTGTTTCGTTTATTTTATTTTGTTAATTCATTAACGACTGCTTCAAACGCAGCAATTTTTTCAGAAGCTTCTGAACTACTTGTTGCTTTTGTCGCTAGATAGAATTTAATTTTTGGTTCTGTTCCTGATGGTCGGATAGCAATCCAACTGCCATCTTCTAAATGATATTTCAGCACATCAGAAGGAGGCGTTTGTAATTGTTCTGTTTGACCATCTGCAAAAGTGCGTGTTAATTCTTTAAAATCTTCCGTTTGAGCAACTTGAATCCCGGCAAACTCAGTTGGCGCTTGTTCACGACATTTTGCCATTAAAGCTTTGATTTTACCGCTGCCTTCAATTCCGCTCATTGTTACGGAAATAGTTTTTTCTTCAAAGTAACCAAATTCTTCAAAGATATCTTGTAAGCCATCGTATAATGTTTTTCCTTGTTTTTTATAGAAAGCCGCTACTTCTGCTAATAAAACTAACGCTTGAATTGCATCTTTATCACGAACAAAAGGTTTCACTAAGTAACCATAACTTTCTTCAAAACCAAACATAAACGTTTGACTGTGGTCTTCTTCGTATTGTTGAATTTTTTCAGCAATAAATTTGAAACCTGTTAAAACATTAAACATCTTCGTATTATATTTCTCAGCAATCGCTGTAGCAAGTTCACTAGAAACGATTGATTTTAGAACCGCAGCATTTTGAGGCAACGTGCCTGCTTGTTGATGGGCTTCTAAAATATAATGAATCATAATTGAACCTAATTGATTTCCTGTTAATACTTGGTAGTCTCCGTTTGGCATCCGCACAGCGGCACCTAAACGATCAGCATCTGGATCTGTTGCAATCAATAAATCAGCGCCTTCTTTTTCCCCTAAACGAATTGCATATTCGAAAGCTGAATGTTCTTCAGGGTTTGGTGACTTAACTGTAGTAAAGTCAGGATCAGCAACGGCTTGCTCAGGTACTAAAACAAATTTTTCAAAACCGGCTTGTTTTAATGCCTTTTCTCCTAACATTTTCCCAGTTCCATGTAAGGGAGTGTAAACTAATTTTAATTCTTTACCCATTTCGTTAATTAATTCTTGATTAATCGTAACTGTTTTAATTTCTTTCAAATACGCATTATCGACTTCTTCACCAACAATGTTAATTAAACCGCTGTGGGCAACTTCTTCATCTGATAAGACATCAATTTTCAAAGGATTTTCGATACTACGAACATATTTAGTTAATGCATCTGCATCAGCTGGCGGCATTTGACCACCGTCTTCACCGTAGACTTTGTAACCATTATAGGCAGCTGGATTGTGAGAAGCCGTAATCATGATTCCCGCAAAAGCTTTAAAGTAACGGACCGCAAAAGATAATTCTGGTGTTGGTCGTAAGCTTTCAAACACAAAAGAAGGAATATCATGTTTAGCTAATGTTTTAGCTGCTTCCATTGCAAATTCTGGAGACATATGACGTGAATCATAGGCAATAGCTACACCGCGACGTTTTGTTTCAGGATCTTGCGTATCCATAAAACGTGCAAGTCCTTCTGTTGCTTGACGAACCGTAAAGATATTCATCCGATTAATACCGGCGCCTAAAATCCCGCGCATCCCGGCAGTCCCAAATTCTAATGGTGCGTAAAATGCATCTTCACATTTTTCAGGGTCTGTATTTAAGTTCTTTAATTCATTTTTTAAATTTTCTGGAATATTTTCTTCATTTAACCATTGTTGGTAAACTTGTTCCCAAGACATGGAAAACACCTCATTTGTTTTTTTGTTTTTACTTTTTAAGTATAGCATTGGATATTCGTTTAGAAAAGGGAAGTTGTAGCGTTTTCTCTCAGCAAATGATTTTTATAAGAAAAATCTTACTTAGTGTTCTATTTTTGTTTGTCTATTTTCAGAAAGCTGTCGTGTAATCCGTACCATTCGCTCACAAAAAAGAGGCATTTCTTCTGGTGAAATTCGGGAACAGTTCAAGCGAATACTTCCACGTTTTTCACTAAAAGCTACACTTGGTGCTACCAAAACACCTTCTCGTAAAAACACTTGCCAATCTTCTGGCTTAAGTGCCCCTTGACGCCAATGTGCCCATAAATAAAAGCCGCCTTTTACTGGCGAAACTTCCCATTCTGACAACGATTTAAATACTTGATATACAGCTGTTGCTCGTTGTTCCACTTGTTTATTTAATAACGTAATTTTTTCAGAAAAAGAAGGATCTTCAATCGCCATTTTAGCGAGCATCTGCGGAAAAATACTCAACGAAACATCCATCATTTTTCTGGCTTCTGCAATTTGTTTCGTCACGGAGGCGGGCGCACTTAACCAACCAATTTTCGTGGTCGAACCTAAAATTTTTGACAACGAACCGATATACAAGACATTATCTGGATCTAATTTTTTTAAAGGAGGAATTTCTGTTTTCGGGATAAAACTTAACTGCCCAAAAACATCATCTTCTAAAATAGGAACTTGATACGTTTGACAGACTTTCACAAGCTGTTCTCTTTTTCTTAAAGGCATCACTGTCCCAGTCGGATTTTGAAAGGAAGGATTAACCATAACCATTTTGATGCGATGTTGTCGGATTGTTTGTTCTAGCGCTTCAAGATCAATCCCTTCATCTGTCATGGGTACACCAAATAAGCGCACACCAGCAGCTTGGAAAATTGGTAAGGCATAGAAGAAAGATGGATCTTCTACAGCAACACTATCTCCTTGTCTCAATAAAACTTGCAAAACTAAAAAAAGTGCTTGTTGCGCACCTGAAGTAAGCAATAAACTTTCACTTGGTAAATGAAGCTGATATTCCGTTGCTGTAATGGCTTGGATTTCTTTTCTTAACGGCAAATAACCTAATTCATCTTGTGCTTCCTCTTTTAAAAATTGTTTCCAATTTAATGCTGGAAAATCGAAACTGGGAATTAAGTCTAACGGCAACTCGCCTGTATACATATCTAAGTCAGTCGGCAAATTTTGTTTAGCACGTAACTCAATCTCTGCCACCAAGGGATGAACTTGTTTGAACACATTTTGTTCTAAATAACGATGCCAATCCGTTCGTGGCGTCATCATTACCCCCCATTTTCCTTCGTTGACAATCGTTCCGCTCCCTCTTTTTCGCACAATCCAGCCTAAGTCCACCAGTTCATCTAATGCATGAACAACGGTTGAACGATTGACAGACAAGTATTCTGCCAGTTTACGTTCCGAAGGGATTTTTTCGCCTGGTAATAATTCGCCTGTTTGAATCTTTTGAACAATCATTTCCATAATACTGCGATAAATGGGAACATTTTGTTCTTTTTTAAGTTGCCACATAGCCATCACCTCAACAATTGGATGAGTTAAAAGTAATCCAGTTCAATGCTTTTGTCAATCGAAAATACAAGAAAAAGGCACTGAAACTAAGTTGACCCCCAAAAGTTAGATTTCTAGGTCTTTTGGGGGTCGGCTTACTAATTGCTTCTTTTTAAGTTGATGATTTTTGCGAACATAACTATCTATATGTTTAATTCGTTTGTAAGATAGTCTTTTTGAGATAATTGTAATAATCCATTTCTTTTAACTCATCTGAAGTGACAATATCAATACGAGTACCATTGATGTCAATGACACTATTGTTTGTAATAACACTATTCTCTATTTGTATGGCTAAATCTTTCGTTTTAGATAATAATAAGGGATCTCTTTTTTTTATAGCTGTGCGAATGGATAAAAAGTTTATACTAGGGATAGGAATATTGCCTTCTTTAAATTTACTTTTGGTTATTTCATTTTTCCAGAATTTTCCGAACATTATTTGTTCACTTGAGTATAAATATTTAACCATATAGTGTGGCCAACTAATGATAGTTTCCCAATCTAAATTTATACTTTTTTCGAGCTCTACATCGAAAATAATATTTAGTGTATAAAAAGGAATAGAGTCTTTAGTCAATCGAGAACGATTAAATCTGAAGAGCTCAATTTTTTCTAAAAAGTAATAGAATAACTCTTCAGATATTTTTTCGGGATCAGTTGTTTTTAAAAGAAAAACATCAGTTTTAACGAGTTTTTTTCTATTAGCAGATTCAAGGTACGGGCAATAGTCATATGTTTTTTCTACATATTGTTCAAATAATTTTTTTAAGTTATTTTTCATAAGGTTGAACCTCCTTATGTGTGTAAATTTGCTGGTTTGCAATCCCAGGACATTTTGACAATCCCATTTTTGATGTATTCTTCATAAGCTTTTTCATTGAAAGTACCAGATGAGTCAATAAACCAAATAATGTTTAACTTCCCATACTTTTGTTCATAGTTTTTAACCCATGTAAATTCATCAACGCCACCACTAGGTTCATGTTTTAATAGAGTTCCAGCATGTTGTAAACAAAACTTTTCATATGTTTCAGGATCATTTAACATAGCATGCCATTCTTCGTCAATAAAACTGTTAGGCATCATAAGGTCAGGGACATTCTCACCAGCAAGTGCAAAAAACTTTCCTAATTCTTTTAGTGCGGCTTCTTTTTTCACTAATAATTCGACCATAAAAATTTACTCCTAAACATTTTAATATAATTAAATTTGTTACAATTTTATTATAATTTATTTGTAATTGATTAGCAACTGTTTTATAATTTAATAACAAAGAATGACGAAGGAGCGATATATATGGGGAAGAGCAGAAAAATAGATATAGAAATAGTAAATGAGTATAAAAGCGTGAAAACAATACAATTAAAAGCAATTATTTCTATAATGGTACGGACTGTATTAAACTTATATATAATTTTTTCTATACAAAAACTCGTGGATTATATCGTAAAAAAAGAAGATACAATGAATAATAAAGAAATAATTATTTTAATTTTTTTAGTTATTTCATATAGCGCATGTATATATCTATCTCAATATCTTCTTCGTTTGCTGTTTTTTACGGGAAATTATGCATTAAATAATTTTTTATTTAAAAGTATTTTAGAAAAGAGTGTATTATATTTTGAAAAAAACTCTTTAGGAGAAATAATTTCTAAAATAACGTCAGATAGTATCTTAATATCTGATTGGATGTCCCAAGGAAAAGTAATGTTAGTCACACAAATTTTTATATTAATAAGCAGTGTAACAGTTCTTATTTATTATAGTTATGAAATCGCAATAATATTAAGTGTACTATTGTTTGTTTGCTTTTTTTTGATACATAAAATAAGTCAAACAATGAGCACACTTACTAAGTATGATCAAGAATTAAAAGGCCGCATTTTTCAAAAAATGACACAATCAGTTTCTGGCATTTATGATGTCAAACAATTTTCAATGGAAAAATATTTTTCAAAAGAAATTGAAGTGGACTTATTTCAAAAAAGATTGCCAGTAAGTAAAAAAATAGCGTTATACTTTTCTCTATATGTGGGAACTTCTGCTTTTGTCGCAATGGTCTTACCACTTCTAGCATTATTATTAGCTAGTTATTTAGCAAGTTTAAACCTTATTTCTGTTGGATCGATAATTGCTATATATTCTGTCAGTAGAATGTTGGACGAACCTATACGAGTAATTGCAGATCAAATTAGTAGTAAAAATTTAGCAATTAAAACGCAAGAAAGAATAAAAGATATCTATCAAGAAAAATCTACTAGTAATTTTAAGAGTCAGGAAAGAGATATTCCTAAGTTTAATAGTATGAAGTTGGCTATTAAAGAATATAAGTATTCCGATACAAGCAATCCTGTTATTAAGAATCTGGATATGTTGATTAGTAAAGGAGAACTAGTAGTAATCAAAGGGCCTAGTGGCAGTGGGAAATCTACTATAGGAAACTTACTTATGAATCAAATTTCCCGTGAATATTTAATAGGAGATGTTTTATGGAATGGGGAAGAAATAGAAAATTTCTATGAAAAATTATATTATCAAAAAGCAAATAAGATGGATCAAAACGTATTTTTATTTGAAGGTACGATAAAACAAAATTTAACATTATTTAAAGAGTATTCTGAAAAAGAATTGTTAGAGATTGTAAGGCTCGTTGGATTAGATACTTTAATTAACGAAAAAGGATGGAATTATTTAATTGAAAATAATGGAGGAAATATTAGTGGTGGTCAAAAACAACGCATAAGTTTAGCAAGAGTGTTATTAAGAAAACCAGAATTTCTCATTTTAGATGAACCTACGAGTTCATTGAATAAGGACTTATCTACAAATATAGCATTGAGAGTAACTTCATATTTAAAACGAAATGATTTAACAACAATAGTTATCACTCATAAAGATGAATTTGATGAATATTCTGATAAGATAGTGACATTTGAATGAGGTTAATAACTTTCAAAGTAAAATTGATTTGTAAAATTAAGAAACTGAATACGCGAAAACTCGAAAGGATAAAACGATGGTAGTAGTGATAAGCCTTGACTTGATGGCAAGACGGTAGCCCCACTGGAAGTTCTACAAGATAGAGCACAATGTAAAGAAAATAAAAAAAGTTAGGAGAAAAACTTTTAATTTTCTGAATATATAAAAAGAGGCTGCCTACTAGTGATTGGAATAATATTTTAGATAAACTAAAATCAGCTTTTGAGCGTGGGGCAAAAATCCAAAGTGATTTTTACCCCACGCTCTTCCTAAACCTATTGATATTACACTTATTTCAGCTGCTTTTATTAAATCAGCTGCTTTTAAAATTAATAATCGACCTAGAAAATGTCTATATCGGAAAGTACTTTATAAATTTTTTTATACCGCTTCGTTGTATACTGATGATTTTCGAAAAATTTTGTCCGCATCTTTGCTAGCCTTTTCATCTTCAAAACATACTTTGATATTTCTCCTTTGTAAGAAGAAAGTTCAAATTTTTAGACACCCTCAATTTTCTGTTTTACTATTAACAGGTTTGTCTCAATGTTTGTGTAAAAATGCTTGGATGGTGTTATAAAAGATTCCTGCGAACATAAAGATTAACCAACTAAACCGCCAATCCCCTAAAACAAAACTAATAAATAGATAGAGTGCCACAACTAAGGGCCAATAAACGGATGCAATAATTGCACCGACAGGATTTCCCACAGGTCCTTCCTCTGTTTTTGTTTGTTGAGGGGCAAAATCAGGATGACCAACATGTTCTGAATAAAAATAAGTTTCATTCAACAATTTATTAAAACTTCCTTTAATTACTCCACCAAATATAAACAAGAAGACGCCAATCGATACTAAAAAGAAGAGCCAACTAATTCCCATCGTTCCATTATAATATTGTCCCCCCATCATTTGATGCATGGAACGGCGCATCATCAGATGAAGGCCACTACTAAAGACAACAACTGGGATTAAACCCAAAATACAAAAAACGACGCCCGCTGCCATACAAAAAATAAATGATCGTTGAAAACTTTGTTCTCTTTGTGCAACTTCTTTTTTTAACTTAATCGGAATCAATCGTTGCCCCAGCTGTTTGTCCATTGCAACAAACCGATTACCAGCAACAATAAATAATGGAACGCCGATTGCCACACCTATGAAAAGACAAACTAAACCAAGACCGTTAGAAAGAACACCACGCATACCAACCAGCAAGCCAACACCCACCATGATTGCAACAACACCAAGGCCAATTTGAATAGCACCTTTACGTTGGACAGCTAAATAGTCAAGTCCTTCCTCCACTGAAATTTCTGGCAAACCGTTCATTGAATCGTTTGTTTCATCCACTTGTTTATTTTCTAAATTCAATTCTTCCATTAATTCATCAATAGTACCAAATTCAGAAATAATTGTACCAATTGCTTCATTTTCCGATTTTCCTTGGCTGAGCAAATCTTCATAACGATCCTCAGCATTTGCTAATAAGTCCGCCTTTAATTGTTTTGTTTCAGTTGTTTCAACAACGCCTGAAAATAAGCTATCAATAAATTCTTCTATAATTTTCATTTTCCCATCTCCTTTACAAATGCTTCGACGACGTCTTTTGTTACTTCCCATTCTAGTAACTTTTCCTCTAAATAACGCTCTCCTGCATGGGTTATTTGATAATAGGTCCGCTTTTTGCCATGCGTTACTTCTCCTGGAAATGATTCAATGTAGCCATTTTTCTCTAAACGTGTAAAAGCAGAATAAAGTGTCGTTTCTTTAATCGAATATTGTTCTTTAGAAATTTCACGAATGCGTTTAGAAATCGCATAACCATATGAAGCGCCGGATTGTAAGATTGAGAGAATAAAGGTATCGTTGTATCCTCGAATTGCATCACTACCAATCACATAAATTCCTCCCTCAAGTACTTCAACTATCGTACTACGTCTGTCGTTGTAATTATCTTAACACGATTACTACGATAGGTAAAGTAAAAAAACACGTAATGCAGAAATCAATTTAATTTCTGCACTACGTGCTGTCTTCTTTTCAGTCTATAGTTGACTGTTAAATGGTATCACCATTAAAAATAGAATTTTTTACAATCACATAATCAACTTTACGAATCGCTTCTAAATCACGACCTCCCGCGTATGAAATGGAAGATTGTAAATCTTGTTGCATTTCGACTAAAGTATCTGCCAACTTCCCTTTATGGCGTAACCAGATTTTTTTCCCTTCAACGTTTTTCTTTTCGCCTTTTTGGAATTCAGAGGCGCTACCAAAGTATTCTTTGTAAACAACACCATCTTCCACTTTTGTTTCACCTGGTGATTCTTCATGTCCAGCAAATAATGAACCAATCATGACCATAGTTGCCCCAAAACGCACAGATTTTGCAATGTCTCCATGGGTCCGAATCCCACCATCTGCAATAATTGGTTTCCGAGCAGCTTTGGCACACCAACGTAAAGCCGCTAACTGCCAGCCACCTGTCCCAAAGCCAGTCTTAATCTTAGTAATACAAACTTTTCCTGGTCCAATCCCCACTTTGGTGGCATCGGCCCCAGCGTTTTCTAATTCGCGAACGGCTTCTGGTGTTCCAACATTGCCCGCAATAACGAATGTTTCTGGTAAAAATTTTTTTAAGTGTTGAATCATATTAATCACCGCATTTGAGTGACCATGTGCGATATCAATTGTCACGTAGTCAGGAACTAAACCTTCTCGGGCTAACGTTTCAACAAAAGCGTATTCCCCTTCTTTCACACCCACACTAATTGACGTGATCAAGCCTTTTTGTTGCATTTTTTTAATAAATGGCACTCGCGCCTCTTCATCAAACCGATGCATGATATAAAAATAACCATTTTCAGCAAGGGTTTCCGCAATCGTTTCATCAATAATTGTTTGCATGTTCGCTGGAACGACAGGCATTTTAAACGAATGTTTTCCTAAAGTTACTGTAGTATCACATTCAGAACGACTATTCACGATACATTTATTGGGAATTAATTGGACATCTTCATAATCAAAAACTTTCATACTTACTGCCTCCTAGTTATTTACAAAAATAACGTAAAAACCGAACATTCGGTCATTTAACGTTCGTGTTTACAAACACCATTGTTAATTTACACTATTTACCGCCACTTGTCAAAGGCGTTTTAACGAAAATTAATCTTTTTACCCTTCTTGAACGTTTGGTAAAATGGCCTGCAATAAAATAGCAACAATTGAGGCAGTTGCCACGGGTGAACTAAATAAATATTGTAAAAATTGTGGTAGAGTTTCCAAAAACTCTTTTGGTAACAATGTCAACGCTAACGTCATAATAATCGGAACGGCAATTACATACATCTCTTTTTCATGAATTGTTACATCACTCATGACTTTCATTCCACTTACAGAAATGATGCCACAAACAACCACAAAAACACCGCCGATAACTGGTGCCGGAATGGCCGAAATCAAGGTGGAAAGTTTTCCAGATAAGCCAAATAAGACAAACCACGCACCTGCAGCCACAAAAACCTTGCGACTAGCAACTCCAGTGATTGAAATAATCCCAGCATTTGTAGAGTAACTAGTTACTGGCGTGCCGCCAATGAATGAAGAAACTAAGCAACCTAAGCCTTCACCAATTACGCCGCGATTAATTTTTTCTTCGGTCAAAGGTTCAGCGACAACATGACTCACAGCAAACCAAGTGCCTGTTGTTTCCGCCATTAAAACCAGATAAATAACTAACATCGTGGCAATAGCTGACCAATCAAATTGGAAAGAAAAGTTAACTAATGGTAACTGAGGCAAACTAAACCAAGCCGCTTCACTAACGGCTGATAAATCAAGTACCCCTAATAATTGTGCTGCGATGCTCCCAAATAATAATGCCAAAATGACAGAAGAAACGCGGAAAATCCGCCCTTTTTTCAAAGCAGAACCTAAGAGCGCAAAGAAGATCAACGTACCCGCTGCTATAAATGCTAATAAAATATTTTGTCCTAATTCCCCTTTTGCATGGTAAATATTATCCGATAAAGCGACTGGCATTAACGAAAGCCCCACCACAAAAATAATTGTTCCTCCCACAATTGGTGGAACAAATTTAGTGATTAAACGATTAAAGATACCAGTAAATCCTAATATAATAACAACAATTGCCCCCACTAAACTAGCACCTAAAACTGCGCCCCAGCCATTTCCTTGTTGGTTATTGGCAAAATAAATTCCTGCAATTGCCCCGATTGGAATAAATGAAGGGCCTTGCGCAACTGGTAATCTCATACAAAAATGAGATTGAATAATCGTGGCAAGTCCTGCTGCTATGAATGTTGCTTGTATTAAAGAAGACGTTTGTGCTGTGCTAATCCCAATAATTGAAGCAATGATTACAGGTACGACGTACACGTCCATTGCTAAGACATGCTGAATCCCTAACATAGTGGCCTGCCCAAAAGATACTGAATCTTCTGGCCCCACTGTTAAATGAAGATTATTTTGTTTCTTTTCACTCATTTTTTATACTCCTTTAGTTGCTGACATTAAATTTTTATCATGTACTTTTTCACCTTGTACCCAGACTTCTCGAATATTTTCTGGTCGTGCTAAATATAAGATTTTTTGGAAAATATCAAGCAATGATTCCCCTGGATTTTTAGGGATTCGTGCTTGTGACAAGCTTGTATTAATAATTTGAACATCCCAAGCATACCCGTTTTCTAATTTTCCAATTGGTAAACTTAGCGCTTGACCACCACCAGCAGTAGCTAAATAAAACGCTTCATTTACGGTAATCCGTGCTGTTTTAACACCTCGTATTTCTGTTTTTTTTGTAGCATCGACACCATCTTCTAACATTCTAGAAGAAATAACCGCTTGCTTTAAATTGTCAAAAAGACTTGGTGAAAAACCACCTGAAAGATCACTACCTAAACCAACTTCTACTTGATGTTGATGTACTAATTTTGCAATCGGTGTTACTGCATTACCAAAATAAGCATTAGAGATTGGGCAGTGCGCCACAGCCGTCCCTGTTTCATGGAATAAATTCATATCTGCTTCTTCTAAAAAGCCTGCATGTGCCATCACTGCTTTTTCTGTCAATAAACCAAAATCATTCAATGCTTGGGCATCATTTTTTCCAAAACGTTCTTGAACAAATTGATGTTCCCAATCACTCTCACTACAATGACTTTGAACATGGACTTGATATTTCGCTGCTAATTCTCCTAATCCTTTAAGTGCTTCTTCTGTACAACTAGGAATGAAACGCGGAGTTACAACGGGATACACGCCTTGTTTTGTTTGCTGCGCTAATGCTTGAATTTCTTGAATAAACCGTTCCGTTTCTTCTAATGCTTGTTGCGTTGTTTGATCACGATAGTATTCAGGATTCTCATTAAGATCATCCATTACAACTTTGCCAATTAAGCCACGCTGCCCTTTTTCCGCACAAATCTCTGCCAAACGACGGCTGGCTTCATAATGAATGGTTGCAAAATAAAGGGCTGTTGTTGTCCCATTAGCTAACAATTGGGTTACCAATTCATCATAGACTTGTTGGGCAAATGTTAAATCTGCAAATTTGGACTCCAAAGGAAACGTGTACGTATTCAGCCATTCATACAATGGAATATCCAAGGCGGTCCCTGATTGTGCCCACTGAGGTGCATGGACATGTAAATCAACAAAGCCGGGTAAAAGATAAGAATCTTGGGGCAATTCTTGAAAACGTTGCGCCTCTTTTTGTTCTGCTAGCACAGTTTCATACGCTTCAGCATCTGGTTCAATTATTTCCTGAATTACTCCGGCCTCATCTATACAAAAAAGTGTTTCTTCATAAACTTTAATCTCTTGCAAATTTTTACTAGAAAAACCTGTTCCTTTTATTACAAAATGAAACATTTAATACTCCTCCTTACTATCACATGAAGATTATACATAAACTTTCGTTTAATAACTATAAAAATGTGAGTTTTTTAAAAAAAACACGTGTTAAAACAAGCAAAAACCGAACATTCTAAGAATGATTTATTTTTTCTTTGGATAAACAAGAAAACTTTCTATTCTTAAGATTCTTCGGTATACTTGAAGAGAATCGTTAGAACTTTAGGAGGTCCTGAGATGATACAGATCGAACAAATTAGAACAGGTGTTATTCAAGAAAACTGTTATCTTGTTTATAATGAAGAAGCATTATTAATTATTGATCCAGGTGCAGAAGGAGCAAAACTAATTCAAGAAATTACCCGTTTAGGGAAGAAACCAGCCGCTATTTTATTAACACATACTCACTATGATCATATTGGTGCGGTAGAAGAATTGCGCCATCATTATCAAATCCCTGTTTATGTTAGTCCATTAGAACAAGCGTGGCTTTCCAATCCTATTTTGAATCTTTCAGGATTAGGCAGACATGACGATATAGCAAATATTATTGTTCAACCCGCCGAACATGAATTTAAACTAACCGATTATGAAATTGGCGGCATGAAATTTTCCGTAGTCCCAACACCTGGTCATTCAATTGGTAGCGTCAGCTTTGTCTTTGATGATTTTGTTGTTGTTGGGGATGCATTGTTTAAAGGTAGTATTGGTCGTACTGATTTACACACTGGTGATATGCAACAATTATTACACAGCATTACGACCTATCTATTCACTTTACCAGAAGAATTTCCTGTTTATCCAGGCCATGGTGATGCCACGACCATTCAACATGAAAAAGCCACAAACCCATTTTTTAATTAGAGATTTATTCACTATTTAAAGAAACTTAGGAGGAGTAGCAATGACTGAAGCAACGACACTTTATATTATTCGTCACGGAAAAACGATGTTTAATACGATTGGCCGAACCCAAGGCTGGTCAGATACCCCCTTAACCAAACAAGGAGAAGAAGGCATTTATCATTTAGGCTTAGGTCTTAGAGACATAGACTTTAGGGAAGCTTATAGTAGTGATAGTGGTCGTGCCATGCAAACCGCTCAGATTATTTTACAAGAACATCAAAACCACCAAAAGATTCCTTACCTAACCGATAAACGGATTCGTGAGTGGTGTTTTGGTTCTTTAGATGGTGGCTATGATGGTGAACTTTGGGGTGTGGTGCCACGCATTTTAGCTTTTAAAAGTTATGAGGACATGATGACCACGAAGATTACCTATCGTGAGCTAGCAAATGCTATTATTGAAGCCGATACGGCTGACTGGGCGGAGCCTTATGAAGTTATTCGTGATCGTGTTTGGTCTGGTTTCGAAGATATCGCTCATCATCGAGAAAAAAATGGTGGCGGCAAAGTCATGGTGGTTTCCCATGGACTAACAATTTCCTTTTTACTTTCCTTAATTGATGCAAGTTTGCCTATGCAGATGGCACTGGAGAATGGTAGCGTGACGACCTTAACTTACGAAAAAGGAACATTTACCATTCAAGGAATTAATGATATTTCTTATATTGAAAAGGGAAAAAAGATCGCTGAAAAGCGCCGTTGATAGTAAAAAAAGAGAAGGTTATCTGTCATTTTGACAGATAACCTTCTCTTTTTATTTATTCTTTTAAACGTTCTACATTTTTTCTTGAGATTTGAATTTTTTCTAAGGTTTCCTTATAGTTTTTTGCTGCATAAGCAAAAAATAAAACATCGACTACATACAATTGTGCCACCAAGGAAACAGTAGCCGCACTTCTCAATGGCACGTCTTCCCCACTAGAGGTTTGAAGGACGATATCACTTTTTTCACCAATCACTGATTTTTCATCTTGTGTGATACTAATAATAGGAATCCCTTGCTGCTTCGCTAAATCAGCTAAAGTACTTGCTTCTTTATTCGTTCCAGAATTAGAAATAACAATAAAAACACTAGGCTTTTCTGTTGAGCCTAACATAGAAGCAAATAAATGATGGTCCAATGTTGTAAATACCGTTCGGCCTAAGCGCGTAAACTTTTGATAAATATCTTGAGCAACCAACGAAGAGGCGCCCAACCCATAGACAAAAATTACTTCTGTTTTTTCCAACAAATCAACGGCTTCATTCACTGCGACATCCTCTAATGTCTGACCGCTTCGCTCAACCACATGAACAAAGCGCGCCTGTAACTTTTGTTTAATATCAGCTGTTGATTCCCCTTTAGTAACTTCAGTATACATTTGCTGCTTCATTTGGCCAAGATTTGCAGATAATAAAAGTTTCAACTCTGTGAAGCCATTCACATCCATAGAATGACAAAAGCGAATAATTGCCGCTGGACTTGATCCTGCTTGTTTCGCTAGCTCTTGCGCATTCATTGAAATAACTGTTTCTGTATTTTTTAAAATATATTCTGCGATTTTTCGTTCTGATTTTGGTAATTGTTGTAGACGATCTTGGATAGATAAGACAATATTTTGTTGCATAAACACCCCTCCTGATACACCATTTCCTACGCAATTAAATTTTAACAAAGAAAAAGGGAGAAGCCAAGTTCTCCTTTTTTCTATTTATTATTTAGTTGTTTGCATATCTTTAGGAATCCCAAAGAATAACGTTGCTACAAAACCACCTGCGTAAGCAGCCAATAAACCTAATACATATGCAAGCCATTGGTTGTTGGCAATTAATGGAATTAAAGCCACCCCACTTGGTCCAATAGCAATCGCACCAACATTACCGAAGGCCCCAATCACCGCACCACCAATACCACCGCCGATACAAGCAGTAATGAATGGACGTCCTAATGGTAAAGTAACTCCGTAGATTAATGGTTCACCAATACCTAAAATCCCAACTGGCAAGGCACCTTTAATCATTTCAACTAATTTTTTATCTGATTTACAACGAATCCATAATGCTAAAGCTGCACCGACTTGTCCCGCACCAGCCATGGCCAGAATTGGTAATAACAAAGTCATCCCTGTTTGATTAATCATTTCAATGTGGATTGGCGTCAAAATTTGATGTAAACCAAACATTACCATTGGCAAGAAGGTTAAACCAAGAGTAAAGCCAGCAACCATGCCACCTTTTTCTAAGACAACATTGATAATACCAACTAAGCCATTAGAAATAGCTCCGGCTACAGGCATGATTAAGAAAATAGTTGCTAAGCCAATCACTAAAAGTGAAATGGTTGGCGTTACGATAATATCAATTGATTCTGGGACAATTTTATGCAATTGTTTTTCTAACAATGATAATAACCATACGGCAAAAATAACACCGATAATTCCGCCTTGTCCTGCAGATAATGTTCCCCCAGTGAAAATATTACTGATTGGTGCATCTGGATTCATTCCTGTTAACATTGTGACTGCCCCAATAACACCACCCAACGCTGGCGTTGCACCAAAAACGCTGGCACTGTTAATCCCAGTGTAAAGAGCTAAATAAGCAAAAATCCCATTTTTAATGATATTTAAGACATCAATATATTGTTGCCATGAAGCTGAAATATCACCAGCAACAACTAAGTTAGACATAACAGCTGCAATCCCGCCAATAATACCAGCCCCAACAAAGGCAGGAATCATCGGAACAAAGATACTAGAAATGGCTTTTAACACTTTTTTAAATGGTGAAGTGTTATTTTGTTTCGCTTTTTGTTGTGCTTTCATTTGAGCGGCTTTTTCTTCTACTAAATCTTTTCCAGATTTTCCTGCTGAAGCATCAGTTGCGGTGTCATGATTAAATGGTTCTCCCAATTTGACACCTGCTTGATCTACCATTTCTTGTGCAACCTTGTTAACAGTCCCTGGACCAACAACTACTTGCAACGTATCATCTTCTACGACGCCCATAACGCCATCAATTTTTTTCAATCCTTCAATATCTACTTTGTCATAATCGCGGATATCCATACGAACACGAGTCATACAATGAATGACTTTGTCCACGTTTTCTTGACCACCAACTTCTTTATAAATCCCATCAGCAATGCGTTTAATTCTTTCTTCTGCCATGTTAAAACACCCTCCTAATTCCTTAATTTAATGTATTCTTGATAAATTGATTCCCGTCAATTAATTTTTGTGTTGCTTCTTCTTTAGTACTATCAGTTAAAATCATTACAATTGCTAACTTCACATTTTCTTCTGCTTCTACAAATTTTAGTTCGGCAACTTCATAACTACAACCCGTTGCTTCCATAATAATCCGTTTGGAACGCTCCACTAATTTTTCATTGGTTGGTTTTACATCAACCATTAAGTTATTGTAGACTTTCCCAATACCAATCATGGAAATAGTTGATAACATATTTAAAATTAATTTTTGAGCTGTCCCAGATTTCAAGCGAGTCGAACCTGTTAAAAATTCAGGTCCTGCATCTACTTCAATCGGCATTTGCGCATATTTACTAATTTCGGCATTTTTATTACATGCCACAGTTGCGGTAGCTGCTCCCACCGTTGTAGCATATTCTAAACCGCCAATTACATAAGGCGTCCGACCACTGGCTGCAATCCCAACAACAATGTCATTTGCTGATAATTTTAGATCAACTAAATCTTGACGACCTAGTTCTTTTGAATCTTCAGCACCTTCTACTGCGACAGTCATTGCTTTTTGACCACCAGCGATGAGGCCTTGAACCATCTCTGGCTCGACGCCAAAAGTTGGTACGCATTCGGCTGCATCTAAGACACCTAACCGACCACTCGTACCAGCGCCCATGTAGATCAAGCGGCCGCCTTGATTGAAGCTTTTGATGATGGCTTCTACCACTGGTTCAATGGCTGCTAATTCTTGACCCACTGCCATTGCAACTTTTTGGTCTTCTTGATTCATTTTTTGTAACGCTTCTTTGACACTCATCTCATCTAAGCCCATTGTATTTTCATTTCTACGTTCAGTTGTTAAGTTTTCTAAATTCATTCTCTATCGTTCCTTCCGTGACTAGCGTAAATTGATTGCCTGCCTTGATTAACGGCAATATCGTTTGATCTTTTTCAATAATTCGTGTAATCGTATTGACTTTTTCATCTTTCGGCAAGTCCACAAGTGTGACTTGAATTTCTCCCATATAGCGACCATATTTTTCATTATCAATCGTTACGGTTCCCACTGGACGTGCTTCAGTCTGCTCTGACTCAATCGTTGCAATTTCATCTTTTCTGAACATTTCACTCGTTCTTGATAATTCACTTCGCAAAACATCTCTTGCAGCATCTAAACGATTGGTATGACTCCCAAGTATTCGCTTCAAATAGCGGCTCTTGCTAGGTGCTACTTCTAACAGAAATTGATTGGTTTGGTGATAATAACCAAATTGAGCCATGGTTCGCTCACTAATTGTAGGATCACCAATATAAACAGCATCGACATAAGGATCAGCCATCAAACCAACGGCAGCGGCGAAAGGATTTTGCCCACGATGTTTTTCTAATGTTGGTAAACCAGCAAAAATTGGGCCTCTTGTTTGCCCATCTCCTGGCACAAAAGTAAAAACTTGTAAGCCTAATTCTTTAAGCCAGCGGTTCTTTTCATTAAAAAATGTTGTTCCAATGCCGGTTTCAGGTCTTGGATAATAATTATGCCAAGCTTCTAAGCGAGAAAAGTCCGCTTGATGAGCCTTTAACTCAGCCACTTCTTCCAGTGTAATGGTACTAGCATTCAATCCTATATCAATCTTATGTGAAGCATGAGCCATTTGTTCTATCGTAATGCCGTAGTCCATCCGAAGGCCAGTTACGCCCAACTCGATTAAAGGCTCTAATTCATCGAAAGAAAAACCCGCTCTTTTTAACGCTTCACCTGAAATATCTACCATAATTTTCATTTTTTCTGCCTTAGCAATTGCCCCTAAATCAGTCAAGCGTTGGCGGTAAAGGGAAGTATCATCTTCTGGAATGTGTAAAGAAGTGAAAATACCATCAAATCCAAGCGCTTTCATCTTTTTGATATAAATAATTGTATCGTTTGTAATCTCTTCACCAAGAAAAACTGAAATACCATACATCTTTTTAGCTCCTCTCTAATACGCTTTCATTATAACTTGTTTGAAATAAAATTTCAACTATTTTTCTAAATATTTTTTAATTCCAAAATAAAATTTTATTTTTGTTCAAAAAAAAACGAGCGTGGAACAAAAACTGATAAACGGCGGGAATAGAACCAACTCCTTCGGAAATAAGCCGAAATTCTCCAAAAATCAAAGATCAATTTTCAGAAATTTCTTCTTATTTCTCGGAGCTAAACGGTTCTGTCCCGACCTCGTCTAATGCATTAATTGGCTGTGGCAGAGCCAACTGGTGTACCAGCTGTAACCACGCCAGTTTTCTCTAACGAAAATTGTGCTACTTTATCCATGTTGGTAATAATGACAACCATTTCAGTTCCTTTACCAGCTGCTTTAATTGCTTCTAAATCAGCAATTGCGACCACCGTATCTGCAGTCACTTGGTCGCCTTCTTTCACTTTAATAGTGAACGGTGCCCCGTTTAACTCTACCGTATCGATACCCATGTGTAATAAAATTTCAAGACCGTTTGTCATTTTTAAACCAATGGCATGTTTTGTTTGGAAAACGCTTAAAACTTCTCCTTCAATAGGTGCATAAATTTCACCATTTTCTGGAACTACTGCGTAGCCATCTCCCATCATTTTTTGTGAAAAAACAGGATCATTCACTTCACTAATTGGGATAACGGTTCCATTGGCAACGGCATACATTGTATTATTTTCGATAACTTCATTCTTTTTCTTCAAAAATCCAAACATTTCTCTTCCCCCATTTTTTAAAGTATCACTAGTATAGAAAAAAGTTTCATGAATTACAAGTGGCACCTTTGTATAATTCTAAAATTTATTTTAAAATAAGAATTTGCATTGGCATTTACTTTGTCAGCGGGTATACTTATACTTGATGTGTTTTGCATTTATTTCAGAAAGGAATGGTGACATGCTTTTTGCTAACCTATGGAAAGCAATTATTCTTGGTATTATCGAAGGAATTACCGAGTGGCTTCCAATTAGTAGTACCGGACATTTAATTTTAGTGGATGAGTTTATTAAACTCGATCTAAGTAAAGATTTTATGGAAATGTTCAACGTCGTTATCCAATTGGGAGCGATTATGGCGGTTGTTATTTTATACTTCCACAAATTGAATCCTTTCTCACCAAAGAAAAATGGCGAAGAGAAAAAAGATACTTGGATTCTTTGGTCTAAAGTCTTAGTCGCTTGTTTACCAGCGGCAGTTATTGGTCTAAAATTTGATGATTATTTAGATGCACATTTTTATAACTTTTTAACAGTATCGATTATGTTAATTGTTTATGGGATTGCTTTTATTATCATTGAAAAACGAAATAAAAATGTTGCACCGAAGTGTACTAATCTAAAAGACTTCACTTATAAAGCCGCTTTAATCGTTGGTGCTTTCCAAGTACTGGCATTAATTCCAGGAACTTCACGTTCAGGAGCGACCATTTTAGGGGCAATCTTAATTGGGGCCTCACGTTTTGTTGCAACAGAGTTTTCATTTTTCTTAGGAATTCCAGTAATGTTTGGAGCAAGTTTTTTAAAAATCTTTAAATTCTTGGCTAAAGGAAATACGTTTGGATCAGAAGAAATCATTATTTTATTAACTGGCTCTATTGTTGCCTTCGTTGTTTCCATCATTGCGATTAAATTCTTATTGAATTACTTGAAGAAAAACGATTTTACAGTTTTCGGTTGGTATCGTGTAATTTTAGGTGCGATTTTAATTGGCTACTGGTTATTCTCATAAAAATAAAACCGTTGCTTTCACTATTGAAAGCAACGGTTTTATTTTTTTAAATCGCCAAACGTTATTCGCTCAATCCCCTGTTCTTCAAACCACTGACGAACACGAGGATCACAAATCGTTGCTAATTCTTTGCAGCGTAAAGTGGTATATGAAGAATTGTCTAAAACAAATTGATCCAAATACCCAACATCAAAATGCATCTCAGCAATTGCCGATTCCGGCATCCGTAATAAACCAAAGTCATCTTTTAAAAAATTCTCCACTGATACGCCTTCGTGAATATAAGATAACGCGCCAGACTCTAACAAATGTGTCACCTGAAAATAACCTTGTTGCGGTGGATATTCTTTTTCCCCACTATATTTCAGGGTTGTATGAAGTCCGTACTCTTCTGCTAATTCTAAAAATACTTGATCAACCACTTCATCACCAATCGAATGGCAATCAAAATGTTCAGGATAATGTCCAGTTAGTTCCTTAAAGCGCGTCAATTGCGCAATCGTTTCAAGTCGTACTTCTTCATATACGAAGGTTACTTGTTTTTGTTGACGATAATAAGAAGAGCGATGAAAATTGCCTTGTTCATCTACCAGTGAAGGAATCATACATGGGTCCGCACAAGGTTTCCCTAATAAAAAATTCGTATGCTGACCTACAAATAATCCTGGATAATTTTTTGCTAACGCAACGGCGTGTTCTGCTGTTGGTAAATTGGGCATCAAAAGTGTCGACGTCGTTAAACCATCGACATAACTTTTGATAATGCCATGATTAATCGCTTCTGACATCCCAAAATCATCAGCATCAACAATTACTTTAACCAACAGCTCCCCCTCTTTTCTTTACGTATTTTTGATGACAATTCCGACAATAATATTAACAGCTGATTCACAATCATTAATCGTGCGCTCAAGCTGATCATAAACATCTTTCCACTTGATAACTTTTAATAAATCTTTTTCGTTAGTCATCAAATCTTTCATGGCGCTACTGTATAATTTATCTCCTTGAGATTCAATCGTATTCACTTCATCAATCAATGAAACTAACGTTTTAGAATTCTTAAATTTTGCAAATTCCTTCGTTGCTGATTTAACGCCTTCTGTCGCTTTAACAATATAAGCAGTTAATTCTAGCGCGGGCGCAATCATTTCTTCGACAACTAAATGATCAAGTAAATAAGACAAACTATTAATGCTATCGATAATGTTATCTAAGTGATCCGTAATATCGACAATATCTTCTCGATCAATCGGCGTAATAAAGGAAATATAGAGTTCATTTAAAATTTTGCGAACAATTTCATCATTCTCTTTTTCCAATTGATGAATCGCTTCTGATTTTTTTACTAAGTTTTCTAATGAATAATTGTCTACAATTTCTTGCAAAACCTTTGCCGCTTCATAAGCATTTGTTGCTAACTGGTTTAATTCTCCAAAATAATCAAATTGTTTTTTACGTGCCATGTTTTTCTCTCCTTAAAAAATTGCAATAAATAATTTTGACATCACATAAGCGATCAGCCCACATCCTGGGAAAGTTAAAATCCATGCTATCAGCATTTCTTTCACGATACGCCAGTCAACACTTGAGATTCGCTTAGAAGCACCTACTCCCATAATCGCTGTTGTTTTTGTATGAGTAGTTGAAACTGGAATCCCAAAAGCCGATGCTAAAAATAAACAAATAGCCGTGCTTAAATCCGCAGTGAAGCCTTGATAGCGTTCAAGTTTTACCATATCCATCCCGACTGATTTAATGATTCTCATGCCGCCCACAGAAGTTCCAATGCCCATTGTAATGGAACACAGAACCATAACCCATAACGGAATCACAAAACCGCCACCTGTTTTTTCGACTAAATTATTATAAAAAAGCACTAACATGAACACGCCCATAAATTTTTGCCCATCTTGCGCACCATGTAAAAAAGCATTAGCTCCTGCACCAAAGGCTTGTCCAACTGTAAAAAATTTGTTGGCTTTTCTTCTAGGCACAGCCGAGAAAGCTTTCACAACAAGTTTGGCAATTAAATAACCGCCGCCAAAGCCCATAACGGTAGAAACAACTAGACCAACAAGCACTTTGATCCATTCCGAGCCATTGACTGCACCCAAACCACCTAATGCCATTGCCGAACCAGTCAAGCCGGCAATTAACGCATGGCTTTCACTTGTGGGAATACCAAAATACCACGCAGCAACTGCCCAAACCACAATTGAAAAAAGCGAAGCAGCCAAAGCCACCTGTGAAGCGTTTCCATTTGCGTCAAAACTAACAATGTTGCTAATCGTTTCAGCTACTTGGGCATTAAAAAAGGTCATGACTAATGCACCTAAAAAGTTCATCACAACAGCCATCCAAATTGCGACATTCGGTTTTAACACCCGAGTCGAGACAGCGGTTGCAATTGCGTTCGGCGCATCCGTCCAACCGTTAACAAAAATTACACCCATTACCAAAGTAATCGTTACCAATAATGCAATACTCACAAAGACACCACCATTTTTCATTTATCTATTTTATCATAGCATGTTTTAAAAAAAATGTATGCTTTTTTCTTAAGGCTCTGGCAAATTTTCTTATTTTTTTCTTGAAATTGTCTGTTAAGGAAAAAAACTTGTCGTCTTTTATTGCAATGGAACAATGGATTAGGTATAATGATTACTGTTGAATTACATTGGCTGACCAGTGTAAAACCTAAATCATCGGAGGTGAAACAAATGCCAAATATCGAATCTGCAATCAAACGCGTACGTACAAGTGCTAACGCGAATGCGAAAAATTCATCTCAAACAAACGCAATGCGTACAGCAATCAAGAAATTTGAAGAAGCTGTAGCTGCTGGAGCTGATAACGTCGATGCTTTATACAACGAAGCTGTTAAAGCTGTTGATATGGCTGCAACTAAAGGTTTAATCCATAAAAACAAAGCTAACCGCGATAAAATTCGTTTAAGCAAATTAGCTAAATAATGTGAGATAGAAGTTAGCATTCATGTTAGCTTCTTTTTTCATCAAAAAATGTCCAAGTCTGTTTTCACAAAGACTCGGACATTTTTTTATAAAGGTGAATCAATCCACGGTAAATCCGTTGTGAGATGTTGACTAAATAATTTAGTCTCTTCTCGCAAAGCTAAACGTTGTTGTCGTCTCGTTTCATAATTGGAACAAATCAACTTTTCTTCTGCAGTTTCTGGGACGACTGCCGCTAATTGGAAGTCACTTTCAGGATTCATATGAGACGGAATGGCTACAAAAGTTGTAAAACAAGTCGCCGCTAAATAACGCTCTCCAGTTGTTAAATCTTCTCCTACAACTTTAACAAATACTTCCATCGATTTATGATGCACGCCAGAAACAAACGTTTCAACACACACTGAGTGATTTTCTTTTAAAGGTTTTAAAAAATTCAAGTTATCTAAAGATGCTGTAACTGCCCCTCTCCGACAATGCCGTGAAACGGAAATGGATGCGGCGTCATCAATTAAAGACATTAATTTCCCACCAAATAGTGCACCAAAGGGATTTAAATCAAAGGGAAATACACGATGTGTTTGAATCACTCGTGATTCTCGACAAAATTTTTCTTTCGTCATTAACGATTCCTCTACTTTCATTTATAAACTTTTCCACGCTTTACTTTAGCTTACTTTACCATTTGATGCAATCCTTACTTTTTAGGAAACATTTAAAAAATAACAAATTTGCAAGTCCCATTTATTCATTTTTAGGAAAGTTGCTGTATAATAATAACGGTTAAAGAACTTTTAAGGAGATGGATACACATGAAAATTGCAATTGCTGGTGCCGGCGCTATGGGCAGCCGTTTAGGAATTATGTTGCATCAAGGCGGAAATGATGTAACTTTAATCGATCAATGGCCCGCACACATTGAAGCCATTCGTAAAAATGGTTTAATCGCTGATTTTAACGGAGAAGAAGTTGTCGCGAACCTACCAATCTTCTCACCAGAAGAAATTGACCATCAAAATGAACAAGTAGATTTAATTATCGCTTTAACCAAAGCACAACAATTAGATGCAATGTTTAAAGCGATTCAACCAATGATTACCGAAAAAACATATGTACTATGTTTATTAAATGGCTTAGGTCATGAAGATGTACTAGAAAAATATGTACCAAAAGAAAACATCTTGGTTGGCATTACCATGTGGACAGCTGGTTTAGAAGGACCGGGACGTGTTAAACTTTTAGGTGATGGCGAAATTGAATTAGAAAATATTGATCCTTCTGGTAAAGAATTTGCTTTAGAAGTCGTTGATGTCTTCCAAAAAGCTGGTTTAAATCCAAGCTATAGTAGCAATGTTCGCTACTCTATTTGGCGGAAAGCCTGTGTCAATGGCACGCTAAACGGTTTGTGTACAATCCTTGATTGTAACATTGCCGAATTTGGTGCACTACCTGTTAGTGAATCCCTTGTTAAAACATTAATCAGTGAATTTGCAGCAGTCGCAGAAAAAGAAGCCATTCATTTAGATCAAGCAGAAGTCTATACACATATTGCTCAAACTTATGATCCAAACGGTATTGGCTTGCACTATCCGTCTATGTATCAAGATTTAATTAAAAATCATCGTCTCACAGAAATTGATTACATTAATGGTGCTGTTTGGCGCAAAGGACAAAAATACAACGTAGCAACACCTTTCTGTGCCATGTTGACACAGCTTGTTCACGGAAAAGAAGAACTATTAGGAGCTAAATAATAAGAAAGTACCAGAGACAATCGTTGTATGACGATTGTCTCTGGTACTTTCTTATTTTGCTTGCGCAGTCAATTTTAAAATAAATAATTGGAATAGTAATTCTTTATCCATTTGGCCCGTTTTCATGCGGTAATCATTTTCAACTAATTCATCATAAAGTCTTTCTAATCGAGACAATTCAAATCGTCGGACTTGTTGTAACGCTAACTTGACTCGATAAGGATGAACCTTTAATGTATCAGCAATATTCGCTTGTTGATAGCCCATCTTAGCCAAAATTTTTGTTTGTAGAAAAAGGCGAATCTGATTCAATAAGATTGCATTTAACTTAATGGTTTCTTCTCCTTGTAAAAGTAAATCTTCATACAATTGAACAGCTTTTTCACTGTTTCCAGAAAGTACTTCGTTGGTTAAGTCAAAAACATTATGTTCCAAAGACTTAGGGACTAATTCTTGAACCGCACCTCGTGTAATTGTCTTCGTTTCAAGGGCATATAAATACAGCTTCTGTAATTCTCCCATAATTTTTGATAAGTTCAAGTCTGTCAATTGAAGTAATAAATCAAAAGCATCGGAGCGAATAGTGTACCCTTCACTCTCAATCGTTTGAGAAATGTACTGACGAATAGCCTTTTCATCCATTGGATTGACGTCAACCACTGTGGCATTTTTTTTCAATGCTTTGGTAACTTTTTTGCGTTCATCTAATTTTTCATATGAGGCCATAAAAACAAGAACAGTTGTTGGTGATGGACTTTCCAAATAATTCAATAAAAGATTGACATCATGTTCCACACCGTTTGTTTTTCTTTCGGCAGTTAAAAAGTAAGGATTTTCCACAAAGACAAGGCGATAATCACCAAAAAACGGAATTGTTTCCGCTTCAGCAATCGCTGCACTTAAAGGTGTTTCCTCCATATCAAATGAGAAAAAGTTAAATTGATCATCCTCTTCCGTCAACAATTCTTTCATCAATGTTGTTTTAAATAATTCAGTTAAATAAAGTTCTGTTCCTATTAATAAATACACTGGAGCGATTTTTTGCTCTCGCACTTCTTTCAAAGCTTTTTGTAACTCCATTGGCTCGCTCCTTTTCTCGTTTCTCTTGTTTATCCTATCATGTTACTTCTGGAAATACTAGTCTTGTTCTTTAACAAATTTGGCTTTAGAAAGCCCTTGCCAAGGTAACCATTGATAATAAATCATTCCTTGAAGATCGGTCCGATAATAATTTATTTTTTGCTCCTCCAGCGTCGCTAATGTCTCCTGATGAGGATGTTTAAAACGATTATTCAGTCCAGCTGAAATCAATGCTTCTCGCGGATTAAGCTGTTTGATAAATCTTTTAGTAGACGACGTTTTACTACCATGATGACCGACTTTCAAGATGTCGATTTTCAACTGGGGATAGCGAGCCAACACTTGTTCTTCTCCTTCGGCTTCCAAGTCACCAGTAAATAAAAAATGCCGTCCGCCTAATTGTGTGGAAAACACTATCGAGTCATTATTGCCCCCAATACTGCTCTTATTTGGTGATAAAATTTGAAAAGAAACGGGCCCATTAATTCGCTTGGGCGCTAAAATTGGCCGACAGTCTGTCCCGCTTTTTTGGAGTTGTTTCAAGACTTGGCGAAACGAAAAATTGGCTTCAGCTGCTCCTTTAGGAAAATAAAGAACAGAAATTGGAACCTTCTGCGCAATGGCTAATAAATCGCCAAAATGGTCTTCATGTGCGTGTGTGATGATCACTTCATCTAAACGTTTGACTCCTTGACTTTTGAGAAAAGGAATCACTGAATATTCCGCTCCTGATCGACTATTTTTCCGTTGCCGCCAAGCTTCTTTGTCAAAAGACAACCGACCACCTGTATCGATCAGTGTATTTTTTCTGTGAAAAGGCGCTTGGATAAACAAACTATCCCCTTGGCCTACATCGATCATTGCAACAATGCCAATTGGCGAAAGGTATTTACTATTTATCAAAACAATTAGTAGTCCGATTGAGAAAAAAATTTTTTTAGACTTGTCTGCTAAATAAATCATTGAAAGTCCGATTAGTAATAGCAAACTAATTTGTATCCAAGTATTTAAATAGCCGATGGTCAGCTTCGGATTTAAGTGAACTAGCACCCACTCAAATAAGCCATTCATTGTTAAAAATAGCGGTTCGAGCAAGGCTGCTAAATAGCGTGCTGGCATAATAATCACTAGAAAAAAGCTCAACGTCAAAAGCGGTAACAAGAACCGTTCAAAAATTGGTAACAAGAGAAATGTTAAGAAACTTCCTAACAAGGGCCATTCATAAAATGATTGGACTAAAATAGGTAAGGAAGCCACAGCCAATAGGAAAGAGCCTAAACAATTTTTAATGAAAGGCGAAGAATAACCAACCAATGTTTGCTCTAAAAACAGCAGAACAAAGGAAAGTAAGTAACTAAATTGACCGCCGACTGAAAAAAAGAGGGTTGGCTGAACAATCAAGTGCACTAAGAGAGTTAAACTCCAACAATCGAGGGCCGGAACCTGCCAATTAAACCGTCGATTGAACGTATTGAGGTTTGTTTGTAAAAGCGCCCGCATGACACTGACTGAGAATCCTGTTAAACCAGCATATATCAGTGAAAAACCGCATTGCCACAAAAAATAACTTTCTTGCGTTCGGCGAGCAATTCTTAGCATTAGCAAGCGAAATAAACGAAGGAAAAAAGAAACATGCATCCCTGACAAACTAAAAAGATGCAAAATGCCTAATGCTGAAAATTTATCGCTTATTTCAGCAAATTCTTCATTACGAAAACCTAAGAGCAACGCATTCATATACATTGCACTAGTCTCACCAAAATTTTTCTGAATATGTACCATCGCCCACTTCCGCCAGCCGCTAATGATTTCTTTAAACCGCCAAGAAAAAAAGGAACGCTGTTGTCCTATCTCCTCAATGAATAAAATAGCTTCGATTCCTTGATTCTTTAAAAATAGTTGATAATTGAAGCCATTTTTGTTGGTTTGACCTTGGGGCGAGTCTAAAATACCTACAGCGGTTGCCTGAATGGTCGTGGTTAGTTGTTGCCATTGCTGCTTTTCTTTCACACTTTTTAATTGATAAAATGCCATCACTTTCTGCCTTTTGCCTTTTACGATCCAATTGGCAGGAAATTTTACTTGATCACCATCGACTTGTATTTCATCTGGTAATATCGTTAGCTGTCCTGACAAGCGGACTTCTTTAGGCAACAAAGAGACTGGCTTTAACCACTGGAAAATCAATATGCCCCCTACTATTAAAAAACTGCACAAAAAACCTCCCAATATAACAGGAAAACTTTTTGTACAGACAATACGGATAACAGTGATAGAAAAAAGAAGAGCTCCTAATAGACTAGGTGCGAAAAAACACCACAGCCCACAACTAGTCAGCAGAGCTATGAATAACCAATTATTCCTCAGATGAGGAAGGATTGTCCTCAAGTGTGGCAAATTCTTCTCCCCATTGTAATTCGGCAAAATATTTTGGTACTAAAGTCACTTTTTCAACCGTGGCTCCTACTTGTTCAATTAAATTTAGGGCGTACGCATCATTACGGTAATCCTTTAAATAATAAATCTTTTTAATCCCTGCTTGTAAAATCATCTTTGTACATTGCAGGCAAGGGAAATGTGTCACATAAATTTCTGCCCCTTCTGTAGGGACGCCAAACTTCGCACATTGTAAAATTGCATTCATTTCTGCGTGGATTGTCCGAACGCAATGATTATCAACAACATAGCATCCTTCATCAATACAATGCGTTCCGCCACTGACTGAACCATTGTAACCTCCTGCAATAATTCGTTTGTCGCGAACAATGGTTGCTCCGACAGTTAACCGTGTGCAAGTACTTCTTAATGATAATAAGACGCTTTGTCCCATAAAATATTGGTCCCATGGAATTCGTTCCATAATAAACCTCCTTTATTTTTAATGACTCCTGTGTTCGATTTGCCAAATCATTTAATCTTATTACAAATAGTATGTTATCCGCATCCCATAGTCAAGAATTCTCAGGAATTTTCTGTTAAAAGTTAGCCAGTCACTGTCAACATGTCTTTTAAACGTTCTACTGTTTTCTCTCCAATACCTGGAACATTTTTCAGTTCCTTGACGGTTTTAAACGGTCCTTGTTCGTCACGAAAGCGAATAATCTCTTGTGCTTTTTTCGCACCGATTCCTGAAATCGTTTGTAGCTCTGCTTCTGTTGCCGTATTAAGGTTGATTTTTTCCTCCTGATTTTGCTGAGCAGGCGCCGATTCCTGCAGCGTTTCTAATGACTGTGCCACTGCTTCTCCTTTTTTGGGCACGTAAATAATCATTTGATCTTTTACTTTTTGAGCGTAATTGACCTGGGCAGTATCAGCTTCCTCGCTCACGCCTCCAGCTAAAGCTAAAGCATCCCAAATTCGCTGCTGATTTTTTAGTTGATAGATTCCTGGTACTTTCACTGCGCCTTTAATATCAACATAGATCATTGTTTCTGCCCTTTCTTTTGTAGCATCTGTGGCGACCTCTGCCGTAGTGGTCAAACTTGTCTCCTCCCACATTGTGGTGTCTACTTGTGGCTCCTTATTAACCATCAAATAAATGCCCACTAATAGAGTTATCAAAATAACTATAGACGCACCACTACCTAGCAATAGCCACTTTTTGGGTAACTGTTTCAACCAATCCATCGTTTGTCCTCCCTTCAAAATATAATTACGCATTTTTTAACAAAAAAATGCGCCTGGACCAAAAATCACTAGTAATTTTTGGCCCAGGCACACTTTTATTTTAATTTTTCTAGATAGTTCAAGGCATCTTTAACCGTTTTTACTGGGACAATTTTCATTTTTGTCCCAATTTTTTTCGCAGCTTCTTGTGCTTCTTGATAATTCGATTTGATTTTTGGCTCAACTTTTTTCATTTCTGAAGTTATTTCATCATCAGGTGCAAAGAAAATTTCTGCGCCGTTCTCACTGGCAGTTACAACTTTTTTGTCAATGCCTCCGATTCTACCAACGATTCCTTGACTGTTCATCGTACCTGTTCCGGCAATTTCATGACCTTTACGTAAATCTTTATGACTTAATTGTTCATAGGTCTGCAAAGTAAACATTAACCCAGCCGATGGCCCACCAATATCACCCGCTTCAATAGATACTGGGATAGAAGAATCAATTTCTGTATGATCGGTCAAGCCAATACCAATCCCCGCTTTTTTATCTGTTGGCAATTCAATTAATTTGCCGGTCGCTTCTTTTGCTTTGCCATCTTGAATAAATTGAACAGTGACTTTTTGATTCACTTTTTGTGCTTTAATGTAATTCATTAATTCTTCACTGCTTTTAAAAGATTTGCCATCCACGCCTGTCACGGTATCGCCAACTTCAATTTTTCCTTTAAAACTTGAGTTGTCTTCCATCGCTAACACATAGACGCCTTTAAATTTCATCTCATATGGAACCTTCGCTAATTTTAAGGCTTGCTCAATTGCGGCGTTTTTTGAGGAATCCATATAGTATTGTTGAATTCGATTATATTCGCTATTACTACTATCTCCCATTAATTCTTTTTTTGACATGACTTCTTGAAAATCCGAAAAGTTTGCTTTTATGGCAGAAAAAATAGTGGCCGAACGAATGCCCACCGTTGTTAAATAAAAAGCACCTGACTGCGTATCTTTTTTCCCATCAACAGTTACAAACTCTTTTAAATTTTCTGTCGTTCCTGGTCCTTCAATATAATAAGGAATTGGGACGATAAACAAACCAATTAGCAGCAATGCCAATACCATTGGAATGAGTGATTTAAACGAAAATTTTTCTGTTTTTTTATTCATTATTTTAGCTCCAGTCATTCTTCTTTTGTTTTAACGCATGATAAATATTGGAAGGAAGATAGTCAGACACATCGCCCCCAAAACGTAAAACTTCTTTTAGTAAACTGGAGCTTACATGTGCATATGGTTCTTCTGCTAATAGAAAAACCGTTTCAATTTCTGGCGCCAGATGTTGATTCATTTTAGCAATGTCTTTCTCGTACTCGTAGTCTTTGACGTTTCTAATGCCACGAATCAAAAAATTAGCCCCTAATGATTTTGCACTTTCCACAGTTAACTGGGTTTCTTGCATAATAACACGCACATTTGGCATTTCTTTAGTTGCTTCTTCAATTAAATATTTTTTCTCTTCTGGCGTAAATAATGTTTGCTTACTTGTATTTATAAAAACGCCAATAATGACTTCGTCAAATAACTTCGCACTGCGTTCAATCAAATTTAAATGACCATTTGTCATCGGATCAAAACTTCCGGGAAATAGAGCAATTTTACGCATCTTACGCCTCCTGACGATAAATCGTTACTTGAGTGATTCCGTAAACGGTTTCTCTTGTTTTTTCTAGTGTACCAATCGTTTCCGGTAATTTGACAGTTTTATCTGTTTCACAAACGATAACGGCTTCGTTTGTTAATAACTGCCGTTCTAACATCTTTTCTAATTGTGAAACAATTTCTTGTTTGGCATAGGGCGGATCCAATAAGACCAAATCAAATTGTAGCTTCTCTTCATAAAACTGTTCTAAGGCACGATTAGCATCCATTTTTCTAACTTCAAATTTTTCTGGTTCTTTTGTAATCGCAATATTTTCTTTAATTACTTTTAGTGCAGCAAAATTCTTTTCAATACAAATACTTTTGTCCATTCCACGAGAAACGGCTTCAATCGCTAACCCGCCACTTCCTGAATATAAATCCAGCGCCATTCCACCTTCGAAATATGGACCAATCATATTAAAAATAGATTCTTTTACTTTATCTGTTGTGGGCCTAGTATTGTCGCCATCTAACGCTTTCAGGCGCCGGCCACCATATTCTCCAGAAATAACACGCATTGTTTCGACTCCTTTATCAATCATTCTTTTATAATTCATTATAACAAAAAGAGTGAAAAATGTTTGAAATTTCTCATAACATTTCTCACTCTTTTGCATTAGACATTCTCTGCTAAGCGAATCTCTGTAGATAATTCCTCTACTACATAGCCGTCGTCTTCTTGTTCTTGATAAGCCGCTTTGGTACCAATTTTTTCAGCAAAATTCATTTCGACATCTGGTCGATACGATTTATCGACACTTCGAACAAAATGTAACTGATTAATTTTTTCCATGTTACTTTCAATATTTTCTTCATTCATGTAAATCACCACATATTTCATTTTTCGTGAAACATAGTGAATCAGTCCATATCGGCGTAACTGTTTTAACGGTTTTAATGTGTATACCCAAACAATTAGGCAACGACGCTCTTGAAGCGTAAATTCTTTTTCTTCTTTAGCTTGCATGGCAGCTTCCTCCACAACCTGAATGTTTCTTTCCTCGTTCAAAGAAAGGATTTCCAGCATCTACTTTAATATCTTCAGAAATTAGTTGCGCAATCTTTAAACCAATTGTATCTAGCAACGTTTGAACGTTTGTCTCAGCAAAACGATAATTTGCAACGATTTCATTTAAATCAAGCGCCCGCTTCGCTTTACGTAGGGCTCGTTGTTTCTCCCGAAAATCGGGTGCATGAATTCCATAAGCCTCTACTCGCTCAAAAGCTGACTTAGCTTCTAAAAATGCTTTTTGTAACTGAGCAACTTCCGCCGAAGCATACATAGCTTTTTTTGTTTCTTTATAGTTTTGAACAGCATCACTTTCTAAAAGTGCTGAAATTAAGCATTCTGTTTGATCTTCAATTGCAAATAAATGTTCTGTCACAATCATAACTTTTCACTACTCTCCGTGATTTGCCTATTTTCTGGTCGTTTCTCTAATAAGACTAACACACCTTCATTGGAAAAGGCAACGCCCAATTCTGTCGTTTCTGACTCAGCAAAATAGCTATCATATTGCGGGTCCGAAAACCATGACAAAATAGTAAAGGTACTATCATAAACAGGTTCTTGGAAAATACCTGCTGGTTCTCTCAACGAAAGTTTGCTCGTTTTAACTAATAAAGAAAATTCGTCCTTAGTCAAATGAAAGGGATGAATGGCTGTATGTTCCTCTCTCGTTTGTAACAATTCTGCTTGTCGATTTGCCGACAAAATTGTTGGTGTATGGTTAGCCAGCGTTTGATACAATGTTTGGGCATCTTTTTGACTTTGTGTAGAGACTGAAAAAGCAGCTTGATTTTCTTGCTGTTTAACCAGATTCATGACATAAATCGCTTGGTTACTTTGAACAGGATCGAAGGTCATTGACTGCGTTATATCAACTGGCAAAGGAGAACCTTCATTTAATTGATACGGCATTTCCGTGAGCAACGTTTCTTTATTGACATAATTAACTGCCATTAAACCGCCTGTCCGCTGATTAAAAAATAACACTGCAAAACTGCCATTATCAAAAGCAACCAGTGGTCGATAGTTCATATCTTCTTCCATCAGCTCGACATCGTAAGCTTCATGATGAAAATTAAATGCAAAATTCGAATAAATCGTCATTAAATCAGACAAGTCAGCAAGCTTCATATCTATTTTAAACGGTTCTATCATTTTGTCATTGTTAAAGGCCTTAATTGCGATGACTTTATTTTCTCGAACGTTGACTTCTAAGTAATCATTCATCGTCAAACCGAACGTCCATAATTCATACGTACGACCTGTTTTAATTTTTTCTTTAGGATTGCCAAACTGGCGGATAAAGGTTTCCACATCTTTCCCTATGTATGCTGCGTAGCCAGAAGCTGGCAATTCTTCATGAGGAACAGCGGTGTGAGCGCTGGATAAGCGCCCACTTTGAGCTGTTTCGGTTGGTTTTTCAGCAGGGAAAAAAACTGGCTCTAAATATCCGATGAGTAGAACTGTTAAAAAAACAGCAGTAAAGGCCCAAAATCGCTTCATTTTTTCCCCTCTCATCTTATTTTTCTTTCACTTCTAATAACAAATCACCTGAGCTGATTGCTTCGCCTTCTTCAACATAAATGTGATCAACCGTGCCCGCAAAACGTGCTTCGATAGTCGTTTCCATTTTCATGGCTTCTGTAATCAGCAACGGCTGACCTTTTTCTACTTTATCGCCACGTTTGACCAATACTTGTAGAACAGAACCAGACATCGTTGCGCCGATTTGTTCTTTATTAGTTGGTTCCGCCTTTTGTTTTACTTGAACAGCAGACTTAATGGAGGCATCTTTAACTAAAACCTCACGACGTTGCCCATTCAAATTGAAGAACAAGACACGGTTTCCGTCAATATCAGGTTCGCCAATTTCATCTAAACGAATAATTAACGTTTTTCCTCGTTCAATTTGAACTTCCAATGTCTCTCCTTGACGAATACCATTAAAGAATGTTGGCGTATCTAATAAGGTTATATCTCCAAAGGTTTCGTATTTTTGACGATACTCTAAAAATACTTGTGGATACATTAAATAACTTAAAACTTCTTCCAATTTAGGTTGATACCCAATTTTTTCGGCTAATTCTTCTTGTACTTTCGCAAAATCAACAGGTGCTGCTAAGTCACCTGGCCGCTCTGTGAAGGCTGGTCGACCTTTTAGAATAATTCGTTGGAGCTCTTTCGGGAACCCACCAACTGGTTGACCTAAATCACCTTGGAAAAAAGTCACAACGGATTCAGGAAAACTTAGTTCTTCACCACGCGCATAAACATCTTGTTCTGTCAGATGATTTTGAACCATGAAGAGTGCCATGTCTCCCACGACTTTTGAAGATGGCGTCACTTTTACAATATCACCAAACATCAAATTCACTGTGTGATACATTTTTTTGATTTCATCCCAACGGTGCCCTAAGCCTACCGCTTTTGCTTGCTGCTGTAGATTAGAGTATTGCCCACCAGGCATTTCATGCATATAGACTTCTGTTTGCGGGGCATTTAACCCATTTTCAAATGGTTGATAATACATGCGCACATCTTCCCAATAATGATTGATTTTCTGTGCATTATCAATGTTAATAGTTGGCGTCCGTTCACCATTGACTAAAGCATAATATAGACTGTTCATACTTGGCTGGCTAGTTGCGCCACTCATCGCACTCATTGCGACATCAACAATATCAACGCCTGCTTTAGTAGCTGCTGAATAAGTGATGATCCCATTGCCGCTAGTATCGTGGGTATGGAGATGAATTGGTAAATCCGTGGCTGCCTTTAATTCACTAATTAAACGATAAGCAGCTTGTGGTTTCAATAAGCCAGCCATATCTTTAATCGCAATGATTTGTGCACCTAAATTTTCTAATTCTTTAGCCATATCAAGGTAATATTGAACATTATATTTTGCTCGGGCTGGATCATTGATGTCCCCAGTATAACAAATTGCTGCTTCCGCAATTTTTCCGGTATCCCGAACGACTTGAATACTTTTTTCCATTTGAGGAATCCAGTTTAAGCTATCAAAAATTCGGAAAACATCGACTCCTTGGCGAGCAGATTCTTTAATGAATTCTTCAATAACATTATCAGGGTAATTTTGATAGCCTACCGCATTAGAACCTCTGAACAGCATTTGTAAAAGTGTGTTTGGCATCAACTGACGAATTTTTCTTAAACGTTGCCATGGGTCTTCGGTTAAGAAGCGATAGGCAACATCGAACGTAGCGCCACCCCACATTTCACTAGAAAACAGCTCAGGCAGGGCTGCATCAGTTAGACCAGCAATTGCTTTAAAATCTTGTGTTCTCACACGAGTAGCTAATAAACTTTGGTGCGCATCACGGAACGTGGTATCTGTCATTAACACACTTTCTTGATTCTTAACCCAATCGATGACGGCGGTTGCTCCTTGAGCGTCTAGAATATTTTTAGCTGTGATCACTTTTTCTGGAACTTCAATATCTGTCGGCACGCGCGGGGCTTCAAAATATTTTTTCTCCGTTCGTTCAATGCCAGGGAACCCATTGACCGTTACTTCTCCAATGTATTTCATCGTTTTATTGCCACGATCGCGCATACGAGGAAATTCAAATAATTCAGGTGTATTATCAATAAAGGTTGTTTTGGCTTCGCCAGATTGAAACGCTGGATAGCTCACAACATTTTGTAAAAACGGAATATTTGTTTTCACGCCACGAATCCGAAATTCTTTTAAGCAGCGTTGCATTTTACTGATTGCCTGTTCAAAAGAGAAACCATGCGTACAGACTTTAACCAATAAAGAATCAAAGTAAGGCGTCACAGCGTAGCCAGAATAAGCATTTCCTACATCTAAACGCACACCAAAACCACCTGGTGAACGATACGTATCAATTTTCCCTGTATCTGGCATAAATCGGTTCAGGGGATCTTCAGTCGTAATCCGACATTGAATAGCCGCGCCTTTTAATGTCAATTCGTTTTGTTTTGGCAAATGCATATCTTTATGCAAATCAAGCCCTTGTGCAATTTGTAATTGAGAGATCACAATATCAATATCTGTAATCATTTCTGTGATAGTATGTTCTACCTGAACACGAGGATTCACTTCAATAAAATAAAACTGATCCCCTTCTACTAAAAACTCAACCGTTCCCGCATTCACGTAGCCGACATGCGCCATTAACTGTACAGCAGCCGAACAAATGGCTGCTCGTTGTTCTTCATTCATTGATACACATGGTGCGACTTCTACCACTTTTTGGTGGCGCCGTTGAACGGAACAATCACGTTCAAATAAATGCAAGACATTCCCATGATGATCGCCTAAAATTTGTACTTCGATATGTTTAGGATTAGAAATATACTTTTCAACATAAACCTCGTCAGAACCAAAGGCTGCTTTCGCTTCACTTTTGGCTCTCTCGTAACCTTCTCGTGCTTCTTTGGCATCGTGGGCAACGCGCATCCCGCGACCGCCGCCACCTAAAGCAGCTTTAATCATGATAGGAAAGCCATGCGTTTCACCAAAAGCTACGACCTCTTCCACCGTTGCTACTGGCCCGTCTGAGCCTGGAATCGAAGCAATCCCCGCAGCTACAGCTGCTTCTTTCGCTTTAATTTTATCGCCAAAAATATCTAAATGATGTGTTTTAGGTCCGACAAAAATGATTCCTTCTTCTTCACAACGTTCGGCGAAGCGTAAGTTCTCTGATAAAAAGCCATAACCAGGATGAATGGCATCTGCTCCCGATTTTTTGGCAATTTGGATAATATTTTCAATGTCTAAATAGGCTTCAATTGGTTTTTTCCCCTTACCAACTAAATACGCTTCATCTGCTTTGAAACGATGAACAGAATACTCATCTTCTGCAGCATAAATCGCTACTGTACGGATATCTAATTCTGTACAAGCTCTAAAAATTCGAATCGCAATTTCGCCACGATTGGCAACTAATACCTTTTTCATAACGTCACTCCTACCATCAATTTCCTTCAAATTTATTGGTTCTGTTCTAAAGATAAATAGTACTCATTTTCTAATTTCTGACGTGTTTCATCTGCACTGATATTCAGGACAAAGGCCACAGCAATCGAAATAATCAGCAAACTATTCCCACCTTGACTCAAGAACGGGAAAGTAATTCCTGTTAATGGAATAATCCCAGTAATCCCACCAACATTAATAAAGACTTGAATTAATAACATTGTACCAATTCCAATACACATTAGTGAATTAAAAGGTTTCTTCGAGCGTACACCGACTAAAATAATTCGCGCAATCATAAACATCAACAATCCTAAAATCGCTAGACCGCCGATAATGCCTAACTCTTCTAAAGTAATCGCAAAGATAAAGTCCGTATGTGCTTCTGGTAAAAAGCCTTTTTTCTGAACACTATTCCCTAGACCTTTGCCAAACCAGCCGCCATTACTGATTGCATAATAAGAATTAGCTAACTGATGGCCTAAGTTCCGTTCATCTAAAAATGGATTTTTAAAAACAGCAAAACGATTATAAATATATTGATAACGTGCTGGGAAAATTTTTCCTTTCGACATAATTAATAACTGAATAGCCGTGATACTACCTAAAATGCCCAAGCCACCGACCAAGTAGGTATACATATAATTAATCCCACTTGCTAAAACCATCACGATGGTAATTAATGTTAGAATGGCCGCATTCCCGAAGTCAGGCTGGATTGCAACTAGAGCAATTAATACAAAAACGAGCATCAACGGGCGCCCGGCAGCTTGTTTAAATTGATCCATGCCTCCATTAATTGTCTTTTGTCGCCGTGCTAAAATATAAGACAGATACCAGACAACCATAATTTTTAAATACTCAGCTGGTTGCATCGAAAATCCACCAATCTCAATCCAACCACGTGCGCCGTTAATTTCTTTCCCGATACCAGGAATCCGAACGGCTAAAACCATAACCGTAATTACTGCAATGGCAAACATGATAAAACTTCGATTCTGGAAAACGGATGTTTTCATCTTATAAATAAAAAACATTGCAACTAACCCTACTACCCAAAAGGCAACCTGGTTAATAACGAATGACGTAGGTGAAAAACCTTTCATTACTTGTAATGCGGATGTGGAACTATATACCATAATCAATCCCACGATACTTAAAATTAAATATGGAATAAAAATACTATAGTCTAGCAAATGCCGTTTCTTTACTTTGTTTGGCAAAGCTTAGCCCTCCTTGCCAATCTCGTTTTTTTCTTGTGTTTCTTCATAAACATCTGTATATAATTGATTCAATTCGCGTTCTAAATCACTTAGTAAGCGATGTCCTTCATCATTAGTTAAAATCCCCAAACGGGTCGCATAGGTCACTTGTCTTGAAAAACCATACATTTGTGTATCCACCACTTCTTCAAATGCTTTACATTGAGAAATGCACAAACTGTTTTTTTGATTACGAATAAGCATTTTAATGCGTTCTGCATCGTCTTCTAATAATTGAATGGCAAATTTCTTTGAAATTCCTTCGTCCATTTGTACAGAACCTCCCTATCTTAATTAAATAATTATAACATAATTCTCAGTTAGATACATGATGATTTCAGAAAATTTCCTTTAAGAAATTTTCTAAAACCAAGCGATATATTAAGTAAGAAATCTCTTTATATAACAAGCTTATTTTATCAATACAACAACAAATACATTAAAAGACTTTTTCCTTATTTTCTGCTTTTAATTTTAAATAAAATAACAAACTATATCATTTTTTTGTCTCTTGATATTCTTTAATTACTTCTAAAAAGGCGGTGCCATATTTATCTAATTTATTTTGGCCGACCCCTTTTATTTGCAATAATTGAATCGTTGTTTGCGGTAATTTTTCACACATTTCTTTAAGTGTACTATCGGAAAAGACTACATATGGCGGCACACCTGCCTCTTGAGCCATGTCCATACGTAATTCGCGCAATCGTTCAAACAAGGCATCATCCACTGCTACTTTTCGTACTTTTTGGTCTTCTTTTCGGAAGACTTTCCGTTCCCCTAAAAGCACCTGAACACCTTCTGTCGAGACTGATAACAACGGAAATTGCCCATCAGAAGGAATTAAATAACGTTCTGCTGTCAAATAATCAATCAGCTGTGTGACTTCTTTTTGGGTGCGGCCTTTCATTAGTCCGTATGTTGGCAAACGATCAAAATGCCATTGATCAATTTTTTGATCGTTTGAGCCAGTCAAGACTTTACCAACTAAGCCCTTACCGAAACGTTCTCCCATACGTTTTACACAAGACAAGACTTTTTGGGCATCGACCGTAATATCGACTAATTCTCGATTATCCAGACAATTCGAGCAGCGACCGCAGTCCGTCCCTTCTTCACCAAAATAGCGTAAAATATATTTTTGTAAACACATTTGTGCATTCGCATATTGTGACATTTCCCGTAATTTCAAGTACTCTTTCTGCTTATAATCAATGGTCATTTCAGATTGTTCAATAAAGTATTGTTGAATTTGCAAGTCTTGTGGAGCAAACATTAGCACAGCATCACTAGGCAGACCGTCACGACCAGCTCGGCCGGCTTCTTGGTAATAAGATTCAATATTCCCTGGTACTTGTGCGTGAATGACAAAACGAACATTACTCTTATTAATCCCCATACCAAAGGCATTTGTTGCTACCATCACTTGCACTTGATCATACAAGAACGCTTCTTGATTTTCACTACGTAGCTGTTCACTCATGCCCCCATGATACATCCCAGCCGCAATTTTTTTATTCTCTAATAAATGATAAATTCGTTCAACTTCCTTCCGCGTGCTTGCATAGATAATACCTGATTGCCCAGTATTCATCTTTAAATATTCCAAAAGAAAAACGTCTCTATTTTGATCTTTCACGACTTGAAAAGATAAATTTTCTCGAGCGAATCCTGTTTTGATTTCATTTTCTGATGGAATTCTTAATTGCTTGACAATATCCTCCGCTACTTGTGGCGTTGCTGTTGCTGTTAGTGCAATCACAGTTGGTTGCTGTTGAAATTGATCGATAATCTCTGCTAAACGCAAATAGCTTGGACGAAAATCATGCCCCCATTGTGAAATACAGTGTGCCTCATCTACTGCCAATAAATCAATCGGTACATGTGTCAGCATCTGTTGAAAATCATAAGATTCTAATCGCTCTGGCGCAACATACAATAGCTTGACTTCTTTGTTAACCGCTAATTGAATACGATGATTCATCTCTTGATAGGAAATGGTACTATTGATATATGTAGCTGGAATCCCCATTAAATTCAGGGCGTCTACTTGATCTTTCATTAAAGAAATTAATGGTGAAATCACCAATGTTAAATTATCCAGAAGTAAGGCTGGCAACTGATAACAAATCGATTTGCCTCCACCTGTTGGCATAATGCCTAAGACATTTTCTTGTCGCAATACATGACGAATAATCGTTTCTTGTCCTGGCCGAAAATCATCATAGCCAAATGTATCTTTTAATAATTCTTGTAATGCACTCATTTATTGCGCTCCAATCTTTGTTCTACAAGTCATTTTAACACGCTAATCTAACAGGAACAAGGTGTGTTAAAACAAGACACAATCGTGAAACACCAGTTAACGTGAAACATCAAAAAGAATGAAAAATTGTGAAAGCTTGCTATCAAAAGCTTTCAAAAATAGCGGCATTTGCTTGTTGTGGATAACGAGTAGTTATCCACACATAAAAAAATAACCTTATCTTAAAATACGCATTAATTCGTTTTTGCCATCAAAAAAACCAACTATTTTCGTAGTAAAACGAGCATAGTTGGTTTAAATGTTTATTTGTCGAAAAATTATTCAGCTTTTTTCTTTTTCTTGCTTGCTTTTTCGCGTTCGTTTTTGTTAAGAATTTGTTTTCTTAAACGGATGCTTTCTGGTGTTACTTCACAGTATTCATCTTCATTCAAGAATTCTAATGATTCTTCTAACGTTAATTTTTTCGGTTTTTTGATGACTGATGTTTGGTCTTTCGTTGCCGAACGAACGTTAGTCATTTGTTTAGCTTTTGTGATGTTCACAGTTAAATCGTTGTCGCGGTTGTTTTCCCCAACAATCATTCCTTCGTAAACTTCTGTCGTTGGTTCAACGAAAACTGTACCACGTTCTTCAATACTCATGATTGAGTAAGTCGTTGCTTTACCAGTATCGATTGAAACTAGTGCACCTTGATGACGGCCGCCAATCGTTCCTTGAATCATTGGTAAGTATTGATCGAAGGTGTGGTTCATAATACCATAACCACGAGTCATTGATAAGAATTCTGTTGAATAACCAATTAAGCCACGAGCTGGTGCTAAGAAGATTAAACGCATTTGTCCGTTACCGGCATTAATCATATCTTGCATTTCGCCTTTACGTAAACTTAGTGATTCAATCACGCTACCCATGTATTCTTCAGGTGTGTCAATTTGAACACGTTCAAATGGTTCACATTTAACCCCATCAATTTCACGTTCAATAACTTCTGGACGAGAAACTTGTAATTCATAGCCTTCACGACGCATGTTTTCAATTAAAATTGATAAATGCAATTCGCCACGGCCTGATACAGTCCAAGAATCTGGGCCAATTGGATCAACACGTAAAGATACGTCTGTTTGTAATTCAGCCATTAAACGTTCTTCGATTTTACGAGCGGTGATGTATTTTCCTTCACGTCCCGCAAATGGAGAATTGTTAACTAAGAAAGTCATTTGTAAGGTTGGCTCATCAATGTGTAGAATTGGTAATGCTTCTTGATTGTGAACATCTACAACTGTTTCCCCAACGAAAATGTCTTCCATTCCGGAAACCGCAATTAAATCGCCCGCTTTTGCTTCATCAATTTCCACACGTTGTAAGCCAAAGAAACCTAAAATTTTCGTTACACGGAAATTTTTCACGCTGCCATCTAATTTCATCAACGCAACTTGGTCGCCGACTTTCATTGTGCCACGGAACACACGGCCAATCCCAATACGTCCAACGTAATCGTTGTAGTCTAGTAATGAGACTTGGAATTGAAGTGGCTCGTCTGAATTATCAACTGGAGCTGGCACATGTTCAATAATTTTATCAAAAATTGGGGCCATTGTTGGCTCTTGATCTGCTGGATCATCTGATTCACTTGAAGTTCCGTTTAAAGCAGAAGCATAAACAACTGGGAAATCTAATTGATCGTCGTCTGCACCTAATTCGATGAATAACTCTAAAACTTCATCTACTACGTGTTCAGGACGAGCAGAAGGTTTGTCAATTTTGTTAACAACCACGATTGGTGTTACTTTTTGTTCTAATGCTTTTTTCAATACGAAACGTGTTTGAGGCATTGTTCCTTCATACGCATCGACAACTAAAACAACACCGTCTACCATTTTCATGATACGTTCTACTTCACCACCGAAGTCCGCGTGTCCTGGTGTATCTAGAATGTTGATACGTGTACCGTTATAATCTACGGCTGTATTTTTTGCTAAGATAGTAATTCCACGTTCACTTTCAAGTGCATTGGAATCCATTGCACGTTCTTGTAATTGTGTGTGTCCATCTAAAGTGTCAGATTGTTTTAAAAGTTCATCTACTAAGGTTGTTTTACCATGGTCAACGTGGGCGATAATTGCCACGTTACGAATATCATCTCTGTATTTCAATTTAATTGCTCCTTATCTATATACGCTTATGTTACTTAAGTCCATAAAAGCCGACTGCTTATTATAGCAAACTTTTTTCATTAAAAAAAGGCTTTCGCCTGCAAAAATAATGAAAGTTTTAGAAATTATTCGGCTTTTTCTGAAAACAAGGACATTTTTTTACAAATTTTTCTCTTTTAAAAGAGGAAGAGCCTTACCTTTCAGCAACGCTCTTCTTTGATTATTCCGATTCATTTAAATATCGGGTAAATACTTCATCATAGGTTTCAGGAGTTGCTGCAATAAAGTATTCACGACCCGCAAAAGTTAATGGTTTTCCTGTAATACCAGAGTATTTAAACCCAAATTCTTCCAAAAGTACTAAGCCGGCTGCATAATCCCAAGGACTTAGATTAGATAAATAGCCATGATGGTTGCCTTTTAACATAGCAATAATTTCCAAACCTGCACAACCGCTAATACGCACGCCCATGCTTGCTTGTCCGATTTCCGTTGCGTGATGAATATTTTTTCCATGCATGTAAGCATTCATGCCCCATAATCCATCTGCCAAGGCTTTCATAGTAGGTGCTTTTAATAATTGATTATTCCGATAAACGCCAAGCCCTTTGCCGCCCCAATAAAGTTCTTCTCGCATCACATCATAGATAAAACCTAATTTACCAATGCCGTCTTCATAAACAGCTAACATAATACAAAAATTTTCTCTTTCCATCACGAAATTCATTGTGCCATCAATCGGATCGATGATCCACACGCGACCAGCAAAACTTTTTAAAGTATTGTAGCCTTTTTCTTCCCCTAAAATTTGATCTTCGGGAAAATTTGTTTGAATTTTATTCATTAAAAATTCTTGGGTTTGTTCATCCATATTTGTCACTAAATCGGTGCGGCCATTTTTCTGTTGAACGGTTAACTCTGATTCCAAGTTCATTCGAATCACATCGGCTGCTTCAAAAAGCCAACTTTGAATTGTTTGAATAAATTTTTGCCTTTCAGTCACCTAATCATCCCCCAGCTTTAATTTACCGCTTCCCTGTTTTTTAGCTTGTTGAAGCGTACGATATAACGAATATCCTGAAGCATTTTCAAATTCACGACCTAAGCGTTTTTCTTCGCCGATACTTTTAACGACCGTTTTAAATTGTTGATAGGTTGTTAAAAATTTGTCAACAGGCAAGCCTGTTTCGTTGGCTTGCTCAACTGCTGTCCACATATTAGTGACAATCACCATTTCTTCTGTCGTCCAATCTAAATCTAATGGATATTGATAGTCTTTCATGTCTTCACCTCATCTTCTCTAGTTTAGCATATTTTCATAAAAAAACATCTTATTTACGTCGATTTTTTAATGCGTTAAAGAGAGGATATTCTGCTGTTCCTTTGCGATACAAACTTTGTTGTGAAGCATAAATACCACTATTTCCAGAACACATAAAACTGATTAAGCAAACCATGAAAAAATAGACCGCCGCTTCACTACCAAATAGTTCAATGCCCATAATGAAACAAGCAATCGGCGTATTCGTGGCGCCAGAAAAAACACCAATAAATCCTAACCCTGCTAAAAAAGGAATTGACAAATGTAACAAAGGGGCCAAAGAACTACCTAACGTAGCCCCAATTTCAAACAATGGCGTCACTTCTCCTCCTTGGAATCCGGCACCCAAGGATAACACCGTAAAGAATAATTTCCCAACAAAATCAAAAGGCTGCGCATTGCCTGCAAAAGCATCTTCTAGTAAAGGTAAACTCAAGCCTAAATAACGTTGGTTGTTTAAGACGAGCACAAACAGAACGACAATGGACGCCCCAAGAAACGCACGAAGGTAGACATTAGCAAACCAATTTGCATAGGTCTTTTTTAAAAAGACAATGGAACGACTAAAAACCCAACCTGCCAAACCAAAACAAATCGATGCCAAAAATAATTTTACGAATAGATCAACCGACCAAGTCGGAATTTTGCCCATCGGATAATGCGTATGTGTTACACCAAAACTTTCAGTCACAAAATTAGCAAATAAGCCTGCAAAAAAACTTGGGAAAAGTGCCTCTGCACGAACTTTTCCAATCGCCAAAACTTCTAATCCGAAAACCGTTCCCGCTAATGGTGTGCCAAAAACAGAACTAAAACCTGCACTAATTCCACTGATAATAATTACTTGTCGTTCCAAAGCGGACAGTTTAAAGACTTTTCCTACAGCATTTGCGATTGCGCCCCCCATTTGCACCGCCGTCCCTTCACGACCAACAGAACCACCAAATAAGTGCGTAGTAATCGTGCCAAACAATGTTAAAGGAATTAAGCGCAAGGGAATATCTTCTTCCCCGCCATTGCCTTGTTCAATCACTAAGTTATTTCCTCGGCTAGCATTTTTCCCAAAACGCGTATAGAAATACGTAAAAACGACACCGCTAATGGGGAGGATAAAGAGTAACCAAGGATTTGCTAAACGAACATCTGTTACATAGGTAAGACTCTTTAAGAAAAAGGCGGATAACGCCCCCATAAATAAACCAATAATTGCGGTAATGAGCAACCATTTTGCCATATAACCGCTGATTGATAGTAGTTGCTTTGTTTCTTTTTTCACTTTACATGCTCCTTTACAATTTTCTTATCGCCAATCCTAGCGTACAGAAAAAGCCTACCAAAGGGTACACTTCTCCCGTTTGGTAGGCGTCATTAATTTATTCGTCCAATAAATAGTTCGTGGTGAACACCATCACCATGTTGCTATTAAACTATTAAAAATAATACCACGCAACTCTGGAAAGTGCAATAGAAGAATAACTCATTACCTGTAACAATCTCCACGTGTCTTTTTAGACACTATCTCATTAAAAAAAATAACCATGATTTCTTCGCTTTCCAGATCTAACAACTTAGAAATCAATTTAATATCTGAAGCTTTAAATACAACCTCTCCTTTTAATTTCTTATAAATTGTTGAAGCTGAGATTGGTTGACCTGCAGCGGTCATTTCACTTGCTAACCATTCAACATTTTTCCCTTTTAATTTCAATTTTGAATGAATTAAATTTGATTCCATTTTACTCCCCCTTTTCACCCCTTTTAGTGTCTTATTAGACACTGGAAGTATATCATTTTGTGAAAAAACCGTCAATATATGCCGATTCAATAGTTATTTATCACTCTATGTATAGAGTAAAACATGTTTCTTTTGCGACACTTTTTGTGCTAGAATGTTTTTACGGAGGTGGTTTTTTTGAAAGAGAATTTTTTAAAGCAAAAACGGATGGAGAAAAATCTTACATTAGAACAAGTTGGAAATTTTGTTGGTGTTGGAAAAAGTACCGTCAGGAAATGGGAAACTGGAATGATTGAAAATATGGGGAGGGATAAAATTGTCGCCTTATCTAAAGTTTTAGATGTATCACCTCTTGAAATCTTAGGTATTCCTGAAACGGAAGAAACGCCATTTGTTGTCCCGACCAATATTATGAATGTTTACAAACAATTGACAACTGAAAATCAAGAAGCAGTCTATCGATATGCTCAAAAGAAATTAACAGAACAAAATTACTTTTAATATTTATTTTAAATAGATGAATGTTAGACTTTTTAGTCAACGTTAAACAAAAAAAGCTTATCCTTCTGGATAAGCTTTTTATTAGATTGACTGTTGGCCAAAATACTGACGCCATTTAGTTTTCATGGCTGTCGTCATCGGCAACGCTGCTTCTTTCACAGCACAATATTTGTCAACAAAGGTTACAATGTAACTTTCTTTGTATTTTGGTGGTGCAATAGTTGCGCCCCACATATGTTTAATAATAATGTCTCTCTCTAAATCAGACAACTCTGTAATTTTTTCAGCATTTTTGGCTGCAATTCGTGGATGAACATAGGCATGAGAGCCTTCGTCAAACTTTGTTGTGCGCCAATCATAGTAAAACAAATCATGTAATAAACCAGCACGAGCTGTTGCGCGAGCATTGCCGTTCCAACGCTTTGCTAATTTATAGCTATGATAGGAAACACTAATTGAATGTTCTAAACGAGTTGAATGCATATGTTGTGTGTATTCTGCTAATTTTTGGACTTCTTCGGTTGCTAATAAATCTTCTACATAAGAAAGATATTCTTCGTCTTCACGCCATTTTTCTGTCATATAATTGGGTGCCACCTTTTCTAATCCTTTTATAACTTGACTCGAGTATAGCACCCCAGCTATTTAATTACTATGAATTTCTCAATCTGTAACTTAACTTTAATATTTGCTTAATAAGTTTAGCGTTCAACGCAGTAAAATTTTCACAAAAACTTCTACATTTCTTCTGGTGCATGTAATCCTAGTAAACGTAAATCTTCTTTTAAAACAGTAGCTACTGCATAAACTAACGCTAAGCGTGCCTCTTTTTGAGCATCTTCATCCAAAATCCGAACATGGGCATAATATTTATTGAACGCTTGTGCTAAATGAATGCTATGTTTCGCAATAACAGATGGTTCATATTTTTCAGCAGCTTGCATCACAGTTTCAGGGAATTTTTGTAACAACTTCACGACTTCCCAGCTATCCTTGTCATTTAGTGCATAACGTTGTGTAGCGTCTGGTGTAAAGTTTGCTTTACGTAAAATACTCATCGCACGAGCATGCGTATATTGAACATATGGGCCAGTTTCGCCTTCAAAACGAACAACTTCATCTAATACAAAATCGAAATTATTTAGACGATCATTTTTAAGGTCATGGAAAATGACTGCACCTACACCTACTTGTTTCGCCACTTCTTCACGATTTGCTAAGTCTGGGTTTTTCTCGTTAATTTGATTTCCTGCTAAAGTAACGGCTTCGTTCAATACTTCTTCTAATAAAACAATTTTCCCTTTACGTGTGGATAATTTTTTACCGCCTTGAGTAATTAAACCAAACGGAATGTGTTCCATATCATCTGACCAGTCAAACCCTAGTTCTTTCAAGACTGCTTTTAATTGTTTGAAGTGATTGCTTTGTTCGTTACCAACTACATAAAGTGATTTGGCAAAATCATACGTCCGTTTACGGTAAAGCGCAGCAGCTAAATCTCGTGTGATATATAACGTCGCACCATCTGATTTACGAATAAGTGCTGGATTTAAATTATATTCTGTCAAATCAACAATTTCTGCACCTTGATTTTCTGTTAATAAATGTTTTTCTTCTAATAAAGTAACAATTTCATCCATTTTATCATTATAAAAGGCTTCGCCATTGTATGAATCAAATTCAACTTCTAACATGGAATAGATTTTATCAAATTCTTTTAGAGACTCGCTACGGAACCATTTCCATAATTCATTAGCTTCTTGGTCTCCTTCTTCTAATTTTTTAAACCAGGCACGTGCTTCGTCTTCTAATTCTGGTTTTTCTTCTGCTTCTTCATGAAATTGCACATATAAGCGCAATAATTCATTAATTGGTTGTTGGCGGACTGCTTCTTCAGAACCCCATTTTTTATAAGCTACAATTAACTTACCAAACTGTGTACCCCAGTCACCTAAGTGGTTAATCCGAATTGGCTGATACCCAATTTTTTCTAAAATAAAGGCAATTGAATTCCCGATTACCGTAGAACGTAAGTGCCCCATAGAAATTGGTTTAGCAATGTTTGGTGAAGACATATCAATAGGAACATTGCCATTATTACCAAAGGTACTGTTTCCGTAGTTGTTTTTTTCTTTGACTACTTCGCCAATAACAGCTTGACTGACTGCTTCTTTATTCATGAAGAAGTTTAAATAAGGTCCCACCACTTCAATTTTTTCAAAATTTGTGCCATCAATTTTTTCTGCTAATTCTGCTGCAATTTGTTGTGGTGCTTTACGATAAATCTTAGCTAATGAAAAGGCTGGAAAAGCAACATCTCCATGATCAACAGATTTAGGATTTTCCAATAATTGTTCGATTTGATCCATCGTTAATTCTTCATTTAAAACATCATGTAACGCTTTTGCTACGATTTCTTTGTTGTTCATAAGAACCCTCCTGATTAATTTGTAAGTATAAAAAACAAAAACGTCTCTGACAAAACAAAATGATTTGTTTTGTCAGAGACGAGAATTTACCCGCGGTACCACTCTAATTGTCTATACTACTTGGATAGACCTGCTTCATCGATAACGGTGATTGCCGTCTGCTTTCAGCAGAATTCTAAAAGTGCGCTTCCTCATTCCGATCACTCTTGGCTCCCACCTTCCCAAGATCGCTAAGCTGACGTTGAAATAAGTACTCTCTTTATCATCGAATGTCATTGTTAAACTGGCTTCATTATAGCAAATTTTTGTCTAGCTGGCTAGCCTTCTTCACTAATTGTCATAAAACTAACGCCAGGTTCTGCATTTAAGTTATACGAAGCAAAGTGATTCTTTTCAGCTTCGATAAAGGCGGCAGCGCCAATCATCGCCGCGTTATCCCCACAAAGTTTTAATGGCGGAATAAGTAATGTCACTTCTGGTAATTGTTCACTGATTGCATGTCTCATTGCTTCTCGTAATCCTTGATTCGCAGCAACGCCCCCAGCGATTAGCAATTGCTTAACAGGATATTCTTGACAAGCACGAATGGTTTTAGTCACTAATACTTCTACCACACTCGCCTGAAAACTTGCGGCTAAATCCTTTGTAGACAGTGCTTCACCACGTTGCTCTGCATTATGAACCGTGTTAATAAACGCACTTTTCAAACCACTAAAGCTAAAGTCATAGTTATCCTCTTTTAGCATCGCCCGTGGAAATTGATAGGTATCTGTGCCTTCATGGGCCAAAGCATCAATCTCTTTGCCACTAGGATAAGGCAACCCTAACACCCGTCCGACTTTATCATACGCTTCACCAGCTGCATCATCGCGTGTTTCACCAACAATTTCGAAAGAGCCATCTTCTTTCATGTAGACCAATTCCGTATGTCCTCCACTAACGAGTAAGGCCATCAATGGAAATTCGAGCGGTGCCACAAAACGGGCAGCATAAATGTGTCCAGCCATATGATTGACCGGAATAAGTGGTAATTGGTGCGCCCAAGCAAATGCTTTTGCTGCAGAAAGTCCTATTAATAAAGCACCGACTAACCCAGGCCCATAGGTCACAGCAACACCACTAAGCTCTTCTGGTGTGACTTTTGCTTCTGTTAATGCTTCTTCAATACAGATCGTCACTTGTTCAACATGATGACGACTCGCAACTTCCGGAACGACTCCACCAAAACGTTGATGGCTCTTAATTTGCGAAGCTACGATATTGGAAAGAATTTTGTCGCCATCTTCAATGACAGCCACACTTGTTTCATCACAGCTACTTTCCACAGCTAATAATAATTTACGTTCTTTTGTAAAAATTGTCATTGGGCTTCCTTCCTTAATTTCGCACACATTACAAAGGCATTTTCTTGCGGTTCTTTATAATAATTTTTTCGAACAGCTACTTTCCGAAATCCTGTTTTCTCATAAAGTTTTTGAGCTAATGTATTCGATTCTCTGACCTCTAAGAAAATTTGTGTAATGTCACGACTTTTAACATATTCTTTAAAAGCTTTCATTAATTGACAACCAATTCCTTGGTGTTGTCTCTGACCATTCACAACAACGTGACTAATTTCTGCTTCATCTAAAATAAAATGATAGGCAATATAGCCTAACCACTGGCCATTTTCAACTAAAAAAAGATATTCGCTATTTTCCTGAGCAAAATCTTCCGCGAATTGTGTTTCTGTCCAAGGGGAGCCAGTTGTATAAGAAGAATTACTGAAACGCCATAATTCTTCACCAATATTTGCTACAGATATTTCTTTTTTTGTTACTAACATTTTTTCTTCACTCTTCTTTTAAATCAATTATCATTTCTAGTGCGTCTTCATTATTTTCGTCATAATAGCCTTTTTTCACCGTTTGTGAGGCAAAGCCAATTTTTCGATACAAACGTTGGGCTTTAACATTACTCATTCGTACTTCTAGCGATAAGGTTTCACAACGATTTTTCTTGGCAAAAATTCGCGTTTCTTCTATTAAAGAACGACCTAAACCTAAGCCTTGGTATGCTGTATGGACAGCGACATTCGTAATGTGTGCATCCGTTCCTTGAATCCGACAACCAATAAAGCCAACTGTTTTTCCGTTAATTGCCGCTAACAAATAGAGATGCGGCGCTTTTGAGCCAAGTTCTGCCATGAAAGCAGACATCGTCCAAGGAAGTTCTCCAGCGTAAACTTCACGTTCAATTGCTAGTAAATCCTTAATATCTTGGTAGGTGATTTCACGCAATTGAAATTCTTGCTGGTTCATTGCAATGGTTTTAGTTATATACCGTTGCCGTCTTTTTGTAAAGTATTTTGTCACAAAATTAAAGTTTTTCCACATAGCTTTCTCCATTAGGCGTGTGTGTCTTCAACCAATTTTCTTCCGCTTCTACTTTTTTCAAATACGCAGGTAAGAACCCATGAACATTTTCAACAGGTTCAGCCACACTACCTAACGCAGCCAAAACTGCGGCATTAGGAATTTGCCATTGTGGAACATCACAAATTTCTCCATGAGGAATGATTTGAGCTATTTCTTCAGTGAATTTTTCAACATCTTCACCAACAAAAAAAAGATTTGGTTCATTTTTTAGTTGTTCTAATAACTCCCGCAGGGAAATATGTTGGTCCGGTAACTCATTTTGCCACACGCCATTGACAAACCGATAAGCACCAGCATAGACGTTTTTACGACGCGCATCAAAAAGAGGCACAATTAAACCAGTTTGTCCAACACAATTGGCAGCTAACGTTTGTAGACTGGAAATACCTACTAGCTCTTTCTTTAAAGTATAGGCCAATGTTTTGGCAGTCGTCACGCCTAAACGTAAGCCAGTGTATGATCCAGGTCCTTCTGCTACGACAAAACGATCAATTGCCGTTGGCGCCAAGTTCAATTGACTCATCAAATAGTCAATTGCTGGCATTAATGTTAAGCTATGATTTCTTTTAACCGTTGCTGTATAACTTCCCAGAATTTTTTGATTTTCACACACAGCAATACTCAATGTTTGGTTAGATGTATCTATTGCTAAAATTCGCACACGAATCCCTTTCCTTCTACAATTTAGTCGCTTCATTGTAGCACACTTTCCTTTTTCTAAAAAGGGAAAACGAGGTTTCTTTTTACAGAAACCTCGTTTCGTTCATTTTCTCTTTTTATTTAATGGTTGCTTCTAAGTAATCAATTAATGGTTTACTGATATCTGTTGCAGAACCATTTTCTCCTGAATTTTCAACCATAATCATTGTTAAGAATTTATTGTTACTACGATCTAACGTTAGAAGGAAACTGTTTTCTTTGCCATCTGTATCTTGTTTATCTTTTATTTCAGCTGTTCCTGTTTTAGCAGCCAATGAGAAGTTCGGATTGTACATATTATAAACATAACCTGAAGGATCTTCCACACTACCTAAAAGATCTGTGGCAATTGTATTCGCTGCGTTGGCGCTGATTACATTGTCTTTTTTCTTTGTTTCTTTGTCTAAAACTAATTTTGGATAGACTAATGTTCCATTATTTTGGAAAACACTATACATGGTAGCTTGCTGGATTGGCGAAATTAACAATTGGCCTTGACCGTAGCCCGTATCTGCTAAAAGAATTTCAGAATTAAATTTATCTTCATTTGAAATTTGAGCAGGCGTCATGGCAATTGGTAAATCTAGTTCCTCACCGAAAATGAATTTATTAAGACCCGCTCTAAATTTGTCTTCTCCCATCCGTAATGTTTGTTGGGCAAAATAAATATTATCTGAATTAACTAAAGCGGTACGCAGATTGACTGGACTTGCTTCTTTTACACGTGTCGCAAAATAGCCGCCCCAAGATTTATCTTTTTGCCATTTCAAACCATTAATTTCTAGCTCTTCATCTGGCTTCAATGTCCCTGCATCTAAACCAATGGCACCGGTAATTGTTTTAAAGGTAGAGCCTGGTGCATAGCCTGTCGCAAAACGTGCTGTGAATGGTAAATCTTTGTTGTTATTGTAAGCATCATATTCTTTTTGAGAAATGCCATTGGCCATTTTATTAGGATCATACGAAGGTGAACTAACCGTTGCTAATAAATCGCCTTTTTGAGGATCGGTAATGACCGCACTACCAGGGCGTTTGTCAAATATAGCGAAGGCTTGTTGTTGTACGCCACTGTCAATCGTTAATTTAATCGTTTGACCATCTTTTTTCTCTTTGGTTTGTAAAGCTTTTTTGACATTCTCTTTGTCATCTAAAATAACTAGTGAGCCACCATCTTGCCCTCTTAATTCTTTATCAAACGCTCGTTCTAAGCCAGTTTTACCAATTACGCCCGTACTACTTAACTCTGGATTTTTTTCAATATCTTCTGCAGTAATGGTGCCCGTATACCCGATTAATTGCGCAGCTGCTTCCCCCAGCGGATAATAACGTGACTCTGTGTCTTTTGTCGCAGCCCCTGTTGGTAATTCTGTCACTGGTTCAGAAGCAACTGTGATTGGTACAAAGGAGTCTGCTTGGACCCATCCTTGGCTTAACTTTTGATTGATTTCATCAACAGAAACGCCGAACTTATCACTAAAAGCTTTGATATTGGCTGTTTTTTCTGCGCCAGAACCAAGTTTGCCAGGCACTACGCCCACTTCGTCAAACACTTTGTTAATTGCTAGCCCACTACCATTACGATCGACAATTTCTCCACGTTTGGCATTATCTACTTGAATCGAAATTTTATCATTTCCTGACATATCTGGAAAAATTAAAGACGGCTTCCAAGCGATTTGGTAGGTATCGCCTTTCTTGGCGATACTTGATTGATAAGACAAATCTTTCATTTCGCCTAAAGGAGTGCTCATCGATAATTTATAGGTAAATGTGTATTGATTGTCTTTCGCCTTTTTGACTTGAACATCACTAGCTTTGACTCCTTCTGCTTGAATCCCTGAATAAATTGCTTGGTATTTTTCAACAACAGATTTAGTATCATAGCCATTTTTCTTTAAGCTAGCTTCTTGAACAACGGACGGTAACTTATCAAATTCCTGTTTTGACAATACGTTTAAAAATGTAGTAGCTGTTTTCTTCGCTTCGGCTAATTCTTGTTTGGCTTGCCATTGACTATAAGCATAATACCCGCCACCGGCAGCAGCGATTAGAACCAAGGCAGAAACACCAAGAATAAGTGGTTTTTTTGAAGATTTTTTATTACGATTGCTTCGTTCCATTCAATAATCCCCTAACTATATAATATGTCTTTTCTTCTATTATACGTAACTTTTTTTAAAATGCTTGTGTTTCACCTATACTTTTTTTAATTTCTTAATAAAGTTTGATCAATTTTTTCCATTTCATCAGGCTTTCGTTGGATTTCTCTGCATTCATTGTGTGGTATACTAGCTGTAACAATTAGTTTTTTATTAGGAGGAATGAACATGGGACTTATTAAAGCAGCAACAAGTTCAGTTGGCGGTGGCTTGGCCGATCAATGGCTAGAGGTTATTGAACCTGATAATATGGGGGACACAACCGTCATGACAAAAGGTGTTTTTGTACGTAAAGATGATAAACGTGGTTCTAATCGTAAAGGAACGGACGATGTTTTAACAGATGGATCTGTTGTACATGTCTATCCCAACATGATGATGCTTCTTGTCGATGGTGGCAAAATCATCGATTACACTGCTGAAGAAGGCTATTATACAGTCAAAAATGATTCTGCGCCTTCAATGTTTAACGGTTCTTTAAAAGATGCGATTGCAGAGACCTTCAGTCGTTTCAAATTTGGTGGCGTAACTCCACAAAAACAACAAGTTTTTTATATTAATTTGCAAGAAATTAAGGGCATTAAATTTGGAACACCTGCGCCATTAAACTATTTTGATAATTTTTATAATGCCGAACTTTTCTTACGTGCACACGGAAATTACTCAATTAAAATTACAGATCCTTTGCTATTTTATACTAATGCGATTCCTAAAAACCAAACGCAAGTAGATATTAATGATATTAATGAACAATATTTGGCAGAGTTCATTACAGCATTGCAAGCAGCAATCAATCAAATGTCTGCTGATGGGCAACGTATTTCTTATGTTCCCTCAAAAAGTGTCGAATTAAGCAAATATATGCAAACTGCGCTTGACGAGGATTGGCGCACCAATCGCGGCATGGAAATTGCTTCTGTAGCAGTTGCGAGCATTTCTTATACAGATGATTCAACAAAATTAATCAACATGCGAAATGAAGGTGCTATGCTCAGCGATCCAGGTGTTCGCGAAGGCTATGTTCAAGGTTCCTTGGCTCGTGGTATGGAGGCTGCTGGTAAAAATGAAGGTGGCGCAATGAGCGGCTTTATGGGCGTTGGTATGGGCATGAATGCGAATGGCAACTACTTTGCGCAAGCATCTCAAACAAACCAACAACAAATGCAAGAAAAACAAAACCAGCAAAATGCACAAGGGGCTACAGACACTTGGACTTGCCCACAATGTGGGACTGAAAACACTGGGAAGTTTTGTTCAAACTGTGGTACACCAAAACCAACAAACGAAAAACCAAAATTAGAAATGAAATGTAGTGAATGTAGCGAAATTGTTGACTTAAGTAATGGTATTCCTAAGTTCTGTCCACATTGTGGTAAACCATTCCAAGGGGTTCCTTTATAAGCAAGTAGTGAACAATTAAAGAAAAGGGTCAGGCACAAGTCTACCCTTTTTCTTTGAATCAGATTCCTGTTATTTACTCACTCTATTAGAAAGGACGGTTGCAATGGAAACAACATTTACCCATAAATGCCCCAACTGTGGCGGCCCGCTCTTATTTAATCCCAAAGATCAAAAATTTCATTGTGAATATTGTTTAAATATTTACACGGAAGAAGAAGTGACTCGTTATGAGCAACAGCAACATGAGGCGCATTTAGAGAATCCCTCAACAACGACTGCCGAGGAAAATTTGACTTTCACAGCAGAAGAAGAATCCTCCGCTACGCAACAAACAGAGACTACTGAGAATGAGACAACTGCAAATGCAGGCACAATGGAAATTTTTAATTGTCCAAGCTGTGGCGCTCAAATTGTCACCGATGCAACAACGGCAGCCACATACTGTTATTATTGCCATAATCCAGTTGTCTTGGCTGGTCGATTAAGTGGCGAATTTTTACCAGAAAACGTCTTACCCTTTACAATTGAAAAAGACGAAGCGATTGAAAAATTTCTCGCTTGGACCAAGAAAAAATGGTTCATTCCTCGAGATTTTTTCAGCAAAAATCAAATCGATAAATTAACTGGGGTTTACTTCCCCTATTGGGTCGTTGATGCAGAAGTCGACGGACAACTGCAAGCTACTGGCACAAGTATTCGCATTTGGCGCGTAGGTGATATTGAATACACCGAAACAAAACGTTTCAATGTGGGACGTTCAGGAAAATTATCGTTTAAAGAATTAGTTAAAAATGCCTTGTCAAAAAACGTCCAACAAAAAATGGTGGAAGGCGTTCAACCATTTTTAATTGATCAAGCGGTGCCTTTCAAAAGCCAATACCTAGCAGGTTTTCAAGCAGAAAAACGCGATATTGAATATGAAGCAATCAAAAAACACGTCCAACAAGAATTACAAGATTATTCGGAATCATTGTTACGGGACTCTGCTTCTGGTTATACTACGTTGACAAATGTTCGCACGGATATTTCTCTAAACCAAGAAAATAATCACTATATGCTTTTGCCAATTTGGTTAGTCACCTATCGCAGTCAGGAACAATCAAAAAAAGTTTATTATTATGCCATGAATGGACAAACAGGTAAAGTAAGCGGTGTACTTCCAATTAGTTACACTCGTTTAGGTCTAGCAACGTTAGGCATTTTCGCTGGACTCTTAGCACTCTTTTTATTAGGAGGTTATTTCCTATGAAAAAACGACTTTTACCTATTTTTTTCCTAATACTTCTTACCTTTGGCCTTGCCCTACCCGTTTCGGCGGCTGAAAATTCAATTGATGATGGTGCACAATTACTGACACCTGATCAAATCAACCAACTAAAGCAAGAGATACAACCTTTAGAAGAAAAAACAAAAGCCTCTGTCTTTATTGTGACCACAAATAATAATACCTATGGCGATGAACAAGAATATGCAGATCATTATCTTTTAAATAAAGTTGGCAAGGACCAAAATGCGATTCTTTTTCTCATTGATATGGACTTACGGAAAATCTACATCTCTACTTCTGGAAACATGATTGATTATATGACAGATGCACGAATTGATGATACCTTAGATAAAGTAATGGATGGGATGAGTCAAGGAAATTATTTTGCGGCTGCTCAAACCTTTGTTCAGGAAACTCAAGCATTTGTTAATAAAGGGGTTCCTGGGGGTCACTATCGTGTGGACAGCGAAACAGGGAAAATCACCCGTTATAAAGCCATTACCCCGTTGGAAATGGTAATTGCTTTTGCTGCTGCTCTGATACTCAGTTTGGTCTTCTTAGGCATTAATATTTCTAAATATCAATTAAAATTTTCAAGTTATCAATATCCCTTTAGGGAAAAAACAACTTTAAACTTAACCTCCCGCACAGATCAGTTAACCAACTCTTTCATCACTACGCGTCGTATTCCTAAAAACAATGGCGGCAGTGGCGGAATGGGCGGTGGTGGTGGTAGCACCACCCACTCAACTGGCGGCGGTACATTCGGTGGCGGCGGTCGAAGTTTTTAGATTTTTTATCTTTTTTAATTATTTCATAAAAATAATGGTGTTATTTTTATGGAATAATGATAAAATAAGTATACTGTGGTGTGTTATTTTTACACATGGCGGTATACTTATTTTCATGAATAGACTTACTATCATTTTGGGGATTGTCTTTTTAGTAAGCGCTACAAAAAATAACAAGAAAGAGAGAGTTAGTGAATGAAAAAAAACATATCTGGTAATTCATCTATAAAAAAACCGTTTTATAAAAAAGTTTGGTTCTGGGTTGTTGTAGTTGTAGTTTTAGCCATTGGGGGCAGTGGCATGGGAAAAGAAGAGAAAAAAGCTACTTCTTCACCTACAAAAGAAACGAGTCAATCGACTAAAAATAGCTCCTCTTCAAGTAGTAAAGAAGTGAAAACTTCAACCTCTACGAAAGAAATCAAAACATCACAAAGTAAAGAAAATTCTTTCGTCTCTAAAGTAAAAGAAAAAATGTCTGAAGCAGCATCCGAAGCAGATAAAAAGAAAGCAGAAACACCAGAAACAAAACCTTCTGAAGAAGCGGCTCCTGATGTACCAAGAGAATACAAATCAGCATTAAAAAAAGCGCAATCATATGCAAAAATTATGTCTATGTCAAAAGCAGGTATTTATGATCAGCTGACATCTGAATATGGTGAGAAATTCACTCCTGAAGCTGGACAATACGCAATCGATCATTTAGAAGCCGATTGGAATGCCAATGCTTTGAAAAAAGCGAAAGATTATCAAGAAAATATGGATATGTCACCAGATGCAATTCGTGATCAATTAACATCTGAATATGGTGAAAAATTTACTCCTGAAGAAGCAGAATACGCTATTCAAAATTTAAACTAAATTTTGAATGACATCCCCTTCCATTAAAGCCCAATTTGGGCTTTTTATTTACCGTGGATTCTTGTTACTATGTTTTCTGAATGGTAAAATTAATTTATCTTAACAAAAAGGAGTCATCCCATGAAAAGTATGTGCGAATTGTGTGATCTTAATCCTGGTAAAATCATCACCTTTGATAATCACAGTATCTGTAAACATTGTGCAGAACATTTAGAATTAAAACCGAAAGAAATTAAAGATCGAACAATGGAAAGTATTATAAAACGTCAAGAAGAGATTATAAAAAAAGATCAAGCAATGCAAGCAAAGGGAAATTTATGTTATCTTTGCGAAGAGGAAACTGGTAAGTACTTTACGAGTGATTTTTATCGCGTAGGAAAAAGCTGTTTAAAAAAACTTAAAGTATCCACTTGGTCCGTTGATAAAAAAAGTTTAGCTGATTTACAACAAATACAAGAGTTAATAAACAAGCAGTCTGAAATCGCAAAAGCAAATGAAAAAAATGCTGAAGTTTATGGAAATCTATGTGCTCTTTGTCAGGATAATAAAGGAAAATATTTAACTTCAGATAATTACCAAATCTGTAAGAAATGTGCAGGTCAACTCGGTGTCCAGGGACAAGGATATACCCAAACTTGGACATTGACGGATTTAAGAAATGTCCAAGAAGACAACCGGCTGTTCAACCCTACAACAACTATTGCTGGCTCGATTGAATTCGATGAACCTGAAAAAAAATTCCGACTGGTTGGTTCATCAAAAATTTTGCCCGTAAGCATTATCGCTGATTACAAAATTTTAGAGAAAAAAAATACCCATTTCACAGAAGAAAACGTACCTTATGATCGCGTTAGTAGTGTCTATATTTTGATTAATCTAGATGATTTGCAACGTCCAACCATCACTATTTCCTTTTTAAAGACACTTAGTGAGCAAACTACTGAATTTGATCGTCAATTAGCGATCGATAGAGCCCGTTTCAACGCCGAACGAGCCCTTTCATCATTAGACACTATTGTTCGTCGAATAAAAGAAAAAGAAATACCAACTCCTATAAAGAGTGATAAAAACCAACCGATTGAAGCAAAGCTATTTGATTCACAAAAAAACTCATCTAGCGCTATTGAAGACGTAATGGCTGAGTTAAGAAATTTAAAACTGTTAGTTGATGAAGGAATTCTAACAGAAGAAGAATTTCAACAAAAGAAACGGCAATTGCTTCAATTAGATTAATAAAAAAAATCCTGAAAAGACTCGTCATCTTTTCAGGATTTTTTTCTTCTTGGTATTTTCCCATAATTCTTGATAAGGTATTTCATGGATATCACGAAAATAAGCTACTTCAAACTTTTCAAAATCAGTTGACTGGCAGTTGCCTGTTAAAACACCAATTCCTGCTTTGCCATGACAAGTTCCCATGAAAACATCCACGAGCGAATCCCCCACCATAATTACTTCTGTCGGCTTCAATTGACATGACTGACAAAAGGCTTGGAGCATGTCCGCATCTGGTTTCGGTAAGTAACGATCTCCTGTCGCAATAAAATCAAACATTTCTGTTAAACCAAGATATTCCATAATCAACATAGTCGCTGGCAAAGTATCTGAAGTTGCTAATCCAATTTTATAGTTCTTCCGTTTCAGCTCAAGAAATAACTGTTTTAAATCGCCAATTGGTTCAATCTTTTTCAGATTTTTTCGTAAATAATCATAAAAAAATTGCTCCAGCCATCGACTGCTGATTCCCTGTTCGACTAATTCCTCAAATTGCGCCAATTCCTGATACAGTTCCTGATAAAGGACTTCATCAAGTAAATGTTTTTGCAAAAAACGTTGCTCCTGAATAGCTAATATCTTTTTTATTTCTGCTGAATGATGAGGGGCTAACATACTTAGTGTTTCAAAACAAGCTTTCAAACCTGCTTGCCAAAGAGTGTCAAAACGAATACACGTACCATCTTTATCAAATAAAATTCCTCGATTTTCCATGAAAGAACACCTCAAAACGTTTGCTTTGCTTCCTATTTGTTTCTTCAAGTATACTAATCATTTATTTGATTTTGATATTCTTTTTGTATCATTTGTGTAAAAAAATATAAAAAAGCAACGAATTGTAGTGAGACCCGAAAGTTAGACCGAATACCGACTGGAGAAATCTGGTCGGTATTTTTATGCGACGAACCGTTTACGGAATTGAACGGGACTGCACCCTAGTTTTGTCTTTATTCGTTGATGATTATAATAATCAATCCATTCCTCAATTGCTTGTTCTAGTTCTTCGAAACTAGAATAAATAATGCCATGGTAGGTTTCTTGTTTTAGTAAACCAAAGAAATTCTCCATAGGAGAATTATCAAAACAATTGCCTTTTCGAGACATACTTTGAAAGATCTGGTGACTGGTTAATTGCTTTTTGTACTGCTTCATTTGGTACCCCCAACCTTGGTCAGAATGAAAAGTGCGCCGATATGGACAATCTTGCGTTTTATCAATGGCTTCTTTTTGTGCCTCAAGAATTGCTTTGGCATTCGGCTGTTTAGAAATACGGTAAGACAAGATTTCACCATTAAATAAATCAAGAAAAGGATCCAAATAGAGTTTTTTTATTTGAATCTTTCCACTTTGATCACGTTCATAATACTTAAATTCAGAGGTATCTGTTGTTAGCTTTTGATGGGGTACTGAAGTGTAGAAACGACGATGTAGACGGTTTTTTTCGCCATAGCCAACGGTTCCTTTGTAGGAATTATATTTTCTTGATTTACGAATAAATTTTGTCCCTTTTAGGCCAAGTTTACGCATAAGACGACGAATTTTTTTCTGGTTTACGTTCAATCCTTGTTCTTTTAAAGCTAATTGAATACGGCGATAGCCATAGTTTCCTTTGTTTTCGTCAAAAATTTTCTTAATCAGGGCTTCTAATTTTTGATTGGGATTTTTTCGCTCAAATCGCTTTTGCCAATACATATACGTCGCTTTAGGAAATTTGGTTGCTTCCAGTAAGATTGTTAATCGGAATTTTTTTCGGAGTTCGTGGATGATTCGGGCATCTCGTTCTTGAGTCGTTCCGGGATATTCATTCCTAAAGCGCGGAGCTTTTTTATGAAGGCTAGTTCCGCTCGCAATAGTTCATTTTCATGTTCTAATTCTTGTTCACGTGTTCGTGTTTTTTTCACCTGAACGGGTTTCTTTTTCTTTGACATAGAAGGTCTTCCTTTCTGTTTTGGTGAAAGCCCTTCTATGCCTGTTTCTAGAAATTTCTGGTGCCAAGCCAGGACTAAGGTATCGTTTGGCAGACCATATTTCAATGCGACAGTCAGATAAGAGTCACCACTCGTTAAATAATAGTGTATGACATCCCGCTTGAATTTGGAAGAGTAATGTTGGTAATTTACTCTTCGATGAAGTGCGTTAAATCCAAATTTTTCGACTGTTTTAACCCATTTACGAACAGTCGAAAGTGAAGCAATATCAAATTGATTCGCAAGTGTTCGATAACCTCCTGCGCCATTTTGATAAGCTTCTACTACTTTTTTCTTGAATGCATAATCGTATTTTGCCAATTTAAATACGCCTCCAAAGTTAGATTTTTTGGTCTAACTTTGGGGGCGCACTACAAATTTAGAAAAATTCGTTGCTTTTATATTAATCGATTACTTTTTTCACTTTGAATTCTTTTGTTTCAGCAGACGGTTCTGTTTGATCAGCTAATTCAAATAAAATATGGGTACCATTTTCTTCATCTTCAACGATAATCAGTTTTCCTGGAATCTTTCGAGTATCTTTCGCAATTTGGGCTTCTTTAATTAATTCTTTTTGATCTCTTTTTGAAGCAAGGGCATTTCCTAAATTAAAAAAGACAGTTTCTTCCATAATTAACCACTCACTTTCTCTACTTTTCTTAAGTTAATTATAGCATATCCCTAGAAAAAGTGGCAGCTTGTGTCCTTTTACTTTCATTTAAGCATCAATAATCAAGGAATAAGCATAAGGACTTTCATAAATTCCTGAAGCATAATAATTGAGCCTCTTTTTAAATAGCGGGCCGTCAATTACCAACGTATGGTACTCCCCGTTTTCTCCGCAAATATCTAATTGATGCTCTTTAAGGTACGTGATAAATGTTTCATCTAACGGTTCTCCTAAAAATTTTATTGGAATACCTGCCTCTTTGCTGACCGTTTTGATAATTGCTGTGTACCCTTTTGCCAAGAATTCTTTCACAAGTGCTTCGCGATTCTCCTGCCAAAGAGGTAATTGTGGCTCAAGCCCAGCACTTAATGCAACTTGGCGATCCCAAGCACCATTTTGTTCAATATCTATATCGCCAAAACAAACCGTTTCTGCACCTAATTTTTTGGTTTCCTGCAGTGCCTCAACCACTTTTTCTGTGTAATTTGTTTCATTGTTATGTGATATAACAAGTGGTAAATCTAACGCTTCGGCTGCTGCTTCTAAGACGGAGATTGGTATGCCGTGAAACCAAGAACGATTAATTTCATCACTTAATGTTGTCACTAACGCAACTGGCTGATTTCCTGCTTGTACCAATCGATTCATCGCCAATAAACAATCTTTACCAGAGCTATAACTTAAACAAAATTTTTTCATAAACGTTCCCTCTTTTCTCTATGACTATACCTCAAAACAATATATCCGTATACATATTTATTATTTAAGTATAACTAATACTGAATAGTTATTTGAATCAAAACATGGTATAAAATAGAGGTAAAGCAAGCTTTATTCACTTCTTTATATCTCTTTTCAACGGATGATCAGCTGGCGGAAACCAGCTGATCTTTTTTTCAAAAAACACAGCTATCTTTTGCAGTTTTCTTTTCCTCATGTTATAAAGAGATAGTAGGAAGCATTTATTCACTTCTTTACAAATCTATCTTAATCTTAGACAGTCGGCGGAAAACGGCTGTCTATTTATCTGGAAAAATTATGAACTCGTCAGCTAGTGGTCAGTTGACGAGTTTTATGTTATAATAATTAGAACACGAAAAATATTTTTAAACGAACCATTCAATTGTTTTGATGATTTTATTCAAAACTGGCGTGTCTAGAGAGATACAAGGATGTATTAGAGGTAGGGAATACATCGCTTAAATGAAAAATACTTGAATACTAGAAATAGTCTGATCCAACTTTAAAATAATAATATTGATTCGTTAGATAGCCTTCTCTTTAAAGAGAAGGCTATTGTCAATTAAAGAGTAAAACCACCGTATGTTTAAAATTAAACTTATCTCAAACATACCCTGTCAGTGTTTCACGCATTATCTCAATAAACAGCAAAAATCCAGAAGAGTCTCTCTTCTGGATTTTTGCTTATTTGACGATACTTTTTTAAATTTTGTTAATCAATTTAAAATAATCCACATAAGTGCATAATTGGGAAAACAAATAATAAACTATCAAAACGATCTAAAATACCACCATGTCCTGGCAAGATGTTACCAGAGTCTTTCACGCCATAATGACGTTTGATAGAAGATTCAACCAAATCACCGAATTGCCCTACTATAGAAAATAGAACCGTCAATACGAGCATCACCGGCATTGGATAAGGAAATAGCCCTTTATTAGCTGTGAAAACTAAAAACAACGCTGCTACAACCACGGCTGATAAAATACCACCAAATGCACCTTCTATTGTCTTGTTGGGTGAAACATCTGGCATCAATTTATGACGACCAAATCGGCGTCCAAATAGATATGCACCAATATCCGTTGCCCAGACAATGAATAAAGCAAATAACAAGACTTCAAAACCTGCGGAACGGGCACTAATAAAGTTCTGGAACCCCATCCCTACATATAAACTGACAATAACTGGAAAGCCAGCTTCTTCAATCGTATATGTATTTTTAGAAATCACCGAAGCACCTAACAACAACATTACAGTGACATAAAATAAAATGAAATTTGTTTGCATTTCCGGCAAAAAGTTTAACCATTTAATTGTCGGGATAACTAAAAAAACGGCCCCTAATGCTGATAAAACACCTTCAAAACTTAATAACGTTAATCCTTTCATACGGAATAACTCGTACACGCCGACTACTGCCAAAGCAACAGCGGCAATCTCAATTGCAAAACCACCATACCAGATAATTGGAATAAAGATGATTAATGCGACGATAGCTGTGATGACACGTTGTCTCACTGCGGATCGCTCCCTTCTGTTTCTGTAGTTTCTTTTAGACCTCCAAAACGACGATTACGATTTTGGAAAGAAGCAATCGCGGTTTCTAAAGTGTCCCCTGAAAAATCAGGCCATAATGCTTTTGTAAAAAACAACTCGCTATAAGCAATTTGCCATAGCAAGAAATTACTAATTCTCTCTTCCCCACTTGTTCGAATCAACAATTCTGGATCACGAAGTTCCGTGGGTAAAAAGCCAGTCATTAAGTGATCTGCGATCGTTTCTTCTGTAATCTCATCTGCCGTATATGTTTTTTCTGAAACCTCTGCAGCAATCTGTTTCATGGCAGTTAGTAGCTCCGCACGCGCCCCATAATTTAAAGCAAAGTTCAAAACCATGCCCGTATTGTCCTTGGTTTGCTCAATGGCCCGCTTAACAGCATCTTGCGTATGGCTTGGTAGAAACTCTTGGTAGCCCATTACATTGACTTTAACATTTTCCTTAATTAATTCAGGCACGAATGTATCAAAAAAATCAACAGGCAATTGCATTAAGAAATTGACTTCATCTGTTGGTCTCTTCCAATTTTCCGTTGAAAATGCATAAAGTGTTAAAACTTTAACGCCTAAATGACTAGCATGCTTCGTTATTTTTTTAACCGTATCCATGCCTTCTTTATGTCCAGCAATTCTCGGCAGTCTTCTATTCTGTGCCCACCGTCCATTTCCGTCCATAATAATGGCAATGTGCTGCGGAATTTGGCCTTCTTTATCAAAGGCGTACTGGCTTGCTTCTTCTACATATTTATTTTTTTGCGGAAAAAAACGTAACATCTTTTTCCCTCCATTCCAAAAAATCTATCTTAATTATTATAACAATAACTAATGCAAATGCCTATGCATAGTCCCTGAATTTTCCTGATAATTAAGAAATTCCTTGTAACTTTATCATTTATGGTCCTTTTTTAAAAGAAAAAAACTTAGACTTGGCAGGTAAATCAACATGATGTATCTGTCTAGCCCTAAAATTTTAAATAAACAACGGGACAGGAGCAGCTTCTTCGGAAATAAGCTGAACGTCCTTGAGAGACAAAAAGCATCTTTCAGAACTTTCTTCTTATTTCTTGAAGCTTAACACGCCTGTCCCGACCTCAAGTTTTTATTCTATTGTCATTTTCTTTTTATTCATTGACTGGAACAATGGCACCGTTCCATTTTTTCGTAATCCAATCTTGGACTTCTTTGCTACGTAACACTTTGACTAATTTTTTTACATTTTCATTGTTTTCGTCTTCTTTACGAACCGCAATAATATTGGCATAAGGTGAACTTTCTTTTTCTAAGGCAATCGCATCTTTTTTCGGATTTAATCCTTGATCCACGGCAAAGTTTGAGTTAATTAAAACCGCAGCCCCTTCTTCATTGTCATAAAGAGTGGTCATAATTGCTGGATCACTTTCATGATTGAATTTCAACTTTTTAGTATTTTTATCAATATCATCGAAAGTAGCAGTTGTCCGGTCTACCCCTTCTTTCAGCGTGATTAAACCAGCATCTTCTAAGATAGTTAATACGCGTGGCCAATCTGAAACGGAAGAGCTAACGTAAATCGTTGAACCATCAGGAATTTCTTGTAACGATTTGTATTTTTTCGAGTAAAGCCCAACTGGTTCTAAATGAATCGCACCTGCATTCGCAAAGTCATAATCATTTTCTTTAACCGCTTCATTAAAGAACGGCACATGTTGGAAATAGTTGGCATCGATATCGCCACTTTCCAACGCCTTGTTAGGTAGCACGTAATCTGTATAAGTCGTCACTTCTAGTTTTACGCCTTCTTTTTCTAATAAAGGTTTTACATGTTCTAAAATCTCTGCATGCGGAACCGGTGAAGCTCCAACTTTCAAGACCGAGTCATCACTCTTTTTATTGCCGCAAGCCCCTAAAACTAAGACAACTACTGCTACAGTAATTACTGACCATAATGTACGTTTTTTCATCTTATTCCCTCCATTTATCGTTTATCTATTTTTTTAGCGACTGTATCCCCAAGCCATTGAATCGCAAAGACAATAATTAAGATACAAATCGTTGCTACTAAGGTAACTGTATTTTGACCACGTTGGAAGCCATCTTGATACGCCAAACTTCCTAAACCGCCCGCTCCAATAGCAGCTGCCATTGCAGTATAGCCCACTAAAGAAATGGTTGTAACGGTTAAGCCAGAAACAAGCGCTGGCAGACTTTCTGGTAATAGAACTTTCCAAATTATTTGGAAACGATTGGCCCCCATTGCTTTGGCTGCTTCAATCACGCCTTTATCGACTTCACGAAAAGCAATTTCGACCATGCGAGCATAAAAAGGTGCTGCGGAAATAATCAATGCTGGTAAGGAGCCTTTGACACCAGACATACTCCCTAAAATAATTTTTGTAAAAGGAATTAACAGAACGATTAAGATAATAAACGGAATCGAACGGAAAATATTTACAAAAATGGCCACTAGCCAATACAGTAATCGGCTCAAAATCCCTTTTCTGCCTGACGTTTCAAAAAGTAGTAGTCCTAAAATCAGCCCTAAAATGGCGACCACTATGATTGAAATCCCTGTCATATAGAGTGTTTCAATCGTTTTTTCTTGTAGTTTACTTATATCAATTTGCGAAAAATCAAAGAAACTTGCTAAGCCACGATTATTCATTTCCAATCACCTCTGTTTCTACACGAAGTTTACGTAATCCTTCAATGGCTGCTAGAATATTTTGCTCTTCGCCTAATAATTGAATATAAAGAGAACCCACTGCACCCTGCTTTGTTTGCTGAATGTTCCCTTGAATAATACTGACTTCTACTTGATATTCTTGGACAATATGCGAGATAATTGGCAATTTCGCTTGTTCGCCGTGGAAAAGTAGGCGAACAATTTTTCCATTCGGATATTGTTCCAACATTTCTTCAACAACCAGTTCCGTTTCTTCAATGTTTTTATCCGCTTCTTGTTGGATAAAGCGTTTCGCAATTTCTGTTTGAGGCTTTTTGAAAATATCGATTACTTTACCTTCTTCAACAATTTCACCATATTCCATCACGGCTACGCGATTACAGATTTTACGAATCACGTGCATTTCATGGGTAATTAATACAACCGTTAAATTTAATTCTTGGTTGATTTTTAGTAGTAATTCTAGCACTTCATCGGTTGTCTGCGGATCCAAAGCACTCGTTGCTTCATCACAAAGCAAAATATCAGGATTGTTAGCTAAGGCACGGGCAATCCCCACTCGTTGCTTTTGCCCACCAGAGAGTTGACTTGGGTAGGCATTTTCCCGTCCTTCTAAACCAACCAACTTAATTAACTCTTCTGCGCGGCTTTTCCGATTTTGTTTTGGAACACCAGCAATTTCCAATGGGAGCATGATATTTTCTAGGACCGTCCGTGACCATAATAAATTAAAATGTTGAAAGATCATCCCAATTTTTTTACGGAAGTTTCGTAGTTCTTTATTTGGCAGCAATGCAATATCTTGTCCTTGAATTTCTACTTCACCTTCTGTAGGTGTTTCAAGCCCATTCAATAGGCGAACCAACGTACTTTTTCCTGCACCTGAATAGCCAATAATGCCATAAATATCACCTGATTCAACCGTTAAATCAATATCTTTTAAAGCTGTGACTTTACCCGCTTTACCGGAAAACTCTTTTTTTACATGACGTAATTCAATTAATGCCATTTTGTTCTCCTCTTCTTTCTATTCTACTTTCTTATTTTGAAGGTTTCTCACTTTTTATGAAACGAATTTGCTTAATAAAAACAAAAAAACTTCCATCCTTTTGCTATTACAGCAAAAAGGACGAAAGTTTGTCATTTCGTGATACCACCTTAATTCGCTATTATTTCTCAATAATAACCTCATACGGTACTTGATTCTTCGCATACCGTTGGCTGTAACGGGCGCCCCGTAGTAAGTTCACTGCTTCGCTCACTTACTCTGCTCAAAGACCATCTTCCATCTTAAATCTGTTACCCATTCTCAGCAAACAGGGCTCTCTTCAAACGTCCTTAACATGTACTCTTCTTTTCAAAGCTTTCTTTTGATTAGATTGAGAAAATTATAGCAATAAACATTGGCCTTGTCAACGTAAGACTAAAGATTTTCAAATTCTGTTGGTTCAACATCTGCTAAAACAGCAATCCAGGCATTTTCTTCATCTAATGCACTTGGCTCTTGATCAGCCGCTTCATTAATCGCAACTACCTTACCAGATAATGGACTACTGAATTCACTGACTGCTTTTTCTGCTTCTAATTCAATTAAAGAGTCACCTTTAGCTAATGTTTGTCCGACTTTTGGAAACGTTGCAAAAGTAATCTTTCCTAAATCCTCTTGGGCTTCGGCGGTTAAACCAATTTTATAACCTGCTTCTGTTGGTAAGATCCATAATTGATCAATTTGTTTCATTTCACTCATTTTCCAAGCACTCCTTCGTAATCTGCTTCTTTAAAACCATTCGTTAGAAATGTATTGTCTTTTAAGAGAATTGGACGCTTAATCAACATGCCATCCGCAGCTAAGCGCTGACTTGCTTCTTCAATAGAAAAACTGTCAACAAGATCTTTTAAGCCTTGTTCTCTATATAAAACCCCACTTGTGTTAAAAAAACGACGAACAGGCAAGCCGGTTTCTTTCATCCATTTTGATAGTTGTTCACTACTAGGCGGTGTTGTTTTAATATCAATTGCTTGGTATTTAACGCCTTGTTGGTCTAACCACGCTTTCGCTTTTTTACAAGTTGAGCATTTAGGATATTCATAAAGTGTGTACATTTCTACCCCTTCTTTCTTCTTTCTTTAACGACCACTTCTGGTACGAACCGTTTCTTGTTGGTAACGCATGGACATAATTAAGCCCACCCCAATCATGTTACCTAAAATGGAAGAACCACCTTGACTAATAAACGGTAATGGAATCCCAGTTAATGGTAGTAAACCAATATTCGCTCCAATGTTTTCAAAAACATGGAACAAAATCATCATGATAATTCCTGTGGCAATGTAGGCATAGAATTCATTATTTGTATCAAAACAAACGCGAATCATGCGGTAGATTAAAATAAAATACAACAAAATAATGAAACAGCCACCAATAAAGCCAAAGTTTTCACCAACAACTGTAAAAATCATATCTGACTCACGAACAGGGACATACACATCACTCACGTTAAAGCCTTTTCCGAAAAGGCCCCCAGAACCAATTGCTGTTAATGCTAGCGCTGGTTGGAATGAGCGATCTGGATCTGTATGGAAAGGATTTAGCCATAAATCAATCCGATCAAATTGATAAGCTTTAATGCCAATTTTAGACAATAAGTCTCTTCCTGTTTCTGTTGTTACCAAGTAGATGGTTCCAGCTCCGACTAGAGCAGCTATGATAAAGGCGGGCACAATAATTTTCCAAGTAATGCCAGACATTAAGAAAACTCCCCCAAAAATGGCTAAGAAAACTAACATCGTCCCGAAGTCTTTTTGTAAAAGTACTAAAACAATTACCGGAATCGCGACTAATAGCATTTTAGCGATTAGCCAAAAGTCGCTTTTGAGTGTTCGGTCCACATATTTAACATTATGCATGGTCACTATATAGGCCAACATCAAAATAAACGCAATCTTCATCAATTCCGATGGTTGGAATGTGGTGCCACCAAAGCGAATCCAGTTTTTAGAACCTGTTTGCTCTGCTAGCACGGGATCATAGAATTTCAGTAGTAATCCCATTAATACTAATCCAAGTGCATAAAAAACGGGCGTTAACCGCCAGAGTAATTTTGAGCTAAAATGCATAATAATGACAATACTTAATCCTCCGACTAAATACCACAGTCCTTGTTTCATTAACAAGCTACCAATTTTAGGTTTGCTTGGATCATTGTAAAGCGCTACGTAAAGCGATAGCATACCAATTAGTGATAAAAGAAAAACTGGTAATATCACGCCGTAATCAATTCGACTATCTAAATTTGTTTTCTCTTTTCTATTCATTCGTCATCCCTTTTCCTTTGTTCATACGTTTTTTATTATATCTTTCTCACAGAAGAAAAGAAAGGAATTCTACTATATTTGAGAAAAACTTTAGAGAATTGGTCCTTCACTAGCAATTTTTTCTTTTTCTTCAATCCTATTTGGCTTTTATTTAAAATTTTTCACATCAGTGATAATGAGAAAGTTTACTATAAACATTTAGTACCAAAAAACGGTCGCAACTAAAACACGTTGCGACTGTTTTTATTCGCTTTTTCTTTGTTTCGTTTGTTGTAGCTCTTTATTAATTCGGACAATTTCGTTGCCAAAATTTTGCCAGTCACTAGCTCGCGGGGGCGCTAGCCAAATTAAACATTTTACTGAAAATAACGTTTTTGGTAAATAATCCGAAACTACTAAATCAGTATCTGGTCGAATCGCTGAATGAAAGTGAATGCTGAAAGATTCGAATATTTTGATTTGTTCTTTGATAAACTGAGTATATTTTTCTCCTTGCGTAAAATTCACATAAAGATTGATCGTGCTTTTTTCATTCCTTTGGTCATAAAGACGGGATAACACTAATAGCAAATCAAAAAATAAAGAAAGCTTACTAAACTCAAACGCCGAGCAATCCAACGCAAATAAAAACTGACGACAGCTATTAAAAACAATTGGGTAGCGTTCCTGAAAAAATTCTAAATCCATAATTCGTAAGGTGATATCGATGAACGGTGTAATAAAACGATGTTGATAAATAATCGGAACAATTTCTTGATAAAATTCTTCGTCCGAAATTGTAAACGGCATATAAGAAAAGAATAATGTTTTCGTAGCCGTAATTGCCTCATTGTGAGAACTCAACAAATGTTCCGAAATAAGTTCACTTTGATAGACCGATAAATTACCGATAATTCCTTGAATTTCTGCGTTTTTCTCTGCATGAGTCGCCTTCATCACTTCGTTGATCCAACATTGAATTTCTTGATAAATCGAACTTTCTTCGTCAAAAACGAATGGATTTTCTTCTTGGGATAAAAAATAATTAGCTTTTCTTTGCGTTCGTTCTAACGCCACCAATACATAATGTTTAAATAAATGAAAATTAGTGATATTTTCATAAGAGCCTTTCAATTGAGCCAATAATTGGTTCACTGCGCGAAGATCTGTTTGATTATATAATTCTTCAGAATCTTTGTAAATTCGGTAATAGAGCATAGTAAAATATTGTCTAATCGCCATTTCATTGCCGCTAAGTTGTAAATTTTTGGATAACTTAATACCGTATTGACCTAATTCTTTCCGGATATGGTCAACAATTTTGTATACAACCGTTCGACTCATCCCGTGCTTTTCACCATATTTTTTGATTGAGGTAAACTGATGAAAGAAAATCGTTTTTAATAGATTAAATTCTAAAGAGTCTTTTAAATAATATTCTTCAATAATACTTGAAGAAATACGAAGGCTTTGAGATAACAAAATTTCATTATTTTTTTCACTGATTTCCATCTCATTAATCAGACCAAAGCGTTGCAAATCTGCATTGATTTCTGTTATGTTCCGTTCTAGCAAATAAGGAGAAATAGCTAATTGCTTACATAAACGATCTTTTCGTTCAGAAAATGAATATTGTTGCTCTAACTTTCTAATAATCGCTAATTTTAAATTTTCCCGATCATCTAATAACAAGAATTCCATTTAAACTCTCCTTGTTCCATACAAAAGTGAGCCTGACAGGAAGCTTAAAGTGGTGCCAAATTGAGAGGACCCACTTGCCGCTCCTCCAGTAATTTCCACTGGGGCTATCGTATCTATTTTTTTCAACAACTCATCATTTAACAGCACCTTTTTATTTACTCGTTCCTGTTCAATTTTATTTTTCTTTTTCTCCTGTTTTGTTTGTTGCTCCTTGTCCTGTCTCGAGGCAATAATTGGTCTTTCTGGGCCAATCATTGCTTGACTATAAGGAAGCTCTGCAAGCATATTCCCCTCTGCAGCAAAATTAGTAGGGTTGACATACACCTTCGCAATAGAAAGGTATGACTCGTAACGGAAGGTTACAAAATAAAGGCCTACTTTTTGAGTATTTACATTATTTTCTATAATTACATTTTCTAAATTTAAAGGGCGACCCTCTTTATCTTTTAGAAAAACGACATTGTCTAAGGGTGACCATGCTTGATTAACTCCTAAAAACGTGTCTTTTAATTTAAGTTCCGTTTGATTTTCTTTGACCGTAATGGTTGCTGTTTCAATTTTGCCATCCACTTCATAAGTCACGGTGTATTTGCCTGGTGTTGTCACTTCGTTTGCATAGCTATTCACTGAAGCAATTAACATTCCTGAAGAAAGAAATAAGGCTGTGCCGATACTACCATAATAAATAGTTCGCTGGTTCATCTCGTTTATTATTCCTCCAAACTATTTCATAAAAACAACTATCTTAACAGAAAAACCTGCTAATAGGTGTTCTTAAACTAAGTAACTTGTAAAACTTCCTATTTTCCAAGGAAACAGCTACCCTCATTCATGCACTTATTCATCTTTTAAGCGTGGAACAAAAGTCACTTTAAACTTTTGCCCCACGCTCATTTAATTATTTTCGTTTCTTCTTGATGACTATACCACTAATAATCACAATAAGTAACACAACAAGTCCTAGCACACGATATAGACCATTAGTTTGTTCTCCCGTTTTTGGATAACGTCCTTGCTTGTCAGGTTTCACAATGTGTGTGACATACTGACTACGTTTTATCGTGGTTTGATTCGTTGAGGAACTAGTCTGGTTGTGCTCATTTTTATCTGGTAGTGGTGTAGGATTACGATCAATCACATGAACAGTTGCTACTGTCGTCAATTGACGAGGTGTCTCGTTTGAAAACATTGAGAAAAGTCGTGACTGCACAGCTGGTTTGGTTTCATTAACTGGCTCAGTGGTATAGGAAATCTGGTACTCTCCTGTTTTCTTTGTATCAACTTTCCCTTTCACTTGAACTTTATCAAAGGATATAGCATGACCGTCACGATCTGTCGCTGAAACGAAATTATCTTCTGGTTTCCATTTATCGCCGACATAAATCGTTGTATCTCTGACCTCTAACTTAGATTGGTCGGGTTTGACAGTCACATTAGCTGTTTCTTCTTTACCTTCGTAACTGTATACGATTGGATAAACGCCTGCTTTGCTAGTATCAACTTGACCTGAAACAGTGATTTTTTCGAATGGGACATCTTGACCTGTTTTATCTGTCGCTGAAACAAAGTTCTCTTCTGGTTTCCATGAATCGCCGACATAAATCGTTGAATCTTTGACTTGTAAACGACTATCATCACGGACATGAACGATTGCTTTCGCTTCTTTTGTGCCATTTTTATAGACAATTTCATAATCGCCTATTTTATCAACATTCACTGTTCCCTGAACGTCAATTTTTTCAAACGGGACATCTTGACCTGTTTTTTCTGTTGCTGAAACGAAATTATCTTCAGGTTTCCATTTATCGCCGACATAAATCGTTGAATCTTTGACCTTTAACTTAGATTGGTCGGGTTTGACGGTCACATGGGCTGTTTCTTCTTTACCTTCGTAACTGTATACGATTGGATAAACGCCTGCTTTGGTGTTATCAACTTGACCTGAAACAGTGATTTTTTCGAAGGGAACGTCTTGACCTGTTTTATCTGTCGCTGAAACAAAGTTCTCTTCTGGTTTCCATGAATCACCGACATAAATCGTTGTATCTTTGACTTGTAAACGACTGTGATCAATTGTTTTCGTTAATGGAATTTTTAGTTGATTGTCTCCTTTGACCAGCTTAATGGCTTTTCCTGTCAAATACTCTTCATCCACGGAATATTCCTGCGGTACATTCGTTACTCGCAAAGTATAATCACCTGTCATGATAGCATCAAAGGAGTATTGACCTTTTTCATCTGTTGTAAATTCGGTTGCTGTATGCGTGACATTATCAATTAGTTCAAAAGAAACCTTCGCAATTGCTTGGTTTTCATCCTCTATGTTATGCGTATAGAATGTGGCAGTTGCTAAATAAACAATACCTTCTGCATCGCCTTCTGAGAATTTCAATGTGATTGGCGCAGTGGCGACTTTTTTCTTGCTAGCAGACATCTGATTCAATGTTTCAGAGTCGATTGTTGTTTCTGTATAGATTTGGCCAGCGTTTGCAGAGACAGTATTGTATTCAATCGTAATGTTTTCTGTCAATGTATAGTCTTTAAAAATAATTTTCGCACCGTTTGTAGTCTTCTCTAATGAATAAGCATCTTCTGGCACGCCTTTCACGGTAATAGAATTCAAATCGATTTGAGCATTGGTTGTGCCTTTTGGTGTTAATTCAATCGTTGGATTTTTCACACGATGTGTTTTATTATCAATATTTTTTGTTGTTACTGTTGTTTTTGTTACATTTTTTAATGTTGGATTCGCCGCTTGTGTTGCACTCAAAATGTCTAACGCTTCATTTTGAACAGAAACCGAAGCAGACCCTTCATTATTATTCGATTGTGGTTCTTTCGCTGTCCCTGTTATATAAAGAGTTGGCACGTCGATCCAGCCATTGGCGTTTTTATACTCAATAATGTAACGTTTGTTGGTTTTTCCAAAATCAAACGTGTAACTATTGGTATTTTCGTCAAAAGTAATCGTTGGGTATCCAGGACTGTCTGGTGACATTGGTTTATCAAAATAATAGCCACGATCCCAGTATTGTGGATAAATTGAATCTACCTGATCGTTTGAAACATCATAAATGTCAAAAAGAACATCGGCGCCAGCTGGAATTTTTGTACGGACGCTTAGTGAGTCAAAAGAATCATTTCGTGCATTGACAAGGAATTGATTTTTACTACTTTGAAGTGTTCGTTCAGAACCACGCTTACTATTAGTAGTTACTGTCGTATCAACTGGAGTTAAACCTTCAGCACTCATTGTTATCGGTATCGTATCGACTGGGATACTTTTATCTTTTGGCAAACTATCTGGCACGTAATTAAAACCTATTGGAATTTGGATTTCGTTGGTTATTGGCGTAGTGAACTTAATAACTGAACCATCTGACGTTGGCGTTACTGTATAATCCGTTCCTAACTTGTAATAAAAATAAATTTCTTTTGTAGCTCGTAATGAAAGATAATTAGGATGCTTTACTTTAATTTCTAAATTTTGAATCGGTGTCTCTTTGCTTCCCATAACTGAGACAGTTGTTCTTGATGAATAGGCACCATTTTGATCATAATTACCCCAAGCAGTTTCAGCATTCAAAGGATTAACAACACTAATTGGTTCAATATATTGATCGGATACTAATTGAATGGCTTTATTGGGACCAATTACAGGTGTACTTAATGATAGATTAATGTCCTTCTTGTCAAAATCCATTGTTAAATCAGAAATATTTATTCTTAAATAGCTATCTTTTGTGGCCGTCAAGGTAAGCTTGCCACCTTCAGTTTTAATATCAAAATAGTCTTCCAATTTTACATTTTCATATAAAGGACCATACGCCGTAAATTTAGGATTCTTAATTTCTTGACCATTTGTACTCTCTAATACGATTTGTTGACCCACTTTTGTTTCTGTTAATGTGCCATAAATTGTTACATAATATTTCCCTTTGCTTTGAAAACTGATATAGGACATACTACGCATTTCACGATCAGCAATTACTTTACTTGTTTGACTCGTCTTAGCAGTAAAATCGGTTGTTTGTTTAGTTCCTGTCGTACTTTTCAAAGAAATTGACCCAATTTTTGTTGTTGGATACTGCTGTGAATATAAGTAGTTATAGTCCGAAGCACTCTCTAAATAAATTGTCCGATTAATCGATAAGGAATAGGCTTTTTGTTGATTCATGTTTGGAACAGTTACAGCAATCCGCCCGAGTGAATTATCGCTTAATGTATAATCTTTGCCAGGTGTTAACAAGGTTTGCGTTTCTGGTAAAATTTGACCATTAATGTCGACATCGTAACTGAAAACTTGAGGTTCCAAGTTATCTTGTTTTCCAAAGACAGCGCCTGGCGTCTCTGTTGTTAATAATTCTAATGTTTGATTGCCAGTTAATGTCCGGTCTAAATTATAAAAAATTTCGCCATCTAACCCTGTCGTTCTGGTTCGTTCGTTATATTGAATTGGTTCCACTTGTTCATATAAATCAAACGAGTAGGTTTTTTTATTTTTTCCTGGAGTTTCAATTTTGATTAATGGTTCCGCCTCTGTTGTTAGATAACTTTTTAGTTCTACTTTAAAGGAAGTATCTGAAACTCGTTGATTAAACGTAATACTTAATGTTTTGGTTGCCGCATCGACTGCCCAAGTTGCGCCAATGCCCGTCACATCTCCGCTAACAGTTGAATAACCTAAATGTTCTGGTAATTGAACTGTATAAACTGATCCAGGTGCATAACCTGTGTTTCCAACAGCAAATTGGAACGTAGCGGTTACCGGTGTTGTATTTAATTCGCGGTGAACCTCTGTTTGGCTGTATTCTGTTCCACCAATCGGCGCAAGACTCATACTGTCAAGTAGTTCATCTGTAATTGGCGCTTGAACATCTGGTAGGGCTTTTTCATTAAGTGAGGTGTCCTTGTCCTCCGTTGTTTGTTGTTCAGATGGTGTAGCACCACTGGAAGCTGTTGTGCTCGCCTCTGTGGTTTGCGATTCAGTTGTTGCAGTTGGTTGATTCATTTCTGAAGTAGTCGTTGTTGCTAAAGGTAAAGATGGTGTTGAGTTCGATAACTCTGCCTCTTTTTTTGCTGTATCAGTGGTCTCTGTTTGTGCTTCTGTCGTTGTTACAGCATAGGCATTTACGGCAAACCCGAAATTTTGTGCGAGAAGTATACTCAACATCACAAAAGAAAAAGTTTTTTTCTTCATACTAATCCCCTTTCAATAAAATTCATATAACCTAATAATAGCTTGTTAAAAATGAAACAATTGATTAATTTTTTTTGAATCTTCGAAAAAAAAAAACAGCTTTTCATAAAAAAATACTTGGAAAATCAGCCACAATCACTGTTTTTCCAAGTATTTTTTTATGAATATTTGTAAATTATCGTTTCTTTTGGCGAAAAACGACCACGAAATAAACTGCAATAAACAATAACACTAAGAGCGAGTTACTATTTTTAATGAAAGTTAAAAATTGACTTGTTTGCATTGAAATGCCTTTGCCGCCAGTCAATTCTAATAAAAATTGTGTCGTGCCACCTTTGCCTACTACAGTGACTAACATAAGCGCCATCAAAATAAATTGATGGAATAAACTCCCTTTTGTTTGTGTTGTATATTTGATAAGGATGCGGCTATCTTTTGGCAAATCTGTCTCTTGATAATATCGCCTAGCTAAAAAGCTGTTCAATGTGCTTTTGAAAAAACTCAAGAGAAACAGGCCTAAAATAGTCCACGAGGTAAGAAGTAATATTCCCAAACTTCCCGCCAGACCAACCATTGGTATGTTGTTTGACCATTGTTTCGTTTTACTAGCTGCAATCATTGCAAAAATCATCCCTAAAACATAAGGTAAATAGAGATAGATGCCCATATGAGCTCTGCCATAAACCCCTGCAACATAAATGGAACCAAATAAAAATAAATAGTTCCCGACAATCCCGTTAATCAAGGTCGCAAGATTCATTTCTAATGATACTTTATATGCGCCCCGTTTGCCATAATGACTAACGAAAAGGACAGCCACCACAAAGAAACAGCAGGCGCCAACAATCGCATAATCAAATTCCACCGCATTCGTTAATAAGCGACCACTTCTTAATAAAAGTAATAACACAAAAAAGATAACAAACAGAATTAATTCTTTTCGTGAAACTTCTGCTGATTCTTCTTCTAGCTCGTTTAATGAAACAGGATAGCTCTTGATTGCTACTAAAGCAACCAGAAAATAGAGCGCGTACACCAATAACGCCAGTCCAATCTCAGTCGCTTTAAAAAATAAAGCGCCAAATAAAACAGCGGTCAATAAGACTGTCGTTAAAAGATTGCTATGACTGATTTTTTGACCTTCTTCTTTCAAGAAAAAGCGAATTGATTGATTACTTGGTGGCAACAACGCCCCACTAAGTCCTAACAACATTCCTGAAATACTATAAAGTGGGAAAGAAAAAGCGCCGGCGATCCCAATTAAGGAGCCTGCCAAGCCTAACAATAGAGAAATCTTTAGTAGACCTAGACTAGTCAAAGACAAATTAATTCCTCGAACCAGAAAAATGCCTGTCATACGCAATGTATAAAATAAGACAAATGGTAAAATTGTTAGAAGGTTGTGTCCATCACTCAATTGAATGTAAAGTAAATAAGGCACAACAATAATCGTATTACTTAGTAAACTTAATGCTGTATTACCAAGACTTTCAATTTTTTTATTCATTTTGACCTCTTCTTTTATCTTTCATTTTCTATTATTTTTAGGGTAGCATTGTTTACTTTTTTTGTCCATAAAATAACAGATGTAGCAATTTCCTAATGTCTATTTTCCACTGTTACGTATAATAGTTAATGACGACTGCTTGGACTTTCTCTGTTCCGTCATTTATATACGTGTGTACTTGATTAGCACCAAAATACATAGCAGCGTCTTTTGGAAGAAGATATCTCTGACCGCCCACTTCAATAGCTAATGTTCCTTGAATAACCATGACATATTCTGTCGAACGTTTTGAATGCCCAACAGCTTGATACTTTTTCCCTGGATCTAATTCAAACTGAAAGAGTTCAAAATTTCTTTCCTGGTTGTCTGAGTAGTAATTAAAGACTCGATAGGAGTGATCTTCAGAATGTTGTGTTACCGTCTCAGTTTTTTTTACCACGGGATTTTCTTTAACATAGTCATCTTCTAATAAATACGTATACGGAACATTGAGTCCATTACTTATTTTCCAAATTGTATTTATGGTAGGATTGGTGGTTCCTTTTTCAATCTGCGAAAGCATCCCTTTACTCACTCCGGTTATCCCAGCTAGTTCATCTAACGTAAGTTTTTTTTCTTGTCTAATTTTTTTTAAATTATTGCCAATAATTGTATTAATCTCCAAAATAGTTGCTCCTTCTGTTTCTTTTTATCATCCAAAAGTTTAATATATTGAACAAAAGTATTCTTTATTGTATTATACAATATATATCTTAGTTGTTCAAAAGGAGTGGTTAATAATGAAAACGCTCATTCGCTCGTTGTGTCTCATTATCGAAGGTCTAGATTTTCATACACACGTGTTTAAATTTTATAGAGAAAGAAGGAAAAAAAGAGAATGAACCACCAATTAGATGCACGCACTGGCATTCGTGAAGCCTTGCCAACGGTTTTTGGCTATATTGGTATTGGCATTGCTTTTGGTATCGTAGGACAAGCAGCAGGTTTTTCCCCTCTTATTGTTAGTGCGATGTCGTTTTTTATTTTTGCAGGATCTGCTCAGTTTGTAACAGTTAGTATGTTGACTGGTGGCAGCCCTATTTTATCCATTGTGTTAGCGACTTTCTTAGTAAATGCGCGTATGATTCTTATGGGAATGACCATTGCGCCTTACTTTAAAGCCGAATCTCTCGGTAAAAATCTCTGGTTGGGAACCTTACTGACGGATGAAAGTTTTGCACTAGGAATGAATAAATTAAACCACACCAAAGGACGTTTAAGTTTTGAGTGGTTTAATGCTGCCAATTTGATTTCCTATGCGACTTGGGTTTTTTCGACGATCATCGGTGCCTATCTAGGGCGCTTTATTGCAAATCCTCAAGCATTAGGTCTTGAGTTTGCGGTCGTGGCTATGTTCATTGGTTTACTCTATCTGCAGATAATTAGTGATCGTTCCATGAAAATTGCTTTACAACTCATCATGGTCCTGATTACTTTTGGGTTGATGTCTATTGGTCTAATTTTTATTCCCAGTAATTTAATTGTCTTAGTTGTCACGTTAATCGGTTGTGGAATAGGAGTGATGATAAAACATGCCTTCTTCTGAGTATCTCTTTTTAACAATTTTAGGCTGTACCGTTGCAACCTGGCTTTCAAGAATACTGCCATTTTTACTTTTAAAAAAAATCAGTCTGCCGCAGAAATTATTAGAATATCTAAGTTTTGTTCCCATTGTGATTATGTCCGCCTTATGGTTTAGTAGCTTATTTGAACAAAGAATAGGGCATTTACCAAGCCTCAATCTTCCTTATTTATTCGCTTCATTTCCTACCATTTTAGCCGCAATACTCTCTAAAAACTTATTGATTATTGTACTGGTAGGCATTGCTTCATTTGCACTAATCCAAAATTTCATCTAAAAAAACAGACAGGCACTACCAGATGGTAGTGCCTGTCTGTTTTTTAGATGCCAGCTGCAGGGATCGAACCTGTGACCTACGCGTTACGAGTGCGTTGCTCTACCAACTGAGCTAAGCTGGCCTGAAACAAATCTATTATAGGACTTTCTACTTTATTTGTAAAGTCTGTTTGTTATTTATTTATGCAAAATCTCTTTAAAATAAGCCAAATAGCGACTTTACAAACTTTTTTCTGAAAATGTGGTATAATAGAGATATCAAGAAAGGATGGTTTTTTGTATGTCAAATTTTAATGGTATGGTTACTCCTGTTGTTCCATCGGATGCTGGTAAGGATTTCGCCGTTGACACCCATGTTACTTTTCTTGTTCACGGACAGCCACAAACAGGCGTTGTTACGAAACAATTAAAAAATGCCGCTGTCGTCGAAATTGACGAAACGCAAAAAAACAATCACTTAATGGTGCACAGCAATGGTGTGATTGTTATTAATTACAAACAATTGAAAAAGATTTAATTCTTCAAGCGTGGGAAATTTCCCCCGCTCTTTTTTATGTACAGAATTGGAATACTTTCCAATTCGTCGGAAACTATAATGCTGTAATAAACGCAAAAAAACCAAAAATAATTCCAGGAACATTAGCAAAAATAATGGACTTATCTCGTGTTTCTCCATCGTCTCCATATAACCCATGAATCGTCCAAAAAATACAATTAATCATTGCCACTAATGGTTGCGTCGGATTGCCTTTTTCCCCATGTAAATTTCCATAAATTTGTGGAATATATGAAACATACATCAAAACTGACATCACACTAGCAATCACAGCGATAGCGTGTAAGACTTTTTTATTCTTTTTCATAGCTCCTCCTTTGTTTTTTTATTTTTTATTATACACCTAGAAAAGTTCTTTAAGCAAAAGAAAACCGTTAGTAACCATAATCGGTTATCTAACGGTTTTTTGTTATTATTTTGTTCCGAATAAACGGTCACCAGCATCCCCTAAACCAGGAACGATATAGCCGTCTTCGTTTAAGCGCTCATCTAAAGCTGCTGTATAAATATCTACATCTGGGTGCGCTTCTTGTAAAGCTTTCACACCTTCTGGAACGGCCACTAGACATACAAATTTAATGTTGCTAGCACCACGTTCTTTTAATGAATCGATGGCCATAATTGCGGAACCACCTGTTGCTAGCATTGGGTCAACAACAAATAATTGACGACTTGCAATGTCTTCAGGTAATTTCACGAAGTATTCATGTGGTTGCAATGTTTCTTCATCACGGTAAAGTCCAACGTGTCCAACTTTCGCTGCTGGAATTAATTCTAAAATCCCATCAACCATGCCAATGCCGGCACGTAAAATAGGAATGATTGCTACTTTTTTCCCTGAAAGTGTTTTTTGTGTTGATTTACCCATCGGTGTTTCGATGACAACATCCTCTAAAGGCATATCCCGTGATACTTCATAAGCCATTAACATAGCAATTTCGTTGACAACTTCGCGGAAAACCTTTGTCCCACAGTTCTTTTCGCGAATCATTGTTAGTTTGTGTTGAATTAGCGGATGATCAATTACTTGAAATTTTCCCATATCTATTCTCCTTCATTATTTTATTCTTTCTTATTGTAAAACAAAAGAGCCTAGGACACAAGTTGAATTCCTTAAATCCTAAGCTCCGACTCTTATTTGTACAGAGAATCGCGCTTCAGCTATCCCTGATGTTAGTTATATAATGGATATTTTTTAGTTAGCGCTGCTACAGCTGCTTTGACTTCATCATGAACTGCTGTATTTTCTGGATCTTTTAAGACTTGAACGATTAATTTAGCAACTTCTACCGCATCTTCTTCTTTAAAACCACGTGAAGTAATCGCAGGCGTTCCAATACGGATACCACTTGTTTTAAATGGACTTAATTGTTCAAACGGAATTGAATTTTTATTGACAGTAATATTTACACTATCTAAAATAGCTTCTGCTTCTTTTCCATTTAAACCAAAACCTGTCACTTCGATCAGTAATAAGTGGTTGTCTGTTGCCCCACTAATTAAACGAGCTTCTGGCGCTTGATTGAAAACTTTCGTCATCGCTTGTGCATTTGCAATCACTTGCTGACTATATTCAGCAAAACTTGGATCCAAAGCTTCTTTAAAAGCTGCGGCTTTTCCGGCAATCACATGTTCCAACGGGCCACCTTGAATGCCTGGGAAAATACTACTATTTACTTTTTTCGCCAATTCTTCGCTATTTGTCAAAATTAAACCGCCACGAGGACCACGCAATGTTTTATGGGTCGTACTTGTTACGATATCAGCATACGGAACTGGATTTGGGTGCAAACCTGAAGCTACCAAGCCTGCAATATGCGCCATATCAACCATTAACTTTGCATCTACTTCATCAGCGATTTCACGGAAACGTTTGAAGTCAATCGTTCGTGAATACGCACTTGCGCCTGCAACGATTAGTTTTGGACGATGTTCTCTTGCTAAAATTCGCACGACATCGTAATCGATTACTTCTGTTGAAGGATCCACTCCATAACTGACAAAATTATAGGTTTTTCCACTAAAGTTAACGGGCGAACCATGTGTTAAGTGACCACCAGCTGATAAATCCATCCCCAAAATGGTATCACCTGGTTCAACCAATGAAAGGTATGCCGCTGTATTGGCTTGAGAACCTGAATGGGCTTGTACATTCGCGAATTTTGCACCAAATAATTCTTTGGCACGATCAATAGCTAAATTTTCTACGATATCGATAAATTCACAACCACCATAGTACCGTTTGCCAGGGTAACCTTCTGCGTACTTATTCGTTAAAATACTTCCTTGGGCAGCCATAACTGCTTTTGACACGACATTCTCAGATGCGATTAGTTCCAAGTTATTTTCTTGGCGCTCTTCTTCTCTTGCAATTGCATTCCATAAATCTGGGTCATACGTTTTGTAATCCATTCAAACAACACTCCATTTTGTTTTCTTTTGTCTGATTGTATCATACTTCTGTGTCAGCTTCGTTACAAATACCTCTTATTTTTCAAAAAATTTTTGATTGGCTGATTTTTTCAAGCGATTCATGTAAGCAGTGCCTAAACCAGTTTCTGCAAATCCTTGTGCAAAAATCGTGGTAGCTCCTTGCTCATCTAACGCTCTTAACCCTGCAAATAGTTCTTTTGTGGCATTTTCAACCGTTTCTGCACCATAAGAATAAACAAACGCATTTTCTGTATCTAGTTGTGCTGCCTGTTCATCACTTAAAAATAAGCCGATTTTTTCCTGTTGTTCTTTTGCTTGCTGAATCGCCGCTTGCCATTCTGCTGTTTGACCGCTTATAATCCAAACTTCCGCATCAGGAGAATAGTGTTTGTATTTCATCCCTGGCGCTTTGGGTGCTGCAGTTTCACTAATCAAATGTGTATCGATTTTCACTTGAGGAATAATGCTTTCCAACTGCTCTTTGGTAATTGCTCCTGGTCGTAAAATAACTGGCACACCATCTTCCGCCGTTAAATCTAAGACCGTTGACTCCACCCCAATCTGCGTTGGGCCATCATCTAATATGGCAGCAATTTTCCCCTGCAAATCATGATAAACATGCTCTGCAGATGTTGGACTAGGCTTGCCAGAAGTGTTCGCACTTGGTCCGACCAATGGAACATTGGCTTGTTCAATCAAAGCTAAGGTCGCTTGGTTATCTGGCATACGAAAAGCGACTGTCTCTAAACCACCTGTTACTGTTTTAGAAAATGTATCGCTAGGCACATTAAAAATTAAAGTTAATGGTCCCGGCCAAAAGGCAGACACCAATTTTGTAGCGACTTCTGGTAAGGTCGCCACGTATTTTTTGACCATTTCAACGTTGTTCACATGAACAATCAATGGATTATCACTGGGGCGGCCTTTTACTTGGTAAACTTTTTTTACTGCCGCTTCATTTAAGGCATCGGCACCTAAGCCATAAACAGTTTCTGTTGGAAAAGCCACTAGCTCGCCTGCTTGAATGGCTGCTGCTGCTTGGGCTATTTCTTGTTTGGTTAATTTTTTTGTTTCCATTGCAAATCGCTCCTTCTAGAAAAGTGGCGACGAAGAACCTTAGTTACTCGGCTATCGCGAGGCGATCGTTGCCAGATAAATCTTTTTCAATTTTAATTGTTTTTTGTGGATAGGCGGCACTCAATAATTCTTGGAGGGCTGCGCCTTGTTGAAACCCTATTTCAAAATAAATTTTACCGTCTGCTTTAAGCATCGTTTGACTTTCATGAATTAATTGTTGGTATAAGGCCAAACCGTTATTTTCAGCGAATAAAGCGGTTTTAGGTTCATACGTTCGGACACTTGCATCCATTAAATGCCATTCTTGTTCACTAATATAGGGCGGATTAGAAATAAGCAGATCGATTTTTTCAGAAGCAACTGTCTGTAAGCCATTCCCATGATAAAATTCGATGTCAGCACCTAATACTTGCGCGTTTTGTTTAGCGACAGTCAACGCTTCCTCTGAAAGATCAATGGCAATAACTCGCCAGTTGGGCCGTGCCAGTTTCAAGCTAATCGCAATGGCACCTGTCCCTGTTCCGACATCCACGACCGTCAAAGGAGTATCTGGATTGGCTTTTAAGCAACGCTCGACTAATTCTTCTGTTTCTGGCCTAGGAATCAAAGTATGTTCATTAACAATAAAGGAATGTCCATAAAATTCAGCTTGTCCTAGTAAATATTGTGCTGGGTAATCTGTCAATAATTGGGCTAAATCCGTTTTTAATTGTTTCTCTTCTTCTTGGGGCATTTCTTCTTGCATATGCAGGAGCCACTGCGTTTTATCCCAACCTTTACGTTCTAAAAAAACATAGTGAATAGCATAGCCTTCTTTGCCTTGCGCCTCTAAAAAAGAAGAAGCCCAGTTAAGGACTTCAAAGTAACGTTTAGCCATTTTGCATCTCTTCTAATTTCGACGTTTGATCATATAAGACTAATGCATCAATGATTTCGTCTAATTTACCAGCAAGAATCTGGTCTAGTTTTTGGATGGTTAAACCAATACGATGATCCGTTACTCGATTTTGTGGGAAGTTATACGTTCTGATTCGTTCTGAACGATCTCCGGTCCCCACCGCCGATTTACGGTTAGCATCATATTCACTTTGTGCTTCTTGTTGAATTTGGTCATACACACGAGCACGCAAAACTTTCATTGCTTTTTCACGGTTTTTTAGCTGTGAACGTTCATCTTGCATTGCGACCACGATTCCTGTTGGTAAATGGGTTAAACGAACAGCCGAAGCGGTTTTATTGACGTGCTGTCCACCAGCGCCACTTGCATGATAAATATCGACACGGATATCTTTATCAGCTAATTCGATTTCGACTTCTTCCGCTTCCGGCATAACTACAACGGTTGCTGTCGATGTATGAATCCGTCCTTGTGATTCTGTTGAAGGAACTCGTTGCACGCGGTGAGCGCCACTTTCGTATTTTAATTTTGAAAAGACGTTATCTCCTGAAATCATCATAATTACTTCTTTATATCCACCGATTCCAGTGACGTTCGCTTCTAAAACTTCCGCTTTCCACCCTTGTGCTTCTGCATATTTTTGGTACATATTAAATAAGTCGCCAGCAAAAAGTGCGGCTTCATCACCACCGGCTGCACCACGGATTTCCATGATGATATTTTTATCATCATTTGGGTCTTTTGGTAATAATAAAATTTTAATGCGGTCTTCTAACACTTCTTTTTCTTTTTTCAAATCAGAAAGTTCTTCTTTCGCCATTTCGGCCATTTCCGCATCTAAGTTTTCACTTAAAAGTTCTTCGGCATCGCTAATCCCTTCAACAACTTGTTTATATCGGCGATAAACCTCAACCGTCTCACGTGTATTAGCTTCTTCCTTCGATAATTCCATGAAACGTTTTGTATCACTAATGACTGCTGGGTCACTTAATAATTCGCCCAATTCCTCATAGCGATCTTCAATAGATTGTAATTGATCGTACATAGTGTCTCTCCTTACTGTTCTTCATTCACTGTTTTTGGATGAAAATAATGTTTGCGACAAACAGGATAGTAGGCTTCATTCCCACCAATTTGGACTTGATCCCCTTCATAAACGGGTTTGCCATCAATATAGTGCAAGTTCATAGTTGCTTTTTTATGACAGAACCAGCAAATCGTTTTTAATTCTTCTAATTTGTCTGCATATAAAAGTAAATACTTTGAGCCTTCAAATAATTCATTTCTAAAATCATTCTTTAGCCCAAATGCCATTACTGGAATATCTAATTCGTCAACAATTCGTGCAAATTCAATGACATGATGCTTGTTTAAAAATTGACATTCATCGACTAATACGCAAAAAGGTTTGTAAGACAAATCATTAATCAAGTCAAAGACATTGGTTTCTTCAAAAATTGGAATAGCATCTCTGCGTAATCCGATGCGACTGGATACTTTCCCGACACCATCACGTGTATCTAGTCCACTGGTCATCAAAACAACTGGTTTGTCTTGTTCTTCGTAATTGTGTGCTACTTTTAAGATTTCAATGGTTTTACCACTGTTCATTGCGCCATACTTGAAAAATAATTGAGCCATGTTCACTACACCTTTCCGTTAGTTCCTTACGTATTTTACTATATTTTTAGCAAAAAAGCAGTATTTTTAGCTAAAATGGTCGTGCATTTTTCTGAAAAAAACAGAATCTACGCCAAAGTCATTTTAGCAGGGCTATTTATACTCCAACTAATGATCCTGCTAGTATGCAATAAAAAAGCCCGAAATTGTAGTTATTTGACTACAATTTCAGACTTTTTAAACTAGTTATTTTTGAGCAGAGGCAAATTCTGCTGATTGCGTACCTGCTTGACGACCATAAATGATAATATCGGCGATGGCATTGCCTCCGATACGGTTTTGACCATGTAAGCCACCTGTTAATTCACCAGCAGCATATAGACCTTTAATTGGTGTGCCATCTTCACGTAAAACTTCTGTTTTCGTGTTGATTTTCACGCCACCCATTGTGTGGTGAATCCCTGGTGCAATTTTAATTGCATAGTAAGGCGCTGTGCTTAAGTCAGCTTCCATTCCAGTTGTCCGGCCAAATTGTTTGTCATTTTTGGCATTAACATCTTGGTTCCAAGTATCAATCGTTGCTTTCAATGTATCGGCAGGCATGCCAATTTTTTCAGCTAATTCTTCAATCGTTTCACCTTTTTCCACGAAACCTTTTTGATCATAGAAATCAATGGCTTTTGCACGGTCGCGAACGCCTTGGTCAAAGACTAAATAAGCTGATTTTTCTGGTAAGGCATTGATTGCTGCAGAAACTTTGTCACGTGTATCTAACTCATTAACAAAACGTTCTCCTTTTTGAGAAGCCAAGATTGCGCCTTCTCCACGAACTGCTTCACCAATTAAGAAAGCATCGCTTTGTTGAACAGTTGGGTGAATTTGAATTTCTTTCATATCCACTAACGCACCGCCAACTTTTTGAATCATTTGGATACCGTCACCTGTTGTTCCTTCTTGGTTCGTTGTAACATAGTTTTTCAATTCTGGTTTGTATTGTGTAATTAATTTTTCGTTGGCACCGAAACCACCTGTTGTGACAACGACTGCTTTTGCTTTAACTGTTTTTTCTTTATCATCTTTCATTTTCACTTTTACGCCATCAATTTGACCGTTTTCTTCAACTAAGTCTGTCACGTCAGCATCAACAAACAATGGAATTTTTTCTTCGCGAACGTTACGTACTAAACCGTCAACTAGATAGCCCCCAATTGCTGATCCGTCAGCAGGTCGGTGTGTGCGTTTTTCGCTCATTCCACCTGTAATCGTTAAATTGCTCAATGTAATTCCTTTTGTATCTAACCAATCAATTGCTTCAGCTGAATGATCAACAAAATAACGTAGTAATTCTTGATCGTTGGTTCCTTTACCGCCTTTTAGTGTTTCTTCAAAGAATTTATCGTTGCTATCTTTAATGCCTTCTTTTTCTTGGAATTTTGTTTGTGAAGCATTCATTCCTGAAGAAGATTTAATTGTATTCCCACCTGCAACAGGCATTTTTTCTAAAATAACTGGATTCATGCCAGCTTCTTTGGCTTGTAATGCAGCGGTCATCCCCGCACCACCTGAACCAACAATAACAACATCATAACTGTCTTTTAGTTCACTTGGATCTGTATAACCATTAGCAGAGGCACCAGATGTTGCTTCTGTTTTTTCAGAAGATGCTTTTGTTTTACCAGCAGCTTTTTCTTGATCGCTTGTACAACCTGTTGCTGCACCTAATAATAACCCTAGGGAAAGAACTCCCATTAACACTTTTTTCATTGTTTTCCCACCTTATAAACTATTGATTTCTACCAACACAATTTCTTATTTTTCATTTGAATAAAAATAACAGTTTGTTACATAAAGTGAACACATTCACATATCAACCGAAATAAAAAAGCTACCACTACTTTTTAAAGTTGTATCGTTAGACAAACTGACCAATTAGCAATAAGTTGTTTGGGGAACAACCTATTTTTCTATTCTTTCATAAAATATCATGTTCTCGCTTGTTTGTGGATGTTTTCCAATTATTTCTAACGAATTTCTTATTTTTATTTGTCATTTCAAGGATTTTCTGGCAGAATTATTCGTTTGAGGCGAAAAGTTTTGGTATACTTAGTTTAATTAGAATTGGGAGGTTATCTAGTGAACCATACACGTTTGCTGTGGCTGGCACAGCGAAAAAGCGATCGATTTATTCGCAAAAATTTTTCATCTATTCAAATCATCGTCGCTTATTACATATTAATGACGGTTATTTCTTATTTATTGTTTTGCCTCCCTATTTTCAGAGAACCTGACTCGCATGTTCCTTTTATTGATTTATTTTTCTTAGCAATCAGTACAGTCAGTGTTACTGGACTCACCACAGTCGATATTAATTCGGTTTTTAATGATCGTGGGATCGTCTTATTGGAGGTTCTTTTCCAAGTTGGTGGCTTAGGGATTATGATGATTTCAACGGTCTTTTTTATTTTATCAAAACGGCGAATCACATTAAAGCAACGTCAGTTAATTATGACTGACATGAATCAGCCGCGGCTGAGCGGAATTGTTCGACTGATCCGCACCACTTTTTTGATTTTAATTTGGTTCCAAGTAATCTTCGGCTCGCTCTTTTCGCTTTATTTTTATATAAGTGGTTATTATACAAACTGGCGAGATGCGATATTCTATGGCTTTTATCAAGCTATTTCTGCAGTGACTAATTCAGGCTTTGATATTTCAGGTGATTCAATTATTCCTTTTGCTCATGATTATCTCTTTTTACTGGCAATTATGTTCTTAATTTTTATCGGCGGAATTGGATTTCCCGTTTTACTGGAAATTCATGAGTGGTTACATTTTAAGAAAAAGAACTTTCGTAAGAAGAAACGAGACTTGCCTTTCCGCTTCTCATTGTTTAGTAAAATTGCTTTGCTAGCGTTTATTGTTCTGTTTATTGGTGGGACTATTTTGATTTACTTATTAGAAAAAGATCACCTATTTTTGACAATGAATGAAAGTGGCCGTTGGGTAAGTTCGATGTTTTATTCGATGACTACACGAAACGCTGGCCTCCAAATTAATGATTTAGGAGACTTCCAAATTACAACGTTGATTATTTTCTCTGTGTTAATGTTTATTGGTTGTAGTCCTAGCTCTGTTGGTGGTGGTGTTCGAACAACGACTGTTGCGATTATTGGCTTGTATTTGTTAGCCTTTTTAAAAAGTGAAGATGATATTAGCGTCTTTAGCCGTAAAATAGATGACGATGATGTCAAAAAATCGATTGTCGTCTTCATGTTATCTTTGATTATGTGCTTTTTCGCTGTCGTCTTTTTGTCAGCCACTGAAAATCTGCCCTTGATTTCAATCATTGTGGAAGTCGCTTCTGCCTTTGGGACAACCGGTCTTTCTTTGGGCATTACAGACGATTTAACAACAGTAGGTAAATTAATGATTGCCTTATTAATGTTTATTGGACGTATTGGTATGCTTTATACCTTAATGATTTTTGTACCAAAAGAAACACGTGACTTAGGCTACGAATACCCTTCAGAAAAAATTATTATTGGATAAAAAAACAAAGCCTCTCAAGTAAGAGGCTTTGTTTTTTTATTTTTTCATGTGTGTGACTAGTTTGTTATAACTTTCAGAGCGTTCAATTGCATCTTCTTTAGTTTTATCAAGTAAATGTTCGACTACTTCTTGATTCTGTTTAATTGTATGCAACGCAGAGTAACGTGTTTGTTTTTCAAGGAAATCACGCATTTTGTCAAAATCTGTTTTCTTGTAGTCAATGACCATCGGATCTTTGCCTTTCTTAACTAACTCTGGATTATAGCGATAAAGTGGCCAATAGCCAGATTCAACGGCTTCTTTGGCTTGATCTAACGTCCGAACCATTCCACCTTTGACCCCGTGATTAATACATGGGGTATAACCAATGATAATTGATGGGCCTGGGTACCGCTCCGCTTCGTCAATTGCTTTAATCGTTTGCATTGAGTTTGCGCCTAAAGCCACTTGTGCAACATAGACATTCCCATAAGTGATTGCCATCATCCCTAAATCTTTTTTAGAGGTATGTTTCCCACCCGCTGAGAATTTGGCAATGGCTGAAGCTGGTGTAGCTTTAGATGTTTGTCCGCCTGTATTGGCATACACTTCGTTATCCATAACAAAAATATTAACATCTTCCCCACTAGCAAGAACATGATCAATGCCGCTAAACCCGATATCATAGGCCCAACCATCGCCGCCGACAATCCATTGACTCGTTTTCACTAATAAATCTTTTTGTTCGTAAATTTTTGTTAAAAGTGGATCTTCATCGGCTTCTTCACTTAATGCTGCCGCTAGTTTGGTTGCTCGCTGTTGTGTTCCTTCCCCTTCAGCCATGTGTTCCAACCAATCATTTAACAAGGCTTGAAGTGAATCTGATCCGACGTTTTTAGCAAGACTTTCTTCAACCAGACTAGCTAAATGTTGACGTTTCGTTCGATTGGCAATATACATACCATAACCATATTCCGCATTATCTTCAAACAGCGAATTACTCCAAGCTGGTCCTTGGCCACATTCGTTCGTTGTATAAGGCGTCACCGGTGACGAACCACCCCAAATTGATGAACAGCCTGTTGCGTTAGCAATCATCATTCGATCACCAAATAGTTGCGTCAACAACTTAATATAAGGTGTTTCGCCACAGCCTTCACAAGCACCTGAAAATTCCATCAATGGCTGGTTAAATTGGGAACCTTTAACAGAAAGTTTTTTGACTGGGTTGGCTTTTTGTTTAAGAGTCATCGCAAAGGCCCAATTCATTGCTTGCTCTTTCTGAGTTTCATAAGGTTTCATTAAAATCGCCTTGTCTTTCACGGGACATGCCTGAACACAAAGACCACAACCTGTACAGTCTTCTAAAGAAACTTGGATACGATACATCAACCCATCTGTGCCACGCATTTCGCGCATGGCAAAACCTGCAGGTGCTTCTTTCAGTTCTTCTTCATCCGCTAAAAACGGTCGAATAGCCGCATGTGGACAAACAAAGGCACATTCATTACACATCGTACACTTATCCATTTGCCACTCAGGTACTTCTAACGCAATGCCACGTTTTTCATAAGCCGCAGTGCCCATAGGAATGGCACCGCCCTTCATTCCGTTTTCAATCAAATCTGAAACGGTCAGCTGATCCCCTTCTTGACGATTGATTGGTTCTAAAATATTTGTCACAAAAGCTGGAGCTTCCGACTCTTGATTTTCTGGCTCTAAAACAATGGTTGCCCAATCTTCTGGAACTACGATTTCTTGCAGCGATTCAAAGGTAGCATCAATCGCTTGGTAATTTTTTTCAACAATTTCCATTGATTTTTTTCCATAAGTCTTTTTCACTTCTTCTTTAAGTAACGGTAAATATTGCTCTTTCGTTAAAATATCTGTTACTTCAAAAAAGGCAGTAGACATCACTGTATTGATCCGACGGCCTAAGCCTACTTTGCGAGCTAACTCAACCGCATTGATAATATAAAATTTGATTTGGTGCTCCCCAATATATTTTTTTAACTTAGCCGGTAATAAACGATGAACCTTTTCTTGATCCCAAATAGTATTCAGTAAAAACGTTCCGCCATCTTTTAAACCTTTTAACAGGTCGTATTTATGCAAATAGGAAGCATTATGACAAGCGATGAAATCTGCTTGTTCAATTAAATACGTGGAAGTAATTGGCTCTTTACCAAAACGCAGATGCGAAACGGTTAAACCGCCTGATTTTTTAGAATCATAACTAAAGTAAGCTTGTGCATAAAGGTCGGTATGATCTCCGATAATTTTAATCGCTTGCTTGTTTGCTCCCACAGTTCCGTCAGAACCAAAGCCCCAAAATTTTGCTTGGAAGGTAGTATCTGGCGTTAAATCTAAAGTAGGTTCTTCTGGCAATGATTGATAGGTTACATCATCAACGATCCCTACCGTAAAGCGTTGTTTTAATTCTTTAAATGGCAATAACAAATGGTCATAGATCGCTTTAATTTGATTAGGCGCTACGTCTTTAGAACCTAACCCATAACGTCCACCAATCACAATTGGACGATTTTCATGTTGATAGAGAGCGCTTTGAACATCTAGCAATAACGGTTCCCCTTCGGCTCCTGATTCTTTTGTTCGATCTAAAACCGCAACCTTTTCTACTGTAGCTGGTAATTTTTCAAGAAGGTTTTCGGTAGGAAATGGACGATATAAATGAATATTGATAAAACCAACTTTGCGTCCTTGTTGATTGAGATAATCGACTGTTTGTTTGATTACTGGTGAAGCCGACCCCATTGAAATAATGACTTCTGTTGCATCTTCAACCCCATAATAATCGGTTAAATCATACGTTGTTCCACGAAGATTGTTAATTTTTTTCATGTATTTTTGAACAATTTTTGGCATTTCTTCGTAATTTTTATTGACTGTTTCTCTTTGTTGAAAATGAATGTCAGGATTTTGAGCGGTCCCTGAAACAGTGGGATGATTAGGATTCATGCCTCCCATTCTAAAACGAGTTACAGCTTCCTGATTCACCATTTCTTTCAGGTCATCATAATCAATCACTTCGATTTTTTGTAGTTCATGGCTCGTTCTAAAACCATCAAAAAAGTTTACAAAAGGTAAACTACCTTCTAAGCTAGCTAAATGAGCAACTGCCGACAAATCCATTACTTCTTGGACACTCGATTCTGCTAACATACAAAAACCTGTTTGGCGGGTAGCCATCACATCGCCATGGTCACCAAAAATACTCAATGCACTTGTCGTTACTGCCCGAGCCGCCACGTGGAACACAGAAGGTAGCAATTCTCCTGCGATTTTATACATATTGGGAATCATCAACAGTAAACCTTGTGAAGCAGTATAAGTAGTGGTTAACGCACCTGTTTTTAACGAACCATGAACTACTCCCGCTGCCCCAGCTTCTGATTGCATTTCAATAACTTGAACTTTTTGACCATAAATATTTTTTAAACCACTTTCCGCCCATTCATCTACCAACTCAGCCATTGTTGAACTTGGTGTGATAGGATAAATAGCGGCAACTTCTGTAAACGCATATGAAATATAAGCCGCTGCGGTGTTTCCATCCATTGTTTTTTTCATTTTTTCACCTTTTATCTTTCCTAAACATTGCTTGTGACTGTTGTTTTTTGTGTTTTGACATACTGATCAATTGCATTAGCTGCGATTTTCCCAGCGCCCATCGCTAAAATAACGGTGGCAGCACCTGTGACTATATCGCCCCCGGCAAAAACGCCAGGTATTGAGGTTGCTCCTGTTTTAGGATCAGCTTGAATGTAACCCCATTGGTTTAGTTCTATTTCTGGATATGTTGATAACAAAACTCGATTTGCCCCTTGGCCAATTGCCTCGATTACTGCATCAGCAGGAATGGTAAACGTGCTGTCTGGAACCGGTTCTGGCCGTCGTCTTCCAGACACATCTGGTTCACCTAAAACCATTTTGATACATTCAACACCGGCTAGATTTCCTTGTTGGTCATCTAAATAAGCAATTGGATTCGTTAACCAATAATAGTTAATTCCTTCTTCAAGGGAATGGTGGTATTCTTCAATTCTTGCTGGTAATTCTTCTAACGAACGACGATACACAATGTTCACATTTTCAGCGCCTAATCGTTTGGCTGAACGAGCGGCATCCATTGCAACATTCCCGCCGCCAATCACAACAACATTTTTAGCACGTTTAATCGGTGTATCATATTCTGGAAACTCATAGCTATGCATTAAATTGATTCGTGTTAAAAATTCACTAGAAGAATAAACCCCATTTAAACTAGTTCCTGGGATTCCCATAAAATTTGGTGCCCCTGCACCAACCGATAGATAACAGGCATCAAACTCTGACATTATTTCTTCCATCGTAATCGTTTTACCTACTACCACATTGGTTTCTATTGTTACACCTAAGGCTTCAATACTCGCAATTTCTTGTTTAACAATTTTTTTCGGTAATCGAAATTCAGGTATGCCATAGGTTAATACGCCACCAGCTTCATGAAGCGCTTCAAAAATAATTACTTCGTAGCCGAGCTTTGCCAAATCCCCCGCAACTGTTAACCCAGAAGGACCAGAACCGACCACTGCGATTTTCCCTTTTGTTGGTTCCGCTGTTTTTTTTGGAAACATGTGATTTTCTAATGCCCAATCGGCAACTAAACGTTCTAATTTGCCAATTGCCACTGGTTCAAAGTTTTTGGCTTTCCCTAATTTACAAACTTGTTCACATTGTTTCTCTTGCGGACAAACGCGTCCACAAATAGCAGGTAAATTCGTATATTTACTTAAAATATTGGCTGCTTGTTCCATGTTTCCTTCACGAATAGCTAAAATAAATCCAGGAATATCAATCATCACGGGGCATTTAGCAATACAAGGTGCATTTTTACATTGTAAACAGCGAATCGCTTCTTCTTGCCCTTCTGCTAATGTATAGCCTAAGCAAACCTCTTCAAAATTATTCTTTCTGATAGTAGGTGCTTGTTCCGCAATCGGTGTTTTTATACGACTTTTTCTAGCCATTTTTCTCCACCTGCTCTTTCAAACGATCTGTAAAGCAAACTGCTTCTTCTTCCTGATATTGCTTCATTCGATTAATGAATTCATCCCAATTTACTTCATTGCCTTTAAACTCAGGTCCATCAACACAGGCAAATTTCATGGTGCCATCAACAGTGACCCGACAACCGCCACACATGCCTGTTCCGTCAATCATAATAGGATTCAAGGAAACATAAATTGGTAATTGATGTTTTTCAGCTGTCAAGGTACAAAATTTCATCATGATGCTGGGCCCAATCGCCCAACTGCACGCTACAGATTCACGTGCAATAACTTCTTCCATCGCTTCTGTTACTAAGCCCTTTTTACCTAATGAACCATCATCCGTTGTAATGATTAGCTCATCTGAATAACGACGGCATTCTTCTTGTAACAGAACTAACTCAGCTGTTCGTGCTCCCAAAATCGTAATCACTCGGTTGCCTGCTTCTTTTAAAGCCTTGATAATTGGATAAATAGCCGCGATACCAACCCCGCCACCGACAACCATCACCGTTCCATATTGCTTCACTTTTGTGGGCATACCTAAAGGTCCAGTGATATCCAACAAAGAGTCTGAAGTTTTAAGTTGGGAAAGTGCAGCTGTTGTCTTACCGATTACTTGGAAAATAATTCGAATACTGCCTGCTTGTGGATTTGTCTCCGCAATCGTTAAAGGGATCCGCTCTCCTTTTTCGTCAATTCTTAAAATAACAAACTAGCCAGCCTGGGCATGTGTCGCTATTCTTGGCGCTTCCAGCCAAAAATCAAATGTATTACTAGATAATTGAGTCGACTGAAGAATATTAAGCATATACAAAGCTTTGCCGTCTTTTGTTGTTTTCATCAATTCTTCTGTACATTCCCAATCTTTGTGCCTTTTATTTTGAGAAAGTAATTCTTGTTCTAATTGATCAATTCCTGCTTGGTCACCATTGCCATATAATTCAGTTCGCTTTTCCATTGCCGCAAAAGGTGCCCAGCTTTTCGGATAAACAACATCCGCATCTTTGAATGCTTCTGCCATACTATTCGTTTTAGTAAAGTTTCCACCAAATTCTGCCGCATTTTTCTTCGCAACTTCTTCTACTTCTGGCATAATTTCATAACCTTCTGGATGTGCTAAGACGACATCCATTCCTAAACGGGTCATTAGACCAACAATTCCTTGAGGAACAGATAATGGTTTTCCATAAGATGGTGAATACGCCCAAGTCATGGCAACTTTTTTCCCTTTCAGGTTTTCAATACCACCAAATTCATGAATTAAATGCAACGCATCCGCCATTGCTTGCGTCGGATGGTCAATATCACATTGTAAATTCACTAACGTTGGGCGTTGTTCTAATACCCCATCTTTATATCCTTCTTGGACAGATTCTGATACTTCGTGCATGTAAGCATTGCCTTTACCAATGTACATGTCATCACGAATACCAATGATATCAGCCATAAAAGAAATCATGTTTGCTGTCTCACGAACAGTTTCTCCGTGAGAAATTTGACTTTTTCCTTCGTCTAAATCTTGAACTTCTAAGCCCAAAAGATTACACGCTGAAGCGAAACTAAAACGTGTTCTTGTAGAGTTGTCGCGGAATAAAGAAATCCCCAAGCCACTATCAAAAATTTTAGTTGAAATATTATTTTCTCTTAAATAGCGTAATGTATCGGCAACTGTGAAAACAGCTTCTAATTCATCTCTTGTTTTTTCCCAAGTTAGGAAAAAGTCATTTTCGTACATTTTTTCAAATTCTAATTTATCTAATTTCTCAATATATTCTTTAAACGTTTCCATTCCATCTGCTCCTTTTTTCTTGTCTAATAATCCTTTACTTAACCACAATAAACCGTTGGTAATGCCGCATAAACGGCTGCACAACGAACCAAATCATCTTTCCAAGTTTTTTCATTTGGTGCATGTGCTTGTGCTTCCGCCCCTGGCCTGAAACCAATACAAGGAATGCCATTACGTCCCATAATTGAAACGCCATTTGTTGAGAAGGTCCACTTATCTAGCAATGGGCGTTCTTCACGCATTTCCACTGTTTCTACAGAGCCTTTCCGTGTTTCTCCATAGAGATTTTTATGCGTTTCCATCAAGGCTTTTGTTACATCATGATTTTCTGGAATTACCCACGTTGGGAAATAACATTCAATTTCATAAGTTAAATCAGTATAAGAAGGACGATTATAGTTGTACATTGAAACCGTCACATCATCTCCATATTTTTTTAACAGCTGGTAAATTGCGAATTTCTTCTAAACAACTTTCCCAAGTTTCTCCAGCAGTCATTCGACGGTCTAGTGAAACGGTACAGCCATCCGCAACAGCACACCGACTTGGTGAAGAATGGAAAATTTGCGAAACAGTCACCGTACCACGTCCTAAGAAACGGGCTTCTTGCCACTCTGGATTGTACTTAGGATCTAACATACGAACTAAACCACGAATCGCTGTACTTTCTGTATCTCCATTGTTGTTTAAGGCACGAACATCTTGTAAGATATCCGCCATTTTGTAAATGGCATTATCTCCACGTTCTGGTGCTGAGCCATGACACGAAACGCCTTTGACATCAACTTTAATTTCCATTCGGCCTCGTTGACCACGATAAATCCCACCATCTGTTGGCTCTGTTGAAACAACAAATTCTGGACGGATACCGTCTTCTTTGATAATGTATTGCCAGCATAAACCATCACAGTCTTCTTCTTGGACAGTAACTGTTACTAAAGCAGTGTATTTTTCTGATAATAGACCTAAATCTTTCATGATTTTAGCGCCATAAATAGCCGAAACAATCCCGCCTTCTTGGTCAGACGTACCGCGACCACCGATCTCAGTTTCTGTTTCATAGCCATCGTAAGGATCAAATTTCCAGTTACTCATTTCACCAATTCCGACAGTATCCATGTGCCCATCAAAAGCAATTAATTTTTCACCAGACCCCATATAACCAAGTAAATTTCCTTGAGGATCAATGTCAATTTTATCGAAACCTAATTTTTCCATTTCGGCTTTTGCTCGCGCAATTTTGTTGCCTTCTTCTGCACTTTCTCCTGGAATTTTGACAAGGTCTCTTAAAAATTTGACCATATCTTCTCTGTAACCTTCTGCTGCTGCATTTACTGCATTAAAATCCATTCCTTTTACCTCCATAAAATTTTTTTATAATTGTCTGGATCAGTGTCCCCTTCGGTAGAAAACATTAAAACGTTTGACGTCTCATCCAGTTGCAATGCCTCACGTAATTCTTGATAGTCGGGATCTTGCATCACTGTAGCTACTAAGCCCATTGCTACTGCCCCAGATTCGCCTGATACAACTTGCGGATCCCCTTTTAATGGCGCGCCCAACATACGCATTCCTTTTTCAGAAACCCAATCTGGCGCTGAAACAAAGAAGGATGTATGATTTTTTAGAATATCAAAAGAAATCGTATTAGGTTCTCCACATGCTAGGCCAGCCATAATTGTCTGTAAATCACCATCGACAAAGCGAATTTCTCCGTCTTTTTTAATTGCTGATTGATATAAACAATCAGCCGCCTGTGCCTCAACAACGACCATAATCGGTGGGTTTTCTGGAAAAGCATTAGCAAAATAACCAATCACTGCACCAGCTAAACTGCCGACACCAGCTTGAACAAAAACATGACTAGGTCGTTCAGAGCCAAATTTTCTTAATTGTTGAGAGGCTTCTAACGCCATCGTTCCGTATCCTTGCATAATCCAAGTCGGAATTTTTTCATATCCGTCCCAAGCGGTGTCTTGAACCATGACACCGTTTTCAGTTTCTTCGGCCATTTTATTAGCCATTCGCACACATTCATCGTAATTAACTTCTTCGATTGTGACGGTTGCGCCTTCTTTTTCAATATTTTCTTTTCTCGTCTGTGTTGAACCCTTCGGCATGAGTACAACTGATTTTTGGCCTAATTTATTCGCAGCCCAAGCGACTCCTCGTCCATGGTTGCCATCAGTTGCTGTAAAAAACGTAGCTTGTCCAAAAGCTGATCGTAATTGATCAGAAGTTAATTCATCATATGTTAGTTCCGAAACATCTTTCTTTAATTTTTCGGCAATATAGTTAGCCATGGCAAATGAACCACCTAATACTTTAAAAGCATTTAAACCAAAGCGATAAGATTCATCTTTAACAAAGAAATCATTTAACCCCAGATACGCGGCCATATGATTCAATTCTGCTAATGGTGTTTCTGAATACTGTGGAAAACTTTTGTGAAAAGCCAAAGCTTTCTCAATTTTTTCTTTAGACATCAGAGGTAAGTACTTATCCTCCGTCTTCGGCATTTCATTTGCTGTCCATTTAATTTTTTCCAAAAATACTTCTCCTCCTTCTATTTTTAAGTTGCTTTACGAAAAACAAATTTTCCTTGATTTGCCAAGATGACTTGCCCAGCTTCAGCAACTTTTTGACCTCTTAAATAAACCATTCGAGCCTGTCCTTGTGTTTCAAATCCTTCATACGGCGTATAGTCGACATTTTGTAACTGCGTTCTCGCAGCAATCACGCCGGTTGTTCTAGGATCCCAAACAACTAAATCGGCATCACTGCCTTCTTGCACCACACCTTTTTGTGGATACATCGAGAATTGTTTAGCAATATTTTCAGAAAGCAGAGCAACCATTTTTTCCAAGGTGATTTGGCCCTTTGCCACACCTTCCGTGTAAATTAATTCTGGTCTCGTTTCAACACCTGGCATCCCATTGGGAATTTTACTAAAATCATCTTTGCCAACTGTTTTTTGTCCGTGAAAATTAAAGCTGCAGTGATCTGTCGATATTGTATTGATTGCCCCCTCTTTAATCCCTTGCCACAAAGCCTGTTGATCCTCTCGTTTGCGTAGTGGCGGTGAGCAGACATATTTTGCTGCTTCAAAATTAGGCGCATCGTACAAGTGATCATCTAGTAAAAGATATTGAGGGCAAGTTTCTACATAGACTGATTGTCCTCTTTGACGAGCCCGTTCCACTGCTTCTAATGATCGTTTTGTGCTTAAATGCACAATATTAACCGGCAAATCAGCCATTTCCGCTATCATCAAATATCTTGCTACCGCTTCTGCTTCAACAGCCGCCGGTCTTGATAACGGATGATAGTGCGGGGTTAGCTTTCCTTGAGAAACATATGATTGGATTAATTCATCTACTAAATCACCATTTTCACAATGAACGCCTAACATTCCATTAACTTTTTTTATTTCCTTCATCGCTTCAAAAATTTCCGCATCTGTGGTTCGCAAATTATCATAAGCCATATACATTTTGAAGGAAGTAATACCTGCAGCAATCATTTCCTGAATTTCAGCAGCTATCGTTGGTTTCCATTCAATCATGGACATATGGTAAGTATAATCACATGAACTCTTGCCTTCAGCCAATTGATTCCAAGTAGCTAAACAGTCTTTCAATGAGCCGCCTTTATTAGGTGTAGCCATATCAATAACCGTAGTCGTACCTTTGGCCACCGCCGCTTGGCTGCCAGTAGTAAAGTTATCCGCCGTACTTAACGAACCTTTGCCATTATTTAATTCCAGATGCGTGTGCGCATCAATAAAGCCTGGTAATACATAACACCCCGTAACATCCTCAATCTGAGAATTTTCTACTGGTAAATTTGCCCCCATCTCTACAATTTGCTCGCCGTCAATTCGAATATCCAATTGACGACGATTATATGCAGATACGACGGTTCCACCTTTGAGCAGAATAGACATCTATTTATCCCCCAGTCGTAAATTTCCTTTTATGCTTGCATACAATAAGCATATTCTTCAATCATAGTTACCATTAATGCGATTAAATCTTCTGGTACATCTAATCCTTGATCCGTTAATTGAATTGTTGACACCGTTCCCCATAAACGCAGTAAACAAATTTTATCCACAGGATTTTGAACATAGAAACCTGAATTAGTACTGTCATAAAAATCAGATTCACTGTTAAATAAGGTAAATTTGTCTTTGTAAGGGGCACTTGCATAAGGGCAAAATGTTTCACAGTTACCACATTCGTTACACATCCGATCAACATGGACAATTTGTGGTTTTCCTTCGACGTACACAACAATATTTGCTCGGTTTGGACAGACATCCATACAAGATTCACAAATTGTGGAGCATTCTAAGCAACGACTAGCTTGACTACAAGACATCTCGTCTGTCACAAGGATACCCCGTTTGTTTCTAACAAATGCAACATCACTATTTAAATTATCTTTTTCATAGTGATGATTGTGGACAAGACAAATATTATTGGCCGCTTTGGTTGCATCAGCGATTGCTTCAACTATTGTGGCTGGTCCTAAATTAGCGTCACCAATGACATAGACGCCTGGTATATTTGTTTCCAATGTTTCTTGATTTGAAACGACTTTCCCATAGTTGTCTGTGTGAATGCCTAATGCTTGGTAAAATTCTGTATCTACTTTTTCACCAACAGCGGCAATCACTGTATCAGCAGGAATATCAATCATTTCTCCTGTACCAATTGGTCGACGGCGTCCAGAGGCATCTCGTTCACCTAGGACCATTTTTTCACAAGTTAATTGTTGATTTTCATGTTTAATTGGCGAAAGTAATTCTAAAAAGTCAACGCCATCTTCTAAGGCTAAATAAAGTTCTTCTTCATCTGCTGGCATATTGCGTTTATTCCGACGATAAACCACTGAGACTTTTTTAACACCAGGTAATGTTGTGGCTGCACGAGCACAGTCCATAGCTGTATTTCCGCCACCAACGACGACAATCTGTTCTCCATAAGGATTAATTGTTGGATTTTCTCGGTTTGCTTTTAAAAATTCTAACGAGTTCAATGCTCGCCCAGATTCTAAACGAAGGACCCCATGTTTCCATGCACCAATGGCATAAATAACATTCGTATAGCCTTGGTTTTTCAATTCTGCCAATGATGGCGCCTCTTGTCCTGTACGGAATTCAGCTCCCATAAGTTCCGCTAACTGAACGTCTTTTTGAACAGATTCCATAGAAATTCGAAATTCTGGTACAATCTGGCTACAAACGCCCCCAATTGTCTCGGATTTTTCAAACACAGTAACAGGCATGCCTTCACGTGCTAATAAATACCCAGCAGAGATCCCTGCAGGGCCTCCACCCACAACAGCTGTTTTAGGTGCATTTTCTTTTGGCTGTGGCTTTTCTAGTGTCGTCAATAATTCATCATAGGCATGTTCAGCTGCTTCTAACTTCACTTCCCGAATATGAATAGATTCTTCATAAAATTGACGTGTACATTTAGTCATACAAGGATGTGCACAAATGGTTCCAGTAATAAAAGGCAATGGATTTTTATCGACAATTACTTGCAAGGCCTTTAAATAATTACCTTCACTTACATAACGAAGGTAAGCAGGAATATCCTGATTGATTGGACAACCACCGTCACTTCGACAAGGAGCAATATAACAATCTGTTAACGGAACTGTTTTTCTTAGTTTGGTACTTTCTGGTAATTTAATTGATTTTTGGTAACGCGCTTGTGTTTTAGCTTTCTCAACAACTTGGGCTAATTTATCCAAGTTGACATGAACCATCTGAGGATATTTTGCTGCGCCCAATACATTAGCAACTTGATTCATTCGTTGATAGCCACCGGGTTTCAACAGAGTCGTTGCCATAGTGATTGGCCAAATCCCAGCATCAAATATTTCTTTACTATTGAAAATATCTGCACCGCCAGAATAAGAAATTTGTAGTTTCCCATCAAATGCTTCTGATAATTTTTGTGCCAATGAAATACTAAGAGGAAATAGCGAACGTCCTGACATGTACATTTCATCACCAGGTAATTCATTTGCTGCAATCGTTACTGGGAAAGTGTTCGTAATTTTAACTCCGAAGCTTAGATTTTTACTATTAGCTAATAATTGCAGACGTTGTAACATCGGTACTGCTTCTTCAAATTGTAAATCTTCTTTAAAATGGTGATCGTCAAAAACCATATAATCAAACCCTAGCTCATCCATCGTTTGACGCGCATATTCATAACCTAACATGGTTGGATTACATTTAATAAAGGAATGGAGCCCTTTTTCACTTAATAAATAGGCCGCAATTCGTTCAATTTCATCTGATGGACAGCCGTGTAAAGTCGACAGCGTAATAGAATGACAGACTTTAGGACTAATTGCTTCGATATATAAGTCATCTACTTTTTTAAAATAAGATAGATATTTTTTGGCAGCTGCTTGGCATTCCGCCCAAATCGGCGTTCCTTCTGCGTTCTGCATTTCGTTAATATAACGATCAATTTTTGGTGATTGAATCCCTGCCAAATCATAGCCAACACTCATGTTAAAAATGAAACCATTCGGGTCACCTAGCTCGAACTCTTTACTCAGTAACTTCAAAACGAACCATGCTTTGACGTATTCATCATAAGCTTGGGGAACGCGCAATTCTGTGGACCACTCAACGTTGTAACATTCATCCGCTGCTGCGATACATGGTTTACTCACCGGTAAATCTTCTCCATCCAGTATCTGGACTGTCTTAACTTCAAAAAAACGAGAACCTGTTAAATAGGCCGCAATAATATTTTGTGCTAATTGTGTATGAGGACCTGCTGCTGGACCACAAGGGGTTTCCATTTTTTCTCCAAATAAGGAAATCGTTTTTGTAGGATCCGCATGATAAAATTTACGAATGCCAAAAATTGTGCCATCTTGTTGATACTCACTAAAAATCCAATTTAATAAAGCCTCAATTGAGATGGGATGCATAATATCACTCATTAACGTCACTCCTTTTATTTATAATGAAAGCTATTGATTTACTCGTTTCCAGAAAGATTGTGCTTGCGTTTGCGCATCATGCCAAATTTTCTCTTCATCAATTCCTTGAACTTCACGATTACGCATCCGAATTTCTCCATTAATCACCGTGTCAGTAACCATCCCACCATTCATGCCGAATAAAATGTGCATGTTATAATTCTCTTTTGTCATTGGTGTCGGGCCATGATAATCAACAATAATGACGTCTGCTGCTGCATCAGGTTCTAAAACGCCTAGCTTTGTTTTAAAATAGCGATTAGCCATTTGCGGATTATTATCAAACAGCATTGTGGGAATTTCTGCCCAAGCCGCATTTGGATCAGCTAAATGATGTTTGTGGATAACATTTCCTACCTTATAAGATTCCGTCACATCATTCGTATAACCATCTGTGCCAAGACCCATCAAAATACCATACTCATTAAACATGCGCATCGCAGGTGGGCAACCGACCGCATTCCCCATATTCGACTCTGGATTCGTGACCACCATTGTGTCTGTATCTCTTAGTAATTCCATCTCATGAGGTCCAATATGGATGCAATGGCCTGCCATTGTCTGTTTTCCTAAAATTCCTAAATCAAATAATCGGTTCACAATCGGCTTCCCATATTTTTTCAAAGAATCATGAACATCGGCTAAATCCTCTGCAATATGAATATGATAACCAATCCCATCTGGCGTATTGGCTGCACATAATTCTAAAGAAGCATCTGATAAAGTAAATGCTGCATGCATACCCATCATCGCTTTTTGCATATCATCATTTCTTAAGGAACTGGCTTTAATAAAGGCGGCATTTTCTTGAACTGCTTCCCGCATTTTCTGCTCACCATCGCGATCAGAAACTTCATAACAAAGGCAGGTTCGAATCCCTAACTCGTCCGCTGCATTAGATAATTGGGTTAAACTCCCTGTAATTTCTCCGTAACTAGCATGATGATCAAAGACAGTTGTAACGCCGTTGCGAATACTATCTAAATAAGCAACCTTACCACTTTGATAAGTGTCTTCTAATGTCAAGGCACGATCAATTCGCCACCATTGATCTACCAAAATATCCATGAAATTTTTAGGATGATAATTCGTTAAACTTAACCCACGTGCAAAGGTACTATAAATATGATTGTGCATGTTAATAAAGCCTGGCATAATCACTCCACCTTTAGCATCAATAAATGTCGCTTCTGGATAAGCTTGTTTTAATTCTTCTGTCGTTCCGACTTGTTTCACAACTTGACCATCAATCGCCACACACCCATTTTCAAAAAAATGATTCTGCGCATCCCGAGTGATTAAACGCCCATTTCCAATTAATAACATGTATTCTCCTCCTATTTTCCAACCTATTCCCCACATGTAGCAAACGTTTACAAATCAATCGCTCAATCATTCACGAATATAGCTTGTCTAGCTTTTCTAATCTATATTTCTACGAAAAGTATTTGAAGCGCTTGCATTTTTTTACTAACGAACTCATTAACTTGATTAAAGTATATCACCTTGCCTTAAAAAAAACAATGCTGCCTAAAAAATATTTTTTAGAATTTTGACAGCCGTTATCTTGTATTATTATTTTTATCATGCTATCATTATTTTTCAGAACAGGTAGTACGCGACATTAAAGGATTTAGCCCTGCCTATTCCATTTAAAAATATTATGTTAAATTTGACACAATCTTATAAAAACTGTTTGTGCCAGGCACATTAGAAAGGAGCTTATTTATGTTATCCGACGAAAAACTTACTTTTTTAACACAAATTGCTAAAGGTTTAGCTGGTCAATTTGGGGAAAACTGCGAAGTCGTTATCCACCAAATCAATGAAGACAATATTAACAACTCTATTGTTTCCATTGAAAATGGTCATGTCTCTTCTCGTCATCTGGGCGATGGACCTTCTCAAGTAGTCTTAGAAGCCTTAAAAAAAGACCCTAGTGAGTTGAATGATCATATTAACTATCTGACCCGCACCCATGATGGTCGTATTTTAAAATCTAGTACAATGTATTTTAAAGATGAGAATGGTCAACTCGATGGTATTTTTGCTATTAACTACGACATCACTACATTGATTGCTGCAGAGTCGAACTTAAAATCTTTGATTTCCACTGCAGAACCTGAAGAAGATAAAGACCCTGATTACATTCCTCAGGATGTTAATGAGTTGTTAGACGATTTAATTCACGAATCAGTCAAATTAGTTGGTAAGCCGGTCCCATTAATGACGAAGGACGATAAAATCAAGTGTATTCAATTTTTAAATAATAAAGGCGCCTTCTTAGTCACTAAATCTGGGGACAAAGTTTCTAACTTCTTCAATATTTCTAAATATACGCTATACAGTTATATTGATGCGAAATAAAAATGGAAATCAATGGACGATTTGTTGTTAAGACAAGTCGTCTATTCTCTTTTTTCCTTCACTATTCTACTTTTTCTAAAAGACTTTTTAAATAATAGTAAGAAAAAGTAAAAGGAATTAATTTTTTATTTTAGTTATGGTATGATAGATTGAGTTTAATTTAAAATAACGAAAAATTAAAGATATAGAAATTGGGGGACAACAAATGGGGATTCGAAGTCATTTAGCAATTGCTGCAGGAAAAACTTCGCAATGGGTTTTACAAACATTTTTTAAAGGCGGCAGTAGCTACCCAGGGAAATTAGCCCTAAAAATCGATCCTAAAATTTTAGATACATTGGCAAAAGACTATGAAATTGTCGTAGTCACTGGAACGAACGGCAAAACATTGACAACTGCTTTAACTGTTAACATTTTACGCCAAGAATTTGATGAGGTATTAACAAATCCAACGGGTGCTAACATGGAGCAAGGAATTGTCTCTACTTTTTTAAATGCCAAGGCGAAAAAAGGACAAAAGAAATTTGCGGTGTTAGAAATTGATGAAGCAAGTTTAAGCCGCGTCACTAAATATATTCAACCAAAATTATTTGTTTTTACGAATATTTTCCGCGACCAAATGGATCGCTATGGTGAAATTTATACGACGTATCGCTTAATTATGGAAGGCGCCGCCGCTGCTCCTGAAGCAACTATTTTGTGCAACGGTGATTCGCCAATTTTTAATTCAAAAGAAACTGTAAATCCTCGCAAATACTATGGATTTAATCATTTACCACCGAAAGAGCAATTGGCTCATTACAATACAGATGGGGTTTTATGTCCAAAATGTAATCATATTCTTCATTATAAAATGATTACGTATGCTAATTTAGGTGATTACTATTGCCCAAATTGTGGCTTCAAACGCCCTGAATTGGATGTGCAGTTAACGGAAATGGTCCGGATGGATAACACATCTGCTGATTTTGTGATTGATGGCGAAGAATACGGCATTGCTGTTGGTGGGATGTATAATGTTTATAATGCGCTAGCAGCCACAGCGGTAGCAGAATATTATCAGGTGGCACCAGATAAAATCCGAGCAGGTTTAGCTTATGATGAAAAAGTTTTTGGGCGTCAAGAAACTATTAAAGTTGGCGATAAAGAATGTACGTTAGTTTTAGTAAAAAATCCCGTTGGTTTAAATCAGGTCATTGATATGATGGGCTTAGCCCCTTACTCTTTCTCGCTGGTTTCATTATTAAATGCCAATTATGCAGATGGAATTGATGTCAGTTGGATTTGGGATGGTAATCATGAAGCCTTTGCTGATATGGACATTCCAAAAGTAATTGCTGGCGGTGATCGCCATGAAGATATGGCCTTGCGTTTAAAAGTTGCGGGTATTCCTGAAGAAAAATTACTAGAAATTCCTGATTTGGAGCAAGTAATTTCAGAAATTAAAACGTTGCCGACAGATCATGTCTATATTTTGGCAACCTATACTGCTGTTTTGCAATTAAGAAAATCATTAACAGCCCAAGGGTATATTCAAGGGGGAATGAATGGTGTCTAAAGAATTAGTCGTTTGTCATTTATATGGCAACTTATTAAATACTTACGGAGATAACGGAAATTTATTGATGCTTAAATATTTAACCGAAAAAATGGGCGTTACCTTCCGATCAGAAATTATCAGTATCTACGAACCGTTTGATCCCGAAAAATATGATTTAGTCTTTGTTGGTGGCGGTCAAGACTTCGAGCAACTGATCATCTCAGAAGACATTCAGAATAAAAAAGAAGCTTTGACTTCTTATATTGAAAATGACGGCGTCTTGTTAGCTATCTGTGGTGGTTATCAACTTCTAGGACATTACTATGTCGGCGCACAAGGCGAAAAAATTAAAGGAATCGGTGCGTTAGATCATTACACTTTGAGCCAAGACAACAATCGTTTCATTGGTGATATTGAAATTTATAATGAAGAATTTGATGAAACGTATTATGGTTTTGAGAATCATAACGGCATGACTTTTTTAGGCGAAGGTGAACGACCTTTAGGAACAGTCAAACAAGGCAAAGGCAATAACGGTCAAGATAATGGCGAAGGCGTTGTCTATAAAAATGTGTTTGGCTCCTACTTTCACGGTCCAATCTTAGCACGCAACAAAAATCTAGGGATTCGGTTAATTCGGACCGCTTTAGAGAAAAAATATGGTGAACCGATCGCTATTCCTGAAACGCTTTATAAATAAAAGAAGAATCTAGTTCCTACATATAGGACTAGATTCTTTTTCATTTCTCCGACAACTATTTACATCTTTACAAAATATAGTAAGATAAAGAGGTGCATTTAAAATCGAGAATTTCTCGGACTGGTTCGGAAACTTCCCAGAATAAAAAACTAAGTATCTCTCAATACTAACTCAAGTCATAGCTTTTTTAACAAGAGTTATCATTTGCAGTTAACGAAAAAGGAGGATTGGAAAAAATGCAAAAAGTAATTATTGATTGTGATCCTGGAATTGATGACACGCTTGCTCTCTTGTATGCACTTGCTTCACCAGAGCTAGATGTCCAAGCGATTACAGTTGTTTGTGGAAATGTCCCTGTGGAGATTGGCGTGGGAAATGTTTTTAAATGTTTAGAAAAAGTTAATCGCTTAGATATTCCTGTCTACCAAGGGGCTGCTAGCCCTTTAAAACGGCCATTTGTTAGTGCACAAGATACACATGGCATGGATGGTTTAGGTGAAACATATTTCCCCAGAACTAGCAAAATCCAAGCACAAGCGCTTTCCGCTGCCGACTATTTAGCACAAACCTTTCAACAAGCCACCGATTGTTCAATCATTGCCCTTGGTCCTTTAACAAACATTGCGTTGGCTTTAAAAAAAGAACCTCTTCTGGGGCGAAATCTTCAACGTTTTGTCTCAATGGGTGGTACCTTTAAAAGCCACGGCAATTGCTCTCCTGTTGCAGAATTTAATTATTGGTGTGATCCTGATGCAGCAGCTTGGGTTTTTGAGAAATTAGGTGCAAAAATCGAAATGGTCGGCTTAGATGTCACACGAGAAATTGTTTTTACACCAACAATTCTCAATTATTGTCAACGACTCAACCCCAAAATGGGGAATTACCTCGCTGAGATTACTCAATTTTATTTTGATTTTCATTGGAAATATGAACGTATTTTAGGGTGTGTTATCAACGATCCCTTAGCGGTTGCTTATTTTATTGATCCTACGCTCTGCCAAGGCTTTTCCAGTTACGGACAAATTGTTCCTGACGGCATTGCTATGGGGCAATCAATGATCGATCAGTATCATTTCCAGCAGCAACCAGCCAATTGTCATGTCTTGACTACGGTTGATAGTCAACAGTTTTTCGTGAAGTTTCTATCCATTCTTTTAAATGTACAAATAGATGAGATCGAAAGAGATTTCAAAAATTTAAGGATGGGATAACCATGAAAAAAATAACACCACGAATCATTACAATTATCGCTTTTAGTGTTGCTTTAAATTACCTTGGCAGTACCATTGCATTGCTCCTTCGCTTACCAATCTATCTTGATAGTGCGGGAACTATTTTTACAGGTGCGTTATTAGGCCCACTCTTTGGCGCACTGACAGGTATTTTAACAAGTCTACTAACTGGATTGACAACGGATATCTTTTCTCTGTATTATTCACCTGTCCAACTCTGCACAGGAATTTTAGCAGGTTTGCTCCTTCATCAGCAGTTAAAAGTAACCAAATTACCATTTAAAACGTTGTGGTTAACGATGCCAGGAACAGTGATTTCTTCCTTAATCACAGTTTGTTTATTTGGTGGAATTACTTCTGCTGGCTCCAGCATAATTGTCCAATTTTTATATGGTTTAGGCTTAAATCAGTTAGCAAGCGTCCTGTTGGTTCAATTGATAACAGATTACGGGGATCGTCTGCTATCAGTCATCATCGTCACAGCTGTTATCGCTGCCTTACCTAAACGTTCCTTTATAACAAAATAAACTGTTTTAATGCCAAAAAATGAGGAAATCATCTGTTGATGATCTCCTCATTTTTTTAGCGACTGCCAGGTTCTGAAGCTATAATCGTTAGATCACCTTCAAAACGCCAGCTCGGAATATCTGTTGGAAAGATAAAGCTATCGCCTTTTTTCAAATCAAAAGTAGCCACATCTGCTTTTGCAGCATCTTCTGTAATCAATCGACCCACACCTTCAATAACTGTTGCTAATGTATAAGGTGCTTGTTTTTTAACTTTTAGAATCCCACTGACACGCCACTCATAAACATTAAAGAAATCTGTTTTTACATAAGTAACAATGCTTGATTGTCCTTGATTTTCTTGTTGAATAGAGAGGTCAGGATCCTTTGCCGGAACGGTTGTCACATCAATGGATTGTTGAATATGCAATTCCCGGGTCTTTCCTTGATCATCTGTTCGATCATAATCATAAACCCGATACGTAGTATCACTGCTTTGTTGCGTTTCTAAAATTAAAATACCCGAGCCGATGGCATGAATAGTGCCGCTTGGTACATAATAAAAATCGCCTTTTTTCACTGGTACTTTTCTTAAAAGATCGTCCCAGCGACCTTCTTCAATCATTTCTGCAAGTTCTTCTTTTGTTTTCGCGTGATGTCCATAAATGATTTCAGCGCCAGGTTCTGCATCAATAATGTACCAACATTCAGTTTTGCCTAGCTCGCCTTCATGTTTTTGACCATATGCATCATCAGGATGAACTTGCACGGATAAATCATCTTCAGCATCTAAAATTTTCGTTAATAATGGAAAGACAGCGCCACCTGCATGGCCGAATAACTCTTGATGGTCTGCCCACAATTCATCTAATTTTTTTCCTTTAAATTCGCCATTTAAAACAGTACTAACGCCATGTGGATGTGCACTGATTGCCCAATCTTCACCAATTTTATCGTTCGGTAAATCGAAACCAAATAGCGTGTGTAGACGATTGCCACCCCAAATTTTTTCTTGAAAAACAGGTTGTAAAAATAATGGTTCTTGCATTGACTGTGACCTCCCAAATTGAATTCGCTCTCATTATATCACTAAAAACTAGTCATTTCATCTGAAACTGATGATTTCTCTTTTAAATAGGTTGCCAACAACTGATCTCTTTCTTCGATATAAGTGTTCCGGTGGTCCTCTGGATGGACTCGATTAGATAAAAAGATAAACGCTGATTGTTGTCGCACATCAATTAGCAAAAAAGTGCCTGTATAGCCTGTATGGAATAATAATGGCCGTTGCGTAGCTACATCATATTTAAAATCCCAGCCTAGAGAACGTGGTTTATCTGCAGCTGGCACTTGGTTAACTAGTAACAAATCAATTGTCTCTTTTTTCAAGAATTGGTGATTGTGATAACTGCCTCGATTTAAATACATTCGAACAAATTTTGTTAAATCATAGACATTGCTAAACAAACCAGCATTCCCTGCATGTTCCCGTAAAACGAATGCCTTAGGATCATGGGTTGCACCTCGAATCAACCCTCTTTGTTCATGTAATTCTGTTGGCACACAGTTTAAAGGATTCTTTGGTAGAAACGTACTTTCGTTCATCCCTAAAGGAAGCAATACTCGCTCAGATAAAATTTCTATCATTGATTGTTGGAACATTTCTTCTAACATAAAGCCTAATAAAATAGTCCCTGCATCTGTATAGACGACTTTTTCACCTATTGCTTTGCCTGCGTGAAAGGAATGATTGTAGGCGTCTTTTAATTCTTGGGCATTCAGCTGATCACGATTAGGAATATAGCCTTGTAAATCTGCCGTATGTGTCAACAAATGCCGGATTGTAATATTAGAATCTTGAAAAGAGGGATAATAAGTTTGTAATGATTGATCTAGAATAATTTTTCCTTCTTCCACTAATTGCAAAATAACGGTGGTAGTGCCGACTACTTTGGTTAAAGAAGCCACATCAAACAGCATGGCCGAGGTTAATTGTTCTTTGGTGGGTTTTACTTGTGCGAGTCCCCAACAATTGCTCTCCTCTTTTTCACCTTCAATGAAACAAAAACTAGCGCCCGAAAAAACACCTTTTTTCATCATTTTTTGAATTTTCCACTTTGTTTTTTCGTACATTTTTTCACCTTCTATTTTTAATATTAAAGGAAAAGTCTAGAATAAGTCCCGAACAAAAGCAGCGTTAAACTTTTATTCCGACTTTATTCCAGACTTGCTAAAACAAGCTTATTTTGTCTGTCTAAGCGTTTATTTTAAGACAAACCACCATTCCAAGCCAATTGGATCAAACACAGTGACAATCGCTTTTTTCTGGTCAATAAAGAACTCTTGATTTTTTGCCGTTAATTGTTGCTCCATTGCTAAAATATGGTCTTGATCAGAGAGCTTAATGGTAAAGAAATCTAAACCTAAGTGTGGATCAGGTAATTGATCCACTTCACTTGTTTCAGGTTTTTGGAATCCAATAGTTGCTTTGCCATCTTCTAAAACAAATTGATCTTTTTCATTGCGTTTTAAACCCAGAACTTCCTCATAGTATGCTTTTATTTCTTTTTGATTGTTTGTTTTTAATTGCACATGCGCTAAATATGAGCCAGCGGCTAACCCTTGATGTGGCTCTAAGTCCTCACTGATAAGATCTTTAAGCACAATTGGTTGCTTTTCAGAAGTCGAATTTGCTGTTGCCTCATCGTGAAAAATCTCAAATTGATTGCCTTCAAGATCAGTAATGAACATGCTTTGTCGTGTGCCAATTTGGAAACTTTCATCAATTGGGTAGTCTTGCTCAAGCACTCGTTGAGCAATTTGTAAAAATTCTTTTTCCGTAGGAACTTTAATTGAAAAATAAGCCATTTGCTTTTCTTCATTATGAAAATCTTCGGCTTTTCTAGTTTCTTCTAAAATTAATAATTGCGTTCCTGCTTCACGTGTACCCCAGATAGACAGGTTATTTTCTTCTGACTTTAAAACAAAACCCATTACTTTTTTATAAAAGTCGACCATTTCGCCAACTTTTTTCGCACGAATGGCAATTGTTTTTAATGTCGCAGCTTTTTCTAATTGAAATTCAGTCATTTTTTTTGTTACCTCCATTTTCTTCTCTCCCATTTTATACATCTCTTGCTATTTCATCAAGTAATATCCTGTTTTTCTCAAAAGAAAATAGAAATTTTTCAATTTCGCTAACTTTTTGTCAAAAAAATAAGGCTTCAGGAACCAGTCTTTACGACTATGGTTCCTGAAGCCTTATCATGAATTACTATTTTTTTGCTTCGCCTTTTAGGCTACTTCTTCTGAAAACTGACTGTTATATAAATCAGCATAAAAACCATTTTTTGCCATTAATTCATCGTGGGTTCCTGTTTCCACAATTGAACCTTCTGCCATAACGATAATCGTATCAGCATCACGGATAGTCGACAAGCGATGAGCAACTACAAAGCTGGTCCGATTTTCCAATAAACGATTCATTGCTGCTTGAATCAGTATTTCTGTTCGAGTGTCCACACTTGAGGTGGCTTCATCCAAAATTAAAACGTCTGGATTTGCTAAGAATGCTCGAGCAATTGTAATTAATTGTCGTTGACCTTGAGAAATATTGCTGGCTTCTTCATTTAAAATCGTTTGATAGCCTTCTGGTAATTTTCTGACAAAATCATCCACATGGGCTGCTTTCGCCGCACGGATCACTTCTTCTTCGCTCGCTTGCTCATTACCATAATGAATATTGTCATAGATACTTCCAGTGAACAACCAAGTATCTTGAAGAACCATTGAAAAGTGTGCTCGCAACTCTTCGCGAGATAAATCGCGCGTATCAACGCCATCATATTTGATGCTGCCACTACTAATATCATAGAAGCGTTCCAATAAGTTAATTAGGGTTGTTTTCCCAGCACCTGTTGGGCCCACGATTGCGACCATTTCCCCAGGTTTAACATTTAAATTGAAATCTTTCATTAATAATTTCTCTGGTGAATAGCCAAAAGCAACATGTTCAAAAGAAACACGATAAGGACTATCTGTTTCCACTGGTATGCCAGAAGGTTCATCCACCATTTCTTCTTCATCTAATACTTCAAAGACACGTTCTGCCGAAGCAACCGTAGCTTGGATTGTATTCATTAAATTAGCGATTTGAGTAATCGGTTGTGAAAATTGATTGGTATATTGAAGAAATGCTTGGACATCCCCTAAATCCATCATACCATTCGCTACTTTTACGCCACCAAGGACTGCAACAAACACGTAGCCTAGATTTTTGATAAAGTTCATTAAAGGCATAATGATCGCTGAAATAAATTGTGCTTTGCGACCAGCATGATATAATTTTTCATTTTCTTTTTCAAATACTTCTTGATCACTTTCTTCGTGGTTGAAACTTTTTACTACTACGTGACCACCGTAGGTTTCTTCGACTTGGTTATTCAATAATCCTAAGCTTTTTTGTTGAGCCGCAAAATGTTTTTGCGAGCGAGGCGCCACAACCATCACAACAATTAAACTTAATGGCACTGTTGCTAAGGCAATTAGTGTTAACTGCCAGCTAATGGTCAGCATCATCCAAAGTACGCCCACAAATGTCACGATACTGGTAATTAATTGGGTTAAGTTTTGTTGTAAAGTACTCGCAATATTATCCATGTCGTTAATTGCCCGCGACATGATGTCCCCATTACTATGAGTATCATAATAGGAAATTGGAACTTTGTTCATTTTCGCTTCTAATTCTTGACGTAATTCATAAACTGTTCGCTGTGAAACACGTGTCATAATTACTTGCTGCAAGAAATTAAAGACAGCAGAAATAAGGTACATGGCAATAACAATTAATAAAATTTGACCGATTTTGTCAAAATCAATTGGAAAAGATGTTATTTTTAAGCCTTGTTTCATTTCAGCAGCGCCTTTCATGACGCCTTTAAAAATTTCAGTTGTTGCCTGTCCTAATACTTTTGGTGTTTGAATTTGGAAAACGACGGCTGCGATTGCTAACACTAAGACAGCAATAATTGACAGCATTCGTTTAGACATGTACCGAAATAAACGTTTCACTGTTTTCCAGAAATTTTTTGGTTTTGGCCCTTTTGCGCCAATGTTGCGTCCTGGTCCCCCGCCCATTGGTCCGCCTTTTGGTCGACTACTCATGCAAGGTCCTCCTCTCTCAATTGAGAATGTACAATTTCTTGATACGTTTGGTTATTCGCTAATAACTCTTCATGCGTTCCTTTACCAACTAATTTCCCTTCGTCTAATACTAAAATTGTCGATGCTTCCATAACCGTACTTACACGTTGGGCTACTAAAACGACAATTGCATCCGTCATCTGCTCTTTTAAGGCTTTTCTTAAATTAGCATCTGTTTTGAAATCCAATGCAGAAAAGGAATCATCAAAAACATAGACATCTGCTGGTTTTACTAAAGCACGAGCAATAGCCAACCGCTGGCGTTGTCCGCCAGAGAAATTACCGCCGCCTTGTTCGACATGACTATCCAAACCTTCTGCCAATTCTGAAACAAACGCCTTCGCCTGCGCAATTTCTAAGGCTTGCCAAATTTCTTCATCGGTCGCATTTGGGGCGCCGTATTGCATATTTTCACGAATCGTTCCTGTAAATAAAACAGCCTTTTGCGGTACAAAGCCAATCATTTCTCGTAAATTATGCTGTGACGTATCTTTAATGTTTTTACCATTTAGCAAAATTTTGCCAGATTCAACATCATAAAAACGTGGCAAAAGATTAACCAGCGTTGTTTTCCCAGAACCTGTCCCACCAATAATCGCGACCGTCTCCCCAGATTTTGCTGAAAAATCTATATCTTCCAGTGCTAAGTTTTCAGCATGCTGGTAACGATAATTAACATGTTCAAACGCCAATGTTGCTTTGTCACCTTTTAGAGAGAGTAGTTCTGGATTGGGTACATCTTTGATTTCTGAATCAGTATTTAGCACCTCATTAATCCGATCAGCAGAGGCTTGCGCCCGCGGTACCATGACAAAAATCATGGATAACATCATGAAACTCATCAGAATTTGCATGGCATAAGTCATAAAGGCAATTAAGTTCCCTACCTCTAGTTGCATTTCCGCAATATAATGACCGCCAAACCAAGTGATTGCAATATTGGTACCACTCATAATGAGTGTCATTAAAGGAATCATCAAAGCGACAATCGTATTCACTTTAATCGCCGTTTGTGTATAATCCTTATTGGCTTCATCAAAACGTTGTTCTTCATAGTTTGCTTTGCCAAAGGCCCGAATCACACGAACCCCTGTTAGTCCTTCACGAAAAACTAAATTTAAACGGTCGGTTTTCTTTTGCATGCTTTTAAATAACGGAACCGCTAAAAACATGATACCTCCCACTAAAACAGCCATAATTGGTAAAACATATAGAAAAATTTTCGTTAATTGTGGGTCCTTGTTATACGCCATAAAACTTGCACCAATTAACGTTAAAGGTGCATTAATCATTAAACGTAAAAACATTTGTATAACCATTTGAATCTGATTGACATCATTGGTTGTTCGTGTAATTAGCGAAGCTGTCCCAAATTTGTCAAATTCATTATTAGAAAAATTTTCAACTTTTCGATAAATATCAGTCCGTAATTTTTTACCTAAACTTTGTGATTCTTTGGTGGCAAAAAAGGTATTTCCAATAGAAGCGACAATGCTAATCAAAGAAAAGCCTAACATGACAACTCCTGTACTCCAAATATAGTTAATATCTCCTTTAGCGACACCGTCATTAATGATATTAGATGTTAATGTGGGCAGATATAAATCTGCGATAATTTGTACGATCATAAATAAAACCGCTGCAAAGACCGACCATAATGACATCCGTTTGACTAGTTTAATCAACTAACTTCTCCTCCTTTTTGCTACTTATAAGCGCCATTTTTCAACCAATTTAATTTCATTTTTAATTGTTTGACTGCTTCAGTTGAATCATAGGCGGTATTTTCTCTTTGTTGACGATACCCGTCAACAATTGTTGAGAAAACGGCATGCATCGCCGTCTGCATGAACCATGTGAATTCTTTTGGCGTTTCAATGGTTAATTTCGAACGATCGATTATTTGATAAAGATGTTCTGCATAGGCAGCATGGCCTTTTCTTCCTCTATGCTTATGACAGTGCTGTTTCCTATTTTTTTCCTCTTCTCCAGTCGCTAAATTATCCGTCACCCGACGTGAAGCACGATAGTCCATGTTGACAAATAAATTCCGATAGAAAGAAGCATTCTCTCCAGTTAGTACTTCGACAATCATTTTGGAGAAATAGACATCCATGGCTTCGATTAAATCACCATTTTCCGCAATAATTTGTTTCTCTAAATCTCGTTCACTATTTTTTCTTAATGTCGCAAAGTAATAAAAATACAAATCTTCTTTGTTCTCAAAATATTGATAAAAGCTACCGCGCGGAATTTCCGCTAATTTAACAATATTTGCAATTGACGCTTCTTGTAAAGAATGGCGCGAAAATTCAATTTGCGCAGCATCTAATAAGCGTTGTTGCTTTTCTTCTGGCAAATGAAAAAACGTATTCGTAGGCATATTTGTGTTCCTCCCTTTTATGACACATTGTCATATGACACCATGTCATTATAGCACTCTCTATTCAGAATGCAAGTTTTTTACAAAAAAAAATCAAGCACCTAGCAAGACAAAATTGATGTTAGATTCTGTCTCACCAGTTGCTTGATTAATAATAGTGTTTGATGCATTCTTGTAACAAGTCAGCGACCTCTTTTATAGGTCCATTGGCATCTATTCGTTGATAATTAGGATATTGTTTCAATTGGTTTTTGATAAGAATTTCTTGATCATAAAGGTTTAAACGTTCTTCAATAATTTTAGGATCAGATTCTCGTTGCTTTAAACGTTGATAAATATTTTCTTTTGAAACGTCAAAAAAAACTGGAATGACGGACTCGCCGAAACGCTCAAAGACCGCTTGAAAGCCTGGAAAAGTTAACGCATTATAGGCTGGATGCTCTTTCGTTGTTTCAACGATGGCAGCTACACCGACACCGTAATAGTTTCCATGGTAAAAATCATACTCCACTAACTGATTGGTTTCAATCAAGGTTTGAAAACTTGCTTTTGTTTCAAAATAGTAATCCACACCATCCACTTCATCCAATCGTTTTTTCCTCGTAGTATGCGAGATAACTTTATAGTTTTTCGGAAAAACCTTACTTGTAATTGCGGTCTTGCCAGAACCACTAGGACCCATAATAACAAAAAATGGATGTTGTAATTGCTTAATCATTAGAAACGCTCCTCTCAGTTGTTTCTATTATAACGTATTGTGCACTATTTTGAAAAATTGACAAAAAAGAGCTTGGGCCAAAAATCACTTTGGATTTTTGGCCCAAGCTTAAAAATTAATAAACGGCGGGAACAGAAGCAACAACCTACTACGCTTATCTTGTTTTGTTTAATTACAATAACTAGTCTAAGTTTTGTCCATTAGTTTCAATAACTTGTTTGTACCAATTAAACGATTTTTTTTCATAACGGTTTTTAGTACCATTTCCTTCATCGTCTAAATCAACGTAAATAAACCCATACCGTTTACTCATTTCACCTGTGGAAGCACTGACTAAATCAATACAGCCCCACGGCGTATAGCCCATTAAATCGACGCCATCTGCAACTGCTTCTGCCATTGCTTCAATATGACGACGTAAATAATCAATCCGATAGTCGTCTGCCACATAGAAATTTTCGTCTACTTTATCAATTGCACCTAAGCCGTTTTCCACAATAAATAAAGGTTTTTGATAACGATTATATAATTCATTTAGGGCGATTCGTAAGCCTTCGGGATCAATTTGCCAACCCCATTCACTTGCTTCTAAGAAGGGATTTTTAACGCCGCCTAAAAGATTCCCATTTGCTGTATCGTTGGTAGTACCAGTAACATCGACAGCAGTCGACATATAATAACTAAAGCCAATGTAATCCACTGGGTATTCTTTTAATAATTCTAAATCTCCTTCTTCAATAACTAAGTCTTTCACAGCATATTTTTGATACATGCGTTCTGCGTATGCTGGATATTCACCACGAACTTGAACATCTGTACAATAATAATTAAACTCTTGGTTTTCAATCATTGTAGCAACTTGATTGACTGGATTCGAATCAATGCCATACGTTGTGGCATAAATAATCATACATCCAATTTGTAATTCTGGATTTAATTCATGGCCAATTTTTACAGCTTTACTACTTGCAACAAATTGATTATGCCATGCTTGGAAAATGTTTTGATAATCATTGGCTCCATTGCTTTTTACCAATCCTTGACTAAGTGCTGGGAAATGAAAAGCTGAATTAATTTCATTGAATGTCATCCAATAGTTAACTTTTTGGTGGTAACGTGTTAAAACAGTTTCCGCAAAACGTTCATAAAAGTCAACTAATTGACGATTTTTCCACCCGCCGTATTCTTTCGCTAAATGCAGTGGCATTTCATAATGAGAAATCGTAATTACTGGTTCAATGTTATAGCTTAAGCATTCATCGATAACCGCATCATAAAATTTCAAGCCGGCTTCATTCGGCTGTGTTTCATCTCCTTGTGGAAAAATACGCGACCACGCAATTGAAAATCGATAACATTTGAAGCCCATTTTAGCAAACAACGCAATGTCCTCTTTAAAGCGATCATAGTGATCAATTCCTGTATGATTAGGGTAGCGATATTTCGTTTCGTCAATCGTCCAATCAAACGCTTCATCTCCTAAAATAGCGAAACGTTGTTTTCCTCCCGGCATCGCATCTGCCACAGATAACCCTTTACCATCGGCTAAGTAAGCCCCTTCTAATTGATTGGCTGCGGTCGCACCGCCCCATAAAAATCCTTTTGGAAATTTTGTCGTTGTTGTCATACTTGTTCCTCCTCCAATTGTCTTTTATTTAATAATGGCTAAAAAGTCTTCACCATGTAACACGTCTGTTTGGTTCATATCCAAAACATCTAAATAATCATTCGTATTCGTTACCACAATCGGTGTAACTACTGGATAACCAGCTTCTTTAATGGCAGCAATATCAAAAGTAACCAGCAAATCTCCTTTTTTAACAGAATCACCTTGTTTCACTGATAATTCAAATCCTTTACCATCTAATTCGACTGTATCCATGCCAATATGCATTAATAATTCAACGCCCTCTGTTGTCGTCAAGCCAACAGCATGTCCTGTCGGAAATAATGTGGTGATTTCACCATCTGCGGGTGCATACAGTTTGCCTTCAGTCGGCTCAATTGCAACACCTTTTCCTAAAGCACCTGACGCAAAAACAGGGTCTTGTACTTTTTCTAGCGGTAAAATTTCACCTTGAAGTGGACTTGCTAAAATAATTTTGTCTTCTTGATTCGTTTTTACAGGTGCCACCATCTTATCAGTTTCTGTTTTTTCAGTTACTGTTTCTGAATTAGGTTGATCTTCAAAACGTAAGACAAACGTTAAGACAAACGCAATGATAAAGGCAATTCCGGCACCAATTGCACCAGTAATCATCGGTGCAGTATCTTTTGTCTCTGCAGGAATAAACCCAGGTAAGCTCAACATACTAACCAAGCCAAACGTAAAGTTTTTCACGTGATTCATAGCCACAAATGCACCACCGATACCGCCACCAATACAAGCTGCAATAAATGGTTTTTTCAATGGTAAAGTCACGCCATATACAGTTGGTTCAGTAATTCCAAAAATAGTTGTAATGCTTGAAGACAAAGCCAAACCTTTTAGTTTCACATTTTTTGTTAGGAAAAAGACAGCTAAAGCAGCCCCGCCTTGTGCAATAACGGCTGGTAATAACATTGGTACCATCGTATCGCCACCTTGTGTTAAGTTTAACATCATAATTGGTACAAAGCCCCAATGCATACCAAACATTACCAAGACTTGCCACAACGAACCCATTAATAACCCTGCGATAATTGGACTAAAAGCGTAAATTGCGTTGTATCCTTGTCCCAACCAATCGCCGATGACCGTCCCAATAGGACCAATAGCTAAGAAGGTAACAGGTGCCATAATAAGGAACACAGCTAACGGAACGCAGATAATTTGTAGAAAACTCGGAATTACTTTTTTGAAGAAACGTTCCACATAACTTTGTGCAAAAACAGCCAAAATAATTGGTAAAACCGAAGAAGTATAGCCACTTGGCCCAATAATCACTGGAAGACCAGCAAAGCTAATTGTTTTGCCTGCTAAAGCAGTAATGCTGGGATGAACTAAGGCCATCGCCAAAGCAACCGCTAAAAAGGGATTAGTATTGAATTTTTTAGCAGCCGTAAACGCTAACATAATTGGTAAGAAAGTAAATAAACCATCTGCAATCGAAAAGAGAACAAGATATACGCCTGAAGTGTCAGCTAACCAGCCCATAGTTACAGCCAATGTTAAGAAGCCTTTTAGAACCCCAGCGCCGGCCATTGCACCTAAAAACGGTGTAAAAATAGAAGAAATAATATCAATTAAACGGTTAAAGATATTTCCGCCACTTTCTTTTTCTCTATTATCAGAATCATTACCTAGTCCACTGTTGGCCATCAAATCCTTATACACATCACTAACGTGACTGCCAATAACCACTTGATATTGTCCTGCACTTTGAACTACCTGAATAACATCTGGGTCAGCATTCAATGCAGCTGTATCTGCTTTATTTTCATCTTTTAATTTAAAACGTAAGCGTGTAGCACAGTGAACAACACTATTAACGTTGCCTTCGCCCCCAACAGCTTTTAACACACGTGCTGCAATTTCTTGATTTTTACTCATCTCTAGATCCTCATTTCCATTAATTTTTAATATCAAAAAAACCTACATTGAAAAAGAGCCAGATCCTTCTCTTCACAGCTGCGCAGTCTGCGAAAATCGTTATCGGTTTTTTCAATCTAGGTTTTGCCTGCATTATCAGTAACAATCCGCGATTATTGGTTGTTATGCTTTTTTATCATTGACCACTCTTTGGATATGAATGGTTAAATAAATCATTTCCGCTTGATCAATTGGTCGATCATAGCTTTTTAATAAATACTCATTAATACGTTGGACCGCTTGAAACGCCTTAGGATACTTTCCTTGGACCAATGCAAAAAGAAATTCGTCCTCCTCATCATGCGCTTCTTGTTTTAAATAACGTTGCGCAAAATATTGAAGATGTGTAACAATTCGTTGATAGTTCAATGAATCTTCATCAAACACCTGTCCAAAGTAGCGACTAATAATCGTTAAAATATCACGAACCATCTTGGTTGCTTCCATGGTAACTTCCATATTGCCATTTCCTTGTTCAGCATTCACAATATGAAAAGCAATGAAGCCCGCTTCATTTTCTGAAAATTGAACTCCTAGCTTTTCAGCAATAATCGCTAATGCTTGCTTTGCGATTTCAAATTCTTTAGGATAAAATTTGCGTGTTTCGAATACAAGAGGATTCGGAATATCAATTCCTTCTTTGGCTCGAAGTAACGCATAGTGAATATGATCCGTTAAAGTTAAATAAATATTTGATGAAAGCTCAATCGCTAGCGTTGTTTCTGCTAAATCAACGATTTGTTTGACGACTTCTACTTCTTTGGTGGGGACGTCTTCAAACAGCTGCTGGAATTGCCCTGCCATAGCGGAGTCCTTTAACACGAATTCCTTTTCAACATAATCTGGATTGATCGTGTCTCCAATCTTCTTTTGAAAGGCTAAGCCGCGTCCCATATAAACAATTTCTTCGCCTTGCTCATTTCTTGAAAGCACGACATTATTATTTAAAACTTTTTCAATCCTCATGATGAATGCAACCTCACTTTTTTATAAAAAAAGCCCAGAATCCCTCCACTGATTGTGTTAATGGAAGACTCTGGTTTTGCCTGCAAAGCAGTAACAATCCTTATTTACAAAGTAATAATAGCATGCTTTTTTTTAATATGCAAGCCTTTCCAAAAAAATATTTTTATTTATTTTTTACTCTGTTGATCCATTTTAAAAAAAAGTTTACTAAAAGTAAAAAAAAGACTTGCTTTCTCTTACTTTTTATTAGTAAAATAGAGATGTTGAATTTTTAAACTATTTATTTTAAGGAGATTACACAATGTCAAAATTATTAGTTGTTAAAGCACATCCATTAACAAAAGAAGAATCACGCTCAGTTCGTGCGTTAGAAACATTTTTAGCTTCATACCGTGAAACAAATCCATCAGACGAAATCGAAATTTTAGATGTTTATGCACCAGAAACAAACATGCCGGAAATCGATGAAGAATTATTATCTGCTTGGGGTGCACTTCGCGCTGGCGCAGCATTTGAAACATTAAGCGAAAACCAACAACAAAAAGTGGCTCGTTTTAATGAATTAACTGATCAATTTTTATCTGCAGACAAAGTAGTAATTGCTAATCCAATGTGGAACTTAAACGTACCAACACGCTTAAAAGCTTGGGTAGATACAATCAACGTTGCTGGAAAAACATTCCAATATACTGCAGAAGGACCAAAACCTCTAACAAGTGGTAAAAAAGCCTTACACATCCAATCAAATGGCGGCTTCTACGAAGGAAAAGATTTTGCTTCTCAATACATTAAAGCGATTCTAAACTTTATTGGTGTTGATCAAGTCGACGGATTATTCATCGAAGGAATCGATCATTTCCCTGATCGCGCGGAAGAACTTTTAAATACTGCCATGACCAAAGCAACTGAATACGGTAAAACATTCTAAATTTTCCGAGTGATTTACAGCAAAAAGAGACAAGCAGTTCGTTCACTGCTTGTCTCTTTTGTTACGTAGATTCTTGTTGATCCGGCTTATCTTCATCATACAAACCGGAAACAATTTGGTACCACTCAAAAATGTGTGTAATTATCACCTTAGCTGCGGCATAAACAGGAATTCCTAAAATCACCCCGAAAATCCCAAATAGTTTACCAGACGTTAATAAAACAACCAAAATGGTGACTGGATGAATGGATAACTGACTGCCTAGGACAAGTGGTGAAATAAACCGACCTTCGACCGTTTGCTCAATGGCAAAAACAATCAAGACTTTAATTAACAAAGCTGGCCCACTGACAATTCCTAAAAAGACTGCTGGAATCATGGCTAAAAATGACCCTAAATAAGGGATTAAATTTAAAAAGCCTGCTGCAATACCTAAAGTGACTGCATAATCTAAGCCAATGACAGAAAAACCAATCATAAACATAATTGCCACTGCGAAAGCGACAGTTAACTGTCCTCTAATATAAGAAGAGACTTGATCATTGACTTCTGCAAGAACTTTTAAGGTTGGTTTACGCATCTTCACTGGTAAAAACTTCATTAAATATGGCGCTAAGTTTTTGCCATCTTTCAGTAAATAAAATAGAATAAACGGCATCGTAATGATGGCGACAAAGATCGTAGCCACCGCCCCAAAGAAATTACCAATTCCTTGTACTGTGAACGTTGAGACGTTTTTAATGATGGTACCTAACGAACTGACAACTTTATCGCCTGCCGCTTCAAGTTGTTCTCTAAATTGCGCGAAAAGTGGATCACTTAATATTTCCTGCGATTTTTGATCAATTGTATCAATATATTGAGGAAAATGATTTACAAAGCTGACAGATTGCTCACGAATTTTAGGAACGATTACAATACCACCCCAAATGAGTAGTGCCACAATTAAAATAAATAGGCCGATAATACTCCATACACGTGAGATTTGTTTTTTCTCTAAATAATCGACAATCGGATTTAATAAATAATATAAAATCCCCGCCATAATTACTGGTAAGCCGACAACGCCAAAAAACTGCCAGACGGGCTTAAATAAATAAGAAACTTTCGTAAAAGTTAGAATAATTAACAGCACCAATAAGACAATCAGTAAGGCTGTTACTACTTGATTATTTAAAAACCAACGCCAAAACCAAGACAGGCGTTTATCAGTCGTTTGTTTTTTATCCATTGATTCACGCTCCATTTACTAAATAATCAATTGTTGTTCCAATAGTTATCTTTGGTAACTGATGGGGCGTTAAATAAACACCATTTCGGATAACATCATCCTCATCGGTTGGTGCATCAGCAAAGATTAAAGTGCTATGAGCGATACTTTGCAAGTTACTATTGGCAAAAGAACCCACTTTTGTGATTGTATAATTTGTATCGCCAATTTTCAGATGATCTCCTTCTGCCAAGGTAACTTGGTCTTTTTCTGGGAATGATTGAATAACTGCATGTTGCTTCAAGGTATCGGTCGCAGTTTCTCCAAAAAGAATAATCATTTTTTCTGAATCATCGATTGCATGTTTGCCTATTTCTGTTACGGTTGCTTGCATCTTCCATCCCACTCCTTCATTATCTTACTTCTATTATTATAGCATAGAATAAAATAGATATTCAGGAAAAAGAAAAGGCGGTGAACAATCGTCAATTGACTTTTGTTCACCGCCTTAAAATAAGTTTTTATTTAAAGAAGTTCATAATATGAGTCCAAATTTTTTCATCAAAGACATCCATTGGATTCCCATTTCCAATCAATCCATAACCAATCATTGTTCCCACAACAAATAAGATAATGACTAACGAAATGACCACTAGAATTTTCAATAATGTTACTAAAATATAGCGAAATGAACTCATACGTTTGACTCCTTTAGATTACTGTCGTTGCTTGTTTTTCTTCAATTTTTTCATCATTGACACGTTCAACGTTCGCGCCTAATTTTTGAAGTTTTTTATGGAACTCATAATAGCCACGATCTAAATATTTCAAATTAGAGACACGTGTAATGCCATTTGCACGTAACCCTACTAAAATCAATGCGGCAGCTGCCCGTAAATCAGTGGCTTCCACTGCTGCTCCTTGTAACTCGTTGCCACCATTAATAACGGCAATGTTGCCGTCAATTTTTAAGTCAGCGTTCATTCGACGCATTTCCTCTAAGTGTTGGTAACGATTTTCAAAGACTGTTTCTGTCACGATGCTTGTTCCTTCAGCAAACATTTGGATTGCTGTCATTTGCGCTTGCATGTCTGTTGGGAAACCAGGATGCGGCATTGTCTTAACATCTGTTGGTTTTAGATGTTTTGGTCCAATTACACGGATGCCATTTTCTTCTTCTTCAATGATTGCACCCATTTCAGTTAATTTAGAAATCAGCGGACGATTATGTTCAGAAATTGCTTCTTCAATTAAAACATTGCCCTCAGTCATTGCTGCAGCTACCATGAACGTACCTGCTTCAATTCGATCTTGAACGATTGAATGCTCTACGGCATGTAATTTATCGACGCCTTCGATACGCATCGTTTCTGTCCCAGCACCGATAACATTGGCACCCATTTTGTTTAAAATGTTTGCTAAGTCAACGATTTCAGGTTCACGAGCAACGTTTTCAATGATGGTTGTTCCTTTCGCACGAACAGCAGCCATCATAATGTTTTGCGTAGCGCCGACACTTGGGAAGTCTAAGTAAATAGTGTTACCGATTAGTTCATCCGCAATTGCTTCAATATAACCATTTTTTTGGATGATTTTTGCACCTAATGCTTGGAAGCCTTTTAAGTGTAAATCAATTGGTCGTTTGCCAATGGCACAGCCACCTGGCATTGCCACTTTGGCATGGCCATTACGAGCCAATAAAGGTCCCATTACAACGATAGAAGCACGCATTTTACTAACGTACTCATAGTTTGCTTCAATCCCTAAAGGTTGTGTTGCGTCTATTGTTACTTCATTCGCGTCTTCATCAAAATCAATGGCTACATTCAAATGCTTAATTACTTGATTCATTGTAAATACATCAGATAAAATTGGTACATTTTTTAAAGTAGTAACGCCTTCTTCAGCTAAAAGAGTAGCTGCTAAAATTGGTAAGACAGCGTTTTTGGCGCCTTCAATTTTTACAGTTCCTTCTAATTTTGTATTACCACCATGAACAATAATTTGTTCCATTTTGTTCCCCCCAAAAAAATGAGAATAGGTATTCCTATTCAAAATCTTTACTATTATACCATTATTCAACTAAAAATTGTACCTTTTTTTATTTTTCAATTTTTAAGGAAAATACACAATGAAAAGATTTCGACAAAGCGCAATCAATTCTAAAGCAAACGAGCTAACTGTGTATCCGATAGCGATGGCTAAAAATACCATCAGCATTCTAATTTGCGGTGTAAATTGGGTTTTGAAAAATTGCTCAATACGCAATGATTGCAACGCCCAAAAACTTATGTAAATGAACATAAGATGACTAACGATTCGAACAATAGCATCTACTCCATAGTATTGCATAAGGAGCCTCCTTTTTTCTAACGTAGGAACATTTTATCACAAAATAATAAAAACCGATAATTAATCCACTTGAAATGCCAAAATTTGACACTATTTATTAAAAAATACGAAGAAATAGAGTTTAAGGCAACTGACTCAATAGCAAGCGCCTTAAACTCTACAAAAGTGACTGAATCCTTCAGCCTTTTTTACCCATGTTTCGATACGTTGATCCGGTTGATTGCACGATGCAAAGCAACAGTCGCACGACGTAGTTGATCGCGGTCATCTTTTGCTTTGGCTTCTTCAATTAAACGTTCTGCTCGTTGTTTTGCTCGTTCAGCACGAGGTACATCGATATCTCGTTCACGTTCGGCACTATCGGCAATAATAGAAACGACATTATCACGGACTTCCATGATACCACCATTTACAGCTACCCAGTCAACATGTGTATCTGAATCGGTCCGTTTGATGCGGACTTCATCAATCGCTAGCGGAACGATGATTGGCGCATGTTTTGGTAAAATACCAATTTCACCATCTGTTGTTTTCGCCACAACGATTTTTGCATGGTGGTCATAAACTAGACCATTAGGCGTTACTACATTCACAGTAAGACTATCCATTGTGTTTGCCGCCTTTCTAGTAGTTTAATTGTTTCGCTTTTTCGATGGCATCTTCAATTTTACCGACACTACGGAAGGCTTCTTCTGGCAGATTATCATGTTTACCTTCAAGAATTTCTTTAAAGCCACGAACTGTTTCCGCAACTGGTACATAAGAACCAGGTTGACCTGTAAATTGTTCAGCAACGTTAAAGTTTTGAGATAAGAAGAATTGAACACGGCGTGCGCGACCAACAAGTACTTTTTCGTCATCTGATAATTCGTCCATCCCTAAAATAGCGATGATATCTTGTAATTCACGGTAACGTTGTAAAATATGTTGCACTTCGGTAGCCACTTCGTAGTGTTCTTCTCCAACAATTTCAGGAGCCAAGGCACTAGAAGATGAAGCTAACGGATCTACCGCTGGATAAATCCCTTGTTCGGTTAATTTACGTTCCAAGTTAGTTGTTGCATCCAAATGGGCAAACGCTGTTGCTGGCGCTGGATCGGTATAGTCATCGGCTGGAACATAGATTGCTTGAATAGAGGTAATTGATCCTTTTTTCGTTGAAGTAATCCGTTCTTGTAATTGTCCCATTTCAGTCGCTAAGGTTGGTTGGTAACCAACGGCTGACGGCATCCGACCTAAAAGGGCAGAAACTTCTGAACCGGCTTGGGTGAAACGGAAAATGTTATCAATAAATAATAGCACGTCTTGTCCTTCCACATCACGGAAATATTCAGCAATCGTTAACCCAGTTAAGGCCACACGCATCCGTGCACCTGGTGGTTCGTTCATTTGACCAAAAACCATGGCTGTTTTTTCAATAACGCCTGAATCTTTCATTTCATAGTACAGGTCGTTCCCTTCACGTGTCCGTTCACCAACACCAGTAAAGACGGAAATCCCTCCATGTTCTTGGGCAATATTATGAATTAATTCTTGAATTAAGACGGTTTTACCAACACCGGCACCACCGAAAAGTCCGACTTTACCACCTTTTAGATAAGGTGCTAATAAGTCAATAACTTTAATCCCTGTTTCTAAAATTTCATTACTGGTACTTAATTCATCAAATGCTGGCGCTTTTTTATGAATCCCACTACGTTCAGCATCTGCAGGGAATGGCGCTTCTAAGTCAATTGTGTCTCCTAAAACGTTAAACACACGACCCAATGTATCTTTACCAACAGGAACTGAAATTGATTTTCCTGTATCGATAACTTCCATTCCACGTTGTAAACCATCTGTCGATTCCATGGCGATAGAACGAATCACTCCATCACCTAGTTCTAAAGCGACTTCAAGTACTACTTTTTGTTTTGCTTCGCCATTTTTATAAACGACTAAAGCGTTGTTAATATCGGGTAAGGATTGATCTAATGAAAATTCCACGTCAACAACGGGACCGATTACTTGAACAATCTTTCCTGAACTCATAATTTCTTTCCTCCAGTCTTCATAAAGTCACACGCTTTGAACGTTTTTATAAACGTTCAAACGTAAGACTAGATTATTCTAGTGCAGCTGCACCAGCAACAATTTCTGTAATTTCTTGGGTAATCGCCCCTTGACGAGCACGGTTATAAGAAATTGTTAAATCGCTAATAATATTTTGCGCATTGTCAGTGGCTGTTTTCATGGCGGTCATCCCAGCAGCATGTTCTGCTGTTTTCGCATCAATGATCGCCCCATAAATTAAGCTTTCTGCATATTGTGGTAATAATTGATCCAAGATTGCTTCAGGTGAAGGCTCTAAAAGATATTCTTGTTCGTAAGAGGTCGCCTCTGATGGATCTAAATCAGTAATTGGCAACATTTTTTCCACACGAAACTGACTCGTTAGTGAGTTAACGTGGTGATTATAACAAACATACAATTCATCAAACACTTCGTTTTGGTACATAGTCGTTGCCGTTGTCACAATCTTACGGACTTCTTCAAACGTTGGTTGATCCGTTAAGCCTCTGAGCTCATAGGAAACATCGATTCCGCGTGCTTTAAAGAAATCCGCCCCTGTACCACCAATGGCGATTAAGGCATATTCTTTATTAGAATCATGGTCTTCTTGAATCATACTCATGGTTTGTTTTAAGATTGAGCTATTGTAGCCACCAACTAACCCTTTGTCAGAAGTGATAACGATATAGCCTGTTTTTTTGACAGGTCGTTGTGCTAACATCACATGATAGTTCCCTTCACTAAGAGAAGATTGTTCTGTTTCACGTAATTCACTTAACTGAGCAGCTACTAAATGCGTAACGACACTACGAATTTTTGAAGAATATTCTTGAAAGCTTTTAGAGGCGCCTTCTGACTTGGTCAATTTGGCTGCAGAAACCATTTGCATCGCTTTGGTAATTTGGCTTGTCTTTTTTGTTGATGCAATGCGTTGTTTGATTTCGTTTAATGAAGCACCCAATGTCGCTCACCTCTCTTATGCGTTATCGATTTTTTCTAAAGCTTCTTTGGCTGAATCTCCGCTATTGTTTGCCGCTGCAAACATTTCAGAAAACTCTGTAATCGCTGCATCTAATGCATCAGTATCTGGTAAGTCTTTCGTAGTACGAATGGTTTCCAATAAGTCTGCATGTTTGCCATCAAAATAATCGAATAAATCTTGTTCAAAGTGTAAAATTTTATCCACGCTCACGCTATCTAAAAAGCCGTGTGTTAACGCATATAAAATTAAGACTTGTTTTTCTACAGGCAGTGGCGCATGTAGTTTTTGTTTTAAAATTTCTACCGTACGACGACCACGGTTTAATTTAGCTTGTGTTGCCGCATCTAAATCAGAGCCAAATTGTGTAAAGGCTTCTAACTCACGGTAACTAGCTAAGTCTAAACGAAGCGTTCCGGCAACTTTTTTCATTGCTTTGATTTGCGCTGATCCTCCGACACGAGAAACAGATAACCCAGCATCAACGGCTGGACGAGTGCCTGCATAGAACAAGTCGCTTTCTAAGAAAATTTGTCCATCAGTGATTGAAATAACGTTTGTTGGAATATAAGCAGAAATATCGCCTGCTTGTGTTTCAACGAATGGTAAGGCTGTCATTGAACCGCCACCTAATTCATCACTTAATTTAGCTGCACGTTCTAATAAACGTGAGTGTAAATAGAAGACATCCCCTGGATAAGCTTCACGACCTGGTGGACGGCGTAATAGTAGAGAAAGTTCACGATAAGCCACGGCTTGTTTTGATAAGTCATCAAAAATAATTAAGACATGTTTGCCGTTATACATGAATTCTTCACCCATTGCAGTTCCTGCATATGGTGCAATGTAAAGTAATGGTGCTGGTTGTGAAGCCCCTGCAGTCACAACGATTGTATAATCTAAGGCACCAAATTTACGAAGTGTTTCTACTTGGTTACGAACAGTAGATTCTTTTTGACCAATCGCTACATAAATACAAATTACATCTTGTCCTTTTTGGTTAATAATTGTATCAATTGCAATCGATGTTTTCCCTGTTTTACGGTCTCCAATAACTAATTCCCGTTGTCCACGACCAATTGGTACTAGGGCATCAATGGCTTTTAAGCCAGTTTGCATTGGTTCAGCAACAGATTGACGTTGCATAACACCGGGAGCTGTTGCTTCCACAGGACGTGTTTTGTCTGTTTTAATTTCGCCTAAACCATCTAATGGTTGACCTAATGGATTAACAACACGGCCAATCAAAGCTTCTCCAACGGGTACTTCCATGATTTTGCCTGTGCGTTGTACTTTATCTCCTTCACGAATGGTTTCAAAATCGCCAAGGATAATAATCCCTACATCATTTGTTTCTAAGTTTTGCGCCATTCCGTATGAACCGTTTGAAAACTCAACAAGTTCTCCACTCATGGCATTTTCTAAACCGTGGGCGCGGGCAATTCCGTCACCGACGTAAGTGACTGTTCCAACTTCTTCAACAGCAAGCTGTTGTTGATAGTTTTCGATTTGTTCTTTAATCAAGGCACTGATTTCTTCTGCTTTGATAGCCATTCAATTCACCTCTTTGTAGTCCTAAAGATTATTTTAATAACTTCTGCTGCATATGTTCTAATTGTTTGCGGATGCTGCCATCGATTACTTGATGGTTTGCTTCAATAACCACTCCGCCGACAATTGACGGGTCAATTAAATTGACTAAATGCGCTTGTTCATACCCTAATAATTGGGCAGCTTTTTCTTCCATTGCTTGATGTTGTTCTTTTGATAAAGGAATGGCTGTTGTCACTGAACCCAAAATTAGTCCTTGGTGCTCATCATAACGTCGTTCATATTCATCAATCATCAAGAGCAGATCGTACATGCGACGATATTCGTAAACCACTCGCAAAAAGTTTTGCATCATTTCACTAAAACCTGTTACTAGTTTTTCCATGATGCTGTCTTTTTCATAAGGTTCTAAGCGATCATCACTTAAAATATCGCCGATACCAGGTACTTGGTGATAGACTTCGCGAAGCGTCAATAATTCTTGATAAATTGCTTCAGCTTGGTTCTTTTCAACTGCCAACTCAAACAAAGCCTTGCCGTAGCGTTTACCAACTGTATATTTATCTAGTTTCATTTGCTTTACCTAAACTTTCAATATAAGAATCAATCAATGCTTCATGTGCATCTGGTGTTAATTCTTTATTTAAAATTTTGGCTGCAATTTGAAGAGAAAGATCTGCCACTTCATTTTTTACTGAAGACAATGCTTCTTCACGTTCTTGAGAAATATCTGTCCGAGCTTTTTCGCGTAGGCGAGTAACTTCCGCAGTTGTTTCTTTTAATGTTTTTTGGCGAGTCTGTTCTCCACTTTCTTTCGCGTTTTTAATAATTTCAGCTGCTTCTGATCTGGAAGAAAGTAATTGTTGTTGACGTTCTTTTTCCATTTTCGCTGCTGCTACGCGAGATTGTTCTGCAGAGTCTAAATCGTTGGCAATTTTTTCTTCACGTTGTGTCAAAATATCTACGATTGCTCCCCACGCATATTTCTTTAATAAGAGCATCAAGATTAAAAATGCACCACTGACAACAATCATCGTGCCTAGTGTGGTACTAGGAGCCGTTTCACCGACTACCAATGTAGTAAGTAGCATGAAGTCTCAACTTCCTTTCCTGCAAAAATCGATTTAGCTTCTTCAACTGCTTTATCACCAGCTATTGAAAAGGCTAAAGATAGAAGAAAGCAGTGACGGTCCCGATAATAATCAGCGTCCTGCCTCCATTTTATTGCTTATCTGAATAAAAGTAATAAAGAAACAACGACACCTAAAATTGGCACAGCTTCGATTAAAGCGACCCCGATAAACATTGTTGTTCTTAATTGACCAGACATTTCTGGTTGACGAGTCATTGACTCGATTGTTTTTGAAATAACTTGTCCGTTACCGATAGCGGCTCCGATAGCTGAACCGAAAATTGCAATTGCTGCTGCGATAAAATTTAATCCTTCCATTGTGTAAAATCCTCCTAAAAGATAATTTTTGTCCTTCGTATTTCTTGATTATTCTTCTGTTTCAATTTTGTGTGACATATAAACCATTGAAAGTGTCACAAAGATAAACGCTTGGATACATCCAATAAAGATTGAGAATGCTACCCAAATCATTTCTAGCGGAATTGCTAGTGGGATAACCCATAATCCGACGCTTGCTACGGTTCCAGCAATTAAGCCCAATAGAACTTCGCCGGCAAAAATGTTTCCGTACAAACGCAAGCCTAATGTTAATAGATTCGTGAATTCTTCCATTAATTTTACCGGTAGTAAGAAACCAACGGGTCTTAAATAACTATTAACTAGATAGCCTTTAAAACCAAAGCGTTTCATACCAAAGAAGTGTGTTAAGACAATCATCATCATCGCTAATGTTAAGGTTACGATTGGATCGGCGGTTGGACTTTTCCAAACGCTGAGATCGTCGCCCACAACGATTTTTGTAACGAGACCCAAGATGTTTGAAACAAGTACAAACATGAAAAGGGTAAACGCCATTAAATGAAAATTGCTCACTTCTTTACGAGGTAAATTGTCTGTAATGATTCCACGAATAAAATCCACTAACCATTCGATGACCGTTTGTTTGCCTTTAGGTCGTAGCTTCATATTTCTCGTACAAGCATAGACAAAGGCGAAAACAATGATACACGTCAACAGCACCATCAAAACAATGGTTCCATCAAACCAAATTGGTCCGATATTGAAGAGTAATTTCTTCTCTTCCAAATCAATTCACCTCTTTTCCAACAATCTTTCAGAAGTTTCATCCTACTCCTGAGTGATAATCCCTGGCAAAGCTATCGTACCACCACTTGTTGATAATTTACAAATAGTTTACTTTTAAAATTTCATGTGTTGAAAATTGGTTGGAAAACCTTTTCCATAAACCAATCTAATGCAGGGTGGTACTGCTTTCCGAAGCGATTAAAAAATGAATCATTTACATTCATTTACTCAACACTTACCAGATTTTACACCTAATCCGAAGAAAGGCAAGCAAATATGCGAAAAAGAATAAATTTACATTTTTAACGTCGGTTATTTTTTAATGTTCGGCTGATTTGTCGGTCAACTTCCTTACGTTTCAAGTCTTCACGCTTGTCGTACTGCTTTTTCCCTTTAGCTAAACCAATCAAAACTTTGGCATAGCCGTCTTTAATATAGACCTTCAAAGGTACTAATGTGATACCTGTATTTTTGGTTTCGCCGATTAACTTATTAATTTGTTTTTTGTGTAATAATAATTTTCTGGTACGTAATGGGTCATGATTAAAAATATTGCCTTGTTCATATGGACTAATATGAACATTATACAAAAAGGCTTCTCCGTTTCGAATTCGTGCAAAACCATCTTTTAAATTGATACGACCATTACGAATAGATTTGATTTCTGTTCCTTGTAAAACAAGACCTGCTTCAACCGTATCGATAATTGAATAATCATGTCTAGCTTTGCGGTTTTGTGCGATTAATTTTCCTTCCCCTTTTGGCATAAGCGACCTCCTCTACTTCTTCTTTTTCCCTTTTTTATTTTTTTGTTTCATTGCTTCTTTATAAAAAGGTTGTTTTTTGCCTTTGCCTTTTTTCTTATTTTTCTTACCATCAAATGATTCATCTTTTTTATTTCTTCGTTGATTATTTGAACGAGTTGAAGAATTGGCTTTACCTTTTTTACGTCCTTTTGGTCCTTCGACTGGTGCGACTTCCTCAGCTGAAATCAATTCAAAATCAACTTCTCTTGTTTCTGGATCAGCTTTTTCAACACGGATTTGAACTTTCTGACCAATTTTCAAAGTCATTCCCGTCCGTTCACCAACTAACGCCATATGATTTTCAATAAAATGGAAATAATCTTGTTTTAAGTTGTTCACGTGAATTAAGCCTTCTATTGTATTAGGCAGTTCCACAAAGATACCAAATTTTGTGACTGAGCTGATGATCCCGTCATACGTTTCTCCCACTTTATCTACCATAAATTCGGCTTTCTTCATGGCGTCCACTTCACGCTCTGCATCAACTGCGCGACGTTCCATACTTGAACTATGATTGGCAATTTCTGGTAATGCTTCGTTCCATTTTTCTTGATTTTTTTCAGATTGATCTTGGCTATAGCTGCGAATCAAACGATGCACAATTAAATCTGGATAACGACGTATTGGTGAAGTAAAATGCGTATAATATTCAGCAGCCAACCCATAGTGTCCGTAGTTGTCTTCTGAGTATTTCGCTTGTTGCATACTTCTTAGCAACATCGTATTGATAACCACTTCTTCCGGCTTATTTTCAACTTGCTCTAAAACTTTTTGTAAATCTTTCGGTGAAATGTTTTCTTTTGTTCCTTTAACAAGAATGCCAAGTACTGCAGCAAAATCAAAGAAACGTTGCATTTTTTCTTCTTTTGGTTGTTCATGAATCCGATAAATAAATGGCAGTTTTAAGTCATGATAATGACGTGCCACAGTTTCATTCGCTGCCAACATAAAGGATTCAATTAATCGTTCACCCACGCCACGCGTGCGTAAAAGAATATCTTGGGGATGACCATTTTCATCAACTAGGACTTTGGCTTCACGATCTTCAAAAGAAATCGCACCACGGCGCATACGCATCTCTTCTAATATATGGTGCAGCTCGCCCATCTCTTTAAACATGGGAACTAGCTCTTTGTAGCGTTCTAACGTTTCAGGTTTTTGCTCTTCTAAAATTTCATTGACTGCTGTATAGGTCATTCGCTCCGTTGTTTGGATTACACTTTGGAAAATTTCATGCGAAATAACTTCTCCTTCTGGTGTAATTTCCATCTCACAACTCATGGTTAAACGTGGAACATGTGGGTTTAGCGAACAAATCCCATTTGATAATCGCTGCGGAATCATTGGCACAACTCGGTCAGTCAAATAGACACTTGTGCCACGTTCATACGCTTCCATATCCAATTGGCTTCCTTCAGTTACATAATAAGAAACATCTGCAATATGCACCCCTAAAAAGAAATTGCCATTTGCTAACTTTTGTACCGTTACTGCATCATCTAAATCTTTCGCATCTTCTCCATCAATCGTCACAATCAACTGATCACGTAAATCCCGACGACCGACTAAATCGCTTTCTGCAATAGTTTCTGGTACTTGGTCCGCTTCAGCCAAAACTTCATCAGGAAATGCTGTGGGAATTCCATGAGCCACCACGATTGATAAAATATCCATTCCTGGATCATTTTTATGACCAATCACTTGTTTGACTAGTCCTTCCATACTTGTTGGATATTCTTGATCTGGATAATAGGTAATTTCAGCAATGACAATACTACCATCTACTGGCTTAATCCCTTCAGGTGCAATTGATACAGTATACTGATTCAATTTCTTATCTTTGGGAATCATGTAGCCATACAGTCCCATTTCTGCCATTTCTTCTTCACTATATGCCACAAATTCTCCGACAACTTGGCTCACTGCTCGCTCTTTAATTTCTTTGACTTTACCTTCTGCGCCGCGATCTGAAAAAGGATCCGCATGTTGGATCACGTCGATTAAAACCGTGTCCCCATCCATTGCAAAGTTCGTTGCCTCTTTAGGAATGTAAACATCTGGTTCTTCAGGATCGATGGTCACGAAACCAAAGCCTCGTTCATTTGCACGAAACGTTCCTTCTATTAATAAGTCTTTCATTGGTAACAGGACTTTGCCTTTTTTGTTGAAACTAACTGACTTTTCTCGTTCCATTTGTGCAATGGTTTGCACTAAAATTTTAAAATCTGAACTTTTTTCTAAATTCAAGCCTTGTGCAATTTCTTCCATTGAAAAGCTTTTCTTTTTTTGGCTTTCCATGAAATGTAAAATTTGCTCTTTAATTGTTTGTTTTGTCATTATTTCTCCTCATTCCAAGGTAGTGTTGCTAAAAATTGCACCACATCTTGCTCTAATTGTTTGTGTTCTCCACTCACCGTAATGACATGTCCGCTGTTTGGGTACCATTGTAAGGTCACACGTGCTTGTGTTAGCGCTTGGGCCGTTTGATAGACGCCCATTGGCTCAATCATTTCATCTTTGCCAGCTTGCGCTAAGAAAAGAGGTGCGTGGATTTTGTTTAGTTTGTCAGCCGTCTGACTAGCAATCGTTTCAATCGCTCCTAATTGTTGTTTGACTCGTTGCTCAATCGATTGCAACCGGCTTTGTTGTTCCTCTGCAGGAACTTCTGCGATTTTCATCACATTTTCTGCGTATAATACGAAATTTTCTGGGACTTTATTTTCGACAGGGTAGATAGGTGAACAGAAAAATCCACCACCAATTAATCCTGTTAATTGTTCCGTTAATGCATGCATACTGAAAATCCCGCCCATTGATAAACCAAAAATGGCAATTTCTTGGTAGCCTCTTTCTCTCAAAAAAGCGACTGCTTCTTGTGTATCTTGCCACCATTGTTCCGTTGTTTGATCTAAAATATCTTCAGGAACTAGCGTGCCATGTCCTGAAAAATTAGGCGAATAGACAGTATAATTTTCTTTTTCTAAACGTCTGCTTAACATCCGTACATCATTACTGCTGCCAGAATAAGCATGTAATAAAAGGACCGCCCGTTTTCCTTTTTCTGAAAATAACGGCTTCGGTAAATTGATTTTTTTTGCCACTTCGCTCACCTCAGCTTCATTCTATCATATTCTCAAAAGAAAACCTTCCGAAATGATAAGTTTCAAAGACTTTTTCAGAAAGAAAAAGAACAGAAAAATAAGTGTCCGCACTCATCTCTCTGTTCTAAACTTGTCATTTTAAAAGATTACGTACTTATTTTGAAGATAAGAACGCCAAAACAAATAATAAAATCATCCAAATTGCGCCAAGAACTGCTGTTGAGCGTTGCATAACAGCTTCAAAACCGCGCGCTTTTTGCTTCCCAAATAATTTATCTGCACCGCCAGTGAAGGCACTTGCTGCACTGTTTTGTTTGCTTGGTTGCATCATAACAGTAATGACGATTAAAACAGATAAGATGATGACCAACGTTAAGATTAGATTATACATGCGTTAATTCTCCTTTTTATACAAATATGCGAAATTCATCTACTTTAATGTAGCATATTTTATCTGTAAACACCAGTGAAATTTAATGTCTTTCCCTATTTGTCTCTAATAGCAACAGCCGCAAGTAGGAATCAGATTTCTACTTGCGGCTGTTGCTAGTTTCTTCTTTATTTTCTCAATACGTCTCCGTATTCAGGTTTAGTATCAAATTCTTTTTTGGCAAATGGACATAGCGGAATAATTTTTTTATGCTCTTTTCTCGCTTTTTCAACACCGGCTAAAACAAGTTTTTCAGCTAATTTTTGTCCACGATAAGTTGGATCAACAAACGTATGGTCAATAATCATCATGCTTTCGCCAGCATCTGACCAAGTCATTTCACCAATTTCTTGGTTTTCATCGTTATATAGAGCAAAACGATTGTTTTCTTCTTTAATTTGCATATTCGTTCCCTGCTTTCCGAATATATTTTAGAGCACCACTTGGACATGAATCTACCACAATCATGTCATTTTCAACACTTCCGTTATCTGGAATAATCCATGGTTTCCGACCAACTTCAAAGACTTCTGGATTTCCGCGAACACAATTACCAATATGTTCACAAATATCTTTATTATAAAAGATATCAATTCCTTCCCCAGTATATTTACGGTAACCTTCTTTTAATAGTTGTTCTTCCGTGACTGGTTGCCCATCTATTTGGTTTCCTTTCATTGCACAATCTCTCCCCTGTAACTTATTAATATTAAAAACGTACCTTTATTTTACCACTAAGCTGGACATTCAGGCAATTAATTGTTCCACCTTACTTGCCAATTCGACGAGCACGCAAAGCAGATAAGATTGACACAGTGTCCACAACTTCTTGTAGCATAGCCCCGATTAGCGCCGGAATGATTCCAGTACTAGCAATTAGCATTAGTAAAACGCAGATAAAAATTCCGATTAATACAGATTGTTTGGCAATTTTCATGGTATCTTGGGCAATTTCGACCGCTTGGCTGACTTTACTTAAGTCATCTTTTAAAATAACAACGTCAGCAGTTTCACTAGCCGCAGTAGCTCCATGAGCGCCCATAGCAATACCTACGTCTGCAGCAGCAAGCGAAGGTGCATCATTTACACCATCCCCTACCATGATGACTGGATGGTTTTCTTTGGGCAATTCTTTTAGAATAGTTAACTTATCTTGTGGTAAACATTCCCCATGTACTTCGGTAATTCCTACTTCTGCAGCAATCGTTTCTGCGACGGATTCTTGATCCCCCGTCAGCATTAAAATTCGTTGAAGATGTAATTGGTGTAATTTTTCCATAGTCTCTTTTGCTTCTGGTCGTACTGTGTCTGTAAAAGTAATTCGGCCTAAATATGTGCCATTACGTGAAATATGAATGGTCGTTTTATCAATTTTTTCAGTTGTTTGAGACTCTTGTGTCACAAAATTCTTTTTACCTACCCGTATCTCAGCACCATCCACAAATGCCTTCACGCCAGCACCAGAAACTTCCGCTAGATCTGTAATATTTTTTAATGGGACATCTTGCTTTCTGGCATAAGCAACAATTGATCTAGCTAAAATGTGACTTGATTCTTGTTCCACGCTTGCTGCCAATCCCACTAATTCAGCAGCAGTTATTTCAGCATTGATTGGTTGGACTTGATCAACAGAAAGTTGTCCTTGCGTAATCGTGCCTGTTTTATCAAACGCAATCGTTTTTGCAGAAGCTAATTTTTCGACCATCGTTCCCGATTTAATAACGACCCCATGACGACTTGAACGACCCATCCCTGCCACTAAAGCAATTGGAGCAGATAGAATTAAAGGACACGGCGAAGCAACCACTAAGACTTCCGCAAAACGTGTCGGACTTTTTGAAACAAACCAAGCAACACCTGCAATTAAGTAGGCAATTAGTGTAAAAGGTACCGCATAGCGGTCTGCTAAACGTACAAAATGAGCTGGACGCGCCGCAGATTCTTTCACTAAGTTCACAATCGTTTGATATTGACTGTCGGCTACAGTTTTTTCAGCAACCATTTTCAAAGAGCCATCACCATTCACGGAACCCGACATTAATTCATCCCCAGGATTTTTTTCAATTGGTTTTGATTCTCCTGTTAATGAAGATTCATCGACTGTTGATGTCCCGGTTTTTACCAAGCCATCAACTGGAACTAGTTCCCCTGGTTTTACTACTAATTCATCGCCAACATTGATTTCCTCAACAGAAACATCTTCTAAATTTTCGCCATTCAAGCGATGAGCTTTTTGTGGCGAGTTATCCAATAATGACTTCAGCTCTTGGTTAGCTTTTCCAGCGGCATAGTCTTCTAATGAATCACCACCAGTCAACATAATTAAAATCATCAAACTGGCCCAGTATTCTCCCACAGCTAAGGTTGCAACGATAGCGGTAATCGCTAAAATATCGACACCATATTTTCCTTCACGTAAGGTTTGAATCATTTCCCAGAACATCATTAACGCCATTACAGAACCTGTTATTAAAATAATGCCATACGCCCAATTCGGCTGATGTAAAATAAATTCAAATAATAATGCCAAAACTCCTGTTATAATTGTAATCCCCAATTTTGTTACATGCTTCATCTCTTTTTCTCTCCCATCATTCACTTTACATTATTGAGCGTACCTTTTCTGTTTTGAAAAAGAAAGTGAAAACGCCTAAATGAAAACGACTTTCATTATCATAGGATAGTTGCTGTAGCAACGTTTACTTTCTGAAAAGTAGTTATGTAAAAAAAACACAGACCATCGTTCATTCGCCGATGGTCTGTGTTTTTATTTCCAAAAATCATCAAAAATTGTAATGGGTAAATGCCGTTTGTGTTGTCCTTTTTTATACCAGTTTTCAATTGTTTGTTGATCTGTTTCCGAGACTTTTTTGCCTTCCAAATAGTCATCAATGGCATCATACGTGACACCTAAGGCAACTTCATCTGCAACTAACGGTTTGTCATCTTCTAGATCAGCTGTTGGTATTTTTAGATACAAGGCTTCTGGTGCCCCAAGTTCTTTCAGCAAAGCTTTTCCTTGGCGCTTATTTAAACGAAATAACGGTAAAATATCCGCTCCGCCATCGCCATATTTGGTGAAGAAAGCTGTCACATTTTCGGCTGCGTGGTCTGTGCCAATTACTGCGCCAGCATTTTCGCCAGCTACTGCATATTGTGTAATCATACGTTGACGTGCTTTCATGTTCCCTTTATTAAAATCGTTAATTTGAACACCAGCGTTTTCTAGCGAACCAACCATTGCATCCACTGCTGGTTTAATATCCACTCGTAAAGAAACATCTGGCTGGATAAAGGCTAGCGCGGCTTGTGCATCAGCTTCATCTGCTTGCTCACCGTATGGAAGGCGAATCGCAATAAATTGATACGACATATCTCCTGTTTCTTCGCGCATTTCAGTCATCGCTAATTGTGCTAAGCGCCCAGCTAATGTTGAATCTTGTCCGCCACTAATTCCCAAGACAAAGGTTTTTAAAAAAGGATGTTTAGTTAAATAAGCTTTCAGAAAATCAATACTTTTACGAACTTCTTCTTTTGGATCAATTGTCGGTAAAACACCTAACTCTTGAATGATTTTTTCTTGAAGTGTTGTCATTTCTAGGCCTCCTTATTCACCGTTTCCGTTAAATGTTTAACGTCTTTACGCACTTTTTCCAATAAATTCATTTTGTGGTTCCAACAATCTGTTGAAAGGTCCACTGGATATTTCTGCGGATTCAAGTCCCGCTTGTATTCTTCCCAAAGTGAATCTAAATTTTCTTTTGCATATTGTTTAATTTCATCTAAAGTTGGTAATTCGTACACACGTTTTCCTTCAACGAAAATATCCTGGAGTACTGGCCGTGCTTCAAAATCACGGACATACTTATTAATAAAGGTATGAACGGGATGGAACATATAAATTTCTTCTTCTTGGCGAGGATCTTCATTCCAAAGTGTCACATAGTCCCCTTCTGACTTTTTATCAGATTTACGTGTAATGCGCCAGACTTGTTTTTTTCCTGGTGTTGTCACTTTTTCAGCATTGCTAGATAGTTTAATGGTATCTTTCATTTGACCATCTTCACCTTCAATTGAAACTAATTTAAACACCGCTCCTAAAGCCGGTTGATCATAGGCGGTAATCAGCTTGGTACCCACGCCCCATACATCAATTTTTGATTTTTGCATTTTTAGATTCAAAATCGTATTTTCATCTAAATCATTCGATGCATAAATTTTTGCTTCAGTAAAGCCAGCTTCGTCCAGTTGTTCACGAACTCGTTTAGAAATATAAGCCATATCGCCACTATCAATCCGCACACCTAGGAAATTAATTTTATCCCCCATTTCTCGAGCTACTCGAATTGCGCTTGGCACTCCCGCTTTCAAAGTATCATACGTATCAACAAGGAAAACGCAATCCCGATGTGTTTTGGCATACGCCATGAATGCTTCATAATCATTTCCATACGACTGAACCAATGAATGGGCATGGGTCCCACTAACCGGAATACCAAAAATTTTACCAGCACGAACATTACTTGTCGCGTCCGCCCCACCAATATAGGCGGCTCTTGTGCCCCAAATGGCAGCATCTAATTCTTGTGCCCGGCGTGTTCCAAATTCCAATAAAGGATCATCGCCTATCACGGATTTAATTCGAGCCGCTTTTGTCGCAATTAATGTTTGGAAATTCACCATATTTAGCAAGGCAGTTTCTACCAATTGACATTGTGCCAAAGGACCTTCAATTTGAATTAACGGTTCGTTATTAAAAACCAAATCCCCTTCTAAAGCAGAGCGTACAGTACATTTAAATTCAAAATTTGCTAAATACGTCAAGAAATCTTCTGGATATTCTTCAACTTCTCGGAGATATGCAATATCAGATTCTGTAAACGTTAAATTTTCGAGATAATTGACTAAACGTTCTAAACCTGCAAAAATTGCGTAGCCATGATTAAAGGGCATCTCTCTAAAGTAACATTCAAAAACAGCATGTAAATCTGCTCTCCCTAATTCCCAGTATGTTTGCATCATATTGATTTGATACATATCTGTATGCAATGTCAAACTATCATCTGCATATGTATAGTTCATCGTTTTCTACCTCTATTCTTTGTATTAAAAACTTGTTTATATTATAACAAAAAAATTTTTTTTAGCCTAAAATCTGCTTAGACCTCTTTTTCTTTAAAAATGAAAAATTTACTGAAGAAATAATTTAAAATCACTACTACAACTTGTGTAATCATTTTCGCCCAAAACGATGAAAAATGAATGCCATCAATTAGGAGAATCATTAAACCCATATCAGCCACAAAAGATAAAATTCGGTACCAATAAAATAAGCCCATTTCTTTAAAAAAACCAGCTATGCTTTCATGCTTACTTGCGAATACCCAATATTTATTCGTGAAAAAGGCAAATAGAACAGATAAAAACCAACTAATTGTGTTACTTATCTTGTAATCCAGCCCTAACACATTTTGACAAACAAAAAATACAACTAAGTTGACGACAGTCGTTGCACCACCAAAAAATAAATAAGCCAGTACTTCTCGGTATTTACGAAATAATTCTTTCAATTTTCACGCATCCTTTCAACTAATCATTTTATCAAACTTCGGCAAGAAAACCTATCTATTTTGTGTAAAGACACAATTCTCTTGCTAATTTTACTATTTATTAAGTATTTATGAAAAACATAATAAGAGTAGAGGATAAGTTCATCCATGAATGAACTTACGCTCTACTCTTACTCTAATAATATATTGACTCCATCGACCGATAAGTTAAATCAGCATTAGTCCTTTAGCTTAGGAAGTGCTATCGTTTGTCCTTCGGTTAATACAGAATACGTTAAGTCATTTGCCTGCTTGAGGGCGGTTAAGGAATAGCCCGTTTTTTTAGCAATTTTTGCGAGTGTCTCTCCTCTTTTTACTTCATAATACTCAGTAGACTCTGTTTTTGAGTCATTCGCTTTACCATTTGATTGCTCTGCTGTCTTCAAAGCATTAGTCACCGATTTACTGATTATTAGTGATTGAAGTAACGCTTGTTCTTTCGGTTCTAGAGAAGTCGCCGCTGTTTGCTGAGGAATCGTAATCTTTTGGCCAATATAAAACATTTCTTGAGTCTTTGAATTTTGTTTTAAAATGGCTGTTGCTGACACACCAAACGTCTGGCTAATGGTGGCGAGAGAATCTCCTTTGCTTACTTCATAGACGACTGCTTCTTTTTTTAGCTGTTCTTTGACTGCTTCCTTATCAAACGAAGGTTTCTTTTCTTCTGCCAAATTAGTCACTACTGGTTTCTTCTTTTCTTGATCGTATTCAGTTAATTGATAGGTTTCAATCAACGCGTTTAATTTTTTATCGTAATATGTATCCGTTGCATAACGACCTGTTAAAAATTTTGTTGCCTGCTGATAATTCGTCGTGTTTGCTTTCAAAATGCCGTGATAAAACGTTGGATTACCCGCCAGCCCATTGATGATTAATTTACTATAGTCTGTTAATGACTCTTTATAGGATGGATACTGACGAAAATCGGCATGAATGGTGGTCATCTTCCCTTTACCATCATCTTCTTGTGTGGGAAAGCTGACACTTTGACCTTGATAAGCGCCTTTAATGCCAAACAAATTATAATTAGGCGGCGCCGCTAACGCACTATTGCCCGAGCCGCTCTCTAAAATAGCTTGAGCTATCATGACAGAAGCGTATAGATCATGTCGCTGACCAATAACTCGTGCTTCTTCACCAATTTTTATAATAAACTCAGAAGTAGAAGCATTCTCTTGGACAACAAAATTTGCCTCGGCTTGTTGTTGAATTCCTGCTTGCTTTTCCTTTTCTTGACTATTGTCTATCTCTGAATGTGCCAACGGCTCTTTGGTCTTTTCAGTTAACGTAGAATTTTGTGGTTCCTGATTATGAGGTGACTTCTCAGTGAGCGCTTTACGCTCTTCAGATACTGGTTGCTCATTTTGTAACGATTCGGTTAGTTTAGTACTAGCAATTGGCTTTTCTTGTGGCGGTGAACTATTTTCAGATTCTGAAGGTTCCACATTATTTTCCTGATGGTCACCTCTGTCATTTTGTATTGAACTTTCTTGTTGTTCAGACGAACTTATTACTGTTTCGTTCAGCGTTGAAGAAGTAAGGGTTCCTTGGTCTTGATTGACTTGGTCCGCTCTTTTTTCTTCCAGCACTAGCTGTCGGCTTTCGTGACTCGTTTCGGTCTCCTCTTGAGCGATTAATGGTTCCGAATTGTAATAACTGGCTCCCGCATAAGTCCCTAAGACTCCAAGACATACCAACTTCAAATATCTTGCCTTTCTTTTTTTCATCCATTTCTCCTTTATTTACCTCTTTATTTCTGCTAATAATTGCTCTATCTGTTGGTACATTCCTGTTGATTCATTCTTGATGGTTAGAATTTGTTCACAATAAGCTTGGTACTCTCTTGCCACTTGCTTCATACGTGTTAAAGTTGCTAAACGTTGTTCCATCTCTTCATGAACTGTTGCAACTTGTTGGTTAGCTTGGGCAATTGTTTCTTTTGCTTGACGTTTGGCTTCTAATAAGACTTCGCCAATTTCTTTTTGAGAAAGCGTAACGGCTGTGTCTAAGTTCTCTTCGCTAGTCTGTTTCTGTTGTATCTTTGCTTCAGACAATTTTTTCTGTAAAGAAGTGATAGTTGCTTCTTTATCACTTAACGTTTCTTTAACATCTTTAAGTTGAACATCTTTTTCGACTACTTGTTTTTGTAATGCTTCCACTTCATTGGTTTGCATTAATAATTGCTCCGTTAGTTTTTTTATGGATTGCTGATATAGTTGATTTTCTTCTTCTAGTTTTTCAGCAAAAGAAAACGATTCTTCCGACAGTTCAGTCGGCACTTGTTGCTGGACCTGTTTTACTTTTGCGGCTTGCTCTTTTGCATAAACAACCTCGTCATCAAAGCTTGCTTCCTCTGTTACCTTTGGTTGTGCTTTCATCGATTGTTCATTTTCAAAATCCGGCATCTTCTCATACTCCTCATCTTCATTGTTTTTAGTCAAAAATTGCCACATCTTTTTCTCCCCCTTCGTACCTTTTACACCGTTAACATATAGCCTTTTGAACGAATTGTTTTGATATATTGTGGTTTGTTCACATCTTGTTCAATTTTTTTGCGCAAATGGAAAATCACATTAGCGACACGATATTTTCGTTCATTCGCAGTATCTTTCCAGACATTTTTGTAGAGTTCTTCATATGTAATTGTTTGTCCTGCGTGTTTGTATAAATACTCTATTGTGAAAAATTCCAATTTTGTTAAAAGAATTTCTTCTCCACTTCCCAAGCAAACACTCAAATTTGGCGCAATTAAATACAATCTCTCAGAAAGATTCTTAGTAACTGTTTGTTCCTCGTTTGCAATAGCTAATTTAGGATAAAAACGTCTTTTTACACGTTGCAATAAATTACTCATGCTTAACATGCATTCTTGACGATCATAAGAATGATCAAAAACGCCATCTGCACCTAATTGTAAATAAATAATTCGATTGACTTTACTAATTACTTCTGTCCGATAAAATAACCAAATCGGTAAATCTGACTGCTTGCGAATCGTCATTAATAACTCACAACAAGTATTTACTTGCTGGTGGTCAGTAACTTCAATCACTAATCCATCAATATGGTGCAAATGAAGAAGTATATTTGTTCCTTGGATGATCTGACATTCTACTTGATTACTAACAAACCAATTTTGACAGCATTCTTTTGTTTCAATTGTCAAAGGAACGACACCAATTGTATATTTTTCCATTTTTCCACCTCAATCTTCCTAATATTCCCCTTCAAAATATAATAATTTTTATTTATATTCTATTAATAAATAAAAATTACCAACTACTAGTTTTCAAAAAATGATTGTTATTACTAAATTTTATCGAATAAAAACAAGGCTGTCTAGCTAAAACGAAGCCTTTAAATTATCATCTTTTTTGTTAATTGAGTAAATATTTGAGAAAATACCATAAGCAAAGATATTATTTAGATTATTTATTCTTTATGTAAAAAAAAGCTTACGATTTTTCAATCGTAAGCTTTTAGAATACTTTTTTATTTTTACATCATACCGCCCATGCCCATTGATGGATCCATCATAGGAGCTGGTGCAGCTGGTTCTGGTTTGTCTGCAACAACTGCTTCGGTTGTTAATAATAAAGCTGACACAGAAGCTGCATTTTGTAAGGCAGAACGAGTTACTTTTGTTGGGTCAACAATACCGGCTTCAACCATGTTTACCCATTCACCGTTAGCTGCATTGAATCCGATACCTAAGTCAACATTTTTTAGTTTGTCAACAATCACTGATCCTTCATAACCAGCATTTTCAGCGATTTGACGGATTGGTTCTTCTAATGCACGAACGACAATCTTGATCCCTGTTGCCACATCGCCTTCAGCTTCCAACGCAGCGACTTTACCAATTACATTGACAAGTGCGGTACCACCACCTGAAACCATGCCTTCTTCTACAGCGGCACGTGTTGCGTTTAACGCATCTTCAATTCGTAATTTTAATTCTTTTAATTCTGTTTCAGTTGCAGCACCGACTTTAACGACAGCAACCCCGCCAGCTAATTTAGCTAAACGTTCTTGTAATTTTTCACGATCAAAATCAGACGTTGTTTCGCCGATTTGGTTTTTAATTAAATGAACGCGGGCATCAATGGCTTCTTTTGAACCAGCACCTTCAACAATTGTTGTGTTATCTTTGTCGACAACTACTTTGCTAGCATTTCCTAAGTTTTCAATGGTTGTGTCTTTTAACTCTAACCCTAAGTCGTCAGTGATTACTGTACCACCTGTTAAAATAGCAATATCTTCAAGCATCGCTTTGCGGCGGTCACCAAATCCTGGCGCTTTTACTGCGACAACATTAAATGTACCACGGATTTTGTTCAATACTAATGTTGGTAGAGCTTCTCCATCAACATCATCCGCAATGATCAATAGTGGACGGCTTTGTTGTAGAATTTGTTCTAATAAAGGTAAGATATCTTGAATATTTGAGATTTTTTTGTCGGTAATTAAGATATATGGATTTTCTAAAACAGCTTCCATTTTATCGTTGTCAGTAACCATGTATTGAGATAAATAACCGCGGTCGAATTGCATTCCTTCAACCACATCTAATTCTGTTTCAATCCCTTTTGATTCTTCAATGGTAATTACGCCGTCGTTACCAACTTTTTCCATTGCATCGGCAATTAATTGGCCGACTTTTTCAGAACCTGATGAAACAGCAGCGACTTGTGCAATCGCTTCTTTTGAATCAACTACAGATGAAATATTGTGTAATTCTTCTACTGCTGTTTTTGTTGCTAATTCAATCCCACGACGAATACCTAATGGGTTAGCTCCAGCAGTTACGTTTTTTAAGCCTTCACGAACAATGGCTTGTGTCAAAACAGTCGCTGTTGTTGTTCCGTCACCAGCAATATCATTCGTTTTAGAAGCAACTTCTGAAACTAATTTTGCGCCCATGTTTTCAAAATGATCTTCTAATTCAATTTCCTTAGCAATTGTTACTCCATCGTTAGTAATCAATGGTGAACCAAATGATTTTTCTAAAACAACGTTACGACCTTTAGGGCCTAATGTCACTTTCACTGTATCTGCTAATACATCTACTCCGCGTAGCATTGCTGCACGTGCATCTTCTGCAAATTTAATCTCTTTTGCCATGATTTCTTCACCTCATAATTTTTTTCTTCTATTATATTATTCTGTAAAAGTTGTTTATTATTCAACAGTGGCAATAATGTCTTTGGCTGATACAATTAAGTATTCTACGCCTTCGTATTTCACTTCTGTTCCTGAATATTTTTCAAACATTACTGTGTCACCAATTTTTACTTCCATCGGAACTTTTGTGCCATTTTCAAGCACACGACCTTCACCTACTGCGATAACTTCACCTGTTTGTGGTTTTTCTTTTGCAACGGATGCAAGAACAATTCCTCCAACAGTTTTTTCTTCTTCTTTCGCGACTCTAATTACGACGCGATCGCCTAATGGTTTTAACACAATAAATCCCTCCAAATAAAAAGTTTTCGCTTATTTTAGCACTCGATACACAAGAGTGCTAACTCACACTATTTATAATACTCATTTCACTCTAAAAATGCAAGTCTTTTCTCTCTTTTTCTTGTCAATTATAAGATACGCATTTTTTATTGCGTATTCTTTTTTCATGGAATGTTTTTCCAATCCTTTAATTCATGGTAAAATAAGTTGACTACGATTGGAGGCGAATAAAATGAAACAACGTTTACTTACAGCACTAATAGCAACATTCGTTTATTTTGTGATAGCGAATTTAGGAAATCTTGTTTTCAGTGTCACAGAAGGAATTGTTTCGACACTTTGGGAATCTCTTTTCTTTTTCTTATTCGTTTTTCTTTTATTAGGATATCGCAATAATCGTAAAAAATAATTATAGAAAGGATTAACCATGACCTTAAGAAAATCAAGTTTATTTATTTTAGTCACATACATTATCGCTTTTTTCGGGCCGTTACTTTTTTCGGGTATTTCCCCCAATGCAGCGATTAATGTGACAACTGCTCTCTACATTATTGGCGCCCTTGTAATGATTGGCATCTTTTTAAAAACCACAGAACCTTCTCCTTTAGAGGAAACCGCAACCTTGAAATCACCTATTTTTATTTTTTTACTAGGTGTTAGTGGGATTTTCATTGCCATGCTGATTCAAGGCGTTACTTTCGCCATTGAAGTAGCCATCACAGGAGAACAAGCTACTTCTCAAAATACGCAAGCTATTGTGGCGGTGATTTTGGCAAATCCTTTATTTATTTTGGCAACTACTATCGGTGGTCCGATTATGGAAGAATTTGTCTTTCGTTATGCATTTATCCATTTAATCCAGCCTTTTACAAATTTCTGGATTGCGGCTACTGTTAGTTCGGCGATTTTTTCACTCGCACATGCCGATGGTCACTTTTTTGTTTATTTCTTTATGGGATTTTTCTTTGCTCTTTTGTACAAGCAAACTGGAAAAATTTGGACCTCAATTATTGCCCATTGCGGCATGAATACGATTGTGATTATTGTTCAACTACTTTTGCATAATGGTGCAATTCAATAAGAAAAGGGCCTTTGTCTAAACGACTAGGCCCTTTTTTTCTTATTCTTCTTCGTCAATCAATTCGTTGTCATGATGTAAGAAATAAATTAATGTTTGTAATTCGTTGGTTAAGTCAACATTTTGAATTAATACTTCAGGTGGCGCTACTAAACGCGCAGCCGTAAAGTTTAGAATTCCTTTAACCCCTGCTTCGGCAAGTTTGTTCACAACTTCTTGTGCTTTGCGAGCTGGAATAGTTAAAATAGCTACTTCGATTTGTTGAACACGGATTTGTTCCATCATATCTTCCATTGGATAAACCGGAATACCGTCAACAATGCGTCCCACAATATCTTCATTCACATCAAATGCGCAACTTACACGAATACTGTTGCTTTGATGGAATTTGTACTTTAATAAAGCACTTCCTAAATTACCAACCCCGATTAATGCGACATTGGTTAACTCATCTTCATTCAACGTTTTTGCAAAAAAGTTCATTAAGTTTTCAACATCATAGCCGTACCCACGTTTACCTAATTCACCAAAATATGAAAAGTCACGACGAATAGTCGCACTGTCTACTTGTACCGCTTCACTTAATTCAGTTGATGAGACTTTATTTTTTCCTGTATCATGTAACATTCTTAAGTAGCGATAATATAAAGGAAGGCGTCGCGCCGTTGCTTTTGGAATAACTTGATCTTTCACAATTGGACCTCCAATACTTTCACTTAAATCTTATCCATTAACATAATAGCAGTTTTTCACAATAAAAAGCAATTCTATGGCTCAAAAATAGCATTTTTCTTCAAAAGTTTGTGATAAAAGGTATAAACCTTCACAAAGCATTTTTTGATACGTGCTATTTTAGCAGATTTTATGCTACACTAAGGGCAATGAATTTAGAAATGAGGACTACTGATGATTTTATTACAAGCAAATCAAGTTGCCCGGCATTTTGGCTCGGAAACATTGTTTGAAAACATACATTTAGAAATTGCAACAAAAAGTCGGATTGCCTTAGTTGGTCGTAATGGTGCTGGAAAATCGACTTTTTTAAAAATCATTGCAGGCATTGATGCTCCCGATAGCGGAACCATTGCCAAAAATAAAACTGCTACGTTAGGTTATTTAGCTCAAAATACCGGCTTAGAATCAGATAAAACCGTTTGGGAAGAAATGACAAAAGCCTTTGCTGACATCCTAGAAATGGAACAGCGTATGCGAGAATTAGAAACCAAAATTAGTGAAATGGAGCCAACCACTTCCGTTTATGAAGGAATTTTAAAAGAGTACGATCAATTGCAACATACGTTTTCTGAAAAAAATGGCTACGGCTATGAAAATGAAATTCGCTCAGTCCTTCACGGCTTTGGCTTTGATGAATCCTTTTACACGAAAGATATTCAAACCTTATCTGGTGGTCAAAAAACCCGGCTTGCATTAGCGAGAATGCTTTTACAAAAACCAGATATTTTAATTCTGGACGAGCCTACAAACCACTTAGATATCGAGACGCTTTCTTGGCTGGAATCTTATTTGCCAAGCTATGCCGGCGCCCTATTGATTGTTTCCCACGATCGTTATTTTTTAGATAAGGTAGTTAATGAAGTTTATGAACTGAGTCGCAAAAAAATGACTCACTACAAAGGAAACTATTCCAAATACTTAGAGTTAAAAGCAGAACAATTAGCCAGTGAATGGAAAGCGTATGAAAAGCAACAAGAAGAAATCAATAAGTTAGAAGATTTCGTTGCCAAAAATCTGGTTCGTGCATCTACAACAAAACGTGCACAAAGTCGCCGAAAAGTATTAGAAAAAATGGACCGTTTAGACCGACCTCAAGGAGATGAAAAATCGGCGCATTTTCTTTTCGATAGTGAAAAAGTCTCGGGAAATGTTGTTTTACAAGTCGAAGATGCCGCCATTGGTTACGACCCAGAACATATTTTATCCGAACCTATTCACTTGGATATTCGTCGCAAAGAAGCCATTGCCTTAGTCGGACCGAACGGAATTGGTAAATCCACTCTCTTGAAATCAATTATTGACCGCATTCCTTTCATTAAAGGAAGTAAAACTTTTGGCACCAATGTTTCTGTAGGTTACTATGACCAAGAGCAAGCCAATTTACATGGCAATAAAACGGTCTTAGCGGAATTATGGGATGAACACCCAACCACACCTGAAAAAGAGATTCGAAGTATTTTAGGCGGCTTTCTCTTCAGTGGAGATGATGTTGAAAAAACGATTCCTTTATTAAGCGGTGGCGAAAAAGCCCGTGTGGCATTAGCAAAATTAGCGATGGATCGTGACAATTTCTTGATTCTCGATGAGCCAACCAACCACTTGGATATCGATAATAAAGAAGTTTTAGAAAATGCGCTGATTGATTATGAAGGAACCATCCTCTTCGTTTCCCATGACCGTTACTTTATCAATCGAATTGCAACAAAAGTTGTTGAGCTTTCTGAAAAAGGCAGCAAACTTTATTTAGGCGACTATGATTATTATTTGGAAAAGAAACAAGAGGAAGAAGAAATCGCTGCCCTCTTAGCTAATGAAGAAGCGGCGAAAAAACCCGAACCAGTTACAGCCAAAAATACCTTTTATCAAAACAAGGAGCAACAAAAATTACTTCGTACTTTGCAGAGAAAAATAACACAAGTCGAAGAAAATCTTGCTCAGTTAGATACGACAATTGCACAATTAGAAGCACAAATGAGTCAACCAGACATTCTAGAAAATCATGTTGAATTGCTGGCTTTAAACCAACAATTAGATGACGCTCGTCAGCAACAAGATGAACTACTTGAGCAATGGGAAAATTTCAGTTTAGAATTAGAAGAAATGGAAAATAACAATTAACGGAGGGATTCACTATGGCTTCCAAAAAAATCAGTTTAACGAAGCCCAAATATCAACAAATCGCCGTTGATGTTGCGGAAAAAATTGCAGAAGGCAAATTACATGTCGGAGATAAAATCCATGCCCGTTCCACCCTAGCTAACCAATACCAAGTGTCGCCAGAAACAGCCCGCAAAGCCATTATCGTTTTAGTTGATTTAGAAATCGTTAAAGCCAAACACGGTAGCGGCTTCTATGTGGCATCAAAAGAAAAAGCGCAGGACTTTGTGACACAATATCAAGACGTTCAAACGATTGCTGAAATTAAAGAAGAATTGCTAGATAGCGTAGCGAAACAAAAAGAAGAACTTACTCATTTTTCTAGCATTCTAGATACTCTTGTTGAACAAACAAAGCGTTTTGATTCTTTCAATCCAATGAATCCTTATTCATTAGTTTTAACAGAAGACGCTGCTTATCTTGAGGCGACGATTAGCGAAATGAATTTTTGGCAAAACACTTCGGCAACGATTATCGCCATCAAACACAAAGAAGAACTTCTGGTCTCACCTGGTCCATATGCAAAGATTTCGTTGAACGACACACTTTATTTTGTTGGACATGATGAATCAACCTTACAACGTGTCCAAAATTTCTTTTATCCTTAAACAAAAAAGTGACTACTTATCTTGCGGTAAATAGTCACTTTTTTTATTTATTATTTCTATTTTTCATAAAAAACCACTATAAAACCTAGTTAAAATACTGTTTTTCTTCATTTTCAGAAAGATTTTCATCTAATTTGACAAAGTGACAACTTTATAGTAGTCTGATGTAGTCACTTTTTTATTGAGGAGGAACAATGATTTGCCAAAAGTAAAAGTAAATCACCTTACCAAAATCTTTGGTAAGAAAACCAAACCGGCACTTGAAATGATTCGTGCCAACAAAAGCAAAACAGAAATTTTAGAAAAAACGGGTGCCACAGTCGGTGTTTATGATGTAAATTTCGAAGTTGAAGAAGGCGAAATTTTCGTTATTATGGGGTTATCAGGAAGTGGGAAATCAACATTAATTCGTTTATTAAATCGTTTGATTGAACCAACTTCAGGAAATATTTATATTGATGGACAAGATATTTCTTCTTTAGATAAAGAAGGATTACGTGAAGTACGTCGAAATAAAATGAGCATGGTTTTCCAAAACTTTGGTCTTTTCCCCCATCGAACTATCTTAGAAAATACGGAATATGGTTTAGAAATTCGTGGTGTTCCTAAAGAAGAACGCCAAGCAAAAGCTGAAAAAGCCTTAGAAAATTCTAGCTTAATTGCTTTTAAAGACCAATTACCAAGTCAATTATCTGGTGGGATGCAACAACGTGTCGGCCTTGCTCGTGCCTTGGCTAACGATCCGGAAATTTTATTAATGGACGAAGCATTCTCTGCTCTTGATCCGTTAATTCGTCGTGAAATGCAAGACGAATTATTAGATTTACAAGAAAATGTCAAAAAAACCATTATCTTCATCACACATGATTTGAATGAAGCTTTACGAATCGGCGACCGGATTGCCTTGATGAAAGATGGTCAAATTATGCAAATTGGGACTGGAGAAGAAATTTTAACCAACCCAGCCAACGAATATGTGCGAACCTTCGTGGAAGATGTGGATCGTTCAAAAGTCTTAACTGCCCAAAATATTATGGTACCTGCTTTAACTACTAACATTGAAATTGATGGCCCAACTGTTGCTTTAAAACGGATGCGTCAAGAAGAAGTGAGTATGTTACTTGCCGTGGATAAAAAACGCCAACTAAAAGGCGTTGTACGCGCAGAAAAAGCTTTAGAAGCGCGTAAAAACGGGACTTCTCTTGTAGAATGTGTGGATTCAGAAATTCAAACAATCGACAAAGATATGTTAGTGAATGATATTTTCCCACTGATTTATGATGCACAAACACCTCTTGCCGTGACTGATAACGGCAAACTATTAGGCGTGGTCATCCGTGGTAGCGTACTTGAAGCACTTGCAGAAACAGAGGTGAACGAACATGAATAAGTATCAATTACCTGTCGCATCTTGGGTTGAAAGTTTTACTGATTGGTTAACTTCAACATTTGCTGGATTATTCAGCTTTTTACAAACAATTGGTCAAAGTGTAATGGACAACATTACTGCATTACTAACAGCCGTACCACCACTTGTGCTGATTGTGCTATTAACGATTGCTGCTTTCTTTATTTCTAATAAAAAAATCGGCTTAAGTTTATTCACGTTTATCGGCTTAATGTTTATCTATAATCAAAACTTATGGAACGATTTAATGAGTACCGTTACGTTAGTTTTACTTTCTAGTGTTATTTCCATTATCATTGGTGTGCCACTAGGGATTTTAATGGCGAAAAGTGAAAAAGCCAAGAGTATTATTACACCGATTTTGGACTTCATGCAAACAATGCCTGGTTTCGTTTACTTGATTCCAGCCGTTGCATTCTTCGGAATTGGTATGGTTCCTGGGGTCTTCGCCTCTGTTATCTTCGCTTTACCACCAACCGTTCGCTTTACGAACTTAGGAATTCGACAAGTGCCAAATGAACTTGTTGAAGCAGCTGATTCTTACGGTAGTACTGGCTGGCAAAAATTATTCAAACTAGAATTACCTTTAGCCAAAAACACGATTATGGCTGGTGTTAACCAAACAACCATGCTAGCCCTATCAATGGTAGTTATTGCTTCAATGATTGGTGCGCCTGGATTAGGACGTGGCGTCCTTTCCGCTTTACAACGTGCACAAGTCGGGAACGGTTTCGTAAATGGTGTGGCTTTAGTTATTTTAGCGATTATCATTGACCGTTTTACTCAACATTTAAATAATAAAAAAGCAGCCCCTAAAGCAGCTGGTGCCACCTCTAAAAAGAAAAAATACGGGATTATTGCAGCGGTTGTTGTAATTGTCGCTGGCTTAGTTGGTGCTTCAATTTTTACAACAACAAATGATAAGCAAATTTCCCTTTCTTATGTGGAATGGGATACCGAAGTAGCCTCCACACATGTGGTTGCCGAAGTCTTAAAAGATATGGGGTATGATGTTAAAACGACTCCTTTAGATAACGCAATTATGTGGGAATCTGTAGCTAAAGGTGAAACAGATGCCATGGTTGGTGCGTGGCTGCCAGGAACTCACGCAGAGCAATATAAACAATATAAAGATAAATTAGACGACCTTGGTGAAAACCTTAAAGGTGCGAAGCTAGGAATTGTCGTCCCTTCTTATATGGATGTTGATTCTATCGAAGATTTATCTGATCAAGCTGGGAAAAAGATTACTGGAATTGAACCTGGGGCTGGTGTTGTTGCAGCAGCAGAGAAAACTAAAGAAGCTTATCCTAATTTGAAAGATTGGTCTGTTGAAACTTCTTCATCAGGTGCCATGACTGTCGCCTTAGGACAAGCAATTAAAAACAACGAAGACATCGTTATTACTGGCTGGTCTCCTCACTGGATGTTTGCAAAATATGATTTAAAATATTTAGCCGATCCAAAAGGCACTATGGGCGGCGAAGAAGCGATTCACACAATGGCTCGCCAAGGCCTAAAAGAAGATCAACCAGAAGCTTACAAAGTGTTAGATAATTTCCATTGGACAACTAAGGATATGGAATCTGTCATGTTAGAAATTAACGAAGGCAAAGACCCACAAGAAGCTGCACGCGATTGGGTTGATTCACATAAAGACCAAGTAGCAGAATGGAAAAAATAATTCTTAACAAATGACTTCCCCATCTATTAAAAGAGGACGTTGAACAAATTGTTCAACGCCCTCTTTTTTCGCCAAAAAAACCACTCAGTTGGGTAGACTGAGTGGAAAGGAGTTATTTTTACTTGAGGAGTAAAAATGAAAAGTGTTTATGTTGGGTGTTTTGTTGGTATGCTTATATATTAACGAGAACCTGTGAATAATTTGTGACGAAAACCTTGGAAATTTGCTACGAATTACTTAAAAAATTTTAAATGTGTCTCACCCTAGTTAATCGATACAGCGATTATTTCTTTTTAGCATTTTGGATGGCTTTAAATAATGTTGAAAATTGTCCTTTGAAAGACATCACATCATCAAAGATATCAACACCATCATTTAACATTTTGACAGTAACCCAGCCAAGCGCTTCCGTAATTGCTACCGCAACTGAAGCATTGACCATGCCACCAGTCACAGTTCCGACAACAGGAATCACTTTTAGAATATTCCCGACTGCACTCTTACCTAAACTAACCACTACTAATTCTTTGGTTAAACTTTTCCCTAAGCTTTCAGACCAAGACTGACCAAAAATTTTATGCAGCCGTGACATCATAGTTAATTGAACAGGTACCAGTAAAAAAGCATCTGAAAATGGAATTGGCGAAAACCCAATAATTGCTGCTGACAATGCAGCAAAATGAATCGTTTGATGACTTTTCTTTTTCACGTCAGGTGAAACACCAGCCAAAAATTCATCAAATACTTTGTCGAGTTGTGTTTGACTGTTCGTCACTAATTGTTCTGCTTTACCTTTAGAAGTTGCGAAAGCATTCATTATGGCCGTAGACGTTTTTTGTGGAAATTTTTTCAAGACATCTTGAAAAAAAGAACGAAATTCTGGGTCTTCGATTTCTTCATTCAATTGCTTAGTTTCTTGTTCTGCTAATTCTTGTTTTTCAATCTCTTCAAAAAGTTCTTGTTTCTTTTTGTTTTTATGTTTTTTTCTTCTCATCTCATTAACTCCTTTATCTATCAATATGTAGAAACAAAGTATAGCATAGCCCCTGATTGATTCTCTTTTAGATGATTTGAAAAGCCAGAACTTATCTGTTTTTTAAACAAATAGAAATGTTCTAGCTTTTCTCAAAAAATCAGCTATTTTGTTTGTTCTTCACCGCAATACACCGTCAAGTGTTTAGGCAAAATCTTCAGCGTAATTGGCAAAGCAGCTCCTTCATCACCATCCACATTAGTGGTTAATTCTTCTTGGTTTTCTAAGGAGATTGTTCCTTCTTTAAAGGTTAGGTAAACTAAATTATCAGTGGACTGGTCGACGCCTTTTAACAAATCTGGGACTGCTTTTACTGCATCCCACAATGATTGATCTTTTAAATAAACTAAATGAAGTTTGCCATCATCCACTTGGGCCTCTGGTAATAATGTTTCAAACCCACCGATTGAATTCGTTAAGCCAACTAAAACGGTACTACTTTCAACAGTTTGCTCTTTTTGATCCAAGCTTAAATGAAAGGGATACGTTTGAGCATTCGCCAAATGTTTGGCACCTGAAATAAAATAAGCAAGTTTTCCTAACTTCGTTTTTTGTTCAACATCCACGTCGTTAATTGACTCTGGAATCGTCCCAATCGCAACGACATTCATAAAGTAGTCGTCATTGATTTTCCCCACATCTAAAGCACTGGTTTTTTCTAAATTTAATTGTTGAATCGCTTCTTCGGGGTCCATCGGTAAATTCAAGGCTCGCGCTAAATCGTTCACCGTTCCTAAAGGAAAAAAGCCAAATTTTGGGCGGTAAGCTTGTTCTGCCAACCCACTAATTCCTTCATTAACGGTTCCATCTCCCCCCATTACGAAAACACTGTCGAAGTGACTTTCCGCAGCTTCACGGGCAAATTGTTCTGCATCGCCGCCTTTTTCTGTTTGTTTCACTACAACTTCATCAAATAACTGCTTTAATTTTTCTTCTGCTAACGTTTCAAATTCTTTGGCTTTTTCACCACCAGAACTGGGGTTAACAATTAAAACTGCTTTTTTCACTGGCATCACTCCTCATTGATAACTAAATCGTTTGATTCCTTACAATTATTATAAAAGATATTTTTGATTCTGGCGAAAAATATGCTGACACTTGCTTAACAAACAAGCATTCCTGCTCCTCACTACTTTTCAAAACGTTCTTTAAAGCAATAGGCAAAATAATAGAACAATTTCCAAAAATCTTGCCAAACTTTTGGATCCATCCCCGTCAATTCATGAATTCGTTTCAAACGGTAATTCAATGTATTTCGATGGATATGTAATACTTGTGAGGTTTCATTGATGTTTAAGTTATGATTGGCGAAAAAAATAACGGTTTCATAGTATTCATCATAAATCGTCTGGATGGTTTCAAAAAAATCCAATTCAATATGAAAAGGAAAATTAAAAATTCCTTGAATGAAAAAATCTTCTGCTTGGTAAAACTTAGCCTTTTCTAATTGGAGAAACGATAGAAGTAAATACGTGTTTTGTGCCTCTTGGACCATTTGTTGAATCGTGGCTTTTTCCGAACTTATCACAAGGTATTCTGTTACTGGCTTTGTTATCTGAGGTGGTTCAGAAGTAATCACCAGATAACAATTTTCCCATTCAAATATTTCATGGCCAGGATAATAACTGGATAATAAGTGCTTGTCCTTAGTCAGTACACAATGATTCTGGTCATCTAATTGAAGGTTATATAGTTCCAACGCTTCAAATTTTAAGGCTTCTGAGTAAGCAGAATCAACATGCATTAAGTGCTGGATAAACTGATTTTTTTGTTTTTTCTTTTTTTCGCGTTCTTGTTGTGTATTTAATTCTTCTGTCAGTAAAAGAACAATCGAGCGCACAAGCTTGGTAAATTTGCGCACCTCGTCTGGTTCTCCTGAAATGCCTACGACACCTAGAATGTGATCATTCAAAATAATCGGTTCATTGGTGCCTTTTTTCTCTAAAGAAGTATCTTTATAAATTTCAATATTTTTCCGTTCATTGATGGCTCTTTCTGCGCCACGATGGCGCTCCCCAATTCGAGCAGAATCTCCACTCGCAATAATTTTTCCTCGTTCATCCATAATATTGATGTTATAAGGAATATCTGCCATTAACTTTTCAACAATTTTATTTGCCTGGATTTTGTCTAATTTTAACATTGCTATCGCCAACTTTCTAAAAAGCGAGTAGCGTTTGGGACATAAGCCGCAATGACTTATGTCCCAAACGCTTAATTCTTCAGATCAACGACTGAACATTTTTATTTCAGCTTTCATTACTGATGATACCATGGTTAGTTCTTAGTCACAAGGCACCAGCTGTAATGTACGAGCAATATTTTCAACGGTTCTTTCTAAGTTAACTGGTCCATTTTTCAATGCTGCTTCCAATGGTTCAGCTTTGGCCAAAATTCCAAAAATAGCCGTCATCCCTTCTTCATAGAGGACATCCACATCTTTGCCGATATAGCCAGCACAAGCGAAAACCGGTTTTTGATACTTCTTGGCCAAACGCGAGACGCCATAAGGGGCTTTGCCGAATTTTGTTTGAAAATCCATACCGCCTTCACCAGTAAAGACATAATCAGCAGCTTTTATTTTTTCTTCTAATTGATTCACTTCTACGACAATATCAATCCCTGGGCGTAACTGAGCTTTTGTGAATGCTAGTAACCCTGCACCCAAACCACCAGCAGCTCCTGCGCCTGGCATCATCTCAACATCAATGCCGACCTCTTTTTTGATGATCGCTGCATAATGGGCTAAGTTTTTATCTAATTGAGCCACCATTTCTTCTGTCGCACCTTTTTGCGGGCCAAAGACATGAGACGCCCCTGTTGGCCCTGTTAGTGGGTTATTCACATCACTTGCTACTAGAACTTCGGTAGCAAAAATACGTTGATCAAACTGTGTTAAATCGATCTGCGCCAGTTTATCTAATGCACCACCGCCACGTGTCAATTCTTGCCCTTCCTTGTTTAACAAACGCGCACCAAGTGCCTGAATCATACCTGCACCCCCATCATTTGTCACGCTACCGCCAATGCCGATAATGATTTTTTTTGCCCCATGATTGAGCGCATGTTGAATCATCTCTCCTGTACCATAAGTAGAAGTGATCAAGGGATTACGTTCTGCTGCTTTGACCAATTCAATTCCGTTGGCTTTCGCCATTTCAATGACCACCGTTTCTTGGTCACCTAATAAGCCGTAATAGGTTTCAACGATTTGATCAGGAAGCGGTCCTGCCACACGCACTGGTACTCTTGTGCCTCCTGTTGCATCCACTAAGGAATCCACCGTTCCTTCCCCGCCGTCTGCCATCGGGACATGTTGAATGTCTGCATCTTTAAATACAGCTAAAATCCCTTTTTCCATTGCCAGACAGGCTTCTTTTGCACTCATACTTTCTTTAAATGAGTCTGGAGCCAAAACAAATTTTTTCGTCATCTTTTCGCGCCTACTTTCCAACTAGTTTAAAATAAAGCCATATAAAATGGTTGCAACAATCGTCATTACCCCACCGACACACATTTCATAAGGAATCACTCGAATTCTTTCTTTAATCGTCATATTCATACTTTGTGCCGTAATATGGAAATAATTGCCTTGAGGAACACTATCAATCACAGTTGCCCCAGTATGCACCATGACTGCTGCTGAAAGTGAAGATGTGCCCATATCTAAAATCGCTGGTCCAAAAGAACCTGTCGCTAAAATAACCGCTGTGGATGTTGAACCAACTGCTAAGCCCATTAAAATACCAGAAATCGGTGCCAAGAAGGTTCCAGAAATTCCCATAACAGAAATTAAGTGGACAATTTGTATTGATAAATCAGAAACAGAAATTAATCCAGCAATTGCACCTGCACCAATTAAAATTAAAACGGTATCGGTTACTCTCTTCAAGCCAGAAGATGCATAAAAGGCCAGTTGTTTTGTTTGCCCAATCGCAATTGTCCCAACAACTGAAGCGAACGGCAAAATATACAGAGCATCAATATTCAAACTTTTGATGAAAGAAATATTTAAAACGGCGCCAATCGGATTAAGTAATAATAAGACAATCGCTAACACTGGCGCGATTAACGCCTTTTTCAAAGGTAATAATTCTTTTGTTTGTTCCTCCACAAGATCCGTTTCTTTGACCATTGATCCTTTACTTCTCATGATATTTGCAAGAACAACAGCTGTAATTAAGCCAAATACGGCTGGAATAAAGCCAGCAATCATAACGTCACTTAGAGGTAAATCAAAGCCGTTCGCCGCTGCAATAGTATTTGGATTAGGCGAAATAATATTGCCCGCTTTGCCGCCACCTGATAAGGCAATCAATAATGATAACTTACTGATACCCGTACTTTTCCCAACAGATAGAGCAATCGGGGCAACAATCAACACTGCAACAGGAATGAATACGCCCACAGCTGTAATTACCATTGTAGATAATGCCAAAGATAAAATAGCTTTTTTCTCGCCAAGCTTTTGTACAATGGCGTTGGCAATTGATTCTGCCGCACCTGATTCCATCATCACACCCGCCAACATGCCGGCTGCTAAGACACGGATTGCGGTTCCCATAATACTTTGTGTTCCGTTTAATAGAACAGCGACTGTATCTGACAGGGAAGCGCCTCCAATAAGACAACCAACAATTGCACCAAAAAACAAGGAATACACAGGATTAAATTTTTTCAAAATTAATACTATCGCTACAACTAATCCTAAAATTGCAGCAACCCAAGATATTGTAATATCTGGCATTCAAAATCAGCTCCTTAAATTGTTTACGCTTTCATTCTATCAAAGTCCTTTCTTTTTAAAATTGTAAATTTAACAGGATTTATTGTTCAAATGCACAAAAAAACCGTTCTTAAAGAACAGTTTTTTGAAATCTTTTTCTATCTTTCTCAATAATGACCACCAATCCAACGAACAAAAGAACACTCACAATTAACAATACTGCCGTTTTATTATATCCATGAAAGAGCGCTTCGCCTCCACATGCGTAAAGTATTGAGGAAGGAATTACACCAATGAATATAGCGGCTATTAAATTTTTTAATGGCAACTGCATAGTATCTGCAGCAAAATTAATCACAGAAGAAGGAATAATTGGAATCATGTAGCCCACCATAATCCCAATTTTTGGATGCTTCATCCGTCGAATGGACTGGACCCAATGATTGGTATCCGTTTTTCTATCTAAAAATTTTATATGATGCATCAAAAAGATTGCAACTAAATTTCCCATACTATTCCCTAAAACGTTAATGAGTGTGCCGCTGAAGGGACCAAAACTCAATCCTGCAATCACACCCATTACCGAGGTTGGAATCCCTGGTACTGCACACATGATCGCGGTCAAAAAAACTAACAACAGCGCTGCTGAAAAACCATGTGAACGAATTCGCTCTAATAATTGTGTCTTACTGGCTCTAGGATTCAAAAATAATTGAATATCTGTTTGATATTCTAGATACAAACGGTAGCCCACCAGCAGGATTAAAATAAGCCCGCTACTGATTAGTAGTATTCGGATTGTTTTCCTCTTCATTTTCTTTGCTCCTTTTATGCTTTATACAAAGTGTAGCACAGGTTTCTTCGTGCCTCAATTAGAAGCTTGTATGAATAAAAGCCGCCCCTAAAAGTTAGACTAAAAATCTAGCTTTTAGGGGCGATTCGAAAGTTACGAAGGTACTTTTTTATTTCCGATACATCTTAAACTCCAAGAACAGATCGTTATAAATTCCTAAGTATTCTTGACCTAAATCTTGGTAAACTTCTAAATGTTTGATGGTTTCATCATCTGGATAAAATTGTTTATCTTCAGCAACTTCTTTTGGTAATAGTTTTTTAGCTTCTTTATTTGGTGTGGAATAACCAATATATTCTGCGTTTTGTGCTGCATTTTCTGGTCGTAACATAAAGTTCATAAATGCATAGGCGCCGTCTTTATTTTTGGCTGTCTTAGGCATCACAATGTTATCAAACCAGAGATTAGAGCCTTCACTGGGAATCACATAATGTAGATGTTCATTGTTTTCTAGCATTTCAGCAGCTTCACCAGAGAAAGTTACAGCAACTGCACTTTCTTCATTAGCCATGTACATTTTGATTTCATCGGCAACAATTGCTTTGACATTGTTCGTTAATCGGTTTAACTTATCGGTAGCCTGACGTAATTGTTGGTCGTTTTTACTGTTTAACGAATAGCCTAAACTGTTCAAAGATAATCCTAACACTTCGCGAGCGCCATCAATCAGCATGACATTATTTTTTAATTCCGGGCGCCATAAATCATCCCAATGTTGGATCTGACGGCCGTCAATAAATTTATCATTATAAATAATCCCCAACGTGCCCCAGAAGTATGGAACGGAAAACTTATTTTTGGGATCAAAGGATTGATCTAAAAAGCGTGCATCAATGTTTTCTAAGCCTTTTAATTTGCTGTGATCAAGTGGTAAAAGCATCTTCGCTTTCATCATTTTTTGAATCATATATTCAGAAGGAATGGCAATATCATAGGCTGTACCACCTTGCTGAATTTTTGTATACATGGCTTCATTAGAATCAAAGGTTTCGTAATTGACTTTATAGCCTGTTTCTTTTTCAAATTTCTTAATCAAGGCCGGATCTATATAGTCCCCCCAATTGTAAATGGTTAAGGTATCTGCTCCTGCCATGCCACTTGCTTTCTCCAATTGGCGCACGCCAAAAAACAAGATGACAATAATAGCGATAATTCCAATAAAAAGTGACTGTAATTTTTTCATTTTAACTTGGCCACCTCACTTTGTTCCCGACGCATTTTCTTTAAACGTTTTGGCGTATTGTCTTTACTGATAAAGTAATAACCGACAACTAGAATCATTGAGAATAGGAATACTAACGCACTTAAGGCATTGATTTCTAAACTAATTCCCTGACGTGCTCGTGAATAAATTTCAACAGATAATGTAGAAAAACCATTGCCTGTCACAAAGAATGTTACGGCAAAATCGTCCAACGAATAAGTAAAGGCCATAAAGTAGCCAGCAATAATTCCAGGCGCTAAAAAAGGCAAAATAATATTTTTAATCACTTGAACATTATTGGCCCCTAAATCCCGTGCCGCATCTACCATGGAATCGTTCATCTCTTGTAGTTTTGGTAAAACCATTAAAACAACAATTGGAATACTAAAGGCAATATGCGACAATAATACACTTGTAAAACCTAAACTGATAAACCCTACTGCCGTGAAGAAAATTAAGAAACTGGCTCCAATAATAACATCTGGTGAAACGAGTAAAATGTTATTAAAGCTAAGCAACGTGTTCCGGTTTTTACGACGTTTTGTATAATAAATCCCCATCGCACCAAATGTTCCAATGATGGTTGCTATTAAAGCCGATAAGAAAGCTAGCAAAAACGTATTCAGAACAATGGTTAACAAGCGTGTGTCTTCGAAAACGTTCCGATAATTATCTAACGTAAAACCAGTAAACTGATTCATCGTTTGCGTGTCGTTAAACGAATAAAAAATCAAATAAAAGATTGGTGCGTACAGTAGCGCAAAGACAACGAATAAATACACATAAGACCATTTAAACTTTTTCTTTTGCATTATTTGCCACGCCCTTTCTTCTTCTCACCCGTCAGCAACATCACAATAAACATGGCAACAATTAAAATCACACCTATTGTTGAACCCATGCCCCAGTTTTGCGTTACTAAGAAGTGTTCCTCAATCGCCGTTCCCAACGTAATCACCCGATTGCCGCCAATTAAACGCGTTAACATAAAGAGCGAGAGCGAAGGAATAAAGACAGCTTGAACGCCACTTTTCACACCGTTTAGGGAGAGAGGAAAAATGACACGGCGGAACGTTTCCGCACTGCTAGCTCCTAAGTCCCGACTAGCACTAATCAATGAAGGATTCATCTCTTCTAAGGCATTAAAAATCGGCATAATCATAAATGGAATTTCAATATACGTTGCGACAAATAAAAAACTGAAATCTGTAAACAGAATTTGGTGCGTGCCCAAACCCATAAAACTCATAAACTGATTGATACTCCCATGAATACTGAAAATCCCAATAAAGGCATAAGCTTTTAATAATAAATTCACCCACGTTGGTAAAATAACGAGCATTAACCACAACTGTTTATGCTTGAGCTTTGTCAAAAAATAAGCCGTAGGATAACTTACCAATAACGTAAAAATGGTAATCAGAAAAGCATACCAAACCGAATTAATGGTCATACTTAAATACGTTCCTGATGTAAAATACGTTTGGTAATTCGCCAAAGTAAACTGTCCATTCATATCGAAAAATGATTGATAAATAATCATTAGCACTGGCGCAATGACGAATAAAAGTAACCACATTACATAGGGAATCGAATAAATTCGACGCATTGTTTTCATTTTATTTTCCCCTTTCGTTTACTCGTCGTAACTTTCTAAACGGGCATCAAAGTCTTCTTCTGATTCATTGAAGCGCATCACGTGAATATCTTCTGGCTCAAAAGAGAGCCCTACTTGAGCGCCTTCTTTGGCTTTTCGAGTGGAATGCACCATCCATTCGTTTCCTTGTTCATCAAAACAAATAATTTCATAATGAACGCCGCGGAATAACTGCGTGTCCACCGTTACGGTTAGCTTGCCTTTTTCAAGCGTGGTAATCGTTAAGTCTTCTGGACGTAAAACGACTTCTACAGGTTCATTTTTCCGCATGCCGCCATCGACACATTCAAACTTTTTGCCCACAAATGAAACTAAATTATCTTCCAGCATCACACCGTCCACAATATTACTTTCCCCCACAAAGTCAGCAACAAAGTGATTAATCGGTTCATCATAAATATCAACTGGTGTGCCACTTTGCACGATATGACCTTTATTCATGACAAAAATTTCATCACTCATCGCTAATGCTTCTTCTTGATCATGGGTTACAAAAATAAAAGTAATTCCTAAACGTTGTTGTAAATCACGTAGTTCATATTGCATCGCTGTGCGTAATTTCAAATCTAAAGCGGATAACGGCTCATCTAAAAGCAATACTTTTGGCTCATTGACAATCGCTCGTGCAATTGCGACCCGCTGACGCTGGCCCCCAGACATTTCACTAATTTCACGTGTTTCGTAGCCCGGTAATTGAACCAAACGTAATGCCTCTTTCACTTTTTTTTCAATTTCTGCTTTGGATAGTTTTTTGATTTTTAAACCAAACGCAACATTATCAAAAACATTCATGTGAGGAAACAAAGCATAATCCTGAAACACGGTATTGACTTGGCGTTTATTGGCAGGTACATCATTTATTCTTTTACCATCAAAATAAACATCGCCAGAAGTCACGTCATTGAATCCCGCAATAATACGCAAAATCGTTGTTTTGCCACATCCTGAAGGTCCTAATAAGGTATAAAATTTTCCTTCTTCAATTTCAAAGCTGACATTTTTTAATACTGGTTCATCGTCAAATTGTTTGACAACATTTTCAAATGAAATCACATGGTTTCTCACTGGATAAACTCCTCCATTTCGTCCTTTATAAATACGATTCTGTCGCCACAATTAACGCACGACTTTTTCCTCGACCATTGTTGCTAATTTGGTGAGGTTCTGTTGCTTGGTAATACATGGTTTGACCTTTTTTAGCAATATACGTGGCTTCCCCTAATGTCAAACGAATGGAGCCATCAATCACATAAATAAATGTTTCTGATAGAGAAGGTTCAAACGTTTTATATTCGCCATTTTTATCAAAAGTAATAATGACAGGTTCCATTTCTTTTTCATTTGAGGCTGGAATTAACCATTTTAGTTCATAGCCATGTTCTTCATCATAATAGAGGGTACTTTCTTCTTCATTGTAGACAATTTTCTGTTCAAGCGGTTGCTGACTAAAAAACTGCTCTGGCGTCACGCCTAGTACTTCTAAAATTGAGAAAAATGTTTCCATTGATGGTGAGCTTAAATCCCGCTCCAATTGGGAAATATAGCCTTTGGATAAATCCGTTCTTTCGCCTAATTCTTCTTGTGTTAAATTTTTCTGAATGCGTAAATTTCTCAACTTCTCACCAATTTCCATGGCACACCTCGTTTCTATTTTCAGCTAATCTTTTCAACAAAAGTTTTGTAATACTAAACTTACAGTTTAGTTTTACCTTTTTTAGTATACGAACTTTTTGAAAAATTTCAACCATTTTTCTTTATTTTTCTAGTCTAATTGTCACACAATCTTTCTTTTCTGTATAACTTACTGTTTATAAGAAGAAAAATGATACGAAAAAATCAGAATATGATAAAATAAGACGAGTTGCTTTTTTACATAATTGGAAGGAGAGTTTTTATATGAATTCATTTCAAGCATTTACGTTAAGAGAACAAGATACATCTGTTATTAGTCAACTAGAAACCATTACTTTAGACGATTTATCAGAAGGCACTGTAGTAATCAAAGCAGCCTACTCCTCAGTTAACTTTAAAGACTCTTTAGCTTCAAAAAAAGACGGAGGTGTGATTCGCAATTATCCAATGATTCCAGGAATTGATGTCAGTGGCACTGTTGTCACATCGGAAGATCCTCGTTTCAAAGAAGGCGATAAAGTGATCGTAACAGGCTATCAATTAGGGGTTAGTCATACTGGCGGTTATTCTGAATATGTGCGTGTTCCTGGCGATTGGGTAGTTCCACTTCCTGAAAAAATGAGTCTCAAAGAAGCAATGATCTTCGGAACTGCTGGCTTTACGGCCGGATTATCTGTCACAGCTTTAGAAGACGATGGCTTACGCGACGACAAAGAAGCCCCCATTATTGTAACTGGTGCGACAGGCGGTGTTGCGACATTGTCTATTGCGATGTTGCATCAATTAGGCTACACTTCAATCACTGCATTAACTAGAAAGCCAGATTCTTTTGAGCTTTTAAAAGAGTTAGGTGTTAGTGAATGCTTATTAGTAGAAGATTTCTTAGCAACTCCTGTTAAAGCATTGATGAAACAGCGTTTTGCTTTTGCAATTGATACCACTGGTGGGGAAATTACTTCTGCTGTTTTACCACAACTTCGTTATGATGGCCGTTCAGCCATTTGTGGCCGCGCTGCTGGAATTACATTAGAGACAACCGTTTTACCCTTTATTTTACGGGGCGTTCATTTATTGGGCATTGATTCGGTTAATGTTGGTATGGACAAACGAAAAATAGTTTGGCAACGTCTTGCCACTGATTTAGACATCACTGAAAAAGCTGTGTATCAAGAGATTACTTTAGAAGAACTTCCCCCTGTTTTTGAAGCATTACAAGCAGGCCAACATATTGGACGGACCATTGTCCGAATTTCTTAAGGAGGCGTTTTGATTATGGATGTTTTAGTTACTGCTGGTGGAACGTCAGAACCGATTGATAATGTTCGTTCGATTACCAATCATTCTTCTGGCGGACTAGGAAAAGCAATTGCTGAAAGTTTTTTAGCTGCTGGACACAACGTAACCTACGTAACAACCAAACATGCATTACGTCCAACCCAACAATTGGACTTATCAATTAAAGAAATAGAAACAACGGTTGAATTAGCTACTACGTTAGAACAACTCTTTGCTGAAAAGCAATTTGATGCGATTGTTCACGCAATGGCAGTCAGTGATTTTACGACGGAAACCGCGCAAACGGAAGAACAATTTATTGATTCTTTTGCTCAACAATTAAGCGAACAAACATTGCCAAAGACCAAAGAAGCCTTGGCAACTATCGTTCAAAACACATTGAATCAGATTGCTGATATTCCTCAAACAGCAACAAAAATTTCATCTGATACGGACCGATTATTAATTTTTCTAAAGAAAAATCCTAAAGTCATCCAAATGATTCGTGACAAGCAACCCCAAACTGTTTTAGTGGGCTTTAAATTACTTGTCGACGTTTCACAAGAAGAACTTGTCCATGTTGCACAAGCCGCTTTGGTTAAAAATCGGTGTGACTTTGTCTTAGCCAATGACTTGATGAACGTTCATGAAACAGAACACGAAGGATTATTAATTAACGAAACGGGCATTGTCCAAGAAGCTTGTTCAAAACAAGGGATTGGTTCAATGATCGTTAAAAATGTTGAAAAGAAATGGAGAGAACAACAATGAAAACTATTTTATTAGGCGTCTCTGGCAGCATTTCTGCATATAAAGCAGCAGATATTACAAGTCAACTAGCTAAGCTTGACTACAATGTGGAAATTTTAATGACTAAAAGCAGCACGGCGTTCATCACTCCGCTGACGTTACAATCACTTTCTAAGAATCCAGTGCATACGGATGTCATGATGGAAATTGATCCCAGTAAAATTAATCACATTGAGTTAGCTAAAAAAGCGGATTTATTTTTAGTAGCACCTGCTTCGGCCAATACAATTGGGAAATTAGCCCATGGGATTGCCGATGACTTATTATCAACAGTTGCTTTGGCACTTTATCCTGAAACACCAAAAATTATTGCGCCCGCGATGAATACGTATATGTACCAAAACCCCATTGTCCAACGAAATATTGGCATTTTAAAAGAAGTCGGCTATCAAGAAATAATCCCACGTGAAGCTCTATTAGCTTGTGGCGATTATGGTCGTGGCGCACTTGCCACTGTTGAAGATATCATTCAAACAGTGATGAAAATTTTAGCATCTGATAACAAGGAGTAATTTATGAATAACACGAAAAAATTTACGTTAACAGCAATGTTCTTAGCTATCTTACTTTTACTGGCTTTAACCCCGCTAGGATTTATCACATTAGGTCCTTTAAATTCGACCACGATGCATATTCCTGTAATTATTGGTTCCATTGTTTTAGGGCCAAAAATCGGTAGTATGTTGGGCGGCACGTTTGGGATCATTAGCTTAATTAAAAATACGACAGCACCAACACCTTTGTCGTTTGTTTTTTCTCCATTTATTCCCGTGATCGGTACCGATCACGGTAGTTGGAAGGCTCTTTTAATTGTGCTCATTCCGCGGATTTTAATTGGGGTCGTTCCTTATTTCGCTTACAAATGGCTAAATAAATTAACGAAGGAAAAAGCGCAACCTGTCTCCTTATTTGTGGCTGGTGTTTTAGGCTCAGCAACGAATACCATTTTAGTCATGAACATGATTTATTTTCTTTTTAATTCAGCTTATGCTGAAATTATTGGTAAAGCTGGAACTGCTGTTTACCTAGCTATTATTGCGACGATTTTCAGTTCTGGTGTGCCAGAAGCTCTTGTTGCTGGTGTAGCTGCTTCAGCAATTGCTAGCGTTTTGCTTCGCTTAATGAAACGGAATGCAACGCAAAAATTATAGAAAAAACACAGAGACTAAAAATCAAGTTTGATTTTTAGTCCCTGTGTTTTTTATTTATTTTTTTTGTTTTCGTAATTTATAAGCATATTCACTGGCTTTAAATAATAATTTATTAACCGGTAAATCAAATTCCCCAATAAATTCATTAATCGTTGGGTTGAAGTTCGCTTTAAACTTAATTAAGCCATCATTTAAACTACCTTCTAAGCCGCCCATATTACAGCTTTCGCAGCCACGGTTAAAACATTCTTGAATGGCATCTCGCCAAGTCACATATGTTGGCATGTAGCGTTTATAACGATCATCTAAGCCAGCATAAAGGATTTCACTTGTTGGACCAAATGTCACAGCCAAGGCGCCAGCAACCGTTACAATTTCACCAGCTTCTGCGATATTTTCTTCTAATTCTTTTAGTTCCCGAGTCAAGGAAGCATCTAATTCTTCTAAATTATGGCGCTTTTTCACTTGATTTTCTTTCAAATTACTCAAGTCTTTTTGATTTTTGTCATAGCGTTGTCGCGTGCTATCTAAGCGTTCCTTTAAATTGACTTCCGCCAGCATAATAAAGGAGTCTTCTGGGTAAATGTTCAACAGCTTCTTAAAGTAATCACTATTCCGTAAAGAAATATGTTGGCGTTCCATGGTTGATTGAATGACTTTTTCAAATTCATCAACAAAGTCAACATGCCCTTGCTGCACAACGACCCCTTTTTTTTCAGCTGTTTTAATCATTTTCTTGGTGCTTTTTGACAATTGTTCTTCACTAAAATCTTCACGATAAATATTCGCTTGGAAGCGGGGCTGGATGGTGGCCCCCATATCCATTGTCAGTCCTTGATATTTGGCCCCTGCTTTTTTCAAGGTCTCAATAATAGCTGTCGCTTCAGCATGCGGTTGATGTTCTTCTCCTAAATGAAAATCTTGATAGTGAACCGCTGGATCCATTTTTATAAATAAAGCTCGTTTTTTCTTGCCAAATTTTTTCAATTCAGCCATAAAGTAGCTGACCAGACGTTCATTTGTATAGTCCATTACTGGACCTCTTGGTGTATATAACATCGTAAAACCGGCTGGTAATGGTTTGATTAAAACTAAACTTGATGCGACTAATGTATCCTTTTCATAAACCCCAACAATTTCAGAACCCCAGTTATCCTTGACTTTTGCCCATGAAGATGACTGTAGTAAATTACATAATGGGTGATTTTTAACAAATGTATCGTGTACTTCTGCCGGAATACCGATTTTAAATGTGTACATGTTCAAACTCCTCTGCTGTGACTTTCCAATAGTCCGTTTATCTTACACTATCATAGTGTATTCCAACAGACTAGTAAAGTTTTACATGAAAATTTTTAGAAAAAATGTAGATCTTATTCTTTATGTAAAAAAGACGAGGTAGAAACAGTTCATTCTATCACTTAGTTCACTAATAGCAACGACACTTTTCTTCACTGCCATTCAAAGGATGAATCATTTCTATCCACATCTTTTCAATTAAATACGTGTTTCAAATTTTAATGACTTGTTGATAAAATACATGATTGGTGCTGAAATCGTCATAATAATCGCTTCACTTAATGCTAACCAACCATAAGTTGTCCAAAATGCTTGACCGCCACTTGGTACTAGCATAAAGGCAATAAAAAACATACTTACAGTGAAAAATAGACTATTTAGACACATTCTAACAGGAATACTTGGTACCTTTTTTTGTAAAAAAGCTGTTAAACTCAACGCAAATAATGTTTGCGCTCCACCAAACAGAGCATCCATTACACCGAAACCAAAAAATAAGTTAAAAAAGATAACGCCGCCTAAAACACCCCACATCAATTTGCGATTGAAAACGACTAGGTGATTCAAACTTTCTGAAATTCTAAATTGAATCATACCAGAAGAAACTGGCCGAACCAATAAAGAGAGGACAATATATAAGCCCATAATGATACCATTGGCTAAGACTGTTCTTAGCTTTCGATTGGCTTGAAACGAATTTTGCATACTTTTTCCTTCTTTCTCCGAGTTTTTTTACAAGGGATGGTTGATGAACCTTGGTTACAATTGCAACAGTTCACATTCTAATATGGAAAGTCAAAATAGTCAATGAAAGCCCTGTTTTACTTTGCACTTATTTGCAGTTTTCACCTCTCATGCATTGTTTCGTGCCTTTTTCTAGTCATTTTTTACTTTTTTAAGCAATCTTTATTCGCAGAAGTTCCTCCCTCTGGTATAATGGACAATAGCGATTCAAAGGAGGAGCTCAATGAACATTCACTACTATCTTATTATCAACGAGCAGGCAAGTAGCGGCAATGGCCGAAAAGTCGCTAGAAAAGTGATTCAACAACTCAAGCAACAAGAACTTAAATATACGGCTCTTTACACTGATTACGCTGGACATGAAAAAGAATTGACGAAGGAACTTGCAGAAACAACTTTACTTCCTTGGTCTGAAGACTTAGACGTTTCAACTTTTCCAATCCTAGTCGTGCTAGGCGGCGATGGCACACTACATAATGTCATTAATTCATTACTTCCATATGATTCAGCTATTCCTTTAAGCTATATTCCATGCGGCTCTGGAAATGATTTTGCACGAGGGGTGGGATTATCAAGAAATATTGATAAAGCATTGCATCAAATCCTGCGCACCAGACGACCAAAAGAAATTCAAACAATTCATTATGTAGAAGCCAACCAAGAAGAAATCGGCTTAGCCACCAATAATGTTGGCTTAGGGTTAGATGCGGCAATCGTGGAAAAAACCAACGAATCGTCATCAAAAAAAGCCTTAAATAAATTTAAGCTTGGCTCGCTTTCCTATATTTCTTCAATCATTCATGTCTTTTTTAAACAAAAAAGCTTTCCAATTTTAGTTGAAATGAATGGTAAACAATACACATTTAATCGTGCTTTCCTATGTACGGTCACAAATCATCCTTATTTTGGCGGGGGCGTATCAATTATGCCGACGGCCAATCCTCGCAAAGCAGTCGTGGACTTAGTTGTCGTGGAACGAATCAATATTTTTAAAATTTTGTGGCTTATTTTCCTATTGCTTCGCCAAAAACAAGGGAAATCTAAACATTTTCATCATTTTCAATCAAGTAAAATTCGAATTGTTTCGACGATTCCACAAACCATTCACGCAGATGGCGAGATTTTAGGCAAACGAAGTATTGATATGGTTTATACCACACAAAAACGTTTGTTTTGGTTTTAACTGAGTCCCTTAAGGTTGAAAAAGAGTGCCATAAGTCAAAACGACTTATGGCACTCTTTCCTTTTCTCACATAAATTGATAAGGCGTCGTATCCTTCATTCCAATCATTGGATCAACAGCATTTGTTTGAATAATTTCGACTGTTAGTCGTGGTTCTTTTGGTAATGGTTCTTCGACAACTTTTGTCGCTTTCTTTGCTGTTTCTGGGGTTGACTCTTCCCCTTCATCAGCAAATAGTGAAACTTCTTGTACCGTCGTGTCAACTAATTGCTCGTCTGTTTCTTTGATCTGATTGGCTTTCGTTGATTGCTGTTCAGTTTCATAAGAGACAGCTTTTGTTTCCTTTTCAGTAAATGGATAGTCTGCCGTTAAACCTTCTTCATAGGCTTCTAACTGAGTTCTAGTCGTTAAGGTCATTTGTTCTGCGTTCACGATTCGTTCTTTTAGCATCGTCATGCGACTAGCCGATTCGTTTTTGACACATGTTTCAAAAGCAGAAACCTCACCTAGTAGAATTAATAATTCTTTACTACGTGTCACTGCTGTATACAGCAAATTTCGTTGCAGCATTCGGCTATACTGATGAACCATTGGCAGTAACACCATGCGGAATTCACTACCTTGCGCTTTATGAATCGAACAACAATACGATAGCGTAATTTTATTCCATTCATTTCTTTTATACGTTACTTCATTATTATCAAACTGTAAAACCAACTCGTCCACTTTGTCCTCTGAGTCTTTGGCTAAAGTAATTCCGACGATTTCTCCCATATCTCCATTGAACACATTTAATTCTGGCGTATTGACTAGTTGCAAAACTTTGTCCCCAATCCGATAGACGGTGTCATTCCATTTGACTTCTTTTTTCTTACCATCATTTGGATTGAAGATTTCTTGCATCATCTTATTCAAGGCATCAATGCCAGCTGCGCCACGATACATTGGCGCTAAAACTTGGATATCTTGTGGCGTAAACCCTTTTGCTTTTGCCTTTGTGACGATTTGTCGAATGTATTCTTCGATATGACCAATATCACTTGCAAAGAACGAGCGATCCTTTTGATTTTTTTGAAAATCAGCAGGCAACTTTCCTTCTTTAATTTCATGGGCAAGAGGAATAATACTTGAACCGTCTCCTTGACGATAAATTTCGTTTAGCTCACATTTGGGAATTTCGTTAATTTGCAATAAGTCATGTAAGACTTGACCTGGACCGACAGACGGTAGCTGATCCTTATCACCAACAAAAATCACTTGCATGTTTGTCGGAATAGCTTTTAATAACGTATTGGCTAACCAAGTATCCACCATGGACATTTCATCTACAATTAGCAAACCGCCTTCTAATTCTTTGGCGGTTAAACTCGGATTTTTTTCACGACCTGTCAAGCCTAACAAACGGTGGATGGTACTTGCAGGTAAACCTGTCGTTTCGTTCATACGTTTCGCTGCTCGCCCAGTTGGCGCCGCTAGCAAGATTGGAAACATCTCCTGCGTATAGTCTTTGAGATCTAATGAAAGACCATTTAGTTCCGCAAACAACGAGACAATCCCATTAATAACAGTTGTTTTCCCTGTTCCGGGCCCTCCAGTTAAAATAAATAACGGTGATTTAATCGCTTCTTCAATCGCTGCTTGTTGCGAGTCGCCATACTGAATATTTAAACGTTTCTCAATCATTCGGATATTTTTTTGGACTTCTTCTTCCTCATAATGAATTTCTTTTTTACGAGAAAGTAAACGCTGAATCGAAGTACCAATGCCCCATTCAGAAAAATAGAGACTGTTCTCAAAAAGTTTAGTCTCTTCTTGTTGGATTTTTCCATGTTCGACTAACGTAATGATTTCATTGGCCACTTGATCAGGTGAGATTTCCACTGGGCGACTTGCTTCCAAGGTCCGAATCGCTTCTTCTAACAAAACATCTGCTTGAACATACGTATTGCCTGAGCGAATGGAGTGCTCAAACACTTCATGTAAAATCGCCGCTCGAATTCGAACAGCAGAATCCGCCTGAATGCCGATTTGTTCAGCAATATTGTCCGCTCGTTTAAATCCGACTCCCTCAATATCTTCAACTAACTGATAAGGATTTTCTTGAATCACAGAAAGGGTTTCTTCTTGATAGGTTTGATAAATTGAAAAAGCTAACTGACTACCGAAGCCGTATCGATTTAGTCCCACAATCACTTGCTCCATCCCGTGATTCAAGCGAATTGTTTCGACGATTACTTGACGTTTTTTTTCATTTAAAACAGTAACTTCTTCCAAAACACTCGGGTCATCAATAATTCGGTCAATCGCACTTTCCCCTAATACTTCAACAATTTTTTCAGCTGTTCGTTTACCAATGCCAGGAAATTTGTCACTTGATAAATAGTTAACCACCCCACTAGCCGAAGTCGGTCTTTCTTGCTGATAACTATCCACCTGAAACTGTCTGCCATAACGAGGATGGTCCACAAAATGACCAAAGAAACGATAGGGTTCCTCTTCTTGAACTTGGCCAAAACTTCCAGTTACTACAATTTCTTTTTCTAAATAATCTGTATTTGTATCGGTCACATTTACAAGAACGACTTTATAAAAATTACTGGGATTTTCAAAAAAGATTGCTTGTACAGTCCCAACAATAAAGGCTTTTTCTTCGTCCTCACCAAAAAGTGTTACCACTACAAGCCCTCCTTTCTGTTGTGCGCTTATTGTGCTTTTTCTTTAGCTAAAAAAGACGTATCATTCCATAACGTTAAGTCGTACGGCATGTTCCTTGATGCCTCTTTGGTTTCAAGGATTGAAAGGCTATTGTTTAACAGCCCGCCCATTGTCCGTAATTCTGATAATGGTTTACCAGCCATCGCTTGGATTGCCGCCGTCAGGGCTGCTCCGTGTCCGACAAATAGAACTGGACCTTCGTGTTGCTTCGCCGCTTCAGCAACTGTTTCTGAAATCCGTTGAATCGCTTGCTCGATTGGTTCACCATCAAAAATTGTTGGATCATACAAATCTAAACGATGCCGTAAATGATCTAATTCTTCTCCATAAAAATTACGCATTTCTTCAATATATTGTCCTTCTAAACGACCTAAACCTAATTCTTTTAAGCTATCTGTATAAACAATTTCAACTGGACGATTCAATTCTTGTTGAATTCCCCGCGCAGTATTTTTGGCACGTAATAGCGGACTAGAATAAATTTTTTCAAACGGAATATCTTGTAAATATTGGCCTAATTGTTTAATTTCGTCATAACTAGTTGGTAATAACGGCGAATCTCCTGTCATTCCTTGAAATCGTTTCTGTTGATTCCATTCAGTTTTTCCATGTCGTGTAAAATATAATTTCATGTAACTTCTCCAAACTTCTTTATCTCTTCATATGTCTTTCTAGTTTATCACTTCCCTGCGAAAATATCCATGGAAGTTTCTAGCAATCCAAGCAAAATAAGCCTAGAACAAAAATCTAAATTGTTTTTTGTTCTAGGCTTGAAAATTGGGCAACAGTAAAAATAAAACCACTTTCTTCTGACATTTTTGAAAAAAGCGCTACTGTCTTAACTTTTTTTAATCCAATTTATCATTTTCATAATGATGCGTCAGTTCTAAGTTCGGAAAATTTTGCTGACGTAAGGCTTCATAAACAATTAGTGCGGCAGTGTTAGAAAGATTCAATGAGCGCACATGTTCATCATTCATAGGAATTCGGATACACTTTTCTTCGTTTTCTCGCATAAACGTTTCTGGTAAGCCCGTTGTTTCTTTTCCAAAAAGAAAATAATGGTCCTCGCCATCATTATAATTGACCTCGCTGTATGTTTGGTGAGCAAATTTGGTTACTAAATGCAAGTGTTTGCCTGCCACATGGGCTAAAAAGGCAGCCAAATCTTTATGATACGTAATATTTACATCATTCCAATAATCTAATCCGGCACGTTTTAAGTGTTTATCATCTGTTGAAAATCCTAAAGGTTCAATTAAATGCAACGGTGTATTCGTCGCTGCACATGTCCGTGCAATATTTCCAGTATTTGCTGGAATTTGTGGTTCAAATAAAACAATATGGTTCGTCAACTATCTTCAGCTCCTCAAATATCAATCGTGTTCATTTTAGCATAAATTCAAAATAAATAGCGCCCACAATACTTATTTTCAAAAAAAAAACCGCATGACGCGATGATGTCAGGCGGCAGCTATTCTAACCAATAAAAAAAACGTACCGTCTCGGTGTCTAGCACGGCGAGTCGTTACGTTAGTGAAGGTCTCTTCACTAACTTTTATCAGAACAGGACCCTGATAAAAACCAATGAAAAAACAACTTGTAAGTAATATAACACCAATGTCACTTTATTGCAAGACTTTTTTAGGATTTTCTTCACAAAAAAGTCTATCTTTTACGACCTACTAACAAGCGGACGTCAATCGTGATTTTTTCCAATGGTCGCTGTTGTAGCTCGGCTTTAACTTCTTGAGAAACTTGCCACTCTAATGGCGACATTTCTAATAAATCCAACCGTCTTTCCTCGGGAATGTCAAAGCAATAAGTTATTCGTTCATCTACTTCCACAGCTAATTCCTCGGAAAAACGTTGGACTACTTTTTGATTGGAATAACTTTGTTTCTTTTCGTCATTGGGATAAAAAGCCGCTCGTAATTCCTTTAAGTAATTCTCTTCAGGAATAATTTTAATCACAGTCCCGTCAGCTTTTAATACTCGCCGAAATTCTTGATAATGTGAAGGAGAAAAAATATTCAAAATCGTATCAAGCCCTTCATTCGCGAATGGCAAATTCGTTAAATCCGCCACACACCAAAACGCATCAATTGGCTGATTACTTGCTAAATAGATTCCTTCCTTTGATAAATCAAACCCGATTTTCAGTCCAGATAAGCCTGCTTGACTTAACTCAGCTAGAAAACTCCCTTCACCACAACCAACATCGACTACTGTTTTATTTTGAGGAAGATAGTGCATAATTTTGTTTAAAACAGGCGCGTACATGCCACTTTGAATCATTTTTCCTCGAGAAGTAAACATTTTTTTATTATATTCTGTCTGAACGCCATGATTTAGAAAGTATAGCGTGCCTTTCTTGGATAAATCAAATTGATGCCTCTGTTGACAAATCAGACCAACCCCTTCTACATGCATTGGTTCATGACAAGTTGGACAGCGAAATACGGCTGCTTCTTTTTTCAATAATTGTTGTGCTCGTTCAATTTTCTTTAACATTTAAAACTCCTTACGTTCATTAAATGAACATTTTCTCTTATAAAAAGTTGCACTCTTTTTTTCAGGGCTATGGTAGTAAGCAGAATTATGGTACAATGCCTGTGAAGAAAAAGCAAGGAGCGATAAGAAATGATTAAAGAATTCTGTGCCGAAAATTTCACTAAGATTCCCCAAGCCATTCAAAAAGGTGCGAATCGCATCGAATTATGCGATAACTTAGCCGTAGGTGGAACGACGCCAAGTACTGGTGTTATTGAAGAAGTCTTAGCATACGCTGGCGAACATTCAGTACCAGTGATGACAATCATTCGTCCTCGTGGCGGCAATTTTGTCTATAATGATATTGAATTAAAAATTATGCATACCGATTTAATCGAAGCAAAGAAATTAGGAACCGACGGCATTGTTATTGGCTGTTTAACTGAGGACGGTTGGTTAGATGAAGAAGCTTTGGACTTATTCATTGAAACAGCTGAAGGCTTGCAAATCACTTTCCATATGGCTTTTGATGCCTTGTCGAAAGAAAACCAATTTAAGGCGATCGACTGGTTAGCTGAGCGTGGTGTGACGCGTATTTTAACTCATGGCGGGCCAGCTGGTACCCCTATCGAAGACAACTTTGATCATTTAAAAGAATTAATTGCCTACGCAGATCAACGGATTCTTATTTTACCAGGTGGCGGTATTTCCACAGAAAACGTTCAAACTGTGATGGACACTTTAAAAGTCACAGAAGTCCATGGCACAAAAATTGTTTAATTTCTTGTATCTAAAAAAGTGAGGTAGCCGTCGTATTAACGGCTATCTCACTTTTTTAGATACAAGCAAACCAACGAATCCTTTTACCTCAGTCTCATGATAAATAAGTGCAATTTTTTAAACAAAATAACGCATAAACATGCTTGCAATATTGAAATAAATTAATACACTGGTTAAATCACTTAAGGTAGTAATAAACGGGCCACTGGCAACTGCGGGATCAAACCCTAATTTATCCATTAACATTGGGATTAAACTCCCTGCTAAATTCGCCACAGTAATTGCACAGAGCATTGCCATCCCAATCACAAATCCAAGTGGAAGATTATGTTGCCACACGCCAACCACAATCATAATGGTTAAACCTGTCACAGCCCCCGTCACTAGTCCCGTGAGCACTTCACTTAAGATTAAGCGACCAAAATTACTATCCTTTTCATCTTTCATAGCCAAACGGCGTACCGCGACCGCCAATGATTGTGTCCCGGCATTGCCGGCTGTTCCGGTAATTAAAGAAATAAAAACGGCTAAAATACTCGCTTCGCTAACTAACGACTCATAATTACTGATTAACGAGGCCGTAGACATCCCTAAAAACAGCAGCGTAATTAACCAAGGTAATCGTTTAGAAGCGGCTTTTAAAGGGTTCTCACTAACTTCTTCAACGTCGACCCCGGCTAAACCAGAGTAGTCGCTAGCGGCTTCATCATCGATAACATCAATAATATCATCAACTGTTACAATCCCCAACAAATGATCATCATAATCTGTAACTGGCACAGCTAAGAAGTCATAGTCACGAATTGTTTGCGCGACATCTTCTTGGTCATCGCCAACATGAACTGAAATAACCCGTTCATTCAAAATATCAGCAATCAAGGTATCATCATCATTAACAATTAAATCCCGCAACGAAATAACGCCGACTAAATGATTTTCTTGGTCGACTACGTAAACGTAATAGATTGTTTCCGCCATGTCCGCTTGATTCTTTAAGACGTACATCGCAGAACGCACTGTTTGATTCGCCACAATCGAAACAAATTCGGTGGTCATAATCGCCCCAGCAGTTTCATCTTCGTAATGAAGTAACTCTTTAATTTCGCCTGCTTCTTCACTACTTAACAAACTAAGATATTTCGCCTTTTGACTTTTATCTAACATATTTAGTAAATCCACCGCATTATCGGTATACATCTCAGCTAACATATCTGCTGCATAACTTGGGCGCATTTCAGCTAAATAATCTTTCATATTCTCATTATCTTCTTCGATAACATCAAACATATCCGCTAGTTCTTTCGGAGATAGGTAATTGTATAAATGTTGTCGGTCTTTTTCATCTAACGATTGGTAAAATTGTCCTTGTTCATAAATGTGTAACGCTAAAAATAGCTCACGAAATTCGTTCATTTGTTGATTTTTTAGCGTTTCTAAAAGAAGGGCAAATTGCTCTTCCATTTCTTGGCCTTCATTCATCTTACACTTTCCCCTCCTGCCTCTTTATTATTATAACGTATCATCTACACTTTTCATATCCTCCGCTAGTGGGGAAATCAGATGAACCGTTTCTTTGGTAAAAGGATGAGTAAAAATTAGTTCCATGCAATGCAACGCTTGCCGCTCAATTCCTTGATCCATCTCTCCATGATACATCTCATCCCCTAACAATGAACAGCCAATTGCTTCAAAATGTACCCGAATTTGGTGTGTTCGTCCTGTATGGAGCTGAATGCGCACAGCTGCTGCTTGGGCTCCTCTTTTTGCGAGCCAATATTCTGTGCTAGCAAATTGACCTGTTTCGATAACTTGGCGTTTTAATAAAGAGGACAAGTCGCGCCCAATTGGCTTTTCAATCAATTGATGCTCGTTTAACTGCTCAATCGCACCACCAACAAGGGCATAATAAATTTTTGTCACCTTTTTTTCTCGTAATTCTTGGTCAATTAAAGCATGAGCAAAGCCGTGTTTCGCAAATAACATCAGCCCAGAAGTATCTCGATCTAAACGAGTCACGACATGAATAACTTGATTCACGTAATTTTGACGCTTGTAATAGCCCTTAACACGATTCGCCATCGTTCCTGAAGGATGATACTGAGCAGGTATCGAGGCAATGCCAGCGGGCTTATTAACTACTAAAAAATGATCATCTTCAAACACAATTTCAATCGGTTCATCATCTGTTAATAATGTCTCATGTTCCACTTCATCTGGAATCGTCATTTTAACGACATCGCCAGTTTGTAAAGGATAGATGGCATTTTGAACGGTCCCATTCACTTGAATTTTACCACCCTGAAATTTCACCTTAGCTAATAACCCTTTTGAAACGCCTTGTTCCTTTAAAAAATATTTCACTTGTTGTGTTGTTTCTTTGTCATATGTCCATTGAAATTCCATCGTTTAATTAATCCTCACCAATAAAGGCATCTTTCACTCGATGCCAAAAATGCATGTGCCGATAAGAGGCAAAATGAATCCGTTCGTCTGCAATTCGATAGCAGACAGAAGCGATATTTTCTTGATAAATATCTAATTGGTCCACCGTGACAAAATAATCATCACTTTCCTGTAATTTAATCTCCAGCCACTCCGTATGTGCGATTACAATCGGTGACCCCAATGTTCGAAAGACACGATTGTTTAAGGAGGCGATTTCGGTTAACTGAAACGCATTAATGCTAGGATGCAAAACAGCTCCACCAATACTTTTATTATACGCAGTAGAGCCGGTTGGGGTCGAAATCGACAACCCATCACCACGAAATCGTTCAAACAGTTCGTCTTTAATAAACACATCGCCCACCATCGTCCGGTTTCCTCGTTTAATTGTCGATTCATTTAATGCTAAAAAATGTTTATCTGGTTTCCCATCTCTAAACCGAATCCGCACATCTAATAATGGATAACTCGTACTTTTTTCACGATGAATACACAAACTCTCAACTAGTTCTTTTAATTCATAATCACGCCAATCTGTATAGAAACCCAAGTGTCCGGTATGTACACCTAAGAAACTTACTTCGTTTAACAGATGATTAAATCGATGAAAAGCGGAAAGAAGCGTACCATCTCCGCCGACTGAAATCACAAGTTCAGGTTGACGATTGTCTATTTGAATTTGGTTTTGCTCTAATAGTGTTGTCAGTTGTTTTGTGACTTGTTTCGATTTTTCTTCCGAGTTATGAACAATCGCCACTTTCATAAGCAGACTCCTTTACTGATTTTCTGGTGTTTCGTTTTTAATTTGCTTATAGTATTCGTTTTCTAGCAATCCACGGCCATGAGAGAAGTAATGTTGTGCTTCTTGAATTTCTTCACGAATAGATGACATTTCTTCATCTAATAAATAGGCTGCCTCTGCCGCTCGCTGAAGGCGTTCTTTCATTTCTTCAGGAAAGACACCTTGATATTTATAATTCAAAGAATGTTCAATCGTTGCCCAAAAATTCATGGAGAGTGTCCGAATTTGGATTTCGGCCAAAATAATCTTTTCCCCGGTGACTAATTGCACAGGATATTCCACCACCACATGGTACGAACGATAGCCACTTTCTTTTTTATTTTCAATGTAGTCCCGTTCTTCCACAATTTTTAAGTCTTTACGATTTCTTAAAAGTGCGACTACCTGGTAAATGTCTTCCACAAATTGGCACATAATCCGCAAACCAGCAATGTCTTGCATTTCTTCTTCAATCCGATTTAAAGGAATATGCCGAATTGCCGTCTTTGTCAAAATACTATCTACTGGTTTCACACGTCCCGTAACGAATTCAATTGGTATGTGTTTATCTTGCTCCCGAAATTGTTTACGAATACCTCGTAGTTTTACTTTTAATTCGCTGACCGCCTGTTCATATGGCGCTAAAAACAGCTCCCACTCTCGTTCCATGGTAGATCCCTCAATTTCCTTGAATTTCATTCACTGATTATTTTACCACAGTCCTCCCTAAAATAGGGTGTTATTCGCTATTTGATTTCCAAACGCCTTTCATTAGAAAAATTTTTCACAGAGAAGACCACTTTTCTTGACGGAAACCTATATAATATGTGAAAATTGGAGTGATTTAAGAAAGAGAGAGAACCCCATGAGTGAGCACTTAGAAATTGAATTTAAAACATTAGTTAGTCCGCAAGATTTCAAACGATTAATCGACCATTTTGCTATTCAAAAAACGGACTTTTTTACGCAAACAAATCATTATTTTGATACGGACGATTTTCAATTAAAAGCACAACGAATGGGCTTAAGAATTCGCGTATTAGCAGATCGTGGTGAGTTAACCTTAAAAGTTCCTGCGCCAGAAGGATTATTAGAAATCAATGACCCTTTATCGCTTGAGTCGGCGAACCACTTTATCAAAAGGAATCACCTCCCTACTGAGGGGGCTGTGGCGAAGAAATTACAAGAATTAGGTATTGAAATCGCCTCGATCCATTTAATTGGTTCATTAAAAACAGCACGTGCAGAAAAACAAATTCCTCAAGGACTACTTGCGTTAGACGAAAGTTGGTATAACCAACAGCACGATTTTGAATTAGAGTTAGAAGTTACTGAAGCTGAAAGCGGCAAGCAAGCGTTTCAAACATTAATGGCTGATTTGAACATTCCCATTACGCTTGCACCTAACAAGATTCAACGCATGATGCGGACCACTGCCCCTTAGTATTAGTATTCGAAGCACTGACGTTCTGGCACCTGTATTTGAAAAAGCATGGCATTGGAGGAAGTATGAATGGTTGAAATTTATTTGTTCGTCAATCCTTTAGGCGGCGTCTGTTTAGAAATTGAAAAAGAAATTATACAATTGTCTGTTAACGACAAGAAGAAAATACAATTGCGCTTTATCCCTTTATTAAACATGAAGACGATCAATGAATTTTTGAGTCGTCAACATATTCCGATTAATGACATTAAACGACGGAATCGAATTTTTGAAGATTTATACTCAGCCGCTCTTGACTATAAAGCAGCACAGTTACAAGGCCGAAAAAAAGGCCGACAATTGTTGATTGGCTTACAAAAAGCAGTAGCTGAAGACGGTCTAGCTTACTCTCCTGAGTTATCAGAAGAACTACTTCTAGCGGCCGGCGGGGATATTGATATGTATCGTAAAGACCGACAATCCGATTTTGTCAAAGAATCTTTCCAAACCGACCAAAAAGTTGCTCGAGAAATGGGGATTAAACAACACCCTACCGCAGTCGTTTACAACTATACTTGCGAGAACGATTTCGGCATTTTAGTCGAAAATTTTGAAAACATGGATGAAATTAAACAACTTTGTCGTGTCCATCCACATAACGAACCGTTGCTGGACCAAGGTGACGCAACCTTTGAATTTAAACGTCGCTCCAATTATCATTTTCCAAATGGACATTTACATTTATTATAAAAAAGATGCTGCGACAAAAGCTGTTAACCAATTATCTTAAGAGTTAAAAAGTGGGATATAAGTCATTTGGACTTATATCCCACTTCTTTGTCTATAATTTTTCAACCAAAGCTTCTAATTCCGTTAAACGTTCTTCAAAAACTTTCATTGCATCTTCGATATACGCGGCTTGTGTCATATCCACGCCCGCTTTTTTCATCACTTCAATTGGGAAGTCACTACTTCCTGCTTTCAAGTAGTTAAGGTACTTCTCTAAAGCTCCTTCTTCTCCAGCTAAAATATGTTTAGACAATGCCGAAGCGGCTGAGAAGCCAGTTGCATATTGATAAACATAGTAATTGTAATAAAAATGTGGAATTCTCGCCCATTCGTAACTGATTTCTTCGTCTCTAACTACTTCTGGTCCATAATATTTAGCATTGAGCTCGCCATAATACTCACTCAAATATTCACTTGTTAATGGCGTGCCTTTAGCATCTTCCGTGTGAATAAAATGTTCAAATTCCGCAAATTGCGTTTGACGGAAAATGGTTCCCTTAAAGCCGTCTAAATAGTGATTTAAGACATACGCACGTACTTTAGGATCTGTTTCTGTTTGTAATAAATATTCTGTTAAAATATTTTCATTTGTGGTTGAAGCAATCTCAGCTAAGAAAATTGAATAGTCGCCATAAACATACGGCTGATTATTTCTTGTATAGTAACTATGAACACTATGGCCCATCTCATGGACTAATGTAAATAGTTGATCCAAACTATCATGCCAATTCATTAAAATGTATGGGGCTGTATCATAAGCTCCTGAAGAATATGCGCCGCTTCGTTTTCCTTGATTTTCAATCACATCAATCCAGCGACTTGAAAAAGCTTCTTTAACAATAGATAAATAGTCTTCACCTAGTGGTTTTAAAGCCTCAATTGCTTTTTCTTTTGCTTCTTCATAGCTGTAACGAATTGGTGCTTCACCTAGCAAAGGCGCATACAAGTCGTACATGTGTAATTCTTCTACGTTTAATAATTTTTTTCTTAATTTTACATAACGATGTAGCAAAGGTAAATGTTTATTTACTACAGCTACTAATGTTTCGTGAACACTTTCAGGGATATGATTACTTGCTAAAGATGCTGCCCGAGCAGAATCATAATTTCTAATTTTTGCTTTATAATTATGCGTTTTAACATGTGCACCTAAAGTTGAGGCTAAGGTATTTCTAAATTGTTTGTACACTTTGTACAAACCTTTAAATGCTGCTTCACGAACAGATGGATCGACACTTTCCATTAACTGACCATAAACGCCATGAGAAAGTTGAATCGTTTCGCCTTCAGCATTTTGTACAGTTGGAAATTCTAAATCTGCATTATTTAAAATTGAAAATGTATTACTTGAGGCACCAAAAATTTCACTAGCCCCCGCCAGTAAAGCTTCTTGTTCCATCGATAAAACATGGGGACGTTCATCTAAAATATTTTGAATATAGTGACGATAAACAGCTAATTTCGGCTGCTCTTCAAAATATCCCCAGATTTGTTCATCACTTAATGTTAAAACCTCTGGGTCAAACCAAGAAACAGCTTCACTAACTTGTGCATATAAAGAACTAGCTCTGGCATATAAAGCTTGGTAAGCTGTATTTGTAGTGTCTTGATCATTTTTTAAATGAGAATAGACATATAATGTTTCCACTTTTCGATAGACATCTAAAACGTATTCTAACGCAGCTAGAAAAGCTTCTGCACCATTCCCTAAGGTTCCTTTAAATGATTCTGCTTGATTTAGCTCTTCTGTCAACTGATTATACGCAACATCAAAAGCAGCATCATCTTTAAAAATTTTGGTTAAATCCCAAGTTAATGGAGTTGGAACTTCATCACGTGTTGGTAATTGTTTAATTTCGCTCATAGTTTACTCTCCTTTAAGAAACGTTTTACTCATTATACTATCATAATTTAACACGTGTGACTAAAAAAATGTTGTTTTTTCACTTTTTTTAGCCAATGAATGAGCTTTTCAGGATCTTCTCTTAGGAAAATACTAGTTATTAGGTACTTATTATTTACTTTAATTAACACATAACATTCTTGTAACCAGCTCAATAAGCTATTCCCCACGATTTTAAAAAGTTTTTTTAAGTCAATATTCGGCAGCGGTTGCCAAATAAAGTTTCCTTCTTCCAAAAAACTAACTTCCAAGATACGCCATAGTTCCTGTTTGGTCACTAAACGCTCTTCTTTGGTTTTTAGTGCTTCCCAAACAAGCATTTTTAAATGAATATCTTCTTCAGAAGAAGGTAATAGCTTCAATCCAGGATAGTAAAACCAAGAAGGTAACTGGAGAAGGTGACAACCTTTCGTGTATAAAAAGCTTTGTGTTCTAAGCAACTGAGCATTTCTGTAACCAAGTTGTTGCGTCAATTTTTGATAATAATCATGCATCAATTGGCCAGTGTGCCGTCTATCTGGCAGTAAATTTAAATTAGCAGTCGGTAGTTGGATGATTTCTAGTAATTTTTTTTCGTAAAAATCCCATGATTGTTTTCTTCTATAAAATTGTTGACATTGACTCTCTTCAATATGACAAAGTAATTCTATTCGTTCTTGCTTCTTATTGGCCGTCCATAAATAAAACCCCAAGGACTCCGAAAAGTAAAGAAATTGTTTCGTTAATTGCGTGAGCTTGTCTTTAGGCACTAATCGTTCACCTAAAATCCAAACAACTTGATAGCCATGAGCTTGATAAGTCTCCGTCCGTTCCACCAAACGTTTAATTGGCAATGGACTACATTGAATTTCAATGGCTATCTTCCCAATGAGTAAATCTGGGCGTTGCTTCAAGGCGGGTAAGTATGCCTCAACTTGAAAAGACAGCTTTTCACGTAAACACTTTTCCGCAAAAAGCTGCTTCAAGCGGAGGTGTTCTTCTGTTTCAGCTTCTGCTTCGTACCAACAACTATTCTTTTTACGATGAGCAAAATGGGGTATTTTAATGGGGCCTGCCTTCAAAATGACCGATTGATGACACATTGGACACACAAAAGCTTGTTCGCTTCGTATCTGTGTTAATTCATCAATCGAGCAATCGATTAAAGAAAATAACTCTTGGTTGTCTGCCGTTAAAGCTGTTAACATGATTTTCACCTCTCATAAATAAACTACGCAAAGTTTCTTAATTTTCATCAAAAAAAAAGCAAAAACTCGAAAGTTTTTGCTTTTTTGCTTAATCATTAAAGTAATAACGTGTTAATTCCAACGCACTGCGTTCCATAATACAAGTGCCATATTCGACTAAAGTATCCTGAGTGACAGTTGTTTTATGAGCAAATTCTAAAATCTGTGCAATTTCATTGTCAACATTTGTTTTTTCTAATTCATCGGTTAAGAACAAAACTTGTAAGTAATAACGATCGTTGTACGTGTATAAGTTAGTCAAAACAGATTGCATGAAGACTTCTTTGGATAATTGGATCATCGCTTCAAAATTATCTAATTCAAAGATTACATTTCTGTTTGTTTCATCTGTGGCTTCCATCTCATCAAGTTCATCGGCGGCTGCTTTGTCTGCTTCAATTTGTTTGCGAATTAATTCGCTAACATCTGCATTGACTTCGCTCAGACCTTCTAAGGAAGACAAGTCGTCCATAGCGACATTTTTACTAATAAACAGTTCTAAACCATCATTTTTAGGTAAGACTTGGAAAGTGACTGCTTCACTGCCTTGGAATTCATCTTCGACATCAACTTCTTCTAAAATACTATAAAAGAAATTTTCAACATCTTTGTGGTTTCCTAGTAAGTCAAGAAAAGTAATCCCTCTATCCGCCAGGTCTTCGTTGCCAATTAACACACGAATCGTATTTTCATTAATATGTTCCATTTCCATAGCGCTACACCTCTCTTTGCTTCAATCAGGAAACTTCTTACGTTCATTGTAGCGAAAACTACACAAAAGTAAAGTGGAAAGTCTGTAAATCCTCGAAAACTAGCGAACGTTTTATAAACTTTGAACTTTTTTAACGATTGGTTTTTCGCTCCTTCTACCTCTTCATCTTAACGCAGTCTCTCCAAAAAAGATACTATTTTTCCTTGACCACGTTCTGCCAAATCAAATGAATACAAGTTCTAAATATGTATTAAAAAGCCAGAGATAAAAATCCCTGGCCCTAAATTCATATGAGTCGTTCTTTATTACAATTAACAAATAAAGAACAAAATTTTATATTTTTTATAAACCTGCCATTAATTGTGCTTGGCGCAATTCCAGTTGTCGAACATCTCTTGGTAAGAATCGACGAATTTCATCTTCGTTAAAACCGACTTGTAATCTTTTCTCATCAATCATAATTGGCCGACGCAACAATCCAGGGTTTTCTTGAACCAACTCTAATAAATCTTGAAGTGGAAGCTCGTCCAAATCCATATTTAATTTTTGGAAAACTTTAGAGCGAGTAGAGATAATCTCTTCTGTTCCATCTTCTGTCATGATTAAAATTGCTTTTAATTCCTCAATATTTAAAGGTTCAGAAAAAATATTTCTTTCTTTAAAAGGAATTTCGTGCTCTTGCAACCAGGCTCTAGCCTTACGACATGACGTGCAACTTGGGGAAGTATAAAGTGTCAACATTGTGCATCACTCCTTTTCGCGAATCATCGCGTTTCTGAAACAGGGAACTGTACTGTTCCTCTATTTAAAACCAGTATACCTAATTTCTAATAAAAATACTAGGGGTTTTTAAACATTTTTTATTAACTTTGTTTATTTTTCCTTCATTACATCCGTGTAAAATTAGGGTTAATTTTTATAAAATTTTATGGATATTCGTTATGATTCTGTAAAAAAGTAATACAGTTTTCTATTTTTATAGTTGCTGTTATAATTTACTTCTCTTGGTGATTTTTCAAGAAGTTCCCATGTATTTTTTTCTAATAAAATGTATAATAGAACTATTCACTATCTTAAGTCTAAAGTCAGGTGGTTATTTAATGAAAACAATTTTTTCTGGTATTCAGCCCAGTGGTACTCCGACAATCGGAAATTACATTGGTGCAATGAAACAATTTATCGAATTACAAAATGAATACAATTGTTATTTTTGTATTGTGGATGAACATGCCATTACCGTTCCCCAAGAACCGCAAAAGCTACGCCAACAAATTCGTAGCTTAGCAGCTCTTTACCTAGCGGTTGGTTTAGACCCACAAAAAGCAACAATTTTCATACAGTCTGAAGTGAGTGCGCATGCAGAAGCTGGTTGGATCATTCAGTGCAATACTTCTATTGGTGAGTTAGAGCGAATGACACAATTTAAAGATAAATCGCAAAAAAATGGTCGTGCTGGCGTAAGCGCTGGTCTTTTAACATACCCTCCATTAATGGTTGGTGATATCGTGTTGTACAACGCTGACTTAGTGCCAGTCGGAGATGATCAAAAACAACACTTAGAATTAACACGTGATTTTGTGGAACGCTTCAACAAACGTTACGCTCAAAAAAATCAAGAAATTTTAACGATGCCTGAAGTAAAAATCGCTGAGCAAGGTAGTCGAATTATGAGCTTACAAGAACCAACGAAAAAGATGAGTAAGTCTGATACAAATGTGAAGGGCTTTATTTCAATGCTTGATGAGCCAGCAGTGATTCGCAAAAAAATCCGCTCTGCTGTAACTGATTCAACTGGTGTAATTGAATATAATAAAGAAGAAAAGCCTGGCATTACTAACTTACTAAATATTTATTCTGCTGCGACAGGTCAAACTGTTGAGGAACTTGTTCAAGCATACGAAGGCAAAGGCTATGGAGACTTCAAAGCAGATTTAGCAGAAGCAGTAGTTGCCTTATTAGAACCTATTCAAGTGCGCTACCAAGAACTTTTAGCTTCAGAAGAATTAGATATGATTTTAGATGAGGGTGCAGAAAACGCTCGCCAGGTAGCCAACAAAACACTTCAACGAATGAAAAATGCTGTTGGTTTGGGAAGAAAAGTTCGGCGCTAACTAAATATAATAAAAACCCGCGAAGTTTTATTCGCGGGTTTTTTTATGTTCTAAATTGAGCATCGTACAGCCGACGATAGTGGCCTCTTTGCGCGTACAAAGTTTCATGTGTTCCATCTTCTAAAATTCCTTGGTCACTCACTACGATTATTCGATCAGCATGTTTAATCGTTGCCAGTCTGTGGGCAATAATTAATGTTGTTCGCCCGTCAGCTAACGAGTTTAATGACTCTTGAATCACTTGCTCTGTTTCTGTATCTAATGCAGAAGTCGCTTCATCTAGAATTAAAATCGGCGGGTTCTTCAAGAACATTCGCGCAATTGCCACTCGCTGCTTTTGACCGCCCGATAATTTCACGCCACGTTCGCCAATAATTGTGTCCAAGCCATCTGGCATTAGCTGAATTACATGTTCTAAATGTGCTAATTTCACCGCTTGTTGAATGTCTATTTCTGTAGCATTTAAATTCCCATAAGCAATATTTTCTCGTAATGTTCCAGGGAATAAAAACACATCTTGTTGAACAATTCCAATCTGCTTACGTATTGAAGCCAAGGTCATTTGCTGGATATTTCTACCGTCAATCGTAATTTCACCACTACTGACTTCATAAAAACGAGGCAACAGATTGCACAAGGTCGTTTTTCCTGAACCACTTTGGCCAACGAAAGCAACGGTTTCACCAGGTTGAATTTTTAAATTGATATGGTCTAAAACTTTTGTGCCATTTTCATAAGCAAATGAAACGTCTTTATAGGCAATCGTTCCTTCTAAATGCGAAACAGCAACAGCTCCTGGCAAATCTTTGATGGACGGTTGTTTGTCCATTTCTTCCGTAAAACGTTTAAAACCAGCAAATCCTTTGGGATAACTTTCAATCATATTGTTGACTTTTTCAATCGGCCGAATAAAAATATTGGCTAATAAAATAAATCCTACAAACTGACCTTCTGTAATTTCTCCTTTAATTGTATAATACGCACCAAAAATTAATGAAAATAAATTTATCAGACGAATTAATAAGTAATTATAGGCGGAACTGACACCCATCACCTTATAAAAATATAATTTCGATTTTCGATACATTTGATTTAAATAATTAAACTGTTTTCGTTCAAATGGTTCATTTGCAAAAGATTGCGTGACACGTATCCCACTTACTGACGCTTCAATCCCAGCATTAAATTCACCTAAATTATCGTAAATATCCGTATTCGCTTTTGTCATTTTTTTATTAAAATAGCCTAGCGCAATCGTGATAAATGGCAATAAAATAAACGTAGCGATGGCTAATTTCACGTGAATGGTTAACATTAATAAAAAAGAACCTGCTAACGTCATAATCGTAATAAAGACGTCTTCTGGACCATGATGCGCCACTTCCGAAATTTCAAAAAGATCAGTGGTCAAACGGCTCATTAATTTCCCTGTTTTTTGATTATCATAATACTCAAACGGTTGTGTTTGCAGATGCTGATATAATTCTTCACGCATATCTGTTTCAATATTCACGCCTAACATATGACCAAAATAAACCACAATAAATTGTAAAAACGTATTGATTATATAAAATGCAAATAAGCCCGCACTAGCTAATGCAATGAGGCGAAAATCTCCTTTTGGCATAATCTTATCAATTACTTGATTGACTGCTACTGGAAAAGCCAACTCTAACAGCCCCGCAAAAACGGCACACCCAAAATCCAAAATAAATAATCGACGATAAGGTCGATAATACCCAAAAAAACGCTTTAACATAACTCCCTAACTCTCCCCCTTCATTCTCACTCATTATACGGAAAAAGACTGTCTCTTGCAAAATTCTAACTTCTATCAGAACACGTGTTATTTAAGTAACTTTGACTCAAAATCATTTTCACAAACTTTTCATTATCAGAATATTTTTTCATTTATCGTTTCCATTTTTTCGGTAAAAATAACTATAATTGTCTTTTCCCGCAAGGCTTTGATTTCTGCGAAAAACCTTGAAATACAGTGAAAAATACTCTATTTATTTGTGAAAATATCAGCTACAATATAACATATGAAAAGTTTTGTAAAAAAGTTAAGAGGTGCACTTGTTAAATGAGAACCATTGTTTTTGATGTTGATGACACGCTGTACGATCAGCAACAACCCTTTCGAAATGCGATGACTAAAATTTTCCCAAACGTTGCGACAGAGGATATGCATGAATTGTATCTTCGTTTTAGACACCACAGCGATGAAACGTTTCCGAAAGTTTTAGCCAATGAATGGTCCCTAGATTTCATGCGGTTTTTCCGGATGAATGAAACATTAAAGGATCTAAACTATCCAGGAATTTCACAAGAAGAAGGAAAAATTTTCCAACAAGTTTATGAAGAAGAATTGGATAATATTACGATGCATCCAGAAGTTACTAAGCTTCTTGATACTTTACAAGAGAAAGAAATTCCGATGGGGATTATTACAAATGGTCCAACAGACCATCAATTTAAAAAAGTTAAACAATTGAATCTTGAAAAATGGGTTCCAAGCCAAAATATCATTATTTCTCAAAGTACGGGTTTCCAAAAACCTGAAAAGGAAATTTTTGATTTAGCCTGTAATCAATTTTGTATGGAACCTGAACATACTTTATATGTTGGTGATAGTTATGACAATGATATTGTAGGCGCACGTAATGGTGGCTGGCATTCTCTTTGGTTTAACCACCGCTCTCGAGAACTACCAAGTTGCCAACCTGCATCACACCTTGCAGAAGTCACTTGTTTCACCGAACTTTGTCCGACTGTGGAGAAATTATTTAATCTTTAAAAAAAGCCGTTCTTCAATTTGAAGAGCGGCTTTTTTTTATTTATTTTTTTGTTTTTTCAGACGTAAAATGATGAACAGACAGATTATCAATAAAAGGATCAATAAACCGATTAAGAGATAAATAAGTTTAGATTCCGTTTTTTTGACGGTTACATCTTTCTCATTAAATGTTTTTGCTTCCTCTTTTGAGATCGTAAATTCTTTCGTAAATTGCCATTTTTTTCCTGAGCCTTCCACAGTCATTGCCAATACATACGTCCCAGCTTCCATTTCATTTTCTTCATAAGGAATAGGGAAATTAAAAATTGAATTGGGCGCCATTTGCATATCTTCTTGTTCTTTCTCTAAAATAACGTTATTTGTTTTCTTATTTTTAACATTTGCCGTTACTTTCATTGATTGAAGATAGGCTGCTTCATGGTTTAGCAGTGTTGCAGAAATAACACTGCGCGCATTTCTTTGCGTCGGTTCAACTTTCTCCAAAGACAATTCAGGTTGCACAACTGTTTCATTTTCTCGAAGTAAAACAGCTACTGTATAGGCATAGCGATTTTCAATTGCTAAGCCGTTTGTATTTTCTTTTTGCTTGTCTTTCGTTTCATCGACTTTTTCACTAAACGTGATCCCGCCCGCTAGTTGCCCTGAAAACTCTTCTTTCGGCATCTTCACTCGCAATTCAACTACTTTTTCACTTTTAGCAGGCAATTCAACACTCTCACCGCCGTCTTTCAGTTGAATGATTTCTGATAAATCTGCTGGTGCAGATTTATCTAAAGCTGTCAACGACTCACCATATTCAATCACTCCGTTGCTGTTTGTTGTGGCCGACTTCACACTAACATCAATCACTAAATTTTCATCTGTACTATTGGCCGCTCGAACTTTCAAAATTTGTTCTTGGTCTGGTTTCATCATTAAATCAAAATATGTTTTTGTTTTATCTATTTGGTTTTCTGGAATTTCTGTTTCAACACTAAATCGTATCTTTTGGTGTTGCTCCTGGTACAGTTAATGTGATCGCTGTATTTTTATCTACGCTTTCACCGTCAACTTCCACTTTTTCAATCCCACCGAACGCACTAAGCCAAGTTCCAGAACCTTGACCTTCAGCGGCAGACATCACATTTGATGAATCGCCAGCTACTAAAGTTACTTCATGCGCAGTTGGTGTGACTGCTTTGGAATTAGACACTGCTTTGTTTTGACTTAATTTAATTTCTGAACCGTCTAAAACTTTATTTAATGTTTCTTTTGTCGCTGTTAATTGTGTTTCTTGTTTAACTGTTAAGGCCCAACCGGCATTCGTTCCGCGTTTGTCGGAAATTTGTACATAATTTGGTTTAGGATTAGTCAAATCAGGACCAGAACCGTCTGCCAAGAAAAAGTATTGTGGATTTGCATAATATTTTTCATCTTTATTTGAAATTTTATTTTTGCCAAAGTCTAAACTAGAAGCATAATCGATACTTAGTGGACCAGTTGTTCCTTCATTTGGCTTATTGCCTGTGTCTGGTGTCGTTGGATCAAAGGGTTCAACAGGTTTTTCGGTATCTGGATTCACTGGATCGACAGGTTTGTTGATAGAGGCATCCGGTGTAAATTCTACGATGGCATTTGATTCATAGTTTTTTTCTTCTGCATTCACTTCTGGTGCAATAGCCACGCCTAAAGTGATAGCGGGGATTGTTGATAAGATAATTTTTTTCATTTTATTGTTCCTTCTTTCTTTTTTTTAAAATAAAACTAGCCATAAAGATGACTATTATTCCGAGATAATTAAACATTTGTTGCTGTTTAGTACCAGTTCGAGGTAAGAAGCCTGAGCCTTTTTGATCAACCGTTTTACTTGTTGAATGCTTCAATGATTCTCCACTCACTGCTGGTATTGCTTCCGACTGCTTGGGGAAACGCTGTGGTATCTTACCATCTGGTTTTTCTTTGTTGGCTGGTGGCTCATACTCGCCATAAAAAGAAACTTCTGCATTTGTCGGATAGGCATTTGTTTCAGCAAATACATCAACTGATGAAATCAATCCTAATAGCAATACGCCGCTAACTATTTTTTTGATAAGACTCACCCCCTATTTTGCACTGCCATCAGGTACGTCCATCAAGTGCCAAGTTAGTTTTGCTTCGTATTCTTCTGCTTTGGCCGTCCCTCCAGGAACAGATAATAACAACTCTTGGTCATTTTCTTTCCATTGATCAGAAATATTTGTTTCTTGGTGTCCATTGACTTGGTTGTGAACAAGAATCGATTGGCCTTCTGGAATGTCCTGTAAGCGATGGTTGGTTCTAAATTTTAAAACATTTGGCAATGTAGCACCTGATTCAGATTTGAAATCAGAAGTAACGGTTAGTGCAAGCGACCAATTATTCCCCGTTTGACGAGTATCTCGTATCACTAATGGTTGATCCATGGAAACAATTGGATATTGGGTCGTACTACTAGCGATTTGCAGCTCATTCCCAAAGGAAATCGCTGTTGGTACCGTTTTGAACCTGACAGAGCCAACCACAGTGACTGTTAGCGCTAATTCATCAATCTTGTAGCCTTTATCATAGACTTCCACGACCAACTGCTGTTTTCCATAAGTTAGTTCTGGTAATAACAAGGCTTTTTCCTTAAATGTTTTAGAATTAGTGGTTGTTTCATCTGCTAATTTCTGGATTTCTTGGCCCTCTTTTTTGACAATAAATTGTAATCTATTCCCAGCATCGACATCTTGCCAATAAAAAGGCAGGGCTGTTTTTTGAAAGTCATCAATATCGATTGTTTTTTCCAACGACTTTTCTATACGCTCTTTTGACCAAGATAGTTTCGTTTCACTTAAGAAAACTTCTTTGACAGGTTGGACGACCGTTCCAGAAAAATTCCCCAAGTATGCTTTATCTGTTGATTCCCAGATATAAGAAACGCCTTCATGAGCTTTGGGTAAATTCCATTCAAACAGTCCTTTTGTAGCATCGTAACTTCCATAAGGGCTAATCGTCAGCGGTGGAAATAGTTGACCATCACGAGATACCACCTTATTTTTTAATTGCAGGGGTTTCCCAGCAATATAATCGACAGAAGATAAGATAATCATTTGATTAGATACATCTAACCCTGTAATGGCCGTTAAGCCTTTTAACGGACTGATATCTGAAATTTGATTTTCTCCCACATCTAAAACTGTTAGATTGAGTGTTTTCTCTAACGGCGCCAAGGAAGAAATTTGATTGTTTCTTGCATACAGTACACGCAGATTAGGAACAGTGCTTAAAGCTTCCAGACTAGTAATCGTTTGATTCATAATACTCAACTCTTCTAGACGTTGTTTATTCGCCAAGGGCGCAATTGTTTTTAATTGATTATTTTCCACATAAAGACGGAGTAGGTTATTTGCTTCCGTAAGCCCATCTAAAGTAGCAATCTGATTATTGGCAGCCCAAATGGTTTCTAAATTACGAAGAGAACGAAGCGGGTCGAAGGAAGTCACTCGATTATTCGGCGTGATTTTTGACGGATGATCTGTCGTATTTTGGATACTTAAATTTTTTAAAGCAGGCATTCCTTCAAGTCCATTTAATGTCGTTAATTGATTGTTCTCAACATACAAGCCTTCTAAACTAATTAATCCTGCTTGACCTAACGGACTAAGATCAGCTATTTTATTGTTTCTCATATATAAAAAACGTAATAGCTTAAATTCACCTTTAGCAAAAGGACTCAAATCTGTTACATTGAGTGAATCTTGAAAAGATAATTCTTCTAAGTTTCTTAGGTATTGAACTCCTTCCACATTAGAAACAACGACATTTTCTAAAATAACTTTATTCAGTTTATCCAATTCTGCTTGGGTGACAGTATTAGAGGTCCGAGATTTGCTTAACTGTTTTCTGATATTTTCCGCAAAGGCTGGATCAGGAAATAGTGTACTGATAGGCGTCGCTTTATCTAAGACAGCACCTGCGTATAATTGGGGCATCATCAGTTGTGCTTCCGTTATCGCTAGTGCTTCATTTGGCGGCTCTTCACTTGTTTCAACAGTCGTTAACTCTTCTGATTGGGGAATCTCCGAACTACTGGTTGCTGAATTTTGCTCTTCTGCTGATGAAGTTTCTGGAATCTTTTCTTCTGAAACAGATGAAACATTTTCTTCACTGGAGGATGCGATTGTTTCGGTCGTTTCGGCGAAAGTTGTTACAGGAAGTAGCAAACTATTACCCAAAAGTAAGGCACTAACTGCGGAGATGCACATTTTTTTCATAAACTTCACCTCCTGATATTTTCTTAATTATAGTGAATATCAACTGAAAATGGGTTCAATTACGACAAACTGTCCAAATTAATTTGTATAGACAAGACAAAGAGCGCCAAATAGGGTTTTCTACCCCTATTTGGCGCTCTTTGTCGCTAAACACAACCAGAATTTATTATGACAAATTCTCAATTATGCCTAATTTTCTTTTATTTCTTTTAAACTATCCTCTATTTTTTCCAATTGCCCAGCAAAAAATTCTTGTTTGGCTTTTGGTAAAAACAATGTGATAGATAAAAGGATTTGTTCTTTAAAGATTGCCCAATCTGCAAATATTTCTTCATTGGTTAAAATCATTTCTATTTTTTCTGCTATTTTTTTCCAGAGGATCATTCGCCAGTTATTTTCACCCACTTCATATTCTTTAAACATGCTTAATACATGAAGAATATGGGGAACATTTTGGCTGACAATCGCCGCAAATAAAAAATCAATAATTACTTGCTCGATAATTTCTAGCGAGCGAATATCAATAATTTCCCGCTCATTGACAGATTGTAGTACACGAAAAAGTAACGAAGTTGGAAACGGCTGCAAGCCAACGTTTTTTTGTAATGCTAAAAATTTCAAATTAAAAATAGTATACACATCGGCATTAATTAATCGTTCCAGAATCTGATTTTCTAATGCAATAATCTCTTCTTTTGTCACAACTGTTTGAGGGTTAAAAAGATATTCCAACGCCAACATCGAATACATTACCTCTTGCTTTCCTAAAGCAAAAGACGATTTCTCATAATACGCCCGATAATCTGCAACGATTCGACTACTTTCTTGAAAATTTTTACTAAAGATTGCTTGATTAAACTGCTCCTTAGCTAAAACTGTTTTGGACATTGGCGTTAATTTTTCTGTCATTTCCATCGGCGAAATAGACAAGATTTCGACAATAATGGCTAAATCCGAAATACGCAATTCACTATTTCCTTGGACAAAGCGTTGATAACTTCGACTAGAAACACCATTTTCATCAAAGACACGCAGAGGAATATTTTTCCCTTTACGAATCCGTTCAATTTCTTCACCTAGCGGCCGATATTCCATATATTCTTTTTGTTTCAAACGAATTACTCCATTTCTCTTTAAATAAGATAGCAACTAAGTTGAACGGTTATTCCCCAATGCTTAAAATTGTGCGAATATCTTCTTCCGTCATTTTCGCTAATTGCTCTTCATTTCCTTGAATCACTTTTTGGAACAGCTCGCGTTTTTCTTGCTGTAAGGAATTCATTTTTTCTTCAACCGTTCCTTCTGCAATCATCCGCCACACTTCAACAACCTTTTTTTGTCCCATGCGGTGCGCCCGACCAGCCGCTTGTTCTTCGACTGCGGGATTCCACCATAAATCGTATAAAATAACTGTATCTGCACCAGTTAAATTTAGTCCGGTTCCCCCTGCTTTCAATGAAATTAAGAAGACATCTTTTTCTCCTTCATTGAAGGCATTCGCCATCGTTAACCGATCTTGAGGCTTCGTACTTCCTCGTAAATAAAACGTCTCTAAGCCTAATTCATTCAATTCTTTTTCTAAGATAGAAAGCATGCTTGTGAACTGAGAAAATAATAGGACACGACGATTGTTTTCTTTCGCAGCCACTAAAAAGTCTTTGACTTGTTCCACTTTGCCAGAACCTCCCGTGTAATCCTCAATAAACAAACGCGGATCGCAACAGATTTGTCGTAAACGGGTCAAGCCTGCTAAAATACTCATGCGATTTTTCTTGAAGGTCGCCTGATCCATTTGACTAACATCTGCTTGCATTTGTTTTAGATAGGCCAAATAAACCGTTTTTTGTTCTTCTGTTAAGACACTGTACATATTATTTTCAATTTTTTCTGGTAAGTCTGCGAGCACCGTTTTCTTGTCTCGTCGTAAAATGAATGGTTGAATCATTTTGGCAATTTCTTCTGGCTTAATTTCTCGAAAGGCTTTTTTGCCTGGGAACAATCCCGGTAAGATCATTTGGAAAATTGACCACAGTTCATCTAAATTATTTTCAATTGGTGTGCCACTTAATGCAAAACGTTGGGGTACTTTTAAACTTTTTAAGGCTTGCGCCGTTTTGGTCCCACTATTTTTAACCATTTGGGCCTCATCTAGAATCAAATAGCCGACACGCATTTCCTGATAAAGCTGAACATCTTGTCGCATACTTGCATAAGAAGTAATCAGAATATCTTCGGTGCTATTTTGTAAAAGCGCTGCTCGTTCTTGGCGGTTGCCAGAAACCACTTGAACATTTAAGGTTGGCGCAAAACGTTTGACTTCGGCTAACCAGTTATAGGTTAAACTTGCAGGTGCGACAATCAAAGCTGTCCCTTTCAAGCGCTCTTCTTCTTTTTCCGAAAGTAAATAGGTAATGGTTTGCAGTGTCTTCCCTAAACCCATTTCATCAGCTAAAATACCGCCAAATTGATAATGGCTAAGCATTTTCAGCCATTTATACCCTGTTTCTTGGTAATGGCGTAACGTTGCTTGTAAAGATTTTGGGACTTGCGCTTCAAAGTTTTCCGGATGTGTTAAATCCGTAACCATTTTTTTAAAGGAATCTGAAAAATGTGCCCGCTCGTTGTCTTCTAATAAACTTTCGATCATGAGGCCTTGGTTTTTGGGCACATGAATGACATTATCTTCTTGATGCATATTTTTTCGCAGCTTCGTTAAAATTGCACTTGTATGGAAAAATTCCTCTGAGTCAAAAGCAAGAATTTCACCACTTTTTAACGTATAAAAAGCATCATTACGTAGCAGACTAGTCAATACTGCATCGATTTCGGTTTCATCAATGCCAGTGACATCAAACCGAATATCTAACCAAGAATCCCCTTCCGCAACTTCAATCGTTGGTTGATGATGCTGGGCATCTAAATACAATTCCCGTAATTTCCGTCCCATCCGAACTTCTCCTAATTGACGGAAAGCTGGAACCTCGGCTTTAAAGAAATAATACAAGGACTCTCCAGCAGGTAAGACTTTTTCAAAGCCTGTGGTTGTTTGCTGATAGGCAAACTGTTGAAATTGCTGCTTAATTGCTGTTTCTTTTGCTTTATCTCGAACGATTTCTTGATTAACTTCAGGTAATTGAGCATATTTCGGGTTTGTCGAGAAAATGACTTCTCCATAGTGATAGTCAATCCGAGCGTTAATCCGACCTTTAATTTTCTTAAAAATAAAGACTGCTTTTAAAGGATGATGGACGACTAATTCTTCAACTGATTCTTCAATAGACACTCGACCAATTTTTTCCAATAATGGTAACACTTCACTAAATAAATCAGAAACTGTTTCTTTTTCATAAATAATTGACGGCTCTTCCAAGCGTTTCATTAATTGAAGTAACGTGGTGTAGATGGCTTCCTGCTCTTCTGTTAGTAAATAAACCGTTTGATCCGAAATCGCCCAGTGATAGTGGGCTAGAAACGTTGTAATAGGATTCTGAATAGTTAATTTGAAGCTTTGTTCCTCGTTTTTTTGCACTGTAAACGTAAGTGGCAAACTGGTTTCTTTAAACGTTAGATAGCGATACTTATGAGTTTGATTGGTCAATATAAACTGACCCGTTCGATTCATTTTTTCAACTAACGATTGACTGCGATCAATTGGTAATAATAGATAACGTTTGTCGATTTTCCCTTTAACTTGAATACCGTTTGCACCTAATAATTGGCTGGTATGATAAATTGCCGCAAGTTCTGTTAAAATTTCTTGAATCTCCATTGAAAAAGAATCATGTAGCAAAGTAAATTGGTGTTGTTTATTCACCATAAAAGTCATTTCTTTTTCATATGCTTGTAAAAAATCACCAATATTTTTCACAATATATGTTTTAGGTTTGGTGCCTTCCAAACCAATTTTTAAAGAAAGACCAATCGTTGATAATTCTGGATAGTAATTATTCGTTTCGATCACATCTAAATGAAATTCTAAACGTAAAGGCTGCAAGGGAACTTCGGCAGAAGCTTTGCTTAATTTGGCAAAGCCTTTGGTAAACATTTCAGCTGTTGATCGATTTGTTTTCTCAAAACTGACTGTTTGATTCGCTTGAATAATTCTTGACACGCCTCGTTGTTTCAGTGCCAGTTCAACTGCCACTGTATGCTTGCAATAGCCATGTTCCATCCAATATTGACATTCACAAACATCTTGTTCTTTGGCGGTACCATCCAATTCAACAAGATAAAGTTCTTCCCCTAAAACCTCAGACAACCAGATCCTTTTTTCTGGATTTTGAACGATAGATAAGACCCGGCCTTCTTGCATATATTCGCGTCCTTGTTCAACGATTCGCTCTGGAATACTCCATTTCATCGACTCACCTCCTCTTCTACTAAGCTAGCTGATAGTGAACGGTACTTTGACCATTCCCATTGCTTTTTATTTGTAATTGTTGTGGAATTCGTGCTTTTAATTCGCCAATATGACTAATAATCCCAATCATGCGGCCTTCATTTTCAATCGTTTCTAACGCCTCCATTGCCATTTCCAATGCTTCTTCATCTAAGGAACCAAAGCCTTCATCAATAAACAACGCATCAATTAAGACTCCGCCTGCTTGTTCTTGAATCACTTCTGCTAAAGAAAGTGCCAAAGCTAACGCTGCTATAAAACTTTCCCCGCCTGATAACGTGTGAGCGCTGCGTACCGTCCCTGAATTGTCATCATAAATATTGATTTCTAGCCCCGTTTGATTCCGATAACTGCCTGCTTCGTGATTCAATTCAAATTGATAACGACTATTGGTCAGGCGGTCTAAACGCTGATTAGCGACTGTCAGCACTCTTTCTAAATACGTTTGTAACATATACCGTTCAAAACTAATTTTTTTAGGATTATTGCCATTCACCGTATCTGCCAACTGCTGTAGTGCAGCAACTTCCTCAAACTTGTCTTCAATTGTTGTTCTTTGCGCATTAATTTCTTGAACCAACTGTTGGTTATTTTGCATTTTTTCATGCAGTTGATAGTATTTTTTTTCTTGTTCTTCAATTTGTTGTGTTATTTGTTCAATTTCTGTGGTGATTAAAGATAATTCTGGGAACGTATCACTAGATAATTTTTTCTCAATTTCAGCGAGTTGGATAGTCAGTTGGGTTTGCTCTTGTTCAAATAAAGCAATTTGTTCTTGCTGACTTTCTAGTGTCGGTACCTCTTTCAACCACTCCGTCAATTGGTCCTCTGTCACTCCTTGTTCCGTTAAAACTGCGTTTAACTGACTCTCAAGTTGTGCGACTGTTTGTTGAAGTGTTTGTTGTTCTTTCTCCAAATGCGTCAACGTACTTTCAAGGATCATTTCTTCTTTCTTCAAGGTTTCTCCTTGTGTCGTCACGTTTTCTTTTTGACGTTCAAATGCAGAGAGTTCTTCTTGAAGCAAAGTTTGTTGTTTGGTCATTTCTTCGTATGTGACGGTTGCATCCAATAATTGGCTAGCAATCATTTGCTGCTGGATAGTGATTCTTTCCAGACTTTGTTGCATTGTTTCTACTTGTTGTCGGAGCACTTCAAAGCGTTGGGAATTTTCAGCTACTTGTTCTTCTAGTTCCGCTAGATGGTCCTTTTCGACTGAAATTTCCGTTAGTTTTTGTGCTATTTGTTGTTTTTCTTTAGCTAATTGCGACTCAACTTCCGCAATTTCTGCAGGTGTTACTTGTGAAAAAGTTAGTCCTGTTAACGGCAACTGCAAGTCAGCAAACTGCGCTGCTAATTGTTCTTGTTCCTCAGTATACGCAGCTTCCTGTTCTTGTAATTGGCTTTCTTTCTGTTGCTTTTCCGCCCCTAATGCAGAGAGCGTTTCAGTAAATCGTTGAACCGTTTTTTCAACTTCCGTTAATTCCCGTTCCGCTTGATCAATCTCTTCTAAGGAAACTTCTTGATGAGTTTGTTGTTTTGGATGTTCTAAAGAGCCACAAACTGGGCAAGGTTCCCCCTCTTCAAGTAACAAGCTTAATCGTTGGATTTGTAAAGAGGCCCATTGACTTTTCTTTGTCTGCAACTTCGCTTCTTCGGCGCTTTTTTGTTGCTGTTCAACAGCAAACCGTTGTGTCAACTCGTGCAATTCCCCTTGGTTTTGACTAATTTTTTGCCAAGCTTTTTGATTTTTTTGCCAACGTTCTACAAAATTTTGCCAATGATCTGCTACACTAGAACATTCAAAATTTGCTTTTTCAAGTGTTCCTTCTTGTTCAATAAATTGTTTGGCTGTCGCCACTTTATCCGCTAATGTTATTTTTTCCTGTTGGCAAGATTCATACTCTTTTTGAATGGCTTGATAATTGGCTTGTTCTGCTATTTGTTGTTGGGCTAACTGTTCATATTCTTGGTATTGTGGTAATTGACGTTGAATCGTTTGAAGACGTTCTTGTTTTTCAGCAATCAATGGTTGTTGTTCTTCCAACTCACTCATGATTGCTTGCCAATCTGTCAATGCTTGTTGCGTTTCCATAAGAGCTTGTTGTTTGGACTTTGTTTCTTGCTCTTTTTGTTGTTTTTCGCTTCGTTTTTCAAAGACTTTTTCAGCTAAAGATTGCTGTTTTTGGCTCCATTTTAATTGCTGAATCTGTTCCTTTAGCCGCTCAATGACGGTTTCCTGTTCAGCTTGTTTTGCTTTCTTTTCCAGTAATTCTTCTTTTTGCTGTTGCAAGTTTTGCCGTTCTTCAATGGCATAACGAACTTGCTCTTTTGCTTGTTTGGCTTGTTTTAAGGTTGCAATTTGTTCTCTTTCAACTAATAGTTGTTGCTGAGCCTCTTGTTGTTGGCTTTCTAATAATTGAAGTTTTTCAAAAAGTGTCATTGTCGGTTCAGGTTCTTCTGACCAATGCAACTGTTCTGTTTTCAGTTCAATTTTTTGCTGGGTTTCTTGAATCTCTTGATTGGCAATTTTTAAGCGTTCTTTTAAATTTTCGCTGAACAACTGATACAATTCTGTTCCGAATAAATTACGCAAAACCTTTTCTTTTTCATCACTTTTAGCAATTAAAAAAGTCCGAAACTCTCCTTGTGGTAACAATACAATTTGAGCAAATTGATTGGCATTCAAATGCAATAATTCTTGAATGAGTTCGTCCACTTCGCGTCTTTTAGAATAGGCTCGTAGTTCTTTCCCTTGAGCATCTTTGACAATTAAAGAAATTTTGGCACTTTGTTTACGGACTCCTGTGCCACGTTTTTTAAAAAGTTCTTGTTCGGGAAGGCGGTTCAGTTCATAGAGATACTCGTTATGTTTAAAAAGCAAAGTAACTTCAGTGGCTTCTGAGGGGTCAGCAAATGTGGAACGCATTTCTTTGCCTAAACGTAATTTCCCAGAACTTTCACCAAACAAAGCATAGCTCATTCCATCAAAAATCGTTGTTTTCCCAGACCCTGTTTTTCCACTAATTAGAAAAAGTGAAGAATCTTCAAACTTCGTAAAATCAATGGTTTCATTAATATACGGTCCGAAGTTTTTCAATGTTAAAGATAATGGTTTCATCCTATTACTTCCCTCTTTCTAATTGATTAAGTGTACTCAGTTCTTCTTGGACCCATTGTGCTTGTTGTTCTGTCAAGGCCTCTCCTGTCACATCGTTAAAAAAGTCATGCAGATGTTCTTCTGGTGAACGTTGTTCTATTTGTACCACTTTTTTCTGATTTCCGCTGCTTGTTTCTCGACCATTCAAACGTTCCAACCCAATAATTTTGGGGTAAATTTTTCGCAATTGATTCATCATGTTGGGAATGATCGCTCGGTCGGTTAATTGGACATGTAAATAATTTTCCCGATTCACTTCTTGATAAAAAGCGGGATCCGTTAACTGCTGAAACGAGCCCGTCAATTGTTGAATGTCTCGCAATGGTTTCAAAGCACGGAATTGAAAATGAACTTCAGTTTCTGTTTCAACAAGCCACACACCCTTTTCTTGTGTCATTTCTGATAAAGAAAATTTTACAGGCGAGCCACTGTATCGAGCATTAGGTGCCTGCAACGCATTTTTTCCATGTAAGTGGCCCAACGCGACGTAATCAAAAGGCTCTAACAAAGCCGTCGGTACAACATCCAAACCACCCACTGTTAATTTTGTTTCAGAATCAGTTTTTTCACTGCCAGCGACAAAAAAATGACTAACTAACACCTGTTTTTTGTTGGGAAGAAAAGATTCCTGCATTTTCGCGACAACTTTTTCCATCGCCGCCTGAATCGTTCGAATCGTTTCATCTTCAAAATATAAGCGAGCCGCAATCGGTTCAAAATAAGGCAACAAATAAAATTGGGTATTGTCGATTTCAATTGGTTGAAAGGCTTGTTCTAAACGCGTATTCAAATGAAATTGCGTTTGGTTAAACCAAGGGCCTCCTGTTTCTAAACGAGTGCTGCTATCATGGTTTCCCGAAATAGCTAACACGGGGAAATGCTCTTTGAGATTCATTTGAATCATCATTTCATTAAAAATCTCGACTGCTTCAACTGCTGGAACAGAGCGATCATACAAATCTCCAGCGATTACAACAGCATCCACTTGCTCTTCTTTCGCAATTGCTAAGATTTGTTTAAAGGCTTCCCTTTGTTCTGTCAACAAATCAAAACCATGTAATTTTTTGCCAATATGCCAATCTGCTGTATGTAAAAATTTCATTTTTTCACCGCCTAAAAAAGTCCTTCTTATTATTATAACAAATTTCTGGTATTTTTTAAGAAAATCGGACAGAAGAATTAGATTTTTAACAAACTTTTTTCTTAACGCAAGAAAAAAGACAGGGAGCATCATCTTTTGATGAGACTACCTGCCAGTAACATTCCTATTCTATAGCGGTTTGTTTTATTCTTTTTCTGTTGATTCATATTTAAAAGTTGGATCAATTTCTTTATCTAACTGATCAAATGCTTCTTGCATCCGACGTTCCACTTCAGCTAAACCATCTTTATCCATTTTTTTAATATCGCTAATATCGATTGGCTCCCCAAAACGAACCGTTACTTTTTTACGTTTAAACAACTCTTTTAAAGTTAACGGACCTTGATAAACAGATGGCACGATAGGTACTCGCCCCATTTTAGCAATCAAGGCTACCCCACCTTTTAATTCTGAGGAATGACGCGTGCCACTGGGGAACATAATCAAACTTAAATCAGAATTTTTTAAAATTTTGACAGGTGTTTTAATCGCGCTGGGACCGGGCTTCTCACGATCCACCGGAAACGCATTCGCATGTTTTAAAATGAAACGTAAAACAGGATTTTTAAACAACTCTTTTTTTGCCATAAAGCTAAACTTCTTAGGACTGCCAGCAACAGCTAAATACAGCGGTTCCCACCATGTTCGATGCGGCGCAACTAAGACATAGTTTTGGTCTTTTGGTAATTTTTCTTTATTTTCATAATGTGCATTTCCATTAATCACAAATAAAATGACGCGAACCACGCCACGCATAAATGTAAAAAACATAATTTTCTTCCTTTCTTCTCTCCGCTTTCTAGTATGCCGAAAGCTCTACCTTTTGACAAGCTTTTTTTACGTCTATCAATTAGAGAAATAACATGTTCCTACTAATCTAGTGAACAGATTTTGTCATACGGGTTTAAAAGTAGTATAATACATGAACAATCAGATGAAAAGTTGGAGGTTCTTAATCTATGTTATTATCCGGCGAACGGATTGATCAATTATATGCGGATGATATTCAAATTATTCAAAGCAAAGAAGTCTTTTCTTTTTCCATTGATGCAGTCTTATTGGCTAATTTTCCGCAACTACCAAAAAAAGGCAAGATTGTCGATTTGTGTGCTGGCAATGGCGCGGTTGGCCTCTTCGTTAGTCGGAAAACAGCTGCAAAGATCGACCAAATCGAATTACAACCTCGTTTGGCAGATATGGGGCAACGAAGTATTCTATTAAATAAATTGGAAAAACAAGTAACGATGTATGAACGTGATTTAAAACAAGCGACAGAGGTCATCAAAAAAGATTCTGTGGATTTAGTACTATGTAACCCCCCATACTTTAAAGAACGACCAACTAGCCAAAAAAATCCAAACCCGTATTTAGCGATTGCCCGTCATGAAATTCACACGTCTCTTCAAGAAGTGGTCACTGTGTCGGCGGATTTATTAAAAACAAATGGTCGCCTCGCAATGGTTCATCGTCCTGATCGTTTCCTGGATATTTTACATGCCATGGAAAACGCCAATATTGCGCCGAAAAAAGCTCGGTTTGTTTATCCGAAGCCAGGCAAAGAAGCCAATGTTTTACTAATTGAAGGCATTAAGCAAGGCAAAAAAGACGGTTTTCGTGTGTTACCACCTCTTTTTACATACAATGAGAAGAACGAATACGAAGCAGAAATGAAGGCTATGCTGTATGGAGAATAAGAAATCCCATTATTTTTATGTTTTACTTTGCCAAGATGGTTCCTTTTACGGTGGCTATACAACTGAGCCAGAACGTCGATTAACCGAACATAATAGCGGAACTGGTGCAAAATATACTCGATTAGCCAAACGACGGCCAGTCAAAATGATTCATACAGAGAAATTTGAAACACGTAGCGCGGCCACCAAAGCCGAAGCCGCCTTTAAAAAATTAACGCGTAAACAAAAAGAACAGTATTTAAAAACCTTTCATTAAATGACAACAAGCAAAAAGAAACAGCCATTATTTCATTGATGAAATGATGGCTGTTTCTTTCTCTTTTTAAACTAAGTTCTCGACAAAATGAATAACCATTTCGGCTGATTTTTTCCCAGCTTCATCGATGAATTCGTCAAAGCTTTGAGTTGCTTCACCATCTGCTGTATCACTCATTGCCCGTACAACTAAGAATGGAATATTGAACTGTGAAGCCGCTTGGCCAATTGCTGCGCCTTCCATTTCGCAAGCTAAGGCTTCAGGAAACTCTTTCTTAATTTTGGCGATTTTCTCAGCGCTATCCACAAAAGTATCTCCAGTAACAATCAATCCTTTACGAATAGCTAAACCAGTTTTTTCAGCAGCTTTCGCAATTTCCATCCGCAAGTATTCACTTGTTTCAAAATACAAAGGCACACCACCAGGCAATTGTCCATAGGCATAACCAAAACCAGTGACATCAACATCAAAGTAAGCTAATTTGTCTGCAATGACTAAATCGCCGACTTTTAGTCCTTCACCGATACCACCAGCAGAACCGGTATTAATCACCATATTTACGCCATATTGATGAATCAATAAAGTCGTGGTCACAGCTGAGGCCACTTTACCAATTCCTGAACGAACCACAATCACCTCATGTCTTCCTAACGAACCAGAAACAAATAAAGCGCCTGCTCGTTCCCATGACATCGTGTCTGTCAATTTTTCTTTTAGAATTTTGACCTCTTGATCCATTGCTCCAATAATTCCAATTTTCATAGTGATTCCTCTTTTCTATAAATTCAAAACGATATATGCCACAACGGCTAATAAAATCGCTACAATAATAATTGCCTTGTTTAACCAAGTACTCCGTTCTCGACGCTTCGAGTATTCTCCTACTCGTGACTTGTTGATCGGTTTTTGTTTTTTCTTTTCTTTACGATAAAACGTCGAAATTTCTTTTTCTTTTCGCTTATACGCTTTTTCCGCCAGCTTCTGCTCTTCTTGCTGACGACGTTCCGCTTCTTTTTCTTCTGCTTCTCTGCGTTTGCGAAGCTCTGTCCGAGTGACTAACGGACCTTTGCTCATTGCGTGTCCTCCTTAAACTGTCTCTGCAGTAAATACAATTCCCAGTATTGTATAGCAAAAAGTGTTTTGGCATCACAAATCGTGCCTTTTGCCACCTCTGCTTTGGCTTCAGCTATTGTTAGCTCGTAAAGTTCCAAGATTTCATCTTCATCTTGAGGACGCGGATTTTCGACTTTCTGCAAATCCGTTGCCAAATAGAGAGCCAATTTTTCATTAGCAAATCCTGGTGACAGATACATTGAATTTATGTAGGTAAGCTGACCTGCACGATACCCAGTTTCTTCTTCCAATTCCCGCATAGCCGTCGTTTCCAGTTGATTTTCTTCTCCAGGATCAATTTTTCCCGCTGGAATTTCTAAAATCACTTGTTCCAAGGGTTTTCTAAATTGTTTAACTAAGACGATTTTTCCTTCTGCGGTTAACGGAATCATAGCTACTGCGCCTGAATGAAAAACCAATTCGCGTTTAGCAGTGCCGCCTGTCGGTAAAGCCACGTCATCCAAAAAAACATCAATAATCTTTCCTTTAAAAATTTCTCGACGTTGAAGTGTTTTTTCTTCGAAGTCCTCATAATTTAACATATCTTTCACCAACCTTTCTTGTTTATCATACCCTAAAATGATAAAAATCGCACCCCTTCTTCTCTAGTTAAACCCTTTTCAAAGAAAAAAATTTATTGCTTTAGAAAAAAATTACATTTTCGAAAAAAAATAGACATAAAAAATTCACAACTTCCTTGTATTATTTAAGCATACCAACAAACAACCCTAACAAAACACTTTTTCATTTTTAACTCCTTTCCCGTCCTACCCCCAATTAGGACGGGTCTTTTTTTGCGTTTTATACTTTTTTTCTTAGGATTTCACTAAATCATAAAATACATCTTCCGCTGTATGTCTTTTCTCTCACAGAGTATGCTAAAATAACTATTGTAACGAGAGCTGACTCTTTCGAGGATTAGATAGATAGGAGGAACTATATAAATGAACAAATTAAATACAAAATTACTGATTGGCTATATTCTTTTAGGAGCCTTAATCATTGCTGTCGCTAGAGAATATGGCTTCTTCGCTTTTGTGATTCTGGTAGGCTTTTTAGTATTCGTTCTCTATCGAAAAAAGAAAAATGCCGCCGACAAGAGCGATCAAATGCCTTACTTAACAAAAGATAAAGAAGCCCATTATCGTGAGTTGGGGTTATCTCCACAAGAAATTGATTTTTTCAGAAGTACAATGAGCACAGCCAAAAAACAAATCATACAATTACAAGAAAACATGAATCGTTCAACTAAATTACGGGCGATTGACTTACGTAATGATACAACGAAGGTTTCTAAAGCTCTGTTTAAAGAGTTAGTGAAAGAACCTAAAAAGTTACACTTAGCCAATCACTTTCTCTATACACATTTACCAAATATCGTTGACTTAACAAGTAAGCATTTAGAAATCGAACAACATGAAGTAAAAAACAAACAAACGTATGAAAAATTAGAAGAAAGCGCACAAATCATTGACCAATTGTCAAAATTAGTTAAAAATGATTATGAGGAAATCGTTTCCGATGACTTAGACGATTTAGATGTCGAAATGTCGATCGCTAAAAGCAGCTTGTCGCAAAAAGCTGCAACTGAGGAATCACCTCAAGTAAACGAAGACCAGCAATAATCATTAGGGAGGAAAAAAAATGACTGAGCAACAACCCAAAGAAACAACATCTGTAACCAATACATTGGACGATTTATTAAGTAATCCATTTTCATCAATGGATGAACTAACACCAACGCAACAAAATGAACTATCTGAGTTAAAAGAACAGCAAGCAGCTCCTCGTTTAATTGATAAATTACCACAAGAACGTCAAGCCCAAGCAAAAGAGTTAGCTTCAAAAATTGACGTTCAAGATTCACAAGCAGTAATTACCTATGGTTCAAATGCCCAAATCAAACTCGGCGAATTTTCGCAAGCGATGTTAAACCACGTTCAAGCACAAGACATTGGTCCTGTTGGTGATTCACTGACCGATCTAATGTTTCGTTTAAATGAAGCCAATCCCAATGAATTACGTGCTGGCGAAGGCAACTTTATTCAAAAAATGTTAGGTAAAGTCAAACAATCCGTTTACGAAATTACCGCCAAATATCAAAAAATTGGTGCGCAAATTGACAAAATTGCTGTCAAATTAACCCATGAAAAAGATGGTCTTTTAAAAGATAATGCCATGTTAGATCAATTGTATCAAAAAAATAAAGATTATTTTGATGCCTTAAACATCTATATTGCCGCTGGGGAATTAAAAGCAGAAGAACTACGGACGCAAATTATTCCTGAAGCCATGAAAAAAGCGGAAGAATCTGGAGATCAAATGGATGTCCAAATTGTTAATGATTATAACCAATTCCTAGACCGTTTAGAAAAAAGAACCCATGATTTACGCTTGGCTCGTCAAATTACGATTCAACAAGCCCCACAAATTCGTTTAATCCAAAATACTAACCAAGCTTTGGCTGAGAAAATTCAATCATCGGTGAATACAGCGATTCCGTTATGGAAAAACCAAGTAGTCATCGCCTTGACCTTACTCCGTCAAAAAGATGCTGTGACTGCTCAACGTCAAGTCTCTGAAACCACCAATGACTTACTGAAGAAAAATTCAGAAATGCTAAAAATTTCTGCAATTGAAACAGCAAAAGAAAACGAACGTGGCCTAGTCGATATTGAAACATTACAAAAAACACAAAATGATTTAATTGAAACTATCCAAGAAACATTACGTATTCAACAAGAAGGAAAAGAAAAACGCCAAGCTGCCGAAATCGAACTTGGCCATATGGAAGAAGATTTGAAAAATAAATTATTAGAATTAACACAATAAACACTGTCTAGAACAAACTTCTTATAGTAGAAGCCTGGGACAAAAATCCAAAGTGATTTTTGTCCCAGGCTTGCTTTTCTTTTTACGCTTGAATATTGTATTTCAGCCACTTAATGATACAATAAAAGAAAACCATGTTTCTTTTTGAAAGGAGGAGCAATTGTGCCACAATTTGCTTCTAAAGCCGAAGAAAAAAATTATTATGAACGCCAAGCTAGTTTAGCAGAGTTTTTAACTTGGTATCATCAACAAGAATTACCTGAATATGAAAAACCCTCTTTAACCGTTGATATGGTTCTTCTTTGTTACAACAAGGAAGCTGATCAATTAAAAGTCTTACTGATTCAACGTAAAGGTCACCCCTTTAGAAACTCATGGGCGCTTCCTGGCGGTTTTGTTAATCGTAACGAATCTACTGAAGATAGTGTTTTAAGAGAAACAAAAGAGGAAACTGGTGTGGTGATTTCTCAAGAAAATATTGAACAATTACACAGCTTTAGTCGCCCAGATCGAGATCCTCGTGGCTGGGTCGTGACAGTCAGCTATTTAGCCTTTATTGGTGAAGAACCTTTAATTGCTGGCGACGATGCCAAAGAAGTCCATTGGTTCAATCTTGAACGGCATGGTCAACACATCACGTTATCTCATGAAGATGTGGAAATTACTTTAGACTTGAAAACAGCGGCCTCTCTTGGTAAAGATACATTAGCCTTCGACCATAGTGAAATTATAATTAAGGCGTTTAATCGTGTTGTTGATAAAATGGAACATGAACCGCAAGTGCTTCAAGTCTTAGGAAAAGATTTCACCATTACGGAAGCCCGTAAAGTTTTTGCGAAGTTCCTCGGCGTTGATTATCGCAGCATTGACCATTCAAATTTTAAAAAAGCCATGACACAATATTTTGAAGAGTTAGGTGAACGTCCCGTTGGCATTGGCCGCCCTTCAAAAATTTACCAATTGAAAACAACAACAGGTTTCTAAGAGGAGGGAATATTTTTTGACTGTTTACTTAAGAAAAGCAGAACCTTCTGATTTGCCTGACATCCTTGCTATCATTGAAGATGGACGCCGCACCTTACAAAAAAGTGGCATTCCCCAATGGCAAAACGGCGATGGCCCGAATCAAGAAATTTTAGCAAAAGATATCGACCAGCAAACTTGCTATATTTTAATGGTTGAGGATGCCTTGGCAGGCGTTGGTGTTTTATGTTCGGAGATTGATCCTGCTTATGAAGCGATTTTTAATGGTTCTTGGCAACCTCATTCTCAAACTACGTATACGGCAATTCATCGTGTTGCTCTAAAAAGTTCCTTTCAAGGTCAAGGACTGGCTTTGGTGCTTTTGCGCTCACTGGTTACAGCCGCTCGTTTGCAAGGTGCTACTGATATTCGAATCGATACACATCCACAAAATCTCGCTATGCAGCACCTGATTAAAAAAGCTGGCTTTGTTTATCAAGGTGACGTGATTTTAGATGTTAACGATGGCGAACGTTATGCTTATCAGATGATATTGAAATAAAAAAGTTAGGGATAACTGCCAGATTGACAGCTATCCCTAACTTTTTACATCTTATGAACACTATGAGCGCTTTGAATGCCCTCACAGGCTTCTTTACAAGCTTGATTAATTAATAAATAAGAGGATTCTTTTTGGCGGATTCCTAATTGATATTTCAATTCATCTGTCACTTGGCAAGATTCACTTAATGCCTCTAACCAGAAAAATACTCCTTCTTTATACGTATCTAATCCTTCTAGCAAGATTTTCGTTGCTTCTTTATCATAATACGGCTCTAAATTTTTACGAAACATCATTTCTTCTGTAAAAAAACGATTCACATTATTTCGGCAAAACATATAAGTGTCACGGCCTCTCCGATGTGCAGCCTGATTACAACCGTATTCTTGAACTTCTTTAGAGATGGCTTTGAAAATTTCGTTGTATACTTCAATTCTTTGCATAATTGACAAAATGGTATCTGTATAACTAAACATAACTCCTTGCTCCCTTCCCCTTCTAAGTAACAAAAATTTGCTTGTTACTTTCATTATAAAGGGAATGTTGGGTTTATATCAAATGATACGCTGTTTCCTTGCTAAAATCCTTCGTTTTTTCCTTAGAAGAATAATAAGTAAGCGGATTATTTAATCTGTTATGTTCGGATTTTCTACACTTGGAAAATAAATTATTTTATAAAGCCATTTTCCGTTTTAACTGATGGCAACGGGCCGGTCTGTGTATTGCCAGGAACACCAATATACGTATTGCCGTTGATGGAAGTCATTTCGTTTTCCTCAGCTGCTTCATCTTGAACGGTATAATCACTTTGATATAAAAATTCACCGTTCGTATGGAAGACATAGCCGTCTTGATCTCGTTCATCTGGCTTTTCTAAATTTAAAGACACACGTAATTGATGACGGACATTTTCAATACTATCTGGATATAGTTCAACCATACTGCGCCCTTCATTACTAAAAGTGCGCCAGTCAAAAGAAAGCTGTTGTTTATCATAATTGGTCCAAGTCAAACCTTCTTTGACTAAATGAGTCAATTCATTGGAATCCACATCAGTTTGAATGTTTCCATTTAACGAATCAATAATGTCCATTATTTTCATGATTGATTGACCAGATTTCAACTTGTCTTCAACTGCTTGAATAATTTCTTGTTGTCGGAATCCACGCATAATATCGTTATCGCTATGCCTTTCACGGGCATAAGATAAAGCTTTCGTACCATCTAAATGCTGTTTCCCTGCATCAAAATGAATGGATCCTGGCCCGTCTTTGGTGACACCATCAAACGCCTGCTTGACATTGACATCTATGCCACCAACCGCATCAATTAACTTAATAAAAGATAAAAAGTTAAACACAACGTAATGATTGATTGGAATATTCAATAATTTCTCAACTGTGTTAACAGAAGCTGTTGGTCCATCGTAGGTATAGGCGGCTTCAATTCGCTGCATCCCTTGGTAATTTTTCGCATCAATTTGCACAAAACTATCCCGTGGCAAACTTAAATAGGTTATTTTCTTCGTCTTGTTATTCACGGTAATCACCATCATAGCATCAGTCCTAGTTGTGCCTAATTTCCGTTCAATTGTATTGTCTAGCCCCATAATCAAAAACGATTGACTATCTTTATTTTGCGCTTCATTATAATCATTTTTTATGGGAACATAGCCTTTATCAATTGTTTTCTTTAAATAGCTACCCGCTACAGCAAAGTATGCTGAGCCGACTGTGACAAAAACCAAAATGATGACTAAACTAATTAAGCTGATTTTTCGCTTCCTACTCATTGGCTGTACTTCCTCTCTCTTGAAAAGTCTCCACCATCATTACTACTCCTCTAAGCAGACAAGAGACAAGTCTATCTTACCAGTCCCCTTCAAAACTAAACATAGCAGAATTTATATAGGGGTATAACCTAGAGGAAACAAAAAAGAGGGGCTTGTTTGTTTAAAAGTCTCTCTTTTTTGTTATTTATTTTTGTGTTCTTTTTTGAACAATTCCACCATTTTTTGCTGTGGTTTTGGAAAAACATAGTCCGAAAATTGTTGTGCTGCCACCCATCGCTGCGACTCTAGTGTGGCTAATTCGCCTGTATTTCGGCCATAAAAGACTAAGATATGCCATTTTAAATGACTGAAAATATGAACGACTTCGCCTAAGGCACGTTTTTGCCAGACAACTGTGTCATAGTCAGCAAAAACATTGACAGGTTCTTCAGCAACCAAAGGCTCTGTTACAGGATCTAACTCTAAAGTTAATTGTTTTTCCGTTTCTGCTGGTTGCGCCAGTTTTTGCAATTGTTGAAATTGTTTTTTGCTAATTTCTTCAATCGGAAACAGCCACATATTGGCTAACAAACCGGTTTCAGGGCGTTGTTCTAATAAAAATTCTTGCTTGTTATTTTCAATAATAGTGCCGACATAATACACATCTTTCGGCTTAACTTTTTTTGATTTGACTGGATAAGCGGTCATTTTATTTGCCTGATAGGCCGCACAATATTGCTGAAGCGGACAGCTTTCACACTTAGGTGAAGTTGGGGTGCAGACGGCTGAGCCTAGATCCATTAAGGCTTGATTAAAATCCCCTGGACGCTCACGATCGATGATTTTAAGCATCGCCGCTTCAAATACTTTACGACTACTCGCTTTTGCAATATCTGCATCAATTTCAAATAAACGGCTCACTACCCGCATGACGTTACCGTCAATTGCTGGTTCGGGTAAATTAAAGGCAATACTGCCAATCGCACCAGCTGTATAGGGGCCGATTCCTTTTAAACTCCGAATATCTTCGATTGTATCAGGCATTTTCCCACCAAATTCTGAAACAATCTGTTGCGCTGCCACTTTTAAATTACGCGCTCGTGAATAGTAACCTAACCCTTCCCAAGCTTTCAACAACTTATCATCTGGCGCTTCCGCTAAATCTTGAATCGTCGGAAACCATTCCATAAATCGATAAAAATAATCAATGACTGTATCTACGCGAGTTTGTTGTAGCATAATTTCAGAAATCCAAATACGATATGCATCTGTATTCGCTCGCCAAGGTAAATTGCGTTTTTCTCGTTCATACCAAGCTAAAAAATCTTCCTGGAATGAACTAACTTTTGCGGGACTCCACGCCTCCCAAGGCTCTTTATTCGTCATGTTCTACTTCCTTTTCGCTAATAAATTGCTGAATCAAATCATAGTCAAACCCTTTTTGGAATAAGCTTTGTTTGACTTTTTGGACTTTTTTAGAAAAAACAAATCGCTGATTAGCACGCCATAAACGTTCGCCTTCCTTGTTTAACGCTTGTTGTTCTTGTTCTTCGTCCTTTTCAAAAGCTAAAGATTCCAAAGCTAGATCAATGATTTCATTTGTAAAGCCCTTTTGCATCAGATGCAGACGCGTTTTCTGAAGTGCATCTTTAAAACTTTTAGTTCGATAGCGTTTCATGGCTTTTTCTGCAGTTGCTGTGGCAACATTAAGTTGTTCATCTAACGTATAAAAGGTCAAACCATGCTGAATATCTTCTTCACTAATGCCTTTTTGTTTTAATTGTTGTGCCACATTTCGTGGTCCTTTATCACTGGTTCGCATAGCTGTCCGTACGTAACTTTCACTAAAAATTGCATCATCCAACAACCGCAGCTCTTCTAAACGTTGAACGATTTTTACTCGATCTTCAGGTACAATTTCTTTCTCTTTTAAATAAGTAAAAATCTCTTTCTTTGAACGTAACTGATAGCTTAAGTAATTCATCGCCATTTGTAACCCGACATCATAAGAACTGGCTTTTTTTATTTCTTCTATTAAAGTATCTGATAACTCTTGGCCTTTTAGCAGACGCTGCCGTACTAAAATATCTTCCGAGACACGCAGTTTTTCGCCTGAAGATAGCCAAAGTAGATAAAATTCACCTTTATCTTTACTAATTCGTGTGATTGTTGTCATCTTATTCTCCTGCCCCTCTAAATCAGAACATATATTCTACTATACCATAGAATCCTTGGAAGCCAAATAAATAAAAATGTGCTAAAATGGGAGGAAGTGAAAAATGTGAGATGACTAAAGGATGAAAGAATATGACCCAACAACTAGTAAAAAAAGGCCAACAAATTTCTTTAAAAATTAAACGATTAGGAATTAATGGCGAAGGTATCGGCTATTATAAAAAATTAATTATTTTCGTTCCTGGGGCGCTACCGAAAGAAGAAGTGACTGCCACGATCACAAATGTTACACCAAAATTTGCTGAAGGAACCCTTCAATCTGTCAAAAAAGCTGCTAAAGATCGCGTGGTCCCTCCTTGTCCTGTCTATGAAACATGTGGCGGCTGCCAGCTACAACATTTAGCCTACAAAGCACAATTAGACTTTAAAAAAGATTTATTAAAGCAGGCGCTTAACAAATTTAAACCAGCCAATTATCAAAACTATGAACTACGAAAAACAATTGGAATGGAGAATCCTTGGAATTATCGAAATAAAGCCCAATTCCAATTACGCCAAATCGATGGCCAAGTAGAAGCTGGTCTCTATCAAGCTGATTCACATCAATTAGTACCGATTGATAAGTGTTTGGTCCAACAGCCTGCGACAACCAAGGTGATGAATACATTAGTTGATTTATTGAATGACTTTCAATTACCAATTTATGATGAACGTAAAAATAGTGGTATCTTTCGAACATTAATGGTTCGAGTGGGCATCCAAACTGGCGAAGTCCAAGTAGTGTTCATTACACAATCGCAGAAATTTCCACAAAAAGAAAAAATGGTTCGCGCAATTAATGAACAATTACCAGAAGTTGTTTCTATTATGCAAAATGTCCAAAATAAAAAAACCTCTCTAGTAATGGGTGATGATACCCTTCACTTATGGGGCAAAGAAAGCATTGAAGAACACATTAACGACGTTGTCTTTGATTTATCGCCGCGAGCATTTTTCCAATTGAATCCAGAACAAACGGAAGTTTTATATAATGAAGGAATCAAGGCCTTAGATTTACAACCAAACGAAACTGTTGTTGATGCTTATTGTGGCGTCGGGACCATTGGCTTAAGTTTAGCGAAACAAGCGCATCAAGTTCGTGGTATGGATACCATTCCCGCCGCAATTGACGATGCTAGATTCAATGCAAAACGACTTGGTGTTACGAACACACATTATGCTGTTGGAACAGCTGAAGACTTATTACCTAAATGGTTCAAAGAAGGCTTTAAACCTGATGCTATTGTAGTTGATCCCCCACGGACTGGTTTGGATCGTAAATTATTAACGGCCCTTTTGAAACAACCACCTAAGAAAATGGTGTATATTTCTTGTAATGTATCCACGTTAGCACGTGATTTAGTTCAATTAGCCAAAGTATATCAAGTAGACTATTTACAATCTGTTGATATGTTTCCACAAACCGCTCGTTGTGAAGTTGTCGTAAAATTAACGAGAAAATAAAAAAAGGCACCAAGTTTCACGAAATTCGTGAGACTTGGTGCCTTTAACTAATTAAACAATTATTTACTTAATTAGCTATTTTTTCGTCCGAAGAAGAATGAAACCACAGCAACTAAAATTACTGCCCCAATAATTGATGGCACAATTGCCATACCTGCTACGTGAGGACCCCAGCTACCTAAGATTTTTTCTCCGATAAATGAACCAACTAAACCGGCAACGATATTCGCAATCCAACCCATTGATTGACCTTTGCTTGTAAGCGCGCCAGCGATAGCACCGATAACAGCACCAACGATTAAAACCCATAAAGTATGCATAAAATAATTCCTCCTAAATGCTTTATCTAGCGAATAATTCGCTATGTTACTATTATGGACTACTTTTATTAGATAACAAAATAGTTTGCTTGTTTCCATGAAAAAAAAGCAATAATTTCTGATAATTTCATTAAAAAAACTCAGAACAGGAGACCGATGTGCACTGTTCTGAGCTTTTATTTAAGAAATTGTTGGTCGTTTTACTCGTTCATGTGCGACATCCGCTGCTTGAATCTCTTTATTATTAAAAGGTGTTAAGCGGAATGCCAATTGGAATTCTTCAAACGTAGTCCGGTATTTTTCTAATTGCCACTGGCCACAAGAGTAGCTACCTAGGGCGTTTTGTTTGTAATCGATATTTAAAACAACATACTCACTTTCTTGCAATTCATTGGTATGCTTAGCAACATCTAGCGCTTGTTCTTCAAAATAAGAAACACTAAAATTATATGAATCAGCCGCTGTTGCTACTACCCCTTGGCCGCGATCATCCGTGAATGCGGACCATTTAGTCGCCATGTGGTTACCATTGGCTTGTGGAACAACATAATTAGTGAACATTTCCGCCACTGTAGCATCATAAACGCCAAGTAAACCAGCTTCTTGTGAATCTACATAGTTTTCTCTCGGCCCTTTACCGAAATATTTTACTTCTGATAGAGACTTGTCTAAATGGAGAGTCACACCCAAACGTGGTAACATATCTGGCGCATTTTCAATTTTACCAGCAGGACTACCTTTTAAATCGAAGAAAATTTCGCCATTTGGTGCAATTAAATACTGATAGGTACATTGATAATGCCAAGCACTGTTAGTCGTTCCGTTAATTGTTTTTACGATGACTTGGATAAAATCATCAACTTTTTTCCACTCAAAAGAACGGACAATTTCATGCTCTAAATGTAAGAAATATTTTTTCTTCATTTCATCAATAATTTCCATATCATTACTGATCGGTGCCCGCCAAAATGTAAATCTCGGCCCTTTATGCAATAATTTTTTACCATCTCGTGTCACATTCGTTAAGGCGCCCTTCACTTTATCAAAATTAATTGAAAAGTTTGGTCCTTCAATGTATAAATGAGGGCCAATTTCCTTTGCCATTAGCGAGCCAACTGGTGTGATCTCAATCCCTGGTGTTGCAATTGGCAATTCAAACTGTGCGGTAGCTAATTCATGACCAGCAGATGCATAGGCGGTCGTTTCTTTCAATTGATATGAAAGAGTTAAATAATAGGCGGCTCCTGCCTTTTTAGGAAAATCTAAATGATAAGGTAAGTGCAGTCTTCCTTCTTCTCTAGCAGCAATTGCTGGCACTGCTACTGTCCCTGATTGAATCACTGTTTGATCTTCAGTAATTGTATAAACCAGCTTAAAGATAGCCAAGTTTTCAAAGTCAAACCGACTCAATAATGAGAATTCACCTGACAGAACGTCAATAGCGCTAGTTGTAATGGGTTCAATGACTTTTTTGTATTCATACAAGCTAGGAGATGGCGTACGGTCAGGCATCAACATCCCATCAATACAAAAATCTTTGTTACTTGGATCATCGCCGAAATCGCCGCCATAACGATAATAAACTTCACCGTTATCTGTTACCGATTCAATGCCATGGTCAAACCATTCCCAAATAAAGCCACCTTGTAATTTATCATGAGCATAAAATAGCTCTTGGTATTCTTTTAAATTCCCAGGGCCATTCCCCATCGCATGACAATATTCACATAAAATATGCGGTTTTTTTGAATTTTCAATAATCGTATTCATCAGTAATTCTCTAGTTGGGTGTTCCAACCACGTATACATTGTAGAATAGACATCCGTGACCTCTGCCTCAAAATCACCTTCATAATGAACTAAACGTGTTGGATCCATTTCTTTGGCAATACGGGCCATTTCAATAAAGTTATGACCAAACGCAGATTCATTTCCTAACGACCAAAAGAGAATTGATGGATGGTTTTTATCCCGTTGAATCATCCGTACCATCCGAGAAACATAAGCCGTTTCCCATTCTGGATCGTTGCTAATCCAATCATATTCTCCGGTTAATTCAAAGCCGTGACATTCCAAATCAGTTTCATCAATCACATACATTCCATATTCATCGCATAAATCATAGAAATAAGCAGATGCTGGATAATGGCTGGTTCGAATGGCATTAATATTAAATTGTTTCATTAAACGAATATCTTTTTCAATTTCTTTACGACTAACCACTCGACCATTTTTCGGATTATAATCATGACGATTCATTCCTTTTAGTTTAATGGCCACACCATTGACTAAGAAAGTCTCACCAGATACATGAATATTTCTGAAACCAACTTTTTGCGGAATAACTTCGACGACTTCCCCTTCAGAAAAAACAGTGATAAATAGTTGATACAAGTATGGTTTTTCAGCTGACCAAGCAGTGACAGACGGTAAACTTGCTGAAAATTCAACCTTACCTTGATTTCCTGCGACAGTCTCTTTAAGAACCGTTTTTCCCTGCTGATCCATCAACTCCAATTGAACTTGTTGTCCTTTGCCTTGCCAAAATTTACCCGTAATTGCCAAGTGGCCATTTTGATACGAATCATCTAAATCGGAAATAATAAAGAAATCTTCCAGCCCATTTTCTGGTACACCGAGTAATTCAACATCACGAAAAATACCACTTAACCACCACATATCTTGATCCTCTAAATACGTACCATCTGACCATTGATAGACTCGCACCGTTAAATCATTTGTTTCACCAATTTTAGCGTAAGGCGTAATGTCAAATTCTGCTTCATTTCGTGCACCTTTACTGTAGCCAACTTCATGGCCGTTCACCCAAACATGATAAGCTGAATCTACGCCACAAAAACGTAAAATGATTTTTTTATCGTGAAATGTTTCATCTATAGCAAATGTCCGTTTGTAAATACCTGTTGGGTTTTCTGTTGGTACATACGGCGGATTAATGGGAAAATTGTACCATAAATCAGAGTAATGCATTTTGCCATATCCTTGGACTTGCCAATTTCCAGGAACAGTGATTTGATCCATTTGGCTTGTATCAAAGTCCGTCGCAAAAAAGTTTTCTGGGCTGTATTCTGGCGCTTCTAAAAAAAGAAAATGCCAGCGTCCGTTTAAATTTTTGTATGCTTGTGTATATTTATTTTCATTTAGTAACGCTGTTTCTTTCGAGGGAAAGCTCGAAAAGTGTGCTCGTCCAAGCAACCGATTAATACTATCTACTTTATAATTTTCCCAAGTCTTCATAATCCATTTCTCCTTTACCAACTTCATTTTTTTCTTTTGTTTCATACCGTTTCCAACAAATCCAAGCAAAGCCCATAAAAACAATTAAACCAATGATGTTATACGTCAACATGCCCAGTGGACTAGCGGTTCCTTTCGGTAACGTGCCATTGATTTCTTCCATGATTAATTTTGGATCCGGCACAGTTGACATAAAGAATACAAAGATAAAAATGGCTAATAAGAAAATCCCCGCAATTAAGCCAAAGGTTCGATTACCAAAGCGGAAACTTCTCGGCATTGTTTCTTTTTTCCAACGAAGCCCAATATAGGCGATTAACAAGAACAAGACAGGCACTAATGACGTAGAAGCTGTCATATTAATTAACGTTTCTAAAAAGCTATCCATATTTCCAATTCCTAGTGCTGGAATGGCAACTAAAATCGTCACAATAATTCCTTGAACTAACAAAGCATTGGTTGGATTTCCCTCTTCGTTCGTTTTCACTAGCCACTTACCGAAGACCCCATCAGGAATTTCTGAGAAAAATACTTTAACTGGTGCTGCCGTCCACAGAGCCAAAGAACCAAGACTTCCGACAAATAAGATAATTCCTACTAAGCGCACCATCATTGCTGCGGGAATATGGAAATACGTACCTAAAATTTTAAAGATATCAAAAATACCATTTGAAAAATTTCCTTTTAAGACATCCGTTGGCACTACCAAACCTACAGCAACGGCACCAAGAATATACATGATACCGACCGCAATCGTTGCACCAATCATCGTGCGGACAAACGTTTTATTGCCGCCTTTAACATCCTTAATATATACACCGATACTTTCACCACCGCCAACAGCTTGTAAAATCCACGCCATCGTCATGAAAAAAGTCCAATTAAAAGTTGGCATAATTGACGTCGTGGTAAACTCTTGTGCTGGTTCATTGCCAAAACCAAACACGACGACAAAGGCTAAAACCACAAAAGCTACGCCCATAAATAAACGTGCACCACCCGCTAAGCTAGTCACTTTCGAAATCCACGAGACCCCTTTAATACAAACCCATGTCATTAACCAAAATAACAGAATAGAAATCACTGCAATTATTTTAGTACTATGGTTTCCTTGAAAAACGTTTTGACCTAAAAAAGCGTATGAACCATAAATCAATGTATTCGGTAGTAATGAACAGAAGAAAAACAAGTTGACAAAGAAATATGACCAAGCGCCTAAAAATGCCCATTTAGGTCCTAACACAGATTCCAACCAACTGTGAACACCTGACTCATTCTCAGAATTAGCAGAAGCAAATTCTGCAATCATTAGAATAAATGGTAAAAAGTAAAAAATAGAGCCGAATAAATAGCCTGGAATAGTTGCTAGGCCAATCTGAATACTGTTGTTAACAATGCTGGGAAAGGCAAAAACCGCTGAAAAAGTCATGAGCATCAATGCGACAGAACCTAATCGTTCCCGTGAATGTGTTGCCATTTTACTACATCCTCTCTTTATCAAATTAATTAGTACTCACACATTGTAAAACGCTTACAGTTTTTTAAAAATAAAAAATGTTGCCTATTTCTTGTAAAGATGTTGACTTTTAGAAAGCCTTTACATACTCTTATAAAGAGGTGATAGCATGCAAAATGTTTTTACAAATAATGTCAGCATCCTGATTAATGATCAACCTATTAGCCAAGAATTTCATCTTTATGAAGCTGGCTATGAAAAATGCCGCCCGACAAAACCAACTGAGTTTGCCCCCATTAATTATTGGGTTTTGCATTATTGTAGCGATGGTGAAGGTTATTTTTCAACACCCTTTATGGAAAAACAACACATTACCGCTGGCGATTTGTTTATGATTCCAGCCAATTGTCGCAATATTTATTATCCTAATCGGCAAAATCCTTGGACCTATCATTGGGTCGGTTTTGTTGGAGATCTTTCGTCTCAGTATTTAGAAAAAATAGGCCTGACTACCGAAAATTGTATTTTAAAAGGAACTGCTGATAAGAAATTAGAAAGTTTATTTAAAAATATTTACCAAGAAGCGAAGAAACATAATCATTTTGGCAGTTTAAGTGAAAGCTTTCAATTGTTGAATTATCTAGAGCATCATTCCGTTACACAGCACGAAAACCAAAGCCAACAATTATTTAACCAAATTAAAATGGCTATTCACGAAAATTTTTCAAACAATCTTTCAATTAGTCAATTAGCTTCTGAATATAACATTGATCGTAGCTATTTATTTAAGCTGTTTCAGCGTTATGAACAAACAAATCCTAGTATTTATGTACAAAACTTAAAATTGCAAAAAGCCTGTTCTCTGTTAAGAAAAAGTTCCTTAACCATCACGGAAATCAGTTTTGAAGCAGGTTTTTCTTCACCTTCTTATTTTTCAAAATTTTTCTTCCAGAAAAAAGAGATGACACCTCGACAATATCGTCAACAGTTTTTGACTTAAAATAAATTGTTGCTTATCTGTAGTTAAAGAAAAAAACGATTTATTTAATAATTTTCAAATTTAGGTAGTTCTTATAATTTATCTATTTTATAATTAATTAGGGTTTTATTATAGGTGGGAGTGTGATATATAGACTAATCAAAATCAATAAATAATTTACAAGTTTTAGCAAATAAACAATATTGGAGAGAAAAATGAAACATTTTATTAAAGAAAACAAAGGTTTAGCCATCTACAGCTTTTTAATCGTCTTTGCTACTTATGGTATTAAACTATTTAACAATACTTACGCTATTGATACTATGCACTTAATGACTAACTACAGAGGCTACTTAAAACATTGGGTTTCGATTGGTAGACCAGGATTAGTAGCTTTAAAGCTTTTAACATACAACTATGTAAATGTTTATTTTTTAAATTTGTTAGCTATTATTTTCTTTGCTATTGCCACTATCTTGTTGTGCTATTATGTTGATCTTTCAACTAAGCAGATTTATAACAAAAAGTATTTATATATTATCCCAAGTATTTTTCCAACCAGTCAATTATTTAGCGAACAATTTTACTTCGTCCTACAAAATTTTGAATTTTCATTAGGTATCTGTTTGGTTATACTTTCTCTCATTGCTATTTACCATATTCCCAATAAAATTTTTAAATTATTCGGCTTTTTGTTGCTGACATTTACACTTACTATGTACCAATCATTCTTTGTATTTGCGTGTACCTTAATTTTATTCAAGATTTTAATGGCATTGTATTTTGCTCAGTTGAATGACCTTAAAATTTCTTTTAAAGACTATGCCTTCAAAATTGGTCATTTTATTCTACTAGCTATTTCATCTCTCGTTCTATCTCAACTAATGACGGTGTTAGCGAAAAAAGTTTTAAACGTTGAAAGCTCCTATCTAGATAATATGATTCTTTGGGGTAAACGCCCCTTGATAGATTCTATCAACGATATTAAAGATTACGCCAAAGAACTATTCTTCCCTCCAGTCGGAGACACTTTTTTTACACCGCTGTTTTTGATATGTATTCTTTTACTGGTCATTGTATTAATTAATATGTCCTATCTGAAACGCAAAAATGTTTTCTTCATCTTTATTACCTTGTTAGGTATTCTAATCACCCCACTCATGTTTACAATTTTAGGTGGAAAACGTCCAGCAATTAGAGGTGAAGTACCTAACTTCCCTGCTGTTTTAGCGTTATTACTCATCTTTATTATGATTTACTGGGGATACAACTTTGTGCTTAAACATTTATTAGTTGGCATAGTAATTCTCTTTACTTTTATTCAAGTTCGGGAAACAACCAACCTAGAATATTCTGAGTATCTAACAGCGGAAGAAGATTTACGTACTGCGGAAATGATTACAAATAATATTTATTCAATGGAAATTGAGAATCCTGAATCCTATAAACTTTTAATGTATGGAAATCGTTCTCCTCGGAATGTTTCAAATATAAAAGGTGAAACAAACGGTGTCTCATTATTTGAATTCATGCCTAACTCGGTGCATACTAGTTTAAATACTTTACTCTATATGAAAACATTTGGATTAAATTTTAATGATCCTACACCAGAAGATTTTGAAAAACACAAAGCTTTACAAGCGGAAATGAATGTCTGGCCTAGCAAAGATTCTATCCGAGTGGTAGATGATTGTATTGTTGTTAATTTGTCAAAGTAGACAATTAAATTTTATAGATATTTTACTAGCGGTAGTTGTTTTAGCAAAAGACAACTACCGTTTGCTATAAAAAAAGAACCCTTGTAACACAAGGGTTCTCGAACATTCAAAAGTTGAATGAATTATTTTACTGTTACTGAAGCGCCAACTTCTTCTAAAGCAGCTTTTAAAGCTTCTGCTTCTTCTTTAGAAACAGCTTCTTTAACTGGTGCAGGAGCGCCATCAACTACAGCTTTAGCTTCTTTCAAGCCTAAGCCAGTTGCTTCACGAACTGCTTTGATAACTTTAACTTTTTGATCGCCAGCTGCTGTTAATTCAACAGTGAATTCAGTTTGTTCTTCTGCTGCTCCACCTGCTGCTGGTCCAGCTACTGCTACAGGAGCTGCTGCTGATACGTCAAATTTTTCTTCGATAGCTTTAACTAATTCGCTTAGTTCTAAGATAGTTGCTGTTTCTAACTCAGCAACGATGTTTTCAATGTTTAATGCCATTTTGAATTTCCTCCATTTAAATTAAAATTGTTTGTTTTTTATTTGTTTGAATTAGACTGCAATTAAGCAACTTCTTCGTTTTTCTCTGCCACTGCTTTGACAGCGTAAGCCACGTTGCGGACTGGCGCTTGTAATACAGATAATAGCATAGATAGTAAACCTTCGCGGTTTGGTAGTTTTGCCAACGCAGTAATTTGTTCCACTGAAGAAACTTTTCCTTCGATGACGCCACCTTTGATTTCTAATGCTTTTGCATCTTTAGCAAATTCGTCGATGATTTTAGCTGGTGCTACTACATCGTCGTTGCTGAATGCGACAGCAGTTGGGCCTGTAAAGACTTCGTCTAAGCCGTCTAAACCAACTTTTTTAGCTGCACGAGAAAGGATTGAGTTTTTGATGACTTTCATTTCTACGCCTGCATCACGTAATTGTTTACGTAAGTTAGTGACTTCTTCAACTGTTAAACCACGGTAGTCCACGATTACAACTGATGCTGCTGATTCAAATTTCTCAGCGGCTGCTTGAACTAGGGTTTCTTTTTTAGCGATTGCTGCTTCACTCATTTATTTCACCTCCTGATTTTGATGGTGGAGTTGGACTTGGTTTACGATATGTAAAGTAGAAGAATCAAATGAAACTTCGCTCACTTCGTTCGCCAAGTATTGTTTTACATCGGCTTTTTTCAAAAAGTCGTGTAAAACAACAAAACTCCATGCCACCGTAGACATAGAGGGACCGAATTGTATATAACTCAACAATTGTCCTCGGTAGGAAATTAAGACTTGCGTCACCTACTGTCTTCGGTACAGTTAATTATTAACCTCACTCACTTTACCATAGGGTAAGTGAGTGAGTCAAGAATTTTTTAATTATTTTCTTTCAAATTAGAAAGAAGCTTGGTCAACGTGGATTCCAGGTCCAAATGTTGTTGTTACTGAAATGTTTTTGATGTATTGACCTTTAGCAGTTGATGGTTTAGCTTTCAATAATACGTCGTTAATTGTGTTGAAGTTTTCAACCAATTTTTCGTTATCAAATGAAACTTTACCGATTGGTACGTGGATGTTACCAGCTTTGTCAACGCGGTAAGTTACTTTACCAGCTTTAACTTCTTCAACAGCTTTTGTAACGTCCATTGTTACAGTACCAGTTTTAGGGTTTGGCATTAAACCTTTTGGTCCTAAGACACGGCCTAATTTACCAACTGTAGCCATCATGTCAGGAGTCGCAACAACTACGTCAAAGTCGAACCATCCACCTTGGATTTTTGCAACCATGTCGTCGTCGCCTACGAAATCTGCACCAGCAGCTTCAGCTTCTTTAGCTTTTTCGCCTTTAGCGAATACTAAAACAGTTTGTGTTTTACCAGTTCCGTTTGGAAGCACAACTGCTCCACGGATTTGTTGGTCTGCTTTTTTAGGGTCAACGTTCAATTTGTAAGCAACTTCAACTGTTGCGTCAAATTTCGCGATGTTTGTATCTTTTGCTAAAGCTACTGCTTCTTCAACTGAGTAAGCTTTTGTAGCATCAACTTTTTTCAATGCTTCTTGCATTTTTTTGCTCTTTTTAGCCATTTTGTTTCCTCCTTGATTGTGGTTATAACGGTTGTACCTCCCACGTCTTTCATATCTTTAAATATGAAACGAACTGAGAAGCTACTTCTTTGAGTAAGTGTGGAATAAAAATTATTCTACGATGATACCCATGCTTCGTGCAGTTCCTGCAACCATGCGCATTGCTGCTTCAACGTCAGCGGCGTTTAGGTCTGCCATTTTAAGTTCAGCGATTTCTTTCACTTGATCGCTTGAAACTGTTGCAACTTTAGTTTTGTTTGGTTCACCTGAACCTTTTTCGATTTTTGCAGCTTTTTTCAATAATACTGCAGCAGGTGGTGTTTTAGTAATGAATGTAAATGAACGATCTTCATATACAGAGATTACTACTGGAATAATCAAGCCTGCTTGGTCAGCTGTACGAGCATTGAATTCTTTAGTGAATCCCATGATGTTGATACCTGCTTGACCTAACGCTGGACCTACTGGTGGAGCTGGTGTTGCTTTCCCCGCAGGAATTTGTAATTTAACGATTTTTTCTACTTTTTTAGCCACGAAAATACCTCCTTAAGTTCTCGTGCGTGGTTAATGGGGTTGAGATTTCCCCTCCCACTCAACGTACATTTAAAACATACCCCATTACTATACAGGATTCCCTTTACTTTTTCAAGATGTTTTTATGATTTCAAGACAATTTTTTTATCTGTTATTTTCTTCATGAAATGTGCATCATGCTCAATCACTAGCATTGCAGGCTTCATAGATAAGATTAGCGCTTCTAATTGTTGATGATTAAATACATCCAAGTAATTAAGGGGTTCATCCCAAATATAAAGTTCAGCTGATTGAGACAATGATTTGGCTACTTCGACTTTTTTCCGTTGGCCCATACTCATTTGTTCAATTCGATTAGTGAAAACGGCGCGCTCCATCCCAAGTTTTCGTAAGTTATTTAAAAATTGGGTGTAATCTAACTGATTTTTCTCTGCAAATTCGGATAAAGTTCCTTGATTGTCTTCATAATCTTGGCGCACATAAGAAATGGTTAATTGGTGAGCCAAAGTGGCTTCGCCTTCTGAATCCCCGGAAAAATTATCCAATAAATACTGAATTAAGCTCGATTTTCCTGAGCCATTTTTCCCTGTTATTCCAACAATTTCTCCCGCGTTTATTGAAAAAGAAAGTGGCGCAAATAGCCAATTTTTCTCGTAGCCCAGACGAAGCTCTTCCACCGTCAATAATGTTTTGTGATGCGTTGGCTGATAATCCATTGACAAAGGATCAATATACTCAAGATCTTTTAATAGTTTTTCTTTTTCTGCTAATTGTGTTTCGGCGCGTTGTTGAATGTGTTTCGAGCGCTTCATTACGCGCGCTGCCCGGGCACCAATGGCTCCTGTATCAAAAATCGCCCCGCTTCCTTTTTCCTTAGCGTTGCCGTACTTATCACCTTCACGGTTCATCGACCATTCCGCTTTTTTACGAGCGGTTTCTTTCAAGCGATTGACTTCTTTTTTGATTTTTTCATTTTCTGCCAGTTCAAAAGCATCTCTTAATTTTTTTTGCTCTTCATAAATAGAAAAATTCCCTTGATACAGTGTCAATTGACTTTTTTCAATCGCCAAAATATGATCAACCACTTCATCAACAAATGCCCGATCGTGGCTGACTAAAATAAACCCGTGTTTCTTTTTCTTCAAATATTCAGCCACTTGTTGTCTGCCAGCTAGATCTAAGTGATTTGTTGGCTCGTCAATTAAAGGAAAGGCATTTTCTTCAATAAAAAGAAGACCTAATAAAACTTTCGTCTTTTCGCCGCCTGATAAAGAAGAAAAGGGACGCCATAAAACTTCAGGATCAACGTTTAAAAGCGTTAATTCTCGTTCTAATTCCCACTGTTCAAAAGAAGTCACCTCTTGTAAGACATAATAAGTGAGCTGTTGTTCTTCTGCAACTGTTTGTGGAAAATAGACGAAATCGACTTGATGAAGAATCTCTCCTTGGTAATCCAACTGCTTTTGTAACAATCTTAATAAGGTTGTTTTCCCACGGCCATTGCGGCCAATCAATCCTAATTTCCAATTGGTATCCATCGTGATACTTGCCTGATCAAAAAGCAATACTTCTTGATTATCATAGGCAAAAGATAGTTGTTTTAGTTCAATTTTCGACATAAATATACCTCCATAAAGCAAAATTGATGCAGCTTTACGGAAATCAGCGGCATCAATCCAAGGTATACAAAAAGACCCGTGGTTGAATTCTTTAAGCTAATTTCCGAAAATCCGCACACTCCACCCGTTATATTCAGGCAAAGTTATACAGTTTCTCTAAAAAATTAACTTAAATTTTCAACGCACGAATCCCTCTTTTCGTCTTTTATTATCTAGAATTTAGCATCTCTTCACTGATTTGTCAACGAAGGCCCCTTGCTTTCATTCTGATAAAAATTTAAATTATTCGCTAAAACACAAGCGATTGCCTAGTTCCCCGCCATTTTTTGTGTTAGACTTCCAATGAAAACATATTCTAATGAAGAAGGTGCTGAAATGGAAGAGTTACGCTTTAATAGTGTTTTTGATATTATCGGACCCGTTATGATTGGTCCAAGCAGTTCTCATACAGCTGGAGCGGCAAGAATTGGAAAAGTGGTTCGCAGTATTTTTGGACAGCAACCTGATAGCGTTGACATTTATTTATATGAGTCTTTTGCCAAAACTTATCGTGGTCACGGAACAGATATCGCCTTAGTTGGCGGCCTTTTAGGCATGGAACCAGATGATGAGCAACTAGCCAATTCTTTGGAAATTGCTTATGAACAAGGAATGGAAGTTTGTTTTATTCCTAAAAGTGAAAAAGCAGACCACCCTAATTCAGTTAAAATTGTGGTTTCTTCTGGCGACCGAAAACTATCTGTGACAGGAATTTCAATTGGTGGTGGAAACATTCAAATTTCTGAATTAAATGGCTTCAAATTGTCTTTAAGTATGGGCACGCCAACATTTATCGTTGTTCATCAAGATGTTCCTGGCATGATTGCTAAGGTGACCAACATCCTTTCAGCTAGCGATATCAATATTAGTACAATGACCGTTACCCGAGAATCTAAAGGGGAAAAAGCGATTATGATTATTGAAGTTGATCAAGCCGAAGTCGGTGACATTGTCATGCAATTAGCTGAAATCCCTCATATATATAGCGTTAACTATTTTGACTAAATGAACGTAAAGGAGTAATACGATGTTTTATTCAATTGAAGATTTGGTAGCTCAAGCGAAAGATTACCCTTCTGTGAGCGAATTAATGATTGCAACAGAAATGGCTCATGGCGGGTATTCTCGTGAACGAATTATTGAAACAATGGAAAAAAATCTAGCCGTTATGAAACAATCTGTCGCTGAAGGAATCGCTGGTGTTACCTCAGTAACAGGGCTAACTGGTGGCGATGCAACCCGCTTAAATGATTACATACATTCAGGCAACTTTTTAAGCGGTGAGACCATTTTACAAGCCGTGCGAAATGCGATTGCTGTTAATGAAGTTAATGCAAAAATGGGCTTGATTTGTGCTACACCAACCGCAGGCAGTGCCGGAGTAGTTTCTGGCGTCTTGTTGGCAGTTATTGATCGCTTAAAGTTAACGCATCAGCAACAATTGGATTTTCTATTTACAGCTGGGGCTTTTGGCTTAGTGATTGCCAATAATGCCTCAATCAGTGGTGCCGAAGGTGGTTGTCAAGCTGAAGTCGGTTCTGCTAGTGCAATGGCAAGTGCCGCTTTAGTTGCGGCTTCTGGCGGTACGCCTGATCAATCTGCTCAAGCTGTGGCCATTACGATAAAAAATATGATGGGCCTCATTTGTGATCCTGTTGCGGGACTTGTTGAAGTTCCTTGCGTGAAGCGAAATGCATTAGGTTCTTCTCAAGCCTTCATCTCAGCTGACATGGCTTTAGCGGGGATCCGAAGTGTCATTCCACCAGATGAAGTCATCCACGCAATGTACCAAGTGGGTCGCCAAATGCCACAAATTTTCAAGGAAACCGCTGAAGGCGGTCTTGCGGTGACACCAACTGCACAACGTTTAAGCAAAGAAATTCTAGAGAAACAAAAATAGAAATAACTATAGCAAGAAGCTTACAGAAAAAAACGTCCATTCGTTTTTTCCGTAAGCTTCTTCTTTAATAACTTGTTCCGCCTAAACCAACCACAGCGACAATTCCATTCATGACATCTTTCATCGTTTCACCCACAAATGAAACGGTTCTACCATCAATGCGTTTAATCATTGGTAACATTTCAATACGATCTGCTTGTGCTGTCGTCACACATTGCAATTTTACAGTTGCAGGTGTTTGCAAGGCATATCGGGGTAATTCAGACAACGCAAAGGAAGTTAACACCTGACTTGTAGTCGCTACGATAGCTTCCCGAACTTGTTGCATGGGTCTATTTTTGATTGCATAACGTCCCAGAGATTCTTTGGTGGAAACAAAGGGAACTTCGGGCATCATTTTTTCTTGAAAAAGTTGTTCCTCTAAGCCTGATTCACCGATAATTAAACCAACAGGGACACCTAATTCGCTAGCGTAAGCTGCATTAATTGTCGTTTCATTCATCGCTAAGTCGTTTATTTTTAAATCATAAGCAACACTAGCGCTATACCCATGATCCATATTCCCTTTTTGTTTGCCAATACCGGCATGATAACCTAAGAAAAAGACCACATCATAGCTACTATCCAAGCCACTCATCATATAATCCATGCGAGGAAAGCCGCTCACTAAGGAAATTCGTTCATCCATTTCTGCCAAGCGCGCATAAGCTAAATTCAATCCACGGCTATGCGAATCGGCAATAGTAATTTCTGTAATTTGTTCATTTTTGGCACTCTTTTGAATCCCTTCAATCAACCAAGCCACATGTTGGTGATATAATTCTCGGAATAAAACGGTGTCTTCTTTTTCCATATCAAATGTCGCAATACCTGCTAATCCTTCAATATCGCATGACACATAAATTTTCATTTGTTCCACTCCTTTGACAATGGCTGAACCAGTGCTTGAATTTTGTCAGCATCTAAATTTTTGATTAATTGAATGACTAATTCTTTCGCCGCTTGGTAATCTTGAAAGTCCACATAGCAATGGGGTGTGTGAGCGTAACGGACAGGAATTCCTACAACAATCGTCGGGGCTCCTTGAACTTGTGTAATCGCCATGCCATTGGTTCCACCACCACTTCGAACAGAAACTTGAACAGGAATTTTGTGTATTTTAGCAATCTCTAGTGCATACTCTTGAAATTCCGGATTCGTAATCATAGAAACATCAAAATAACGTAACATCGGTCCTTTTCCCATTGCTGATTGAATCATCTCTGGCGTTTCTGCCGTATCATCAGCCGGGCAGCCTTCGAAAACAATAGCTAAATCAGGATTGACTTGTTTTGCGGCAATAAGTGCTCCTCTTTCGCCAACTTCTTCTTGTGCAGTTACTGTCGCAACTAACTTGAATGGAAGTGTCTCTTCTTTCAACTCCTCCATGACGTCCACTAAGCAAGCACAGCCAATGCGACAATCAAAAGCTTTTCCTAAAAAAAGATCTGTCTGTTCGTTGTAACAACACGTCACATCTGGAATGACCGGTGCACCAAGATCGATTTTGTACGTTTCAATTACTTCTTCTTTTGAGGTAGCACCAATGTCGATCGTCAAATCAGCAATGGTTAATGGCCGCTGACGTTCCTCTGGTGTCATAAAATGAGGGGGCCGACTAGTAACTACGCCTGGCAGATAGGTGCCTTCCCGGTTACGAATCCGAACTTTTTGTGCAGAAATCGTATTAGGGACCCAGCCACCTAACGGAAGAAAACGCAACAAGCCGTTTTCTTTAATTGCTTGAATCATAAAACCCACTTCGTCACTATGGGCATCAAAAAGCACAACTGGACCTTCACTTAGATTATTTTTCTTCTCAAGATATAAATTTTTAATGGCATCTAGCCGTTGAATAGTAAAATCCGCAGTTGCGTGTTGAAGGATTCTAACGACTTCTGTTTCAAAGCCTGAAACACCATTAGCATTTGAAAGTTCCTGAATTAATTGAACAGCTTGACTTTTTTTCATTTTTTCCCAACCTTTACTTGTCGCTGATAGAGACTGATTTGTAATAGCCTGAACCTAATGGACCATAGACTAAATTTTGGACAGAATCGTCCACTAAGCGTGCTTCTGTTAATTGATAAAGAGGAACTAGGGGTGCTTCTTCCGCAACCAATTGATCCGCTTTTTGTAATGTTTTCCAACGTTCTTCATATTTATTTGCATAAGTTACGTTTGCTTCTTGAAGCAACTGATCAAAGGTCTTATTAGACCATTTACCAAAATTATTGGAATTTTTTGATTGCAGTAAGTTTAAGAAATCGATTGGATCAGCATATACTGGCGTCCAGCCACCAACCACAATGTCGAAATCTCCGCTGCGACTTTTTTCTAAACGATTATTAAAAGGAACTGGTGAAACATTGACTGTTAAATTTTCTAAATTATCTGCTAAAGCTCCTTGAACATACTCACTGATTTTTTTAGCATTTTCTGTATCCGAACTTAAAATCGTTAGCTCCGCTTTTTCAATTCCTAATTCTTTTTTAGCCGTTTGCCATAACTCTTTCGCTTTTTCTGGTTCACTAGGATTTAAATCTCCTAATTCCTCTGCAAAATCTTTTTGCGTTTCTTGATTAGTGAAACCTGTTGGTACGAAGCCAAGTGCTTTTTTTGAGCCATCATTTAAAACATTTTTAGCTAAACGTTCAGAATTCAATGATAATGCTATCGCTCGACGTGCATTCTTATTTGCCAAAAGATCTTTTTGCGTATTTAATTGGATATAATACGTTCCAGGAATTTCACGAATTTTCAAAGCTGCATTGCCTTGTTCTTGTGCAACAATTTCTCCAGAAATTTTTACAACATCTAATTCTTTCCCTTCGAAAAGATTTTTCCCAGTATTGACTTCTTTAACTACTTGGACATCCACCTTATCTAGCGAAACATTCGCTTGATCCCAATAATTTTTATTCTTCACATAGGACCAAGTATTATTCGTGCCATCCCAACCTTCTAATGTGAAGGCGCCATTGTAAAGTGTTGACTCAGCTGATGTACCATAGTTTTTGCCCGTTTTTTCGACAAATGCTTCATTTAAAGGATAAAAAGCTGGCACCGCCAATAATTGTTGAAAATAACTCATAGGATAGCTCAGCTCTACTTCCAAGGTATGGTCATCAATGGCTGTTACCCCTAGCTCTTCTTTAGATTTGCCACCGTCAACAATAGCACGATAATTTTTTAGCCCTTCAAAATAATACGCTTGCGGGGAAGCTGTTTTTGGGTCCACTGTGCGCTTCCAAGAGTATTCAAAATCATTGGCTGTGATTGGCTCGCCGTTACTCCATTTTGCATCTTTTCGAATCGTAAAAGTATAGATTAAACCATCATTGGAGGGCTGTACTTTTTCAGTTGCCAATGCTGGTTTGGCTTCTCCTTTTTCGTCAAAGGAGAAAAGTCCCTCCCCTACTTGGCTCATTACATCTGCTGCTGTATTATCCATTGCCAACGACACGTCTGCCGTTGATAATTCCGAATCAATCCCGACCCGTAATACTTGTTGTTCTTGCTTTTTGGTTTCTTTCCCAACACTTCCACAGCCCGAGAGAAGTAGAACCATGATTGCTGCCAAAGACAGCCTTTGCTTTGTTGCCCTTTTCATAAAAACACCTCATTTTTTTATTTTTTGATACCTTTTTCCCACAAAATTATTTATAATCTGATAAAGGAGGTTTGCTCATGAACTTAGATTACTTAAAAGAAACGTATCATTTAACAAAAACAGAAAGTCAGATTTTGTATTATTTGGATCAACAAAGTACGAACGCGGCCGATTTGAGTATTCGAGAAGTTGCCAAACACTGCTTTTCTTCGCCTAGTTCCATCATTCGTTTAGCCAAAAAATTAAATTTATCAGGTTATAATGAACTTATTTACAAATTAAAAGAAGCCCATTTTTCTCAGCCAATCCCTTTTGAAACAGCGCCTTCATTTGAAACAACCAACGAGTTTTGTCAACTGCTTGCCAAACACAAGAGTCATTTATTTGTTATTTTAGGTCATGACTTTTCACGACATTTGGCGGCTTACATTAGTGAGGTTTTCAATTTTCATGGCATCCCCAGTATCACAACAGCCCATACTCATTCGATAAATAGTCAAAATAATCAGAATTTTCTTTTTATCATTCTTTCACATTCTGGTGAAGAAAAATACCTAAAAGAAACAGCTCTGCTTGCGAAAGAGAAAAAACATCCTATCATTTCTTTTGTTGGTGCCAAAAATTCAACTCTTGGTCGACTGGCAGATCTCGTTTTTTCAACTGACTCTTACAGCCCGTTTTCAACAAGTGTCGCTCAGCCACAAATGTTTTTTGGCCAAACATTAATCACCTTTGAAGCCTTGATTTGTGCTTATTTAAATCATGAGGATTCCATTCCAATATCTCCTAAAAATAAATAATTTTATTTATTATAGCTGAAAAAAGCTATTTCGCTAGCCCAAGTATAGAAAAAGGCACATGTTCCATTTTTTATGGAACATGTGCCTTTTTGCTATTTTTTACTCGGCCATAGAAATTCGATTAACAATTGATCTACTTCAGGATTTTCATGTAATTGGCTATGTTGTGCATTTTCTCCTTTAATAATCTGGCTAGTGACTTGGGTTCCCCGCTGTCTTAGCAAGGCGTTGACTGCTAAGGCACTAGATAACGGTACCGTTCCATCACTTAAATCTGTTGCACTTAATTGACCACCAATTAATAAAATGGGCAGTTTTTCTGGAACAACATTAATCATCTCTTGATAATCCAAATAGCGGCTACTTTTTTCTGTGGGGCCGTTTTCTAGTTCCGTTTCGATGGTTTGCTGTTGACTCGTATCAATAAAATCATTGAAAGGTGCTCCAATGCTGACGAATTTTTCAATTTTAGGTAACGATGCGTCTTGCCCATAGGTTCCTAAATAACGTAAACCACTAACACCACCCATAGAGTGCCCGACAATATTGGCTTTGTTCACTTGATAATTTTTTTGTAAATAGAGTAATGTGTTTTTTATCCATTCTGTTTGATTCCATTCATTGTTTTTATTATCTTCAAATAGAACTTGAACACTGGGATTCGTCGCTTTGCCACTTAAAGCTCCTCGCTCTTTAACCACGGTCCCATCAGGTTTAACGAGTAGCACTAATTCTTGAGTTGTGGCACCTTGTTTCTCCAAGCGATGCAGTAACGAGCCAAACGAATTTTTAGTTCCTGCGTAACCATGAAAAAAAAGTGTTGGTGTTGTTGTGCGGTTTAACTCAACAGTTGCTTCTTTTGTGGCGGCTTGATTGTCATTCTTCGTGGTTGCCCCAATTTGGCAAGCACTTAATAATAGAACAAGACCCATTAGCAAAGAAAAATAACGATATTTTTGGGCATGTTTCATTTTTTTCATTCCTTTCTGCGATGAACTAAAAAAGGGCTTGGAAAAGAAGTCAGTTGACTGCTTTTCCAGACCCTACAATCTGTATCAATCAGCTGAACAATAGTTTGTCAGCTTGTTTATTAATCAATGTTATCGACTTGTTCAAAGTCTAATTCTGTACTTGTTTCACGACCAAACATATCGATGTTTACTTTTAATTTTTGTTTTTCTTCATCGATTTCTGTCACAACACCTTCAAGACCAGAAAAGGCACCTTCGATAATTTTCACTGTATCGCCTAGCGCTACTTCTAAGTCTGATTGACGGGTGCTCATGCCAATTGAACGTAAAATGTGGTTAATTTCTTCTTGTAATAAAGGAGCGGGTTTACTACCGGCACCATGTGAGCCTACAAAACCAGTTACGCCTGGCGTGTTACGAACAATATACCAAGAATCATCGGTCATAATCATTTCCACTAACACATAACCAGGGAAAGTTTTATGAACGATTTCTTTTTCTTTACCATTTTTGACTTCTTTTTCTGTTTCTTCTGGTACAACGACACGAAAAATATAATCGCCCATTCCCATACTTTGTGCACGTGATTCAATGTTTGCTTTTACTTTATTTTCATAGCCTGAATAGGTGTGCAATACGTACCAATTTCTTTCAAAAGTTTCCATTACTGATTCGGCTCCTTTAAATGTTTTAGTTTATTTTTTTCGAGCAAATAAAAAAAGCTCAGTTTCCCGAAGCTTTTTCTCGAATACTATTATAGCACCCCTCGTCGGGAAATACTAGAATTAATTATTTTAAAATCCAGCCAAATGCCGTTTGGATAACAGTATCCATGATAAAGAACAATGCTGCAAATAAAATAGATGTTTCAATTACAACTAATGTATCTTTACGCAATTGTTTTTTTGTTGGCCAAGTTACTTGCTTCATCTCATCAGCAACGCTGCGGAAAAATTTCATGTTGATACCCTCCTCTAAATCTATTTCGTTTCTTTATGTAACGTGTATTGATTACAATATTTACAGAATTTATTGATTTCTAAGCGTTCGCCACGTTTACCTTCACTAACGGATTTAGAATAGTTGCGAGAGCCACAAACGGAACAAGCAAGAGCTGCTTTCTTTGTTGCCATGTTCTTCGACCTCCTCTATTCACAAATTTACTTCTTAACAGTACCATTATTCGAAAAAGTTGTCAAAGTTTAATTTACTTTTTAAAGAAGCGCCGTGCCGATTCTTACGTAATTTTTTACCATTATCGCGAATACGTGCTTGATTTCTTTTATAAAATATCTGATTTTTCTTTATTTTCTATTTATTTTAACAAAATTGCTTTTATTCTGAGGTCTCAGCTATTGTTTTCTGCTAAGTTATGATATGATAAATTTATTAAAAATGAACCCTTAGGAGGCCTGTTTATGTTATTAAAATCTGTAGTTATTAAAAAAGATAATTTAACAACCGTCAATGAATCTTGTACTCTAGAAGAAGCTCTTTCTATTTTAGAAGACTCAGGTTACCGTTGTGTCCCAATTTTAGACGAATCTGGAAAAATTTTCCGAGGAAATATCTATAAAATGCATATTTACCGCCATAAAGCAAACGGTGGCGATATGAGTTTACCTGTTACCTATTTGTTAAAAAATGCCACAAAATTTATTTATGTCAACACTTCATTTTTCAAGGTATTTTTTACTATTAAAGAACTACCTTACATTGCTGTTTTAGATGAAAATAATTATTTTTACGGCATTTTAACACACAGCACCTTATTAAATATTTTAGCGCAATCTTGGAATGTAAAACAAGGGAGCTACGTTTTAACAATTGCTTCAGTTGGTCAACAAGGCGACTTAGCAGCCATTTCAAAAATCATTGCCAAATATAGCAGCATCGCCAGCTGTATTACATTGGATGTCGATAGTGAAGAATTTGTTCGTCGCACACTTATTACTTTACCAGCCGGCACAACTGCCGAAACGTGTACAGCCATTGTAGAACATTTAGAGCGGAAAAACTTTAAAGTTGTAGAATTGGAAAATTTAGAAGACGAGTAAAATTTACGACCTTTATCTTAGGATTTAAAGCTAGGGAGGCAAGTCAAAATGACTTACCTCCCTAGCTTATTTTTTAGACTTCTTCACCAATAATTCGAACTTCCGTTTGCAATTCAACATCAAATTTTTCTTTAATCACTTCTTGGATATGTGCAATTAATTCCACATAATCTGTTGCGGTTGCATGATCGATGTTAACAATAAATCCCGCATGCTTTTCGGAAATTTGAGCACCGCCCCATTTTAAGCCTTGTAAGCCAGCGTCTTGGATTAATTTTCCTGTAAAATGACCAACAGGGCGTTTAAAGACACTGCCACAAGAGGGATACTCTAGCGGTTGCTTCAGTTCACGAAGTTCCGTTAATTCATCCATTTGGGCTTTAATTTCTGCATGATTCCCTTTTTCTAAAGCAAACGTAGCTTGCAAGACAATGCAATGTAATTCTTGAATTTCACTATGACGATAACGGAAATTCAGGTCTTCTTTCGTCATGGTTTGGATAGTTCCATCTGCCAACAGCACTTCTGCAGACTGGAAAACATCTTTAATTTCCCCGCCATATGCTCCAGCATTCATATAAACAGCACCACCGACACTTCCTGGAATGCCACAAGCAAATTCAAAACCAGTTAAATCAGCTGCTAAGGCTTCGTAGGTTGTATCAATCAGCTTGGCACCAGCATCCACAATCATGGTGGTACCGGCTACTTTGATTTCTTTCATTTCTGTTAGCATAATCACGACATCGCGAATACCGCCATCACGAACAATCAAGTTGCTAGCATTGCCTAATACTAACCATGAAAGTCCTTGTTCTCGGCAATACGCCACAATCTCTTCGACCTCTTTTTTTGTTTTGGGTAAGGCCAACACATCAGCTGGTCCGCCTGTTTTGGTAAAGGTTACGTTTTTTAATGGTTCATCTACTAATAAAGTAATTTCGTTTAATGTTTCTAACATAGCTTTAGTGTTCACGAAAGTTAGTCCTTTCTTTTCAAAATATCTGTCTTATTCTAGCATGATAGAAAGAAAGTTGCTAGTCCTCTTTAAAGAACATGCCGTTGTTGTTGGCGTAGCATTTCTTCACATAACGCATGACTTTCATAGACTTTTTCTTGTTTTAACTCTTGCTCTTGCGGTTTTTGAATGGCCTGGATGAAAGCAGTAACCATTTGGTAAAAACCTCTTTTTTCCAATGTTGGCGTCCAATCCCCCATCTCTTTTACTTGGTATTCTTCTTCTGTTTGGACGGTCAAATGCGTTAAATTTTCCAAGCGATAAGTACCTGTGGGGCTGGTGACTTCAAAAGTTTCTGTATTGGCCCCAGAGTGTAAATCCATGGAACAAACAATCGTTGTCTGTTCGGTTTCTAATTGTAAAATTGCTCGTTTTAAATAACCGTTTTCTTCCACTAATTTTGACTGCACCACGTGGAGCGGTCCTTCCGCTAAATAAACTGCGGTGTCAACGACATGTAAAAATAAATCATACATCATAAAACTTGTTTCTCTCGTTGTATTGATGCGGTTCTTTTTAATAAAAATTGTTTGTTTTTCAGGAATATTTTTCAATACTTCCGTATAAGGGGCAAAACGACGATTGAAGCCAACCATCAGGCGCAGATTTTTTGCTGCTGCCAATGCTTGTAATTCTTTGACTTCAGCAAGCTCTTCACTTAAAGGTTTGTCCACAAAGACGTGAATACCAGCCTGTAATAATTGGCGAACGACTGCACCATGCACTTTTGTGGCTACATGGACAAAGCAAGCATCAATCTTTGCTTCAATCAATTCTTCTATGGTCCCAACGGTTTCTGTAAAGCCATACTGATCAGCGATTTTTTGTCGTGTTTCTGGGTTCCTAGTTGCTAATACAAACTCTGCCAAGTGGCGGCATTCACTATAAGTTGGCAAATACGCTTTTTGTGCAATATTTCCTAAACCAATGACTCCAATTTTCATTCGTTTGTCCTCATTTCTGCTCTTTTTACTATTTTATCATAGACTACTTCTTTCCAAAAATCAGTCATTTTCTCTTTTTCTTTTCAAGTATTTAAAACTTCTTTAAAAAGTATTAGAATAGAAGAAAGCACCAAGCGACCTTTTCTTTGGTTCTGGTTTGCACTGAAACGAGCAAAAGCGTTTCTTATTTGAAAGGAGTTTCAACAATGAAATGTATTTCTTGGAATGTCAACGGCTTACGAGCGGTTGTTAAAAAGAATTTTATGGATGTTTTTAATGAATTAGATGCAGATTTTTTCTGTTTACAAGAAACAAAATTACAAGCTGGGCAAATTGATTTAGAACTTCCTGGCTATCATCAGTATTGGAATTACGCCGAAAAAAAAGGCTATTCTGGCACAGCAATTTTCGCTAAAGAAGAAGCGTTAAGTGTTCGCTATGGCTTAGGTATCGAGACTCACGATCAAGAAGGCCGCGTGATCACTTTAGAATATCCAGAATTTTTCATGGTCACTTGCTACACACCAAACTCACAAGCTGAACTAAAGCGTTTAGCTTATCGAATGACATGGGAAGATGCGTTTCGTGCCTATTTAAACGAATTAAATCAAGAAAAACCCGTCATTCTTTGCGGTGATTTAAACGTAGCTCATCAAAATATTGATTTAAAAAATTGGAAAACCAATCAAAAAAATGCGGGGTTCACGCCTGAAGAACGGCAAAAATTTACTGAGTTATTAGACAGTGGTTTCACTGATACATTCCGTTATTTTTATCCAGAAGCTGAAGGCATCTACTCATGGTGGAGTTATCGCTTTAACGCACGAAAAAATAACGCAGGATGGCGGATTGACTATTTCGTTGTGTCAGAATCCTTGAATGAACGTTTAGTCAGTGCTAAAATCCATACAGATATTCTTGGTAGTGATCATTGTCCAGTGGAAGTTGTACTTGATTTTTAAGTGTTACTCAACGCGTTGAAAGGAGTTTTTTTAATGAACTTTTACGCTTTTGACTTTGAAACAGCTAGTTATGATAAACATAGTGCCTGTTCCATTGCAATTGTTAAAGTAGAAAATAGTCAGATTGTGGATGAATTTTACACGTTAATCAAACCAGAAACACCTTTTTTCTGGCGAAATACGCAAATTCACGGCATTCATGAATCAGATGTTGTCAATGCGCCCAAATTCCCTGAAGTATGGCAACAAATTCAGCATTGTTTTCAACCAAATCGGTTAGTGGTCGCTCACAATGCAAGTTTCGATTGTAGTGTTTTGGCTGGCTGTTTAGATTACTATGGCTTAGAACAACCTAATTACCTTTCTTTATGTACAGTCAAAACGAGTCGCAAACTGTTTCCTGAATTTCCTAATCATAAATTAAATACCGTTTGTGAAAACCTCAATATCACTTTAAATAATCATCATGATGCTTTAGAAGATAGCCGAGCTTGTGCCGAAATTCTTTTACAGCAAGAACAACGATTTGGGGTTGAACCTTTAAAAAAATTAGTATTGGTGAAATAATCCAGTTCTTGTTTCCAGCAAGGGCGTTATCTCTTTCAGTAGCTAGTTGGCAGGAGATAACGTCTTTTCTTTTACATAACTTTTCCTCTAGACCAAAAATTTTTCAGAAAGGACGCGATGATGTATTCGATTCTTTACTTATTCACAGACTCTCTCAAAAATGCGTGGCGCTCAAAAAACCAATTTAGTACGTTGATTCTTATCTTTATTATTAGTTTTCTGACTTTTTCTGCTCTATTATTGACTTTGTTGTTTTCTCGATGGCTTTCACAAATGATTCTTCTTGATAATTATGCAGTGATTCCTCCCTTGACAATTTTCAGAGGTTTGGCTGGAATCAGCGCTGGAACACTCTTTTTCTTCCTGATTAGTTATATTTGCCGAACTTTCTTCCTAACTTTTTTAGAGCAAAAAAACGACTTACTGATCTTAGCTCTTTTAGGTACGACAAAATTACAAATTTTAATTAGCTATGCCTTACAACCCCTCTATTATTTGATTTTTGTTTTGCCTTTAGCTGCTTTTCTAGCCAATAAGCTCATTCAACAGTTTATCCATGATTTTTTCAGCGAGGTACCTGGTTTAATGCATATCTATAGCTACATGCAAGGTATCTTTTTACCACTAACAGGAAGCCTATTGTTCATTTGCTGTTGTGTCTTTTTAATTCTTTTTAGGAAACTCAATCGCCTAATCAAAAGAGATACTTGACTAACTATGCGAAAAAAGTGAGAAATACGTCATCTCGACGTATTTCTCACTTTTTTGAATGACTTAGGTTCTTTAGGTTAATTACTTTTTTCCGCCTCTTTTAAGCCAAGGCTTCAATAATTTCGGTCATTGTTTTTGAACCAAAAATCATTTGTTCGCCATCAATTAGCATTGCTGGAACGCTCATAATTTTCTTTTCTTTTTTCAACTCTGGAAATAGACTAATGTCCACCATTTCTGCTTCCACATGAGGATTAATTGATGCAATACGTTGGCAAGCCGCCACGACATCGGGACAGAAATAACATGTTAGTGAAACAAAGATTTCTATTTTTCTTTTTGGCAATGCAAGTATGTTCTTTTGCAGACTTGCTTCTAACGGCTGCCCCTCGCTGCCGACATTATAAACTGCCAAAACCAACGAGTTTACTTCATGGCCACTAGGAATACCACTAAATTTAATTCCTGTATAGTTTCCTGCCGCATCTAAGAGCACAACGCTAGGCATTTTTTCAATCCCATACAGCAATTCTTTGGCTGGCTCAGTATCTTTCAAAATCGTTTCTAAAGTAATCTTCTGATCCAGACTTGCAAATTCTGTTAAGAATGACTGAAGTTCCAATGATTTTTCATCACTTGCATCCAAAAACTGAAGCAATGTCACTTTTTTGGTTAGTTTAGCGAAAATACCGCTTAATTGTTGGCGCATACTTTCTGGGAACCACTGATGCTTACCAGTAACTTTCGCTGGCTGTTTTTCTTTTGATTGCTGACTGTTTGTTTCAGGGGCAGATTGATTAGCTAATCGTTCAGTCATTCGCTTCGTTACAATCGGTTGGCCCGCCTGTGTTTTTTGTTCTGTCACGTAACGTTGCGCATGAGTGGCGGCAATTGCACCGTCTGCAACCGCCGTCACAATTTGACGTAATTCTTTTATTCGTAAATCTCCTGCTGCATAAACTCCAGGAATATTGGTTTCCATATTCTCAGTTGTTGGCACATACCCACGGTCTAAGGCAATTTTTCCTTCAAAAATTTCTGTACTTGGTTTATTTCCAGCAAAAACAAACAGACCAAATGTACTGTCTTTTGGTGCTTCATAAACCGTTTCTTCTCCCGTCTGGTTATTGACAAACACAGCTTTCCGGACAAAATCATCTCCCGTAATTTCTTTCACTTCTGTGTTATAAACAATCTTAATTTTCGGGTGATTTTTGGCCGCCTCCGCAGTTAATTTTGCACATGTAAAATCGGGTTCTCGGATAATCATCGTTACTGATTTACCGTAACGTGTCAAATAAACGGCCTCTTCCGCTGCTGCATAACCGCCACCAATCACAAAAATATCTAGGCCTTGGAAAAACTCCCCATCACAAGTAGAACAATAGGCCACGCCGCGTCCTGTAAATTCACTTTCACCAGGGAAACCAATTTTACGAGCAGAGGCCCCTGTCGCAATCAATACTGCATATGCTTGGTAGGTTTGACTCGCCGATTGAACAGTTTTTATCGTTTGACTAAAATCAACATCAATAATCTCGTCTTTTGTAAAAGTTACACCGAAGTCTTGTGCTTGAATGCGCATTTCTTCCATTAGTTCTGGACCTGTTGTGTGACGAATCGCTGGATAGTTCACAATTTCAGAAGTCGTCGTTACCTGTCCGCCAATTTTGTCTTTTTCAATAATTAAGGTATCCATCATTGCGCGACCTGCATAGATACCTGCAGATAAAGCAGCTGATCCGCCACCAATAATAATCAAATCGTAGATTTCTTCTGTCACTTGCTTCTCCTCTTTCTTCTGTGTTTCAGAAAAAGAGCTGAACAAAACATTTTCTCTGTTTTATCCAACTCTTTGACCTCTATTTACAAAGTGAATTTAAATTTTACCAACTAAATCTAAGCTTGGCGCAATTGTTTCTTCTCCTGGTTGCCAATTGGCTGGACAAACTTTATCACCATGTTCTGCTACAAATTGAGAAGCTTCTAATTTACGAACAAGTTCTTCAGCATTACGACCAATACCCATGTCGTTGATTTCATAAGATTTGATCTCACCTTCTGGACTCACAATAAATGAAGCACGGTAAGCCATTCCAGAAGCTTCATCTAAAACGCCAAAGAAACGAGCAAGTTGACCGTTGGGATCGGCTAACATTGGATATTTAATTTTTCCAATCGTTTCTGTAGCGTCAGCCCATGCTTTATGCACATAATGACTATCTTCTGAAACAGAGTAAACCTCACAATTTAATTCCTGTAAATGCGCATAATGCTCTTGCATATCCCCTAATTCCGTAGGACACACGAAAGAAAAATCAGCTGGATAAAAGAAGAAAATACTCCATTTTCCTAAAATATCTTCTGTTGATACTCGTGTAAATTCACCATCGTGATAGGCATCACATTCAAAGTCAAAAAGTTTTTGATTAATTAAATTCATTGTCGTTCCTCCTCTGTTTTTTTACTCTTTAAGGATAACAGTTTATAATTATTCCGTCAATAGAATAATTATAAACAAAAGAGGTTTTATTAACACATAATACTGTCCTATTGAGAATTTTATGATTATCATTCTCAATTAGAAATAGCGAGATAACTTTTTAAATAACATAAAAAAGAAAGCGAATCATTAAAAGAACTTGCTTTTTAATGATTCGCTTTCTTTTTGTGAAGACATTCTTTAACTATCTAAAATAATCGTTTCTTTCTCTTTGGTAATTAAAATAACTCCATCACCAAGAGGAACTAAAGTAGAAGTTAAATCAGGGTGCGTCATGACTACATCTAAAAATTGGTTTAATTTACGATGAATCGCTCGATTTTTTTTCGGTACTTCCTCAGCAGGGTCTAAAATTGTCCCAGCTTGAAATACATCATCCACCATTAAAACGCCGCCAACTGGTAGCAACCGTAAACATTCAGGTAAAAATTCAATGTATTTTGATTTGGCACTATCCATAAAAATAAAGTCATAAGGTCCTTCCAACGTTGGTAGAATCTCAGCTGCTTGTCCTTCTAAAAGAGTGACCTTTTCTTCTAAGTCTAGGCGTTGGTAGGTTTTCTTCGCTTTTTTTATCATTACGTCAAAACGATCAATCGTGGTCACGTGACCATCTTCACCAACAAATTGGGCCATCAAGCTTGAAGAAAAACCAATTGCTGCCCCGATTTCTAAAATATTTTTGGGCTTTAGTTGTCCTAGCAAAAATTGTAGAAAAACTACTGTTTCGTGCGGAATAATCGGCACCCCTGCTTCATTGGCTTCCGCCTCCACTGCACCTAATTCTCCGGGAAGTTTCTTTTGTTTTGTACGCATATACTCAACCAATTCTGGTTTAACGACTGGTCGATGCATCATTTCGTTTCTCATCACTTTCGCTCCTTTTCGTCCCTTTATTATACGAAGTCCTTGTTCCTCTGTAAAGGATTGAAATAGGATTCTTATTATTTGTTTGAAAATAACATGCACATTCTTAACTTCCTAGCTAAATGCGGATTACTTCTTGTAAGCACATTTTTTCTTTGTTTCTGCTATTTTTTATTAAGTTTTAATTAGAAAACGTCAAAAAGTAGCCCTCAAGAACATACTTATTGATTTTTTCTCGTTATTTCTTATAAAAATACTTCTACATATGTTAATATTTTCCCTTAAATCACTATTAATTCTTGCTATTTCAAGCCCCAAAACAAGCCTATAACCTTGCCAAAATAAGAAACGTCAAATTTTACTACTTTGTCTGTAAAAATTTGATATCACAAAAGAAAGGAAATCTTGTATACTCTTTACAGATAGTGATTTATAGTGAAGCACATAACCAAATTCCCGGACTTGACTTGGTTCAAGTACATATGCAGGCGAGCTATTTGATAGTTCCCTGATAAAAATCGTTTCGACGATTTTGCACATAGCACTACCTTTCTAAAAGCTAAAAATTATTTTTAGCTAGAAAAAAGACAACCGTTTGAATGAGCCGACCCCCAAAAGTTAGACCTAGAAATCTAACTTTTGGAGGTTTTTTTGTATGGCAAAATACAGTTTTGAATTTAAACTTAAACTTGTTCATGACTACTTATCTGGTCAAGGAGGTCTAAGGTTTCTCGCAAAGAAGTATGGGTTTAAAGATAGTTCTCAAATAAGCAAATGGATAAATGCCTATAAAGAACTTGGTGAAGAAGGCCTACTTCGCAGTCGAAAAAATAAGAATTACTCTGTTCAATTTAAGCTAGATGCGTTAGAGTTATATTTAACAACAGAGTTGTCCTATCAAGAAGTAGCTAATCTTCTAAAAATGAACAATCCATCATTGATTGCGAATTGGCTTAGAACGTATCAGAAGTTTGGTATAGAGGGACTCTCTAAACAGAAAGGACGTCCACCTACCATGTCTAAAAAGAAACGAAATGAACCCCAACCACTACCAAGTGAACGATCTCAAGTAGAGAAACTAGAAAAAGAAAATAGAATGTTAAAAATTGAGAATGCCTATTTAAAAGAATTGAGGAGACTGCGTTTAGAGGACGAACAAAAAATGAACGAATCGCACGAATCATTCACAGTCTCCGAAGACACTTTCGATTAAAAGATATTTTGGAAACCCTAAGGTTTCCAAAATCTACTTACATGTACTGGCAAAAACGCCTCGACAGAACAGCTTCAACACAAATCATTGAAGAAGAAATTCAAGCGATTCGTAAAAAACATCAACATTATGGCTATAGAAGGATGACCCAAGAATTGAAACGACGTGGATTTCAAGTGAATAAAAAGAAAGTCCAGCGATTAATACAAAAGTTAAAGTTACAAGTCAAAGCTTTTACTAAGAAATCCAGAAAATATAATTCCTATAAAGGAACCGTTGGTAAAATCGCTAAAAATTTGATTCGTCGCCGATTTAAAACTTCTGTTCCTCATCAAAAAATTACAACTGATACAACTGAATTTAAGTACTTTGAAGCAGATAACGCAGGCATCTTTCGTCAGAAAAAACTATACTTAGATCCATTTATGGATATGTATAATAGTGAAATTCTAAGCTATAGCCTTTCTACTCAACCAAATGGTAAAACAGTTATGGGAGGTCTGAAAGAAGCAATTTCTCAAACAAATGATTGTCCCTATCGGCGCACCTTTCACTCTGATCAAGGCTGGGCTTATCAAATGAATGTCTATATACAAACATTAAAGGACAACAATATCTTTCAAAGTATGTCTCGAAAAGGAACCTGTTTAGATAATTCTCCTATGGAGAATTTCTTCAGTATCCTAAAACAAGAAGTGTACTATGGAAAAATCTATCAAAGTCAAAATGAATTGAGAGAAGCAATTGAGAACTACATTTATTATTACAATCATCACCGAATCAAGGAAAAACTTAACTGGAAAAGCCCAGTAGAATTTCGACAATTCAATCAAAAAACTGCATAAAAAATAGAGTGGAAAAATCCACTCTATAAAAGTCTAACTTTTTGGGGTCACTACATGAAACGGCTGTCTTTTTTTTTAATAAATTAACCCAAGCAAATCTTCTTTTTCGATATTGCCAAAGTATTTTTTAACGTCAATTTGATCAATGGCTTCTTCTAAAGAAGCTTTATCATATTTCACGCCGGTTAAAATATCTTCAACATCTTTAATTTCACCAAGCCCAAAGAAGTCCCCAAAGATTTTAATTTCTTGAATGACACCATCCGCCACATTCATTTTCATTTCAATTGAGCCAATTGGAAAACGATGGCGACGTTCTAAGTTAAATGCAGGTGATTTACCATAATTCCAATCCCAATTGCGATAGTATTGCTCTGAAATTTTGTTAATAGCCGCCCAGTCTTGATCAGTTAATTCATACGTTTTAACTTGGTCGATCGAATCTACGCCGAAAATTTTCAAAAGAATTTCTTGGCGGAATTCTTCCGTTGTCATCTCTTGTTTATCTTCAGATAAAAATGGTTTAATGTTTGTTACCCGTGAACGAACAGACTTGATACCTTTAGATTCGATTTTATCTTTCCGTACTTTCAATGTATTTACAACTTCATCAATATCACTATCAAACATTAAGGTTCCATGTGCAAACATGCGGCCGTTGGTAGCGTACATCGCATTTCCTGAAAACTTCATATCATTAATCACTAGGTCATTGCGCCCTTTTAATTCGGCACCTTCAACGCCTAAGTCGTGCAATGCTTGAATAATTGGTTGGGTAACTTTCGCAAAATCACGGAAAGAGTTGCCGTCATCTGGCATAATAAAACTAAAATTCAAATTACCATGATCATGATAAACGGCGCCGCCGCCACTTAAGCGACGAACAACATGAATGCCGTGCTCATCTACATATTCTTTGTTAATTTCTTCAATTGTATTTTGGTTACGGCCAATAATGATTGACGGCTCGTTAATGTAAAATAAAAGAATGGGCTCATCTAAAGGCATTTCTGTTAACAAATATGTTTCAATTGCTAAGTTCACTCGTGGGTCATTATTTTCATTCGGTACAAAAATCACAATCGGTTCTCTCCCTTGGTATAGTTACTTTTTTAAATCTCAACTGTTAAATCTGGTTGGGCTAATGTCACTGGAATTTCCGTTCCAGCATAGTTTTGCGCTTCTTCACGTAGTTGTTCCAATGACCCATGTTGTGGTAAATGGGTCAACATCAATTGTTTGACTTGTGCTGCTTTGGCAATTTCACCCGCTTCTCTTGACGTAAAATGTGCATGATGTCGTTCATTACCTTCAAATAAGTACGTATCCGCTAAGAATAAATCAGCGTCTTTTGCAAAGTCTTCAAAACTTGCTAAGTAACCAGAGTCTCCTGTAAAGACAAAGACTTTGCCAGTCGCTTTTTCAACAATCCGCATCGCGTAACAAGTGACAGGATGAATCGTTTCCATGAAAGTAATTAAAAATGGTCCTACTGCCAACTCTTCTGCTTCAAAATACTCTTTCCCTTCGGAAACGTTAGGAAGCGTTAGTTCTTTGAAATGCATTTGATCTTGTGTATGGCCATATATTGGCAAAATAGGCGTCGGTTCCAGCGTTGGATAAAGCTGACGATAATATTGTAAAACACCTAAATCTGCGATATGGTCATGATGGTAATGCGACAGAATGACAGCATCTAATTTCAATGGATCTAGATAGTTTTCTAAACGCACTAATGTCGTACTGCCTGCATCAATAAGCAAATGAAAGCCTTCAGATTCTAACAAATAGGAACTCGTTCCTTCTCCTTTGTATGGATAAGCACCTAAACAGCCTAAGACAGTCAATTTCATGTGTGGACAACCTCCTTCAATACGATACTTCCATGTTACCATAAAATAACGGAAAAACGAGGTTAAAACGCTTAAATTTTCACAAAAAGACCAAAGAAAAAACCTGAACCCTTTGTCGAGATAACGAAGGATTCAAGCTTCTTTTTTATTCTTCGGCTAAACCTTTTTCTTCTAAGGCAGTTTGATAAAAACTAGCTAACGCTACATAGTTATAAGGAATCACCCATAATAGACCGATACCAATAGCTAAAAAGCCCACAATATACCAACCAATAAAAGAAAATTGTAAACATAAATATTGCCAAAAACGATTTTTCATTAAATATAACGCCTGTTTCAACGCCATCATAATTGGCAGTTCTGGATTATCAAAACGTAGCCACACAGCAAATTGAAAAACGCCACTCACAAATAAGCCAATTAAAAAGATTAAGATAGAGGCAACGCCAAACGCTAGGAAAAAGGAAAAATCATTTAAGAAAAAGGCTTGGATTTCCTCTGGTGTAACTGTATTAAACATCAATTTGAAATACAAGGTTGTCCCTGCCCCAAATAAAATTGGTAACAAAAATAACAAACCAATTACACGTTCAAGTACTTTTTGAAGTAGGTTGACCACAAATAGCGGACCATAATATTTTCCTTGAAAAACACTCATTAAAATATTGACCCGCACCTTTTCACCACGTAACACCTTCAAGGCTGCGTAATATAGCGCATAACTTAACGCGAATAAAACAAAAATTTGCAGTAATACTGCGGCAAAACTACTTTGAAAAACTTGATTTTCACCAGAAAATAAATTTTGCACAATCGATGTTAAGAAGCTCTGTAAAACCACTCCTAAGAAAGTTAACCAAGCCATGATCCCCCATTGCCCATCAAGGGCTCTGCGAGCATTGGCACGATGTTGCGAATTTGTTACTAAACTTTTCATTCATTCCATCCTTTCTGAAACTAATAACTAGTCAATTTAGCGACTGTTTCTTTATCTAGACGTTTCACCACTTCTGTGACTAATTTGACTGTGTTGAAATAATCATCTTCATGAATAACTGAGGTATGTGAATGCAGATATCTAACAGGCACCGTGATGGCTAATGATGGAATCCCGTTGCGCGTTAAATGCATGCGGCCAGCATCCGTACCTCCCCCTGTAATCACTGTATATTGGAAGGGAATGTTATTTTCTTCCGCCACTTGAATAACAAAATCACGTAATTTTTTATGCGGAATCATTGATGCATCATAAATCAAAATTTGTGGCCCTTCACCTAAAACAGAGTCGGCTTCTTTAGGTGTCATTCCTGGTGTGTCACCAGCTGTTCCTGTGTCTAAAGCAAACGCTATGTCTGGATTCACAAGATGCGTACTTGTTTGCGCACCGCGTAGCCCGACTTCTTCTTGCACATCACTGCCTGCAAATAAAATATTGGGGTGCCCTTCTGTCGCTAAATTTTCTAAAACTTTTAATGAAACGGCCGTACCAATTCGGTTATCCCACGCTTTTGCCAATAAAAATTTTGTATCATTCATGCGACGATAGTCAATATATGGTGTCACCATATCCCCTGGATGAATCCCCCATTCTGCAACTTGTTGATCGCTACTTGCACCAATATCAATAAACATATCTGCAATCTCATAGGGTTTGTTACGAACTTCCGCTGTTAACACATGCGGTGGTTTAGACCCAATGACACCATGGTAAACCTTACCAGTCGTAGTTTTAATCTGAACTTGTTGGGCCAACATAACTTGCCCCCACCAACCGCCAACGGTTTGAAATTTTAAAAAGCCTTTTTCTGTGATTTGGGTAACCATGAAACCGACTTCATCCATATGCCCAGAAATGTAGACTTTTGGTCCTTCTTTATCACCAACATTTTTTGCAATAATACTGCCAAGGCCATCATATAAAAATTTATCCGCATACGGTGCTGCATACTTTTTAAATAACGAACGTACTTCGTCTTCATTCCCAGCAATCCCTTTAGCACTTGTTAAATCAATTAACATTTTTTCTTCTTTTACATCCATAAAAATAACTCCCCTCAAAAACCAATTTTATCCATTATACCACGAACTAAAAAAATACTTACAAAAAATAAATTGAGCAACGTTCTCCACTAAAAATAAACGAAAAAACAGCCTGCACGCTCGTTATTCAACGGCAGGTACAGGCTATTTTCATTGTTACGAAGCGCTTCTAGTCCGCTTCAGATAATTGGTACTTGATCCATCTTGCCTTCTTAAAATTGAGGTAAGACCAATGGATTTTGTTGTTGCCAATCTGTCTGATAAAAACGATCATCAATTTGATACGCTAACTTTTTAGACGCAGGTTGTTTCATAAATTCATCTACTTGACGATCAACAGCGAGCCAACCACGCCAACCTAAATGAATCGTGTCCGCCATAAAGTAGCGTTCATTACTACATGTTGAGAAGTCAGCAATGTTAGTAAACCCTTGCTCTTGAAGTTGATATTTCAGCTTGCGTGCTACTTGTTGCAACATATCTTGTGACAAGCCCGTATAGTCCGACCAACGTTTGTTAACAGGTGGGATTACAAATAAAACATCGACATTTTTTTCTGCTAACTGTTCTAACGCAGCTTGGAAATCACCATATTCTGGAGAAAAACGGTAATCCCATTTCTTTTGTGAATGAGCTAATTTCGGTAAAACTGGTTTAATCCGTTGGCGATAAAAACCGTTACTAATTTCAAATTTATTATTATTAATGGCTTTTACCGCAATTTTTCCAGCTAGCTGATCTAATTCATTAAAATTATACGTAGCAGGTAATTGTTTCATATCTTTTTCAACAATTGGTTCTCTGCTAACCATGCCAATTTGGCTAAACAATTCATCTTCACGATTCAAGAAACGGAGATTCATTATAAAATAATCTCGTTGAGAGCGTTGGGGAAGTTGCCCTGCCTGCAGATTTGCCAAGGTTTCCATTAAGACTTTGTCTTTTTGAACAACTGGAAATTTGGTCAAACGTTGTGCTAGATATTGGTCACCGCTGGTTAATTCGGTTAAATTAGCTAACCATTGATAGGTTTGTAATTGTGAATAGTGTGCACCAAAACTATCATTAGGTACACCCTTTTTGACAAACCATTGCGGAGATAAAATAAAGACCGCTTTCTTATTGGCAATCGCATCGCCCATCGAATGAATGACCATTGCTTGGGTTAATGACTGTGTGCCCGCTTCTCCTAGTAAAAACGGTCGGTAGTTCCGTTGATACTTTTCAGAGAGCACACTAGGGTGGAAAGCACTAAATCGACTTAATTCAGAAGAGCCAAAAAAAGGAACATATTTACCAGAAGCCACTGCTTTGTTTTTAATCACATTGCCTTTTAAAACGTTCGGTGCCATTGACGTTGATGCTTCCTTCAACGTTTTTTCGGAAGTTAAATTGATTCTGAACGGTGCAAAAAAGAACACTGCAACCAAGACCGCTGAACAAAGCACTGGACCTAAGATTCTGATTAGTCGTTTTTTTCTAGACATTATTGTAAAGCTTCCACTTGTTGAATGATTTGTTTTGGTGTTCCCCATACTTCACGGTCAAAGTCTGATACAGGAACTTGGATTCCTAATTGTCCTTCAATTTCTACTAATAATTGAACCGTCGCTAAAGAGTCCAATAATCCTTCTTCAAATAATTGAATGTCTTGATTGTTCACAACTTCGTCTGTTCCTGTAATATCTTCTAAAATGTTTAATACTGTTTCTTGAATGTTCATTGTAAATTGCCCCTTTATATTTTTATTTTTGTTTATTTAAACCATAGTTTGTCTAAAAATCCTGAGAAAATCAGGAAGCTGACACAAACCGCTTGGAAAGTTAAAAAGACTGCAAATGCATGTGTAAATTTGTTTGATGGTATCTTGTCTTTATGTTTTTTCTTAAAACGTAGCCAAGCATCTGTTACACAAATTAGTGTTGCATGGTAGAGCCCATAAGCGATGTAGAACCACGTTAATCCATGCCAAATGCCCATGATTAAGAACAACGCAAAGTAACCAATATTAGAAGTCACAATCCGACTTTTAAAGACTTTCTTTTTCATTAAGAAAAACATTAAGCGCATGTAAATGTAATCACGGAACCAAAAAGATAAGGTCATGTGCCAACGATTCCAGAATTCTTTAATATTCCAACTTAGGAACGGTTTGTTAAAGTTCATTGGTGTATCATAGCCCATTAAATAACTTGTGCCAACGGCCAGTAAACTATAGCCTGCGAAATCAAAGAATAGATACAAACTGTAATTATACATATAGCCGACTGTCCACCAGGATAAACCACCTTGTGCCAAGGCCATTTTTTCCACATGTGGTAAAAAGACACCACCAAGATAATGACTGATAATAAACTTATATAAAAATCCTAGAAATAAATAAAAAATTCCTTTTTCTAAAAAGTCTAAATATTTATCCGCACTCGGCGGGTTTTTCAAATCTTTTTCAAAGCGCCGATAACGATCGATGGGTCCTGAAGAAATAGTCGGGAAGAACAAGAGAAACTGAATGTAACGAAACGGATGATATTCTTTCATTACGCCATCCCGTAAATCCATGACCACTTGGACCGCTTTAAAGGTTAAATAAGAAATCCCTAAAAAGCCAAGTAAGGTTGTTTTGCCTGTCATGAAGGGAGAAACTTTCACCCAAACAAGCGGTAATATAGCTAAAAAGACAGCCAGATAAAAGACCCAACCTGCATTTTTATTTTTTCGATAAGCCGCATAGCCCCACGTTAGTAATGTTTGATAAATAACATATACAATCAGAGCGACTCCTTGTTGCCAAAATTCGCCACCAAAACTGATATATAGAAAGACCAGTGTCACGAGTGTTTGGTACCAAGGCCAACGTGTCCCTTTAATGGCTAAAGTTAAAATCATCGGCAACAAGGCCGCAATTAGCAGAACAAAGTAATACGGCGCATTATAGGGAATCATATGAGGAAAATTCATCATGTGGCATTCACCTCATTCATCAACCCTTTCCGATCAATTTTGCCATTACTTGTCAAAGGTAATTGTTCAACATATACAAATTTTTGCGGAATCATATAGTCCATTGTCAACGTGGCTAATTCTTGTTTAATTGCCTTAGTTAATTGAAAATCACTTGAAAATTCATGTGCTTGCGGAACGACATAGGCAATTAATTGTTGGACTTTATTTCCTTGATATTTCGGCACAACGACTGCTTGTTTCACGTAGGAAACATTCGTTAAGTGATGATCTACTTCTTCTAACTCAATGCGGTAGCCATGCAATTTAATTTGAAAATCTAAGCGTCCCTCATACTGCAATAGGTTATCGACTAACTTTCCAGCATCGCCTGTGCGATAAGCTGGTACGCCATCTAATTGGAAAAAAGCTTCAGCTGTTTTCGCAGGATTATTTAGATAGCCTTTGGAAACACTTGGTCCAGCAATGACGATTTCACCAATTTCACCTGCAGGTAATTTTGACATGCCTTCCATAATATAAATTTGCGTATCCTCTTTCACATACCCGATTGGTAAACGTTGGACACTTTTTAAAACTTCTTGAGTGATTTCAATGGCACTAATCGCTACAGTCGCTTCTGTCGGCCCATACGTATTATAAATATGCGCAGTTGGGAAACGAGCGGCTAATTTCTCAGCCGTTGGTTTTGGTAATTCTTCTCCACAGAACAAAAACGTGCGCAGTGCTGGTAGATGTTCACCATCGAAGCTTGGTTCCATTAGACACAATTCAATAAAGGACGGTGTTGAAACCCAGACGTCGATTGTTAATTGTGGCAAACGCGTAAATAATTGTTTAAAATCGTTAATGATTTCATTGGGTAACGGAGTTAATGAGCCGCCTAACGCCAATGCGGGATAAATAGACATCACCGATAAATCAAACGAATAAGGTGCCTGTGCTAAAAAGCGGGCCCCTTCTTCTAAACCAAAATCTTGCAACAACCAATTCGTAAAGCTAACTAAATTATCATGGCTGATTTGCACACCCTTTGGTACGCCAGTTGTCCCTGAAGTGAAAATGATATAGTAATTACTTGCTCCTGTGACAGGCGTCAACGCAGGCGCATGTCGAGGTGCATGCATCATCATTTCTGTTAATTCTTCCGCCGTAATTACTGGCACTTCGGTGGCTAACTCAGGCCATTCATGCACAGCAATCACTGCGGTTGGTTTGGCTACGTTTAGAATTAGTTCAATGCGTTCTTTTGGTGTATGTGCATCAATGGGGATATAGCTAAAACCAGCTTTCGATGCGCCTAGAAAACTCACAATCATTTCAAAATCTAATTCTCCGTATACGACAATCGCTGACTTGTCCGTTTTCAGCTCAGCTAAATAAGCGGCTAGATTGTCTGACTTTTCTTTTAACTCTCCATACGTAGAGACTTTTTCTTCGGTTAAATAAACAGGACGTTGGGGTTCTTTACGTGCCCATTCATCAATCGTTTGAATCATATTAATTACTTTTTCCATATATAGCCGCCTCCTTAAAACTCGTTATAAATGAAGGTTCCTCCATTGATATTCTTGTAATGATAAAGATAAATTAATGCAATGACAATGAAAGAATAAAATAACGTTTTACCGATGAATTTAAGACTTTCGTTATTGAGAATTTTCTGAAAAGTTGTTTTCATTATCATTCACCTCCTAAGGTTAATCGCTATCCATTATTTTATGCTATATTTCAGCAAAGTCCATTGAAATTTCTTACAATTTAATAAAAAAACTAACAATTTCGTCACTTCTTAAATTTTCATGATTTTCATAAACGGAACTCTCATAATTTTTTCGCATAAAGAAACTGTAAAAACCGCTTCACAACGGCTTTTACAGTTTTTTAAAAATGGATGTGTCGAATCATCCGCGCATAAATGGCAGACGTTAAAATATAAAAAATTAGATAAACAATTATTAAGATTCCACAAGAAAGATATACTAACAAATATCCTGGACTCTTAATAAATTGGCTTAGCAAATAAATGGCAAAGGTAGTATGCAAAATCCCAATGACCATCGGCGGAAAGAAAATCAAACTATTCTGTCGATAAATTTGCTTAGTTATCGCTTTACTAGAAACACCCATCCGTTTTAAAGTCACGTAATCTTGACGCTCACTTACAGCTGAAAAGAGTTGTCGTAACATCAAAATACTGCCCGTAATAAACAACGCTAAAATTGCCACAAACATGGAGACATATAAAGTCAAGCCGTTAATTTTTCGTTCATAGCGTAAAGAGGCGTAGCGATCATTCATATTTAGCCGCCAAGTTTCTGTGACATCATCTTGTGTATTCTTTACCTCTTCGTTAGGCATTTGTTTGGCAAAACCACTCAACTGCTGGTTATTTTTTTCATACTTATACAAAATTGGCGCTTGCCATTCTGTGGCAATCTGTTTATTTACGGCTTCATAAAGTTTTTCACGGCTTTTCGTGTCAACATTTACGGCGTTAATCTGATACTGAATGGAATTTTTTGTCACTTTCTGATAAAGGGCATCGGAAACGACAATCGTTGGTAAGGAATATTGCAATAAAAAATTACCTAGATAGTTAGGCAGCACTTGTTGCAGTTGTGCCTTCTCTCCTTCAACAAATTGCAGTTTCGATTCATAACGAGACATACCACTTAAAATATTGGTAAAGCTATCCATATAGATAACACTTTGGTCATTTTTTAAATGTAAATCGTTTAAATAAGGATTAATTTTTTGATAGTTGCGGTAATTTGAGAAGGATAAAACATTAACTGCTTCAATCGTTTCTTGTTCCTCTTGCGCTTGACCAATTCGCAAACTGCGTTCAATTCCAGTAATTTTATAAGAAAGTATCACTTCATTTTTTATTTTGGTGTCCTTCGCTTCATCGAGAACTTTCTTCAATTTAGGATAGCTTTCCTGTGAAACTAAAAAGTCCACGGGACCATCACTGTTGACCGTGTGCATACTAATCGTATACACAAAAACCATCACGCCAATCCCACTCAAGGCTGTCGCAATTAATAAGGTCAAACCAGTGAGTGTTTTGCTACTTTTAAATAAGTAGCGTTTGGCATTGCCTAAAGTAATCATGCGTAAATCTTGGTAATACCATTTTTTTCTATGATTAAATAAGCGAATGATAAAATACATGGTATAACGGAAAAATAAATACGTTCCCACCACACATAGACCCAAAATGATAAAAGGCGTCAATGTAATAATCATCGGAATCGAGATATCCAATGAATCATTTAATTGTTTATACACAATACCTGTCGCTAAATTCCGAAAATCAAACGCAATAAAATAACCAGCCAGTAAACAAATAGGTCCTAAAATACCTAGAAACTGCCGCCGTTTCGTTAAACGACTATAATTAATTTGACCAATTTTTTCTTGGTGCATAAGCTGCGACAATGGATAACGATAAATCATCCAAATACTTCTTAAGCAGACAATCAAAATCATAAATGCAAAAGCTACACCGGTTTCAATAACGGAACGCCAAGAAATATAGAAGAAACTGGGGACTTCTAAAAACATAACTTTGGCTAAAATCATTGAAAACAACTTGGTGAAAATCACTCCTAAAATAATCCCATTAATTAGTGAAACAAAGCCTAAAACTAAATTTTCCACTAAAAAAATTAGTGAAACTTGGCTCTTTCTCAAGCCAATTAATCGATACAAGCCAATTTCTTGGCTACGTTTTCCTATAAAAAAACGATTTGCTGCCAACATAAAGCCCAAAATAATAATGGTGACTAAGGTACTACCGAGTCCTAAAGATCGCTTAATTTCGATATCACGGCCTGCACCTGCGACAAGAGGCTGGTTGTAAGCAATCGCACGGAAACAATAATAAACGACCGCTGCAAAAGTCATACTAATGTAATAAACCAGATAATTAGGTACATGAGCTTTTAAATTTTTTAATGATAGTTTAAAAATCATTTGCGCGCCCGCCTCCACCAATCGTTGCTTGCATATCTATCACACGATTAAAAAATTCCTTACGTGATCCTTGACGAACAACTTCTGAGAAAATCGCACCGTCTTTAATGAATAAGATGCGATTGCAAAAACTAGCCGTGTACGGGTCATGTGTCACCATCAAAATTGTGGCATCATCATGTAGATTAATTTCAGCTAAATATTTCAACAATTCTGTTGCTGATTTTGAATCCAGCGAGCCAGTTGGTTCATCTGCAAAAATGATTTTAGGGTTCGTAATCAAAGCACGAGCAGCTGCTACCCGTTGTTTTTGTCCCACAGATATCTCTGGTGGATAAGCAGATAAAAGCTCCTGAATCCCCAAAATCGAAGTCACATGTAACAAACGTTTATCCATTTCTTCTAATGAAACTTTTTCTACAGCTAAAGGCAACAGAATATTGTCCTTCACATTTAACGTATCAATTAGGTTAAACGATTGAAAAATAAACCCCATTTCGTTTCTTCGAAAATCACTTAATTGATTATCTCGCATTTTTAAAATATCTTGTCCGGCGATGCGCACGATTCCTGCGGTTGGCAAAATAATCGAGGATAAGACATTCAACAGTGTCGATTTCCCAGCACCACTGGGACCCATAATCCCCACAAATTCGCCTTCATCAACGGTAAACGAAATATTATCTAATACTTCTGTTTTATTATTTAAACGACCATATGTCTTGCTGACATGGTTTACTTCTACAATTTTTTTCATTTCTCTCGCTCCAACGTTTTGTTATTACTCTTATTTTACCAAGAAAAAATCTGAATGAACATCGTTTTATCTTACAATATCGTTCGGTAGTCAAAGAATAATTGGCATTTCGTGAATAAATCCGCAAACAATTATTATTTAATAATTGTTATTTTTTAGTGTTGCTTTTAGCAATTTGGCAAAAAAATCTTTGCTGTTTTTTAATTTGGACAAAGAATTTTTTTCACGCAAAAAAATTTGCTCAATCCTTTTCTTCATTTGTTTTCATATTTTTTCAAAACAGCGCAAGCACAATATATAGTGTTTGTCTAGCGATATTTTACTAAAAATACGCAATATATCGATTGAATTTAGCCGACCTTTGTATTAGGATAGTTACTAACGAGATATAAGGAGCTGGATAAAATGATGAAGATTACTGATGAAAAAGCCGAGGATGTTAATCTCTCAACAATTAAAGTCGTCAAACGAGATGGTCGTTTAGTGACTTTCGATGATCAAAAAATATACGATGCTTTGATCAAAGCTGAACAAAAAATACATGACCAAGTCACTCCTTTGACACATCAAAAAGTCCAATCGATTGTTGCCGATGTCAATCGAGAAATTGCCGAACGTTTTACCAATAACGTAAAAATTTATGAAATTCAAAATATTGTGGAACATACTCTGCTATCCAACAATGAATATGCCTTAGCCGAAGAATACATTCATTACAGAACCCAACGTGATTTTGAGCGTAGTAAAGCAACTGATATTAATGTATCTATCGGCAAATTAATTAATAAAGATCAGACTGTCGTGAACGAAAATGCCAACAAAGACAGTGACGTTTTTAATACGCAACGTGATCTAACCGCTGGGATTGTTGGAAAATCAATTGGTTTAAAGATGTTGCCTTCACACGTGGCTAATGCCCATCAAAAAGGCGACATTCATTACCACGATTTAGATTATCATCCATATACGCCCATGACAAACTGCTGTTTAATTGATTTTAAAGGCATGCTAAACAATGGCTTTAAAATTGGGAACGCTGATGTCGAATCACCAAAATCAATTCAAACAGCCACTGCACAAATTTCTCAAATTATTGCCAATGTAGCTTCCAGTCAATATGGTGGATGCTCTGCCGATCGGATTGATGAATTATTAGCGCCTTTTGCGGAACGTAATTATGAAAAACATTTAGCAGATGCGCAAGAATGGATTGAAGGAGAAGAACGCCAAAAAGCATTCGCTCGGAAGAAAACGAAAAAAGATATTTTTGATGCCATGCAAAGTCTTGAGTATGAAATTAATACTTTATTTACTTCCAATGGACAAACCCCTTTTACTTCTCTGGGATTTGGTTTAGGTACCAACTGGTTTGAGCGAGAAATTCAACGGGCGATTTTACAAATCCGAATTAATGGTTTAGGGATTGAAAAACGAACAGCTATTTTCCCAAAACTGATTTTCACAATTAAACGCGGCGTCAATGCGCAACCTACTGATCCAAATTACGATATTAAACAACTGGCACTGGAATGCGCAACGAAACGCATGTATCCTGATGTTTTAAACTATGATAAAATCGTTGAACTAACAGGTAGTTTTAAGGTACCAATGGGCTGTCGTTCCTTTTTACAAGGCTGGAAAGACGAACAAGGTGAAGAAGTAAATGTTGGCCGAATGAATTTAGGCGTTGTGACCTTGAACTTACCAAGAATCGCTTTAGAAGCGCAAGGAAGCCAAGAAAAGTTCTGGCAAATTTTAAATGAACGTTTGGCGATCGTTAAAGATGCTTTGGTTTATCGGGTTGAACGTGTTAAAGAAGCTAAACCAGCGAATGCACCGATTTTATACATGTATGGTGCATTTGGAAAACGTTTAGCTACACAGGATGCCGTAGATGAACTGTTTAAAAACAAACGTGCCACGGTTTCGCTTGGCTATATTGGCTTGTATGAAGTGGCTTCTGCCTTTTACGGCGGTGCTTGGGAGGACAATCAAGAGGCCAAAAACTTTACACTGGATATTTTAAAAGAACTGAAAAAAAATGCCGACAACTGGGGCAACGAATACGGCTATCATTTTAGTGTCTACTCTACACCGAGCGAAAGCTTGACTGACCGTTTTTGCCGTTTAGATACTGAAAAATTTGGCATCGTCGAAAATATTACAGATAAAGAATATTACACAAATAGTTTCCATTATGATGTACGCAAAAATCCAACGCCTTTTGAAAAACTTGATTTTGAAAAGGATTATCCAAAATATTGTTCTGGTGGTTTTATCCACTACTGTGAATACCCCATGTTACAGCAAAATCCCAAAGCACTTGAAGCTGTCTGGGATTACGCTTATGACAAAGTTGGCTATTTAGGAACCAATACGCCAATTGATCATTGTTATGCCTGTGGTTTTGAAGGGGACTTCCATCCAACTGAACGTGGCTTTGAATGTCCAGAATGTGGCAATCATGATCCTAAGACTTGTGATGTCGTTAAACGGACTTGTGGTTATTTAGGTAACCCGCAAGCTCGCCCAATGGTACATGGTCGTCACAAAGAAATTTCCTCTCGTGTTAAACATTTAAAAAATTAAACTCGATTATTCTATAGAAAGAAGTTTTGCTGATGCGTAATCCGAAACCACAAGAATGGAAAACCGAAGACTACAGCCAAAAAAAGATTGCCGATTACAAAGCGTTCAACTTTGTTGATGGCGAAGGTGTACGCAATAGTTTATATGTGAGCGGCTGTCTCTTTGCTTGTGAAGGTTGTTTTAACAAAGCTGTCCAAAATTTCAATTACGGTACGCCGTTTACAGAATCTTTAATGAATCAAATTATTGAAGATTTGTCCCATGACTATGTCCAAGGTTTGACTCTTTTGGGTGGTGAACCTTTTCTGAATACAGATGTTTGTCTTAGTGTAGTCAAACGTGTGCGGGAAACATTTGGCTCAGCCAAAGATATCTGGTCTTGGTCTGGGTATACCTTTGAAGAACTACTTTTAGAAACGCCTGATAAGCTTGAACTACTCCATTCAATTGACATTTTAGTCGATGGGCGTTTTGAACTGGCAAAACGTAATTTAAATTTACAATTTCGTGGCAGTAGTAATCAACGGATTATTGATGTACCCAAATCACTTGCTGCTGGCAAAGCTGTTATTTGGGAAAAATGTCATGACGCCGAAACGTCTTATGAACAAATCAAAAAATCAATTTAAAAAAGTTAGCCCTTTAGCCATCTCTTGAGGATGTGTCTAAAGGGCTAACTTTTTTCCCATAAAGGTAAAACAATGTTTTCATACGCTAGTGGATCTAAATTCGTTAAAGTAATGCCTAATAAACGGATTCCTTGTTCTAAACCTAAAATATCTTCCCAAATTAAATTCGCTTGATAGAAAAGTTCTTCTTTTTTAGAAATATATTCAGGTAATGTCACACGTTTCGTAATCGTCGTATAGTCAGTATAACGAACTTTTAGGACTACTGTTTTGCCATGTTTTTGCACTCGTTGCAATGCACGCTCAACCCCTGCTGCTAATTGTCTCAATTGAGCCGTAACCTGCTCTTCCGTCGTTAAAGGGGTGCCGTAAGTATGTTCCTTGCCTACCGACTTACGATCTCTAGTCACTTGAACTGGCGCATCATGGATACCACGGACTTTACGATACAATGAATAACCCATTTTACCGAATAACCGAATCAACGTCATCTCATCTTGCTTGTATAAATCTGCTCCAGTAAAAATCCCTAGTTCATGCATTTTAGGCACTGTTTTTTTCCCGATTCCGTGGAAATCTTCAATCGGTAATGCTTTCAAAAAATCTTCGGCCTCTTCTGGTAAGACAACCGTCAGGCCCTTTGGTTTCTGGAAATCTGATGCTAACTTGGCTAAAAACTTATTGTAACTAACACCTGCCGAGCAAGTTAACTGTAATTCATGCCAAATATCATACTGGATCATTTTCGCAATTTTAATAGCCGACTTACTGTTGACCTTATTTTCAGTTACATCTAAATACGCTTCGTCAATAGATACTGGTTCAATCACATCTGTATAGCGGCGAAAAATTTCACGGATTTCTTGAGAAATTTCACTATATTTCTGATAATTACCTGGCTTAAAAATGGCACTTGGACATAGTTCATACGCCTTTTGAGCACTCATAGCCGAGTGAATACCGTACTGTCGAGCAATATAATTCGCTGTGGTCACCACTCCTTTGCCCCCAGTATCACTTGGATGGCGCGCAATAACTAACGGATGTCCTACTAGCTCTGGATGATCTCGTTCTTCAACTGAAGCAAAAAACGCATCCATATCTATATGTATAATTTTTCTCGACGTATCTTTTTTTAAGGGAAAACGTAATTCGCTCATCATTTTGATTCGCCTCCTCCCTCCATTATATACGAACGTCCGTTCTTTTTCAAATTGAAACTTCTTTATTTCAACCAGAAAAAGCTGAAAATCCGTGAAGTTATAAACACAGATTTCCAGCTTTTTAATTAAACAACCAATTGTTTTTGTTGATTATAGTAGCCTTTATAGGCAAGATAAGTTGCAATCACTGAACCAATACTTGTTGCTGATAGCAACATAAAAGTCACCATAATCTGATATTTTATCGCATGGACAGGATCAACGCCCGCAAAAATTAAGCCTGACATCATCCCAGGCAAACTAACAATTCCGACAGTTTTGGCAGAATCAATCGTCGGCGCCATCCCGGTTTTCACACTTTGTTGGATGATTGGTAAAGAGGCGAGTTTGATAGTTGCACCTAATGCTAGTTTCTCCATTACCGCTTGCCGTTGGTTTTGAAAAAGAGTATCTAAATTGCGATAGCATAAACCAATTGCCACCATCGAATTGCTGGCAATCATCCCACTGATAGGAATGATTTGAGAAGGAATAAATTTGATAGAACCAGAAAAAATCAAAATACCAATGGTAATTCCTGTACTACAACCAATTGCAATGAAAGAAATCAAAAAGCCCTTTTGTAATTGCTGGCTGCGTTTTTTTGCATTAAAGGCTGCGTTGGAAACAATCACCAAAACCATGATGAGCGTTAAAATCAGGTTATTGACTTGAAAAACATATTTTAATAAATAGCCGACTGCGACTAATTGAATGACTGCTCGAATCACACTAATAATAATATCTTTGGTAAAACCTAATTTTTCTTTAGTACTAATAATTAATGCGACCACTACTAGCATGGCTGAAAAAAATAAGGATAAATTATTAACTGCTAAATCCATCTGTCGGCGCCACCTTTCCTGCTACAATACGAATCACTTGCTGTGCTTGCTGAATTTCTTCGGTATCATGCGTGATACGAACCAGCGTGACTCCTTGCTCTTTGTTTAATTGGTTTAACAATTGATTGACAATTTGTTTGCTTTCTTCATCTAATCCCGTTGTAACTTCGTCTAATAATAAAACATCTGGTACAAAAATAATGTTTCGTAGCAAAGCAACCCGTTGTCGCTCACCACCAGAGAGTTCGGCTATTTTCTTTTCAAGATAAGCAGCGGGCAATTTCACTTGTTGGAGCAATGCCACGACTTTTTCCTGATTAAACGCTTCTTGTCTGACGGTAAATGGAAATAATAAATTATCATACACGGTTTCACCAAATAAAGTTGGCTGCTGAAAACAATAAGAAACCTTTTGGCGGTATGTTTCGATTGGCATTGTAGTAATTGGCGCTTCTTGATAAAAAATTTCGCCTTCTGTAGGACTTAATAATGAAGATAAAATTTTTAAAAATGTACTTTTCCCGCTACCTGAAGGACCAACAATTGTTGTATTGCTGCCTGTTTCAAATGACAAATCAATATCAGAAAGAATGCTACGACCATTTACTTGATAAGACACGCCTTCTGCTCGCAATAAATTACTCATGTTTCTCTCCTTTTTTAAATGGAATGATATTCTTTATATACTTCTTGTTTTTTTACATTTCTCAATTTGGCCACTTCTTTGATTGCCTCTTTTGAACTCCGTCCCTCTTCCTCCATTAAAACTTGTACATGTTCTTTGAGGGAAATAGCTGGCATTGCTGCTATTGTCTCTTTCTCACCAGTAAATCCGCTAACTAATAAACAACACTCGCCTTTTAGCGTATTTTCTGCTAAATATTCTGTTAGTTCTCCTAAGGTACCACGCAAATACTCTTCATGAAGTTTCGTTAATTCTCGACAAATCACAGCGGGACGTTCTTGACCATAGACTTCAGCAAACGTTGCGACCGTTTTAGCAATCCGATAGGGGGACTCATAAAAAATCTGTGTCGGCCGTTCTTCTTTTAATGCTGATAACACGTCTTTCTGTTCCTTTTTCTTTCTTGGTAAAAAACCATAAAACGTAAATGGCTGTGGTAAAAGGCCCGAGGCAATCAAGGCGGTCATTCCTGCCGTAGGTCCTGGCAAGGCAATCACTGCCAGTTCTTCTTCAAGACATGCTGTAACCAATTCATGACCAGGATCACTAATTGAAGGCATACCTGCATCGCTAACTTGGGCAATCGTTTCACCATTCAGCAATCGTGTAATCAGTTGAGGAATTCGCTCTTTGTAATTATGTTCGTGTAAACTAATTTGTGGCGTTGTAATCTCAAAATGATTTAGCAATTTTTGTGTGTTTCTTGTGTCCTCACTAGCAATCACCGTTGCTTCTTTCAATATGTTTAAACAACGAATACTCATATCTTCTAAATTGCCGATCGGTGTTGGGACAAGATACAATTTTCCTTTTGTTGTTTGCTTATCAAAACTTTTCTGTTTTTGCATAGCGCATCCCTCATTTTCCTTTTTCGTTCTATAAATAGATAAAGGTTTGATTTGACAATCGATTGACTGTCAAACCAAACCTTTCCTTTTTATTTGCAGTGTCCACTAGACTTAACGCGTACGTTCCCCATAAATAACATCAAGACAAAAGGCACATTCTTCATCATTTTCACGTCTTGAACCATATAAAATATTGCAGACATGGAAGCCCTCTTCATAAAGTTTTTCCAAATTCATACGTGATTTTGATAGCTCTTGTTTTTCAGTTTCAGTTGTATTTCCTGCTAACTTATTCAGTTCTTGGAGATGCTCCCGTAAGCGTTGGTTTTCGATTTCCAACGTGGTATTTTTTTCTACCAACTCATGGAGTGCTGCTTTAATTTCTCTTAATTGTGTCACGGAACTGTCTAAATCAGTTTCCAACGAATTTAATCCATCATAGAGCGAACGTTTATCCATTTTGATCACCTTTTTCAGCAGCAACTTTCGCAGTAGCTTCTTTGATTTCTTCGTAATCATAATCCGCTGCGATTTCACGACCATGCAGACGAACTTTGACAATCCGACTTAATAGATTCAACCCGACGACTTTACCTTTGCCATCTGGTGTTATTACTTCTTTTCCATAATCTGGTAATTCTTTTTTAGCGGCTTCATATTCGTCGTTTTCGTATTTCAAACAACACATTAAGCGGCCACATAATCCCGAAATTTTAACAGGATTTAAAGATAGCCCTTGATCTTTAGCCATTTTGATTGAAACTGGCATAAAATCTCCTAGAAATGTTGAGCAACATAGTTGTCTGCCACAAGGGCCAATGCCACCTAATATTTTCGCTTCATCTCGGACACCAATTTGACGTAACTCAATTCGCGTCCGGAAAATAGCCGCTAAGTCTTTGACTAATTCACGAAAATCAATTCGCCCATCTGCCGTAAAGTAAAAAATCATTTTGCTACGATCGAAGGTATATTCTACTCGCACTAATTTCATTTTTAAGTCATGAGCTCGAATTTTTTCATTGGCAATGCTTTTGGCAGCTTCTGCATCAGCCAAATTTTTTTGTTCTTTTTCTAAATCATTGGCTGTTGCTTTATTTAAAATGGGTTTTAGGTCCTCTGGTAAATCGTCTGAATCGACTGTTTTTTTAGGAATAGCAACAGTAGCTAATTGTTTTGACTGTTGAGATTCAACGAGTACTTTCTCATTATAAATATACTCAGATTTTCCAGGAGCAAAATAATAGATATGACCGGCTTCACGGAAGCGAACTCCTACTACTTCTACCATTTTATTCCTCCTAATCTAGTTCAAGTGAACGTCGCTTCAATCGGTTAAGGAACTTGCTGAAACAACTAAGTTCCTACTATATTATGAAACTGAATGCCACTTGGCACTTTTTTCCTTTATGATTTAGGGTGAATCATTTGGATAACTAATTGTTCACAAACATTTTGCCAACTAACATTGGCAGTCCATTTTTGGCGTGCTTTCAAAATTAGCGCCAACCGTTCCGCCTGCTCTTCCGTTACTTTTTTGGCTTGCTGTGTCGCAACACTTTCTTCCAATAATTGACGGTAATAAACCATGAGCAAGTCAAAGCTAAGCGCTTGTTGTTCTTTTTCCTTAAATACTTTGACCATTTTCTTCTGAACGTAGATAAATGCCTGTAAATCATTACTTTTTAGATAATTAAACCATTGCAAAATGATTTCCCTAGCTTCATTAAACCATTCATCTTGAGAGATTTCAACTGCTTTCTCAAAACTATTTGTCAGCTCAGCTAAAAGGATTGCAGTCTTTTCACCAATCCCCTGTTTGATTAAGCGATCAATTAATGTTTTTTTGACTAATGGTTGAAAATGTAAGGTTTGGCATCGTGATTGAATCGTTGGTAAAATTCGAGAAAGCGAAGTGGTTTCTAAAATAGCTAAAATTTGCCCTTCTGGTTCTTCTAAAAATTTTAAGAGACTATTGGCTGCGCCGGTACTCATTTTATCTGCTTCTTGAATTAAGAAAACTTTTTTAGCAGTCTCGACCCCACTTTTAGAAAACTCCGCTTTTAATTCACGGATTTGGTTCACTTTGATGGTTTGCCCATCTGGCGCAATTCTTAAAACATCTGGATGTTCATTTTCATTAATCCGCACACAATTATGGCATTCGTTACAAGGCTGTTGATTTACTAAATTCGTACAAAAGACATGTTTCGCCATCCATAAGCCAAATTCTTGTTTTCCAGTTCCTGTATCTCCTTCAAAAAGATAAGCATGGGCAAGACGACCATGCTCAAAACTTTTTTGGAGTTGCTTGTACAGCAAAGGTTGCATTTGCTGTAGCTGTTGTGCTTCATTCATCTTAATATTGATGGAATCCTTCAACTGGTAAGACGAAGCAAGTAGCGCCGCCTACTTCAACTTCCACAGGATAAGGAATTTGGCCATCCATTGTGATATCTAAAGTCACAGGTGTTGAAACATATTGTTTTCTTGATTGACATGTTTCTTTAATTAAAGCTAATGTTTCGTCGACACGTTCATCATCAATCCCAATAATAAATGTGCTATTTCCCGCTTTTAAGAATCCACCTGTTGAGGATAATTTTGTAGCACGAATATTGGCATCAATAAATTCGTTGGCTAATCGGTTACTATCTTTGTCTTGTACAATGGCTAAAATAATCTTCATGGTCTACACCTTCCTATAATTAAAAGTTTTCTGGATAACGTTCAATAATCGCCTGATACGTTGCTTCTACGACAAGTTCTAAACTCATCCGTGCATCAATCTTTTTGATACGTTGTGGATTTTCTTCTGCTAATTTCAAATATTCATGACGAACACGTTGATGAAATTCTAATCCTTCTGAATCTAAGCGATCAATTTGCTGTGTTCGATTTTCTTGAATCCGCCGTAAGCCAGTATCTGAGTCAACGTCTAAATAAATTGTAAAATCTGGTGAGACACCTTCTGTCGCAAACGCATTAATTGAAGCAATGGGTGCAATCCCAATTCTACGCCCAGCGCCTTGGTAGGCTAATGAGCTGTCAACAAAACGATCACATAGGACTAAATGACCCGCTTCCAAAGCTGGCAAGATTTTTTCCACTAAATGTTGACGACGAGCAGCTGCGTAAAGTAAAGCTTCTGTTCGCTCATCCATTCTGTCATTTCTTGGATCTAAAATAACTGTTCGAATCTTTTCGGCAATCGGTATGCCGCCTGGTTCTCTTGTGGTGACAATTTTTCGTTTTGACTCTTTAGCTAATCTTTCAGAAACTTCCTTCAAAACACTGGTTTTGCCAGCGCCATCTGGACCTTCAAATGTGATAAAAATACCCTGCACGTGCGAAAACTCCAATCAATTTTTACTTGTATCTATTATACTTCATCTTGCTCTATCAGTCTAATTGAAATCCTTATGTCCAATTTAAAGTGATGCATCCGCTGAAAAAAAGAAACTGAAAAAGAAGTACGGAAAAGCTTGAACTGCGACATTTTCTCACAGAAACGACCTACTTCGATTTCAACTTCTTTTTCCAACGATGTTTCTTTTAAATTTCTCGACGTCCTTCGACTGCTTTTAGCAAGGTTATTTCGTCTGCATATTCAATATCGCTGCCGACAGACAAGCCGTGTGCCAAACGAGTAACGGTGATTCCAGCTGGTTTAATGAGCCGTGATAAATACATCGCCGTCGCTTCTCCTTCAGTGGTAGCGTTTGTTGCTATAATGACCTCTTTCACTTCATCATCGTGCAATCGTTTGATCAAAGAGGCAATATTAATATCTTCTGGTCCTGTTCCTTCCATCGGTGAAAGCACCCCGTGGAGTACGTGATACAAGCCTTGATATTCACGCATTTTTTCCATTGCCATAACGTCTTTTGGTTCTTCCACTACTAAAATAATACTACGGTCACGATTTTTATCTTGGCAAATTTCACAAGGATCTTCTTCAGTAATATTTCCGCAAATACTACAGAAATGGAGATCTCTCTTGACACTAATTAGCGCTTTTGCAAAAGCATTAGCATCTTCTTCTTTCATATCAATTGTATAAAAAGCAAGCCGTGTCGCTGTTTTTTGACCAATTCCTGGTAATTTCATATAACTTTCAATCAATTTTGCAATCGGTTCTGGATAATTCATGAGGCTTCTACAGTCCTTTCTTAGCAAGGCGTTTCTGTTATTACTGAGCGAGTTACAACAGATTTTGCGTCACTGAATATCTTATCACGCCCTGTCAAAAAAGCAACTGACAATTACTGCTTTCTAATACAAAAATAAGTCGTTAGTTACGAGCACTAAACGACTTGTTTTTGTATTAACCAATCCAGGTTTCGTGTGTATAGGCCATTTCCCAAAAAGCGTATTCCATCTCACTGCTGATAACAAAAGCGGTGATCATAGCTGCTTGTTCTTGTGGTGAACTTTCTTCATATAATTGGTCTAACAGTTGGCGTTCCTCTTGGACGTGTTGGTACGCTTCCTCCCCAGCATAGGTTTCGATCCAACGTTGGTACAGTGGCTCTGGTGAGTGTTGTTTGACTAACTGTGCACCAATTTCTTGATAGAGCCAAGAACAAGGCAACATACTTGCTGCGGCCGTCTTAGGCGTTCCTTCAATAAGTTGGCGATACATATGAGAAACATAGTGATAAGCGGTTGGTGCAATCGGTGTCGCTGCAACTTCTTCTTTCGTAATCGCTAGTTCTTCAAAAAAAGTTTCACGAATAGCTAATTCGCCCAACGCGAGATTTTCCGCATTTGTTAAGAGTAATTTTTTCAATCGAGGTTGTTGCGTTTGTGCCGCAATCAAGCGATAAAGTTGACTAAAGTGTTTTAAATAGTAATGATCTTGAATTAAATAGTAGCGAAAAATCGTTGGACTCAAGGTTCCTTCATGTAACTCTGTGATAAAAGGATGCTGAAAACTCCCTTGCCAAGAAGCTTGCGCTTGATCTTTGGCTTGTTCTGTAAATGTCATAGGTTTCTCCTTTACGTTAGAAAAATAAACAAATTGGTAAAAATGATGATCAAAATAGCAAGCCCAAGACTGACTTTTGCTGACACAAAATGCTCTTTTCGACTTCTGGTGGCTCCTTCTTCATAGCCATGGGCAGACATTGCTTCCGTATATTTATCTCGCCAAGAAACAGCAACGAGGAGTGTTTTTACATAAAGCATCGGCGACCAAAAATGAAACGTTTTGCCACGGAGTAGGCTCGCTTCTTTTAAATCATTAATTTCTCTTTTCACTTCCGGTAAGGCGTGAACCACCACTAAAATTCCATAAACAAAGTTTGGTGCTAGCCCCTTTTGTTCCAATAACAACAATAATTCTTCAAAATCAACGCCTACAGCAAAAGCTAGTCCTAAACCGGCAAAGGCATACGTTCGACTAAACAAAAGCCAGGCTTGTTGACTACTCGTACCATGCAAATAAATAGACCAAAACGTCCCGATTGCTGGTAAAAGTGGCAAGAAAAATAACCAAAGCAGTAAGCGGGATTTTCGCTGGCCTATTAAAAAAATGACACAACCCATAAAAACCGCCAAATTTGCCAAAATTGACTGAGAAAAAGATAATTCAAAGGTCAAAATAAGAATCAAAGAAGCATAAATTGCTGCATTTGTTTGCTTTATTTGCATGTGGTTCCCTCCTGCCAGATAATCAGTTGTTGCTGCAGCAATTCTATTCGGTAATTGCTCACGCCAGAGAGAGGTTCTAGCCGATGCGTGACGATTAGAAAATCTTGTTGCGCACTTTTTTCTTTGATCCATTCAACAAAATAATTGCATGCTCGCTCATCTAATCCAGCAAAAGGTTCATCTAAAAGTAAACAGTCCAAATCTAAGCTCAGCAAACTAATTAATTGCACCATCTTTTTTTGCCCTTCACTTAGTTGAAAAACACTGTGCTCTAGTTTTTCTTTTAAACCTAAAAAAGTTAAGGCTTCCTCTTGTTTTCTTCTTTTTTCTGCTGTCATGTTCTGACCAAACAAAAGCTCTTCTCGTAAAGTCAACGTGACAAACTGACGATTGGCTTGTTGCACCGCTAATGTCATGTGTTGATACAATTTTTTTGAAGCCCGCAAGCGGCGGCCTGCCAAGAACATTTTCCCTTGATATTTTTGTCTCTGAACGATGGCTTTTAATAAGGTGGATTTTCCCGCCCCATTTGGCCCCGTCAACGTGGTAATTCCTTTAAACAAAAGCGCTTCTTTTTCTTCAAGTAGCACTCGTTTTCCCTGAGACAAACGAAAATTTTTCAATTGGAGCATTGGTTGTTTTACCACAGAAGTTGTAAGCTGAAATGTCTGCGGTTTTGTTTTGATAAACGTCAACGGTTGTTTTTCAAACTGGCCGTTTTTCAACGTGACGACTTGGTCCACAACATCAGCGTAATCGTTGAAATCGTGGTCGCACACCAAAATCGTTTTGCCTGCTTGATGGAGTCTTGCTAAAATTTGAATAAATTGTTTTCGAGAGGTTGGATCAATACTTGCAAAAGGTTCATCTAATAAAAGAATATCTGGGTTCATTGCTAGCAGAACTGTCAACGCCGCTTTTTGTTTTTCACCACCAGATAACGTCGCTAATTCTCGTGTGAATAAGGTTTGAGTCTGAACAAGTTGAAGCGCTGTTTGGATTTTTCGGTTCATTTCTTCAGGCGAGATTCCTAAATTTTCTAAAGCAAAAATCAGTTCTCGTTCCAAGGTTTTCATTGTAAATTGTTGACTGGGGTTTTGAAACAGCATGCCAATTTTTTGCGCCTTTTCACGAGTTGATAATTGTCGGCGTTCCATTCCTTCAATCAAAATTTCTCCTTGGTAATCAAGCGGAGCAAATCCGGCAATCAATCGTAAGAGCGTTGATTTTCCACTACCACTATCGCCAATTAATAAGGAAAACGTTCCTTGAGGAATTGCTAAATTTGTCTTTTCAAACAAGGGTTGTTCTCGTGAAAAGGACACAGCTTTTAATTGGATACTATTCATTTTGCCTTCACAGCTAACCCTTGCGCAGACTGAAACATTCGTAAAATAACTTTCGTTAATAAAATACCAAAGAAACAAATAGAAACGAACCGAACGCTAATTAAAGCAATGTTCATCCCCAGACCGTAATTGCCATAACCAAACTTAAAGTATTCATACACATAACTAAAAATAGTCGTCCCAATCGCACTATAAAATAACGTTAGTGTATCGTACCGTTTGTAGCGTGTCACAAAAAAGCCACTTTCACTACCTAGGCCTTGAATCACACCAGAAATTAATACACTAGGTCCGAAATACGAACCATAAAGCATTTCTGCCAAAGCGGCTAAAACTTCCGCCAAAACAGCACTTCCCGCTCGTGGAATCAGCATCGCTGCAATTGGTGCCACCATGGTCCACATTCCAAATAAAAGCTCATTGGCAAATGGACTCAGGCCTAATGGTAACAGCGCAGCATTCAATAACGCATAGAGGAACCCTGCCCCCATAAAAACACCGCCAAACAAAAAGGCTAAAAAAGCGAGTAAGACGACTTGTTGCAATGACCATTTTTTCAATAAAAAAACTCCTTTCTCTTAACAAAAAGCAAAAGGAGTGACTTAAATAAACCCTGATAAAAGAAAACACACTCATCCTAGGACAGAATGAGTGCGTGAAAAATCAAAGTAAATCGGCATTTCCCTGCGACAGTACTAACTGCATCAGGTTCAATGGGTATCATCTCAGCCATAACAGCACCCCAAATGTTTTTTATTAAAATGTACTTTTACTATAGCATAGAATAATTATAAAAACTAGTCTTGGTACTTTTTTCTTTCATCAAAAGCTGAAGAAATCAAACAATTTTGTAAGATAACTGTTAGGCAAATAAATGGTTGGTTTTTATGAACTTTGTTATATTGTTCTTTATGAAAGAGAGGCGTTTATACTATGGGTAAAACATTAACTGGCTTTCATTTGAAAGTCATTGGGGTTATTTCAATGGTCTTTGACCATCTATTGCAATTTTTTAGTTTTTTAGGCGTGCCTGGTTGGTTCGGATGGATTGGACGAATTGCTGCACCTATTTTCTTATTTGAAAGTTCTGAAGGCTTCATTCACACAAGCAATCGGCGAAAATACATGTTCCGGTTATTGTTAGGCTTCTGGATTATGGGGATTCTGAACGGCATTTTAAATGCGTATTTTTCAACAGGTGGCTTAATTATCAATAATATTTTTGGGACGTTATTTTTAGGTACGGTCTACATGCAGTCTATGGACTATTTTAAACAAAAACAAATTGGTAAAGGGCTTCTTTGGTTTATTGTGCCTTTATTAATCAGTGCTCTACCTCTCGTTGTTTTTAGTTCTCCAGACATATTAAGCAACCCTGCTATCTTAATTGGTTTCCAACTTTTCAATCTGATTGTGCCATCACTAATGATGACAGAAGGTGGGTTTTTATTTGTTCTCTTGGCCGTGGCTTTTTATTTATTCCATGGCAAAAAATGGTTACAAATTTCAGCGATTGGCGTTGTTGCGTTGATTTCAGCAGCCAGCTATAATTTCCAAGAACTATTCGGGGTGAACCACCAATGGATGATGATTTTAGCAGCGATTCCAATTGTTCTTTATAATGGTGAAAAAGGCCGTGGCATGCGGAATTTCTTTTATATTTTCTATCCAGCTCACATTGCTATTTTTGCAATTATTAGTTTCTTCATGCAACGTTAATTATTTTCTGCTTGACGATTGCCTAAAAACTGTTTACAATGCAACATGTAAACAAATCGTACAGATAACACGCAAGTTGCGTGTCGAGAGAGAGGCGGTTTCTATTTTTATAGAAACTGCTTCTATTTTTTTACGAAAAAATGAAAACTATAGAGGTGATTAAATGGAACAAAAAAACGTACGATTATTCCCTGCCGTTTTAGCGACAGGAATTATGTCTTTTGCTGGCGTATTAATTGAAACAGCAATGAATGTAACCTTTCCGACATTAACAAAGGAATTTGGTGTTTCCACCGGTACCGTGCAGTGGGTGACAACGATTTATTTATTAGTTATTTCTATCATGGTGCCCTTATCCAATTATTTATTAAAAACCTATTCGCTAAGACGCTTATTTATCGTTGCGAATCTTTTCTTTTTGATTGGTTTAGCGATTGATGTCTATTCGCCATCTTTCAGTATCTTGTTATTAGGCCGACTCTTCCAAGGGGCTAGCACTGGGATTGCTTTGCCACTGATGTTTCATATTATTTTGAACTTTACCCCGCTGGAAAAACGAGGAACGATGATGGGGGTAGGCACATTGACCACTTCAATTGCTCCAGCCATTGGTCCAACGTATGGTGGAATCTTAACATCTTCCCTGTCTTGGCACGCCATCTTTTTATTCTTAATTCCTATTTTACTGCTTTCTTTGTTTATGGGATTATCTGCTATTCCAGAAATACCTGTTAAAAAAACCACCACTCTTGATTTGGTTAGTTTAATTGGTATTGCCCTGTTATTTAGTGGTTTGTTGATGTTTTTAAGTAAAATTGGTACATTGTTTGGCTGGCTTTCACTTCTGGCAGCCGTTATTGGCTTTGTTATTTTTTATAAACGAGCAACAACCGCTGAACAGCCACTAGTTCGTTTGACAATTTTAAAAAATCCCGCCTTCGTTTTATTTTTATGTGGCTTTTTAGTTTGTCAATTCTTATTGTTAGGTATTTCCTTTGTCTTACCAAACTTTGTTCAAATCGTCCTTGGAAAAAATGCGTTTGTAGCTGGGCTAGTCATGCTGCCAGGTGCTACAGTCGGGGCCATTTTGGCACCACTTTCTGGACGAGTGTTGGATCAATACGGCGCTAAAAAACCTATATTATTTGGCTTAAGTTTGGCGACAATCGGTTGGCTAGCTTTAACAATTTTACTAGAGATGCCTGTTTTATTAGGATTCGTCGCTGGACATGTTACCTATATGATTGGTCTAGGTTTTGCATACAGTAATATGATGACGACTGGTATGAGCTTGTTAGAGGAGAAAGATTTTGGCGACGGCAATACGTTATTTAATACACTTCAACAATTTTCTGGCGCTATTGCGACGGCCATTGTAGCGACGATTATTAATATCGCTCAAGACCACGCAGATAATTTTGCTCAGGGGACAACGATGGGCTCCCTCATTTCTCTGATTTTCTTGTTAACCTTATTAGTAATTGTTTTAATTGCTTGCTGGAATTATTTCCGCAAAAAAGCTTAAAAAAAAAGCAGCTGGTCAGTTCCATAGTGACCAGCTGCTTTTTTTAGTTTTCTAAAGATAGTTGTTTTTTTGTTCTTCTTGCTTCCGAATATAAAGTACGAACAAGACAGCAATTAGCACGATAAAACCACCAAAAATCGGTGTATATGTTACTGATAAATGATCTGTGACCACCCCACCTGTCATTGAGCCGACGGTAATCCCAATATTAAAGGCTGCAATATTAAAAGCTGAGGCCAAAGTGATATCTTCTGGAACATACTTTTCCGCTAATTCTACAACATATAGTTGTAAACCAGGTACATTCATAAAGGCAAATAGGCCCAACATCAAACTTGCTAATAAGCCTAGAAGACTGTTATCCATTAAAACAGTAATGAATAAAAAGACTAAGGACAGAATTAATAAGCTAAACATTTTTACTAACGAATCTAAAGGTTTTTTATTTGCCCAGTGACCACCTACTGTATTGCCAATTGCGACCATTATGCCATAAACAACTAAAATAATCACTACCGCGTTGGCTGAAAAGCCTAAATTTTCCAATAACGGTGACAAGTACGTATATGCAGCAAACGTTCCACCATAACCAAAAGCAGTAATTAGAAAAGATAAAACGAGGGGTTTGTTCGTAAAAATCCGCGTGATTCCTTTTAAGTCAACCTTCCCTGGTATCGGTAAATTTTTGGGAACTAAAAAATAACTAGCAATCAGTCCCACCAAGCCAATACTGGCTATAAAAAGAAAGGACATATGCCAAGCTGTTTGTTGCCCAATAAACGTCCCTAAAGGTACACCAGTCACTGTTGCAACCGTTAAGCCCGTAAACATAATAGCAATGGCACTGGCTCGACGTGACGGCGGCACAACATCTGCGGCGATGACAGTCGAAATAGACATGAAAATACCATGCGCCAATGCAGAAAGTATCCGCCCTACCAATAAAATAATAAACGTTGGCGCAAATGCAGCAATTAAATTCCCACTAATGAAAAGAATCATAATCCCTAGCATTAATGAGCGACGATTCCATTTTCCTGTCAAAATTGTTAATAACGGCGCCCCAATCGTCACACCTAAAGCGTATAAAGAAACAGTCAAACCTGCTTGGGAAAGACTAATATGAAAACTTTTAACAATCATTGGTAATAAACCCACACTAATAAATTCTGTTGAACCGATTGCGAAAGCATTGATAGCTAATGCAAAGAGCGTTAAATTTGGTGAAATTTTCTTTTCCATTCTCTTCCTCCTAAAAAACATTTGAATTTCAACAAAAATTACTATATACTAAGATTGAAATTTTGATAAGTACCTACTTTTTTGTATCATAGGTACCTTTTAGTAACTTTTGTTTATTATCAACCTATTAAGGAGGAATGTTTTTTGGAAACTCGTACATATGCGATTGGTGTCGAAGCAACGATGGATGTTATTGGCGGCAAATGGAAACCAATTATTCTGTGTAATTTACGGCACGGTGCCATGCGCCCCAGCGATTTAAAACGCGGTATTACTGGCATTAGTCAAAAAATGCTGACACAACAATTACGGGAACTCGAAGAAGACAACATTATCGAGCGAAAAGTTTACAACCAAGTTCCACCAAAAGTCGAATATTATTTAAGCGATTATGGTCAAAGCCTCTCTGCTGTCTTAGATAACTTATGTAATTGGGGAGAATCCCACGTGGCTCATTTGCAAGAACAAGGCCAAGAAATTTATTTAAAATGTGAAGATTAGTGAACAAAACGTTTATAAACTATATTAAGAGGGAACTTTAAGCTATTTAAAGCCTGGGGAAAAATCATTTTAGATTTTTCCCCAGGCTCTTCTTATGCTTTAATAACTTGAATATCTTGCGTTAATTGGGCCCAATGATTAGTAGGTCCGTGACCATGTCCAACAGAGATTGCTTGGCTAATGGCCCCTTGTATAAACTGTTTGCCAATCACAATCGCCGCTTCTAACGGCGTGCCTTTTGCTAATTCGGCTGCGATACACGCTGAAAAAGTATCTCCTGTTCCATGAGTATTTTTCGTTACAATTCGTGGTGCACTTAGCCAAAAGCTCGAACCGTCTTCCATTAACACATAATCAGCCGCTTGTTGATTTGTGCTATGTCCGCCTTTCATAATAATATTTTTTGTGCCCAATTGCTGTAATTTTTTTGCTGCGGTCTGCATTTCTTGTTCTGTCTTGATGGTCGTCTCTAGTAAAACTTCCGCCTCTGGTAAATTAGGTGTCACGACCGTTGCTAATGGCAACAGTTGCTCTTTAATCGTTTGAACTGCCTCGGCTTCTAACAAATGATGTCCACCTTTAGCCACCATTACAGGATCGACAATCAACGGACCAAAATCAACTTTCTGCAAATTGCGAACAACAGCTTCGACACGCTCACTATCTGCTAACATCCCCGTTTTCGCTGCCCCAATTTTAAAATCAGCCGCCAGTGATTGAAATTGTGCATCAATAAATGAACTAGGAATCGGTAAGCTATCTTGCACGCCATACGTATTTTGTGCCGTCAATGCAATGACAATATTTAAGCCAAATGCCTGCCGTGCTTGAAATGTTTTTAAATCTGCTTGCATGCCAGCTCCCCCACCAGAATCAGAACCAGCAATCGTGACTACTTGTGGGGTCAAATTATATTCGGTCATTTTCTCGCCTCCAACATTCGCTCCGTTACATGCATCAACCCTTGAACTTTCTCGGTTATCTGTTCAGCCAGCATAATTCCACTGACCAGTGAAACACCAGCCACTCCCGTTCCCATAAGTTGTTCTATATTTTCTTCTTTGATTCCACCAATCGCTACAACAGGAATCGTGACTGCTGCGGCAATTTCAGAAAGTGTCTGCAATGAAGTTAACGGACTGTCCTTAGTCGTTGTGGGGAAAATTGCGCCCACGCCTAAATAATCGGCGCCCTCGTTTTCCGCTTCAACTCCTCGTGCCACCGTTTTGGCTGAAACACCTACGATTTTTGTGGACCCAACCAGTTTTCGCACAAGAGCAACCGGTAATTCATCATCCCCTATATGCACACCTGCCGCATCCACTGCCAAGCAAATATCGACACGATCATTAATAATCAACGGAATCTGATACGCATCTGTTACCGCTTTAACTTTCACTGCTAATTCGTAAAAGCGCCGTGTTGACACTTCCTTTTCGCGCAGTTGGACCAATGTCACTCCACTGCGACAAGCAGTTTCAATTCGTTTTAAAAATTCAGTATCACTAAAATCATACCGACCTGTCACCAAATAAACTTTCAATTGCTCTCTCATAGCACTCGTCCTTTCACCGCCTCAAACCAATCCTTCTCCTTCATTAAAAGAGATAACTGATTTAACGTATTTTGGCGAAAATCGGCCAGCCCTTGGCTCTTAGTCTTGGCTTTTTCTCCGCAAAGATTAAAATAGCTCACTGCGGCTACTGCCGCAGTCATTGGCGCGTTGCCTTCACCTAATAAAGCGGCAACTAATGCGCCGACTAAATCGCCCGTGCCAGTGAAACAATCCAACTCAGGAACGCCATTTTGTAAGACAATCACTTGCTCTTGGCTAACCAAAACATCTTGAATCCCTGTTGCTAAAAATACCGTCTGGGGAAACTTTTGTATTTGTTGACGTAAAGCCTGAATCAGTTCCTCAATTGCTTCTTCACTTTGATCCAAAGGACTGCCATCTACTCCTCGACCATGACTCACCAACTGGCAAAAAGTCCGCATTTCTGAAAGATTTCCTTTCACAACGGTTGGCTGATTGTGCACCAGCTTTTCCCCGACTTCATTTCGAATATCACTGGCGCCATACCCGACTAAATCGACCACGGTCGGTTTAGTCACTTGCCGAGCATAATCACTAGCTGCTAACAAGCTCTGCTCTCGTTCTTGTGATAAATGGCCTAAATTCAAAACCAAGGCACTGGTTTGCTGAAACAACTGCGGAAATTCCCGGGGATCATCTGCCATAATGGGCTTAGCATCAATATAAAGTAATGCATTCGCCATAGACTCACACGTAATTTCATTCGTAATGCACTGAATTAATGGTGCCGTTGTCAGTGGAAAAATCGTTTCAAACTTAACGCTTGTTTTCATAAAAGTACCCTCCTAAAAATAATTCCTGTGTTTGTTTAAATACCCGAGTTTCTTTCAGTTTTACTAAGACAAGCCAAGCAATCACTGAACCAATCAGTGTGGCACCAATAAATCGTGGTGTATAAATGAACCAATAAAAATTCTGCTTACTGCCAGTAAACCAAACCATTACAGGATAGGACAATAACGAGCCAATGATGCCTGTCCCAAAAATTTCCCCTAGCATCGACCAGCCTAATTTTTGTCCCCATTGATAAAATAAACCAGCAAAAAACGCGCCAAAGACGGCACCTGTTAACGCTAATGGCGGAATACCTAAGAATGTCATACGGATTAAGCCGCAGACAAGTGCCATGATCGTTCCGTAAAGAGGACCTAATAAAACTCCGGCAATAATGTTCATGACACTGGACATAGGGGCCATTCCCTCAATTCGCATTAACGGCGATAATACGACGTCCATCGCAATCATTAAAGCTAGTAACGTAACTCTGTGGATTCGATTTTTTTCCACGTAAAAAAACTCCTTTCTGCGAGAAGCAAAAGGAGGCGCGACTGAAAAAGACAGAAAAACCCAACCACAAATAAACGTAGTTGGGTGCAATAATCGGTCAAAATTTCAAGACATTTCCCTGCGCCAGTCCTAACTGTTTCAGGTTCCATGGGTATAATCTCAGCTAATAGCACCCCAAATGTTTCTCTTCAATTGGCTTTAGTATAGCATAGTTTTTTGGAAGCGACTACTAAAATTGCCAAAGAGTTTTCCCACAAAAATAGAAAAAACGTCATGCCCAAAAAGTTCGATTTTTTGGGCATGACGTTTTTCATACTTTCGTTTGTCTTATTTTTTAGAATCCTGGCATTCCTTTGGTGTATTTACCTAAAGTTGCTTCGGTTTCTTTTTCAATTTTTACTAACGCATCGTTGACAGCCATAATGACTAAATCTTGTAACATATCAACGTCTTCAGGATCAACCACGTCTTCTTTAATGATCAAATCTTTCATTGTGCGATCACCAGTAAATGTCGCTGTCACAAGTTGATTGGTGGCTTCACCGATAAATTCTTTTTCATTTAGCGCTTCTTGCGCTTTGGCCATTTCTTTTTGCATTTTTTGTACTTGTTTCATCATGCCTTGCATGTTGCCCATTCCTCGCATCATAATTCCTCTACTCCTTCATATTAATCATCTAGTACTTCGACAAGCTCTTCACCAAACATAGCGATTGCTTCATCTACTACTGGATTTTCTTGTGAATGTTCATTTGTTACAGGCGGTTCGTCCGCTAGACGAGCCATTTCATTTTCAGGTTCAGAATGATTCAAACTGCCCTGATTTTGGTTAATAAAACTTTGTCTTAGTTTTGGCCAGCTTTCTCTAGTAATGCAGACCATCTCTGGTGTATAGTCCATCAAACGGCTTAAATTATTATTGAAAGCTAACTGCATCTCTTCATCATCTGTTGCACGAGCACAAACAATCTCATAGTCAAATGCCACCACGATGCCCTTAGGACTCGCTGCGACAGGTTCACTAGCCTTTAGCATCGCTCGTTGAGTCACAGATAATGTTTGCAGTAAGTCTTCCCAGACATTTTTCACATTCATTAAATGTGTTCTCGTCGCTTCGTTTAAGACTTGATATACCCGTTCTGTGGGTACGCGGAACGAACTTTTTGGCGCTTGTGGTCGTGCTTGTTGACGTGGCGCATCTGCTTCTTTGGCAGTTACACCGTGTTTCTTTAATTCAGCCAGTTCTTTCTTCAGTTGCCCGATTTGATTTTGTAAATCTGCTAATTCTGGATTTCCCTCTGCACTACCACCTTGATTAGTTGTTTCTGGCGTGTTGTGTTTATTGGGTTGCACCGTTTTAGCCAATTTGACAGTGGCTACTTCCAGATAGATATTCGCATTGTTGGTAAAGCGGATTTCATTTTGTGTGTCACTTAAAATTTGGATTAGTTGGTAGATTTTTTCAGCAGACGTTTGTGTAGCTAGTTCCTTAAATGCTTCTGTCAAAGTTCCTGCTTTTTCTGCTAATAACTTCGGTGCTTGCTGATACATCAGCAAATCTCGACAATATAATAACAAATCTTCTAAGAAACGGCGCGCTTCTTTGCCTTCGCCTAAAATACTTTCCAAGCCTTCTAATGCTCGTTCAACATCACCAGCGACACAACACCGAATATAATGATCCATCATTTCATAGGTTAGGCTGCCTGTCACTTGCATTGCATCTTCCAGTGTTACTTTTTCATCACTAAAGGAAATCGTTTGATCCAAGATACTCAAGGCATCTCGCATCCCACCTTCCGCAGCACGCCCAATCACATAAAGGGCTTGTTCCTCATAATCGAGAGCCATTTCCTGCATGATATGGGCCATATGATCGACGATATCTTGCGTACTAATTCGCTTAAAATCAAAGCGTTGAGTCCGTGAGATAATCGTTAACGGAATCTTGTGTGGTTCAGTCGTTGCTAAGATAAAAATAACATTTTGTGGTGGTTCTTCCAAGGTTTTTAAAAGTGCATTGAACGCGCCTGTTGATAGCATATGAACTTCATCAATAATATAAACTTTGTACTCGGCTTGTGTCGGTGCATACTTTGCTTTATCACGAATATCACGGATTTCTTCCACGCCATTATTACTCGCCGCATCAATTTCAATGACATCATTTAAACGACCTTCCGTAATGGCTACACAGGTTTCACAAACATTACAAGGTTCACCATCTTGACTATGTTTACAGTTAATCGCTTTAGCGAAAATTTTTGCGGCACTGGTTTTACCTGTACCACGAGGGCCAGTAAATAAATAGGCATGAGATGTTTTCTTTTGCACTATCGCATTTTTCAGTGTCTGAGTAATTGCTTTTTGTCCTACTACGTCATCGAAACGTTGTGAACGCCAGACCCGATAAAGTGCTTGATAAGCCATTTTTTACCCTCCCTTATTTTTCATTCTTATCTATTATACGTGATTTTTAGTCATTCGGCATCTTTTTTCTTTTAACGAGTCACTGGTGCAACCATTGCTAAAAAAGCCGCTTTTCCTTCACTTGTTTCTGCAAACGCACTGGCTTCTTTTAGTCGCTGTTGATACGCTGAAGCGACCGTTTCAAGTGCCTGCGTTTTCTGGTTGCTCCAAGTCGTTAAACCTTGGACTTCTGCTAACGTTAACGAAGGCTTTGCTTGAGGTCGACTAAAAATTAAGTCCATGACATATAAAAGTTCTTTTCGTCGTGCAACGATTTGTATCTCATCCGTTGGCAGTTTCAGCGTTTGCCACTGCTCAAAAATATCATTTGCGGCTTGGGCAACTTCTGACGCATTCGGTCCCTCTAGGCGAAATGTCGCAACTGGCCAATTCACCATTCCTGCGTTGATTAAAGGATAGTTAGCTAACTCAACATATTCTGAAATGCTCGCTTCGGCTAATGGAAATTGTTGCAAACCCGTTTGATAATAGACATGCTCATTTTGTTCAAAGTCAGCATCAATCCCAGCAAAATAATGAGGAAAGACCTCAACAATTTTCAACAATTGCTGAAAAGTCTTAACTGAACGTTTCGCTGCCTGATGTTTTTCAAACGCAATCACACCTTGTTGCTGATATTGTGCCTGTTTTACAAAGGAAAACCCCCAGCTTTCGCCATCTAAGTTCATTCGAATCACTCGATGGTTCGTAGTCGCAGGAAATTGCTGACTTCCCTGGTAGCCTTCTGTTGCCATGCACCATTCACAGCGGGGATAGTTTTGTGCAGAGAGCGTTGCTTTTGGCGCCTCACTGTGGACCTTATTTGCTAAAAAATCACCATAGACTGTTGAAAAAACAACAGGTTTTTCCTGTTCAATGACCGTACCGTTTTTTTGACAAAGTTGGTAAAAATACTCGGTAGCCTCTTGTGGCTCTTTAGCATAATGTTGTGCAAAAAAAGCATTAACCACAGAAGGTGGCGGTGTTAACAAATCCATCAATTGCACCATGAACTGTTCTTTTTGTTGCTCTGTTTTTACAAGTTGGTTGGCACTCGCAATTTGACACAATTGTTCCGCCAAATCAGCGGCGGGTGTTGCCACAGGCCGTATGTCTACTTCGCCTAATTCTTGTTCACCAATCATTGATAATAAACGGTTCTGAAGATATAAGCGATCCAATTCCATCCAACCACCTGCTTGAATAGCAAGTGTGGTAAAATCGGCAATCATTTGACTCGTGGTCATCGATTCATTCCTCCTATTACTTTTCTTGATATCCATGTGGATGAGCTTGATGCCATTGCCAAGCGGTAGCGATAATGTCCTTGACCTCAGTTACTTCTGGTTGCCAGCCTAAAACTCGTTTGGCTTTTTCACTAGAAGCAATTAACGTACTAGGATCCCCTGCTCGGCGTGGCGCGATTGTCGCAGGGATTTCTTGACCTGTCACTTCGCGAGCAGCATCTAACATTTCTTTAACAGAATAGCCGTTGTTGCTACCAAGGTTAAAGACGTCACTTTCTCCGCCATTTTTCAAGTATTCTAAAGCCAAAATATGTGCTGCAATCAAGTCTTCAATATAAACATAATCTCGAATGCACGTGCCATCTGGTGTATCATAATCATCCCCAAAAATACTTAGCTCTGCTCGTTGGCCTAATGCCACTTGTAAAATAATTGGCACAATATGCGTTTCTGGCGTGTGATCCTCACCAATTGAGGCATCTTTTTTTGCTCCCGCAACATTAAAATAACGCAAAGCAACATATTTCATTCCATAAGCGTTGTCGCACCATTTCATGATTTTTTCCATCATTAATTTACTTTCCCCATACGGGTTTTTAGGATTCGTTGGGGTTTCTTCTGTAATAGGCATTGCTTTTGGTTCGCCATAAGTGGCCGCTGTGGAAGAAAAAACAATGTGTTTCACTCCAAATTCTTGCATGACTTCCAAGGCAATTTGAGTGCCATGAACATTGTTATTGAAATACATTAACGGTTTCTCCACGGATTCTCCTACTAAAGAATTGGCCGCAAAGTGCAACACCCCTTCAATTGATTCCTTTTCAAAGACACTACGTAAAAAAGCTTTATCACGAATATCGCCTTCATAGAAAGTCGCTTGTTCATGAACTGCTGAACGATGTCCCGTTAATAAATTATCAACAACCACAACGGCATATCCTTTTGAAATTAATTGATCGACGGCATGTGAGCCGATGTAGCCTGCGCCACCTAATACTAAAATAGACATAAATACGCTCCTTTTACTCTCTAATTTCTTTTTCTATTGTACCATTAAATAAGGTTTACTTCTGAATTATTTCATTTTGTAAACAGGATTTAATTTGGCCATTTCTCCTTATTCATTTTTCCTATAAAAATACAGAAAAGACTTGGTAAATTTTAACAAATCTCTAAATTAGTCGTAGAGTTTATGAAAAATCATTGTAACTATTGGATTTTTTTACTTTTTTCCGTCATAATAGAAACAAATACAATTTGAAAGAAGGAATGAACGATGAAAAAATTTGTATCAGGTATGTTAGTCGGTACTGCTATCACAGTTGCTGCTTTAGCCGGTGTGGCTACAACTATTAAAAAAACAGTCATTGATCCAATTGAAGAAAAAGAAGATATGATTGAAGAAAACCGTAAAAAAGCGATGCGTAAGCGTATTGCACGTTAAAAAATAGCTGTGACGTTGAGATAAAAAATCTAACGCCAAGAAATCAACAGGAGCGCTTCTGGTTCGGTTGATTCTCTTAAGCATAACAAGTGGTCATCCATCAAAGCGATGGATGACCACTTGTTATGCTTTCTTTTTTACCAAAGGAGCTGACTATTTTTCTTAACTATTAAAAATAGTAGCAGCAATCCGATCCATATCACGCATATTCCAAGGATCCACACCAGGACGAGCTGCAGCGGCTGTTAACCAATGAATCCCTTCTGTTGGAATACCACAACTAAAAAGGCCTGTCGTCACCTGCCCATCTTTTGTGATGACTTGATTCGTGGCAGGCACAATCAAGAGTGCACCTGTTTTGACTATTTGACCATCAGCTAATGCCAGTTGATGGAGCGTAGCTAGCTTATCGGCTAACAACTGCCTCGTTAAAGGATTCAAACTTTTTTCATTATTAACTTTGGGAATGCGTGCTTCAATTAAAAAGTGACTATTATACCGATTTTCCGGAAACAAATTAGCATAAGTAATAAATTGACCCGCTTTCATTTCGACACGCATTTCTGGCCCCAGAATCGTGACCAATCCCAGTTCAACTAACGCCTGTAGCTCTTCTGTTCTTTCAACAGAAGGTCCCACTGACAAAAAGGTATTCAACGGGGTAAACCAATGCCACAACCACTTTTGACTCTCGTCATTCGTTAATAATCCTTCATCCAAAACAAAGCGAATCTGATCTCTTAAATCTTTTAAACTGTCTAAAGCAGTGGTCAAAGGACCGCTAAGATTGCCTTTCTCTGCTTCTTGAATATCCCATTTTAAATACTCTAGTAAAAACGACCGAAAACTTTCATGAGTGGTTTTCTTTGTTTCAGGATGTTCTAACGCTTGCCAATCAAACCAATCTTGTTTTTCAAAGTGGGCTAAGCTTTCTGGCGCTCCCTTGGTTTGAATAAACAGCTGTTGAAAGGCCTCTTTAGAAAGATGCGGATATTTTTCTTCGATTAAGCAAGTGTAATACACATATTCCACTTCTTTTTTTAAATACCCAAAAAACTCTGCGCCTGTAACCTGTATTTTTTTACGACATTCAGCTAAATACGTTTCGGTTAAAAAAACAGGCTGATAGGCTTCCCCGTAGCCTTTTTGATTAATCCCTCGAGGATGAGAAGGAAAACCGCGACCAGAACCAGCAATAATAATAGGCTCTCTTCCAGAAGGTTCATAACGTAAGCGGCCATTTTGACGAGAAAAAACACCCCCGCGGCCAATCGTCAAGGCAGATAAATAGTCAAAAAATGCCAAACCTAAGCCTTTTAACACAACGGGTTGTTTTGCGGGTATATTGGCAAGTGCCAATAAAGCATCCGCCGCATTTTTAGGAGAAGAATAAAACAAACGATGCTCCTTGGCGTAGTCCGCAAGCTCTTGTTCAACAGTCGTTAATTCATTTTCTTGGTGACCCAAAGCTAAAATTACTTTGTCTGCCGTAAACTCAATGGATTGGGTGTACACATAATAGTTATCCTCTCCTGCCCGCACAGCAGTTACTGGCTCTTTAAAAAACGTCAGCGATGTTTGTTCGTTACATCGCGTGGCTAAATACGTATAGAACCATTTTTGGTACATGCCATAAAAAGCTCTCGAACAGTGATCATTCGGTCCAAAGCGATGACATTCTTTCAACAACTCAAGATAATTATAGGGTTGTTTCTGTTGAATGTACTGCGCAGCTTCTGTTTGGGTCCATTCATAGAGAGTAGGGCCCTTAACAATTGGTCCTTCGCCACTAAAAGATTCATCTGTAAATAAAGTGACTTGACTAATCACGGTGTTCATTAATAAATAATTAGGTTGCTCTGCTCGCCAAATTTTCCCACCTGGACCGTATGGATCAAACAACGTGAGCTGAACATTTATTTCCGTTTTACGAGCCCATTCAATGACTCGTTCTGCAGCTGATAAGCCTCTGGGTCCAGCACCTACAATTGCAATTTTCATCCAATCACCTACTCTATTTTTCTAATAATTCTTTTAAGACAACCGCTTGATTATGCACTGTATCTTTCGCCCCATAGACCAGCGTGACTACTGGCTGATTTTTTACAATCGTCTGTAACTGCTTAAATGCTGTGGCAGTTGGCTCATGTTTCAATTCTTCTTGGTATTTTTGTTTAAACTCAGGATATTTATTTGCTTCATGATTAAACCATTTCCGTAGCTCTGTACTTGGGGCCACTTCTTTGAGCCATTCATCTAACTTTTCAGATTCCTTGGATTTTCCTCGTGGCCAAATACGGTCAACTAAAACACGGTAGCCATCTTGCTCTGTCGGTGCTTCATATGCTCGCTTGATTTGAATCATCTGCCTTCACCTCTTCTCTTTATTGTAGCTCAAAAAGTGAGGACTGACAAAAAGCAACATCTCTATTAAGCTTTCCTATACAAAAAGAGTTGGTCTCAATGAAGACCAACTCTTTTTGTTATTAACTATTTCTCTTTTTCACTTTCCCAGTCCAGCCATCATAGCCGCCTTTTAAAATATAAATATCAGTATAGCCATTTTTGCGTAATAAATTAGCTGCTCGGATACTTAAAGCTTTCTTCTGATCATAAAGATAAACAGGTTGATCCTTACGAAGAGAACCAATTGTTGTTTTTAACATGCTGTATGGCATGCTGCGCGCCCCTAAAATATGCCCAGCATCAAATGTATCTTTCTCACGAACGTCAATCACTTGTGCTTTACGCATTGTTTCTTTAAATTCTTCTTCCGTCAGCATTTTTGCTGAACGTTTCACCATAATTTTCAAATATAATTCATTGAATACCATCGCTAGTACAATAACTAGCAAAATGCCATTGATTACCCATAAAATACTCATTCTAAAAAGCCCTCTCTATTTCTCTTTTGAAAATTGTAATGCTAGTGAAGCGGCACCAATGACGCCGGCCTCATTACCTAGCTCTGCTAATTTGATTTTTGTACTATTTCGAACTTGTGGGAAAGTAAATTCTTGGAAATATTTTTCGACACGACTACGTAAAAATTCTCCTGCTGCAGAAACACCTCCACCGATAACCACGCTATCTGGATTTAACGTGTTCCCTAAGTTTCCTGTGGCTAAGCCTAAATAGAAGCAAACACGATCCACAACCATTAAAGCAAAATGATCGCCTTTTTCAGCAAATTCAAAAACATCTTTACTCGAAACATCTTGTCCATCATCAATCGCTTGTTTCAGTTCAGAGTCACCTGCAAACTCTTCTGATAAATGACGTGCAACACGAACGACACCAGTGGCGCTAGAAACAGTTTCTAAACAGCCACGTTTCCCACAGGTACAGTCAAAGCCGTTAGGATCAACCGTCACATGCCCAACTTCACCAGCACAGCCAGCAACACCGTGGAGCAATTCTCCCGCTGCAACAATGCCTCCGCCGACACCTGTTCCTAAAGTAATAAAAATCACGTCGGGATTGTTTTCCCCCGCGCCTTTCCAACGCTCACCTAAAGCGGCAACATTGGCATCATTATCTAAGGCAAACGGAATTCCTAAAGCAGATTCGATTTGTTCTTTGACAGGCTGTACAGTCGTCCAGTTTAAATTATAGGCACCTACAACAGTTCCTTTTTCAATGTCGACACTTCCTGGTGTTCCCATACCAATTCCCACAAAATCTTCTTTTTTCATATTATAAAGATCTATACGGTGACGAATACTTTCAATAATTGATGGCACAATATGCTTGCCATCTTCTAAAATATTCGTTTCAATACTCCATTTTTGTTGAACAACGCCATCGGTTGTTAAAATAGCAAATTTGATGGTCGTTCCACCTAAATCAATCCCAATAATCTTCTTATCCATTTAGTCGATTCCTTTCTGCTTCCCTCTAGATTCTTCTATTCGATGCTCTCTTTGCAAAATATGCCGGGCCTGTAAATACGTATCTCGGTCTACCAATTGACCTTCATACAATTTTTTTAATTCAATCATCATTAACTCAATATCATAAATCCGTGCACCGACATAAATATACATCCCAAACTGTTTAAAAAGTTGTTGTACATCATATAACGTTTCCATACGAAAACACTTCCTTATTATACAGGTAAACCGTATTTTTTAAAACCCAATAACAGACAAATTACGACAAGAAAAATAAAAATTAACGTGGCCATAATTCGCTCGTGCTTATTAAATGCTTCTTCACGATTTGGAACAGCAAAAGCCGTCGCGACTAATAGTCCACCAATTAGACCGCCAACATGACCCATCATATCTACAGAGCTACTAAACAAGTTAAATAACAAATTAATCACAATAAACATTGAATAGCGTTGCACCATATACATAATCGCTGGATTGTCTCTAAAATGGCGTCCTAAAATAACAAATGCGCCGAACAAACCAAAAAGCGCTGTACTAGCACCCGCTGAGACACTGTTGGGTGTCCCAAAGGCAAAACTGGCGATATTTCCAGCAATCCCACTCAATAAATAAATTCCCAAATAGCGCCAATGCCCATAAATTGCCTCAACCTGTGCGCCGATATAATAAAGAGTAACCATATTCAAAATAATATGCATAAACCCAATGTGAAGAAACATTGGCGTGATAAACCGCCAGTATTCATGATTTTGAGCTACCAGTGGACGAACCATTGCCCCCCAATTAACTAAGTTTAAAATATTTTCTGATCCTCCAGTTAATTCCAATCCAAGGAAAACAATGATTGAAATACCTAAAAGGGCATACGTAATGAACGGCTGATTTTTTAGCCGTTTCAATTTCATTTCTGTTTGATAGTTCATTCCATTCCTCCTATTGTATAAATAATTGTTCGATTGGCTGATCAAACGCTTCTGGTTGCCATTGTTCATGGAGTTGTTCACTAAAAACTAAACTACATGAATGGCCCGAAAAATGTTCCAAATAACGATCATAAAAACCACCGCCGAAGCCTATTCGATAGCCAGCACGATTGAAAATAATCCCTGGCACAATCAATAAATCAATCGCTGTAGCTGTTATTTCTGCCGCTGTTAATGGAGGTTCTTCCACGCCAAATGCACTGGTGTCATAAACCGTCTCTGGAAAGACTTGATAAAAGTGCATTTTGCCTCCTTTAAATGTTCGCGGCACCGCCACTTGCTTGCCCTCTTGCATGGCCCGTTCGAAAATTGGCTGTGTTGATAATTCTAGCGGTAACGACCGAATCATTCCGATTGTTTGTGCTTGTTGCCATTGCTGACTAGCAAACAACTGTTCATAGAGACTTGATTCTTTATGTTGTTTAATTTCTGGATGTTGTTTTAGCCATTCTAGGGCAGTTAAGCCCACTTTTCTCAACTTGTTTTTCTCCATGTACACCTTCAACCCCTTTTCTGTTAAGTTTATAGAAAGTGTTCTTAAAAAACAAGCTGATTCCCCTTTTCTCTTTGAAAAATCCCGTTATTTTTCTAACGTTTTTGACGCTTCTTTAAAAAAGTCAACAACCAAATCCATTGTTTCTCCTTTCACTAAATGCCGCTCACCGATTTCCGTTATAAATTGCGTATTTCTCGCATACGTTTTCCCAGACACTAATTGTTCAAAATCAGCCATGTCTTCATAGGGAATTTTTTCATCTTCCGTTCCATGCCAAAACAGCATCGGTCGTTCTTGTAGTCTTTCTGGCGTTTGTGATAAATCGTATTGATGTACCCAACTTAGCAACAGTGGCAAGTCTTTAGGTACAAAAATAGCAAATTCTTTCGCCCGTTGAATCACTCGCTGAATATAGCGCGCCGGATAGGGTGTTCCCATTAAGCAAGCGGCAGCTTGAATCTCAGGATGTTGGGTCATAAGAGCGCTGGTAGTAATACCGCCCATGGATACACCACCCACGCCAATCCAATTTTCTTTAATCAACCCTAATTTATGAAAATGATGGATAATTACTGGAAATTCAATCAAATTATATTGAATGCTACTCCAAAATGTAATCGATGGAATCGTGGAAATAGGTCCTGTTTTTCTTTCTCCATGGTTCATGGCATCTGGTAAAATGACCCGAAACCCCTCGTGTGCTAATTTTCTTGCTTGTGTTAAAGATAATTCTTTAGCTGATTGCCAACCATGATAGTAAACAATTAAAGGTAATGCTTCGTTTTTTTGCTCTTCTGTTGTCACTTCTAATGCTGGAATTTTTGCTATGTAGCGATGTCTAATACTGATTTTCATTCATGATTCCTCCATTATAAAATATCTTCTCTTATTTTACCGTTTTTTGATAAAACCTGCTCTTTATATGATTTATCAAAAAAACCACAAAATATGCGAATTCGCATTTTCCTATTTTATTACTTTCCGTTATAATCATTTTATTAAATACAAAGGGGTGTTTTTATGGTTAAAATTGAGGAAAAAGGTAAAGTAACATTTGGACAAGCTTTTAAAGATTATTTTCGTGGATATGTTGATTTTAAAGGTCGGACCACACGTGCTGGTTATTGGTGGATGACATTGGTATTAAGCATTTTAGCACTTATTTTTTATATTGCCATTGTCGGCAAAGCCGTGTCAGCAATTTTAGCAGCTGAATATTTTGAAACCTATGATTTTGGAAACTTATTACCGTTGATGCTTTTTGCACTTGTTTTATGGTTAGCTTTATTATTACCAACGTGGGCAATGTGTGTACGTCGGTATCGTGATGCTGGGATGACAGGTTGGGGCGTGCTTGTTTTATATCTACTTTCTATTGCCTGTAGCTATACACAAGTTTTCTCTGTTATGTCAACACTGAAATATGATGTTCAAACAGATACTGTGATAACAGGTGGCAGTCCTGTCTTCTTATTTTTCACTCTTGTGATTAGTCTGTTTTTCTTCTTACTAACAGTCTTACCGACAGATAAACTAACAACAACTAGCCAAAATAGCGTCTTACGCTTCTTCTTCCGTTACAAAGAAGTGAAGTAAGGAAAAGTTTTAAGCCTTTCTTTTAAAAGAAGGGCTTTTTTCTTATTTTAAAATCTTTATGATAAAATAAGAACTAGTCTAGCTAAAAAATGGAAGGAGAAAATATGGCTACTTTTAAACGGATTCTGAATCTAGAAAATTATATTTTTACTTTTTTTATTTTATTTGTCTTTTACGGCGCAATTAACTCTCCCTATTCGCTGGTAAAAATTCTTTGGGAAAAGCCTAAGCACTTGCTTGTTTTACTTCCTCTATTAATTATTCTATTGTTGATTATTTATAAAAACAAAAAATTTCTTTACACTAAGATTCAAGTGCTCTGGCACTTAATAAAAGCCCATGATCGTGTGGTTATTATTGGTAGTTTGATCAGTTTATTTTTACTGCAACTTTTACTCCTGACGCAGATTACTGTGCCGATTGGTTGGGATGTTTTTGACAACTTTCATAGTATTACCACTGAAAATAGGAATTATTCAAAAATCGTACTTTCTTTAAACCCCAATAACGAATTTTTCTTTTTCATGATGTATTACCTTAATAAATTTTTGCGTTTCATTGATGTAACAGAGAGCTGGAGCAATACTTGGTTTAGTTGGCAAGCGGTTAATTGCTTGTTTATTAATAGCAGTTTATTTCTCTTTTATCATGCCTCTAAACGTGTCTTTAATCCATTAACGGCCTTCGTTGCTTACAGTTTATTTTTTCTTTCTTTCGGATTATCTCCATGGTTACTAACGCCTTATACAGATACGGCCGTCTTATTGTTCATCAACCTAGTCTTTTTTGCATATAGCCTTTTTGACCAGGTTTCCCCTCCCTTCGTAAAATATTGTTTATTACTGTTTATTGGAATTGGCCTAGCTTGGTGTTTTTTAATGAAACCTTCGTCTATTATCTTTTTTATTGCATTTAGTTGTATCAAAGTGCTGCAACTTCTTTTAGTAAATCGGAACAAACAGTCTATCGTAAAATTAACCGTGGTTGCTCTCTTTTTACTGACTGGTTTCGCCAGCGCATATTATAGTTTTCAATTTTTTGTGGAAAAACAAACGATTACGGAAATCGATAAAGAACAAGCCAAACCTTGGACACTTTTTGTAATGATGGGTTTGACGGGAACTGGCGGTTACAATGATGCAGATACACAAGCAGTAAATCAGTTGCCTACACAAGAAGCCAAAAAAGCTTATACCATAAAAACGATTCAAGACCGTTTAAAAAATAAAGGATTCTTCGGTTATCTCCGTTTTCTGGCTCAAAAAAATCGTCATAATACTGCCAATGGTGATTTTGACTGGGGTTGGGATGGCGGTGATTTAATCCCAGAAACACCTTCTAAAAATCGTTGGCAAGAACACTTGCGGTCACTGTATTATCCGCAAAATCAAAAAAGTAACTATCTACGAATTTATATGCATTTTTTCTATTTACTCACATTACTAGGTCTATTGTTCAGTATCCCTCTAAAAGATTCAAAAAATAACTACGCGATTTTAAAATTAGCTTTCATTGGAGCTATTCTGTATTTATTGCTCTTTGAAGGCGGCCGCTCTCGCTATCTAATCCAGTTTATGCCGTTTTGGTACTTGTTATCAGCGAGTGGTTGGCTGGGGTTGAGAGATACGCTGGACAAAAATTAAGTAAAGATAAGTTATTTATATATTTCAAACTACTTAAATGATATTTTTCAATCAAAAAAATATTCATTTTGTACAGTGAATTAGTATTTTTCATTTATTAATAGTATAACTTTTCGAGATATAGTAACTATATGATTTTAGTCTAGTCATTCATTTATCTAAAAAAGGGCTTTAATCATTATTCCAAACGTTTTTCCAACCAGTCAATTATTTAGTGAACCATTTTACTTCGTTCTAAAAAATTTTCTAATCATTTGGATTTTTGTTACTGATATTTACGTTTACTATGTACCAATCATTTTTTTGTATTTGCGTGCACCTTAATTTTATTCAAGATTTTAATGGCATTGTATTTTGCTCAGTTAAATAATCTTAAAATTTCTTTTACAGACTATGCATTCAAAATTGACCATTTTATTCTATTCCTATATTCTTTTGTTTTCGAAACTACTATAATATAGCAGTTCTATTATCATCAGAAAATTCAGCTACCGTTTCACACTATTCAGCTTCTCTTTCAAATGAATTTTCTTCAGATATATATTCTTCACTTCTCCTAGCGAAATTATAAATCTGAATTGTATTATGTCCTAGAAATCGACTTCATTTTCGCCAATCAGGGCAACGTCTTTTTTTATTTTAGATATTAGTCTAGTAAACTCCTTTAATCTTTAGTAATTAATATGTTCAAGTTTATTTACATCACACTTACCTACGGAAAAAAATGAGTCAAACTATGCTTGTCAACTTAAATACGATAGTTCATCCATTCTTTTTCCTCAAAAAAAAAGAGCCCCCATATCCGAGCATAACTGTGCTTTCGGATATGGAGGCATTGCCGTCTATTAATTACAATATACTATTTAGAAAATACATCGACCATAAAAAAATTGAATAATAAGCCAGCGCGCACAAGATATTGTGCTTAAAAAAACTTAAATTACAACTTAAGTAAATTTGTTGAATAGAACTTAAATAACTTTATCAAGATTGTTTTACTCAATTATTTAGAATTTTTGTAAGATGGGAAAATGTTAATTAATTTTTCGTATTCAGCAGTATTAATATCATCATTGATTGGTTTAATTTTACCTTGTGATTCCATCAATCTTAATTTTTGATAAACAATGTTATAGTCTCCCGTATTTCCACCTACGATAAATCGACCATTATATAGATAGCCTTTTGTTCCCTTATATAGTCCTTCTACAACTGTTAATTTAATCATTTCATCTTCCTCCTCTGTATTTAGTATCGAACTAGAATCTTCATTACTCACTGGTTTATTAAATAAGTTAATTTCTTCTTGACGACGTCGCCGCAATCCTTCCTCATATTCAGTTCCTTTATTAATATAATTTGCAAATGATTCAGTGATATAGCTATTAGAAGCATTTCTATCCCAATTCCAATTTGCAAATACTCCCGTACCATTGTTATAAGTAAAACTTACCATTGCGTCAAATTGATTTTGATTAAAAGAACGGATAAAGTAGCTATTTACTGCACTTTCATAAACTTTTATATCTTTCCAAAACTGACTATCTGCTTGCACTTGTGACCATCTAGTTACTCCTGGGATTAATCTTGTTTGCCCTTTTGGTTCAGCGTGCCCCCAACCAATAGTAATCATACCATCGCCAAGATCATAGGCTGTAAGTCGACAATCTTCAAATTTTTTAATTAGCGCTTCCCCATTTGATCCTAAGGTCGTAGCTTTTTCTTCATCAACCGGATTACTACCTGTTGAAATCCATTGATCTAAATTTAAAATGTCTGTAATAGGATCTTCACCAACATTTTTCTTTACGGGTCTGCCAGCCCAATTTGCTTGCCAACTATCAGAACCAATTTTTACCCAAACGTGTCCGTATCCGCTACCGCCATAGCGATTAACTGCTATATTTAGTGTTCCTAAGCCTGTTTTCGCAATACCTTGAGGAACATACGTAGACGGAATATCTTTTGCATGTCCTCTTGCAGCATATGGATTAGGTGCTCCGAGAAATTCTAGTAAATTCTTAATTAAACTTACGCATTGGCCATCAAGAGAACGGTCTGACTTATCAATAGTTATTGTTCCAATAAGACTATCTAGGTAACTACGTACTTCTCCAATTGTTTTTACCACTTATATTTACCTCCTTAAATCATTATTCCGTGCGTCCACGGCGAACATATGTTCATAAACCTAGTATAGTTGAATTGACCTGTTTCGTTTTGTCAAATTTCGTACCAACCCAGTCGATAAGCAATTTCATGGATAAATTCTGTATCTCGTCGAGCAATTGTAGACTCGCTCAAAAACGTCTCACAAGCAACAAATTCATTCTTTTTATATGGATAACCATTTTTATATTTCACTAAAAAGATATCCTGTACATCCCTTGTAGAATCAGCTAAGATATCTTCTACCGTTTGTAAAAATAATTTATGAAATGCAATTTGACTGATAGTTATTTTTTCAGTTGGTTGCTCTACAGGGTATTCTAAAAAAGGATTACGATTCATTAACATAACATCCTCGTACTCTTGTAATTTTTTTTCAATATGTTGATAATCCCATAATAATTGTCGAATATGTTTTTTTATTCCAGCTTTCATTGTACCTCTCCTCTAACCACTTAATATTTTATTTGTAGAACTTTTACAGATAATAGAAATAGTATGTTCATCCTCCATGTATTCCTTTTATCCATCTACTCTTATTTTTGATCACATTCATTTTCAAAATCTAACTTATTCGTTTGTACCTCTCCTATTTTTCCCTTTTATCAATAACTGTCCACCTCCTAGATTATTTTATATACAAAAATAGACCACTCCTTAAGCGATCTATAATGACAAAACTTATTCTTTTTCTTAGATTTAAGCGATTCTGTTTTTCCACTTAAATATACTTAACTTGATTTAAAGATATTGAACATTCTATTTCTGAAAACTTAGCTATATAAACAAGCATCTATAGCGTTGATAATTCATTTTCAGAGATTCTTTATACTACTAATTTATCATGTTGACTATACTAAAATTTCCCAATAAATTCCCAATATGAAATTACTTCTACTTATCTTTCAAAAATACAATTTTACTACGTAACTTGTGTTCACTGAATTCATTTGTTTATATCCTACTTTATACTTACCTATACTATCCTTACCTATACCTTACCTATACTATCCTGTGTAGCCATTTGGTAGCCAAATTAGTAACCAGCTTCTGCCACTTTTAAACTCTTATTTACAAAAAATATAGTCAATGATTCTATTTAAAAATAAAAGGAGCCTAACATTCTTTCAAGAAAGAATGTTAGGCTCCTTTTATTCAGACAATTTCAGCCACTCTTTGCGATTGCAATAGGACATAGTTTTTACAAAGACAAAATGATAAAGCAAACCGTAAGCTAGCCCCAACATATTTAACAAAATTCTTAAGTAAAGACTTGTTTCTAGCCCAAATATCATAGAAGCTGCCATGATAGCACCAACACAATTGAAAATCGTTTTACTTTTATAAGATGTGCATAAACCTAAACAAAGTCCACCTAAAATACCAAGTAGGTTCGTTGGTAAATAAAATAACAAGATAGCCGATACTAGAGAACCAATAACGACCCCTATTATTCGTTCTTTGGCTCGTTCAGACAATTTAAACGTATCATACCCAGAAAATAATGACGAACTAGCAAATGTTGCCCACATAAAGCGGTCAATCTGAAGGTGCGTTCCTATAAAAAGTAATAAGCTAATGCCTAAAGCGTAATAACCAAACCAAATATTTCTTTGATTAAAAAAACCATTTTCTGTAACCATCTGTATAAAAGTAATATCTTGATCCAATTTTTTATGTTTCACATGATAAACAAAAGCTAAAAGTAGATAAGCAAACACTAATACAAAGAAAGTTTGTTCTAATTGCTGAAACGATTGATAGTGAACCGTGCCAACTAAATATAAGTAGGAGAACGTATACAAGCCAGGATTACCCATTTTAGGGTTTTTACCAGTTAAGAAAAACAATGCCAGCAAGCAGATAAAATGAAGACCCCATTGTAAAAATGATACAGAAATCAGTGAAATTAGTGGACTAACACCTAGAATTGTTAACACGATTCCTAAACTAAGCAAGGCCTGTTTTTCCCTGTAGCCATATGAGACGAAACGGATACTCAACAGCAAACAAAATAATACAATTGAAAAAGGCGCTATAGCTTTTCCAAAGAAAAAAGTAATCGTCGACACCCATAAAATCGCAAACGAAACTAATAAGATATCCCTTATTAACAAGGCGCGCCAAAAATATCTCCGCTGTTTTTTAGTGTCCGCTTGATGAATTTTTTGTTTTAAAATAAATGGATCTAACTGCAATAATTGATAAAAAGTCACCTAAAATCATCTCCTAAAAATCGACTCTTCTCAATTCATTATTCCAACTTTTCCTTCTATGAAATCAGAAGAAAAGTAGTTGTGACGAACATTTTACTACAACTTTTTTTCTGAATCAATACATGCTTTATTTCTTAATTCAATACCTCTCCCGATACGATTTGCTTACTTCATAAAAAATAAGCCTAGAAAAAATCAAAACGATTAATTCTAGACTCAAAATTAAATAACTGTTGAACAAAAGCTAGCGCTTTTTTACATAAACTTTTCCAACAGATCCATTTCTTTTTCTAATTCTTTTTCATCATACTTGTCATACTTACCAGCTTCGTGTGCAATTTTTTTAATCTCATGAATGGCTTTTTTTTCAACAATCCATTTCTTCATACTATGTTTTTTTGTATCCTCATCTAGCGAGCCCAACTCTTCTAAACTTGCATCCAATTTGTTCAAAACGTCGGCAATTTTTGCTAATGCTTGCGCTTCTTTTTCTTCATAGTTTGACATAATAGACACCTCTTCTTAAGTATTTTTCTACTTTAAGTGTACGTCTCTGTCGTTTTATTTGCAACTAATAACTCAACTGCTTCTCGGTACGGAGGATAAGGGATTCGAACCCTTGCACGATGTTACTCGCCTAACGGTTTTCGAGACCGTCCCCTTCAGCCAAACTTGGGTAATCCTCCCTCTACATTCCATCTACAAATGAACATGTAATGAATCAATAGATAAAAAGCCTAGACCCTTACACAACAAGGATTCTAGGCTCTATCTAACTAAATTATTTAGTTTCACGGTGTAAAGTAACTTTTCTTTCACGTGGGCAATATTTTTGTTTTTCTAAACGATCAGGATTGTTACGTTTATTTTTATTTGTTAAGTAGTTACGTTCTTTACAAGAAGTACACTCTAAAGTGATGTTTACGCGCATGTTTTCCCCTCCTACTAATAATTGATCTTTCCAAGAGATTTCTTAGACTTGAATATCATACCATTTTTTTTGTCATTTGACTACCCTTTTGGGCAAATTTGTAAAGTAGAACTACTTTACAAATTTTATTTTTTGTACATTTCCATATACGCTTCTAAAACTTCTTTGGCAATCGTTTGATTTGGTTTGGAAGATTCATCATTTAAGTGTGGTAAAACAACGCTAATTGCAATTTCAGGATTTTCGTACGGCGCATAAGCCACCAAGTTACTATTAACCGTTGTATGGTTTACTCCATTAGCATCTGTTGCTTGCGTTTCGGCGGTCCCTGTTTTAGCAGCAATCGAAAACTTGTCTGATTTTAAACCACGTGCAGTTGTAAAAGGACTAGTTCCATTTACCACATTATAGAAACCTTGTTGAAGAATTCCTATCTGGTCTTCAGAAATATTCACCTTATTCAAAACTTTTGGTTCAATTTCTTTTAAAATTTTTCCTAAAGCTCCATTTTCATCATTGCCATAGATTCCTTCTACCACATGGGGTTGTACGCGGATGCCATTATTTGCGACAGTGGAAACGTACTGTGCTAATTGTAACGCGCTATAGGTATCATATTGCCCAAAAGATAGGTCAAGAAGATTACCGCCTTGTGGCGCAGATGACGAATCCTTAAAGTCCTTGTTTTGAATTCCTGTTGTTTCTCCTGGTATATCAATTCCAGTTTTCGTTCCCATACCATATTCTGCAAAAGCTTTTCTTAATTCTTTAAAGACAGTGTCATCTCCTACTTCATAAGGGAAAATCATATTGGGATAATAATTCACACCCATCATTTTAAAGACTAATTTCATCATATAGGCATTCGAAGAATATTCTAACGCTTGCTCCGCAGTTAATTGCATGGTTGTTCCGCCAGAAGCATTCCACCAAGAAGCTTTTGGATTACTACCTGCTAGTAAAATAGCTTCATCTGTTAAAACATCATTGCCTTTAATGACGCCTGTTTCATAACCGGCTGTTAAAGTACCTGCTTTCACAACTGATCCAGGAACTTCAGAATTCAAAATAGGTGCTAAAGGATTAGGTGTGACTTCTCCAGTTGCTAAATCATGATGAAATCCGGACATCGCTAAAATAGCTCCTGTTTGAGGGTTCATAGCAACGACATACGCATTTTCTGAGTATGGTCCAATGGTTTTGACTATTTGTGAATAGTTTCGTTGTAAAATTTCATCAACTTTGTTTTGGAAATTTGAATCAATCGTTAATTTTAAGTTGGAGCCTTTTTCCCCTTTGGAAATTGGGGTTTGTGAAACAATCTTTCCGTTATTGTCTAAAACGACTTCTGATTTTGCTTTTTTACCTTGTAGAACGTCTTCATATTGTTTTTCTAAATAGCTAGTTCCAACACGGTCATTTCGTGCATAGCCTTTTTTCAAATATTCATCGACTTCTTCGGCTGGCAATCCTTGTTTTTCAGTTGAAACGGTACCCAACAGGCTACGTAATGCACCACTTTGAGAATAATCACGCGTCCAATCAGTCCCTGTTGAAACACCTGATATTTCCGCTGTGTGTTCACCAATTGTCGCAATTTCACCTTCTGTTACCCCTTCATTCTTGATGAAGACCGTGTTCATTTGTGACGCGGCATTCATTCGTTTAAAAATCGTTACTGCTTGTAAGGTTCGGTCATCAAACGCAATTTCTTCAGGGGTGACTTTTTCAACTGCTTTGGCATATAATGTGCCTTCGTCCGTAATTTTGTTGCCTTTTTCATCTTCTTTATCTTGATCGGTTAAACGGGCTTGGGCTGCTTTTAAATTTTCAGGATTCGCTAACCAATAATCTTTTTTATCACGATCCGTTAAGTTTGGATCAACTGGAACGTTAATAAGTTCGTTGACTTTATTCGCAATCGGTAAAATATCTTTTCCTTCAATATTTTTTCCTCGTGTGTATGTGATTGCTAAATTGGCTTTGTTAGAAACCAAGACTTTTCCTTGTGAATCATAAATTTGTCCTCGAGGGGATGGTGTCGTGATTTGTAGTGAAGAATTGGCAGTGATTTTTTTGTTAAACTCTTCTCCTTCTACAATCTGTAAATACCCTAAACGAACAATTAATGAAACAAATAAAGTGAATATCACAAAAAATAATAAGTTCAATCGAAAAGGAATATGTGGCTTTCTACCTCGTTGACTCTTTGCTGCGGCATCTGTTTTTTTTATTTTATCTATAAATGAGTTTTTCTTCATACCTCTAGTCCCTTCACTAAAAAGTTTCGCATTCTCATTGTAACAAAAAATAGTCAAAAAATCAGGATTATTCCCAGCTCTAAGGAAATATTTAATTATTTTGTTGTTGAAAAAAGTCAAAAGAACTTCTGAATTCAGAAGTCCTTTTGACTTTTTCTCTTTTTTTAACGGCTGTAATTGTGAACTTCAGCAGCCATGCTGTCAATGAAAATTGATAAATCTTCGACAGACGTTTCTTTGCTTCCATAACGACGGACGTTCACCGTTGCATCTTCCATTTCTTTGTCCCCGACCACTAATTGATAAGGTACTTTTTGTGTTTGAGAGGCCCGAATTTTGTAGCCCATTTTTTCGTTACGATCATCGACTTCAACACGTAAGCCTTGTGCTTGTAAACGTTCTTTGATTTCATAAGCATACTCAGAATGCGCTTCTACAGAAACTGGGATAATAGTTGCTTGAATTGGTGCTAACCAAGTAGGGAAAGCGCCTTTGTAAACTTCTGTTAAGTAAGCCACAAATCGTTCCATTGTTGAGACAATACCACGGTGGATAACAACTGGGCGATGTGTATTTTCGCCATCTTCGCCAACATAAGTTAAGTCAAAACGTTCTGGTAATAAGAAGTCTAATTGGATGGTTGATAATGTTTCTTCCATTCCTAAAGCTGTTTTTACTTGAACATCTAACTTCGGACCGTAAAAGGCAGCTTCGCCTTCTGCTTCAAAGTAATCTAATTCTAATTCATCCATGGCAGCTTTTAACATCGCTTGCGCTTTTTCCCACATCGCATCATCATCAAAATATTTGTCTGTATTATTTGGATCACGATAGCTTAAGCGGAAACGATAATCCGTAATGTTAAAGTCAGCATAGACTGCCACCATTAACTCCAAAGTACGTTTAAATTCGTCTTTAATTTGGTCAGGACGAACAAAAGTATGGCCATCGTTTAAAGTCATTTCACGAACACGTTGTAACCCTGATAATGCGCCAGATTTTTCATAGCGGTGCATCATCCCTAATTCAGCGATTCGAATTGGCAATTCGCGGTAACTATGAATGTCATTTTTATAAACCATCATATGGTGTGGACAGTTCATTGGACGTAATACCAGCATTTCGCCATCGCCCATATCCATTGGTGGGAACATATCTTCATGGTAATGATCCCAGTGACCAGATGTTTTGTATAATTCCACATCTGCCATAATTGGTGTATACACATGTTGGTAACCTAAGCTAATTTCTTTGTCCACAATATAACGTTCAATTGTACGACGAATGGTTGCGCCTTTTGGTAACCAGAAAGGTAACCCTGAACCAACTTCTTGTGAAACCATAAATAAATCTAATTCTTTTCCTAATTTACGGTGGTCACGTTCTTTGGCTTCCTCGCGCATTTTGATAAATTCTTTTAAATCTTTTTTATCGAAAAAGGCAGTGCCGTAAATCCGTTGCATCATGTGATTGTCAGAGTTTCCGCGCCAATAAGCACCAGCCACTGAAAGTAGTTTAAAGACTTGAATCCGTCCTGTTGAAGGGACGTGAACGCCACGACATAAATCGACAAAATCGCCTTGATCATAGACAGTGATGATTTCATCTTCTGGCAAATCTGTAATTAATTCAACTTTGTAAGGATCATCAGCAAATAATTCTAACGCTTCTGCACGTGAGATTTCTTTACGAACGATTGGGTTATTTTCCTTCACAATTTTCATCATTTCGGCTTCAATTGCAGGTAAATCTTCCGCTGTCACAGGGGATTCTCCATTATCTGTATCATAATAGAACCCAGAATCAATCGCAGGACCTACGCCAAATTTAATGTTAGGGAAAAGACGGCGTAAGGCATTAGCCATTAAATGAGCTGATGAATGACGTAAAATTCCTAAAGCATCTTCATGATCAGGTGTCACGATTTCAAGCGAACCATCTTCTACGATAGGACGATCTAAATCGATTAAAACACCATTGAATTTACCAGCTAAAGCTTTTTTGGCTAAACTGTTGCTAATGCTTTTAGCAACATCAAATGTTGTAACCCCAGAATCAAACGGTTTAACAGCGCCATCTGGAAAAGTAATGTGAATAGACATAATAAAATTCTCTCCTTTTAATTTTTTTGATTTGAAGCGTTTCATTGTGTTCCTGTTTTTCACAATGAAACGAAACAGCCACCTGTTCCCCTTGTTAAAAAACAAAAAGTCCTAGTATTCTAACGAATACTAGGACGAAAATATCGTGGTTCCACCTAATTTTGAACACAAATAATCTGTGTTCCTCTAGCGTGTTAACGGTGCGACCGCCTTTGTTTCAACAAAGGTTTCGAAAGTGGTCATCCCTTGTGCCAATCTGGAAAATTTTCAGCCAAGATTTTCCTCTCTAATAGATCGCGGGCAAGTTCAGTTGTCTTTCTCATCAATCATTTATGCACTTATTTAACCACTTATTTTCAGAAAAAGCAAGTGATTCAACAGAAATTCTCTGAAAACTTATTTTTTCCATTCGCCGCCTTGTGCATAGCGGTCTTTTTTCAATTCATTGACAATCACATGGATATTCTCTTTTGGTGCACCAGCGTTTTTTGACACAGCTTCTGTAATATCTTTGACCATATTAGTTAACTGTTCTTCTGTGCGGCCTTCAATTAATTCTACATGTACAAATGGCATCTTCGTTCCCCCAATTTAAATTGCTTGTTCTGTTTGTATCATAGAGCGGGTTATGACGCTTGTCAATAAAAAATTGGAGACGTCAGTCGTTACGGTTGACGTCTCCAATTTTTACTTTTCAGATACACAGCTGGACCAAAGTACGGTCTTGCCTAATATCTCTTTTTATACTTCTTCGCCGTAATCTACAGGTTTATCAAATTCACCTGGTGCATCATCATAGATATGTCCGTAAATAATTACCGGCATTCCGTCATAGGATACATCAAAGATTTTTGAAACTTCTGTTCCTGGCGTATTGATACAGCCATTACTACCAGCATCGGTTTTAAAGGCTTCTTTATCTCCGTACTTATCCAATTTATGGTCGGAGTCATGAATCCCAATTTGTGTGACAACGCCCCCTTGACTTAATAACGGCATCCAATATTTTACTGGCACACTGTATCGAGAACCATCGAGCATTTGACCTTCTAAATTCACATCGGTTGTCCGATATAAAATTGTATGGAATCCTGGTACTGTTGCGGTTCCTTTGTTATATCTGCCAGTAATGACATCTGTGGTGACTATTTTTTTGCCATCAATGAAACAATACATTTTTTGATCTTTTAAATCAATTTCAATGTAATTATTGGCAATTTTACTATTTTCTTTGGTATCGCCAACCAACGGAGCAGTGATTGCATTCATTTGTTCTTGGCTATTCAGCGCGTTTACTAGTAGTTCTTGCGTTTTGGCCCCATCAATCGACCAGCCATAACTTCCATTGTTTTTAAAACGACGTGTCGTACCGTGAACATCTGTAAATAAAACTGGTTGATTAGCAGAACCATATGTTGTTTCTAATTGTGTCACCCAAGTAGTTAGTTTTTCTTTGTTGATTGTGCCATCATCATTCAGCACGTTTTGAATTTGTGTTTTATCAAAGGCTACTTTTTCACCATTAATATCAACTGTAATTGTTTTATTTAACTTGTTATTGAGCGTTGTCAATGTTGCCTTTAACGTTTGATCCTCTTTTGTAATTTCAGGGGCTTTATAAAAATCTTTGGCATTGTATTGATAGTTGCCTTTTCCCGCTTCAACATCCGCAATAATCTGCTGATTTAAGCGCTGTGTGTCCACTACTGTGCCTTTTTCTTCGGGAACAATTTCAAAAGTACCATTGCCTCGACGGATACTCGCATTTTTGCTTGGTTTCCCCTCTGGAAAACTCAAAGTTGCTAATTTGGCTTCTAGTTCTTTTTTGAATGCCTCGTTTAACGGTAGCTTCACCTTGCTACTGTGTAAATGGTCTTTTAAAAATTTTTGATCCAATTGGTATTTTTTAGGAAGTTGAATTTTTTCTTCTTTTGTCCCCGTTTGAACCACAACTTCTTCGGTTTGATTAACTTGCGCTAATTTTTCTTCTGCAGCATTTACATTTAACCAGCCTACAGAAACTCCATTTACTTTTGTGGTTGGTAAAAAGTGACTTTGAAAATAAACATAGCTGCCCCCAGCAACCAGAGCTAGTCCAACCAAAGAAGTAATAATTACTTTCTTTTTATTATTTTTTCCTGATTTTTGACGACGTGTATTACGCATTTGCATTTCTTCTTTTTTCATTTGTTCATCCTTTATATCAATAATTTTAGGTTTATTTCTTAGAGACTAGGCAACAAACAACTGCGGTGATCTACAATCAAAAAAGGTTCCCTTTCTCTCGCAGATTAATTTTTTCAATTATACACTATTTTTACGTTGTTTTCAGCTTATTTTCCTTGTAAATCCTTTAATCTTAAAGAATTTGTATACTCTGTGACTTTTTTTGCTTCTTGTAAATGATACGTAAACTGGGCCATTTTAGCAAAATCCTGAGCGACGACGTCAAAAAAGGCTTGTGTCTTTATTAAGCTGTTCCAACAAGCTTCTTTACTAGAAAAATCCAGCAACGATGCTAATTGATCCATCGTGTCAGGAGTGACATAATTTCTCAGATACTTAAATTGTTTCCCAACAGAAATTGGCTTCGGTTCCTGCCAAGCCGCTTGCCAAGAAAGCAAGCGCAACAGTTCCTGCTGACAATATTCATAGAGATGTGTGACAGCGTAAAATAGTTCATTCCGACAAAGCCCCTTAACTACATACGTACTAACCCACCAAAATTCATTGCAACAATCGTTAAACTGCTGCTGATTCGGAACTGTTACTGTATAATTTTTATCAGATGCTACAGGTAAAGGCGGCAAACTTTCATCTTTGTCTAACAAGATAATTGCTAAAGAATCGCCTTCATGCCAATTATCTTTTTCTGCGAGAGGACACAACGTTAAATCGATACGTTGGCCATCTTCAAATAACATTAAAAATGTTTCCCGCGTCTTCGGTTCTGTGGGAAATAAGGTCATTTCCTTGGGACGTTGCATAATTAATGGTTGTCCAAATTTTGCTGTCCACGTTGCTGTTTCAAAAAACTCAGCACATGGTTCTACAATATAAACAATGTCGAAATCTTGAAAACTATCTTTTGGCGCTTTCACATTCGTGCGAGAACCCACCATTCCCACGGCTCGAATGTGTTCTTCTTGTTTTGCTACATCCATAATAAGTTGAAACATTTCTTCTTCTGTACGCATTCACTCGCTCCCTCTCTTCAAAAGTTTCTATTAAAACATAGATTTTTTTATAAGTCTTTTGTTTTCTATCGCTTTTTCTATGGTACTTCGTATACACTAACATTACAAGGAGGGATGTTTCATGCATTGGTTAAAAATAACAAGTTTATCCATTGTCAGTTTTGGCTTTTGTATTCTTTTGATTTTAGGTCTACTTATTTTTACTGGCAAAAATACGCAACCCACCGATAAACCAGATGCTATTTTAATTTTAGGGGCCCGTGTTTTAGGAACGTCTAAAGAAACCGCACTGCCCAGCCGTGTTTTGCAAGCTCGGTTAGATGTGGCTATCCCCTATATTAAACAACACCCCGAGACACCCGTTATTGTTAGCGGAGGGCAAGGAGCAGATGAGCCGGCTACGGAAGCCGCGGTTATGAAACAATACTTGCTAAATAAAGGTGTTCCAGAAAAACAGATTCTCTTAGAAAATCGTGCCACACGCACCAAAGAAAATATTGTCAATTCAGAAAAACTCCTTTCTTTTAAACGGCTAGTGATTGTTACTAGTGACTTTCACATGTACCGCTCGCAACTTTTAGCCAAGCGAGCAGGCATCTCAAATGTTTCAGGCATCACTGCGGCTTCTTCTTTTCCAAAAGATATCAAAAATTTTGGTCGAGAGCTGCTTTCTTTAGGCTATGCCTTACTCTTTGATTGGTAAAAGAGCGTCCTTCGCAAGACCATTTTGCGAAGGACGCTTTTTTATTCTGTGGATTTGCTCACTTTTGTTCTCTTCTTCTTGTGTTTAAATTATAAAAATGATAACATATCTTTGTTAGCGCTTACAAATAATATTTATTTTATAGGAGGAGAAAGTTATGGGGCATCAATTGAGCACTCATTTTTTTAACAAGAAAACAGGGATTATTTCAACTTTTTTAAGTTTGATACTTTTAGTCGGCGGGTTACTGTTTGCACTACCTGCATTTGAAGTACAAGCAGCATCAACTGTTACACCTAAAACAGTCATGTATGTAGAAGTAAATAACCACGATTTTAACAATGTGGGAAAATATACTTTAGCTGGAACCAATCAACCTGCTTTTGATATGGGGATTATTTTTGCAGCCAATATTAATTATGATACGGTCAATAAAAAACCTTACTTATATCTAAATGAACGGGTCCAACAAACTTTAAACGAAGCTGAAACACAAATTCGTCCAGTTCAAGCACGCGGCACTAAAGTCCTATTGTCTATTTTAGGCAACCATGAAGGTGCTGGCTTTGCTAACTTCCCAACTTACGAAAGTGCGGATGCCTTTGCAGCTCAATTAGAACAAGTCGTTAATACGTATCATTTAGATGGTATTGATTTTGATGATGAGTATGCTGAATACGGAAAAAATGGGACACCTCAACCAAATAATTCTTCGTTCATTTGGTTACTTCAAGCCTTAAGAAATCGCTTAGGCAATGATAAATTAATTACTTTTTATAATATTGGACCAGCGGCTGCGAACTCTTCAGCTAATCCTCAAATGAGTTCTTTAATTGATTATGCTTGGAACCCTTATTATAGTACCTGGAATCCGCCACAAATTACGGGGATGCCTGCTTCTCGTTTAGGTGCTTCTGCCGTTGAAGTTGGTGTCAATCAAAATCTAGCTGCGCAATATGCTAAACGTACAAAAGCGGAGCAATATGGTATCTATCTAATGTATAACCTCCCAGGAAAAGATTCATCTGCGTATATCTCGGCGGCGACACAAGAACTTTATGGTCGAAAAACGAACTATTCACCAACTGTTCCAACACCTTAATTATTATCTCGTGTCTACAAGCGCCAACATGTAAAGAGTTAAAAGCCAGCTTACTACAAGCTGGCTTTTTGGTATCTTGAGCGAATAGTTTTACACAAAAAAAGACCCGCCCTTTGGGTAAGGACGGGAAAGGAGTTAAAAATGAAAAAGTGTTTTGTGTTGTTAAGGTTGTTTGTTGATATGCTTATATCTTACAAACTAAATGTGAAGATTTTGTGATCATTTCATTCTTATTTTGCTACTTTTATAGGAATTAAATAGATTGCCACGAGACTATCTTTAGTTGCCTCGTGCATCCGTTATTCTGACTGCTCCTTGTGGTGATACTCTGTAAAAACCGACAGTCCCTGTCCCTCCATTTGCAACCATCTGTTTCGATTGGGCTCTAAAAAAGAAGTCATTTCCATTCATACCCAAAAATCCAAGGTTCGTATCATTATTTTCTGCATCAGTCAATGTCTTTCTAATATATGTCTCTGCTTTTTCTTGTGTATCGATGATTTTTGCCTCTTCATTTTGGTCTTGATTTTCCTCTTCAGAAGAACGATAGTAATACTCTTCCGCAGGATAATTTCCACTATCTTGAGTAATTAACAATCGTGGTTTCGTCTTATCCGATTGGTCGCCGTTAGGATTTTCAACACCAATTTTATATAATAATAACGCAGCACCAGTAGGCCCCCACCTAATACTTAAGCTTGTAATTGGTCGCGACTCATCAGTAGGTAAATCCTTCGTAATCATTCCTCCGGTATTTGTACTACCATCAGGATGAATGATCAAACTCTCTCCTTTACCATTTTTCCATGTTCCAGCTAAAGTAGTAAAATCGCCAGCATTAATCGCTGTAGTATCTAAATCAGCTACAGTTAGCTGACTATTGTTTTCATCAGCTGTCGGCTCTTCATTTTTCACTGATTCGTTAGACTCGATACTGCTGCTCGCTTGTTCATTTGTCTTATCAATTGTTTCACTCGTTTTTTCATTCGTCTCTTCAACTTTAGAGAATGCCTCAGTTGAAGCGGTTACTTTCTTTTCTTTTGGTTCCCGACAAGCAGTTAATGATAAAACCGCTAGCCCGACAAAAAACGCTAACATTCCCTTTTTCACGCCTATTCACCCCGTTCAATGATCTATCTTACTAGACTATTGTACTATTAATTCAACTGTTTAGACAAATATTTATGGAACAGACAAAAGTTAATCCTGTCATTGAATGCTTTGTGTCACATGGACCTATCAATCAACTTTCTTTTTTCTATGTATTATATGAAAAAAAGAGCGTGGGACAAAAATCACTTTGGATTTTTGCTCCACGCTCAAAAACTAATAAACGGCGGGAACAGAAGCAACACTACGCGTTGCTCCGATCTCAACAACTTCTAAGAGCTAAAGCGCTAAGAGTTGAAGGTCCTTCGGAAATAAGCCGAAATTGTTGAGAATCACGAAGAACGTAGTGATTCGATGATGAACAATACCTACTTGGTCTCCAAAAATTAAAGAACAATTTTCGGAAATTCCTTCTTATTTCTCGGAGTTAAACACTTCTGTCCCGACCTCTTTCTAAATCTTCAAATAAACGAACAAATGGATTATTCAGGTAAATCTACATTATGATGGACTTTTTGAACATCTTCTAAATCTTCTAAAACGTCTAACATTTTTTCAAAGTTCGCTAAATCGTCGCCTTCTAATGTTACTTCGTTTTGTGGAACCATTTCTAACTCAGTAACCGTGAATTCTTCAATGCCTTTTTCTTTTAACGCTTCTTGTGCATGGTGGAAATCTTCTGGTTCTGTGTAAACGATAATTTGACCGTCTTCTTCAACAACATCGCGAACATCAATGTCTTTTTCCATTAAGTATTCTAAAATTTCATCCGCATCGTCACCAGCAAAGCCAATGATACCTGTATTATCAAACATGTAGGAAACAGCACCGCTGACACCCATGTTTCCGCCGTTTTTACCAAATGCGGCCCGCACATCTGCTGCTGTTCGGTTCACGTTGTTTGTTAAAGCATCAACAATGACCATTGAACCATTTGGCCCAAATCCTTCATAGCGTAATTCAGAATATTGTTCATCTGCTGAACCTTTTGCTTTTTCAATAGCGCGATCAATAATATGTTTTGGTACATTGTATGTTTTGGCGCGTTCGATTACAAACCGTAATTTTTGGTTTGCATGAGGATCAGGGTCTCCTGACTTCGCTGCTACGTAAATTTCAATCCCGAATTTTGCATAAACACGGCTATTGTTTGCGTCTTTGGCAGCTTTTTTCTCTTTAATATTTGCCCATTTACGGCCCATATTCTCACTTCGCTTTCTCTGATTTGTTGTTAGTATCTTATCCCTTGTTTATTATACTGGGGAAACTGATTTTTGTTAAGTATTTTTTAGGTATCTGGCGAAAATCGTAAGGGAAACCGACCAAAATTTTGTTCTTTTAAAGAAGAATCTCCCATCTGATATAGTTGATTGGCGCGAATATCTAACGAAAGCATAGCGCGGTTTTCTTTAGATACTTTGGAAATTACCGGCAATTGAATTTGTGCTTTGGTTTCTTTTAGATAAGCTTGTCCCTTTGGCGTAAATCCTAGCACATGGAGATAGCTGTCTTGCCAAACAGTTTCAACTTCTTCTTTGGTCATATTTAACAATATATAGGTTGCTAATCGTTGCAATCTTGTCCAAGTATAACGCTTCGTTTTCATACGTTCCATTAATTCGTGAAAAGAACCTGCTGCTTGAATTTGATCTTTTAGTCGATATTCAAGTCCTTCCGTCATTTGGTAAATGGCTTGTAACTCTTCTAACGAGGATTGAACAATTTTATACTTTAGGAAGGGCCAATAGTTTTCCCATGAAATCATTGCTTGTGTTTGTAAATGTTGTGCGGTTATAGAAGGCACCGTTGGCAGCACTTGCGTTATTTCTTGTTGAAAAACACTTTGCCTAATCGCCGTGGCGCTAGCAACTTTCCCAGAAATCGTTGCATCATGAAAGCCCGCTTGTTTTCTAGCAATTGGGTAGAGCGTCATCGGGGTTGGATACGTGGCATTTTCCTTTGCATAACTCATCCCCAAAATATGATTAGGCGAAGAAAAATCGAACCTGCTTTCAGGATATACTTGACGAAAAACAGCAGTCATTTTTTGTGGATAACTCAATTGTTTGTCTGTCAATGCGTGGAACGTTTGATCAATTAAGGATTGGTTTTCTTGGACAAACTGTCCGAAAGCCGCATAATCAATTGCGCTTGTACTATCTGTTCCAAAACATAAGCTCTCACATTGCAACGCCTGCAATAACTTTATACCGCCTTTGGCAAAGTAATCCGCAGACTGTACCGACCAAGCTGTCGGCAATTCAATGACTAAATCCACACCATTTTGCAAAGCTTCTTCTGCTCTGGCCCACTTATCTAGTAAGGCTGGTTCTCCTCTTTGTAAAAAATTTCCACTCATTATAGCAATCACTACTTCAGCTCCGCTTTGTTGGCGAGCTTGTTGGGCATGATAGCGATGTCCATTATGAAAGGGATTATATTCCACGATAATGCCACAGGCTTTCACTCTAGCCACCTCCGTTATAAAAAAATGGACTTATCAGCAAAGAGACAAACGTTTTTAAGCGCTGTCCCAAGCTCATAAGCCAAATCTTATTAATCTCTTTGACAAACAAAGAACCAGCGTTCACTTGTTTCAGTTGGTGCTTCATCTGTAAAGTCTGCATAAACTTTGACGTTCATGAAACCAGCACTTTCTAACATTCGTAAATAGTTATCTAACGAATAGGTTCGTTCTTGATGCAATTCATCATACCGAACAAAGTGCTCATCTGTTTCCTGTTCTTTCACAAAAAATGTTAAGAAATGTTCGATGCTGTGTTCTTTTTCACCAGCGTAACTATCCCATAGAAAAGCAAATTCTTCTGTTTGATAATGATAGCTATATTCTGGAAAAACTGAATCAATTTTGTAAGTAGAATGAACATCAAAAATGAACGTTCCTTCCTCTTCTAACGCTTGATAAACTTCATCGAACACTTGTTGTACTTCTTGGCGATTAGCCATGTAGCACAGTGAATCAGAAAAACAAGTGATGGCTTGGTATTGTCCCACTTCAGATAAATCTAGCATATTTCCCTGAACAAATTGAACTGGCACTTCTTCTTCAAAGGCCCGTTCACTAGCAATCATCAACATTTCTTCTGATAAGTCTAAGGCCGTCACATCGTAACCACTTTTCGCAAAATCAACTGCTAAAGCGCCTGTACCACAAGCCATTTCAAGAATTTGTTGGGTTCCTTGTGGGAGATGACGATTGGAAAAATCCAACCATTTTTGGTATAGGCTTTCGTCCATCACTTCGTCATAGACGAAAGCAAACGTTTCGTAGGCCATTTTAGTCGACCCAAGCGCTTAGATCAACCATTGGGGCATCTGACCATAATTTTTCTAAGTTGTAAAAGGCACGTTCTGAAGATTGGAATACATGGACAATAACATCGCCTAAATCGATTAAAATCCATTTTCCGCCTTCTTTACCTTCCACACGTTTGACTTCTACTTGATTTTTGGCTTCTTGTTCGTTAATTTCATCAACAATCGCATTGATTTGACGTTCACTATTGGCTTGGCAAATTAAAAAATAATCTGCTAATAATGAAATCTCTCTTACGTCTAATGCGACAATTTCTTCTGCTCGTTTTGAATCTGCTGCTTTGACAGCAATTTCTAAAATTTTCTGGCTATCTATGATAGTTCCCTCCTAGTAATTCTTTCTTCTTTTATTTTTGATTAACGACCCATTGATTGTAGGTCTCTAACGTTTTTGGATAAATTTTATGTTCTTGTTCAATCAAATGTAACAAGGTATGTTTCGTTTCATAAGCAACCGCTGCATCTAAGTCAACAAGGGCAATTTCACGGGCTTCTTTCACACCTGGAAAATCACGTCCTGGTTCAATGTAATCTGCGACATAAATAATTTTATCTAGCAAGCTCATCTTAGCAGCCCCAGTTGTATGCACACGAATTGCCTGCAAGATTTCTTCGTCATCAATGGCTAATTCCCGTTGAACAATATCCGCCCCAACTAAGCCATGCCAAATTTCATTGCCATAGTTTAATAAAGCCAAATCAAAACCATCTCGGCGAATAATCAACTCGAATTCATCGTTTGGACGTTCTTTGGCGTAATCATGCGTCAAAGCAGCAATACTGGCTTTGGCTTCATCGGCACCATATTTCGCTGCCAAGGCCACAGCTGTTTCCTCGACTCCTAACACATGGCGAAAGCGACGTTCACTCATTTGCATTTGAACTTTTTGCATTAATAATTCACGTTGTGCAGCATCATAATTTGTTATCCAGCTCATCTTGATACAGTCCCTTCTCTTGAATATAGTTTATCACATTCTCTGGAAGAAGATAGCGTGTTGAGCAACCACTTTTGACTTTTTGTCTAATCAAAGTGGAACTAATCGCCATCTGCGGAACATCAACCCAAATAATTGGATAGGTAGATTCCGTTGGATAATTAGGACGCCGAATGCCGACAAATTGAACTAAATGGAGTAAGTCATCAATCCGATGCCATTTGGGCAAGTATTCCACCATATCTCCACCAATTATAAAATAATAATCAGTATCTGGATTGGCTTCTTTTAAAGCTTTCATCGTATCATACGTGTAACTTTTGCCTTTGCGAATTAATTCAATTGGCTCAATATCTAAGCAGGGATTATCAGCCACTGCTAGTTCTAACATCGCTAACCGATGTTCACTGCTAATTGTTTTCTTTTCGTCTACATGTGGTGGTAAGTACGTAGGCATTAAGTAAACTTTGTCCAAACCTAGTTGATTTTGAACTTGATCGGCCATGACAAGATGTGCTAAATGAACGGGATTAAAATTACCACCTAACAAGCCGACTTGCTTTCTTGTTTGAAAACGTAACGGTTCCTCTTGCAAGAGAACGTCCGCTCCTTGACGCGCTTGTCTTTTTTCTCCCATTGTTCATCCCTCCAATATTAAATCTCTTTGACTGCTGCTGAAATTTTTTGATATTTTTCTTTACTTGATGGCTTGAATAAGACCAACACGCGACCAATAATTTGTACCACATCGCAATGAATGGCTGCTGTTAGTTCTTCTGCAACCTCTTCTGCTACTTCATCTGTATTTTGTAATAACGTAATTTTAATCAATTCACGTTTTTCCAACGCTTCATCAATTTGTGTAATCATTGCGTCATTCAAACCACCTTTGCCTACTTGAAAAATAGGTTGTAAATGGTGTGCCTGACTACGTAAATAACGTTTTTGTTTTCCTCTAAGTTTCAAATTGTTTGCCTTCTCTCTAAAATTTAAATTAATGCTTTTCTACGTAAAACATCGACACCTTTAGGCGCCCAACCAGCGACTACACCAGGTTCTGTGACAGTAATCCAACCTAGACCAGCAAACACAATATCCGTTTTTTCTTTCACGGAAAATTCAAAGCGCACTAATTCAGGAAACTCAGCGACTTCATCGGCACGTGGAGGCTGCAATAAGCCACCAACATGTTTTTCATAAAAAGCATCGGCGGTTGCTGTTTTTGTTCGGTGTAAATTTAAGTCATTGGAAACGTAGGCAATGAAGGAACTTTTAGCACCTTGGACATAATCAAAGCGAGCCAAGCCGCCTAAAAACAAGGTTTGTTCAGCATTTAATTGGTAAACTTTCGGTTTGATTTCTTTTTGCGGTGCAATAATTTTCAAGTCTTTTTTACCTAGGTAATGTGCCATTTGATGACGGTGAATAATTCCTGGCGTATCGATTAAGAAGTGGCCATCGTCTAATGGAATTTCAATTTTATCTAGCGTTGTTCCAGGAAATTGTGATGTCGTAATCACATCTTGAACACCCACTGTTTGTTGAATGATTTGATTGATTAATGTTGATTTTCCAACATTGGTCACACCTACGACATAAACGTCTCGGCCTTCACGATATTTTTCGATCGTATCTAATAACTCTTGCATTTCTTGTGGTTTCTTGCCACTTGTTAGTAAAACATCAACAGGGCGTAATCCTGCTTCATGGGCCCGTTCTCTCATCCATTGAACCATTTTAGGTTTTTTTAATGATTTAGGCAAAATATCCACTTTATTGCCAACTAACAACACAGGATTATCTCCGATAAAACGATGTAGTCCTGGAATAAGAGAGCCATTAAAGTCAAAAATATCCACTACGTTCACAATCAGTGCATCTTCTGTTCCTAAACCATTCAATAAACGTAAAAAGTCATCGTCTGTTAATTGGACATCTTGAATGTCATTATAATGTCTTAAGCGAAAACAACGTTGGCAATAAACTTCCCCTGTTTCCATTCCTTTTTCGAAAGCTGTTTTTGGTGTATAGCCTAATTCATGAGGATTTTCCGTTTGGATAATCGCACCACAGCCAATACAATGAATTGCCTCTGTCATTCTAATCCGCCTCTCCATGTCATTTCTGGATGTTTTTTTGATAAGTATTTCATAATTTTCCGTTCAAAGAACCGATTGATTCTAGTATTCCAGCCATCTGTATCGACAATCGGTTGAACTAAAACATTGCGTATACCCGCTGCGTTAGCTCCCCGAATATCTGTCATAATCTGATCGCCGACCATTAACATTTCAGATGGCTTCAAGCCTAATTTTTTTTCTGCTAATTTGAAGCCACGTGCAGTTGGTTTCAAGGCACGTGCTACATAATCTAAGTCAAACTTTTCAACAACGCGTTTAATCCGGCTGTCTTTGTTGTTTGAAACAACAAGGACGGTAATTCCTGCATTTTTCATTTCTAATAACCAAGTTTTTAATTCTTCTGTTCCATCAGGATTATTCCAAGCAATTAACGTATTATCTAAGTCAGTTAGTACTGCCTTAATCCCCAGTTTTTTTAATTGTGCGGGGGTAATTTTATAAATCGCATCAATCATCCATGTCGGTTTATATTTTGAAAACATCGTGACTCCTCTCACTGACACTATGTAGTTTCTTCGATTTTAAGAGACTGAAACATAACTAAACAATTATGCTTCAGTCTCTACCTATTGTATTATACTGCATTTTACTGAAAATTTCTATAAAGGACGGTCGTTCCTTGTAAAAGAACAAGTAAAATAAAAGAAAAAATAAAAAAAGCCACCCATCAACCCCTGAAAAGTTCGTTGATGAGTAGTAACTTCTAATATTTGCGAAAACGTTGGTATCTTTTTTCTAGTAACGTTTCCGTATCTAATTTAGCTAATTCAGTTAATTTTGAAATGAACGCTTTTTGTAACATGCGATTAATTTTTGCTTGTTCCAGAGGCTGACCGTTCATAACTTCTGGAATTACTTTATCTACAATAGCTAATTCCTTCAGCTCTGTCGCTGTGATTTTCATCAATTCTGCTGCTTCTTTCGCACGACTGCCATCTTTCCACAAAATAGAGGCGAAACCTTCTGGCGAAAGAACCGCATAAATCGTGTGTTCCAACATCCAAACTTCATCTGCGACTGCTAAAGCTAAAGCACCGCCACTTCCACCCTCACCAATGATGACTGAAATGATTGGCACTTTCAAATCAGACATTTCTAACAAGTTTTGCGCAATGGCTTCCCCTTCTCCCCGCTCTTCGGCACCAATTCCACAATAGGCACCAGCAGTGTTCACAAAGGTAATGACTGGGCGATTAAATTTTTCCGCTTGTTTCATTAAACGTAACGCTTTGCGATACCCTTCAGGATTAGGTGAACCAAAATTACGTTCAATATTTTCTGGTAGATTTCGACCTTTTTGGATACCTACCACTGTAACTGGTTTACCTTGCAAAGTAGCAACACCACCGACTACAGCTAAATCATCGGCAAAGTAACGATCCCCATGAAATTCTAAAAAGTCCTCAAAAATGGCTTCTATATATTCTAAAGTTGTCAAACGATCTTGGGCTCTTGCCAAGGTAACAACATCATTGGCTGTTTTCTTTTCCATGTTAGCGCCACCCTTCCAAAGAATGTAAACGTAACAAGTCGCTCAATCGTTGACGCAAAAGATTTCTTGGCACAATCTGATCTACAAAACCATGTTCTAAAAGAAACTCGGCCTTTTGAAAATCATCTGGCAACTCTTGACGAATCGTTTGTTCAATTACACGGCGGCCAGCAAAACCGATTAAACTCTGAGGCTCTGCCAAAATAATATCGCCATCCATCGCAAAACTTGCGGTAACACCGCCAGTCGTTGGATCAGTCAATACCGTAAGATACAGCAAGCCTGCTTTGTTATGCCGTTGCAAAGCGGCCGAAATTTTCGCCATTTGCATCAATGAAAAAATTCCTTCTTGCATACGGGCACCACCAGATGCAGTGAAAATCACTACTGGTAAATGCTTTTCTGTCGCCCGCTCAAACAAGCGTGTGATTTTTTCACCAACAATCGTTCCCATACTGCCCATGATAAAATTAGCGTCCATGATTCCAATTGCAACAGCATGTCCTTCAATTGTTGCTTCTCCCGTTAAGACAGCTTCATCTAGCCCAGTTTTTTCTTGCATTTTTTCAATTTTTTCAAGATAACCAGGAAAATTTAGTGGATCTTTTGTCACTAATTCACTGTCCCAATTGTGGAAACTTTTTTCATCGACGGTTATCGCTAATCGTTCCCATGCACCAATCCGAAAACTATAGCCACAATGCGGACAGATTTTTTCTGCACCCATTTCTTTTGTATACAGTGTTCGCTTACAAGAAGGGCATTTTGCCCACATATTATCTGGAACAGAAGGCTTCTTTGATGCATCATTTGCATCAGCACGATTTGGATTAATGCGAATGTAATTTTTCTTTTTAAATAATGCCATTTGCTTACTCCTCGTATTTTAGCGGCAAGAGCTCAGCTCCTTTCAAAAGATCACTGATCTTTCCAAGCAAGAGAGCTCTTGCGGCGTTCTTTCTTTAATGATTGCTTTCTGGCTCCCAATTTGGTAGAAATGTTTCTTGTAAAAAGCTTGTGTCATAGTCACCTGTCAAAACATTGTCATGTGTAATTAAATCCAATTGGAATTCGGCATTCGTAATAATACCTTCTGTTACAATTTCATTTAAAGCCCTTTGCATTTTCATCAAGGCATCAAAACGATTTTCACCATGTACGATGACTTTCGCAATCATTGAATCATAATAAGGCGGAATTGAATACCCTGAATACATAGCGCTGTCTACACGCAAGCCCATTCCACCACTAGGCAACAAGAGATTTTGAATTTTACCTGGTGAAGGAGCAAAATTAAAGGCAGGATTTTCAGCGTTAATTCGGCACTCAATCGCATGCCCAGTCATGGTAACATCCTCTTGGGTATAGCCTAAAGGTTCACCTGAAGCAATTTCTAATTGTGCTTTGACTAAATCAATCCCTGTTACCATTTCCGTAACTGGATGTTCGACTTGGATGCGGGTATTCATTTCCATGAAATAAAAGTCGCCAGCTGGATCCATCAAAAATTCAATGGTTCCAGCATTTTCATAATGCACAGCTTGTGCTGCTCGAACGGCCGTTTCGCCTAACATCTGACGCTTTTCCTCAGAAATAGCAATCGATGGTGATTCTTCTAACACTTTTTGATTATTTCTTTGTAGTGAGCAATCACGTTCCCCTAAGTGAATCACATGCCCATATTGATCACCTAAAATTTGCACTTCGATATGACGTGCTGGATAAATAATTTTTTCTAAATACATATCATCATTACCAAATGCGGCTTTGGCTTCTTGCTGCGCTGAAGTAAAGTGTTTCGGTAACTCTTCTTTTGAAAGAACTTTTCGGATTCCTTTTCCGCCACCACCAGCAGCTGCCTTTAACATCACTGGGTAACCAATTTCTTCAGCAATCGTCAACGCTTCTTCGACAGAATCAATGACGCCATCACTCCCAGGAATAACAGGTACCTTGGCTTTTTGCATCAGTTGACGTGCGTTTATTTTATTGCCCATTGCATCAATCGTTTCTGCTTTAGGACCGATAAAAGTAATGTTGCATTCTTCGCACATTGAAGCAAATTGACTATTTTCAGATAAGAAACCAAACCCTGGATGAATCGCTTCAGCATTGGTAACAATCGCTGCACTTAAAACAGCTTGAACATTTAAATAAGAATCAGTTGCTTTCGCCGGTCCAATACAAATGGCTTCATCTGCTAACTGTGTGTGTAACGCTTCTTGATCCGCTTCAGAGTAAACAGCAACTGTTTGAACGCCTAATTCGCGACAGGCACGAATAATACGAACAGCGATTTCTCCGCGGTTTGCGATTAATACTTTCGAAAACATTTTTCACCTATCCAATCATAAAGGTTAATTCAGCCTCGGCAACTTTTTTTCCATTAACTTTTGCCACACCTTTACCCATTCCAGCAGAAGCGCGGACTTTTAAAAGTTCAACCTCTAAAATTAATGTGTCGCCTGGTGTTACCTTTTGTCTAAATTTTGCTTTATCTAATCCACCAAAGTATGCCGTTTTCCCTTTGAATTCAGGCATTGAAAGTAATGCCACGGCGCCTGCTTGAGCCAACGATTCAATAATTAAAACTCCTGGCAAAACAGGATTCCCAGGAAAATGACCTTGAAAAACTTGCTCATTAACCGTTACATTCTTTTTCGCTACAACACGTTCCCCAGGAATAACTTCTTCAACACTATCTAATAGTAAAAAGGGATAGCGATGTGGTAAAATTTCTTGAATTTCTGTAATTGTTAATTTCATGTTTTATTCTCCTTTAGCAACTCGGAATAGCGGCTGACCAAATTCAACCACATCTTCATTGTTGACTAATACTTCAGTAATCACACCGTCAACTGTCGCCGTAATTTCATTCATTAATTTCATCGCTTCAACGATACACACAACGTCACCCGTTTTAACAGTATCTCCTACTTTGACAAAGTTTTCTTTATCTGGTGCTGGTTGTAAATAAACGATTCCTACAATAGGTGACGTAATTTCTTCTGTCTTTTCATTGGCTGTCGGTGTATTAGTTGGCGTTTCTTCAACGACAGAAACTGTTTCAACAGGCACTGACACACCATTAGCGGCTACTGATGTTTCTTGTGGTTGCGCCACTGGTTCTACGGCACTTCGTCCAGAAACTGTATTTTTATTCATATATAATTCAAACGAGCCTTCTCGTAAATCAAATTCGGTTAAAGTTGATTGATCAAATTGTGTTAATAATGCTTTTACTTCTTCTAACTGCATGTTAATCCTCCCAGCGTTTTAAGCAAATAACTGCATTGTGGCCACCAAAGCCTAGCGAGTTACTTAAAGCATAATCAAATTTATGCTCTTTGCTTTCGTTTAAAACAACGTTCACCGTAATTGCTTCATCTTGATTTTCCACATTAATGGTTGGCGGAATAAATTGATGTTGTAAAGCATTTAGGGTAGCAATTCCTTCAATTCCACCAGCGGCACCTAAGAGATGTCCCGTCATACTCTTCGTACTACTTACATACGCCGTTTTTGCGGCATCACCTAAAGCCAATTCAATTGCTTTAGATTCTGCACTGTCATTGGCTTGTGTGCTTGTTCCATGGGCGTTAATATAGCCAATTTTTTCTGGAGAAATCCCCGCTTCTTCCATTGCTAGTACCATGGCTTTCGCTGCGCCGCTCCCATCTGGTGTTGGTGATGTCATATGATAGGCATCGCAATTAGCACCATAGCCAACCACTTCACCTAAAATAGTTGCGCCTCGTTCTAGAGCATGATCTAATGATTCTAAAATAAAGACACCCGCACCTTCTCCCATCACAAATCCACTACGTTCTTTATCAAAGGGAATTGAGGCTTTTTCTGGGTCAGTCGCCTTTGTTAAAGCGGTCAAGGAAGCAAATCCTGAAATACCGATTTCTGTAATAGGCGCTTCTGCTCCACCAGCAATAATGACATCGGAGTATCCATGTTTGATATTGCGGAACGCTTCCCCAATTGAATGGGTTGCACTAGCACAAGCCGTCACTGTTGACGTACAAATTCCTTTGGCACCAACACGTAAAGCAATATTTCCCGCCACCATGTTTCCAATCGCCATTGGAATAAATAACGGTGCCACACGTTCAGGTCCTTTGTCGTGCATCCGAATTACTTGATTTTGAATTGTTTCCAAACCACCAATCCCGGAACCCACCATGACGCCAAACCGATCCACATCTAGTTGACTGGTATCCAAGCCACTCATAGCCATTGCTTCTAAGGCCGCATAAATGCCAAATAACGAAAACTTATCCATGCGTTTGCCATCTTTTTTAACAAAATATTTTTCCATTGGAAAGTCTTTCACTTCAGCTGCTAAGGTTACACCTGTTTCACTAACATCAAATTTACTAATCGGTCCGATACCATTTTTCCCTGTTTTCAAACTTTCTAAAAAAGTCTCAGGTTCATTGCCAATCGGCGAGGTGACACCGTAACCGGTAATAACTACTCGATTCATCCTTTTGACTCCTTTCGTTTATCCGTGCATGACTAAACCGCCATCAACATTCACGACTTGCCCAGTAATATAGGGACTTTTAGCTAAGAATATCGCTGTAGCTGCGACATCTTCGACTTGCCCAAACGTTTGTAAGGGAATTTGCGCATTCATTTGTGTTTTAACTTTTTCCGATAAAACATCCGTCATTTCTGTTTGGATAAACCCTGGTGCAATCGCATTGCAGGTAATACCGCGCGGCGCAACTTCTCGTGCCACCGATTTAGTAAAACCAACGACACCGGCTTTACTCGCAGCGTAGTTTGCTTGACCAACATTTCCCATTAAACCAGAAACGCTAGCCATATTAATAATCCGACCACTTCGTTGTTTCATCATACGTTTAACCGCTTGTTGGGTCATGTTAAAAGTTCCTACCAAGTTAATATCTAAACAGGCATTAAAATCCTCTTTTGTCATTCGTAATAATAATTTATCATTCGTAATCCCAGCGTTATTCACCAGAATATCAATCGAGCCTAATTGGTCAACGGTTGCTTGAATCATCTCACCTGCTGCATCAAAATCGGAAATATCTCCAGAAAGGCCAATACATTTTACCCCAAAGGCTTCAATTTCTTGTCGTTGTTCTGGTGTAATCTCACTCCGACCGTTTAAAACAATATTGGCGCCCTCTTTCGCAAAAGCCAACGCAACTGCTTTGCCAATCCCGCGAGTGCTTCCAGTAATAAATACGTTTTTCCCTGTTAATTCCATTTTTTACCTCCCAGTAAGTGCTGTTAACGTTTCTGTTAATGTTGCAACATCTTCCACACGGTGCATTTCAATTGTTTTGTCAATTTTTTTAACAAAACCAGTTAATGTTTTCCCTGGACCAACTTCTATCATCGTTCCCACGTTCATAGCCTTCATCGTTTCGATACTGTCTTCAAAACGTACCGCAGACATGACTTGCTTTTCCAATAACGCTTGAATTGCCTCTTGGGGCATAATTTCGGCAGTCGTATTACTAATGACAGGAATTTGCATCGTTTGAAAGTTCAATTTTGCTAAATCCTGAGCCAATTTTTTTGATGCTGGTTGTAACAGTGCCGTATGGAAAGGGCCACTCACATTTAACGGAATCATTCGCTTCACACCAGCTTCTTTGAGAAGTGTCATCGCTTGATCAACAGCAGCAACCTCACCACCAATCACGATTTGTTGTGGTGTATTATAATTTGCTGGAGCCACAATTCCGAAAGCACTGGCTTCTTGGCAGGCTTTCTCAATTACTTCACGCTCAGCATTCATGACAGCAACCATTTTGCCAGTCCCTTGTGGTGCTGCTTCTGTCATGTACTGACCGCGCTTTTGGACCAAGGCCACTGCTTCTGAAAAGCGCAAAGCCCCGCTGGCAACCAAAGCGCTATATTCCCCTAAGCTTAAACCCGCTACGACATCAGGTGTTAGTCCTTTTTGTTGCAAAAGACGGTAAAATGCGACACTGACTGTTAAAATAGCAGGTTGCGTATATTCTGTTTCATTTAAACGTTCATTTTCAGTAAAACAAAGTTCTGCCATCTCATAACCTAAGATATGACTTGCTTCATCGAAAGTTTCCCGAACAATCGCTTCTTGGTGATATAATTCTTCACCCATCCCTTGATACTGGGCTCCTTGTCCACTAAATAAAATCGCTGTTTTCATACGACACCTCATTTTTTGTTAAAATTATTCACTTAGCCCCAACGCTGATTCATCTTATGTACAATCGCTTTGCATTCAGACATGAGTGAATCAATGATTTCTTGGGCTGTTTCTTCTTTTTTTATTAACCCGGCAATTTGTCCCGCCATGACGGAACCGTAATCCATATCCCCGTCAACGACAGCTTTGCGCAAAGCGCCCTGACCAATTTTTTCAAACATTTCTAAATCAGGCACTTCTTTTTGGAGTTCTTGCTTTTCTAATTGATTATATTGAGCGGTTAATTTATTTTTTAAAGTACGCACTGGATGGCCAAAATGTTGACAGGTAATTACTGCATCTAAATCACGTGCCTTTAAAACTTTCTGTTTATAATCTGGATGAACGTTGCATTCTTTGGCAATTAAAAAACGTGTGCCTAACTGGACTGCTTCAGCACCTAACATAAAGGCCGCAGCCATACCACGACCATCACCAATCCCACCTGCTGCAATCACAGGAATTGACACAGCGTCAACGATTTGCGGTAAGCCACTCATAGTGGTTAACTTGCCAATATGTCCACCAGCTTCCATTCCTTCAAAAATGACAGCATCGGCACCAATTTTTTCCATTCTTTTTGCTAAAGCAACAGAAGGAACTACTGGGATTACTTTAATGTTATGTTCTTTAAAACGAGCCATGTATTTGGCTGGATTGCCTGCACCTGTCGTTACGACAGGAACCTGTTCTTCACAAACCAAATCGACAATTTCATCGGCAAAAGGTGAAAGTAACATAATATTGACACCAAAGGGTTGCTCCGTTAATTCTTTAACTTTTTTAATTTCTTTTTTTACGACTTCTTTTGGGGCATTGCCGCCAGCAATAATCCCTAATCCACCAGCGTTTGACACGGCACTTGCTAATGAAGCATCGGCTACCCAAGCCATACCGCCTTGAAAAATGGGATAATTGATTCCAAGCAACTCACATAACTGTTGATTCATTAATTTTATACGTCCTTTAGTTCTAAAATAAGTACACTTCATTCAAGTAAAAAAGGATTTTTCCGGCTTATTTACTTGTTTTTTTAGGGACTGGGTCATTTAGCAATTAAATGTCCCAGCCCCCTATTTTCATGTATTAGTTTGCTTGTTGTTTTTCTACATATGTTACTAAATCTTGAACGGTTTGAATGCCATCTTCTGTTTCGATTTTCACATCAAATTCATCTTCGATTTCGTTAATGATTTGGAATAAATCTAAGCTATCCGCGTCTAATTCTTCTTGAATGTTTGTAGTTAATTGTACCTCTTCAGCATCTTTTCCTAATTCTTCTACGATAATTGCTTGAATTTTTTCAAATACCATGTGTATATTCCTCCAAAATAGTCATTTTCTTCATTTATATGTGAACAGTTTTTTACAGCGTTAGGAGCAGTGAGCCCCATGTTAAGCCGCCGCCAAATCCTGTTAGCACCACGCGTTGTTGGGAACCTAAAATTAAGGTCCCATTTTCAACTGCTTCATCCAACAAAATAGGAATGCTAGCAGCTGAGGTATTGCCATATTTATCCATATTCGTTAAAAACTTCTCGCGGGAAATCTTCGTCTTACGTGCAATTTTATCGATAATGCGCACATTTGCTTGATGTAGTAGAAGATAATCCACGGTTTCGTCCGTCACGAGGGATAAAATATTTTGTGAAACATCTTTAATCGCAAAATCAAAAATACTACGTCCTTCCATCTGTAGCGTCTTACTCGCCTGCTTATGCCCCTGATAAAAAGGACTTTCGTTGATCGTGTAGCCTGACGTTAAAGCCGCCCACCGTTGTCCATCTGCTTGTAATTTTTCATTTAGAAAATGCGGTGTCTCAGCCGCTTCAATCAAGACGCCGGCAGCCCCATCACCGAAAAGCACCGCTGTGGAGCGATCGGTCCAATCCAACATTTTGGAAAATGTTTCGCCACCAATTACTAGACCTGTTTGATAACGACCACTTAAGACTAGTTTTTCTGCCATGCTTAAGGCATAGACAAAACCAGAACACGCTGCACTGATGTCAAAAGCAAAAGCCTCAGTGGCGCCAATTGCGCCTTGCACTTGGCAAGCAACAGAAGGCATATTGAAATCTGGTGTCACTGTTGCAACTAAAATAAAGTCAATCTCACTTGCTTGCTTTCCAGATTTTTCCAATAACTGTTTTGCGACTTGATGACATAAATCAGACGTATTTTCTTGCGTAACGATGCGACGTTCACTAATGCCTGTTCGCGAATGTATCCATTCATCAGAGGTATCCATCATTTCACTCAGTTGGTGATTCGTGACACAATTCTCTGGAACATAACGGCTTGTACAACTAATTCGTGCATAATTCTTCATGGGGATCCTCACTTTTTATTTGTATTCTTGCAAGAAATCATGAAGATTTTTTAGTGCTCTTAACAGCGCTTGTTCTTCTTCTTGCTCCATGCCTTTCAAAATGTTTTTAACCATTTCACGATGAAAATGCTGATGGACTCTAAAAAGTAATTTTCCCTTTTTGGTTAAGCCAAGCTTTACTACACGTCGATCATCTTCACTACGCAAACGTTCAACATAGCCTTTTTTAACTAAGTTGTTAATCGCTACAGTAAGTGTTCCGACGGTAATTGACAGTTCCTTGGCTACTTCTGAAGACGTTTTTTTCTTGTACATACCAATTGCTTCGATTGTGTGCATCTCCGTAATGGATAAATCATTAAATTGTGATTTTTTCAATTCAGATTCTTCAATCGTTAAGATGTCATTAAAGACACTGACTAAGTAATCGTTGACTGTTTCTAAATTAGGTTCCATTCTGTGCACCATCCATATACTTTGATTATCAAAACATTTGATGTTCAAACTATATCGTAAATAAGCAAAGAATGCAAGAGAATTTTCTATATTTTTAATGAAATATTCTTCAAATATTTCAAAAAAGGCGCATTTTCAAGGGACGAGGCTTTTAAAAAAAGGATCAATTACTTTGATACCCAAACTATTTTCACAGAAAATGGAAAGAAGTGCAACTAAAAAGCATCACTGGCACTCCCCTGATTGAGAAGTGCCAGTGATTTTTGTTATATAATTCTTAAACTCCCACTAAGCTATTGCTACAACTTGACTGGATAATACGAGAAGAGAGTGAACCAGAAGCTTTGGTGCTTCTACTCCACTCCCTTATTAAAATGTAGGACGATTAATTATTGAATTAAGTCGTAAATTTCCATTGCTACAATATCGATGTTATCGAATTGATAGCTTTGGTGCGTATCAGATTCTGTTAATTCAAATGTTTCTGTTGATTTATCAAAACTTACAATACATTTCTCTACGCCTTCACGTTCAAAGCGGCGTACTTGTACTTCATTATCTGCTGCTTCGATCATTGCTTCCAGTCTCTTAATAATCGCCACAAGTTGTGAATGTTTCATCAGTGGGCCTCCTTTTGCAAACTAGTTCTGTACCATTGTAACAAAACATTGCCTAACTTGCATGATTTTTCGTCATTTTTTTTGATTTTTTTGTTGTTCTTTAATTTTTATTCGTTGGTTGCTTGCCATCTGTCCACCAAAGCTTAATTAAGGCCTGTGTGCCATCATTTTCAAACCCTTTATCTGCAAGGCTTTCATATAATTCTGTCGCTTTTTGCGTCGCTGGCAATGGAAGGTCAAGTTTTTTTGCTTCATCTAACGCAATCTTTAAATCTTTGATAAAATGTTTAACAAAAAAGCCTGGCGTATAATCTTCTTTTAAAATACGCGGTCCATAATTACTTAATGACCAGTTCGCAGCACTACCACCACCGACTGTTTCCAGAACTTTTTCTAAAGTTAATCCTGTCGCATTTGCATAAACGAGCATTTCAGTCAACCCGGTCATTGTGCCTGCAATCATTAACTGATTCGCCATCTTAGTGTGTTGCCCTTTTCCAGCTGAGCCATGTAGCATAAACGTTTTGCCAAATGTTTTGAAAATTGGTAAGACGGTCTCATAACTTTCTTGATCGCCACCAACCATAATTGTTAAAGTACCATTTTTAGCACCTAAGTCACCACCAGAAACTGGCGCATCCAACGCATGAGCACCCACTTCTGCTGCTTTTTTGGCAATCTTTTCAGCCAAGGTCGGCGTACTTGTGGTTAAATCTACTACTATTTTACCTGTAAGATCTGCTTGAAAAATCCCTGTTTCATTAAAATACACGCCTTCAACATCTGAAGGAAAGCCAACCATTGTAAAAATGATATCACTCGCTTCCGCAATTGCTTTTGGCGTATCATACCAAACTGCTCCTTCAGCAACTAAATCATCTGTTTTACTTTTTGTTCGATTGTAAACATTGACAGATAAATTGTTTTTCATCATGTTACGAATAATTGATTTTCCCATGACACCTGTTCCAATAAAGCCGATTTTAGACATAGTAGCTTCCTCCGTTCTTAAAATAAAAAACTTTCCTCCTTCAGTATAAACGAAGGAGGAAAGTTTTGCAGTTTATTTTCTTAAAGATGTAAATTTTACTTTAATTTTTTTTATTGAGTCCGCATTTTCTTTTTCCATTTGAAGTTGATCAAAGTAAATCAATGTGTCTTGATAAAATTCAATCATTTTGTTGCCAAAGTTTGTAGAAGAAATTTCAAATAATTTTTCATCTAAAATAGTTTGGTCCATTTTAATATTTGCTTGTATATAGTCAATCAATGTTGGGGCAAAATCACTGTCTGTCTTAAAAGTTTTGCCTAAGCTTTCATGATCAAATAAATTATTTAAATAGGCGTTCCCTTCTGCAACACATTGAACGCCAGCAGCCATCGCTTCTGTATAAGTTAAGCCTTGTGTTTCCGACGTTGAGGCGCTGACAAAATAGTCAGCAGCTTTATAATAAATGGCGACTTCTTCATTTGGCACTTCACCCGTAAATTGAACGTATTCACTGACTTCTAGTTCTTCTGCTAATTCTTTTAAATCCTCTAGATAGGGACCATTTCCAACTATTACTAAACGAGTTTGTGGTAATTTTTCAATAATTTGTGGTAACCCTTGAATAATTGCTTGAATATTTTTTTCATAAGAAATTCGACTTAACGATAACAACATAATCTGTTGCTCTTCAATACCTAGTTGTTGACGCATTCCAGCGATCATTTCTTCAGTAATATCGGGACGTAAAAACTTATCAATTTCGATCCCTGTTGGAATAATTCTCATTGGTGCGGTCACTCCATAATCCCGTAATTTTTCAATTACACGTTCACTGGGACAAACAACACCTGTCGTATGATTTGTAAACACTCTTGAAAAGAATTTAACATGTGATGGACGGACAACTTTTCCTTTAGCAATATAATGTAAGTAATCTTCATACATTGTATGATACGTATGGATGACAGGGATTTTCATTTTTTTCCCAACCATTTTCCCTAAAATACCCGCACCAAATTCAGTATGTGTATGAATTAAATCTAATTCCAACTCTTTGGCAATTAAATAGGCGTACCACATGCCGCGAACCACTACTCGGCGATCTTTAAAAGACACGAATGGCACACTAGGCATTCGTATGACATCTTCTTCAAAATCAGTCGCGTTAGGATCGGTTGTCGTAAAAATATACACTTCATGGCCGTGCTTTTCTAATTCATCTTTTAAGGTCTTAATAGAAGTCGCTACCCCACTCACTTGCGGGAAATACGTATCAGTAAAAAAACCAATTTTCACTCTCATTACCTCCATTTCATCTAACAATAACTGTCTTCAATATTTGTTAAGATAAGACTGTTTCGTAGACTTCTTTTAACTCGTAACCAATTTGCTTGATACTTCTTTGCTCTGCTACTTGGTAGCCTGCTTCTCTAGTGCTAGGTATTTCCCCTTCTAATAAGCCTTCAATATATTTTTTAAATTCTTCAATAGAATGACCCATATAACAATTTTCATTAGCTACTAGCCAGCCTTGATAAACTGGAATATCACGCACCAAGACTTGTTGCTGACTAGCTAATGCTTCTAAGACAACAATTCCTTCCGTTTCTTCACGCGAAGGGAAAAAGAAGAGATTCGCTGCCGCATAGGCCCCTTCGATGACATCTCCTTTAATATAACCTGGGAAAATAACATTTTCTGGATGATCTTCTTTAACTAATTGTCGGATATTTTTTGGGATAGAATACATTGGTGTATCACCAAACCAAATAAATTGATACTCTGGTAATTGTCGTGCAACTTCAATAAAATCAGTGATTCCTTTGCGTTCAAAAAATAATCCCACACAAATAATTACTTTTTTCTCTTCATCTATTTTAAAATATTCTCGGAATTTTTGTTCCTTTTCTTCTGAAGGATAAAAGCGTGATAAATCAATACCATTTGAGATCGCCGAAATAGGCACTTTAATGCCATATCCTTCTAGCAATGTTTTAGAATACGGTGTTGGTGTAATTAAATGATCCGCTTTGGAATACAAACTGATAAGATATTTTTTTACTAATGGTGCCAGTTGATTAGACCCAATAAAGGAATTACGAAAATCTTCTTCTGTCGAATGGGCATGATAAATAACTTTTTTTCCTAGTTTACGTGCTTTTCTGACCATACGATGGCTATTTATGCCATATGTATTAATATGCAATATATCATAGTCACTGCAATCAGCATCTAATGTATATTCTATTCCAACTTCAGAGAGCGCTCGTTTCTGGTGATCTAATGCTCGACCAATACCTGATTTGGCTAAGATTTTCTCACCTTCAAAATATAACAATATTTTCAAACCCGCTCCTCCTTTTCTGCTTTACTAACTATAATAAACACATTATACCATAGCTAAAATTTGATGTATTCATTCTTCGGTAGGATCCTTTTAATCTTATAAATGTTTTTAAAGTCCCTTCTTCAAGCTTATCAAAAAATAGTGAATAAAACAAAAAAAGCAAAAACCAAGTTGGTTTTTGCTTTTGCTCAACTCCGGCAGTAGGACTCGAACCTACGACATCATGATTAACAGTCATGCGCTACTACCAACTGAGCTATGCCGGAATAATCGCGTGGCGACGTCCTACTCTCACAAAGGGAAACCCTTCACTACAATCGGCGCTAAGAAGCTTAACTTCTGTGTTCGGCATGGGAACAGGTGTATCCTTCTCGCTATCGCCACCACACTGGGTGTTGTTTCTTATTGAGTTGAATCTTCATTCACTCAAAACTGGATTGAAGTTTGAATCAAAATAACCAAG
>NZ_JBIOPO010000001.1:2312500-2710000 GCF_051712785.1 Enterococcus sp. DIV0546
GGAATTTCTCGTGTTCCGCCGTACTCAGGATCCTCCTAGGTGTTGTCAGCATTTCGTCTACGGGGCTTTCACCCTCTTTAGCGGAATTTTCCAAATCCTTCAACTATACTAACAGACTACCATAACGGAGTCCTACAACCCCAACAAGCAAGCTTGTTGGTTTGGGCTCTTCCCGTTTCGCTCGCCGCTACTCAGGGAATCGAATTTTCTTTCTCTTCCTGCAGGTACTAAGATGTTTCAGTTCTCTGCGTCTACCTCTAATCAGCTATGTATTCACTGAAAAGTAATATCCTATAAAAGATATTGGGTTCCCCCATTCGGAAATCTCTGGATCATAGCTTACTTACAGCTCCCCAAAGCATATCGGTGTTAGTCCCGTCCTTCATCGGCTCCTAGTGCCAAGGCATCCACCGTGCGCCCTTATTCACTTAACCTTATCAACCTTACGGTTGGGTCTTGATCACTTCTTCTAGCGATAGAAGGTTAATCAATAAATAAGCAATTGAACTTATTAAAAAACTCATTCAACGCGGTGTTCTCGGTTTGTTTTGATTCTTTTTACTTCAATATCCAGTTTTCAATGAACGAATCTGATAGCAAAAGCTATCAATGGAGCCTAGCGGGATCGAACCGCTGACCTCCTGCGTGCAAAGCAGGCGCTCTCCCAGCTGAGCTAAGGCCCCGAACTTATTTGATTGAGAGTAGACCTCTCAAAACTGAACAAAGTAAAGACGAAATGTGTATTTCCGTAATATTCCTTAGAAAGGAGGTGATCCAGCCGCACCTTCCGATACGGCTACCTTGTTACGACTTCACCCCAATCATCTATCCCACCTTAGGCGGCTGGCTCCAAAAAGGTTACCTCACCGACTTCGGGTGTTACAAACTCTCGTGGTGTGACGGGCGGTGTGTACAAGGCCCGGGAACGTATTCACCGCGGCGTGCTGATCCGCGATTACTAGCGATTCCGGCTTCATGCAGGCGAGTTGCAGCCTGCAATCCGAACTGAGAGAAGCTTTAAGAGATTTGCATGACCTCGCGGTCTAGCGACTCGTTGTACTTCCCATTGTAGCACGTGTGTAGCCCAGGTCATAAGGGGCATGATGATTTGACGTCATCCCCACCTTCCTCCGGTTTGTCACCGGCAGTCTCGCTAGAGTGCCCAACTAAATGATGGCAACTAACAATAAGGGTTGCGCTCGTTGCGGGACTTAACCCAACATCTCACGACACGAGCTGACGACAACCATGCACCACCTGTCACTTTGTCCCCGAAGGGAAAGCTCTATCTCTAGAGTGGTCAAAGGATGTCAAGACCTGGTAAGGTTCTTCGCGTTGCTTCGAATTAAACCACATGCTCCACCGCTTGTGCGGGCCCCCGTCAATTCCTTTGAGTTTCAACCTTGCGGTCGTACTCCCCAGGCGGAGTGCTTAATGCGTTTGCTGCAGCACTGAAGGGCGGAAACCCTCCAACACTTAGCACTCATCGTTTACGGCGTGGACTACCAGGGTATCTAATCCTGTTTGCTCCCCACGCTTTCGAGCCTCAGCGTCAGTTACAGACCAGAGAGCCGCCTTCGCCACTGGTGTTCCTCCATATATCTACGCATTTCACCGCTACACATGGAATTCCACTCTCCTCTTCTGCACTCAAGTCTCCCAGTTTCCAATGACCCTCCCCGGTTGAGCCGGGGGCTTTCACATCAGACTTAAGAAACCGCCTGCGCTCGCTTTACGCCCAATAAATCCGGACAACGCTTGCCACCTACGTATTACCGCGGCTGCTGGCACGTAGTTAGCCGTGGCTTTCTGGTTAGATACCGTCAGGGGACGTTCAGTTACTAACGTCCTTGTTCTTCTCTAACAACAGAGTTTTACGATCCGAAAACCTTCTTCACTCACGCGGCGTTGCTCGGTCAGACTTTCGTCCATTGCCGAAGATTCCCTACTGCTGCCTCCCGTAGGAGTCTGGGCCGTGTCTCAGTCCCAGTGTGGCCGATCACCCTCTCAGGTCGGCTATGCATCGTGGCCTTGGTGAGCCGTTACCTCACCAACTAGCTAATGCACCGCGGGTCCATCCATCAGCGACACCCGAAAGCGCCTTTCACTCTTATGCCATGCGGCATAAACTGTTATGCGGTATTAGCACCTGTTTCCAAGTGTTATCCCCCTCTGATGGGTAGGTTACCCACGTGTTACTCACCCGTCCGCCACTCCTCTTTCCAATTGAGTGCAAGCACTCGGGAGGAAAGAAGCGTTCGACTTGCATGTATTAGGCACGCCGCCAGCGTTCGTCCTGAGCCAGGATCAAACTCTCATAATAAAAGTTAGAACAATCTTGCGATTGTTAAGCTCAATTTGTTTGCTAGCATATTGCTTGCTTGTTAAAAATGTTTGTTGTCTTGAATTGAATCAAGACGCCCTACACATTTGGTTCGTCTATTCTTTGTTCAGTTTTCAAAGGTCTACGTTACCTCGCAACAACTTTTATATCATAACAAACTTTCGTTTGAATGTCAAGAACTTTTTTGAAAAAGTTTTTTTAAGTTGTTTTGCTCGGTTGTTGTTGTCTGTTGTGACAACTTCTATATCTTATCATCTCGTTTGTTATTTGTCAACAACTTTTTTGTTGTTTTTTCAAACTTTTTTCGAGAGATTTGAAATCAAGAATTGTTATTTAATTATTGATTTCTGAATCGCTCAGCTGTGTGACTCGCCTTGCGACATGTAATAATATATCAAGATTTTGATGTTTGGTCAACACTTTTTTTCAAAAAAATTAAAAGAAGTTTTCAATCTGTTTTCATTCTTTTCAATTATTTCGTTTTTAAACTTTTTAAATCCTAATTGTCTATCAAAACAGTTTAATTCCTTACTAAAAATCGAACAATTTGAATCATATATTTGAAATAGTTCGATTAACTTTTTTACGTACAACATAAAAAAAGAAAGAATCTGTTCGATTATCGACAGATTCTTTCTTTTTTGTTTAAAACATTGGGACACCTTCAATATGATATTTTGACCAAATCGTTTTTAATTCTGCAGGTGCTACCCATGTATAGTCTTTATCCATTTCATTTTTAAGTGCTTGTTCATCCATCTCGAAGACAAACAGCGGAACATTTTCTTTATTGATATGCGCGTTAGTTAATTCTACTAAGCTAATTGAAGTAACGTCCAATTGAACCTCTTCTTTGAACCATTGTAGCATACTAGCTAAACCCGTCATCTCATCAGAAACTTTTGCCATCGCAAACTCAATCGCTTCACCTATTGGATGCATCAAAAATTTTTTACTACCATCGTTTAAGTTCAGTATGATTGTTCCAGCGACTTTTTTGTTAGACACGACATCCACCTCAATTAATTTTTAGATTCACTAACAAAAGAAATTGTAACACACTTTCTGAAAAAATACAGAATTATTTTTCAAGCAACTTATCCATTGCTTCATCAATCCATTCTGGAAGTTCTTTGTCTAAGGTTGCAAAGCCAATTTTTTTATTCTTATCCGTAAAATATTTTTTGCGTCGATGGTTCACTGAATGAACTTTGTCTTCAAGGGTTCGTAAAGATAAGCTAATCTTTTGAGAATATTCATCAACATCAATAACTTGAACGGTTACTTTTTGTCCAACGGTTAAGAGTCCATGGATATTTTTGGTAAAGCCAGCTTGTACTTCCGAAACATGAATCAGTCCTTGTGTTTCTTCGTCTAAAGAAACAAATGCGCCATATGGTTGAAGTCCGGTAATTGTGCCAGAAAGTACCATACCAATTTTGTACTTCATCAAATTTCCTCTTTTCATACGATAAATTTCTTTTTCCGTTTCTACTCATTTAAAATAATAGCATTTTTTCAACGTTTGTGCATTATTTCTTCCCTAGTTGTTAAAACTATTGTTTCATCTTTTAAGCAAAATCTACTATACTATAGGAAGTAAGACTTTATATAGAAGAAAAGGAGTTATCTTATGTTTAATTTTAATGAAACCATTGATCGTCGCCACACGAATTGTGTTAAATGGGACACCGTTGAAACGAGTTACCACGAAAAAGATTTACTACCTTTATGGGTTGCTGATATGGATTTCAAAGTACATCAGCCTATTCTTGATGCCTTGTCACAAGTTATTGAACAAGGCATTCTAGGATATGCAGTTGCACCTAATGAACTGTATCAAGCAATTCAAGATTGGCAACGGCAACACCATCAATTGATTGTTGAAAAAGAAGAAATTTTGTTTAATAGTGGCGTGGTTCCCAGTTTGGCCACAGCCGTTCAAGCGTATACAGTACCTGCGGATTCTGTCATGATTTGTGATCCAGTCTACCCCCCTTTTGCAGATGTGGTAAAACAAAATGAGCGTAGACTTGTGCGACATTCTTTACTAGAAGTTAACGGACATTATGAAGTTGATTTGGTTAAAATGGAACAACAGATAATCGAAGAAAAGGTGAAACTGTTACTTTTTTGTAATCCCCATAATCCTGGTGGACGTGTTTGGACAAAAGAAGAATTGCTAGCAATTGGCCGTTTATGCCAAAAACACCAAGTAACTGTGGTTAGCGATGAAATTCATCAGGATTTGATTTTCAAACCGCATACCTTCACTTCCTTCACTGTCGCTGATGAAGCATTTAAGGAATTCACAGTTACCTTAACCGCGGCAACGAAAACCTTTAATTTAGCGGGTATTAAAAATTCAATGCTGTTCATTCCTAATGAAAAACTACGGCAATCTTTCGTATCTTTACAAGACAAAAATCATCAAGGCGGTATCAATACTTTTGGCTACGTTGGAACGGCAGCTGCCTATCAAACAGGGGAGGAATGGCTAACGGCGTTACTGGATTATTTAAAAGAAAATATTGATTTTGCCCTTTCCTTTTTCCGTGAAGAGCTGCCTAGCGTTCGTGTAATGGAGCCTGAAGGAACCTATCTTTTATGGTTAGACTTTAGTTCTTATTCGCTAACGGATCGGGAACTTCGCGATACCTTAATTCATAAGGGGAAAGTGGTTCTAAATCCAGGAATTAGTTTCGGTCCCCAAGGTTCTCAACACATGCGTTTAAACTTAGCTTGTTCAAAAGAAACTCTCGAAGAAGGCCTTTTACGTATCAAAAAAGCTTTTAATTCTTTCTTTTGCGTTTAGCTAAATAAACTCTGACGAACCAGATACCTGAAAATAGAAGTAAAATTTCTCCAATTATTATTGTATAAAATCCTGGTTCATGAACGATTCCTTGCTGATCTACATACGTAAAAAACGTTCCTATAAATGGGAATATTACTGCAAACAAAGCCAAGGCCATTGGATATCTGTATTTTTCTAACAAATTCGCTTCCTCTCCTTCTATCCTTTAACTCAGTATCTTATAAAGACTTCATTAAAAGAAGTGATTTGGACGCTTTTAAAAAAAAAGTTAGTCGTTTTAAGAAAAAAATAAAGAGTACCAACGAATTTGTCCCTCGTTGATACTCTCTTTTTCAATTGGTTAAACTTATTCACCAATGATTTCAACTGTGTCCATCACGACGTCAAATGTTGGACGGTCTTGGGCATCCCGTTGGACTCCACCAATTTCATCCACTACATCCATACCATCCACAACATGACCAAAAACAGTATGACGGAAGTCTAACCAAGGTGTTCCGCCTTGTTTGTAAGCTTCAATAATTTCTTCTGGAAAACCAGCATCTTCTAACTGACTCATCATTTGAGCTGGAACATTTTGATTAGTAACAACAAAGAATTGGCTGCCATTTGTGTTAGGACCAGCATTTGCCATTGACAATGCGCCACGCAAATTGAAAACATCCCGAGAAAATTCATCCTCAAATGCTTCTCCATAAATACTTTCGCCGCCCATTCCTGTTCCGGTTGGGTCACCGCCTTGAATCATAAAATCAGGAATCACACGATGGAAAATAACGCCATCATAGTAGCCCTTTTTCGCTAATTCAACAAAATTTTTAACCGTTTTAGGCGCTTGTTCTGGGAATAATTGAACAGTGATGTCGCCTCGGTTTGTTTTAATGACCGCTTTTGGGCCTTTAGCATTTTCTAAATCTAATTGTGGAAATTGTGACATGAGAATGTCCTCCTAGATAATTATTTTATAGTTCCATCATATCGAAAAATGCTGAAAATTGCTATGATCTTTTTCCAATGATTAAAGAATGCTTTGATTCGTTAGCCAAACTTGCTTTTTTCGAAAAGCCGTGCTATTTTGTGAAGTGTTCGCAAAACGATCAATAGTTGTCTCAACCCTAAATGAATTAGGAGGAATTTTCAAATGTCTGATGAAAAAGATATTTATGATTTAACGATTATCGGCGGCGGTCCTGTTGGATTATTTGCCGCTTTTTATGCGGGAATTCGTAAAGCGAAAACGAAAATCATTGATAGCCTGCCGCAATTAGGTGGTCAGCTAACAATGCTGTATCCCGAAAAATATATTTATGATATTCCTGGATTCCCTGCTATTAAAGCCGGTGAGTTAATTGCCAATTTGGAAAAACAGATGCAGCCATTTCAGCACGATGTTTGTTTGGAAGAAGAGGTCACACACCTTGCACAGGAAGCAGATGGACTTCTGCGCTTAGACACAACTAAAGGCACACATTATTCTAAAACGGTTATCTTTGCGATTGGTAACGGTGCTTTCCAACCTCGACGTTTAGCTATCGAAAATGTTGAAGCCTTTGAAGGTGAGTCAATCCATTATTATGTGACTGACATGAAAAAATTCGCTGGCAAAAAAGTTGCGATAGCTGGTGGCGGCGATTCTGCAATTGATTGGGCTTTAATGCTAGAAAACGTTGCAGAAGAAGTATCTATTATCCATCGTCGCCCACAATTTCGCGGCCACGAACATAGCGTGGAACAACTGGAAAAATCTAGTGTTTCTATCAGAACTCCTTATATCATTAGTGATATTTTAAAGGAAAATGAAACGTTCACAGGCATCCAATTAACGGAGACAAAAGGTGACCAAACATTGGATCTCCCTCTGGATGATTTAATTATCAATTATGGCTTCACTTCTTCTTTAACACACCTCAAAGAATGGGGATTAGACGTTTCTAGAAATGCTATTAATGTTCATTCCGATATGTCAACTAACATTCCTGGTGTATACGCTGTAGGGGATATCTGTTCCTATGAGGGAAAAGTGAAGTTAATCGCTACAGGCTTTGGTGAGGCACCTACTGCCGTAAATAATGCTTTACATTACTTACGGCCCGATGCTCGACGTCAACCAGTTCATAGTACAAGTTTATTTGAAAACGGTGTACCTAAATAAGGTTAGCGCTGGACTTTAGCAGTTTTTAAGCCAAGGACAAAAATCTAAAACGGATTTTTGTCCTTGGCTTTCTGCTTTACTGAAAAGCCTTTCTTTTTCTCTTTTAAATTTATTTTTGATACAATAAAAAGTGCTAGGAGGAAGAAAGATGAACCAACCAATTATTTATTTAAATGAAGTATTCAACGAAGAACAACTGGAACAAGTGAAAGCTGTGGCGCCCAATTATCTAGTTAAAACATCTACCGATCATTTATCCTCTGCTGAAGAAGAGGCAATCGAAATTATGTTAGGCTGGCATAAAGAAATTGGTCCGCGTTTATTAGCATCTGATACTAGTCACCTAAAATGGATTCAGCTCATTTCTGCTGGTGCTGATTATATGGATTTTGATAAATTAAGAGAAAAAGGCATTCTGTTGTCTAATGGTAGCGGAATCCATAGTGTTTCTATCTCAGAACATGTTTTAGGCGTTTTATTAGCACATACCCGTGGACTGCAAGAAAGTATCCAACAACAAATGCAACACACATGGAATCAAACAGCCCCTTCCTATCAACAACTTTCTGGGCAAAAAATGTTAATCGTAGGCACTGGGCAAATCGGACAACAATTAGCTAAATTTGCTAAAGGTTTAAATCTTCAAGTTTATGGCGTGAATACCTCTGGACATGTGACGGAAGGCTTCATTGAATGCTATTCACAGAAGAATATGAGTAAAATTATCCATGAAATGTCCATTGTTGTGAACATTCTTCCTTTGACTGAAACAACAAAACATTTATACAATCAGGCACTTTTTGAAAAAATGGCTCCTGAAACAATTTTCGTAAATGTTGGTCGCGGCGCCTCAGTAGCAACGAACGATTTGATAACTGCCTTAAACAATAAAACCATTGCTTTTGCTGCCTTAGATGTCTTTGAAGAAGAACCTCTTCCCGAAGATAGCCCTTTATGGGAGATGCAGAATGTTTTACTAACACCTCATATTTCTGGCATGACACCGAAGTTCAAATCAAAATTACTGGCGATTTTTATTCCAAACTTAAATCAATTTGTGACAGATCAAACCCTCGTCAAAAACCAAGTTTCCTTAAAAAAAGGCTATTAACTCAAAAAAGGCCTTCAACCATCTTTCAAGTAATTGCATGGTTGAAGGCTTTTTTTGCTATTTTTTACCAGATAACCTTGAAGTTATCATTTGTCGACGCTTGAATGATTGGATGTTTTTTCAAATATTCTGCAATCAGTTCCGTCATATCAATTTGAATTTCTCGAATAATTTTTTCAGGTTGGAACATTTGATAGTTTCCGCCACCGACTGCTCGGTATTGATTTGTCACGATTTCCAAAACATCTTCTGCTTGCACTGCTTTGTCATGATAATTAAGTTTCGTCACTCTTTCACCAAACGGTTGTCTTAAATCAAGCGTATACTCAATGCCTTCATACATATCATAATTATAGTATTGTGGTTTTGGATCGACATATTTCGGGTTAAAAATTGGTTGGCCTTTTTCTAACACAAAATAAGTAGCGCTTTGTTCTAACGCTTCACGGAGGTCTTGTCCAGTGACACGCAATACAGCCAAGGTATTTGGATAAATGTAGTTGGTAATGATATCGCGCATCGTAATTTGATTATTAAACCCTTTGCCTTCATTGTTAAAAAGTGCAGTCCCTGAAATATCCGTTCCGCTTGAAGCCATTTGGACGTTATTAATAAATTCTATATATGGATGTTCTTTGAGGCGTACGGCATTCGGATTTTGAATCGTCATATCCCCTTCCACATTTCCCACTGGTTGGTCAAGCCACTCTTCTACCTCGTCATGTAACGCTGTTGTCAAAGCTAAAATTTCTGCATCTGGTTGTTCGTTCCCAACAGGATGAATAGCTGCATCACTTCCGATAACGCGATAGCCTTTAGCCATAGGTTCAATTTCTAAAGTAATTTCTCCAACGAAAGCTCCTCGAAAACCTGGTTGAATCACAGGTATTCCATTCAGTTTTGTAGCAATTTCTCGATGTTGGTGACCAGTGACTAAGGCATCAATCCCAGGAACTTTTTCCAATAAATCGTAGCCTTCATTTTCTCCTGTTAGTAATTCCGTGGGTTCCCCTGTTTCTAAATCTTTTTCAAAACCGCCATGGTAAGCGACAACAACTAGGTCCGCTTCTTCCCGCAGTTTTGGCACGTATTCTGCCGCTGTTTCAACGACACTTTTAAACGTTAAATCTTTGACTGTTGCCGGCTGTTCCCAATGAGGAATATATTGAGTCGTCACGCCAAGGATGGCTACTTTAACCCCTTGTTTTTCTATGATGACATACGGCTGACCGAAATAAGGTTGTCCATCTTTACCAAGAATATTGGCAGCTAAAACTGGCTGTTGATAACTGGCAATCGTTTCCTTTAAATAATCTAATCCGTAATTAAATTCGTGGTTACCTAAAATGCTAACATCATAATCCATTTGATTAATGATCTTAGTGATGGCTTCCACTGAATGTGTTTCTGCTTTTCTTACGTAATAACTAAGCGGCGAACCTTGAATAAAATCCCCATTTTCAATTTGAAAAACTGGTCCTTTGGCAGACGCACGTAACTTTTTCAGCATGGTTGCTGCTTTTGCGGTTCCAAAAGGCAAATCCATCTTTTTTTCACTATAACTTGTTGGCATAATATACCCATGCATATCACTTGTTGCTAAAATTTTTATTTGCATTTTGTTTCTCTCCTTCTTCCGCCCAAAAGAACAGGAAGGTTAGAACACGAGCCATAACGACTCAGATCCCAACCTCCCACGTCTGTTTATTTATTGATTATTGGTTCCATGCTTGTTCAAATTGTGACGTTGCATCTTTCAATAATTTTTTCGTGTCTTTATTTGATGAAGCAAAAATACTTTCCATAATTGTCCGCATTTCATTATAGGCTGAATCAGCATTTTCTTCTACTGGGATAGCGAATAAATCTTTTACTGCGTTTTCAAGTTGTGCAGGTACTTTGGTTGTCTTAGAATTTTTGTACTCATCACTGTGTAAAACAGATTCTAAAATTGGCATATAACCTGTTTGTTGTGCCCAGTACAATTGTGAATCAGGAGTAGCTAAGAATTTCATGAATTCAAATGCCGCTGTCCGTTGTTCTGGCGTAGCACTATCGAACATATAAATATCTGTTCCTTGTTGTAAGTTGATTTTTTCAGGACGTGGTGCAACACCGTATTCATAGCCACCAGCTTCAGCATCTTTTTGAACAAAACCAGCACCAGCAATACTACCGACAAACATTGCTACCTTTTTGTTTGCAAATGGGCCAGATAAATATTTATCTGAACCAGCTGTGCGGAAGTAACCTGCTTCGATACCATCACGGTAATAGTCCACGACTTCTTGTGAATCTTTGCTTGTTAAATCTAAGTCTTTATTAAAATCAACGCCTTTGTTTTTCATTCCAATTGCGTAATAGTTATTTAACGAGTCAAAACCAGCACCAACGACTTCTTTGTTGGATTTTTCGTAAATTGTTTTAGAAGCTTCTTTTAATTCCTCTAATGTTTTCGGTACTTCAACACCATATTCTTTCAACAAATCAGCATTATAGAATAACATTTCTGTCGATTTATTAAATGGAATGCCGTATTGTTTGCCGTCGATTTTGGCGCCATCTAACAATACTTCACGAATTGGTTCTGCATCTTTCCAGCCGATTGTGTCATCATCCATATATGGTTTTAAGTCCACTAACATTTCATCTTGTGCAGCATTCCATAACCAGCCTGGGTACGCTTGCGTAATTGTTGGTAAATCTTTTGGTGAAGTTAAAGTCGAATTGATTTTGGCTTGTAAATCAGGGTAAGCAGATTGATTTTGTAATTCCACTTTAATTTTTGGATTTTCTTTCATGAAGTCTTTCGTTAATTTTGTTAACGCTTCTTCTTGAACCCCATTCATTGCATGCCAGAAAGTGATTGTCGTATCTTCCTTCACTTCTTTCACAATATCGTTTGATTCTTTGGCCCCATTACCGTTACCACAAGCCCCCAATGCGAAAATAGCTGCGGTTGCTAACACTGTTGTTGCTAGAGTTTTGAACTTCATTTTTTTCTCTCCCTTAAAAAAATTTATAAAACAATTTGCTCGCCACGTTCTGGCAATATTCTTTCACCATACGGGTTTTCCAGTTTTTCTGGTTTTAACGTATGGATTGGAACCAATACTTGAGGTTCAATCAATGCAATAATTTTATCCAGATCTTCTGGAATTGCATGTCCTGAACAAGCTAAGCGGACAAAAGTAATGTCTTTTTTAGCCAACAAATCTAAAAACACGCGATACTGTGGATCAAAGTCCCCTAACGGTTGTGCATCACTGTGAATGTATAAACTACCTTCTTGGAGGTTGTCAAACTGGTTCACAACTTGCCACAAATAGTCTGTTTTGTCCTTTAGTAACGTGTCATACGGGATTTCTAACGCTGGATTCAATTCTGGTATTTTACCAGATTCAGCATAATAATAACGAACTTCTATTCCAAATACTTCAAGTAACAACGCAGCCATATTTGCTTCTAAAACGACTGTACGTGGTGACTTTTCAATAATCTTAGCAAAACGTTCTACGTTTGCTGGATAACCATTAAAGGTAATTTGTCGATTCGGGTTTTCTAGTTCTAAACGAACCAAGTGCTGAACAAGATCTTCTTCACTGACAACCGCTATTTGGGCTGGATCTGGTTCACGTTCTGGGAAGCTAATGCTTACGCCTTCCATCATTAATAATTCAGTATGTTTGGCTTTTTCACAAAAAGCTAAAGTCTCTTCACGATTATGGCCATGTAAGCGCAAATCACCTGTGTATGTGATGAAATGGTCAGGCGTGCGAATCAGTAATGCCGAAGCACCGTACGCATCATGATCAACAGGTACGATTTCCACTGAAATTTCACCAACTTTAATCACATCGTTTTTATTAAGACCAATCATTTCTCGGGTAAAATTCTTTTCTTCAAACGGTGATGGAATCAAAAAATCACCTTTGCGATTTAAACTATTTAGAATCATTTTCGTTTCTTTTAGGGTGTACAACGGAACAGCTGGGTCTAAATAATTAATCATGCGTGAATGATCTAAATGGGCATGAGATAAGAAAACAGCGGTGTGTTGATACTCTTTGTCTTCTGCACCATGATATTCATAACCTAAACGTGGATCATATAAGTCTTTTAATTCTGGCACTAAACGATTATTAATTAAGGTTTCAATGTGATCATCGGGCAAATCTAATTCTGGTCGAAATTCTGTACCAAAATCAAAGAAGATATGGGCATCTTTATACGCCACTTCAATCACGGTTCCTCCAATTGTTAAAATGCCACTGTGAAAAGTCACAGTTGTTTTAGCCTTTGATTCCATTTTTTGCAACTCCTCTGATAATTTCTTTTCTGAAAATCAAGTAAATAATTAAAATTGGAATAACGGTTAATGTTGCAGCAGCCATTTGTAAATGTACGTCACTACCGCTCTCTGTCGCAAAGGCCGATAGTCCATTATTTAATAGACGGTATTTTTTCTCGTTCGTCACCAACAATGGCCACAAGAAAGAATTCCAACTAGAAATAAATGTTAAAATCCCTACTGTTACTAACGCTGGTTTTGACATTGGTACTAAAATACGCCAAATATATTCTAAATCACTAGCACCATCAATCTTGGCAGCCTTGTAAAAAGTATCAGGAATACCTTTTAAATAACCGTTTAAATAGTAAATATAAAAAATACTAGTTAAAAATGGAATAATTAAGGCGCTGTAAGTATTTAACAAACCTAATTGCGCAATCGTTTGATAATTGGTAAAAATAATAGATTCATACGGAACCATTAATAACGAAATCATCAAAGCAATGACCACATTTTTAAAACGGAACTTCAAACTCGTTAACGCGAATGAAGCTAAAACGGCGGTGACTACCGTAGCAATCGTTGTAACGCCTGAAACAAAGACTGTGTTCAAGAAATACCGAAGAAAGGGTGCTTTTTGAAAGACCTCTGTGTAGTTTTGCCATTGTGGTTGTTTTGGAAACATAGTTGGCGGCATGCTGGTCGCTTCAGAGTAACTCATTAAACCAGCTAAAATCATATAGACAAATGGAAATAACGTAATAACGGCTAAAATGCCTAAGAAAACAAATGCGATAATCGTTAAAACTTTTTGCATTGGCTTATTGCCCCACTTTCTTTAAGAGTTTATTTTGTAAGAAAGTGACCACTAAAATAATCACAAATAAAATCACTGTGGCGGCCATCGCAATTCCAGGACGCCCTGCAATGTGGAATTTGTCATAAATATAGTACACTGCGGTTGTGGCACTATTGGCAATCCCCGCACGACCACCGAATAAAGCATAAACTTGTGTATAAACTTTAAAGGCGCCAATTAAATTGACCGTTAATAAAAAGGCAATGGTCGGGACTAGTTGCGGAAACGTAATACGTCGGAAAATTTCGCCGTCTGAGGCACCAAACATTTTTGCAATTTTAAAATGTTCTTCATCAATATTTCTCAACCCAGCCAACAAAATAATAATATTAAATGCTAAACTCGTCCAAACTCCAAAAATAATCAATGTCGGCATACTCATTTGAACATTATCTAGCCAGTTGACAGAAGGAATGCCGAAAAAACCTAAGACGTAATTGACAATTCCATAATCGCCATTAAAGAAGTAACGGAAGACAATCCCAATGGCAATCGTACTCGTTACATAAGGCATAAAGAAAATCGTTTCAAAGAAACTCTTATGTTTAACTTTTTCAAAGATAATCCAAGCAATTGCTAGGGAAATTATCAAGGCAATCGGTACCACAGCAAATGCATAGAGCGCTGTATTTTTTAACGCTTTATAGAAGATTGGATCATTCAATACACGTTGATAATTTTCTAAACCAGCGTAGCGTTGGTTAATTAAGGAACCTTTTTGGAAGCTCATCCACAAAGAACGAAACAGCGGATAAACGCTAAACAGTAAAATGATTCCTAATGATGGCAGAAGGAAGAGCCATGCTTTTGGTTGATTTTCTGGATTGTATTTTTTCATTAGTAAACCCGGTCTCCCGCTTCGTTAAAGATAAATACTTTTTTATATGAAAAATCAAAAGATAAAGTGTCTCCTTCTTCAATCGCTTCTTCTACACTTACAATTGATTTCACTTGTTCATTTCCTAATGTAAATCGTAAAATACGTTCTCGACCAATCAATTCCACTAAATCTGTCGTTGTGGTAAAGAGACCTGTTTCAGCTGGTACCACATCTTCTGGACGAGAAGCAAACGTATATTTCCCATCAGTCATTGGCATTTTAAAGCGAGCTTGCTCAAAACGCTCAAGCGGAATTTCAAAACTTTCGTGGTACATTTTGCCGTCTTTCACTTCAACAGACAATAAATTAATAATTGGGTTACCTATGAACTGAGCAACAAATAAGTTATTTGGTTCTAAGTAAAGGTTTTGAGGTTCATCATTTTGTTGAATAACCCCTTCGTTTAATAAAATAATTTTATCACTGATTGATAGCGCTTCCTCTTGGTCGTGCGTTACAAAGATTGTTGTAATGCCTACTTCTTTCACCAAGCGGCGGATTTCTTCACGAATTTTCAAACGCAAACGTGCATCCAAGTTACTTAAGGGCTCATCTAATAATAAAACATCTGGTTTTTGAACTAACGCCCGGGTAATCGCAACACGCTGTTGTTGACCACCAGAAAGTGTGCCTGGCTTTTTATGGCTTAACTCTTCAATATTCGTTAGTTTCATATATTCTTCGGCAATAGCTTGTGCCTCTGTTTTAGGAACTTTCTTGCTCCCTACTGTCAAAGGAAACATTACGTTTTCTAGAACAGTCATATGTGGATATAAGGCATAGTTTTGAAAAACGAACCCGATGTTCCGATCTTTTGGTGCTGTTTTGACAACCGATTGCTGTCGAAACTGAATATCTCCATCACTTGGATGTAATAAACCTGCAATTAAGTTTAAAATTGTGGATTTCCCACACCCACTTGGTCCTAACAAACAAACCAAGTCCCCTTGTTCAATCGTAAAATTGACCGATTTTAACGCTTCAAACCCATTATCGAATACTTTTTTCAAGTCGATAACTTCTATCATGACCCAACCTCCAAAAAAACATTTAATAGCATACCTTTTGATTTTAACATTTATTTCTTGCAACCGCGAGAGCAAAGCTGTTTCATTAAGATAAAAATAGGTAAAGTTAATGTATTTTTTATGTAAAAAATGTTGTTTTTCTGAAAAGCCTATTTACACTTTTTTTAACGCATAACAAAAAAGCAGAGAATTTTTCTCTGCTTTTTTGGTTATTTTTTAGAATCTTTTTCTGATTCCTTTACAATATAAATTGGTCGTTTTTTCGTTTCTAAGAAAATTTTGCCAATATATTTGCCAATAATTCCTAAACATAATAGTTGCAAACCACCTACAAAAAGTACAATACAAACCATTGAAGGCCAGCCGCTTGTTGGATCACCATTAACTAATGTTCGAAAGATAATCACTAACATTGCTAGTGCAGAACCAATACACGAAAAGGCGCCAACGTATGAAGCAATATTCAATGGTGTCTCTGAAAAATTGACAATCCCGTCAATTGAATAACTTAATAGACTCCAGAAAGACCAAGAGGTTTCTCCAGCAATTCGTTCTCGATTTTTAAATTCAATATATTCTGTTTTAAAGCCGACCCAGCTAAAGATCCCTTTTGAAAAACGATTATACTCAGATAACTCTAAAATCGCATCGACCATTTGTCGGGTCATAACACGAAAGTCACGGGCACCATCCACCATTTCTGTCTCAGCAATTCGATTAATGAGTTTATAGAACATCCGAGCAAAAAAGCTACGAATGGGCGGTTCGCCGTCTCTTGTTATGCGTCGTGTGCCAACACAATCTAAATCTGTACTGGTTTCAATCATCTCAATCATTTGAGGTAATAACTCAGGCGGGTCTTGTAAATCAACGTCCATGACTGTCACTAAGTCACCTGTTGCTTCTTTTAAACCAGCGTATAAGCCCGCTTCTTTCCCAAAATTTCGTGAAAAAGAAAGATAACGGACCTTCTCTGGATGTTCGCGATAAAGCTGTCTTAAAACAGCTAACGTATTATCTTTTGAGCCATCATTCACAAATATATATTCTACTGAATGAGATAGTTGCTGGCTAATTTTTTCTACTTCTTCAAAAAACAGCGGAATCGCTGCTTCCTCATTATAACAAGGGACAACAATTGATAGCATTTTATTTCCTCCACACTTCAGTTAATTATCATTATACCATATGATAGCCTTATTAAATAACGATATCCAATTAAGAATAGCTTAATTAAATAGAAAGAACCTGAGAAAAAATCCAAAACGATTTTTTCTCAGGCTGACTAGCGGTTAAACGAAAGCAACAGAAATAGTCCTACGCACTACTTCAGCTTTTTCTGTTTAGCACTAAAATTATTTTGTTAAATCTTCTTGGTTTGCTTCAAATTGATAACGCGGTTCATCATTCTTTTCATCATAATCAACAATCAAATCATACCCTTTAAAGAACCAATCATCTGTTTCTTCAATAAAATAGGTAATCCCATCTAGATTCTCTTTAATCATTGGCTCATCTGGCGCTTCTACAGACATCGCAATGGAAAAACCATCATGAACAGGTGTTTTTCCGTAAATTTTTCCGAAAAAACGAATGCCTGTCTCAGGCTGAACCCCGGTTTCTTCTTTAAACCATTGTTGGGCTTTCGGTGTCACTTCTAATTTCATTCTTTGTTCCTCCTTCACATCTCTGTCGCCATTTATTGTAGCACAGCGCAGTGCTTTTAGAGAATAAAGTGCTTAGCCATTCATTTTTTCATCTAATAAATCCACGTCTGCGGTATCACCGATAACTAATAAATTGTCGTTTTCTCGAACAATTTCAGAAGCATCTGGCGAAGCAATTACTTCTGTTTTCGAGCGGCGGATCGCTACCACAGTTAAACCAAATCGTTGACGGAAATTTAATTCTGCTAAGGTTTTATTGTAAAATTTAGGATTGGTGACCCGAACCTCAGCTAATGAAAATTCGCTAGATAATTCAATATAATCTAAAATATTGCGTGAAACAAGTTTGTGAGCAATTCGAATGCCCATATCCCGCTCTGGGTGAACGACCATGTCTGCCCCAATTTTATCTAAGACACGGGCATGATATTCATTGACTGCTTTGGCTAAGACATTGGGAACCCCCATCTCTTTAACCATTAGTGTCACTAAAATACTCGCTTGAATATCTTCACCAATCGCCACCACTACGTGATCAAAATTCCGAATTCCTAAAGAACGCAACGTCATTTCATCTTGGGCGTTAGCCACCACTGCATGCGTTGCAATGTTCATATATTCATTGACACGGTCTTCACTGCTGTCAATGGCCAAAACTTCTTGACCAGCTTCCACCAAAGTTTGGCATATGCTGCCGCCAAAACGTCCTAAACCAATAATTGCAAAATTTTGTTTCATTTCTTCTGACCGCTCCTGTCTGTTCGTTAAAATTAGTATAACAAATCCATAAATAAATTCCTAGAAGGATTTCCTAGAATTTATTTATGGATTTATCTGATATTTATTTGGCTAAACCATGTTGAAAAGCATAAATCGCCGCTTGGGTCCGATCATCCACATCTAGTTTTGCTAAAATGTTTGAAACATGTGTTTTAACTGTTTTCAAAGTGATAAAGAGTTCATCAGCTATTTCCTGATTACTTTTACCTTGTGCAATCAACATTAAAATTTCGTGTTCTCGGTTTGTCAAATCTTCGTGCAACACCGGCTCTTGTTTTTTTGTTAACCGTTCCATCATCTTATGCGTCACTTCAGGTTCCAACACACGCTCTCCGCGATAAGTCGCCCGAATTGCATCAGCAATCTCATGAGCTGTTGATGTTTTTAATAGGTAGCCTGCTGCACCAGCTTCAATCGCCGGATACACTTTTTCATCATCAATAAAACTCGTCACAATAATAATCTTGGCTTCTGGCCAATCTTTCAAGATCGCTTTGGTTGAATCAATGCCATCCATTTCTTCCATTACCAAATCCATCAAAATAACATCTGGACGTAGTTCCAATGCTTTTTCATAGCCAATCTTACCGTTTTCTGCTTCGCCTACGACTTCTATATCCTCTTGAATAGATAAATATGATGAAACGCCTAAACGGACCATTTCATGGTCATCCACTAACATTACTTTGATCACTTGCAGTTTCCTCCTTTATGACAGGAACTTTAATTTCAACGCTGGTTCCCTGCCCTTTAAAACTAATAATTTTAACTGTACCGCCCATGCCGACAACACGTTCTCGGATATTATTTAAGCCATAACTACCGGCTTTATTACTTTGTTCCTTCATATCAAAGCCGACACCATCATCAACAATACGCAATAGCACGTTTTTATCGACTTGGTGTAAGTATACCTCTAATTCCTTTGCTTTGGCATGTCTTAAGGTATTTGAAAGTAATTCCTGCACAATTCGGAAAAGATGATCCTCAATGCTGCTATTTAAATGAACATCTTCAACATCCCAAATCAATTCAATTTTAATTTTTGTTTGTAGTTCTTTCAGTAATTGTTCAATACCTTTACGCAAACTTTTTCCTTCTAGACTGATAGGACGCAAGTGCAATAGTAACGCGCGCATTTCCGATTGGGAGGCATTAATGATTTCTGCCACCATGGCTAGTTGTTTGCGATATGGTTCAGGGGTTTCTGTTCGTTGTGCTTGTTCATTTAAGGCAGACAACATCATCATGGCTGCAAAAAGTTGTTGACTGACTGAATCATGCAACTCCCGCGCCAAACGATGCCGCTCGTTCTCTAAAATTTCTTCTTTTGTTTGCCCATCCATTAATTGCGGTCGACTGTTTAATAATTGCAATTCTTTAGACATCTCTAATAATTTATTTTTAATCGACCAAATATCTTGTTCGACTTCGGTTAGATAATGGTCTTGATTTTCACTGGTCGTTGGTTTGTTTAAGACTGGACTTTCATAATTACCATTGGCCAATAACCGAAGTTTTTCTTCAATCCGTCCATATTGCCCTTTTTGAACCAATGAAATCAGTAAAAAGGTCAATAAGCCTATTAGTAAGGATATGAGAACAATGTGCACAATTAGTGGTAAATAAAAGACTTTTCTCTGAAGAAGCTCTAATATCCACCGGTTTTGTTTAATCGAATGAAAATATGAAAACAATGTAATTAAGATAACAATAAAGGTGCTAAGGGACGCATATAATGAAATCATGCGTCTTGAAATCCGATCGGTCATACACGGATCACCTCAACATCTCCTACTAAAGTGTTCGTCATAATTTTCAAACGACGAAGATTGGTATCGTAATCATTGCTGTAAATTTTTAATGATTCGTTTTTCAATTGATATTTTTCTTCTTCAAAACGTACCGTTCCGTAAAAAGTTGAATGTTCTAACAAAATTGCTACACCTAACGGTACTAGAATTCGCGTGCGGCCAAAACCTTTACGAATAATAATAATATTGTCTTCTTTCGGTAGTAGCGTATTACCTAAATCAATAATGGTGTCCCCAGAGATTAAATCAATATTGATATCATCCCATTCATAGATATTGTTACCAATGCGTTCGTTGGCAAACCAACGGCGTTTAAATCGTTTGCCATTTTTAGGTTCTTTTGCCGCCGTCTCCACCATAATCATTTGTTTTTTACGCCAAGGTGCTCGCTCAGCTATATCCACGCCTGAAATCTCAAAGCCTTTTAAGCCGATAAAGAGTACGCCAAAAATCAACATAAACCAAACAGCCGTACTGTTCATTGCACCAATGACAATAAAAACAACGCCGAGGACGAATTGAAAGTTGTTAAAATGTGTTTTAGATGCTTTCCTGGAAACGTAGGCCACAAGTAAAACGCCAATTGTTAATAAAACAGCTAATCCAGGATTATGTACAATTTGCCATAACGCCAGAATAAAAAGTAATGCTTCTGCGACGATAAAAAAGCGCCAAGGGTTATTCATAGATTTGCCTCCTCCCTCTGTCATTTATTTTACTCGTTTATTTTATTTAATCATAGTGGTTTGCGCCTCAGGTTACCATAGGACTTTAGCCCTAAATGTCCTAGATTGCGAAAGGACAGGCCTTGGAAGCTGCCTGCCCTACTCAATTATTTAGTTTGCTTCAACTTTTGTAATTTTAACTGTCATGTCGCCACCAGGTGTTGCAATAATCACTTGGTCGCCTAATTGTTTACCAATTAAGGCTTGCGCAATCGGTGAATCGTTAGAAATTTTACCAGAAAATGGATCGGCTTCGGCACTTCCTACGATTGTGTATTCCTCTTCTTCTCCATCAGGCAATTCTTGGAAAGTAACTGTTTTACCGATGGAAACTTCGTCTTGGTCCACGCCATCATTATCGATGATTTCTGCAAAACGAATCATATTTTCTAACGTTGTAATACGTCCTTCAACGAAAGCTTGTTCATCTTTAGCTGATTCATACTCTGAGTTCTCTGAAAGATCCCCAAAGCTACGAGCGATTTTAATACGCTCTACGATTTCTTTACGTTTAATTGTTTTTAATTCTTCTAGCTCTTGTTCTAATTTTTCTTTTCCTTCAAGAGTCATTGGATATACTTTTTCTACCATGTTAATTCTCCTTTTTCGCTTAACGATACGTAGTTCTTGGTTGGTTATTGAAAAAAATTCCGCTTTCAATCCACAAAAGAGTACCACGCTTTTTCTAAATTGTAAATATAATTATTGAATTTTTGTGATTTTGCTAAATTTTATTTATATAAATTTCTAGTTGCTACGCTTTCCCTCTGTTAAACAGATTACTTTTTGAGTATCTAAAAGCTTGGTGAATCATACAAAATTGATTCACCAAGCTCTTTTATGTTTTCATTTTATTCACTACTTGAATTATTGACATACTGATCTACTAATACTTGATGTTCTTCATATGTTTTTGAGAAGTATACTTTTCCTGTAGAAATATCTGCTACAAAGTATAAATAGTCACTTGGTGTCGGATTCAAGACTGCTTTAATTGACTCCTCACTTGGGCTATCTAATGGTCCTGGTCCATAACCAGTATTTTTATACAAGTTATAAGACGAGTCCACTTCCAAGTCAGCATACGTTACAGTTTCTTTGTGTTCTCCTAGAGCATACAAAATAGAAATATCTGATTGTATCGGCATATCGGCAGCCAAGCGGTTAAAGAATACTTGGGCAATTTGTTTGCGGTCTGCTTCTTTGACTCCTTCTTTTTCAACCAATGAAGCTAACGTTAAGACTTGCTGATTGGTTAAATTCTTTGCATGAATTGTCGGCGTATATTGTTCCATTACTGTGTTCATTTTAGCAATCATTTGTTCGACAAATTCAGGAAGTGTTGCTTTTTTGTAGTAATCATAAGTTGCCGGGAACAAATAGCCTTCTAAGCGATAACGAACACCTTCTGCGGTTGCAGCACTTTCAAGTAAATCAGGATACTTAGCCTTCATTTGATTGAAGAAGTCTTCGTTTTTCATTAATGCAATGAAATCTGCTTTCTTGAAATCCGTATTTTTTTCAATGGCTTCGCCAATTTTATCTATATCGTAGCCTTCAGGAATCGTTACTTTGCCATCTGCGATTTTAGTTGGTTCTGGCGTGCCTCCTTCTTTTAGCATTTCACCAATTTCATCGAGTGTCATGCTTGGAGACATTTGATAATAGCCCGCTTGAAAATCTGTTAAGTTTTTAAATTTTACGTAGTAGTTAAAAACCATTCCGCTTTTAATGACGTTGCTTTCTTCTAAAACCGCAGCAATTTGCTTATTAGAAGATCCTTCTGGGATATGCACTTGAACAAGCTTCTTATTGTTCTTGTCTAGTGGCTGTAGCCCAGCATCTACATATTTATAAAAAGTAAACCCAAAGATTGCCATCATTAAAACCAATACAGAAACTACAATTAACACGATACGACCGACTAAACGATCTTCTTTTTTACGTGTTTGTTTTTTTGTATTTGTTGGCTTTTCGTCTGTTTCAATCGGGGTTGGCTCTTCGACTGTCTGTGTTGTCTTGTCTTTCCCACGTCTTCGAGCAGCTCTAGAACCTGCACGTGTTTGTGTTGTGCGGCTCGCTGTTTCTTGTGATTCATCAGATGAAGGTTGGGGAGACCTATCATTTTTTTCAGAGGAATCAGGTTGATCGCCATCATTTCTACCATTTAAAGACCCAGTTACTTGATCTCTAAGCGAAGATTTGGGATCTTGGTTATTTTGGTTATCATTAGCCAAAACTAACCCTCCTTACTATTCTATCGTTTATGACTGAAACTATTATACATGAAACCTCTTTAAAATTAAATGTTTTTAATAAAAAGACCGTCATTCCCCGATAAAAAATTCATCATTGACAACGTTTAAAGCCTATGATGGCGCTTTTCTATTGAAACGATAATAAATCTTAAAATCCTCCTAAATTTATCGAAAATCCATTTTTTATTAAGAATTTTGTAGCAAAATAGCACCTAAGTCTTTAGGGGATTGTACTAGGAATGTCGCTCCCGCCTCTTGTAATTCTGTTTCTTCACCAAATCCATACAAGACACCTATACTATCTAAGCCATTTTGTTGAGCACCAAGAATGTCATGATTACGATCACCAACCATGATAATCGCTTCTTTGGTTGGGTCTAATTGAGCTTCCGTTAATGCATACTGAATCACATCTGCTTTTTTAGAACGATGACCGTCCATACTCGCTCCATAGATGCCTGTAAAATAACGATCTAAATCAAAATGAGTAATAATCTTTTTAGCAAATTCTTCTGGCTTGGAAGTCGCAATGTATAACTTTGCTCCCGCTTCCTTTAACCTTGTTAACACTTCTGGAATCCCTGGATACACATTGTTTTCAAACATGCCTTTTCTCTGATAATACGCTCGATAATGACCCACGGCTTGTTGCGCTGCTTCAGCTGAAGGCGCCATGTACAAAAACGACTCATATAAAGGCGGCCCTATGAAAGAACGTAACGTCTCCTCGCTAGGAGCTGGCCAGCCTAATTGTTCTGTTGCGTATAAAATAGAACGCATAATGCCGCTACCAGAATCCGTAATTGTGCCATCTAAATCAAATAAAATCGTTTGATACATCTTCACTTCACTACTTTCTAGCATTTTTTGTCTAATTGATTCTTCAAAATAAGATACGCAAAAGAAGCACATTTTTCAGCGCTTCTCTGCCTTTTTATTTATTTTGCTGTAAACGTATCTGGTTTTTTATCTGATTGCTGCATTTCATAGGCAATGGCTTCAACGATTCGGCGGCTAGCTTGACCATCCCCATACGGATTTTGTGCATGCGCCATCGCGTGGTAAGCATCAGAATCAGTCAATAATGTTTTCGCCTCTTGATAGACTACTTGTTCGTCTGTACCAACCAATTTCAATGTTCCTGCCGCTACGCCTTCTGGACGTTCCGTTGTATCTCGTAAAACTAAAACTGGCACACCTAAGGAAGGAGCTTCTTCTTGCACACCGCCAGAATCAGTTAAAATTAAAGCACTTTTCGCTGCAAAATTTTGAAAATCTTTGACGTCCAATGGTTCAATTAAATGCACACGAGCTAATTCACCTAAATGTTCCGCTACTATTTCACGGACTTTGGGATTTTTGTGCATAGGGAAAATGATTTCAATTTCTGGATGTTCCATTACAAGTCGACGAACAGCTTTAAACACATTTGCCATTGGTAGGCCTAAATTTTCACGACGATGCATTGTGATTAGTACAATGCGTTGGTCTGTAGGGATTTTCTCCAATAAATCATTTTGATAGTGGGCATCAACGGTGTACGCCATCGCGTCAATCGCTGTATTGCCAGTCACATAAATATGTTCTTCTGGATGATTTTCTTTGATTAAATTGTCCTTACTTTGAGTGGTTGGGGCAAAATAAATATCAGTTAACACGTCTACCAGTTGACGATTCATTTCTTCCGGAAACGGAGAATATTTTTGCCAGGTCCGCAATCCTGCTTCCACATGTCCCACTGGAATCTGTTGATAAAAAGCAGCCAATGCAGCCGCAAATGACGTGGTTGTATCGCCATGAACCAAGACAATATCCGGCTGTTCTGTCACAAGAACCTCAGTTAATAAATTCAAAACACGACTTGTAATATCTGTTAAGGTTTGCCCATCTTTCATGATATTTAAATCATGATTCGGTGTAATTTGAAAATCTTCTAACACTTGATCCAACATTTGTCGATGTTGCGCTGTTACAACTACTACAGAGTCAAACCCTTGACTTTGCTCTTCTAAAACTTTGATTAAAGGGGCCATTTTGATTGCTTCTGGCCGTGTTCCAAAAACTGTCATTACTTTAATTTTCTTCATCATTTTCCTCCTAATTCTATGTTAGTTTTGGGTATTTTTGTTGGCGAAATTCTTCTGCTCGTTGAATATAATGTAAGGCGTTCGTATGATTACTGGCTATTTCTGCTGCCGTTAACGGACGGATAACCTTCGCGGGTCGACCAAATGCTAAAACATTTGGCGGGATAATTTTGCCTTCCGTCACTAAAGAGCCCGCACCAATCAGGCTGTTTTCTCCAATAATAGCATTATTTAGAATCGTTGACCCCATGCCAATCAAAGCACCATCACCGATTTTACAACCGTGTAACATGCATTGATGGCCCACCGTTACATACTTGCCTACAATTGTCGGGGCATCTTCATCAACATGAATAATCGTGCCATCTTGAATATTACTACCTTCACCAATGGTAATTGTGTTACTGTCACCTCTTAAGACCGACTGAAACCAAATATTACTATCCTTCGCTAGTTGTACGTTTCCATAGACATCTGCACTAGCAGCAATAAAATACTCTTTTTTCAAACTCTGTCACCTCTTTTCATTAAGTATAGACAAGAATTCCTCACTTTCATAGTAAAAAAGACAAGAAAAACGACTGTCTGTTCAGACAGCCGTTTTTTTATTCCTCATAGTCGCCTTCTTCAGCAAATTGACTATTGTATAGTTTTTCATAGAAGCCACCTTGTTCCAGCAACTCATGATGCGTACCTTTTTCAATGATTTCTCCTTGTTTCATAACAAGAATTAAATCAGCTTCACGAATAGTTGATAGGCGGTGGGCAATAACGAAACTCGTTCGTCCTTCCATAACACGATCCATTGCTTTTTGAATTAAGGCTTCCAAGCGTGTATCGACTGAACTAGTCGCCTCATCTAAAATCAAAATTTTCGGATCAGAAATTACCGCTCGGGCAATGGTCAACAATTGTTTTTGACCAAGGGAAACGTTATCTCCCTCAGAATTGATTTCCATTTCATACCCATCTGGCATTGTCCGAATGAAGTGATCCACATTGGCCGTTTTCGCTGCATCCACAACTTCATAATCCGTGGCATCCAATTTCCCAAAACGAATGTTATCGGCAATGGTACCTTTATACAACCAAGCATCTTGCAATACCATTCCAAATACAGATCGGACATCACTACGGTTCATTTTTTTTGTGTCAATACCATCAATTTTAATGGCGCCTTCTGTTACATCATAAAAACGCATCAGTAAGTTGATTAAGGTTGTTTTCCCAGCGCCAGTTGGTCCCACAATCGCAACCATTTGGCCCGCATCAACTTTAAAGTTCAAATTACGAATTAACGGTTTTTCTGGGTCATAACTAAAGCTGACATTTTCAAATTCAACAGAGCCTAAAATAGGTTCTGGTAAAGGAACATCTTGTTCGTTAAGTTCTTCTTCTGGTTCATCTAGGATTTCAAAAATCCGCATGGTCGAAGCTGAAGCGCTTTGTAAAGCTGCAGACAACTGCGTAATATTCCCCATTGGTTGGCTAATTTGCCAAATATATTGAATAAACGCTTGTAACTGCCCCACTACGATCACACCAGCAACCACATAGTAACTACCAAGGACAGCTACCCCGATATATGTCCCATAAGCGGTCATTTGAACCAATGGCAACATTAATCCTGAGATAAAGGATGCCTTGAAACCAAAACCATTTAAACGGTGATTGACTTGTTTAAAACCTTCAAGAGTTTCTTTTTCCCGGCCATATAGTTTTAAGACACTGAACCCAGTCATATTTTCTTGAACATAACCATTTAAGTCTCCTAAAGAATTTTGCATTCCTTGGAAATATTTCTGGGAGATTTTAACAATTGTTCTTGAAATAATCAGAGACAACGGAATCATAATTACTGAAAAAATCGCCATCAGCGGATTGATTAAAAACATCATCACTACCGCCATCACAATACCTAAGACTGCCGAAACAATATTGATAAAACTTTGTTGCATCGCATTGCTGACAGCATCCACATCGTTCGTCACCCGTGACAAAATATTTCCTTGTTGGTTCTTATCAAAATAAGAAACTGGCAAACGATTGATTTTTTCTTCAATATCTCGACGTAAATCGCGCATGGATTGTTGAACGACATTCGTCATTAAAAATCCTGACAAAAATTGTGCCACACAATAACCTGTTCCCACAACTAAAATCCAAATTAAACATCGGATTACATAATCAAAATTAATGGATTCGCCAGCCGCAATATTACGGCTAATTTCTGTCGTTGGTAATCCAGTCAAATAAGGCAACGCTGCATTAAAGGCAACGGTTAATATTGTAAATAAAATAACTAAATAAAACGTCAGTCGGTACGGTTTAATATAGCGACCGATTCGTTTCATAGAAGAAAAGGCGTGTTTCATGCTAATTCCTCCTCTGACAATTGAGAAGCCGCAATATCATAGTAAATTGGACAAGTCTCAAGTAATTCACGATGTGTGCCAATTCCGACCACGTCGCCTTCGTTTAAAACAACAATACGGTCCGCATGCATAATTGTTCCAACACGTTGTGCCACAATTAAAACAGTGGATTCTGTTGTTTCTTTTTTCAGACGCGCTCGTAAATTTGCATCTGTTTGATAATCTAACGCAGAAAAACTATCATCAAATATATAAATTTCCGGATTGCGAATAATCGCCCGTGCGATAGCTAAACGTTGTTTTTGACCACCAGAAAAGTTCGTGCCACCTTCTGAAAGAGGTTCATCATAGCCTTGCGGTTTTTGTGAAACAAATTCTGTTGCTTGAGCAATGTCAATTGCTCGTTCCATTTCTTCTAACGTCGCATCTTCCTTACCGTAGCGAAGATTATCAGCAATTGTACCAGTAAAAAGTAACGCTTTTTGTGGAATATAGCCAATCTTATTGCGTAATGCACTAAGTTTGTACTCTTTTACATTCACTCCATCGATTAAAATTTCACCTTCTGATACATCATAAAACCGTGGAATCAATTGAATTAATGTTGATTTCCCACTACCTGTGCTCCCAATAAAGGCCACTGTTTCACCAGGTGACGCCTTAAAACTTACATTGCGAATAACTGGGCTTTCCGCATGTCCAGGATAGGCAAAGGTTACATTTTTAAACTCTAGATAGCCTTTAGTAGCTGTTTCTGTTACGCCTTCTTCTTCACGAATAGCTGGTTCCATGTCTAAGGCTTCTTGAATCCGTGAAGCCGAAACCGCAGCCCGTGGATACATCATAAAGACACTGGCAAATAACATAAACGAGAACAGCGCATGAAAAATATATTCAATAAAAGCAATTAAATTCCCAACTTCTAAATCCCCATGGCTGATTTGAACAGTCCCGCTCCAAATGATTAAGACCATCACAATATTAAATAAGAAAAAGAACCCTGGTTGGGCTGCTGCCATTAAACGAAACAGACTTTTTGAACTTTTAGTGTAAGTTTCATTGACTTTATTAAAACGAGATTCTTCAAATTTTTCATTAACAAATGCGCGTATTACCCGCAATCCAGAAAGATTTTCTCTTAAAATCCCATTGATTCCATCTAAGTTCTTTTGTTGCTTTTTAGATAACGGTTCTGACAAACGAGCAATTCCGACAACTGCTAGCAGCAGAAAAGGCAAGGCACCTAAAACGTACATTCCTAACGACGGACTCGTTCGCATCACCATGTAAAGACTGGCAATAAACATCACTGGCGTCATAAAGCCAAGACGTAAAATATTTCCCATGAAGAGCATAATTTGGTATGCATCATTGGTAGTTCGCGTAATTAAGGAAGAAACCCCAATACTTTCATATTCACTGTGTGAGAAAGTTTGAATCTTTTCAAATAAATCATCACGAATATCACGAACAATGTTTGTTGTAATTCTGGCACCAAAGTACCCTAGCAAAATATTCATTGCGACGCCAATAATCGTAATTACAACCATCCAAATCCCTTGCTGATAAATATAGTCCATATCTCTAGGAATAATTCCTTTGTCAATCATTCGCGCTAAAATGGTCGGCAAGCCTAATTCAATCAAAATAAAACCAAACACACAAATAAAATCAGCGAAAAGTAATTTCTTATAACGCATTGTGTAACGCCACATTAACTTCAATTAATCATCTCCTTCTTATCTTACTTTAAATTTTCTAGTACTCCCACTGTATCAAAAAGAAATCGGTAATACAAGCTGTCTGGCTAGAAAAAACAGCCTTTCTCTTTCTATCCTTTCCCTTTTAGATTTTCTAAAAAATAGATAATTTTAATGATTTACTTATACGATTAAAATTGCTACTTCCTTTTGATTGTGCCATAATTGGGAAAAACTGAAAGGACCCTTTGAATGAAAAAATTATTCTTCATTTTTCTCGGTTCCTGTACGTTTGCTTTAGGCACGTTAGGAATCTTTTTGCCGCTTTTACCCACCACTGGTTTTTATTTATTAACGGCCTTTTTTTGGATGCGTAGTTCAGATAAACTTTATAACAAATTTTTAGCTTCTTCTTATTATCAAAAATATATCCAAGAAGCCTTCTTTGAGAAAAAAATTACTCGTAAAGGTAAATGGAAACTATTTATTTCCATGTTTCTTTTATTTGCCATTCCGTGTTTAATTGTCCGAAATACGTTGATGACTACGACTTTAGCGATTGTTTATTTAGCTCACGTGATTGGCTTAAGTTGGTATTGGCGTCCTAAAAAAAAGGCACTCGAACTTGATCAAGAATAAGGCGAAACAAGAAGTTTGTTTTTTTTAAAAGTCCAGTGAGTGTTTCTATACTTCCTTATCATTCTATGATAAAATAAGCTTAATTGTTGTTATTCACAACACACGGGACGGTTGAAAAAGAACACATAAAATCAAATACCCAGAATGAAGCAAAGTCGAGGCTTCATTTCATCATTAACAGATGTTTTTGATGAGCATTCTTTTTTAGGTGATCAGCACCTCGTTTTGTTGTGTTTAATTTTCTGTCTTAAAATGAAAAAAACTATAAATTGCTATTATTAGTAGCTGAAGGAGAAATGAATCGATGATTTACAAAGTATACTATCAAGAAACAAAAATCAGAAACCCAAAAAGAGAAGACACAAAATCTCTTTACATGGAAGCCGATAGCGATGTAATCGTGCGCCAATTAGTTGAAGAAAATACCCCATACAATATTGAATACGTTCAATTATTAGACGAAAAACATCTTGCTTACGAGCAAGAACATGCGGACTTCACTCTAACGGAGTTTTAACATGAAAGTAAACATAAAAAATAACGAAACTGGCGTTTTTGCAATCGGTGGTTTAGGCGAAATTGGAAAAAACACATATGGGGTACAATTCCAAGATGAAATTATCATTATTGATGCTGGGATCAAATTCCCAGAAGATGATTTACTTGGGATTGACTACGTGATTCCAGATTATAGCTACATCGTTCAAAATTTGCATAAAGTCAAAGCACTCGTTATTACCCACGGTCACGAAGACCATATTGGTGGCGTTCCTTATCTTTTACGTCAAGCGAATATCCCAATCTATGCGGGACCACTAGCCTTGGCTTTAATTACCAACAAACTAGATGAACATGGTTTATTGCGAGAAGCGGAATTACACGAAATTAATGAAGATACGGTGATTCGTTTTAGAAAAACAGCGATTAGCTTTTTCCGGACGACTCACAGTATTCCTGATGCCTTGGGCGTTGTGGTTAAAACGCCTTCTGGTAACATTGTCGCAACAGGTGACTTTAAGTTTGACTTTACACCCGTTGGTGAGCCAGCCAACTTACACAGAATGGCGAAATTAGGTGAAGAAGGCGTCCTTTGTCTTCTTTCAGACAGTACCAATGCTGAAATACCCACCTTTACAAAATCCGAAAAAACAATCGGGACCTCTATTTTAAAAATCTTTGAAAAAATTGATGGTCGGATTATCTTTGCCAGTTTCGCTTCAAACATTTTCCGTTTACAACAAGCTGCTGATGCAGCTGTGAAAACCGGTCGCAAAATTGCTGTTTTTGGTCGTAGCATGGAAAATGCCATTGTCAATGGCGAACGCTTAGGCTACATCAAAGTGCCAAAAGGAACGTTTGTCGATGCAGCGGAACTGAACCAATTGCCAGCAAATGAAACAATGATTTTATGTACTGGCTCTCAAGGAGAACCTATGGCCGCGCTTAGTCGGATTGCTAACGGTACACATCGCCAAATTAGTATTCAACCAGGCGATACGGTTGTTTTCTCAAGTTCACCAATTCCTGGGAATACGACAAGCGTTAACCGTTTAATCAACTTATTATCTGAAGCCGGTGCAGAAGTTATCCACGGAAAAATCAATAATATCCATACTTCTGGTCACGGTGGACAAGAAGAGCAAAAATTAATGCTTCGCTTGATGAAGCCTAAATATTTCATGCCTGTTCATGGTGAATTTAGAATGTTAAAAATCCATGCTTCGCTCGCTCAAGATACAGGGGTTCCTGAAGAAAATTGCTTTATCATGGGCAACGGCGATGTCTTAGCTTTAACGGCTGATAGCGCACGTCCTGCTGGTCACTTCAATGCTAATGACGTGTACGTTGATGGAAATGGTGTCGGCGATATCGGGAATGTTGTTTTACGGGATCGTCGTATCTTATCTGAAGAAGGTTTAGTTTTAGCGGTAGCAACGGTTGATATTAAAAATAAAGAAATTATGGCTGGTCCAGACATTCTTTCCCGTGGTTTTGTCTACATGCGTGAGTCTGGTGATATGATTCATGAAGGCCAACGTCTTTTATTCAATGCTCTACGTGAAGCAATGAAAGATAAAAACTGTACCGAAGCAAAATTAGGCGAAGCCATGACGACCGCTTTACAGCCTTTCTTGTTTGAACAAACAGAACGTCATCCAATGATTCTGCCAATGATTATGACTGCCACAGTTAGTGATCAATAAAGCTCTCATTTAATAGAGAAGAAAAATGTTTGTCCATTTTTCTTCTCTATTTTTTCTAACAAAAAAACACCTAACATGCGTTAGGTGTTTTTGGATTATTTTTTATTAGTTTTTTTCTACGTTAACTGCTTGAGGGCCACGGTCTGAATCTTCAACATCAAAAGTCACTGCTTGACCTTCTTCTAAAGTTTTGAAACCATCACCTTGGATAGCTGAGAAGTGTACGAATACGTCGCTTCCGTCTTCGCGTGAGATAAACCCAAAACCTTTTTCTGCGTTAAACCATTTTACTGTTCCTTGTTCCATTCTTTTGTTCCTCCTCGTGCATTTGCACATAAATAGTCGTAACTTTGCTCGCTTCCAATAGAATATTTAAAAAAATTTAAAAAGTCTACATAATTCCAAACAAGATTACCCTTTCATTTTACACGTGATAAAATATTTTTGCAAGAATTGTCCTCATTCTGAAGCAAAAAAATTCTCTTCTCTCAAACTAATGTATCCGCTATCACCAACAATAATATGATCCAACAATTGAATCCCCATCATTTCGCCACATTCTTCCATTCGTTTGGTAAATTGAATATCTTGTGGAGACGGTGTCGGATTGCCAGATGGATGATTATGAGCTAATAGTATGCGAGCAGAAGAATATTTAACCGCTTCCCGAAAAATTTCGCGTGGATGAGCAATACTCTGATTCAGTGATCCTTTGAAAATCGTTTTCTGTTGGATAATGTCATTCTTGGTATTCAAGTAAATACAAATTAAATGTTCTTGTTGCAGCCCCTTCATCTCTTGGAGTAATCGTTGAGCGACTTGTTGACTGGACGTAACTTTGCCAAATTTGATTTGACTACTTTGATAAATTCGACACCCTAATTCAATGGCCGCACGTAATTCAATGGCTTTCACTTGGCCAATGCCTTTAATAGCCATTAACTCGTTCAACGTGGCTTGCTGCAAATAAGAAAGCTGCTTAAACTGTTTTAACAGCGTTGCGGCAACAGTCATCACGTCTGCTTCTTTTGAGCCAGTGCGTAACAGAATCGCCAACAACTCTTGATTCGATAATGCTTTTTCTCCTATTGCCAAGAGCCGTTCTCGTGGTAAACAATCACTCGGCATCTCACGAATAAACAGATCCGATACTTGCATAAAAAAACCTCCTTTGCTAGTCATTAATAAACTACGCAAAGGAGTGTTGTTTTTATTATTTTAAATAATGTGGCGCTTGATGTAAACTCTCCAAGACATGTAATGTTTTCTCTTGGATAACTTCAGTTGGTTGCAATAAATCAGGTACCATGATCACTGGAATGCCCGCACTATGAGCCGCACTTACCCCATGAAATGAGTCTTCGAAAATCAAGGTTTTCGGGGCTTCTGTTCCTAAAAGTTGACGAGCTTTTTGAAAAATTTCTGGGTCCGGTTTTGCTCGTTTAACATCCTCTGCTGAAACGATCCCTACAAAACGATCCTGAATTCCAGCATGGCTTAATAACATTTCAATTGCTGGACGGACGTTACTTGAGGCAACTAATCGAGGAATTTTTTGATCATCTAAAAAGTCGAGAAATTCCACCACCCCTGGTTTTAAAGGGACGTTACCAGATCGAAACTCTTGCAAGGTATCATCATAAGAACGGCGGATAAATTCTTCCACTGTGTCGTGACCATAAGATGCATAAATACGTCGGTAATTCTCTTGTACTTCTTCATCGGAAATCCCAACATAGTCTAAATAGACTTCTTTACTATATGGTAACCCCATTGCATCTGCTACTTTTTGAGTAGATGTATAGTAAATCAACTCCGTATCAAAAAGCAACCCATCCATATCAAAAATTACGCCATCAAATTTCTTCATCATTTCCTCCTATAGTTAAAAGTAATTCTCTTACTTGAGAAACAAAATATAATGAACCTGTTACTAATAATAAATCATCTGTCGACATTTTTTCTAAAATTTCGCCTAAGCCAAATTGCCATAAAGACACAATTTCTGTTAAATCGTCTTCATATTTTTCCATTTCTGTAAGTGCAATAGCTTTAGGGTAATCAAAGCTAGTTAAGTAAAGATGCGCATTCGGTACTTGCTTTAAGTCCTGAATCATCTCATCCACATCTTTAGTTGCTAAAGCTGAAAATAAAATATGAATCGTGTGTTGTGGAAACTCTTTGCGCAAGTTTTCAACTAAGCGTTTTACTGCATGATCATTGTGGGCACCATCTAAAACAATCAACGGTTCATCACTAAGACGTTCCATTCGAGCTGGCCATTGCGCTTTAGCTAACCCTTGAGTAATGTCTCGTTCTTTAAACGGCAAATGTTGTAGTTGGCAATACTTGTCAAATAATTGAATAGCTACCGCCGCGTTTTCTACTTGGTGACGCCCCAACAAGGGAACTTTAATTTTTGTCAGTTTGCCCATTTCTCCATAGAAATTAAATACTTCCCCCCATTGTGTATCAGGATGTAGATATTCCACTTGATACTCTTTGCCAAAACGAAAAATTGGACTCTGTTTTTCTTGTGCGACTTTTTCAATGACTGCTAGCGCATCAGCACAAATATTGCCTGTTACTACTGGGACTTTTTCTTTAATAATACCCGCTTTTTGATAGGCAATTTCAGCAATTGTTTCACCTAAAATTTCTGTGTGATCCTTCCCAATTGTCGTAATTCCCGTCAATAATGGCTTCACGACATTGGTGCTATCAAGTAATCCACCTAAGCCAACTTCAACAACGGCGATATCCACTTGTTCATTCACGAAATAGTCCAAGGCCATTCCTGTCAATGTTTCGAATTCTGTAATTCCAGCCACTTCAGTGATCTGGTCTAATTCTTTAATGATTGGTTGATACTTTTCCACATAGGTAATCAATTGTTCGTCTGAAATTGGTTGACCATTTATCGCAATTCTTTCATTAAATGATTCAATATAAGGAGAGGTAAAGGTTCCGACTTTCAAGCCCATTTCTTCTAATAGGCAGCGTAAATATGTCACGGTTGAGCCTTTACCATTGGTTCCTGCGATATGAATCGTTGGCACTTTGTTTTCTGGATGATCAATTTTTTCTAATAACGCATTAATCCGATCCAAACCAGGTCTTGAACCAAAGGGTAACCGGCTATGAATCCATTCAATGGCTTCTTCTATTGTTAATTGCATCTTGTCCAACTCCTTGTCTTCTTCTACATTATAACTAAGTTAAGTGACTTTTTCACTAATAACCAATTGAAACTTTTTCTTGAAAACTTTTTGCATTTTTCATAATTTTGCGTTATTAGCGGATACATTAATGAACTTATGGTAAACTAACATTCTGGATGGTTCATTCCAGCCAGCCAATTAAAAACTATTTTTAGAGCGTTCAACACGCTTATTCATGATTTTTTTATAAAGGTGGACTTATTTTGATGAAAAACAAATCGAAGCTTTTATGGTTAGGAAGTTTTTTCTTGCCGTTTTTACTTCTATTGCTTGTATGGATGACATTACAACTTGCGCCTTTTGGTGACAACAACTTATTAGTTAGTGATTTAGGCACACAATACATGCCTTTCTTGAGTTTTTTAAAACGCTCTTTTCACGAGGGAATAACTACATTCTACTCTTTTTCCAATGAGATTGGTGAGTCGATTGTTCCTTTGGCAGCCTATTACTTACTGAGCCCTTTTAATGTGTTGGCTTTCTTTTTTCCTTATGAACAATTACCTATAGCAATTTTATGGATTATTACCTTAAAACTTGCCTTGATGGGCACTACGATGTTTAGCTATTTAAAATACACCTATCAAAAAGTTGATGGCACCACGTTACTTTTTTCAACGTCCTATAGTTTCTGTGGCTTTGTCACCGTCTATAGCCAAAACTTTATGTGGTTGGATGCACTGATTCTATTCCCGCTTATCTTATTGGGACTCCAACGTTTATGGGATCAACGCAAATGGGGCTTATACAGTATAACCCTGTTTTTAGCGATTGTGACGAATTACTACATGGGTTATATGATTTGTCTCTTTGCTGTTTTGTACAGTATCTATTGGTTCTTTAAAAAGGATACCCAAGCCCATGCTATTCGGCAATTTTTTAAACAAAGTCCGTTATTCATCCTCGTTTCTTTTTTAACAGGAACCGCAACTAGCTTTTTATTATTACCTGCAGCAGAAGGAATGCTCTATACAAAAAAAACAGATTTTGATGTCTCGACGTTCTTTTTAACGCCTAAGTTCAACACTTCGTTCTTCTCGCAATTAGGCTTAGGTTCTATTAATTATGAGTTGCGTTTAGACCATTTACCAACCGTTTTTGCTGGATTATTTGTGACACTCCTCTGTGTTGCCTATTTTCAAACGAAACAAATTGCGTTAAAAGAAAGAATAGCTTCAGCAATTCTTTTATTCATTCTTTTTTTAAGCTTTTGGTTAGAAGCCTTTAATACTGTCTGGCACATGTTTCAAAGCCCAGCTGGTTTCCCTTACCGAAATGTCTTTATCTTTAGCTTTTTATTGATTGTCTTTGCCTATGAAGCTTGGCTAAAAAAAGTGACCATTCCTTGGTCCGCACCTATTATTTTTAGTCTGCTGTTAGTCATTGGCTACGGATCTTTGTATTATGGTCCACAAAAGAATCTCTTAATTTCGATCAATTATTTATGGCTAAGTTTACTTTTTATTTGGTTGATTTTCTTTTGCTTGCGTTTAGCACACAAAAAGGCCTTAAGAAACTATGTAGTCGTGGCTTTATTCTTACTGGTCAGCACAGAATTAACAACGAATTTCTGGATTTCTTTTAAACACATGCCCTTTGGTAGCCAAGCAACATTTGCCCAAGATTACCGAAAACACAGCCAATTAATCGATGAAAAAATGGCCTCAGCACCAGAACTTTATCGCATGAAACAAGTCATTCCTTCCAAAGAAACAGGGTTCCGTGAAATCAATAACGGCTACAATAATCCTTTACTTTATGGCTATGCTGGCGTTTCTAGCTATACTTCGACTTTAACTGCCACTACCCAAGACACATTAAGTGCGCTAGGTTTATATCGAAAAAATGATCGCCGGATTGCTTATGTGGATAATTCACAACTAACCAATTTACTTTTAAATGTGAAATATGACTTTTCACCAATTGAAAAACCTACCAGTGAAAAATTGCTAAAAACAGTTGGTTCCACGAAAATCATGGAAAATGATGAAGCGATCGGTATGGGCTTTTTGGCGCCAACCGCATTAACCAAGTTAAAATTAGCAAAAAATAATCCTTTAGATGCCCAAGAAGAACTCCTGCAAACGCTCGTGCCGACGGATAAACCTTACTTTAAAACAGCTTCGTTGATAAATGAACCTCATCATACCAACGAAACAATTGAAGCAACCTTTAAAGTGAATAGCACTGGTGACTTGCATCTTTATATTCCGAATTTAAAATGGAAAAAGGTTACACAATTGAAGGTAAACCAACAAGTTATCTCGACGCCGATTTATATTGCAACCAATCAACTGTTCAATTTAGGGCATTTTGAAAAAGGAACTACCGTGACCCTGTCACTAACTGCTGAACAAGTGGGTGATTTAACCAATTGGCAGCTTCAAACTTTAGACCAAACAGCCTTTAATCGTGCGGTTGACAAACTACGCCAACAAGCTCTTCACGTGAATGCAACTAAAAAAGGCCATTTAAATGGCGCACTGAATGTACCTGGAAATGATACTCAGTTACTGTATACGTCCATTCCTTATGATCAAGATTGGCAAGTCAAATCGTCGCTACAAAAAGAACCATTAAAAACACAACGCATTCTAGGTGGCTTTTTAGCTATTGAAGTCCCAGCGGGCAAACAGCAGTTAACCTTTGCCTATCATCCAAGAATGATTTATCTCGGCACTGCCGTCAGCGGAACGATTTTACTGGGAACGGCTGGTTATCTTGGCTTTAAAAAATACCGTCGAAAACGTCAGGAGGCCACTCATGACTAATCAGAAAAAATTTTTAAATGGACTCATTCGGTGGTTACCCCTAGTGGGACTTGTGCTTTTCTTCGGCTTAATTTTATGGGGATATTCCAGAGGAATTTTTCATTCTGTTGCTTCCTTGCAAGCTTTTATTAAACAGTTTGGTAACTATGCGGTTCTGTGTTTCATTCTTTTACAAATCGTCCAAGTGATTATTCCTATTCTACCTGGAGGAATCTCTTCTGTTGCAGGAATGTTGATGTTTGGCAATTTGCAAGGCCTTTTGTATAGCTATCTTGGATTGATTATTGGTGAGTTTATTGGCTTTTTACTGGTTCGTTACTATGGACGTAGCTTTGTAAAAATAATCCTTTCACCCAATAAATACAAAAAATTTGAAGAGATTTTAGACAAAAATGAACACAATGTCAAAAAGCTCTTAATCTTTACTATGTTAGTCCCCTTCGCTCCAGATGATATTGTTTGTTTAGTGGCGGGAATTACAGATATTTCTTTAAAAGAATTCATGAAAATTGTTCTTTTATTGAAATTCTGGTCTGTGGCTACTTACAGCTACTTAATGTTGTATTTGTTTCAATTATTTGGCAAATTATAACAAAAAGACAACAAAACCTGTAGTGACCCCAAAAAGTTAGACTTTTATAGAGTGGATTTTTCCACTCTATTTTTTATGCAGTTTTTTGATTGAATTGTCGAAATTCTACTGGGCTTTTCCAGTTAAGTTTTTCCTTGATTCGGTGATGATTGTAATAATAAATGTAGTTCTCAATTGCTTCTCTCAATTCATTTTGACTTTGATAGATTTTTCCATAGTACACTTCTTGTTTTAGGATACTGAAGAAATTCTCCATAGGAGAATTATCTAAACAGGTTCCTTTTCGAGACATACTTTGAAAGATATTGTTGTCCTTTAATGTTTGTATATAGACATTCATTTGATAAGCCCAGCCTTGATCAGAGTGAAAGGTGCGCCGATAGGGACAATCATTTGTTTGAGAAATTGCTTCTTTCAGACCTCCCATAACTGTTTTACCATTTGGTTGAGTAGAAAGGCTATAGCTTAGAATTTCACTATTATACATATCCATAAATGGATCTAAGTATAGTTTTTTCTGACGAAAGATGCCTGCGTTATCTGCTTCAAAGTACTTAAATTCAGTTGTATCAGTTGTAATTTTTTGATGAGGAACAGAAGTTTTAAATCGGCGACGAATCAAATTTTTAGCGATTTTACCAACGGTTCCTTTATAGGAATTATATTTTCTGGATTTCTTAGTAAAAGCTTTGACTTGTAACTTTAACTTTTGTATTAATCGCTGGACTTTCTTTTTATTCACTTGAAATCCACGTCGTTTCAATTCTTGGGTCATCCTTCTATAGCCATAATGTTGATGTTTTTTACGAATCGCTTGAATTTCTTCTTCAATGATTTGTGTTGAAGCTGTTCTGTCGAGGCGTTTTTGCCAGTACATGTAAGTAGATTTTGGAAACCTTAGGGTTTCCAAAATATCTTTTAATCGAAAGTGTCTTCGGAGACTGTGAATGATTCGTGCGATTCGTTCATTTTTTGTTCGTCCTCTAAACGCAGTCTCCTCAATTCTTTTAAATAGGCATTCTCAATTTTTAACATTCTATTTTCTTTTTCTAGTTTCTCTACTTGAGATCGTTCACTTGGTAGTGGTTGGGGTTCATTTCGTTTCTTTTTAGACATGGTAGGTGGACGTCCTTTCTGTTTAGAGAGTCCCTCTATACCAAACTTCTGATACGTTCTAAGCCAATTCGCAATCAATGATGGATTGTTCATTTTTAGAAGATTAGCTACTTCTTGATAGGACAACTCTGTTGTTAAATATAACTCTAACGCATCTAGCTTAAATTGAACAGAGTAATTCTTATTTTTTCGACTGCGAAGTAGGCCTTCTTCACCAAGTTCTTTATAGGCATTTATCCATTTGCTTATTTGAGAACTATCTTTAAACCCATACTTCTTTGCGAGAAACCTTAGACCTCCTTGACCAGATAAGTAGTCATGAACAAGTTTAAGTTTAAATTCAAAACTGTATTTTGCCATACAAAAAAACCTCCAAAAGTTAGATTTCTAGGTCTAACTTTTGGGGGTCGGCTCAACCAACGTTTGGTTTTGTTGTCTTTTCTTTTTTAGATTGAACGTAATTGGGCAATCCGTTCTTTGACAGCCTCTTGTTTTTCAAGGTAGTCTTTTTCTTTTGCACGTTCTGCTTCCACGACCTCATCTGGTGCGTTTGACACAAAACGTTCATTTGAAAGTTTGCCTTGCACACGTTTGACTTCTTTTGTCCATTTGTCTAATTCTTTTTCTAAGCGAGCAATTTCTTCTTCAATATTAATCAACCCAGCTAATGGTAGGAATAGTTCTGCACCTGTTAATACAGCGGACATGGCTAATTCTGGCGCTTCTATTTCACGACTGATGACTAATTCCTCTGGGTTACAGAAGCGTTCTAAGTAGCTAGTATTAGCTGTTAAAAATTCTTCTACTTCTGTATCGTTTGTTTTAATTAACAAAGTAATTGGTTTAGAAAGTGGTGTATTCACTTCTGCTCGAATATTCCGAACCGAACGAATAACTTCTTTCAGAACTTCCATTCCTCGAGCTGCTGCTTCATCGTTAAATTCTTCATGAACAACTGGGTACTCTGCCACAACCAATGACTCACCTTGATGCGGAATTTTTTCCCAAATTTCTTCTGTTACAAACGGCATAATTGGATGCAATAAGCGTAAGATTTGATCCAATGTGTACACCAAGATGCTCCGTGTTGTTTGTTTAGCTGCTTCATTTTCTCCGTAAAGAATTTCTTTACTCATTTCAATATACCAATCACAGAAATCATCCCAGATGAAGTTGTATAATTGGCGACCTGCTTCACCAAATTCAAAACGATCAAATAATTCTGTCACACGGGCGACTGTTTCGTTTAAGCGCGTTAAAATCCAACGATCAGCGACAGTCTTTTCACCACTAAAGTCAATATCTGCAGCAGTCATACCTTCTACATTCATGATAACGAAGCGACTTGCATTCCAGATCTTATTGATAAAGTTCCAAGAAGCATCCATTTTTTCATAACTAAAACGAACATCTTGACCTGGAGCTGAACCATTTGATAAGAACCAACGTAACGCATCTGCACCATATTTTTCGATGACATCCATTGGATCAATCCCATTCCCCAATGATTTACTCATTTTGCGTCCTTGCTCATCACGAATTAAGCCGTGAATTAAGACATTTTGGAAGGGACGTTCGCCTGTAAACTCTAAGCTTTGGAAAATCATACGACTTACCCAAAAGGCAATAATATCATAGCCAGTAACTAATGTGCTTGTTGGGAAGTAACGTTGATAATCTTCGCTTGCTTCGTCCGGCCAACCCATCGTTGAAAATGGCCATAATGCAGAACTAAACCATGTATCTAAGACATCACTATCTTGAACCCAGTTTTCACTGTCGGCTGGTGCTTCCATCCCAACATACATCTCGCCCGTTTCTTTGTGATACCAAGCAGGAATTTGATGGCCCCACCATAATTGTCGCGAAATAACCCAGTCATGAATATTTTCCATCCAACGTAAAAATGTTTGATTGAAGCGTGGTGGATAAAATTCAACAGCGTCTTCTGTTTTTTGATTTTCTATTGCTTTTTCAGCTAATGGTCCCATTTTTACAAACCATTGGGTCGATAAACGAGGTTCCACGACAACGCCTGTTCGTTCTGAATGGCCCACGCTGTGATTCATTGTTTCGATCTTAATTAAGCGACCTAATTCTTTCAAGTCAGAGACAATCGCTTTACGTGCAGCAAAACGATCCATTCCTTCGTATTTTCCAGCCAGTTCATTCATCGTGCCGTCTTCGTTCATAACATTTACTCGAGGTAAGTCATGACGATTACCGACTTCAAAGTCATTTGGATCATGGGCAGGTGTGATTTTTACAACCCCTGTTCCAAATTCCATATCTACATAGTCATCTGCAATAATTGGAATTTCTTTATCGACTAATGGCAAGACAACTGTCTTACCAATAAGTTCCTGATACCGTTCATCTTCTGGATGGACCGCAATCGCCGTATCTCCCAACATTGTTTCAGGACGCGTTGTCGCAATTTCAACAACGCCAGAACCATCTGATAATGGGTAGCTCATGTGGTAAAAAGCTCCTTCAATATCTTTATGGATTACTTCAATATCAGACAATGCTGTTTTCGCTTTTGGATCCCAGTTAATGATATATTCACCACGGTAAATCAAATCTTTCTCGTAAAGAGAGACAAACACTTTACGAACGGCCTCAGATAGCCCTTCATCTAAAGTAAAACGTTCACGGCTGTAATCTAAAGAAAGGCCCATTTTTGCCCACTGTTCACGAATGTGAGAAGCATATTCTTCTTTCCATTCCCACACTTGATCAACAAATTTTTCACGACCTAAGTCGTAACGTGAAATTCCTTGTTGTGCTAGTTTCTCTTCTACTTTTGCTTGCGTGGCAATTCCGGCATGGTCCATTCCTGGCAGCCATAACGTATCAAAGCCTTGCATTCTTTTTTGGCGGATAATCATATCTTGTAATGTTGTATCCCAAGCATGCCCTAAGTGTAGTTTTCCTGTTACATTGGGTGGTGGAATAACAATTGAATAGGGCTTCGCTTTTTTGTCGCCACTTGGTTTAAATAAATCTTGATCTAGCCATTTTTGATAACGGCCAGCTTCGATTTCTGTCGGTTGATATTTCGTTGGTAAGTTTTTTTCTTCTGACATTTTTTCCCCTTCTTTCTTAAAATACGCGATTTGGAGCGGTAATTATTTTACAAATGAGTTTTTTTGGGCTAAACACTAAAATACGCCCTAAAATACTTTCGTATTTTAGGGCGTAGATTCATCTTATTTACGCGGTACCACCTAAATTGCATTTGAATTGAATTCATTCAAATGCCACTCATTCGTGAGATAACGTTCACGAAACGAATCGTTCTACTAACGTACTGTGTTCAAACCATTGACTCACAAGCTACCTTCTCACTGGTTGTGTAAAAGTCTTGCACCTGAACGACTTTTTCTCTAAAACGACGCCAATGATACTCCTCTTGTTCGCTGTCTTTGCTTCATTCTACAATGAAGCGCAAGCAAAGTCAATTTGTAATCTAGAGGGATTACACTTTTTTTGCAGCTTCTAACGCTTGTTGATAATCGGGTTCCGACGAAACTTCTGAGACGATTTCTTCATAAACTAACGTTCCTTCTGGGTCAATCACAAAAATAGCACGTGCTAAACGACCCATTTCTGGAATATACAAACCATAAGCTGCACCAAATGAGTCTTCAGTATCATGAAGCATTTCCATTTCGACACCCTCAGCGGCACACCAATTTGCTTGTTCTTCGACTGTATTATTAGAAATCGTGATAATCTGAACACCGTCTAATTTCGCCGCTTCTTGATTGAAACGTTTCGTTTGCAGTGAACAAACACGTGTGTCGATATCAGGAACCACACTAATTAAAACCGTTTTACCTTTATAATCTGCCAAGTTGATTTCTTGGTTGTTTAAATTTTTCAAAGAAAAGACGGGGGCTTTTGTGCCAACTTTAGGCTGCTCACCTGTCAATTCTAATACGTGCCCTTTTCTTGTAACATTCATTCTGAAATCCTCCTTTTCCACTTTCAATAATAAGTATAGTAGAGGATTTTTATGAAGACAATTTTATTGCTTTGGGCTATTTGCTAGTGAAAAAGTTTCATTAAAATAAATCAGTGTTTGCAGTTCCGTTGTTAAATCAATATACTGCACACTAACGTTGGCTGGCACACTGACACGGTCTGGCGCAAAATTTAAAATCGCAGTCACACCCGCTTGTACAATTTTGTCGATGGCTTTTTGGGCATGGTGACTTGGTACTGTAGAAATGGCTACCGTGACCCCTTCTTGTCGAACGAATGCTTCTAACTCAGACATATCATGAACTAATAATCCATTAATCGTGGTGCCAACTAAAGCTGAATCATTATCAAAAGCACAGACAATATTCAAATTCTCGTTGCGTCTAAAATTATTTTTTAATAATGCCTTGCCTAAATTGCCACAACCAATCAGAGCAATTCTTTTTTCTTCTTGCGTATTTAAAATATTACTAAATACCTCAATTAAATACGGCACATCGTAACCATAACCGCTTCGGCCCAGTTCACCAACGTGGGAAAAATCACGCCGAATCGTTGCAGAAGGAATCTGGATCATTTCACTAAACTCTCGTGATTTAATGCGTTTAACACCAGAATCCCCTAACATTTTTAAATAACGTAAATAAACCGGCAAACGTTTTGCCGTTGCTTTAGGCATTTTTTTCTCCATCCTCTGTCCTCCTTGTTACCTACTTCACATATTCAGTTTATCACGGTTCCCCTCTCCGAGCAACTTGTTTGTGAAATAAGTACAAAATAAATACAGTGACGTCTAAGCGACCGTCACTGTATTTATTTCTTATAGGAAATCTGCAAATTCGTCTTCTTGTTTATCTTTCGCTGTTTCTGCTGAAATCTCTGTAATTTTGAGTCCTTCTAAGGCCCGAGCCATTAAACCTTCCAAGTCTAAGCGCGCTTCATAATCTTGCGCTTTATCCAAGCGAGGTCGTGTTTTCGGTTGCGGTGGCGCAAAAATTGTACAACAATCTTCGAAGGGTTGAATGGCTAATTCAAATGTGTCAATTTTTTCGGCAATTTCGATAATTTCTGTCTTATCCATTGAAACAACAGGTCGAATTATCGGTGTTGAGGTAACCTCATTAATTGCTACCATACTTTGAAGTGTTTGCGAAGCCACTTGTCCTAACGATTCACCGTTAATAATGACTAAACCTTTCCGCATTTCACGAATTGCATCTGTTAAGCGTAACATTAAACGTCGTGTAATGGTCATTAAGTAGCCTTGGGGAACAACTCGTTTTATTTCTTCTTGAATTTCTGTAAAGGGCACTTCAATAAATTGAATAGTTCCTACATAAGGGACTAATTTTTCAGCTAGATCTTTGGCCTTTTGTAACGCTTGTTCACTTGTATAAGGCGGACTAGCAAAATGGACAGCTTCCACTTCCACGCCACGTTTCATAGCTAAATAACCTGCAACTGGTGAATCAATGCCTCCTGACAACATCAACATACCACGACCACTGGTGCCCACTGGCAATCCACCCGCACCACGAATCGTTTCATAAGATAAATACGCCGCATCTTTACGAATTTCAATTCTTAAGTTAATATCAGGCTTTTTCATTTGTACTTGAATTTCCGGGATGGCTTCAATAACAGCCCCACCTAATTCTTGATTCAAGCCATTTGAATCAAGTTCAAATGAATGGTCCGAGCGTTTAGCAGTAATTTTAAACGTCTTACCTGGCGTATAAACTTCCCGAACAACCTCTTGAACCATTGCACGAATCGCTGGCATTTCTTTTTCAATACGAATACTTGGCGAAAAATTTTGAATTCCAAACACTTTACTTAGTTTCGGAATCACTTCTTCACTATCTTCCCCATTTAATAAAATATGCATTCTGTCTCGATCTGCATGGATTTTCAATGCTGGAAAATCAGCTAACGCACGTTTCACATTTTGTGCTAACTGCATGATAAACGTTTTACGATTTTTTCCTTTAGTTGATAATTCGCCATAGCGAACCATAATTTCTGTATATTTCACTTTCTATTAATCCCTTTCTAAATCGCTTTAAAACAAAGCTTACAATTAGTTTTCATTATATTTGCTAACAATAAAGCTAACAATTACTATTCTAAATTTTTAAATCAGTTAATTTCTTAGAAACATCATTCATTCTTCCATTATAAAGGTGCCCATATTTTTCTAAAGTGGTTGTTATACGACTATGACCCAATCTTTCCTTAATAACCAGTGAATCTTCCTTAAGGGCAATTAACATAGAAGCATGAGAATGTCTTAAAGCGTGTATCTTAATCACTGGCACATCTGCTAAGTCACAAAGTTTTTTAAGCCAGCCATGCGTTGTAGACTTAGCCAATGTTCCACCATCTATAGAAAATATAAGGTTTATTTTTAAAGGAGATTGCTGTTCTCTCCATATTTCAAAAAGCCGTAGCGTTTCATCGTCAAGAGATACCGTTCTAATACTACTTTTTGTTTTTGGCGTTGTAGTTCTAAACTCTCTTTTATTTTTAACAAGCATCGTCTTATTAATATAAACAACTTTACTGTCAAAATCAACATCTTCCCAATTCAAAGCTAAGGCTTCACCTAGCCGAAGACCTGTCATGAATAAAAATCTAAAAAACATTTTTTTAAAGAACAATAAACTATCGCTTTCATCACTAAGCAGCATTACTTTTTGCATATCATCTATAGTCCAAATGTTAACTTCTTTCTCTTCAACACGAACTCTACTTACTTTTTTTGATATATCTTCATCAATAAACCCAAAAATAAAAGCTCGCTCAAATACGGATTGAATATTACAAATGATCAAATTAATATACTCTGGAGATAAACTTTCACCTGTTTTAGTTTTATACTCACCAGATAAATAATTAATCAATTTTTGTAAATCAACCGTTTCAATAGCATTTATCTGTACCTCATTAAAGATAGATAAATGATTTTCAATTATACCTGTATTGGTCTTAAAAGTACCTTCCTTAACATGATTTTTGTACCAGCATTTATAATATTCTTCGTAAAAATTACCAAATGTAATCTTTTCACGTTTTTCTTGATAATCAATCATAAACTGATTATAAGCTTTTTTTGCCTCCTTTGCTGTCTTAAATCCACGCTTAAATTTTTGTATTCTTTTCCCTTTTAAATCAAAACCTAAGCTTGCAACAAAATAATACTTACCTGTCTTTTTGTCTTTATAAACATTTGATGTCTTTGCCACCTTTATTAACCTCTATTCCTAAAATTTCTTCAACTACACTCACAGGAACACAAGAGATTTTTTTACCACTATAGAAGTGGCAACCTCTTTCTACTAGTAAAGCTTTGGCTTCACGAATAACACGTTGTGATTGGTATGGAGAAAATCCAAGGCTAATAATGTCTTTTTTTGTCACAGTACTTAACATTAATAATACCATCTCCTTCTATTTAATTACATAAAAAAAAGCAGTACTTAATTAGCACTACCCTATGTCAAATGTTCATTAAAATTGAATTTCTATTTAAATTTACCCGACTTGTAGATAACTTCATAGTTACCACTAGCTTTCATATCATCAAAAGTTGCTTTGCTTTTTGTACTATCTAACTGCTTATCTTCATCATAATAATAAAAATACTCCAATGCACTAGGCTCATCTTTAACAGGAACCCAAATATCAGCCAAATAACGATTAGTGTCTTTTTTATTCAAAGCAAAGATTACTTCTTCAACAATTTTAGTTCCCTTATTTTCTATAAATTTTTCAAACTCAACAGGATCAGTTAATTTTTTTATTCGCTTTCCATTAGAAAATCGAACTAATTTTGCATAGCTTTCTGATTGTTCATAGAGAATGTCACGAATACGTGTATCTAAATCAGGCTTTTTATATCGTTTCTTGACTTCAACATATACTCGTTCTCTAACGTGTTTGATTATTTCATTAGAATCCAATAAAAAGCTCCTTTCTTATTATCCAAATTTTTCACTTAACTTTGCTAACTTTGCTTGCCCCGCTTCTAACTCTTCATCAATTTCAGCAAGGGCTTCTTTATCCACATGTTTTGATATTTTTTTAGATACTTCTTCTTGAACTTCTTTTGAAATTTCTTCATATCCTAGTTCTTTAGAAATCTTGATAAATTCCTGAATGAAGTCAAAATCTTGTGGTACTTGCGGGCTATAAAATTCTCTTGCTACTGAACCTCCTTGTGCAACATAACCACGACCATAGACTTTTTGACCGTCAACTTTTTCAACATATTTAAAGTTTTTATTTTTATTTTCATCACCAAAAATCATCAAAATACCTGTTTCTGAAAGACGGCCAACTGACATTCGAAACATAAAATTATCACGTAAAGCCGTTTTGATAAATTCACCATCTGGACGTTGCATTGCAACGATAAAGAAAATCCCTGCTTGACGAGCTTTTAAAATAAGTTGGGTTAAATATTCATCTACATCGCCATCAATCGCATAGTCATTCGCTAATTCTGCTTTAAATGCTGCAAATTCATCAATCACAATAAACTTAGGCTTTAAACCATAGTACGCATAATTTTTACCCATTTTGTAATCAGGGCTATTATTCATCATTTCAAAACGTGCATTCATTAATTCAACTGCATTTTTCAAGCAATTAACAATATCTATTTTTCCTGTATGCACTTTTCCTGCAAACATTGGTAACTTACCTAGTGCCATCAAGTCAGAATTTTTAGGATCACAAATTTCCATTTCACCCACACGGCAAAGTGCATAAATTAGAGATAAAATGGTAAAAGTTTTGCCTCCGCCAGTTCCACCACCTAATAATAAATGTGGGTCTTTATCAAAGTACCAATACAACCCTTTCATTAATTGAACCTTTCCTTTATCAGCTTGCATATCCTTTATCCAAATACGCTTATTGTAAACATCAGAAGCTAGTTCATAGGTAATAAAGCCTTTTTCATCAATTTTATTTAAATTGTCCGCATGAAACGCTGTTTCCAAAAAACCACCAATGGTTTCAAATTTTTCCTGAAATTTATTACCTGCTGTTTCAAATGAAACGAAAATACTATTTTTTGCAGACTTATAATAAATTTTTGGGAACTTTATTTTTTCTTTTGTTTTACCATCACTACCTTTAACTTGCTTCTTCGTATAATAGCCATTGTCGATAATCATACGAGCTAACACTTGACGTTGTTCTACTTTAGAAAAATAGCCCGAATTGATAATTGAAGCCTTAACAAGCAATGTAATTAGCACGATTGAGCCTATCGAGACACCCATAATGATTAACGCTGGTACAATATATATTTTCCAATCAGTTGGATTTGAAAGATATAAAGGATACATCCATTTATAGCCCACAAAATAGCCTAAACAAGCAAAAATTGGCATAAAAAATAACACTCTATAGAGTGCCAACAAATTTCTTGAAGAATAACGAATTCTTCTACCTCTATATCTAAATAATTTTTTTACCATTTACCTACCTTCTTTTTTTAACCGTGCTAATTCTTGTCTACAAAATTCTTTATACATTGGAATATATTCTGTAGCCATTCGAAAAATCTGACGTTCATTCATTGTGCTATACGAATGTGCAAACATATTCCTCATATTCCTAAGTCTTTTCCAATCAACTTTACCACTATTTTTCTCTTTAAATTCTTCTGAAAAGCCACTGTTCCCAACAGTATATTCACCAATTTGCATTAAACACATACTGATTGCATTAAAAAACACTCTATCATGATAGAAGGTTTCATAATCCCTTCCAAAACGATTGAGTGTCTGTTCTATATCTTCAATGTAGATCAGCGTTCCTCTTAACAAACGTAAATCCTTTGCTGTACTATCTCTCAAATACCTTTACACCTTCCTTTAAAATGGTAGCTAACAATTCTCTTCTTTCGGGTTTATCTTGTGTTTCAACAAGAGTTTCTAGCTCCACTAAATCAATATCATGCGCTACAGCTTCTTTTAATTCTTCAAAGAAATCTCCATATAAATTCCAATAGGCTTCTTCTGATTGTCCTGTAATATCTACAGCAAAATCAATATCACTGGTTTCTTTCGCTTCATTACGTGCATAAGAACCAAAGACATAAACGACTGGTACATTGTGTTTTTCTGCTACAGGTTTCACACGCTCTTTAATTTCATTCATTGTCATCACCATTTTTCTCACCTCTTCTAACGTCTATTCTAAAGCCATTATAAAGCATTCAAATTTCACAATCAATTCACTTTACTTGTGTATTCCTCAAAGAAAACACCCTTATCAAAATCTTCATGCAGTTTATTATTATATGCTTTAACTAATTGTTCTAAAAAATTATCTAACAAGTTTAAAATAGCTTCATCACATTCAAAAAATAAATCATCTAACAATAAAAACTGGATAAGATACTCACTAGTTTCGTTATAAAGTTTTAAATACAATGTACTATAATAACTAAAACTTTGCCACATACGATAGACTCTAATTTTTCTCTCTAAAAACCTCCTATATTTTTCTTGTTTTACACCCATTCTTTCCGCCAAGTCTAACACTACTTCTCCGCCACCCCCTTTCAATAATAAATTTCCTTCAAATTACCACTTTCTTTATGAAGAAAAATCACACTACTCTTCAACCGTCTTTCTACTAACCAATTTGTTGGATTCAATCGGCAACGTTTCAACAACTCTTTTTCTTTCCTAACTAGGCGTTTCCCTTGTTTCATTTAACCTCTCCTTTTCTTTATTATTAATGTCTATTAACAAATCTTGTTAACACAAATTAATAGTTAAAAGGGCACTCGTTAGAATGCCCTTTTTAGCTGTTAAACGGTGCTACCGATTCCTCTGAATATGATATTTACTTTCGTTTCAATTCCCACATCCAATTAATTTTTTCAGAAATTTCTGGTTCAGTGGTAAAATATTAACAAAAGGAGGTGTCCTATAATAATGCTAAAAACAATTGAAAAAGCATGTGAAATAGATATGCAATCCGTAACAATTATTCTTGCCAACAACCAAAGACTCAAAATTGAAAAATTCCAATCAATTATTGATGATAAAATTTTAGAATTTATCAGCTCCAATATTCAATACTACATTCCTGAAAAAAGTATTCTCTATTTTACAACGTCTTAAGAGATACCATTGTTCGTTGCATTTCATGATCTAATTTAATCGAAAGATAATTTAGCGTTACTTTTGCTTGTTCAAAGGTAACGTTGTTTTGTGCCAAAACTTTATATAACTCATCACCTATTTTTTTTAATTCTTCCCTTTTACTCATTAAATCTACCTCAATCTAATATTTATTTTTGCTCATTTGCTTGATTCTTATTTTCTTTTTGTAGTGTAGGTTGCGCTGGTTTAACAGCTCCTACTTTTTTAATACCCACTGCACGGACTTTAAACGCTTGTTCTGTTTGTACATTGTCATTAAAACCTTTGTAAGCATTAAGCCATCCACGAGCTGTTACATTTCCAGTCAACTCGATTTCATCATCATAATTGATATCACTAACGTCATAGCCTGGATCAATCGCAATTTCTACTTGGTCATTTAATTTGCTAGAATAAACCGTTACTCGTTGTTCACGAACATCGTCAGTCACATTTCCTTCACCATCACGTTCATTAATTGCAACTACTTCTAAGAAATTCATCGTACCAAATGTTCCTACTACATCAAAATTTTCAATCGTGTTATTTTCAAATGATAATTCCATTATTTATTACCTCCAACTACTTCTAAACGTTTTGCATAAACTACCATGTCAATTGAGCGACTATTTCCAATGTTATTCCGTTTTACATTGATTCGTGCTACTGGATCAATTAATTTTACTTCTTCACGGCCATTCAACATTTGTGAATTTCGTAAATGAGGAACAAAAATCTCAAAATCACGTTGCTTTTCGCTTGAAGCGGTGAACACACGACCACGAACAGGTGCTCCATTTACATAAATATCACGTTCTGTTTTATAAACAGCTTTAATTTTACTTCCTAAATTTTTATCACTTAATGCAATTTCTTGAATTCTATTTGCCAAAATAATTTCCTTCTTTCACTAATTTTTATACAAAAATAAACAGTCAACCATTGACTGCCTTTCTCTCTTTATGCAATTCTTCTTATTAACTAAAAAACACAACTTGACAAGGTTTATGATAACCTGTCATTTTATATGTTCGTTGTAAAATCTGATTTTTTAATAATCGACTTTCAATTGTTAAGCGTTCCATGTTTGTTAACTTAACCGCACTCTTACCTAACTTCTTACGTTCTAAGTTATAGCTCTTTTCTATATCCGAAATAGAAAAAGTTTTTTTCTGTCGTTTCATACGTTCAACAAACTTCTCAACAAAAAGTAATAGCTCTTCTTTCATTTTTATCCTCCTTATTCACTTAATAACAAATTCTGTTCTTTCATTTAAAATAAAAAAGTACAACTAAAATAATACAGTTGTGCTTACTAAAGTTAATATTGAATATTCTTTTAGAAAAAATCTTTTCCACGCTTAAAAATAACAACTTTAATTGTATTTCAATTTTAGATTCTTACGTTCATCACAATACATAGAATCATCTTCAATGGCTAGTGACTCTTACATTACATCACATCACGGCACATTAGATAGTACTGTAATATACGGTGTACAGCTCTCCTCCTTTTATTGAGCTTGCATAGATTTTTTTATTCAATCTAGTTCAGCAACTATTTCCAACGTGTCTCACGACATGGTTATTGAAAATAATCTGACAGCTCTGCATTAATCTGTCATCAATATGGCTCTAGTTAAAGATACTACTGCCACCTTGCGTCCCATTCAACGGCTGGTACGCACCACCTCAACAAGACTTACAACATTTAATGAAAACTTCACCCTTGTTTTATCTCGACAACTACCGTACAATAAAAGTGTCTAAGTTTTATTTCACGGCGTTTACGAAATGGAGATTCATTTTCTTCTCGTGAACGCTTTTTTGTTTATTCAACTGAAAAGTTAAACATTTTGTTTAACTTGTGTTAAGAATATACCTTTTAAAATAAATTGTCAACACTTTTTGTTTAACTTTCTCAATTTTGTACACAAAAAGTTTATAATGTACTTATAGAGGAGGTAAAACCAGTGCAACCATTAGCAAAAAGACTACAGCTTTTAAGAGAAGAAAAAGAATGGACAAAAACATATGTTGCAAAACAACTAGGTTTAAATAACTTAGGAACCTATGCAAACTGGGAATATGGAACACGTGAACCGGATTCGGAAATGCTATCAAAAATAGCTTCCCTATATGATGTATCTACCGATTTTTTACTAGGTAGAACAGAGGAAAGAATACATCTAAACGACAAGGAAAAAATTGGAAAAAATATCATTTCTCATTTTCGTTTAAATACTTCTGATATGAACATAGAAGATATAGAAGAATTAGAAGAAGAATTAATCGATTTTCAAGATTTTCTTATAAAAAAAGCAAAAGAAAAAAAGAAACGTAACAAAAAAGATTGATTGGACTGTTGTTGGTGGATTTTATTAGTAAAAAACTCTATTTTGAAGCATTTAATTTTTCAAACGAATTAATAAAAGAAGTATCTTACTATTCTTCCAAAAATATTGAACAAGTTAAATGCTTTGATATTGAAAAATATGTAAAAGAAGTTGAAGATGTTGAATTTGTTGAATACACGTTTCAAAAACAACTTAAAAGACGGATGCTTGGTTCAATCTCTAAAGTAGACGATGAAGTCATTATAACAACAAACAAAGAATTAATGTTAGAACGAAAAAATTTCACTAAAATGCATGAGGTTATGCATTACTACATAGATATACCTAAAATTAATAATGCAACTCATACTTTTTCTGATATTCTTTTGAAAAATGGTTACTTGATGGAAGATTTTCCAAAAGAATATCGTGCTAATGTCGGTGCTAGTATGTTAATGGCAAATGATCAAGCATTGTTTTACGCATTAAAAAAATTTTATTCATTCGAAGAAATTGCACAATACTTTTTTATGAGCAAATCTGCATTAAGAAATAGACTCATCGAGCATCTTATGTATGTAAATAATTGTACTTTTGCACACGCTAATACACTTTTTAACAATTATTACTTTCATAAAGAAACTGATATCTACAGATTTATTTTCAATTAGTTTTTATTTTTAATGAATCATAAAAGGAGTGTTATATAATGGATAAAAACGTGGAAAAAAAATGCCCTGTAGAGGCTTTATCTAATATACTTGGAAAAAAGTGGGTTCCCCAAATAATAGAATCCCTAAACGGAGGATCTATGCGCTTTGGAGAAGTTTGCCGATTGCTTCCGAATAGTTCTCCAAAAATGATCAAACAACAACTAAAACTTTTGGAAGACAATGAGATTGTTAAGAATGAAAAAGAAGTTTTCAATAATACTACTTCGTCTACTTATTATTTGTCTGAAAAGGGAAAAGATTTAGCAACTATTGTTTTACAAATGAAACTATGGGGTCAAAGAGAATTAGATTGTACAAATCTAAAAAATTGAAGTTCATTTCTATGGTTATGAAATGAACTTCAATTTTTTATTTTAGTAAATCATTTAAAGATTCCGACATAGTAGGATGGGTATACACTCTATCACGTAATACTTTATAGTCCATATTAAAATCCATTGCCAACGAAATAAGATTTATTAATTCATGAGATTCTGCACCATATAAAGAAGCTCCCAAAATCTTTTCAGTTTCTGCATCTATTATTACTTTAAAAATTCCTACTGTCTGATCAATAATATGGGCTTTAGGTATAGCTTTTACAGGTAAACTAAAAACTTTATAGTTTACTTTGCTTTTTTCTAGCTCTTTTTCTTTTATTCCAACACTTGAAAAAGGTGGTGTTATAAATACACTGTACGGTATATTACCTCTATTCATAGTATTTCTCTTTTTGTCACCATAAAGATAATCCACTATTATTCTATAATCATCTAAAGAAATATAGGTAAATTGTAGGCCCCCTTTTACATCGCCTATTGCCCAAATATTTTCCACAGATGTTTTTAAAAATTCATCTACAACAATAGCCCCATGACTATCCGTTTTTATATTTGTGTTTTCTAATCCTAAGGCATCTGTATTAGGTTTTCTACCTGTAGCTACAAGCAATTTAGACACTTCTACTTTCTTTATTTTACCAGCTTGAGTATATATTACTTCAGTATAATTATCCTTATCTATGATATGGTTTATAGATACGCCTAACTGAATATCAATTCCCTTATCTAAAAAATCTTTATATATTAATGTTGAGATATCTTCATCTTCTCTAGGTAAAAATTCAGAGCTAGCATCTAAAATACTAACTTTGCTTCCATAAGAATTAAACATTGATGCAAATTCTAACCCAATATAACCAGCACCTATAATAACTATTTTTTCTGGTGCTATTACTTGTTCCATAGCAGTTGTAGAATCTAAAACATTTTTACTTTTATTTAACCCATCTATAGGTAATTTGATAGCTTTTGAGCCCGTATTAATAAAAATACGTTCACCTTCAACTTGGATTTTCATATTATCTGTCTTAGTGATTTGTATGATTTTATCTGATAAAAATTTAGCTTTTCCATTTAAAATAGTTATATTCTCTTCTTCAAAAAGGTTATTGTAATTTTTTTCTCTCAACTTACTTGTCAAACTATTTTTTATTGAATGCGCCGTTGACATATCTACATGTTTTTCTCCATTAATTATTAAAGATTTTGATGGTATACATCCTACATTAATACATGTCCCTCCATACATTAGTTCAGATTCTTCAATCATCAATACCTCTTCACCACGCATAGCAATTTCTTTTGCTAGTGTTTTCCCTCCCTTTCCAAAACCAATAATTATATTTTTATATTTGTTCATAACAATCACTTCCTTTCTAAAATAATTTTATAAGGTTTTATTATAGCTAGCAATTAGTTACTTTAAAGTAACCATACAGACCTATCTTTTTTAACTCCTTTAATCCACATTAATTTCAGTGTCTAGCATTCTATTCATAAACCATTCCACTTGCTGTGGTGCGTCATGATCAAAGAAAGCAGATTCTTTCATGTCTAAATTCGCTATCTTTTCAATGTCTTCTTTTGAAAGCTCAAAATCAAAAATATCAATGTTTTCAGCCATTCGTTCGGGATGGACTGATTTTGCTAAAGCAACAATCCCTCTTTGAATTAACCAACGTAATACAACTTGTCCTACTGTCTTTCCGTATTGTTTACCGATTTCTGTTAATACAGGTTTAGTAAATAGTTCGTGACGACCTTCTGCAAATGGTGCCCAAGCTTCAACTTGTACGCCATATTTTTCATGCCATTCCTGATCTTCAATTCGTTGATTCCAAGGATTCACTTCGATTTGATTGATTTGAGGTTTCACCTCATTCAACCCAATAAATTCAATCATTTTAGCTGATTTGAAATTTGAAATTCCTATTGCACGCAATTTCCCTGCTTTTTGAGCGGCAACCATTGACCGCCATGCACCATAAATATCTCCATATGGTTGATGAATAAGATAAAGATCAAGATAATCCAATCCCATTACTTTAAGAGAATGTTCAATCGTTTCCTTAGCTTTGTCCTCTGATGCTTGAAGAATAAACAATTTAGAGGTAATAAAAAGTTCATCTCTAGTGACCAGATCTTCATTGATGGCACGTTTGATTCCCTCACCTGTTTCTTTTTCATTTCCGTAAATAGAAGCTGTATCGATCAGACGGTATCCTGCTTTAATGGCTTGATAGACTGCTTCAGCTGTTTCTTCTAATGGAATTTGATACACACCGAATCCCAATTGAGGCATTTCTACATCATTATTCAAAGTAATTGTTTGCATATTGTTTTCCTCCTCTAATTTCTTTACATGTTCTATCCTAAACCTTAGAGTTAAATACATAAAAAGAAAAAAGTTTTATTTTTTTCGTTCCCATAGTTTTTCGACTTTATCAGGATCCAATTCACCAGCTTTAAATTTTGCAATATGATCCTCGTATGTTTCTATCTTGTACACAAGTAATTCTCTTGTTTGTTGCATTTCCCCTAGCTTTTTATCTAATTCTACTAACTGTTCTTTTAAAATATGCTTTTGCGCATCTTCTACATTTTGTTTATCTCTAAGTTGTGCTAAAGTTGAAAATTCAATCAAAGATTCTATAGATAATCCTGCATTACGAAGATTTTTTACTAAATAAACCCAATTTAAATCTTTAGTTTTATAGTCTCTATATCCGCTACTGTTTCTTGATACAGGAGGTATTATTCCCACTCGTTCATAATATCTTAACGTATCTACTGTTAAATTAAACATTTCTGCTGCCTGTTTTATATTCATTATTGTCTTTACCTCCTTACTCTAAATGTGAAAAATCATGATTAATAATCTCTTCTAAGTAAAACTGATCATTCTCAAAACAAAATTTCATAATACTACAGTTACCAATAGGAGCTTGCGGTGTAATATCACTTAAATGCGCCCACTCTCTTATAAATTGTCTACAAGCTGCTCCATGTGAGACTACTAAAATAGTTTTACCTTGTTCTTTCTGCATAATATTTACTAAGCATTTTGTTACTCTTTTTCTAAACTCTATTTCTTCTTCACCACCATATTGTACAAAAAAATCTCTATAAGGTAATGGTGGATTTAAATATTCATGCTCCGCTTCTAATCTGCCAAAATTCCATTCTTTTAATCCTTTATGCCTCTCATAGTTTATTTCTGTAATTAATTCTAATGTATCTGAAGCTCGTTCAAGAGTAGAAGTGTGTGCACCATCAAATACAATACCGTTTTTTTCAAAAAATTCTTTAGCTATCTTAGCTTGTTCAATTCCTTGTTTTGTTAAAGGAGAATCGCACCATCCTTGAATTTTTTTTTGTTGATTGAACAATGTTTGACCATGTCTCATTAAATAAAGTGTCTTTTTCATCTATCTAACTCCCTACTATCTATTTTTCATCATTATAAACCTTGAAGTTAACATCAAGGCAACTGATTATGTTTTAAAATATATATCTATAATTTTTCACACAATATTGGCTAAAATAGAAAGTCTATTAATAAAATTTTATTAGATATTTTCGTTGAAATTATCTATAAATTTAATTTATACTATAGATAAATTAAAAATTCTATTCGGAGAACAAAATTATGAAAAAAAATCCACAATTACCTATTTGTGATGTAGAAACAACAGTTAAACTAGTTAATAGTAAATGGAAGGTCTTGATTATCCGGGATTTAATGACTGGTTCCAAAAGAAATAGTGAGTTAAAAAGATCATTGAGTGGAATTTCACAAAAAGTTTTAACAGCTAGTTTAAAGTCAATGATTAAAGATGGCCTTGTTGAACGTATTGATTTTAAAAAAAATCCACCCCATGTCGAATATAAATTAACTAAACTAGGAAATACATTATTACCTGTAATTGAATCTATGAGAGAGTGGGGAGAATTCTACAAAACACAAGTTAACATATAGTTACATTTTTGTACCTACTTCTCATTCTAAAAAAAATAAGCTATCCTTATATTATAGAAAATTAGGGAGCGTGAAAACATGGATATAGAAATGTTTGATTTTGAGCAAGTAAATGTAAATGCCAAACTTACTACTTTAAAAAAAGATATTGTTTTAAGAGTTGTAAAATCAAATAAAATAATGGAGTTTGATGAAAACACCTACGCCAAAGTAACTAATTTTTCTTTTCATAATGGTATAATTGAAGTAAAAATGTTAAGTAGGTTATTGTCGAATGCTCCAAACTTTGCTCGAGGTTTTATCGGTATTGCATTCAGGATAAATGATGGTGATTCTAAATTTGAATCTTTTTATATACGCCCTACCAATGGTCATAGCGAAGATCCTATAAGAAAGAATAGAGCAGTACAATATTTTTCATACCCTAACTATACCTTTGAATATTTTAGAAATCTTAATATAGCAGATTATGAAGGTCCAGCTGATATTCAGCTTAACGAATGGATTACTTTAAAAGCCATAATTCAAGAATCTAGAGGTGAATTTTATCTAAACAATAATGAAACTCCTTCTTTGGTTGTAGAGAACATGAAACTCGGGGAGGCTGCTTCTGGTAGTATAGGATTGTTCGTTGATATCGGTACAGAAGCGTTTTTTAAAGATTTAAAAATTATAAAATTCGATTAAATAATAACAATTGCATGCAATAAAAAAGTCTGAAAAGCATTAACAATAATGTTCTCAGACTTTTTTTATAAGCAGTTCAAAATATTCATTACATTGATTATTAACACTTAAATTACTTTAATGTTCTTACATTTTATGCTCTCTTTCAGGATTTTTTACTAAGTTAGCCCCTAATAATCCAAATAGGGAAGTAATAATTAAGCCAACGACCATTGCAATAAATCCCCAAATAGATGCTTTAGCTGTCGTGTTTGACGCATCCTCTGCCGCTTTTCTTGCTTCATCGATTGATTCTTTCAAATCATCTTTAGCTTTATCTAAATTAGTACGCGCAGTGTCAATTTGTTTTTGCGCTTCATCACTAGCTGTTTTTAATTCATTGTAAATATTATCTGTTGCTTGTTGTGCTTCTTCTTGAGATAAGTCGCTATTTTTCGCTACAGCATTCGCAATCGCGTTTTTATCTACGGAATCGCCAATTTTTTTCGCTTGGTCTTGTAAAGAATCCGCTGTAGAATCAAAAACCTTATCTGCATTTTCAGGATTTTTTATAATTTCTTTACCAGCATCTTTGATTTTATCAGTCGCTTCACTCATTTGATCTTTTAAATAATCTGGTTGAAGTTCTGGAACATCCGTATCTTTTAAATATTTATTTACATTGTTTTGTAGTTCTCGTGTATTGACCGTGCCAATTTCATCAGTTACTTTATCAAAACCTTTTGAAATCGCATCGCCAGCAGTAGAAGCAACTGCCCCAACACTATCCCCTACACCAGAAGCAACATTTCCTAAAAGGGAACCGATTGCTGAAAATGTACTAACTGCTGTATAACTCACTAAAAGCATTACTACAATCATACTTGTTGCCCATGTTAAGAAACCGTGCAATAAACCAATTCTTTTAGCCGCTACACCAGATACAAATCCTGCAGCCATCAGAGATAACACAATAGTAATAATCGTCCAAATAATGAGTCCAGTCCCAACTCCATCTAAAGGGTTACTTGATGTCGGTTTTAAAGTACCGAACCCAATCGCTGATCCAATAAGTCCAAGAGTCATAAAAATAGATAGAAATGTAATTACTCCAGCAAAAACTGATCCCCAAGAAATGTTTGTCCCCGCTTCATCGTCTGTAAAATAAGTTCTGAATCTTGTATTGCTTTTTTTCATTTTATATATCCTCCTAATTTTTATTTACAATAAAATTTTATAGGATGTTATTTATTTATACAAATATTTTGATTTCCTATAATTGTAAACTATTATTTAAAAACATTTATTCAATTTGTTTTATGTGATAAATAACCTGTTATAATTTAATAATCTAATTACGCAAAAAAATTATCCAGTATAACTACTAGTTAATACTAGTTTGCATAAAGTTTTTTAGATTTTAATAATTCATTAATAGTAACTATTTATCATTCATGCTTAGATCCATATAATTTGTCATATCCAATCACAATTGTTTCATTTTTTTCTTTATGACCTTTGATGCTGTCCAATTCTATAATTGCTGAATTGGTCAATAAATCTTTTATCTTACCACTTCTTATTTCTTTTCTATACATAAAAGACACATGTTGATTTTCAGAAAATTGTTTACTACTTTCAGAAGGCACACTTGGTTTCCATCCATTAAATCCCATATAATTTCCTCTTTTCTGTAATTTCAAATTCTTTCATACAATAAATATTAAAAAATAACGGATCAAAAATTGATCCGTTATTACTCGTAATTAAGCTTTTGCGATATTAGTGGCTTGTGGCCCACGCGGACCTTCTTCAGTATCAAACGTTACGGTTTGTCCTTCATCTAAAGTTTTAAATCCATCTGTTTGGATAGCTGAAAAATGGGCAAATACATCATTGCCATCTTCACCTGTAATAAATCCAAAACCTTTGTCTGCGTTAAACCATTTTACTGTACCATTGTTCATGAATATTTCCTCCTAGTGCACTAAATCATGCAAATTATTGCAAAAAATGTTGAGTGGTAAAAGGAGAAGTATAGTTTTTAGATGTATAACTCAAATTACTTATCAAAATTGATTACTTGTTCACTATAACACATTAATAAGGAATAAACAAAACTAAGTCTTCTTGAAATAATTTAGATAGTACTTAATTCGAATTTATTAAGATTCAATTACATTTATAAATAAAAGTAACTAATATGAAAATTAATGTTAGAATTTACTTGTATCAGAAAGTAGGTGTTCATATGAATACTAATTTTTTCCAATAAAAGTTTACTCTTTAAACTACAATCTATATTCTTCACGTTCAAAAGCTTTTTTAACAAAAAAAATAAACAATAATCAAACAGTTGATCCTTTCTATGCCGTTTTAAATTTAAGGGAGATAAAAAATATTGAATTACGTTTATCCATATTAGATATTGATATTGATAAATATAAGAGCCTTGATCACGCAATTAATCGTTGCAAGGAACTCATGTATATGTATAAGTAGTAAAAAAAATTTTATTCACTAATCGAATAGATTTTGCTCTAAAAACACTATTATTTGCCAATAGTGCTTTTATTTTAGACTTCACTTATATTAATGGAATTAACTTTATTCAAATTATAAACAACTAAAATAAAAAGAAGACCAAAAATCGTAAAAAGATTTTCAGTCTTCTTTTTTATGATTTTTAACCCTTATGTCCTAATCTCTTTTATTCACTTAGTCGTAAAGCGTCCTAAGTAATCCACGTTGAAATCAAAGTTAATTCCAGGAACAAAATCAAAAGAGCCTTGACTACTCCATTGCCAAGCAGCTGTATCTGTGTGTAGTAAGTTATTAGCACTTGGGTTCGCCGGCCATTCTGCTACCCAACTATTTTCTTTACCTAAAACGTCATATTCCATCCAATTATTATTGAACCAACTAGCGCTAGAATAATGGACAACATTTTTGAAGCCACGTTTTGCTAATTGATCTCTAAAGTAGACAGAAACTTTTGTGGCATCTGCGTTAATCATTGGCGTGGTTTCTGCATCATTAACCATGACGCTATTTGGGGATAGCCCTAATTCTTCTGCGTAATCCGCATAGTAATTGGCTTGATCAATTGCTTCTTGTTGATTTTCAAACCAAGAAAAATGATACGTTGAAACAGTTAGACCTGCTTTTTTAGCATTGGTAATTTGACAAGGGGCTAACGGGTTTTTGTAGGTTGTTCCTTCAGTTAATTTGACTACTACGCCTTTAATTCCCATGTTTTTCATCTTTTGAAATTGTTCTACAGAAATCTCTCCATTGTGAGAGGAAATATCGATAAAATCCACTCTCGGAGGTGTTTCACTGAGACTACGTTTACTTCTTAGCAAGGGTTGATTGACAGGGTCATTTTGAGCAAAACTTCCTAATTCATAGTTACTCGTCACGATATTTTTTGCTTCTGCTGGAACACTCGTTATAAGACCTCCAAAAGTTAGTCCTATTCCTAAAATAAATAACTTAGCTGAACTTTTCATTTAACCATTCCCTTCCTTTTTGTTACATGTTACATAATTTATAACACTTATAAATTATTTTGCACTTAATAGAACTCTTTCAGAGCCTGTGTTTGTCTTAACATTGATATCATAAACTAATGTTCCGTCTTTTTTTTCTAATCGCCAATCCAATACTCGTGGAGAAATCCCTCCTACCTTGTTTTTAGCTTCTTCTAGAACTTTTTTTGTAGATTTAGTCCCTTCAAGCTCTTTTGCATTAAATGGTTCTTTATTATTCTCTCCACCGCTAGTAATGCTTTCTTTTTTTACTTTTTCGTTTTGTGGATTTATATATATTTTTTCAGTCTTGTTAACAAACATATACTCATATTCTTTAGAGCTTTCACCAATGTCAAAGTTAATAGACAGAATTTCTGAATTATTCGTATTTTTTTGGTAAATATTTGCTGCGTCTTCAACAGTTACCTTATAGTTTGTGTTTGTTACCTCATCCTTACCCAATCCACAGCCAGTAAAAACAACGATCCCTCCTAACATTGCTACGACAAAAAAGATTCTTTTTAAATTCAATACAGTCAGCTCCTAACCTATATTTATCATGATATTATATCTAAAAATGGTAATTAGTTTTATTAAAGTTTGATACTTTATAATTTGTAGTAATTTCTCAAACTATAATTGTCAATCATCATTGTAACTTCTTCTTTTGTCTTAGGATTCACTTCTTTTAATTCTTTAGCTAATTCCTCGAAATTTTTTATAGTTCTATAAGACATATTAGTGAATATAAGGAATGGATCTATCTCTTGTTTTACACGATTCCGATATTTGGATGCTGTAGTAGTAGATATTCGTCCATTAGACATTTTTTCAATAGAATAAGACGAGATCATTGGATTCCTGAGTAATTCAATAATATCTTTTTTCATACACATACTTTTTTAGTCCTTTCTTTGATAATCTAATTGGAAGTTTATATAAAATAAATTTTATTTATCTATTTTAAATATTTTCCATTTACTGGTGCCTGATAGACAAGATCACATACATCCAGAAGAGAAAATAAATTTCATATTTTTATAATCACTTATTATTTAAGTTACTAATAATCAATACTCATTTTCAAAAATAGTCATCATGATTTTCGCAATGTGCCTTAATCCCGATGAAAATAATTGCTATCATCGAAACAAATTTTAATGATAGTATGAATAACAACCTAAGTTCTCCTTTATCTATTTATCTTTCAACAGGTTTTATATCAACTTTCCTTAATTTCAAAGTACTTAATCTTATTAAAATATATTCAAGGTGCACTTGTCTATTGAACAATATGACATTCTGCTAACAAAAATGAAAGATTGACTCTAAGTCCATACTAATAGTTTTGCTACAATATTTTGAAATGAACTATTCCGTGATACTATAATTTCAGTAGAAAGTGGAAATACATGAAGTACACCTTTTATTGTTTTTCTCAAAAGTATTACCAATTTAGTTTAAGAATAATAACATATAAAATTCAGGATTTAACGACTACAGACACTCACTCATAGATTTCTTTATATGGGTTAACAAATTTTAATTCTGAACTGTTCCTATTGGCGAAGTAGAAAAGAAAGAATGGCAAATAAGATAATATGTGCAGGGTAAAAATAATAGAAGAAACTTTTTAACCCCTTTCCTTTTTCTCCGTTATATAAAATAATAGGAATTGCTGAGAAGAACATCATCCATTGATAGTTACTAGAAAATAAATCTGAAAAACCGTTTGCTGCTGCTGAAATAAAAGACACAATTCCTAATGATAAAACCTGAAAGTGTTTTTTTGCATGAAATATATAGAACAATACTCCTAATATTACCATCAAAAACCCACCTTCTGTAACAAATAAAGATGGTAAAAATAAGGTGTATAGTTGTAAACTAATCATCTTTATCGTACTCATTTCACCTATTGTAAATATAAATGAAATTAATCCTATTAAGATAGGAATGATGAACCAAAAGAAACTTGCAACAAATTTTCTTTCTTTAAGATATGCAATAGATTGCATATAAACTGTTCCTAAAAATAATGTACTAAAAACATTATTTGCTATAATTTCTCCATTAACCACAAAGTATTGATTCAATACTAGATTTATTAAATTCATTATCCAAAAGCCTACGAGTAATCGCAACATATATTTTTTTCGATTACTCGTATGAACAAAACCTTCAGAACTTTCAAATAAAAAAATAGGGGCGGTAATTCTTCCAACCCAATGGAACCATAATGGAACTCCTAAAAAATTGAAAAATTCTGCTAAGTGATCAATTACCATTGTAATCAATCCGATAATCTTTAATTGAAATCCTGTTAAATATTTCTTCATATTTACAAGCCTCACTATCAGTTTCTCAAGTCTATCAAGAAGTTGAAATTCTAACTTCTTGATAGCTTCTTTACTTACATTTATTTCAAAAATATATCTTTGTTCTTGATCATATATATTATTCGTTTAAATGATCTTTGTTTCTAAACCAAGTCGCCATTAACACTTTGTCCTGGTACATCTAGTAGTGTCCAATGCAATGTTGATTCATAATTGCCTTTTTTATTTTCTGGCGGAATGGACAAAGTTATTTCTTTTGTTTCCAATTTATTTTTCCAACGACCTTTACCTTTTGTTTTTGTTCCATGCATTAAAATACTCGCTTTTCCATTTGCTTCTAATTGACAGTCATATTGAGTAGGTTCCTCTGTTTCTAAATCAGATTCTAATTTTCCCTTCGGAATATACAAGCTCACTCCTTTCAAAATACTTTTACTATTCTTTTTATCTAAAAACGGAGATAGTTCAACTTGTAATTGCCAATCTTTTCCCATGATTGAAGGGGTTTCTAAGTCAATTGTTGGATTTTCTTTCTTATTAACTACTGATTTATTTATTGATACAAGAATGTGATCTTCAAAGTCAAAGTACGGCACCTGTTTAATAGTAAATGGCTCTTCTTTTACGGTTACTGTAATTTTATTACTATTGACCCACTTGTTGTATGCATTTAGTACCGCGATTTCTACAATATGCTTTCCCGGTTTACTAGTATCTATTTCTCTGACTTTTTCTTGACCATCTATCCAGATACATTCTACTTCTTCTGGTTTAATGGGATTTTCATCTTTGTCTACTACATTTTTGAAAACACTTCCTAAGTCCCATTTCTGCCCTACATATAACTCTGTGTCTTTTAATTCTGCTTTTGTTTGGTCTTCTTTTACTGTTACTGTAACCTTATTACTATATACCAACTCGTTATTTGCCTTCAATACAGCGATTTGTACAGTATGCTTACCTGGTTTACTGGTATCTATTTCTCTTGTTTTCTTTCCATCTATCCAGATATATTCTACTTCTTCTAGTTTAATGGGATTTCCATCTTTGTCTACTACATTTTTGAAAACACTTCCTAAGTCCCATTTCTGCCCTACATATAACTCTGTGTCTTTTAATTCTGCTTTTGTTTGGTCTTTTTTTACTGTAACTTGAGCATAAGAATACACATTTTTCAATTTACCTTTAAAAGTATATTTAATTTTGTAAATACCTGGTTTAGATGTATCGACTTCATTAGCATTTTCAACAGTAACACGTGAGTCTTCATATGGAAAAAATTTTCCCTCTTCGTCCGTTGCAGTGACAAAATTATCTTTAGGATTCCATTTTTGACCAATATATAATGTACTAGATTTTGTGCTGATACTACTCCTGTCTTTCTTAACGGTTATCTTAAAGTACTGTGAATTAACCATTTTAAATTTCCCTTTAAGAAATAACACGGCACTATAAACACCAGGTTTTTCTTTATCCTGCCCAAACGTTCTAAAAGTAATACGTGGATCATTCCAATAGATAGGATTTCCTTCTTCATCTGTTGCACTTAGAAAACTATGTTTAATAATTGAATTCGGATCTCCTTCATACATTGTAATATCTTTTGCCTTAATACTTGTCCTATCTTTTTTTACTATCACTTTAGAAGATCCCTTTACATCACCTTCTGAATATGAATATGAATAGCCAACCTCTGCAGTACTGCCTACCTTGCTTGTATCGATGGAATTATTTATCCAGTAAAACTTTACTTTTTCAAAAGGTGCACTATTTCCATTTTCATCTATTAACCCAATAAATATATCTCTAAAACTAAACTTGTCTCCTTCAATAACAAAGTAAGGGTCCTGTACCGATATTACTGGAGTCTGTTTAAATATATTATAAGTACTGTCTTCATACTTCTCTGACTGTTCTGTAGTTATAATGTTAGCTGTTTCCGCAAAAGATACTGTTCCATAAAAAAAAAATATATAAATTAATATACTATATAAAGTCTTTCTCATCTTTCTCTTCACCTCAATTCAAACAACGAATAACTACAAAGTATTGATTCAATACTAGATTTATTAAATTCATTACCCAAAAGCCTACGAGTAATCGTAACATTATTTTTCCGATTACTCGTATAGATGAAATCTTTCTGAGCTTTCCAATAAAAAATAAGGGGCTTAATTCTTCCTATTCAATGAAACCATTGTGGAATTCCTAAAAAACAAAAAAATTCTGCTAAGTAATCAGTTACCATTGTGATTAATCCGATAATCTTTAATTGAAATCCTGTTAAATATTTTTTCACATTCAAAATACTCACTATTAATTTTTTATACAATATTTCATAACCGTAAATTGTAGATTGGACTAACTTCTCTAATTTTAATATTTAGTCTTAAATAAACTAGATGCTTCTTCCGGATTCCATGAACCATCTCCATAATTGTAATGGGTCACTAAAGAAATATAAATTTTACCTTTATATGAAACAATATCACCTTTTGTATATAATTCAGGTTTAGTGAATGAACCAACTTTAAACTCTCTTAAAGTTTCAGGATTAGAATTACTTGACGATTTTGTAGATACTGTAAGTTCGTTACTCATGTCAGATTCAATTCCGTCGTTACTGATTGCTTTTACTGTATATTTATATTTTGTAGTTGCATTTAAACTTTTATCTTTATATTGAATATCAGATGTTTTACCAATTAAGTTATCATCTCTGTATACTAAGTATTCTTTAATGCCAATCGGATGTGTCGACTTATTCCACATAAGCGAAATTGTACTATCTGTTTCACCCATCGAGTGCAATCCGCTAGGTGCAATTGGTTTCTCTTGAGCGTCTTCGCTAAGGGTTTTAGCAACAATCTGATCACTTTTCTCTGATAGTTTTTCTGCTTGACCAATTGCCTGAATTTCATATTTATATTCAGTTGATGCATTTAAATTGCTATCTTCAAATAGATTTTCTTTTACTGTAGCAATTTTAACTCCGTCTCTATAGACATTATACTTTTCTGCTGTAGTTTGAGCATCCCAAGATAATGAAACAGTACTCTTAGTGACATTTGTTACTTTTACATTTGTCGGTTTGCTAGGAAACACAGGAACTTCAGAATTTTTAACATTTACATCAATCACGTTGTAAAACGCATTAGACGTATCTGCGACGTCCCAAACGGCTAATATAACGTGGTATCCCATTCTGTTTTGAGGAACATTAATTGTATGGCTTAGATTGTTTGATGCGGATGATCCATCATGCTCAATTGTTCCAATAAGTTCAAGTTCATCTCTATTCAATGGTGCATTCTGATTCCACCCAGATTTAGTCATGTAGTAATGCCACTTTGTTGTTCTGTGAGGCGCTGTGTAGTGCCAAGTAAATGTATTAACTCCAGTGTTAATATCAGTTTTCTTCCATCTGTCGCTTGATTGGTTATCTAGTACAAAGTCTCCGATTTGTCCGAAGCCGCCATTGGCAGATGCAATACGGCCATCTGATGGTCCTTCTTTGGGAAATCCTTTAGGTGCTTCTAATGATTGTGGATTAGTAATAACATTTCCATACATATTAAGTGCAGCTGTCCACCCCACAGCTTCTTTGTCTAACTGACCTTGGTAACCTCGTGCTGGAGGGGTTTCTACATATCCATGTGCTAATGCAGATTCTGAATTTAAAATTAGCCCAGCACCCAATAAAATTGATGTTGCAAATAGACTGTTTAATAATTTTCTTTTGTTCATCTTATTTCTCCTTTTGATATTTGTTATAGTTGGTTTAGTAAATTATATCCAGATGAAGTAGTTATTTTTTTATTATCCAGGTACATCCAATAGTGTCCAATGTAATGTTGATTCATAGTTACCTGTTTTATTTTCTGATGGTATAGACAAGGTTATTCCTTTTGTTTCCAATTTATTTTTCCAACGACCTTTACCTTTTGTTTTTGTTCCATGCATTAAAATACTCGCTTTTCCATTTGCTTCTAATTGACAGTCATATTGAGTAGGTTCCTCTGTTTCTAAATCAGATTCTAGTTTCCCCTTTGGAATAAATAAGCTCACTCCTTTCAAAATACTTTTACTATTCTTTTTATCTAGAAACGGAGATAGTTCAACTTGCAAATGCCAATCTTTGCCATTAATTGAAGGGGTTTCTACTTCAATTATAGGTTCTTCTTTCTTATTAACTACTGATTTATTTGTTGATACAAGAATATGATCTTCAAAGTCAAAGTATGGCACCTGTTTAATAGTAAATGGTTCTTCTTTTACTGTTACAGTAACTTCATTACTATGTGCCCATTCATAAGCATGGCCAACGTCAGCTGCATTTCGTATAGCAATTGAAACAGTATGCGTACCTGGCTTATTAGTATCTATCAATTCTTTTGTTTTATTTTCACGTAAATCAATTTGTTTTCCGTCTATATATACCCAGGGTACTTGCTCGAGTTTAATTGGATTTCCGTCTTTATCTATCGCATATTTGAAGACACTTCCTAAGCCCCATTTCTGACCTACATATAACTCTGTGTCTTTTAATTCTGCTTTTGTTTTGTCCTCTTTTACTTTTACTGTAACTTCATTACTATATACCCACTCGTCATTTTCCTTCAATATAGCAATTTTTACAGTATGCTTACCCGGTTTACTGGTATCTATTTCTCTTGTCTTATTTCCATCTATCCAAACATAGTTTACTTTTTCTGGTTTTATTGGGTTTCCATCTTTATCTACTACATTCTTAAAGACACTTCCTAAGTCCCATTTCTGGCCTACGTATAACTCTGTATCTTTTAATTCTGCTTTTGTTTGGTCTTCTTTTATTGTTACTGTAACTTTATTACTGTAGCTCCACTCATTATTTGCCTTCAATACAGCGATTTGTACAGTATGCTTACCTGGCTTACTGGTATCTATTTCTCTTGTTTCTTGATCATCTATCCAAACACGTTCTATTTCTTCTGGTTTAATGGGATTCCCATCTTTGTCTACTACATTCTTAAAGATACTTCCTAAGTCCCATTTCTGGCCTACGTGTAACTCTGTATCTTTTAATTCTGCTTTTGTTTGGTCTTCTTTTACTGTTACTTTAAATGTAGAGGACACTTCTTTATTTTGTTCTTTATTTTGTCCTTTCAAAGTATATCTGCGATAGTAGACACCGGGTACGTTTGTATCAATGGATGCATTATTAGTCTTAATTCGATCATCATTCCAATAAACAGGATCTGAATCTTCATCATTTGCTCTCACAAAGTTAGTCACTGGATCCCATATTTCTCCTTGGTATATTGTACTATTTTGTGTTTGCAAGATTAAATCATATGCAACTTTAATAGTTGCACGATAAGTTATAAAAGGGTCCTTTTCCCAATATAATAGAGCTACTGCTGTATTACCCTTTTTGCTTGTGTCAAGGGCTTTATCCTCCCATTTATATTTAATTTCAAAAAAAGGAACCTTAAAACCTTCTTCATCCGTTGCATCTAAAACAACCTTTATGTGATTAAAAACCTCTCCTTCATCGATATAATACGGATTTATTATTTGCATATCATGAAGTCCATAACGAAGTGTATTGTCATAAGATTCTATTATTTTTGCTTGAGTAGATACGGTCTCTATTTCCGAAAAAACCACCTCTTCTTGTTTAATAGAAAAAATCAGCACAAATAGAAGTAATATAAATTTTTTTCTCATATGAGTAGTTCTACCTCACTTTCTCTTAATTATTTTTAACAGTAAATAGATAATAATCCCTACAGTTAAAATAAGCATGAGCGCTAAAACATACACTATATAATTATTTTTATTGGTTGAATCTTTTATATTGACTGCGTCTTCATTATATTTTTTTACATTATCTTTTATCTCAAGCTCTTTAGTAAACGACCACTTGTGACCTACCTTATCAACTGCGTTTAATTTCAATCTATATTTACCTGGTTGGAATGCTTGATTGTCCCATGAAATTGGAAAGTTATAGTTTGAGTTTGGAGCCATTGATTGATTGTTTTTGACCGTTTTATGAAGGACTTCTGTACCATTTTCTTTATAGACTTCAGCGGTAACAGTCATATCTGTAATCATTGTCGCAGCCGTATTTTGAAGATTCGAAAACAATGTCGTTCGATAATTATTTAAACCAGGCTCCACTGTGTTTAGTTTTAATTCTGGCGTTACTTTTTTCTCTGTTTCTGTCAGCTGTAACCCGATGACATAAGAATAGTCATTTTTGATTTGAACTTTCTGATTCGTAGAAGCTTCTTTATCTTTCTTATGAATATGGAAACCGCCTAAAAGAATTCCTTCAAATTTTTGTTCAGGCATTGTGATAGTATAGGGTACTTCTTTTTTTTCTTTACTATTCAACTTTACGGTTTGGTCACCTGTGATAAGTTCTTTTAAATCGTAAGCTAAACTACTATCTTTTCTTTCTTTTGTTCCTTTATAATCAATGACACCATTGTCATTCGTTTGTGCTGCATGATAATTCACTTCTAATTCAATTGGGTTTTCGGAATGGTTTTCAAAGGTAATGCTGATTGTTTGCTTTTGTTTAGGTTGCATGAATAAATCGAAATACGTATGTTCATCGTTTCGCTGATTTTCTGGTAAGTTTGCCTTGACGCTATATGCCATATCCGCTGCATAGGCTCCATCGACCGGTAATATTGTAATAAAACAAATGATACAGAGTGAATAGATGATTTTTCTCATAAGTTATTCCTCCTATGTTTTCTTCTCATTGATAGAATAATAGCACTTAGAAAAAATGCTAACATACCCAATATAAATAATAGTCCACTCATTTTTGAACCCGTACTAGGCAAAAGTGTTTTTGAACTTCTATCAAAAGCCATCTTCTGAGAATTTTTACTTTCCGTCTGTTCTTGCTTCTCTGAGCTTTCTACAAATGTAATTGTAACTTGACTCTCAGCATTTGATTTTTGTTGTGTATTAGAAGCGTATCCATCCTCTTTGATTAAAAATCCACTTAATATAACTAAGAGTACTACTAGCTTTTTCATATTTATTCACCTCTAACTAATCTATATGATGTATGTAATTTACTCTCTAAAGCTAATAACTAGTTATTAGCTTTAGAGAATCTATTTTATTAAGCTGGTGCATCGGTTAATTCCCAACGGATAACGCTTGAATAGTTTTGTTTAGCTTTCGCTGAACCAGCTGGTACTTTTAATTGTACATTCGCATTATCATCTTTTGTTCCAGAAAATACATCTAGCCAGGTCCCCATGCCTTGATCTGTTCCCGCTTGCATAATTACTTGCATGTCTTTGTTCAAGTTGACATCATATCCTAGAGGTTTTTCAGACACATTTCCACTTATTGATTTAATGCTACCGTTTTTTAAAGAGAGTTCTGCTCCTTTTAATATTTTTGTCTTATCTTCATTGCTAAATTCATCAATAGATGCTTTTAGTGTCCAACCAGCTCCAGTGCCTCGCCGGTCAGTTACCTGTACATAAGGATGTTCTGTCTTCGCATTATAAATAGCTTCTTTCTCTTTAATTTCCTGTTCTCCGAAATCAATGCTAGAAACATGATCAATTGTAAGAGGTCCAGTATTTCCTGTACCAGGTACTTCTGGGTCTGGATTTGGTTTTTCCGGATCAGTGGGATCTACTGGGGGTATCGGTTCAGTAGTTTCACCTGCAACTGTCTTTACTGTACTTTTTGATTCCGCATCACTTTTCATTTCCGCATGTGTAGTTTGAACGCCAACGAAAAGTGAAGTAATAAGTAAACTGGTTCCTAAAAATAGTTTTTTCATACGTATATTTCTCCTCCTGTTTTGTTTGTCTTTTAAAAGTGCTAAATGGTTTTCACTCTTTCTTTGTATGGACAAGAATTATCCTCAAAATAACTTGTCTGTCATAGCATAGTTGTTCGCTACACATAATGACTTTTTCGTGTGTAATTTATTTTATTCCTCCTTTACTTTAATAAGATAACCAAACACATATGTCAGTTTGTACTTGCTTCAAAAATAAAAATAGGGGGAATTTTCTTATACATCTACTATGGATAGAGTAATATTTTGTGCTTACACACTGGACATATATGTTTGGTATACACCTATTTATCCTTATGAGATACAGTATTTAATGATAGTAACTGCCTAAAATCATAGTGTTGACTTATTATTTACTTGGTATATGAATCTTTATCCTTTATCAAACAGTTGCCTAAATAAATAGATGATTATGTGTATACTGATACCTCACAAAAAAAATAGCATCTTTTTCCGCCAAAGTCTTATCTTGTTTTTTTAGTTTTGTTACTTTTTGGATAAAAACCTGTCTGATAGTCTAAGTCGAAAGACTAGTCTTCTGTGATAACTAGTAAGGTGCAGCTGTATATTGATACACAAAAAAACCTCAAATTTATTAATTGAGGTTTCGCTTAAATTTATTTAGTATTTAAAATACTGTTAACATATTCAACGATGGAAGAACACCAAGTATGTGGATCTAAAGCATGACGAATTAAAAAATAAGTTTTTTCTTTAAAAGAGATCGAAGGGGTATCAGAAATAATAATATCTGCCAATTCATAACTTTCCACTATTTCTAAAATTTTTGTACTATATCTGTGTTTTAATGCATTTACAACAATCATTCTGTCTTCTGAATGATGTTGGAATTCAACGTATATTTTTAGAGGCTGTTCCACAGCTAACTTCACATAACTAGTGACTAAAGGAATTAGGCTATATTTTAATTTTGCGTATGACCTTTCATTTTGATAACCATAAAAATATTTATCAAATAATACTTCAACACGCCTATCAACAACACCTTTAAATTCTACAGTATGTCTCTCAAACATAAACTGGTGCAACCCTAAATGATGAACAACAACTAACCTTTTACATAACGTATATAGCAGTTCATAGTAACAATCTTGAGATATCGAAAAGTTTTGTTTTATATCCTCTAGAAAATACATACACGTTTGTATGATTTCATTTTTTTCAAGTGTCGTATAATTCTTTCCAACTAGAATTTTCTGATTTCTATCACGTAATTCTTGTATGAAATAATGAACCATGAATAAGAAATGAAGGTTTCGATCATCATTTAATACGTCGATAGTTTGATTTATATAAAATGGAAATTCACCATCGTTATCCATCAGTTCACCTATTTCAATAATATTTTTAGATAGGCAAAATAAGGGGTCCTTAACGTGAGAGGTTATTTTATAGATTGCTAAAAGATTCAAAATTTTATCTCTATTACAGTCGCTGAGTAACTCTAAGCTATCTAAAATTTTTGTGGGCTGGTAAGACAACACCACTTCTTTTTCACTGTCTTGAAATACCCAATCATTTTCATGGGAAACCAACATGACTAATAAATAGTGGAAAATTATTTTAGAAGATTCCCTCCCCTCAAGATAGAGATCAGATTTATTAACTTTCACTAATTTTAAATCTGTTTCTAAGTAATAGAAAAAATTTTTCAATCTTTTTATTATTTTATAAGTATAAGAATCACTATAGAACAAGTGATCAGCTAATTCTTGCAAACAAAAATAGCGTTGCTCTAATACGAATAGCAATGCTTTGTAAACACTTGAAGAAAGTAAATATTTTTTTCTTAACTGCATAAGCAACATTGTATAAGTTGCCTCATTTATTTCAGAATTAAATGAAACAAACTTATCTTTAACTACTATTATATTGTTAACCTTATCAAAGAAGTGAAGGCTTTTGACTTCTTCATCCAATACTTTTAGGACTCTCTTTAATTCATTTTTAGAAACTTGGCAGAGGTTTTCCAGCTCATTCATTTGTTTGCCTCTAGGATACAGATTATAAACTACAACCAAGCTCTTTAATTGCGTTTGGCTTAATACAAGATTTTTTAATTTATCTAGTTTCATATAAATTCTCCTTCTTATCAGCTATATTTTGAGTTGTATATACCAAAAATAAGATTCCAATAAAGATAGGATTCAAATACGAAGTACTAAATCAACAAAATTTTAGAACATCAACCACTATACTTGATGTGTAGTCCTAATACAATAGATAAAAAGATTTAAACATATATCAATTTTGTAAGTTATTTAAATGAGACCTAATATTATTCATACTAAAATACACGATTGAACAAACATTAAGAGTGTATGTTTGTTCAATCGTGTACGGATGATTTATAGTTAATCTTCTTTTGAAAAAAGGAAAATATTTACATCCAAAAATTATACATAAAAAAACATTTAAACTAAATTAGAGAAATCATGATTTATCGCTTGTAAAAATACAAAACTATTATTTTTATACCCAAACTCTAAAATACAACAATTTGAAAATTTTATCTTCGAAACTTTTTCATACGCTAGCCATTTTTGAATAAATAGATACATAGCTCCCCCATGGCTAACTGCCAAAACGTTCTGATTGTTTTCTTGTTCCATAATTTTAGTAAGTCCTTCGTTTATTCTTTCCTGCACCACTTTTGAAGACTCTCCGCCATAAGGCACAAAAGAATCACCATATGAAGTTTCCCCAATAGGTCTTTTAGGGTTTAAATATTCTCTTTCTCCTTCAAATATACCAAAATTCCATTCTTTTAGTTCCTTCATTCGCTTATATTTTTTATTTCCTATAATTATCTCTAGTGTATCTGATGCACGCTCTTGTGTAGAGGAATAATAAGCATCTAATTTAATATTACGATTTTGGAAGTACTCTTTTGCAATTCTTGCTTGTTTTATTCCTACTTCAGTCAAAGGTGAGTCACTTGCTCCTTGAATTTTCCCTAATTTATTAAATAGCGTTTCACCATGTCGCATAAGATAAAGTTTCTTCATATTATCAGTCTCATCTGCTTTTGACTTTGTTGTTTTATCAATCATTACCATCCTCTTCCTTATCTATTAATTTTAGCACACGAGCGGGAACGCCACCTACTACAGTGTAGGGTGGAACATCTTTTGTGACGACCGCACCTGCTGCAACTACTGACCACTCACCAATCGTTACACCTGAAGTAATCGTAGCATTTGAACTAATCCATACGTTATTTTTTAACACAATTGGCGCATAATGATTTTTACGTTTATTCTTTGGAAATAGGTCGTGATTAATTGTAGCAAGTACTACATTATGTCCTATAAATACACCATCACCAATCACAATCCCACCTTGGTCTTGGAAATGTGTCCCTGAGTTTATAAAGACATTTTTGCCAAGTGTAATGTTTTTACCAAAGTCCGTATAAAAAGGTGGAAATATACGAAAAGTTTCATCTACTTTTTTTCCAATCAAGTAACTCATAATTTCTCGTAATTCCTCTTCTGAATGATACTTGGTATTCATTTATATTCCAATTTTTATCGCTTCTTGATAAAGCTCCTCAGCATACGCATCTCGCTCTAAATCAACAGGAGCATCACTTCTGTACCCATTAATAACATCTTCAATACTTACTTTCATTATTAACACTCCTTTAGACTATCATAAAATTCATTTTTAACAGGCTCTAGCCATTCGTTTGATGTTTCTACCCCAGGCACTTCAATCGCTAAGTGGCTAAACCACCGATCTTTCTTTGCACCGTGCCAATGCTTTACATTGGCAGGTATTGTAATGGTATCCCCTGGCTTCAGGCTTTGTGCTTCTTTTCCTTCTTCTTGATACCAACCTTCACCATCTACGCATATCAAGATTTGGCCTCCTCCTGATTTCGCATGATGAATATGCCAATTATTACGGCAAGCTGGTTCAAACGTGACATTGGCAATAAACACTGTTTCTTTTGGATCAGTCAATGGTTTCAAATAACTTTGACCAATAAAGTATTCTGAATAAGCTGTGTTTAATTCCCCTTGACCAAACAATCCCCCATGTTCTTCTTTGTTATGGTCCTCCACATACACTTCTTTCGCCAATCGAAACGCTGCCCAAGCATTCGGCCATCCTGCATAAAATGAAAGATGTGTTAATAATTCAGCCATTTCTGTCTTAGTTACACCATTTTTCCGAGCAGTTTCCAGATGATAGTTCAAAGATGAATCGATAACTCCCTTTGAAATGAGCGCCGTTATTGTCACAATAGAACGCATTTTCAAAGAAAGTTTATCTTCTCTTGCCCATACTTGACCAAACAACACATCATCATTCAGCTCAGCAAATTTGGGTGCAAATTCACCTAAAACATCTCTTCCAGCAGTTTGTTTCTCAATCATTTACAAATTCCTCCTATCTTACTTCCAAATTTTGATAAAAAAATTCGGTCATTTTATCAAATGGAATGATGTCTATTTTGTCGTAGAGATCAGTGTGTGTTGCTTTAGGAATAATTAGCAACTCCTTGTTATCTCCTTGCAACTTCTTAAAAGCGTCTTCTGCGAAATATCGAGAATGAGCTTTTTCACCATGAATAATTAACACCGCACTAAAAATCTCATCACTATAAGACAGAAATTTAGTATTTAACAATGAAAGAGCAGACGTCATATTCCAACCTTCATTTGAGTTCAACGATCGCTTATGATAGCCGCGGTCTGTTTTGTAATAATCGAAATAATCTTTAATATAATAAGGCGCACTTTCTGACAAACTATCTGGAACACCACCCGAACGAGCATAATCCCCATTTTTGAAATCTTCAATACGTTGTGCATTGAGTTGTTGACGCATTTCATATCGACCATCTACATCAATAGAATCAAAATAACCATTAGCTGTTACACGAGACATATCATACATAGTCGAAACAACGGTTGCTTTTACTCTTGTATCAATTGCAGCTGCATTTAGTGCCATGCCGCCCCAACCGCAAATACCAATAATTCCAATTTTATCCTGAGCAACATTTTTTTGGACCGACAAGAAATCAACAGCCGCTTGGAAATCCTCAGTGTTAATATCGCCAGAAGCAACATTACGTGGGATCCCTCCACTTTCTCCAGTAAATGACGGATCAAAAGCTATCGTCAAAAAGCCCCGTTCTGCCATTGTTTGAGCATAAAGTCCTGATGATTGTTCTTTAACTGCCCCGAACGGACCGCACACAGCAATTGCAGGAAACTCTTCCGCTTGTCTTTTTGGTTCATATAAATCAGCAACTAGAGCTATTCCAAATCGATTAGTAAAAGTCACTTTACGATGATTAACCTTATCGCTTTTTTGGAATACCTTATCCCATTTTTGAATCATTGTAGTATCTTCTAGCATCCTTGCTTTCCCTCCTATAGTTGACATTTAATTTTTTTAATAATACAATCTTACTACCTAAACTTAACTTTAGGTCAAGTCTGATTATAAAAATTTTTCAGGAGGAGCTATGACAGCATATTCAATCGGCGAAATATCAAAAATGTTTAACATTCCAGTTTCAACTCTCCGCTATTATGATAAAGAAGGATTATTTCCTGAAATAACGCGTGTTTCCGGTATTCGAAAATTTTCTAATAACGAAATTGAAGCTTTAAGAGTGATTGAGTGTTTGAAGAAATCTGGATTAGAAATTAAAGATATTAAACAATTTATGAAATGGACAAAATTAGGGTCAGAAACTTTCAAAATTCGAAAAGAACTATTTGAACGACAAAAAGTAAGCGTAGAAAAAGAATTGCGACAAATGGAAAAAGTTCTTGATATGATTAAATTTAAATGCTGGTACTACGATGAAGTCCTTAAGCAAGGGAACGAGGTGGCTGTTAAATCAAAAATTCCAAATAACTTACCAAAAGAGGTAAAACTTTATTACGAAAACTCTCATTAATTTGAAACGATTGTACATTTAATGAGTTAATCTAAACAAAAAAACAAACGTTATTTAAATTAGTAGAGTAGATTTGTCACTAGCACTTTAATTTTCATAGACTACACTATTTAACTAAGTTCAAAAAGCAACAACTGCTAGCAGCAGAGCTAACAATCGTTGCTTTTTGAACTTATTTACTATACAAACAAAAACATTAAAAACCAGTATTATCTATACTTTCCAAAAAAACTACTATACAAAAACATAATTATTTTATATTTACTATAATTTAAACTACAGTCTGAGCTTATTATAATTCATTCTTTTATCGTACAACATTAAATATTCTAAAATGATGACACTACTTCTTACAGTTATATTTCAAAAACCTTGCTAACTGATTTTAATACTACTTCATCTTCTTCATGAGTAGTTAAAATAATACCCTTATCTTCTGATATCTTAATATCTATAATCTTATATAACATTTTTTTTCTTTTCTTATCTACAAAAGCAAACGGTTCATCTAAAATATACCATTCTCTTTCTAAAGACATCAAAATAAGAGCATAAAGGAACTTTTTTTCCCCTCCTGAAAGCATTCCCCATTGTTTTTTAAGCAACTTATCAATATCTTCACGCTTAAGAATTTTATCGCTTAATTGATAAAAAGATTGAATACTTTTTTTTCCGTCCAAACCATAACTAAATTTCAGAAAGTCCATTCCTGATAAACGATCAGAAAAATATATGTTTTGATTAATATATATGATACTTTCATTCCCCTTAATTACAGTTCTTTTTGCCTTTTTTACTCCTGAAATGTAATCTAATAGTAAGGTTTTTCCGTTACCATTATCACCAGTAAATAAATTATACTCTTTTAAAATATTCATACTTATTTTTTTATCTACATAAGGAATATTTAAATCCTTTATTTCGATCATAGCTTTACCTTCTTTCATTTGAAATCGGTTCAAATTTAACTATAGAATACATACTAATAAAAACTAAAAATATTGAAAAAGTAACATATTTGAAGACATCCATATTTTTATGTTCAATTAAAACATTAGATAAAATTGACAGAGGGTTATATTTATTTAACTCTATATTCGTATTTAACAATATAAATAAACCAAAAATTAGCATTGTAAATATTGAATTTATAGTATTAGCATGCACTTTTTTTATTAGAGTTAAATTGTAACTAAAAAATGCAACTGGTAAACACGCTATAATAGTAATAAAGCTATATAAAAAAAGACGGAGAAACGATAATGGTAGTAAAATAACCACAATTAAATTAAGTAAGTTTACACTGATAAAGCTAAACATAATTTGCGTCAATAGATTGCCTAAAAAAAATGCCCAAGGTGAATTATTTATTGAAAAAATTGTTTTTAAGCTTCCATATTCCTTTAATTGTAATGCGTAAACTCCTACTCCATAAACATAGGAACAAACAACAATATATACCCACCAATATGCCAATTCCCATTCATTTGTTACACTTCTATAATTCATAAAAAAAGTAATTACAGGTAAGGCTATTGACCACAATAAAGGAATTTTATCTTTCAGTAACATTTTAATATTAAACAATGCATATGATTTAACTGAGATAAACATTTTCACTCCTCCTTACGGAAATGGTAACAGTTCTGAAAAATTTTTTCTTTTTAATTTTAATATATTCTCTACATTTAATATTATTTCTTTCGAAAAATTTCTTGGTGCCATGTTGGGGAACCACTTTGGGTCAAATACCTTCACTACTTTCACATTCTTAGCATGATTATTTTCAAACATTGTAATATACGGATACATATTAAGAGAATTACTTATATTTTTGATAGTAAATGTATGACTAACTTTTTCTATTTTCTCTTCATTATTCAGAATAATAAATTCACTACCTTCAAGATATGCATATAAATCTTTAACTTCTTTCGAGCTCAATCTATCAAAATAGTCATGATAAATGTCCTTATTGTCAATTACTAATCCAGAGCCTTGACTAACTTTTCCTTCTTTATATTTTGAATGCGATGTAGCAAAATATTGTAATATTTCTTTTTGTGATTTTATTACTGCTTTTCTTGCTGATTGACTAGTTCCCAAACCCACTGCTTTGTATTTTTCACCATACCCAACGGCAAGTACCACGTAAAGGTTCTTACTTAAAGATATATTATAATATTTGACATTGTCTAAATAATTAGTCAAATATCTGTCTATTTTTTTTATTTCTTCTATCTTATCTATATTTAATTGCTGAGCCTTAGTATGAAACAAGAAGTTAGTAATATAGCTCTGTCTTTCAAAGAATTCTTTATACGCTGTCCATATTAATGGCTTTGATTTTTTATGCGAGGCCATACCAGAAGAATCAACAAAACTATTCTTAAACAAAATCATATCAAGATTAACTTGTTTAATGCTTCCATCAATTAAATTCGTAGCAATAACCGTATGCTCTTTTGGTGAATTTTCGTTGATGAGTGTTTCTCGCTCCAAATACTCTCCTAAAGTTGAAAGAATATGCTGCCTTTTATTCTTTAAATCAACCTCATAGGCTTTGATAGGTCTTTTAGAATATTTTTCTATATATACGTTATAGTGATGTGACATAAATAAATCCTCATTTAAAACAAAATTCACCTTATTTCTTAAAAAACCTTTCAAAAGTATTCTCCTTTCTATCATTGGATAGGACAATCAATAGAATAATCAATTAAATATCTCTTAATAATCTCTTTATCTTTTTGTCTTTCAATGTTTATCTTAATTGGTACAGAATTTAGTAACTGTTTGGATATACATTTTATTGTTTTAACTCCTCTATTTATGTCATCTCCAATTACGGATATCTCAACATGGTTAATCCAATCAGCAGTTTCAATGTATTTCGTAGCTTGTATAGAATCTTTTGTAATAACTTTGTATGTTTCATCCATAAACTTTACTTTTTTTAAAATTTGTTTATGCAATTTATCAGAAAATTTATTTGCTTTTGCTAAGGGATTATTAAAAGTTTGCCACTCTATTCCCTTAGCTTCTTTCAAGGCCAAAATTAGAGATTGTTCCATAGTAATACTACAACATACACCTGAGGTTAGTAATTTCCCTTCTAAAAACCCCATCACGATCACTGTTGAATAATTACTAAGTTCACGAACTACATAAATTTTAAACATATTTGAAATAAAATTATAATCATTAATTAAGTCATGAATTTCTTTATCTTGTTTTAACTTTTCCCCTTTCAAACCATACCAAAAACAAAATACTTCATTTTTCTCAATCAATTCTGTTAGTGCCTTTTGGATTATTACTTCTGAAAGTTTTCCAGATGAAGTTCCTGTCGTATCATTAAATCCAAACTCATGATTTCCATATCCAAATTCTGAATATTTTCTGCTACTTACAATATTTTTTTCTAAATTTACAGAAGAAATAGTTTTATTTGTACTTAATGGTATCCCTAAGAAAAGTCTTTCTAAATATTCATTATAACTTTTAATAAGTGATAACTGTTTATTTTCGTCAACTGAGAAAGCACTACCTGCTGTCGTTCCTTGCTTAATCTTGACACGTGAAAAATTCACATATCCAATATTTATATTTGATAAAAACATATCACTTTTCACACCGTAGGAACTTTTATTCGTGAATATCATTAGTTAACACCTCTAAAATTAAAGCTTCCATTAACAAACATTTTCTCAAGTTTATACCTAATCCATTTGTCAGTTGTTGCTCTGGTACTAGCATTTCGTTTATTATTATGTTTTTTTCTTTACTAATCGCTAATTGACTGCTTTTAGAAACATAACCAATTTCTTTTATACCATTTGTGTACGCCTTTTTTTTATATAAACAAATTGCATCCTCTATGTTTAAAAAAAAAGCTAATACCAGTTTATCATTTACTATTTCTCTAATCTTAGTTACATTAGTTTCATATAGAATCAAAAAATTATTTTTAAAATCAAAAGAATAACAACCAGTATTTACATTCCCTATTTTTTTTGTTATGGCTAGTATTGGCATACTAACTTTATATATAAAGGAAGCATAATTTTTTTGTAAATCACTAACTAACGTTTTTATAAAGACAGGTAACTCATCAAAAGGATATACCGCTAACCTAATATCCGAGTATTTCACATTATAAAGACCTAAAACATCGCTCAATTCATCTAAATTATTCTCTTCTACTTGTTTATTCACTACCCTTTGTTGATATTTTAACGTATCAATTAAATATGCTTCATCTAATAGTACATTCTTATATTCATTCCAATAATAATCACTCATAGCAATCACAATACCCCCAATGATAAGCAATATCTTTTGTAACTAAATGATTATTTAAATCAATAGATAAAACTTCATCTAAGTCACATTTCATTAAATCGCTATCCAAATTCCTCATTATGGTATAAACTATCGTAAAATAATCATCCTTTTGCAACGGGTATTCTATAGCAAAATTTTGTGATTTTGTATAAAGTAAATCTATAATTGTCTGAAAATTAGCTGTATCAGAAGTTATTTCTCCTCTTAATTGGCTTTCTAGTTCAGAAAAAAAACATATTGGACATGGATTGTACCATTCTCTTTTATAGAAATTCGAAAAATAAATATGATGATTATAGCTAAAAATTATTTTAATGACTACATTCTTTTCCTTGGCTATATTTACAATATTTTCATATTCTTTAAAATTGAAAGCCTTTAAAAATACTATAAGCAATTTACCATCCATATTTTTAGATTCTAAGTGGGAAATACTGCTCTGATGACTAATTGTAAATTTTTCGGAAAACACGTAATCGAATAATTCAGAAAATTCAGAATCATCGGTATATACCAAAACCTCATTAACCTTATTATTTTCTATATCTAGCTTTTTAATTAATTTATTTTCTTCTAAAAAGACCAGTACATTATTAATCATGTTGCTCCTAAAATAATTGGATAATAGAGATTCCTCAAAATTTATTACTTCATTTTTTTCTAAATCTTTTAACATTCTAACTAAATTTTTATTAGTAATAATTATCGAAGATAGTTTTGTTTGAAAGAATGTTTCTTTTTCACTAAGATCATGCCATATAAAAGGGTTTACTTTATACATTTTTTCACTCCTTTTTACTTGAGTATGTAAAGAGGTAAGTGCGTCCACTTACCTTATGAAGTTTCTATTCTTCTAATCCTGTGGCCCCCCCACAACAACAGCAGCAACAACAACAACAGCCACCGCCACCGCCGCCTCCACCACCGCCTCCACCTTTAGAGACAGTAATGTTCTCAACGACAGAACCATACCCAAACCCATATAATTCAGTCTCTTCATTAATTGCATTTGGGGTTTTTTGCGACACTAAAACTTCTTCAACATTCATTTTAATACACCTCCGTTATAATTTTATCAATATTGATGAAATTATTTTACCACTATCCAATCAATTTTCAAGCAAAAACTCATCTTATTCTAATTAAAAAACGTATTTTTATACTGAAAAATCTAAAATTCTTTGATTAGACAACAAAAACAAAAAAATTAATAACAAAACAACTATCATTAATTTTTCTATTTTTATATCAATGAAAATTCTAACAAAAATAATTTTTAAAATATTTATTTTATCACATTAAAATTATAATATACAATGCATATTCGCATATTTTCGGATTTTACCTCTTTAATAACAATTGTGAATACCTAGTTTTATGAATTGATACTTACTATAAGGAAAGCATATTGTTTAATAACAAAACATATTTAAGTATTTAAAAAGCAACAACCGCTAACACAAGAGCTAACAATCATTGCTTTTTGAACTTATTTACTGTACGAAAAAAGACATTAAAAACCAGTATTCTCAATACATTTCAGCAGAAACTACTACCTGAAATCATAATTTCTGTATACTTCACTCAATTAATTCCTCTCTGTTCCTGTATCTTCACAGGTCAATGTCTTTGCAAATTATACATCAAATAAGGGGCGTTTTTCTAGTGCTTAGTCGAAAAAAAATAGTTGATTCATAAGTTCATTGTCTTATGAATCAACTATTTGATAACTTTCTCTCTTGCTTATTGCACATTCAGGATCCACATGAATCCGACAAAAACAAAGAACAAGCCATACATAATTGGCGAAACTTCTTTCCCACGTTTTGCCGCAATCATTGTAATTGGATAGAAGATAAAGCCTAAGGCAATCCCATCTGAAATGCTGTATGTCAATGGCATTCCTAACAAGATTAAGAAGGAAGGAATCGCAATTTCCATCTCGTTCCATTTAATTTTGCTTAAGGATTGTGCCATCAAAACACCAACAATAATCAACGCTGGTGCTGTAACTTGCGAAGTGACAACTGCTAACAAAGGAGAAAATAGCAAACTGAAAATAAATAAAATCCCGGTTGTAATAGCTGTGATTCCTGAACGACCACCCACAGCAATCCCCGCAGATGATTCGACATACGCGCCAACTGGTGATGTCCCTAATAGAGAACCAGCTAACATCGCTGTTGAATCAGCGGCTAAAGCTTTCCCCACACGCGGCATTTTATTGTCCTTCATAAAACCTGCTTGATTGGCTAAGCCCACCAACGTACCAGCGGTATCAAAGAATGTTACTAATAGGAACGTTAAAACCACGACCCACATTTGAATCGTATTGATATCTTTCACATGTCCTAACGCCACTAAAAATGTTGGTTCTAAACTTGGCGCGCTTGAAATAATCTTATCAGGCATTGGAATAACCCCTGTCGCTAAACCAACAATCGTTGAAATCGCCATCCCAATAAAAATACCACCCGGTACTCGACGAACTAACAAAATTGCAGTTACGACTAAGCCGACAATGGTGACCCACGTTGAGCCAACGTTCAAAGGTCCTAAGCCAACGAGTGTCGCATCATTAGCCACAATTAAGCCACCTTGGCTTAAACCAAGAAAAGCAATAAACAACCCGATCCCACCTGAAATAGCAAATTTCAAGTCTGCAGGAATTGCATCAATAATTAGCTCGCGTAATTTAAAAATTGTAATTAAAATAAATATCAATGAAGCCACAAAAACGCCTGCTAATGTCGTTTGCCAAGGAATCCCCATACCAACAGAGACTGAATAAGCAAAGAATGCATTAATTCCTAAAGCTGGTGCTGTCGCAATCGGATATTTCGCCAACACACCCATTAAAATACAACCTAAGGCACTCGCTAAAGCGGTGGCAGTAAAAACAGCGCCTTCGTCCATGCCAGAAGCACCAAGTACGGTTGGATTAACGAACAAAATATACGCCATTGAGATAAATGTGGTGAAACCAGCTAACATTTCTCGTTTCATATTCGTATTCAATTGTTCAAGTTCAAAATATGAACTTATTTTTTCTTTCATGTTCCGTCCTCCTAAAATCTAAATATTTTACAATGTTCGTAAAATATTCAATTTATTAATGAAACAACGTGTTTAATCATATAATAAACCAACAAATAAGTAAATATCAAATTCTAAATTCTGTAAAAAACGAACAATCACGAAAAAAGTTTGAGACAAAAATCACTTCGGATTTTTGTCTCAAACTTAAGAATTTATTACAACAATTGTGAAAAATTCAATTTTTTTAATGAAACAATGTGCTGTTTTAAAGAGCTATTATTAAGCACGAATAATCTAAATTTCACTTGATATAATAGCTTTTTTCAATAAGTAGTTATTACTTAAACACATTTAGTTTTTACTAAAAACTCAGATAAATCCATCAGTCTGTAACAGTTCAATTGAACTTTTATTTAAGTTTCAATTTTTAAAGTAAACAACTTACAATCACAATTTCTAAACAACATTTCCAAAAAAAAAATAATCAACACTTAAATTTATTTAGTTTTTTAGAAAATTAATGGTAAAATATATTATAGAGGTTGTTCAAATAAAGGAAGGAGTAGTTATGTACGTACCAATATTAAAGGCAAAACAAGGAGAAAAAGATGCCTTATTCCATTTAAAAAAGGAAACTATCAAAAAAGTAAGACCTATTCTTGAGATTCCTATAGAGCACATAGATACACCAGCTAAATTTAGTATTGAAAAATTTTGGCTAAATCAATCATACTATTTAGACTTTCCAATTGAAGCCGTATCAGAAGGTATAGAAGAAGGTATATTTGATTCCTGGATCATGAATCAAGATTTTAACTTTATGATTCCCGTCTTACATTTATCCTATGAAGAAGAAAGAATACGCAAAGTACTTCAAGCTGCTAATAATAGAGTTGCAATTAGAATAACGGTTGATGAGTTTTTTGAAGAAGATTTCCAAAATGAATTTTCTCAACTAAGAAATATGTTAGATTCAAAACAAACAGACATCATAATAGATGCTCAAGAAATAAATGAAGCTAACTATAAAAAACAAGCTGGAAGTACAGTATACTGCCTAAATCAGATTGCAAATTTAGATTTATTTAAAAATATAATTATTTCTTCTGGATCATTTCCAAAGACTTTAGCAATAGAAAAGGAACAATTCATAGCGCTCCCAAGACTGGAAATAGAATACTATAAATTAGTTAGCGAAAAGTTTGAAATACCTTTTATCTATAGCGATTATTGTGTAAATCACTGGGAGTTATTTGAATATATATTGGGTATGCAAGTATCATTTAATGTTCGTTACACTTTATATGATAGTTATTTAGTTTACAAAGGAAAAACTTCAAAAACAGGAGGTTTTTCTTATGAAAATGTTCAAGAAGTATGTAAGAAACTGATAGAAAGACAAGAATTTTTTGGAAAAGACTATTCATGGGGAGACATGACTGTTAGTGATATCGCGAATGGAGTAAAAGGAAGAGGTGGTAATTCCACTACATGGAGATCTATCGGTACAAACCACCACATTGAGGTAACTGTTATGCAATGCGCCAATCTTGACGATTTTTAAGAGTTTCCCTTGTAAAACTTTTTACCACAGGCAATCTAAAATTAGCATCCATTAATTCAATTAACTGAAATTTATTTTTATTTGAATAACCTCTAATTTTGTTGTTTTTTAGAAAACTTTTAATCTCACTACTCCATAACAAATCTAGTAAAGCTTTATTTGTAACATTTTTGTTAAATGTTGCTGATCTAATATTTTTTAAAGAAACTTTTCCAAACCGATTTTTATATGCACATAGTATTCCCCAGTGTTCTGGTATTAAATTTTCTATTTTTTTTCTAAATTTATAGCCAACCACAATTGTACACTTATCAAAAGTAGCATCATACTTTTCAATCTGATTAGGTAACCTTAAAAGCGAGTCAACATCACTTTTAATTTCAAACCCTTTCATTATACCATTTACTATTGCTACATCCGCTCTCGCTTCACCGTTACAAATTACAAACTCTTCAATAATCCTATAACTCTTTTTAGTATTTTCCATCTTTAATTTTTGAATGAGTGCTTCTCTTATATCAGCATCAGTTAAATTCATTTTTTTCAATCCTTTACTTAAACTTCTTTTAAACATGAGGTATTCTTTATCCATTTTAGTTGTCCATTTAATTTAGGTCAAGTCTTGACTTTCATTGTTTTTAAGAGAATTCTAAATTCACCTAATTTTCATTCATGCTAAGTAAATTTTAGTTTTGCAGTGGAAATCCTTAGATATTGCTCTTTTGTTCAGCATATCTAAAAAATAGTAGAAGATAAACTTAGAAATATACTCATTAATGTATTTAAAATATCTTCTAATAATCGCAGAATTAGTATAACTTCATATCATACTATTAAGACATACACACGAAAGTTTATTTCCTCAATCTGATATATCTATTAAAGAAGTTGCTGCATTTTCAGGAACTACTAGTACGCCTATTATAAACCTTCTTTATTTTCATATAGAGTAGGGCATAATTCGAAACGAATTATGCCCTACTCTATATATTTTAAATAATTAGCTGAATAGAAGTAGCTCCACCGAAATTCCTTCTTACTTCTCGAAACCAAGACGTCTAGCTTGGCTTTACTTAAATCATCACTGTGATCGTAGCTGCTGCCAAAATCAAAACTAAGCCGATAATCGTTACGGTCATTTCCTTGGCTGTTTTCTTTTGACCTAAGAACCAAATACCTGTCAACGTTGCAAGCACAACTGATGTTTGGGATAGAATAAAGCCAGTTGCCAAGCCGTTCATATCTGGCTGCGCTGAAATTAAATAAGTTAACGCTGCAAAGGCGAAGAAAAAGCCTGAAAAAATTTGTTTGTAAGAAACAGCTTCTATAAATGGGGATGTTTCCCCACCCTTAATAGTGACAACCGCTGAGTAAATAACTGCGACAATTACCATGCCTATTGCTTGTGGTAAAAAGGCATGCATGCCATCAATTGCCGTCGCTTGGGGTGCTGCAGAGTACGCCCAATAGCCGATTTCACCAACGGCTAATAGAAGAACTGCTTTTTTCATAATCCCAGCACTCTCAGCGGACTCCGTTTCCGACCAGACCGTCATTTTGGCACCAATCATGATTAACACTAAGGCAAATGCGCCTAACAATTTGGCTGTCGCACCTGGCCAGTTTCCTAAGAAAAAGACACCCCAGAGAGAAGCACCTAAAAGTTGGAACGCGGTCGTTACTGGCATGGCACGTGATGAACCAATCATCGTGAAGCATTTAAACGTAATGATTTGCGCACAGGCCCAACCGACACCAGATAAAATTGAAAAGAATAAATCCATGCCCGCTGGAAAAGCCAAACCATTAATCATTGAAAAAATAGCGGCAAAAATCAATGTTCCTAAACTGGTACCGAGAATTTGATTTACTGGACGACCACCAATTTTGGAAGCGATTGTTGGGAAAAGCCCCCAACCTAGAAGCGGTCCTAAACCGATTAACAATGCAGTCGCATTCATCTCTATTTCCCCTCTCTCGTTTAAAAGACAACGTTACTTTCTAATAAAATATTTGCGTATGGGGTCATTTCCCCTGTCCGAATAAAGGCATGGCAGTTGTTTAATTCTTGTTTCATTTCTGTATGAGGAATAAAACTGATGGGAGTTTCTGGTAAACGAGTTTTAATTGATGCCAACATGTCAGGATTTTCTGTTTTAATTTCTTCTGCTAAATAAATTCGTTGAACTGCCAATTCCTCAAGGACATTGTTTAAAACTTCCATAAAACTAGGGACACCATTAGTAACTGCTAAATCAATTTTTTCTGTAGTCCGAGGCACTGGCATGCCTGCATCACCAATACTTAATTTATCAAAATGACCCATTTGTGCGATAACGCGGGAAATATCTGAATTAATAACTTTTGTTTTTTTCATGTCGCTCGCTCCTTTTTATTTGTCTGCCAATTCGTGTTGATAAGGAATCGAAGGTTGGGCTCCAAAACGTTGAACAGTCAACGAGGACGCCTTGTTTCCATAACGAATAGCTTCTTCCAAATTGCTAAAATCTTTTTCTAATATACTACTTAATGCGCCAATAAAAGTATCGCCAGCAGCCGTTGTATCAACCGCTTTCACTTTAAAAGCAGGCACAATACCACTTCGTCCATTGACGTCATAAAAGGCGCCTTTACTACCTACTGTAATAATTACTGCTTCAATCCCTAATTGATGAAGTGCTTCTGCGGCTTTACGCATACTCGCTTCATCTGTGATTTTAATGCCTGTTAAAATTTCAGTTTCTGTTTCATTTGGTACAATCATATCTGTCACGTTTAGTAATTCTTCAGGAACTTGTTCTAACGCAGGTGCGGGATTTAAAATCGTTTTGACGCCTGCTTTTTTAGCAATTTTAAACGCTGCAATCGTACTATCAATCGCACTTTCAAATTGGGCAATCACAAAATCACTTTTTTCAATAATTTCTTGATGTTCCTGGACTTGTTTTGGCGTAAAGGCGTTATTGGCTCCTGCGTAAATCATAATGCTATTTTCACCAGCGTTATCTACCATAATAAAGGCTTGGCCAGTAGCTGTTTTCTCTAAAGTGGTGACCCCAGTTAAATTAATTTCATCTTGACTCATTAAATCAGTCATAATAGCTCCAGCGCCATCATTTCCCACAGCACCAATAAAATATGTTTCTGCGCCTGAACGTTTCGCTGCAACTGCTTGGTTTGCTCCTTTACCACCACCCGCTGTAAAATGTTCAATGGCGTGAATTGTTTCGCCTGGTTTTGGCATTTCTTTGACTCTTAATGTTGTGTCTAAATTGATACTTCCGATAATTGTAACCGCGTTCATTTTCATCCACCTCAATAAAATTTATTTTTTCATTCTAATTAAAACGTTTTAGTAAAACGTTTTAATTCCACAACAAAAATATAGCACACCTTGAAAGCTATTTCAAGGGTGCTGTCGAAAATCGTTCAATCAGTTGGACAGGCAAGGTTTGCTCCTCCCAATCTTTTGCAGGCTGATGGATTCTTTCCAATAATAAAGTCGCCGTAGTTTGCCCCAATTGAAAAACAGGTTGAGCAATTGTTGTTAGCGGCGGCGAAACATACTCGCACATATCAACATTGTCATAACCAATAATACTATAATCCTCAGGAATTTTTTTGCCCGCTTCTGCTAATCCTCGATATAAACCAAAAGCAATTTCATCATTGATAGCAAAAATTCCGGTGCTCTCTGTTTTTAAAATTTCGGGGACAGCTTGGTAGCCACCGATTTTTGATAATTCTGTTTCGATCAACTGGACCTTTTCCGTATAAACAGAACAAAAACCTTTTAACCGTTGCTGAATATTGACTGGCGCATGTGGTGGCATTACCACGACGACCTGTTTATGTCGTTGCTCTTGTAAATGTTTTGCTGCTAGTTGCCCACCTCTATAATCGTCTGTCAAAACAGCATCGCTAAAGCCTTCTGCTTTTTTTTGGTCAAGTACAATAAACGGAATCTTTTTCGCACGTAGCGTTTCATTAATCGTTTGATTGGAAATTTCAGAACTTGCAATCACAAAGCCATCGACACTACGACGAATCAACTCTGTTAAATATTCATGTTCTCTTGTAACGTCTTGGTCCGCATTGCATAACATCAGTATAAAATTTTCTTTGTATAAAACACTTTCAATTCCTCGAATCAATTGCGCGAAAAATGGATTAGTAATATCAGGTACGATTACGCCAATCGTCTTACTTTTTTTCATCACCATACGTTGCGCAAAATAGTCGGGCTGATAGTTTAATCGCTCTTTTGCAGCCAATACTTTTTCGACCGTTTTCCCACTAAACCGTGCCCCATTCCCGTTTAAAATTTGTGAAACGGTAGTAATGGAGACCCCTGAGTCATTGGCAACATCTTTAATTGTAACCTTTTTATTTGTCATCCTACTTCTCTCCTTGCCGTGAACGCGCACATTCACCGGACCTCTTAATCTCATTTAATTTACTACAATCATTTACTTTACGCAACCACAAATAAATACGTACATTCGTTTAAACCGTCCTTTCATCCCTTCAACAAATTTCGTTGTTCTACTTTTAAAATGTTATACTGTAGAAAAAATGATTTACTTTTTGCTGAATGGAGGGCCTTAATTGAAAAAGAAATCGATTGGTTTGTTGTTAGCTAGCCATATTTGTTTCACGCACGTTCTCGTCAAAAATCCTTAAAAGCCTGTCTTTTTGAAGATTCTTTACGTCTTTCCCAAATTGCTCGACTTGAACGAAATCCGAAAGTCACCAAGGCTTTTTATCATTGGCAACGATCATTAAATGAACAAGTAACTTTGCCAAAACATTTACGTCATCTTTTTCCTCTTCAAGAAACGACTCAATTTCCTACGATGTATCGCATGTCAAACTCCGTTATTGCGCCTACCAAGAAAGCTGTACTGTACCTGCATGGTGGGGGCTTTACATTGAATCTCGCCTATAGCCAATTAGACTTTAGTTATAAACTAATTGAAGATCTCTCTTTTGCAACAGATTATTTTATCCCTGTATATCCATTAGCACCAAATAAGTCTTTTGCTGATATTTATAATCATTGCTATGCTGCTTACCAAGAAATTTTACAGCATTATGATCCCGAAGATGTTATTTTATTAGGTGATTCTGCTGGTGGTACATTGGTTTTAAACGTATTGCAGAATTTAGCCATCGATTTCCCTGAACGCTTACCCAAAGCTGCTGTTTTAATTTCTCCTTGGTTAGATGGACATTTAGACATTCCCGTTGCCAAAAGTTATCAAAAAAAGGACAAAATGATTGGCATGAACTATTTACAATTAATTGCCCAAGAGATTGACGACACAGCCAATCACTCCACGCTTTCTTTAAATTGCTTGTCCTTTGATTATCAAAAATTTCCGCCACTTTTTTTCGTGGGCGGCACACATGAAGTTTTTTGCCCTTCCTATCACCAATTTTTAAAACAATTAGGGCCACGACCACAAGATACTTGCCGATTGGTGCCTGGCATGCAACACGTTTTCGCAATGAAACAGTACTTGCCAGAAGGACGACAAGCGCGGAAACAAATTGCACAATTTATCCAAGAACAATGGTAAAAGGCAAATGGGACAGAAGTCAAAACGACTTCTGTCCCACTTGCCTTTTTAGAACAAAACACTTAGTTTTCTTCGGCGACTTTTTTCTCCCGCATAGTCAAAACAGCGCTAGCCAAAAGAACAACCACTACAAAAGCAATGATTCCTCCTACTAAAAGACTCGGACCTGCCTCACCTAATTTGCCTAAAAATAGGCCTGGGATTAAATAATCCGTATCCGCAAACGTTGAGGATGCTAACTGTAGATCACCCAAGACTGGTAAAATGAATAACGGTAACCAACTAATTAATAAGCCATTAAACGCAGCCCCTAAAATCGCTCCCCGACGTCCCCCTGTGGAATTTCCAAAAACACCTGCCGCGGCACCACAGAAAAAGTGCCCAACAACGCCTGGTATAATCACGGTGGTATTCAGACCAACCATCGCTAACATTGAAATAGTTCCCACAATAAAGCTCACAAAGAACCCAATCAAGACAGCATTTGGCGCATAAGGAAAGATAATGGGAACATCAAGTGCTGGTTTAGAATTAGGCACTAATTTTTTAGCAATTCCTTGGAAAGCTGGCACAATTTCTCCTAAAACCATCCGCACACCCTGTAAAACCACTACGAAACCAGCCGTAAAGGTTCCTGCTTGAATTAATGAAAAGATAATCGCATTTTCGCCATTGCTTAACTCATGCTCGACATAGCCTGTCCCAGCCAGCAAAGCCAAAATCACATAGACAATCGACATCAAAATCATAATTGAGATGGTTGAGTCTCTTAAAAAACCAAAACTTTTAGGAATTTTAATATCTTCCGTTGACTTTTCTTTATTCCCAAAGACTTTTCCAATAAAGCCACTTGCCGCATAACCAATATTCCCTGTATGCCCCATTGCTACTTTATCATTTCCAGTAATTTGTTTCATAAAGGGCTGACAAAGAGCAGGTGTCACTGTTAATAAAGTTCCTTCAAATAAACCACCTAAAAGAATCATTGGTAAACTAACGCTAAAACCGGCCCCCACTAAAATAACGGCTGTCAAACACGAAACGTACATCATCGCTTGACCTGTCAAAAAGATATATTTAAAACGTGTAAAACGCGCCAACAGAATATTAACAACCATGCCCACCAACATAATCAGAGCAGTTGGTGTCCCATATTGTTGCAAGGCAATCGCTACAACTGCTTCATTACTAGGTACCACGCCTTGTGTATTTAATGCGGTTTGGAACATCTCCGCAAAGGGCGTTAATGAGTTCGCCAATAGCCCTGCGCCACCAATTAAAACTAAGAAGCCGACGAATGTTTTCAACGTTCCTTGAACAACATCAGAAAATTTCTTTTTCTGTAAAACTAATCCCAACAAAGCAATTAATGAAACCAGAATCGCTGGCTGGCTAACAATTGAAACAAATAAATTCAATAAAGTTTCCATGTTTTTCCTCCTTCTTATTGATGTGCAATGCCATTGTCATCTAAAACTTTCAAGACTTTCTCCTTCGTTTCCTCGTAATCAATAATCGCATTTAAAGGAATGATTTTTTCAGCAGGAATTGACCCTAAAGCATCTTGCAATGTTTTTTCGACAAAGAAGTAATCAGCCATATCACCACTGGCACTCCCGACATCTGTGTGATCAATTTGAAAATTATCTGTATCAACACCGACTTCCTCTAAAATTTGTTGGATATTCATTTGCACCATAAAACTTGTTCCTAAACCACTTTGACAAACTGTAAAAATCTTCATCTTATTTCTCTCCTTCTTGGATAATTGATAGTATTTCTGGGACGGTTTCAGCCGCCACTAAGCGATGTAATGATTCTTTTTTTGATAGAATTTTTGTCAGACTAGATAAGGCCCGTAAATGTGTTTCGTTATCTGAAGCAGCTAAACAAATAAAAAGGTGAATTTCATGCTTAGGATCTTCTAATAAATCGACACTTTTTTGGATTTTTAGTAATGACATGCCTAACTGATTAACGCCATCTTCTGGTCGCGCATGAGGCAATGCTACGTCTGGACAGATATGGATAAATGGCCCAAACGATTCGACTTTTTGAATCATCGCATCAATGTACTTTTCCGTAATACTGCCATTTTTTAATAACGGCTTGGCAGCTTCTGTAATTCCCGCTCGCCAGTCTGCAACTTCAGGCAGGACTTGGACTGTTTCTGTTGTTAATAATTCCGATAACATTGGACGCAGATCCTCCTCTTTTTCTAAAATTTTGTTCATTTTACGATGCAAGACACGATATAACTGCGCTTCTGTGACTCCTTTTTTTAAGGAAATATAAGGTTTTAACGCATCTAAAATATCTTTAACATCTGGCATGGAAATACCTGGCAATAGCCAATCTGATTGAACTTGGTGCATCAATTGATTTTTCTCCAAAGAGCTCATAATGGGCTTGGTAAGATAAACCTTTTTGGCTGTTTCAATAGGGACCGTTGAGAAAATGATGTCATAGCTTTTTTCAGATACATTCTCTATTTCCCTCACCGCATTCGTTTCTTTAAATTCAATCATTGGAAATAGCCGACGCAATTCCGATTGCAAAATCAACGAAGAACTGATACCACTGGGACAAACAATTAGCGCTTTTAGCTTTTCTTGCCGCTGCTCATTTTTTTGGCCGAAAATTTCTCCACCAAATAATATGGTAAAAAAACCGATTTCCTCTGACGGGATTGACCGTTTCGTTAATTTTTCTAAAGGAGTTAACGCTTGTTCACAAAGATGATAAAGCGACCGATACGATTGTCGAATATCCTTGATTAAAACATTCGGCAAGTAAAAGCCATAGTTAATCCGAAAATAGGCAGGAACCAGATGATAATACACATTCATGAGCAATTCACGAGGCTGTTCAAATTGAACAACGGCCAACAATTCCATTTTCCGAATAATTTCACCAGAAATATCTAATAAAAACTCTAACTTCGTATCTCGCAATTCTCCTTGCAAGGCTGTCATTAAACAAATCGTGAAAAAAAGACTCTCAGTTTCTACATTCGCCACTGGCCCAACTAAATCACTTAAAATACGACGACTGACGGGATAAGCGCGTAAGGACTGAATTAACTGGTTCTCAGGCCAGACGACTGTTCCATATTTGCCTAATCTTTTTTGAGAAAAAGCAAGAAAGTAACTAATTTCATCCAATCTGCTGGGTACCAGTTGAAGCTGCGCTTCCTGGACGGCTAATTGAATGCCGTCACGCATTTTTGCGTATTGGCTCATTTGATGCTGACTGAGCCAGCAAAATAAAGCGAAGGTGCCCGACTTTTGTTGTAAGAGGCGGGCAAGCCAATTTTTCCCGAAACGACGAATCCGAAATTCATCTCCTTCTAGGTAAAACCCTCGTTTTCGTTCGTAGGATAAAGCAATGTTTTCAGTTGCTAGTTGGTGTCGTACTTTTTTGATGTCCGCTAAAATAGTACCTTTCGAAACATCTAAAAAATTTTGGTAATGATACACCGATAGTTCTTCGATTTCTGAATAAGTGAGTAAAAAAATAAGTGCTTGTCTTTCTGTTTCGCTATAAATCACTTGACGTTGTTGAAAAAGTTGTTTTCCCCATTCATTTGCGGAAAGGTTTGGAATGCTGACGGTATTCTGTTGAACTGCTCCGCCTATTGTCGAAAGTTGTGTCACTAATTCTCGTTGCGAAAGATCGGTTATTTGTTGAGCCAAAGAGAGCGCAATTTTTTGCCCTGCATACTCGTCAAGGAGATAACTTATTTTATAATTCACAGCTGTGTCCTCCTCCTGTAATCATCATATAATGATAGCGCTTTATTTTCTATCTAAGTTGGGTACAAATGTCTACTGTACTTTTTTGATAAATTGTACCGTTCTTTATTTTAAAGTTAACAAAAACCCGTTGCAAGTTTCTTAAAAACTTACAACGGGTTTTCTTTATGTTAATTGTGTTTGTAATGCGATATTCAGCAAGATAGCTATTGCTACCCAGCCACCACACATCACCAGAAGCAGCCAACTAAACATTGATTGTTTTACTAAAGACTGCTTAGGCTTTGCTTGATGAACAAAATTCATGCTATTTACTAAGAACAGTAAAAATAAAGCAAAACAAAGGACGGCCAAGCCAGCACAAATCCAAATCCACATCGTAATCTCCATCTATATTCCTCCTTCTACAATTGACTCTGTTTATAAAAACAGCACATTATTTTTCCTTTTTCCTTTTTTTATTCAAATAATAGAAACTTGTTAGTACTACGAGTAAACATGCAATACCAAGGCTGTAAAGCCACGTGCTATTTCGTTCACCTGTCCTTGGTAATGACGTCTGTGCATTAGTCGGATTCGTTTTAGCAGTGGTTTTTCTGCTCACTTTGTCTTGTTGTTGTGACGTTTTTTTATCTTTATTAGTGACTGGTTGTTCTGTTGACTTAGTGCCACCTTTCGTTCTTAGGGGTGCCTTCCCTCCATAAAACGTCACACCGATATTCGTTTGTCCCGCTTCTTCTGCAAAGCTCTCAGAAGAAGCGGTCAGAATCGCAATGCTGACGGTTAAAAGTATTCCCAATGTCACCAGAAGTGACCCTTTACTTTTCATTGTCATCATAGCGTGCTCCTTGTCTATTTTTCAAGGCTGCCTGTTTTTCTTGTTGTAAATAGGCTTGTTGTTTCAGTGTTGCTTTCTGTTGCGTAAAACGCCAAATAGCTAGAATTAGACTCACAATTGTTGCAGCTAACAAGCCATAAAAAGCTTGATTCCACCAAGTCGGTAGGACCAATTTCACTACTGCTTCTTTATTTAATTTTTTGGCTTCTTGACTACTGATGGTAAATTCTTGCTTAAACGGCCACACTTGTTGTTCATCTTCTTTCAAGACCGCTTTTCCTTCAAAAATATAGGTTCCTGGACGAACATCTTCTTTCCCGAAATCTAAATGGAAGTTCATCGTCGAATTTGGTGCAAAACGAACACTTGGTAAAATCCGTTTGGCATATTCTTTCGTTTCGCCTTTTTTCGTTACTTTTCCTTCTAAACGTACTTCAGGAAAAATAGCGGATGTCGGATTCTGAATAACCGCTTGGACCGATTTATTTCCTAAAGCAATGGTCGGAACTAATTTAACTAATTGAAGAGTCTCTGCTAGATACATCGGTGTATCTTCTGACATTCGTAAAGCAATTGCTACATTAAATCCATATCGACTGGTTAAACCCGTTGATTTTCCTTTTTCTTCCTTTTCATCTTCTGCAAGCGAAGCATAAACACCACCCAAAACTAATCCTTGGAAACCATTCGCTGGAATTTCGACAGTCATTTTAGCTGTTACGGTTTTCTTAGCGGGAACTTTTACATGTTCCTCAGGTAATTTAATTAATGTTGTCAAGGGTACTTTTAAACTTGAATCTGGTTTTTTCTCGAAATCATTGTACACAATTAAACCATTGTCATTCGTCACAGCATTCGCCAAATTTAAATCAATCGTCAATTCTTCATCTGTTTTATTAATTAATGATAATTCGACTTCTTGTTTCTGTCCTGGTTTTACAATGAGATCGTAGTAGGATTGCGTATTTTTCGCTTGATTCTCAGGAATATTGGGTTTAACTGTAAATTTTGTATTCATGTTGTCATCCGCTTCTTCTGCTTGTACAGCAGAAGGGATGCTTAATGCCATCACACAAATAAAAATTGTGACGATTAGCCAGCGCATTGTCTTCATTATTTGTTCCTCCTATGTATCGAAAAGGAGCCGTGCACCACTGCGCAGCTCCTTTTCTAGTAATGCAGTATTCTCGTTAGTAACTGTTTATGGCGCAGCCACTAATGTCCAAGTTACGTTACCTGTATACGCACCATTTGTAATTTGTGAACTAGGTGTTGTAATGTTTAATTTTACATTTGATAATTCAGAATCCCATGTACCTTGACCTTTACCAACTGCTGCTGTAGCAATTGATACAGCTGCTCCACCTACTGGAATAGTTGTTCCAGCAAATTCAGGACTTCCTGGATCTGCTGCAAAGGCAGCTACATCACGTGAGTATGTTTTTGCTGTTTCATCGTATTTCGCTACTGCTCCTGTTTGTGCAAAGGTAATTGAACCTTCTAACGTAGCAGTACCGTTTTTCATTTCAGCAACGCCTGCAGTAACTGACCAACCCGCTTGTGTTCCACGAACATCTCCGACACCATAACGTTTTGTTTGAGTACCTGTCGCATCTAACGAAATCGCTGATAAATCAGAACTAACTTCTGTCGAAGCAAATTTGAATTCTGTTGGAACATATAACAAATCAAAGTTAGTATTCGTACCTGGTCCTGGCTCTTGTGTGCTTCCGTCATCTCCATCACCCGTACCGCCTGGTAATGAACCACTTGTCATCTCTACGTTTGCTGGTGTTGTACCAGTCGTTGTTGCATGTGCTGCTGCAGGAGCAATGCTTGCCCCTAAAATTGCCGTTCCTGCAAATAAAGTTACCAATGTTTTTTTCTTCATTTTACTCTCTCCTTTATATCTTGGTTAATTAATGAATAAAAAAGTGAAAAACTTTTCTATCTCAGTAGAACGTAAACTAAGTATAGCGAAAAAAAGACTGCTTGTGATTTCAAATTTTAAACACCTCATGCAAAAAAAATGAATTTACTATAACAGCAAGGTTCCAACGACTTTTTGTGTCTTTGAAAACGTAATTTTCAAAAAAGATATTGTTTTTTTTCATATATAAAGTGGTAATTTTATAAAAAAACAGCGAGAAAACGTCAAAACATTAGTAACAAACACTAACATTTTGACGTTTTCTCGCATTTATTAAATCAAAATTTCCTCAATATTTTTAAAAAAAATAGTGAAAACTAAAATTATATCGTTTTCATAGACAAAACGTACATTTTTTCTTACGAAAATTGATAATCACTCGCTGACTATTCTCTAATCAAAGCTTGCGTTGTACAACGGAAAGAACCACCTAACATTCTAGAAACATGGTAATCAATTGCCTCAACTTTGATACCTTTTGCTTCTATTTGAGGAATTAAGGTTGTAAACGATTGGTCCGTTATATACGTTTCTTCGTTAAGCGGTAGACCATTTGTCACTAAATACGCTGCTTCTTGCAAAGTAACGTGAATTTTTTCCCAGTTGGCTAATTGCGCAGGAAGTCCATCCAAAAAGGCCTCTTCACAAACAATCATCAAGCCTTCTCTCAACAAGCTTAACGCACAATCTAAGTGGAGAATATGAGGATGTAACCGAACCGGCACCACTTCATAACCAAAATGACCAATCATATTGGCTAACCACTGAATTCCTGCTAGGTTACTTGCCAAGCCAGAGTAGCCCACAAAAATTATTGTTCCTAGAACTAAAACATCGCCGCCTTCAATAAAGGGACCTGCTTCACTTAAAGCCCCTTCAGAAATGTCAGGTTGTGGCGCAGCAAAATAATAGCCTTCTGCTTCTTGTGTCCACTGCTGAATAATCGGACGAATTGGTAAAATTTCTTGTCGACGGTGTTGAAATCTTAAGTTTCCTTCTATTAAGAGATTGCCAATTGTAAAAAAAGGGTCTCGTGAAAAGAAGTTACTATATCCTACGCCCAATTCCTTGCCATGTTCTTTTTCATAGGTTGTCAATAAACGCGGACGAAATACTTCTACGCCATAAGATTCTAATACTCCTTGCATGACTTCTTTTTCTTTTTCCCAACGCACTTGTTGTTCTGGTGCAAAGTCTGCTAAATCGCGCCCTTCATTATTCTGTGTTAAACGGGCATTTTCCTCTGTTAAAAAAGTCGTATCCGCTTCATCAAATTTATCTGGTAAACAAAATTGCGATTGTGCTAAAACAACTGAACGTAACGGTGCAAATTCACTTTCAACATGCATTTTTTTCATTATTTGACCTCACTTTTATCTGGTTACCTTCATTATAACAGAGATAAAATTTTTATGCCTTCAATGAAGAAAAAGCAGAACTTCTATACGTTCTGCTTTTTCTTCATTTTGTTATTTGCCAATACCTTTATCTTTAATCTCAGCTTTTTGCCCGGTGCCATCTACTAAGCCAAAAATAATCTTCGCTTGGTCTGTATTATCAATTTGTCCTGAAAAAGCTTCTGCTTGTGGGCCATAAGCATAGACATTTACATCTTCTCCTGTGTGTCCGCCAGTAGTCCAACCAGTATTCGAACGTTCATCAAAAATCTTTCTTAATGCCTGAGCGATTTTTTCAACATCTTTTGACTCCGCCGCTGTTTTCACTGCTTTCAATTCAGCCTCACTTAATTGAAAATCAATATACTCAGTCACTGTTTTTTCCACATTACCATTTTTAATAATTTCTTCTGCCATGAAATCAGGCGTGCGTTTTGCCGCATGTAAAGGCTCCGTCAACCAGTTGTATTGATCTCCTTTGCCTAAAGACAAGCCCCCTGTTGAATGATCTGCAGTTGTAACCACCAATGTTTCACCATCTTTTTTGGCAAAATCGATGGCCTTTTCAAACGCCGCTTCGAAGTCTTGCATTTCGCTCATCGCGCCAACAATATCATTGCTATGCCCGGCCCAATCGATTTGACTACCTTCAACCATTAAAAAGAAACCTTTTTCATTTTTATCTAATCGTTGAAGAGCCGCTTCTGTCATATCAGCTAATGAAGGGACTTCTTCCGTTCGGTCAATCATTTTAGGTAGCCCGCCTGGTGCAAACAAGCCTAAAATTTTGTCGTCTTGGTTCTCATTTAACGACTTTTTGTCTGTGACATGACCATAACCCGCTTTGGAAAATTCTTTGACTAAATCACGATCTTTCCGCGCAAATAATTCGGAGCCACCGCCAAGTAACACATCGACTTTGTGTTGTCCGTCGATTTGATCATCAAAATAGTCATCGGCGATTTCTGCCATATTTTTGCGTGAAACATTATGGGCGCCATATGCAGCAGGGGTTGCATGTGTTATTTCAGATGTTGCTACAAGCCCCGTTGATTTCCCCACTTTTTTCGCACGTTCGAGCACTGTTTCTGTTTTGGACTTGTCATTATCGAGTGCAATAGCATTATTGTAGGTTTTCACTCCAGCAGCCATCGCTGTCGCTGCGGACGCTGAATCAGTGACATTCTCTTCTTCATCTTCTGGATAAGTGGCTTGCTGTCCGACCAAATAGGTATCAAAAGCTGTTTGAGGAACACGCTTGTCTGAGTGATTGGCTTTGAAATAGCGATAGCCCGTTGTATACGGATTCCCCATGCCATCTCCAATCATAAAAATAACATTTTTTACTGGTGCTTTTTCAGATTCATTTGCCTTCGCTTCAGCAACTTCTGTTTGTTTTTCGCCGCTTTTTTGTTCAGATAAATTTGTACAACCCGCTAATGTTGTGAATGTTAATAAGGTAACCCCTAGCAAAGCTCTTTTCTTCATTTCCTTGTTTCCTCCTTCATATCTGTCCATACATTGACTATAACAAGTCTTAGTTGATTTCTGATAAATAACAAGTAAACAAAGTGTTAAGTTGTTATATTGCTTCTGTTAAGTTACTTATTTGTCGCGTCTTGCTGCTCTTTTTTCGGCTTCTTTGCGTAATTGTTTCTGCGCTTTTTTTGAGCCGCGTTCAATATCTTTGAGTTTCTTTCGTTCATGGAAATCTGTAAATAAACTTTCTAAATCATAGTCTTGCGGATATAGATCTTGTGCTTTCGCTTGTAATTTCAACCGTCTTCGTGGTACATTTTCAATTTTATCATTCACAAATACTTGGATTTCTTGTTCACCCTCATCTGTAAAAACCAACCCAATTTGTTGTGTTTCTGTCAATAGGACACGATCACCTTTTTGATAACGGTGTGTTTCTTCTACAAACGTGGCAAAGGTCGTTTCTCTTGCTTTCAGGGATTTAAATAAACTTCGATTAGTAGGGTATTCTTTCCGCTGAATATAATGGGCCGCCTTTTCAATGAGCTGTGGCTCCATCTTCATTTTACGTGCAATCCAAAGCGCCTGACTATCGCCAACTTCACCAATTTTCAATTGATATTTGGGCGTTAATGTTTCACGATCGAAGGCCATTGCGGCGGGCACAAAATCGTCATGCTCTTGGGCAAAACGTTTAATTTCACCATAATGGGTCGTTGCAACTACCAAGGCTCCCTTTTGATACATCGTTTCCATGATAGCAATCGCTAAGCCAGCTCCTTCGTTCGGCTCGGTACCACTGCCAATTTCATCTAATAAAACAAGCGTGTGTCGCTTAACATTACGCAACATTTCCGCAATATTTTTCATGTGCCCAGAAAAAGTGCTTAACGCATTTTCCAGATTTTGCTGATCACCAATATCGACAAAAATTTCATCTAATACTGGAATCTCTGTGCCCGCTTGTGCTGGAATTTGCAACCCAAATTGTGTCATGACAGTCAATAAGCCAACTGTTTTCAAGACAACCGTTTTACCACCAGCATTGGCACCTGTAATGACAAGTCCTCGATACTCTGCTCCTAAAGAAAACGTCAATGGTACTGCGTGTTCTAATAAAAGAGGGTGTTTTCCTTGAACAATGCGCAAGCGTTCTTCTTTGTTTACTTTTGGCGTAATCCCACCAATTTCGCGACTATACTTTCCTCGTGCAAAAATAATATCTAAGGTGGTCATTGTATCGACGGCTTGATCGACTAGTCGTTCTTGCTCATTGATTAACCCTGTTAGTTCTGCCAAAATTTGATATTCTTCCGCTGTTTCTTCCGCTTTTAAGAGTGTCAATTGTTCATTTAATTTACTAATTGCTACAGGTTCAATAAAGACCGTTTGTCCTTTATTGGATTGCTCAATGATTGTGCCTGAAACCTTATTTTTATAGCTAGCTTTGATTGGTACCGTGTAATGTTCCCCTTTTTTCACCATCATATTTTCTTGAATATACAGTTGATTATTTTTATTGCGTAAAAATTTGGTGACTTTTGTTTCAATTTCTTGTTGGCATTCATTGATTTGACGCCGGATTTTCCGAAGTTGTCGAGAAGCATCGGTGGCAACTTTTTGGTTATGGATTTTCGTATAAATTTGTTCTTCGATTGCTCTGAAATCAGCTAAGTGCTGACTGTAACTAAATAGGCGTGGTGTTTGGTATTGATTTTTTTCAAAAAACTTCTGGATTCGCTGACTACTTCTTAAAAAGTCAGCGACCTCAATCAATTCGTTTGGTGTAAGGATTAAGCCTTTTTTCACTTGTTGAAGCAAGCGGGTAATTTGGCTCAAGCCCATGAAAGGGACGTGTTGTCCGCTATCAATAATTAAGCGGGCCTCGGTTGTTTCCGTTAAGCGGGACTGCACTGTTTCTAAACGTGTTGCAGGGACCATTTTCGCCAACCGTTCTTTACTATACTCGCCAATCGCACGTGTTTGAACTTCTTTAAGAATTGTTGTAAATTGTAATTTTTGAATGGTTTCATGGTTCATTTGTTTTTTCTTCCTTTCTATCACGAAAAGAATACCTGGCGCCTTTAAATAAAAACCAGTTTCTACAGAAAAAAGAGGACAGCGTTCTACCGCTGTCCTCTTTATCATTGGATAAAGGTTACTAAAGAAACCTCTTTTAAAGGAGGTATTTAGTAATTGAGATGACTGACAGGTATCACTTTCTGAGCACACCAAATAAACCTTGCTTGGTTCACTGGTTATTCAACTTATCAATTAGATACCTACGACACTCACCAAAATACCCCACATTCATTTGTTGGTTTTTATTTATTCTCCACTTGAGAGTAGCAAATCTGGCGAAGAAAGTCAAATAAAGATTGGCCCTTTACTTATTCAATGTCTTTTTCATCATGGTTAGTAACGTTTTCACGTCTTCTATTCTAGTGTCCCCTGTTTCTTGATCAATAATTGAGCTGTAGACATGAGGAATGATTTTTTTAACGCCGGCATCCACCGCAATTTGAACAATTTCTTCAAAGTTTTCTAAATCAATGCCCCCTGTTGGTTCTAAATAAAAGTCATACTTGGCACAAGCTGCTGCTACTGCTTGGTATTCTTCTTTGTGAGCCAAGCCTTTCATCGGGAAATATTTAATGGAACTGCCCCCCATGTCTTTCAACAATTTGATGGCAGTTTCGATAGGCACTTCCGCCGCTGGCGCACCCGAGCTTAACGGACCTGTCGCAATGTTGACATAGCCAACTTTGCCTGTGGGTGAAACTAAGCCATTAATCACTGTTTCGTCTTGACCAAGTAAGGCCCGCGAAGCGCCGACACCTGTGAAGACTTGGTTCACGTGTTGCGGTTGTAGAACTTCTGATAAGCGAGCCACCATTTGACTTTGATTAGGATCGCCAGCCCCTAAGCCGACAGATAAAGCGTTGTTGGTTGCTGCTTGGTATTTTTTCATATCGTCAATGGCTGCTTCATCGGTTTCATAGTTTTTTGAAAGGACGCCTAACACAACATGCCCTTCTGCTGCTTCATAACAGGCTTGGGCATTTTCTACTGAATTGGCTAAGACGTTTAAACAAATGCGTTCTTCTAAATAATTAGGTTTTAATGACATGACTTATTTCTCCTTTGTGTCCATAATTTCTTGTAATCGTTGCACGATTTTGTTCATTTCTTCTTGATTGACAGAACGAATGTCAAATTCAATGATGCCATTGTTGGCTTGATATTCTCGCGTATAAATGGCTGGACTTTCTGCTTTTAATGCTTGGATGACTTCCTTAGCGGTTTTTCTGCCGTCTACTTTGACACTGGCGCGATAAATGTCTCGGCCAGCGCCATCTTGGACGATTTTGGCGGTTAAATCTGACAAGTTGTTGATAGCTTCAACAAACGGTTTTAAGCGCTCTTGCATCGAAGCCCCTGATTCACTGCCATGTGCCAAGTATTCTTCCACTGCTTGCGTAAAGCCCAAGATATTGTCTTTGCCAATTTTCATTGCTCGACCAATGCCTTTGCCTTGTAGGCGCACCCAGTCAATGTATTCTTTTTTCCCGACCACTAAACCGGCACTTGGCCCTTCAATGGCTTTGGCGCCGCTGTAAATCACCAAATCAGCGCCTGCTTCGGTGTATTTGAAAAGATCTTCTTCTGCTGCCGCGTCAACAATTAGCGGCACCTTGTGGCGTTGCGCCACTTTGGCCGCTTCGGCCACCGTCAGCATACTTTTTTGCACGGTATGATGGCTTTTGATGTATAGAATGGCCGCTGTTTTTTCGGAAATCATCATTTCCACGTGTTCTGGACTGCACATGTTGGCGTAGCCAGCTTCCACTACTTGGCCGCCGCCTTGCGCTACCATGACTTCTACAGGCGTGCCGTAGTCCACGTTGTGCCCTTTAGGTAAAACAATCTCCCGCTGTTCAATTTTTTCTGTATAGGGATGATACGCGTGGTACAAGCTGCCTTTTCCAATCAGGGCAGCCACCGATTGGGCAATCCCCGCCGAAGCCGAGGAAACGATTTGGGCATCTTCTACCTTCAACAAGTTGGCTAAAAAGGCCCCTGTTTGCAGACTAAGTTCACTCATTTCAAAGAAATGTTCACCACCGAATCGTTGAGCCGCGAGGACTGCCTCCGAAACTTTGGAGACACCTAGAATGGTCATTTTGCCAGAAGCATTAATGACTTCTTTTAAGTAAAATTTTTCGTAACTATTCATTATTTTCTCCTTTATAACAAACCAAAGAATGAAGTGACCAAACTAACTAAGACTATCGTGCCGATAATGATACCGTAACGTGGGCCTTTTTTTACCATGAAAAAATAAATAGCCATGACTGCTGCTAAAGGAAGTAAGCCTTTCATAATTTGATCTAGGATATCTTGTAAAACAATTGTGGCACCGCCAGTAACTTTAAACGTCATCGGGCTAGCAATTTTAACATAACTCGCACTTAAAGCGCCCATCATCATCATTCCTAAAACATTCGCTGAATAAATGACTTGCTTAATTTTGCCGTCTTTTAACAAACTTAAGATTGAATTACGCCCTAATGTATAGGACTTATTCACTAACGTCCAACTGATGTATAATGTAATGGCTGTGTACAGAACCAACGGACCGATACTTCCAATCACGTTACCTCCTTTAGCCATTGGAATAAAAATGGAAATGATTAACGGCATTAATGCTGCCCAAATAATCGAATCGCCAATCCCAGCCAGTGGACCCATCAGCCCAGTTTTAATCGATGTGATCGCCGTATCAGAGATCGCTGCGCCATTGGATTTTTCTTCCTCCATAGCAATTGCAATCCCTTGAATGGAAGCCCCTACTGTTCCTTCAGTATTAAAAAAATTCAAATGACGTTTCAGAGCTTCTCTTTGTTGTTCTTCATCGTCTGCGTAAAGTTTTTTAATTGCAGGAATCATCGATGCACAAAAAACTAAACTTTGAAGACGTTCATAAGAATTTGATAATTCACAGCCTAGTTGATAAATCCAAAAGGCTTTGGATAATTCTTTTTTAGTAATTTTTTTCTGTTCCAATTGTTGTTCATTTGCTTGTGTCATTTGTTCCATTATGCTGCCTCCTCACTCAATGCCTTGTTTCTAACTAAAAAGGCAATACAGATTCCTAAAATAGCGACGGCCATAACTTCTGCGCCAAAATATACTACTGCAACAAAACCGATTAAAAAATAAGGAATCAAATTTTTCTTGCCAATTACCATAATTGTTAAGGCGAATCCTAACGCTGGTAAAATACCACCCATTACTTCAAAGCCGTGCATCAACCATGCTGGGATAACTTCTAAGACTTTATTCACCACGGATTGACCAAAAAAGTTCGCCGCAAAAACTAACGGAAAGCGAATTAAAAATCCCGCTAAAGCTGGATAAACAAACGCAGCTCGGTAAATCCCCCCATAATTTAACTCTTCCGCATATTTATCAGCCATATGCACCCACGTCGCATTGATGGTGCGCCGTAATTGATCCATAAAGACGCCTAACACACCAAAAGGAACAGCTAGTGCAACAGCCGCCTCGGCATTCATTCCCACACCTAAAGCAATTGGAATCGCAATTGCTGAAGCTAAAGCCGGATCACTAGGTACATTGCCGCCCGGTGTGGAGGTGACTCCTAGATAAACAAGTTGAATCCCCGCACCCACAACCATTGCTTCACTAAGTTTTCCTGTTGCTAAACCAGCCACCAACGCTGCACCTAATGGCTGAGACAGCATGCCTGAAAATGTGTACCCAAAACGCAAACGTGCAAACCAATAATAAAGTCCCATAATAATTGAAACACCTAAAATGCCCATATGATTCTCTCCTTTTTCTCTGATTATAGTGATTGATATTTTTCAATTAATTTTTGAATTGGTAGGGGATTTTCTTCGGGAATCGCTTGGAAGAAAACATGAATGCCCTTCGTTAAAAGTTCAGTCAAAATTGCAACATCTTCTTCAGATAAATTGATATTTTTTAAAACATTTTTCCGATTTGGTCCGCCACCTAAGCCACCAACTTGAATCTCCTCTTTAATAATTTCTTGGTCCACCATCGCTTTTAAAGTCGTTAAATCTGGCACTAAAAATAACACCTTTTTCTCTTCATTTTCTTGCGATTCCCAATATTCTTTGGCACTTTCAATCCCTTTAATTACTACAGAAACCCCTGGAGGCGCCGCCATTAAATAAATACTTTGTAAAAATTCATCTTGCTCTAGTTCATCACTCACTACCAAAATTTCATTTGCACCTGATTGTTGTAACCATTTAGTCACTACTTGTCCATGGATTAAACGGCTATCGACTCTTGTTAATACGATTTTTGACATTCTGTTCACCTGTACTTTCTTATTTTGGAATTTCTAAAATTTGACAACTGTCTACTGCTGCTTGTTGAATCATCTCTGCATCTTGTAAACGAAATCCAGAACCACTTTGTTTCATGACGGATTCTAATAATAACGATGTACATAATCCGGACACAATCAGGAGGTCATAATCTTTTGATAAACGCAATGCAACATTACTAGGTGTGCCGCCTTTAACATCTGTTAAAATTAGCAACTGGTTGTGCCACGTTAATTGGTCAATTTTTTCTGTGACTCGTTCTAAATAATCCCCCAGTGAATCCTCTGCTTGTAATGCAACTTCATGTACATTTGTGACTTCTCCAACAATCATCTGGACGCTTTTGACTAATTCCAAGCCCCAACCATTGTGTGTTAAAAGTAAAATTGGTTCATTTTCCATAAACAAACTCCTTTGCTAATTAATCATTTTATTAAAAGCAATAAGTGTGCCAACTTTCATTTCCGTTTGAATTAAGCCTTTTCAAAGAGCAATTCATAAATATAGCGCACTTCCAAAGGTGGAATCAACAAATTATAGGACACTTCAAGCGGTCGAAACGCCATTTTTATGACAGATACTGCTTCTGGCAACTCTCGGTATGACACTTCATAAGCTGTCGGGTCATATTCTGGATTCAATAATTGCCGTTCTAACATACAGGCACAATGAATGATAAAACGAAGTAAAATCTTTTCGTCACTTTTTATTTTGGTTTGCAAGCAAATGTCTGAATAAATCTTAGCTAATTCGATTGAAATGGTTGTAGGATTCAAAACCGTTAGTAAGTCTGTAATAGCTTCGATTGATAATCCTTGAATGTATTTAGCTGAAACTTTCTTTAGTAACTCTTGGTTTTGTTTTTCTTCTAAATGATGGCCTAATAATTCAAAAACTAGCTGAATGCCCCGCTTCGATAGTAAATCTTGTAAAGAAATAAACGGAATATCTGGCACTTCTGTCTTTACGGTGCCAATGATGCCAACGATTTTCTCTTCTTTCCGAACAAAAGAATGCAAACGATCAATGTCTTCTACTTCTCTTTTCTCTAAAGTAATGATGCGTACATTCGTTAGTAATTCATTAGGAAAAGTTTTTAGTAACAACTGTTCAATTTTAATAGCAGTCCCCATGCCAGTTAGACAGGAAATAATGAGAACTTTTGCCTCGTTGAAGCGACCTTTACTGCAAATCAAGGCGCGATGATTTTTTTCTTTTAAGACTGGTAATAGATACTCAAACGCCGTCGATTCATAAATGACTTCTCGCGCCACTTCTAGCAATGTTAAGAGATTGATATTGCTAATTAGCAGCACTTCCATTTGAAACGTTTGACTGATAGCATTACCAAAGTAAACCAGGGAACCGATGTCCACCATCAAAATAATTTTTTTATACTGATTTTGCTTTACAATTGTACGGACTTTTTCTAATGTTTCTTCCACTGATTGATTAATCGGCATATCAACTGCACGCATGACAGTTGTTGAGAACAGAAGGTTGGTGTACTCAACCATGCTGCTAGCCGTCGCGGCACCATGTGCAACGACGATAACGCCACAGTTTTCTTCAACTGAGTGCGCTCTTTTTTTAGCTGTGACTTTACGAATAAATAGATCAAAAAAGAGGATTTCCGTATCAGCAAAAGAAATCCCAAACAACGTTTGTAGAAAGTCCACCATGGCCTTAGCAGCTTGATACTGGGTTACTTTGCCAGAATAGATATTTTTGGTATCTGAATAAAATGTTTCATTCATTTGTGCAGAATAAAAAACAGCAGAATAAAGGTGGACAATTAAAATATTCTGGAAATCCTCTGTCAATTTTTCTTGGATTAATTGTTCAAAAAAGACAATGGCTTCTTGAATTTTTGGCTGCAATGTTTCGTCAATGGCCTCTAAGGCTAGCGGTTCTTGAGCAAAAATATCCATATCATAAAGTTGCTCGACTTTGTTTTGCATGATTGCTAGCGCATCCTCTGTCGAAAGAGTTAATTTTTTCAAATCCGCATATTCTTTCAATAGAAAATTATAAAAACGATCATTTTTCAGACTTTCTGATTTAAGTAACTCTTGACTGCTTAAATAAAAATGGTTGTATTGAATCGTGAGGCCATCGTTAGGTATCCACTCATTAAAAGCCAGCAGACTTTCTACATCAGGTTGCTCTTTGACTGTCCCCTCGTTTGCTTCAATGCAAATAGTTTCCGTTAATTGATCGAACACCTCTAAATAGGCTTGTGCGCTCATAAATTGAATCGCCGCTTTCAATTCGCCAACGTTGGCTTCAAAATGAGTAAACGTTAATTGTTTCAACGCCTCATAACGAATATGGATATTCTTTTGAATCCGTTGACTTTCTTCTAAGAAAAAGGACAAAATCAATTGAATTTTTTCTTTCAAAGAGCGCTCGGCTAAAGCTGGAATGGCTAATGTCACAGGGATCCTTCTTAAAAACGTTTTCAAAAAATGTTGATTGACGGCTTCGGTTGTTGCAAAAATAAATTTTATCGATACATTTCTTTGTTTTTCGGCTTCGCCCATCCGTGTAAAATACCCTTTATCCAAAACTGTAAACAATTTTTCTTGGCCTTCGCTCGTTAATCGATGGACTTCATCTAAAAATAAAAAACCGCCATCTGCCAACTCCACTAAGCCTTTTTGGTCATTGACGGCACCAGTGAAACTGCCTTTTTTATAGCCAAACAGATGCGAAGTTAATAATTCTGGATTGTTGAAATATTCTGCACAATTAAAATAAATAAACGGAACTTCTTGGTTCATTTTAACTTGATAAAATTGGTGTAATTGTTCTGCAATTAAGGTTTTCCCCACCCCAGATTCTCCAGTAAGTAAAATATTCAAGCCATTAGGCGGATATAAAATAGCGGCTTTCAACTTCTTGATGGCGTCTGCTAAGCTCCCATCAAAACCAATTACGTTCGCAAATGGATTCATTTTCAGTAGCTGCTTTTTCTTATGTATCTGTTCTGTCTGTTGATAAATGTCCTCTTGCAGCGAAGCGAGGGAATCGTAGCACGTGCTACTTTTAAAAAAAGGAAACTGTTCCTCTAAGTAGTCTTTATCAAAAAATAACACTGGTCTAGATTTAACTTTAACGACTTGGTCTTTTCTCACTAATTCTGAAAGCTCTTCACTAACAGCGGTTCGGGTATAGCCAGAGGCCTGACTTAATTGCGAAGCCGTTGCGGGCAACAAGGTTGCTTTGCTACTTGGATTTTGTACGTGAAACTGTTTTAACGCTTGATGAATATTATCAATTCTCATAGTCTTTTCCCCATTTCTTTTTTGATCCAAAAGTTAATTTATTATACATTAAAACGGAAGCGGTTTCTTATCTACCATAAAAAAATCAAGTCTTTAACCAAAAGATTAAAGACTTGATTTTTATTCTCCGTATTGTACAAGTTGTGTATTTTCACAATGAAAGTCCAAGAAATCTTGGATTTTTTTACCATTGAAGTAGTTATCAATGACTCGCATGACCGCATTGTGGCAAACAAATAGGTAAGTTTCCTCTGAAGCCAAGACTTCCTCAATCAAGGGATAAATTCGACCCGCGACATCTAGGACTGATTCCCCTTCTGGAAACGGCAAGGAAATCTCAGAACGATTTTCTTGGAAAGCCGTTGTTTCAATCGGTTCACCATCATAAATACCAAAATTCATCTCAATTAAACGAGGTTCTGTTTCAATCGTCAATTGATTTCGTTCCGCAATTTTACGTGCTGTTTCTTGCGCCCGTTTTAAAGGCGACGCCAGTAAACGGTCGATTTGAATTCCTTGTTTGGCAATTTTTTCAGCTACCAATTCTGCTTGTTGATAGCCTTTTTCGGTCAATTGCGCTTCCGCATGACCACAAATTCTACGGGCCACATTATAATCTGTTTCACCATGTCTCACTACGTACAGCATTTTTCCACCTCAGTTTTTTGTCTTGTGTCTATTTTATCTGAAATTTGGTCACAATAACACCCTATTTAGCGGTAACTTTCTGGTAATTTAAATTTGCCTTCTTGCTCAAACTGTTCGCCTACTTGGAATAAGAGATCTTCACGTCCACGAGCAGCCAGCAATTGAATGCCTAAGGGTAACCCCGTTGCCGTAACATGTGTGGGCAAGCTGATGGCTGGTTGTCCTGTCAAGTTAGCTAGTTGAGTATACGGTGTTAGCTGTAAACTTTTATCAAAATAATCATAGATTAATTCAGCTAATTCTGCTTCTGTTAATTCTGCTGCTTGCGCCATTCGTTGACGAATGTGCTCACTTTGCAAATCTTCGTTAATTTTTGGTGCTGAAAAAGCCGTTGTTGGTGATAAAAACAGATCAAATTTTTGAAAAAGTTCTTCCATCGTTACTGCTGCTTGATCCCACAACTGTAATGAATGAACATAGGTGGCTGCTGGAATCTTTTGGCCGAATTGATGCATGGTCCATGAAAAAGGTTCGATTTCTTCTTTACGAATTGGGCGCCCGAGCCCCTGTTGAATGCTGTTCATCATCGCTGTAGTTTCTGCGCCGTTCATTTGATAATAGGAGCGAATCAGCGCTGCACCATCGACTGGATAAGGAATTTCAATGATTTCATGGCCAGCGGCTGCCAGAAAATCAGCCGCTTGTTTCGCCGCTAGTGTTGCTTCTGGCGAAATCATTGAGCCGATAGGCGAAGCGGTACACAGAGCAATTTTTAGCCGTTGTTTTTTAGGGTGTGTTTGCCATTCTGCCAAGGGCGCTTGGTAGGGGGCGCCACTGTGGCTACCACGTAGGCCATAGAATAACGCTTTGGTGTCTCTCATAGAAATAGTCAACGCAAAGTCAATCGAGGCACCTTGCCAGCCTCGCCAGCCTTCAGGGCCGACAGGCATGGAGCCACGGCTAGGTTTTAAGCCAATTAAGCCACTAAAAGAGGCGGGAATTCGGATGGAGCCACCGCCATCGCTAGCGCCGGCTATAGGAACAATCCCGCTAGCGACAACTGCGGCAGCGCCGCCACTGGAACCGCCTGGCGAATGTTCCAGGTTCCAAGGATTGCGGGCTGGCCCGTAAAGCGCAGGATCCGTAATATTTTTAAAGCCAAACTCTGGGGCGTTGGTTTGTCCTAAGGGCATCAAACCAATCGTTTCTGCTTGTTTGACAAAGTTAGAGGTCGTTGTTGCAGTACTATTTTTAAAAAGTTGCGAGCCGGCCGTTGCTGACCACCCCGCTTTTTCTTGGCCTAACATTTTCAAAGGAAATGGCAAACCAGCAAATAGTGTGTCCTGCTGTTCATTTTTTTGATAAGTTACTACTGCTTCTTGGCTGTCAAAGGTTACAAAGCCATTGATCTTTGGATTTAACTTTTGGACTTTTTTCTCAATATCCTTTAAGAGTTCTGTGTGACTTACTTTCTGTTCTTTTAATTGTTGTACCCAATATAGTCCGTCTTTCATACAGACCCACCTCCTATACTATTCCTTATTAGTATAGCATGGTTTTTAGGGGTCATCCTGTGATGGTGATTTTCATTCGTCAAGTGCTTCTCTATTTTAAGTAAATAATTCGCCAATATAAGGAAGCAACTGCGGATGCAGTTTGTAGCCTTTATAACGTGTATTTTGGATACCTTGTTTTTTAAAGCCCCCTACTTGAATTTTTTTATTTAATTTTGTCAGCTGTTTGGTCATTTTTTTTCGATTATTGGCTGTTTCTTCTGTGTCATATATTAATTTACAAAGGCGTTCCATTGGTAAGTGTTCTTTTGGCGTACTATACAAGACAGCCAGTAGTGCACGTTCTGCGGCTGTTAGCTTTATCCCCTCTACATCTAACTTTTCATCTTCTCGTTGGATGGGTTTATTTAATTCTGCCAAAAGGAGATTTTCTCTTAATGTATCCAAAGTCGCATCCAATCATAACCAATTGAGAATGCCATATTGATAGCTAATGCTCAATTCTTCCGAGGTAGGAATGTCTTCCGAGCGAAGAAACAACGGCGTTTTAACTCTGGCTAATTCCTTTAGATATAAATATTGTTCTTTGCGAGGAATCGTTTCGCTGAGAATGATGGCATCAAATTTTCGATAAAACAAATGACTTTCCTTAATTTCACCAATCAGACACGTCGTACAAAAAACTTGGTGATCTAAATGCTGTAAGCGGTTTTGAAAAGCAGTTTCTGATAAAATATTTTTTGTGATGACCATTATTTTCATTCTTGATTCCTCCTTAATTCTTTTTTAGTTCAAAATTTTCTCAATTTTTGTGTTTTGTTTTGATATATTTAGTATACTGGAAATTTTTCGAATTAAAATTTAGAAATTTACAAGCAAATCAGTCATTAACAGTCATTCCTGTAATCCCCGATTTATAAAGGATTTCCAATAGTCTTATTTAAAAAATGTTTGTTATTTAATCCTCAACGTGCTATTTTTTTAATTTTTTTCTTTTTTATTTAGCTAACAAACGTCAAAAGGTTGGTAGCTAATACCAACCTTTTGACGTTTGTTAGCTACTTTCTCTTGAAATCTTTGGATTTTTTTCTACTTTCACTAAAAAAAACAGCCAAAAATGGCTGTTTCTTTGCTATTTATATTTATTTCATAATATCGATTAAGTCTTTTTTTGAAGCTGCCGAGGCAGGGAAATAGCTAAATACAACCCCGATAAAGACAGAAATCCCGATGGCTAATGAAACCGTCATTAAATCTGGACGAACAGAAAACGGTAGTGCCATTGATGCTAAGTAGGCAATAATCATTCCTAAAAGATAACCAGTAATTCCGCCGATTAAGGTCAAGGCAATCCCTTCTGTTAAGAATTGCTTTTTAATATCACTGGCTGTCCCGCCCAATGCACGTCGGATACCAATTTCCTTAATCCGTTCTGAGACCGAAATGTACATCATATTCATAACGCCGACCCCAGCAATTACCAGTGAAATAGCCGCAATTGCGGAAATAAACAAGGTTAAATTATTTAATAAAGAGCCCATTTCTTTGATGGTATCTTTAACATTATATTCTTGATACGTCCCGCTGTTTTTCATGGTTCCTTGTTGAGAGAGAGTTTTTATTGTTTCTTTCAATACTTGATCTGGTTGATAGCCAGGTGCTACTGTTAGCTTCAATGTAGATGTATCTTTTAGCTTGCCGAAATAATGTTCATAGGTCTTTTTGGGAAAATAAAGCAATGAGTCATCATTACCTGGACCAATGGCACCGCTGGTATTGGTTGTCACGCCAACAATGGTAAAAAGTTGCTCTTTATATGGAAAAGTTCGATTAACTGCTGCAGTTGGGTCTTGGTAGAGTTCTTTGGCAACCAGTTCATCCACCACAACTGTTTTATCCAGTTTTGCATTGTCTCCATCATTCAGTTGGCGTCCCACCAACAATTCTTTGGTGGTTTTGTCGGCAAGTTCATAGGTTACGGAAAGATTTTTCGGTCCTGCTTGAAAATTCAGTGTACCTTTTTGGGCGCCATCAACTTCTCTTTGATCAAAATCAATTTTTTCTACGCCAGGAACCATGCGCACGACCCCTAAATCATTGTCGGTAAACATCGCTTGGTCACTAAACATATCCGAAGTGTTGTAGGCCGAAAAAGAAATCTTTTTCACATTTTCTTTTTGTTTTTCAGCGGATAATTTATCGACCATGTCTTCTTTAAAGCCGTTACCGATAGCCACGATGGTAATCACCGAAGCGATCCCGATGACAATCCCTAGCATCGTTAACAAGCTGCGTCGCTTATTTTTCAAAATGGAACGGAAGGCGGTTTTCCAAATAATTGAACGTTTCATGTCAGCACCTCCTCTAAAATCTTTCCATCACGAACTTTAATCAAACGATTGCAGTATTCAATTGTTTCTTCATCATGTGTCACTAAAATAATGGTGACACCTTCATTGTTTAATTGCTGAAAGAGCGTTAAAATTTCTTCCGATGTTTTACTATCTAAAGCCCCAGTTGGTTCATCTGCAATAATAAAACTTGGCCGATTGACAATCGCACGCGCAATGGCCACACGTTGTTGTTGTCCGCCCGAAAGTTGTTTTGGATGCTTCTTGCCTTTATCTGGCAAGCCGACTTTTGTCAGAACTTCGTGGACACGATCTTTGGCTTCTTTTGGGGTTAACCCACTATATAAAAGAGGTAATTCAATGTTTTCTTCAACTGTTAGTGTTTCAATTAAACTAAAATTCTGAAAGACAAAGCCGACTGCTTCATTTCTAATTCGGGATAATTCCTTATCAGAAAAGTCGCCAATTTCACGGTCTTCAAATAAATACGTTCCTTCAAACTTTTTATCAATAAAACCTAGCAAATTAATCAAAGTCGATTTCCCAGAACCAGAAGGACCCATAATCGCTAAAAATTCTCCAGCGTCTACTTGGAGGTTAATATCATCTAACACATGCAGTGTTTCTTCTTCGGAATAATAATATTTATGAATATGGGCTAGCTTAATCATTGGCAGCTACCTGAACATCTTGATTATCTTTTAATTCTTTATTGGGATTGGCAATCACTTGGTCTTTCCAGTTCAAGCCACTTTTGACAACTTTACGACCTAAATTTGTTTCTGTTTCAATCGGTGTTTTTTTCGCTTTGCCCGCTTTGTAAACATAGACAAATTCTTTTTCGCCTTCTTTTTGGATTGCTGCTGTCGGTATAATCATTTGCTTTTGTGGCACAGCGATGCTAGTAGACAAGCCTTCTGCCCAAGGAAAATCACCTTCTACTGTAAATTGATAACTCACTACTGGATTGCCTTCATTTTTAGCTATTGGGGTTTGCGCAATGGAAACAATTTTGCCTGGCGCTGATTTACCTGAACCAACGGTCGTCACTGTTACTTCTTCCCCTGTCTGTAATTTATCGTAATCATATTCGGTTACTTTTCCTTGAATATTTTTCTTTTGTGTTGCAATTTTAATGACTGGTTTGTCGGTACTACTCATGGCACTAGCATCGACAGTGACTTGGCCATCAATTGGTGCTGTAACGACTGTGTTGACTTTGCCACGTGTTTGTTCAAGCGTGTTTGCTGCTCCGACGGCATCACTGTTGGCTAATTGAAGGGCTTGGTTAGCTTGGGCGACTTCACTATTCGCAGCACTAACAGCTTCATTCAATTGCTGAATTTCCGCATTTAGTGTTTCTTTCTCTTCAGCCTCTTTTGCGGTGTTTAATTTTTGCTTGGCTGCAGCAACTTTGTTTAAGGCTTCATTGTATTTTTGAGTGGCTAAGTTAACGTTCTCTTGTGCTTGTTGGACTTGAAGATTGTTCCGATTAACGGCATTCGCTTGTTCTGTTTCTGTGGCTTGGATGTCTGAGTTATTGTACGTTAACAATGGACTATCTTTCTTGACTTCTTTACCATTTTCAACATTTATTTCGGCAATTTTTCCTAAAGAAGGATCAAAGAAAATATCCCGAGTATCTAGAAAACTCACTTGACCATCTAATTTTAATGAGGCCATTTCTGTAATGGTATACGTTGTGTATTCAGGTTCAACTTCTTTTGAAGAAAAAACTGTTTTTGCTCCGATAAATCCGACGACGACCACTGCGGCACCAATACCGAACCACACTTTTTTATTTCGCTTCTTCTGGCCTGACTTTTTCATTTATTTGTTCCTCCTTGATTTCTGTTGACGAGTTTGTCATTTTATTTAGTATATAATGAATAAAAAAACTGGTCCCTTCATCTTCCTATCATTCCTCTTACAGTTTTGACACATCTTTATCTAACAAAAAAACGTTTATCCTGTGTAAAAGGATAAACGTTTTTTGTTATTTTATTGTTCTAATTGACCCAACCAGCCAGATGTACCGCCTAGAACATTGGTTACTTGATACCCTTGTTGACTGAGAAACGCACATGCTTGTGCGGAGCGCGACCCCATTTGACAAATCAGGTAATAGGGTTGTTTTTTATCTAATTGCTGATAATTTTCGGTTAAAGTACTTAAAGGTAAGTTGATGGCCTGGGGGACATGCCCCAGTTGGTATTCCATTTCTTCTCGTACATCAATAATCGATAATTTTTTTCGTTTTGCTTCCTGATAAAATTCAGGCATGCCAATCGTGTTATACATTTTCTAGTTCCTCCGGTTTTACCATTCGATATAGCGCAAAAGCACCATCTAAATTTTTGGCTGAGATGCCTGCTTGTTTTAGCATCCGTTCTGCAATATAACTACGCAAACCGCTGTGACAACTAACAATGTACTTCGTTGACTTGTCTAATTCCTCCAAACGTTCTCTTAACTCATTTAAAGGAATAGACACAGCATTTTTAAATTGACCATTGGCTCGTTCGGCGGGATTACGGACATCTAATAAAACAGCTCCATTAGCTAATTCGTTGGATAACTCATACCATTGAACGTTTTCACTCAATCCTTCTACAAGGTTCATCGCTGCATAGCCTAACATGTTCACAGGATCTTTCGCTGAACCAAACGGCGGCGCATAGGTAAACTCTAATTCAGGCAAATCAAAAATAGTTAACTGTCCTTTAATAGCGGTCGCAAGAATATCAATTCGCTTATCTACGCCCTTTGCCCCAATTCCTTGTGCGCCATAAATTTCCCCTGTCGTAGGATGGAAAACTAATTTTAACTGAAGATCTGTTGCGCCAGGATAATACCCCGCATGGTCTTTTCCACTGATATGCACAACAGCTGTTGTTAGTCCAGCAGCTTTAGCAGCCCGTTCGCTTAAACCAGTTGAAGCAGCGGTTAAATCAAAGACTCGCACAATGGCGGTCCCAATGCTTCCTTGATTTTTTCTATCTAACCCAGCAATCACATCCGCTACTTGACGTCCTTGGCGATTGGCGGGAGAAGCTAAAGAAATCAGCGCATCTTCTTGAGTGATTTGTTGTTTCACTACAATAGCATCCCCAACCGCATAAATATCGGGTTGATTCGTTTGATAGTGTTCATCAACAACAATACCGCCACGTAAACCAGTTGCTACACCTGCTTCAACTGCTAAGGTATTTTCTGGTTGGACCCCCACCGACAAAATGGTTAAATCAGAAGCTAATGTTTGACCGTCTTCTAAGCGAATCACTTGCCCTTCTTCTTCAAAAGCAACCGCAGATTGTCCCGTAATTACTTGAACATTGTTTTTGCTTAATTCAGCTTTGACAAAAGCGGCCATTTCTTCGTCTAATAGCGGTAAAACATGAGGCGCTTTTTCCACGAGAGTGACTTCTAATCCGCGTTTTTGCAAGTTTTCTGCCATTTCCAAGCCAATGAAGCCTGCGCCAATTACGACGGATCGTTTTGTTTCTGGTGTCAAGGCTGTCATAATTTGATCTAAATCAGGAACATTTCTTAATGAAAAAACATTTTTGGCTTCTGCCAATCCTGTAATTGGTGGCACAAAAGGTTTCGCCCCTGGTGATAAAATTAATTTGTCATAGTGTTCTGTTAAAATTTCTGTTTCATGTTTCACTGTGATCACTTTTTCTATTGGATCAATAGCCACGACTTCATGGTGAGGACGAACATCTAAATTAAACCGTGCCTTTAACGCTTCGGGTGTTTGAACAAGCAGTTGCTCTCTTTCTGCGATTTCGCCAGAAACGTAGTAAGGCAAACCACAGTTTGCAAATGAAACAAAAGGGCCTTTTTCCATGACAACAATTTCAGCATCTTCCATTAAGCGACGTAAACGCGTCGCTGCTGACATACCACCAGCCACGCCTCCGATAATTACAATTTTCATTTATTTTCCTCCTTTAATTTGACCAGACCATTGGGACATCCCGCCACGAACGTTAATCACGTGATAGTTTTTTCTCGCTAAAATTTTGGCCGCATTTTTGCTGCGCATGCCGGACTGGCAAATCACATAGACTTCGTTAGCGGATTTGTTGTAGGCGGGAATTTTGTTAAGTGGGACATTAATCGCTTGTGGAATATGCCCTGTGCGGTATTCGCTAGGTGTTCGGACATCTAATAACGTTATCTCTTTAGATAAACGTGACTGCAATTCTTTTGTTGAAATACTTGGCGTTTTTTTAAACAATTGAAATAACATCTTTTTCTCCTTCTCTTATATACCTTATGGGGTATGTTTAACATGAAAAAGTTAGACTTGTCAACTGAAGAGATTTCTGCCCTTTTTAGATTCAAAGAAAAGATAGTTGACAAAAATACCTCGTATAGGTATATTTTAAACCAATCACTACTCTTAAGGAGGGGCAAAATGACTGAAGAAAAAAAGAAAGTGCTGAATCGTTTACGCCGCACAGAAGGTCAAATTCGCGGGATTCAAAAAATGATTGATGAAGAAAAAGAATGTATCGATGTTATCACTCAGTTGAGTGCGGTCCGTTCTAGTATTGATCGCGTAATGGGAATGATAGTTGCGGAGAATCTAAAGCATTGCTTTGAAAATCCTGAAAAAGATCCTAAAGAACAAGAAGAGCGATTAGCACAAGCGATTAATATGATTGTCAAAAAGTAAAACAACGCAAACTTATTCAACGAAAGATAAGTTTGCGTTGTTTTTTTATTTATTAGACGAATCTGCCCCGCGTTTTTTTAAATTAACAAGCATAAAAAGAATCGTGCCAATTAGTAAAATCACGACGGCGATATAAAAGCCCATGACTTTCGAACCCGTTGTGTCAGAAATTTTCCCAGTTAAAGCTGGGGCAATCACAGATGACATCATGCCGAAAAAGTTAAACACGCCCAAAGTAGTGCCAATTCCAATTTTTGGTGCATTTTCACCTAGCCAAGAAATAATAATCGGTTCTACAGCTAATTTTCCTAAGAACCCATACATAATTAAAGCAATTAATAACAACGTTGCATTACTTACTTGTACAGTTAACAAGAGCATAGCTGTTGCTAAAAATTCTAAAACAACGATGAATTGAACTTTTTTATGCATGTACTTATCCGCCAACCGACTAAAAAATAACGCTCCTGGAATAGAGGCAAATGCGACCAGCGAAGAGGACAATCCAATTGCCGCTCCTTGGAAACCGCGTTCGGTACTTAAAAAATTAGGTAACCAAGTCACAATCATATAATATGCATAACAAGTGCCAAAATATAAAATATACGCAAATAGCATATGTGGCGCAAACAGTTTTTTAAAGGGCACTTTTTCTTTTACCGCTCCGTTATCTTTTTCATCAACAACGGTTGGCTGAATCAAGGCCATGTCTTCTTTATGATTGCGAATAATCACTTGAAAAGCCACTAACATACAAATAATCATAAAGGCGGAAATGTACATCATCACTTGCCAAGGTAATCCTTTTTGGGCAACTAAATAACTAGATAAAATCATCCCTAAACCTGAACCAACTGCTGAACCACTGTTGACAATAGCTGTTGCAAAACTTTTTTTGGCTTGAGGAATGTTTTGCGACGTCAACGAGTAAGCCGAGCCATAGAAAGAACCACATCCTAAGCCTGCCAATAAGCTACCTAAGTAAATTGTTCCAATCGTTTGGGCTTGGGCAATCAGTAATGCTGCCAGCGCAAACAAGATAAATCCTGGAATTAATACACGTTTTTTCCCAATCTTGTCTACCAAGAAGCCTGCAGGGATCTGCATGACTACGTAACCGAGAAAATAAAAGCTAGAAATGGACCCTAGTGCCGTATCGGAAGCGTTACCATTTAGAGACGCGCGAATTTGTGGATAAACGGGAGAAAGCGCGGAACGATAAATCCAGATTGTTACCCAGCCCATACATAGTAAAATAACGATTTTTTTCCAATAAGCCAACGAACTTTTTGTCTTGTCTGTCATTTTCTTTTCCTCCACCAATCATTTTTTTGGTTAACGTTTCACAAGGAACAAAAGCACTACGCTTTTTTTACGTAGTGACCTTTGTCCTACCTTCTTTTTTAGTTTAAATACTCAGCCAATGCATGAGTACTACCGCTACCGCCTTCAAATTGATAACCTTGGTGTTTCAATACAGTCTCAAAGGCACTTAAGAAATGCAACACATTGTCTTCGCGACTGCTGTAACCCATATTACCGACCCGCCAAATTTTTCCTTTTAAATCACCGAAGGAAGAGGCAATTTCAACTTTAAAATGATCCAGTAATAAGCTCCGCACTTTTTCACCATCAATTCCTTCTGGAATGACCACAGGAATGACTGTTGGTGTTTTTGTGTCTAACTTCCCGAAAATTTCTAAGCCCATTTTTTGCAGACTTTCAACTAAAATACGATCGTTTTTCCGATGGCGTGCGTAGACATTTTCCATGCCTTCTTGAAGTAACAAGCGCAGCCCTTCATGTAGCCCATAAATCATTGTAGTCGCTTCTGTATGGTGATTTAAGCGCTCTGGTCCCCAATATTTTTCTAATTGCGATAAATCCAAGTAGTTACTTTGAATGAACCGTTCATTCCGCGCATCCGCGCCAAGCCCTAACTCTTTTTGGTAACGGCCCGCCAGATAGTCGGCCACACGTTGGTTGTAAGTAATCAAAGAAAGGCCTGAAGGTACACTGACACATTTTTGAGTGCCTGCTACCGCAATATCAATCTTCCAATCATCGACCTTTGTTTCGACACCGCCGTAAGTCGCCACCATATCTACTACGAAGAAAATTTCATTTTCCCGACAAAAGGCGCCAATTTGATCCAGCGGTTGCATTTGTGCATTCGCCGTTTCGCCGTGGACCATCGCAACAATTTTTGGTTGATGTTCTTTAATCGCTTCAATCACCGTTGTTTGTTCAAACGGTGCGAGCCAGTCCTTTTCTAAATAAATGACTTCGGCCCGGGCGCGTTCGCAAATTTCACCTAATAAATAAGCAAACCGGCCATACGCAGGCACAAGCACTTTGTCACCTGGCTCAATCAATGCAAATAACCCCGCTTCTAAGCCTGAACGTGACGTGCCATCAATGGCAAAGGCTTGTTGATTCTTTGTGGCAAAAGGTACTTTAATCATTTCCCGAACTTCGTCCATAATCTGTAGAAATTCTGGATCAAATTGCCCTAAAATTGGTTGACCCATTTGACGAAGTACCGATGGATGGGCTTCGACTGGTCCCGGCGTCATGATTGTTCGCCGTACAAAATTTGGTTGTTGATACATAGTAATCCCTCACTTCATTTTTAATTCTTCTCTTTTATTATCTTTGGAAAAACCCAGAAATTCATTGTTCAATTTGCACTATTTTGACTTTGTTTTTTAGACATATTCAATAACTATCTTTTGTACTCCTTTTTATTCTTCGATATACTATAAAAAAAGGAGGTTGTTGTGATGAAAATATTAGCTGAGGTCTTGGCTTTACCAAGATTTTCTGACTTACAATTATTATCGTCTCACTCAAACTTAACACAGCCCTTGGAAAGTGTAGAAATCACGGAAACACCTGATGTGGCTGATTTTATCCCTAAAAATGTCATGATTTTAACAACGGCAATGATTTATAAAGATGATCAAGAAAAATTGAAACCTTTTATTGACTCGCTAAAACAAGCAGAGTGTACGGCTTTAGGAATCAAAGTTGGGCGGTTCCTTGACGAAATTTCACCAGAAATTGTTGCCTATGCCAGTGCCGTTGATTTGCCCCTGATTAAAATTCCTAGCACACAGCCACTAGGCGGGTTGTTGCATGAAATTGTAGGCTATCTTCGTGATAGCAAAACCGAACAGATGTCTGTAGCATTTGACATACAAAAGCGTTTTTCAACATTATTAATGCAAGATGTTGATGCTACGCGCTTCATCGCTGAATTTGCGAAAATTTTAAATGCGCCAATTATTTTATTAAGTCCTTGGCAACAGGTGATTGCCCACTCGAATTATTTTTATGGCAATCAAAAATCGGCGGAGTTTTTCATCGAACAATTATCAAAAGACCACTTTCAACAATTGGCACAAGAAAAGAAAATCTTTCGTTTACAGGATGAGCGACAAGAAAACATTCAAGTAGCTGGCTTTCCAATTCGTGTGAACGATTATTTTCCCTATTATTTATTGGTCTTATCTCCTGAACAGATTCCTTACCCTATTTCTGAATTTGCCATTGATCAGGCCATTTTAGTTTTGACTTTTATGTTATTTAAAAACCAGAAAATTGCTGAATCTTTTGAACATCTCAAAACAGACTTTTTGGACCGCTTGCTTGATACACATCAAGAAGCGCTGAGTAAACATCAAAATTGGTTGGAACTTTGGAAAAATTATCGTTTAATCAACAGTGATTATTATCAATTAGCGATTGTCTACGGCGTGACTAAACCAGAAAATGAAACCCATATTCGTTATCAGCAAGCAGAAGGGCAACTAATTTTCCAATGGCTCAAAGAACAATTGCCGGAAATCCTGCCAGATGTCGCCTTGTTTAAATTAAAAAATCAAAATAAAAGTATCTTGATTTTTCAATCAAAGAAAAATGACCATTTGATGATTTTGCAAAACCTCGCTGAACGTTTGCAACAGACTTTGCCTATTACCATTCGCTTTGCTTTAGGCAATGCTTATGAAAACCTAGAAGATTTGCCTAATTCTTATATTGAAGCTTCCTCGACATTAGAGGCTTCTTTACACGCTCAAAAACCAGCGACTGTGCAATTGTTCCATCCCAAAGGCCTAGCTGGACTTTTCGAAAAGATTGGCACTGAAGATGTTGAATACTTTTGCCAGCAACAATTGAAAGAGTTGGCCTATCCGACGGAACCGACGTTACAAGAATTACGAAAAACCTTGAAAGTTTTTTTAGATTTCAATTGCGAAATTACTAAAACGGCTAACGCTCTTTACCTTCACAGAAACACCATTAAATATCGCATGAATCAATGTGAAAAGTTATTAGGCACCTCTATTCAAGAGCCTGAGACGAGTTTACTCTTACGGGTAGCGCTGGAACTTTCAGAAAAATAATTAACAGGAAAATAGCCGAATAAAAGTAACGTCTACCAAGAAAAAGGACTCTACCGTTCACCACTGCGTGTTCAAATCCTATTGTTCCGAGGTCATTACTTTACATTCGGCTTTTCTTTATAATTCTGGTTCACGATTGGCATCTTTGGAATAAACGTACATTAGCGGTTCTTCACGACCAACCGCATAGGCTGCTTGTGGCACATAGGCACTCATGAAAATATAGTCCCCTTTTTCCACTGGATACCATTCGTTGTCCAAATTGTACATCCCTTGGCCACTAATTAAATACGCGCCATGCTCTTGGACATGCGTTTCAATGTAGGCATGACTAGCACCTGGTTCAAAAGATAAGATATGCATATTCATATCAAAGTCAAACTCTTTCGGCAATAAACTCCAAAGTAAAACGTCTGTCATTCCTTCATATTCTTCGGGTTGTTGGTCATGAATTGACCCAACCACTTTATAAGGTTGATGGCCTGCCAACGGCTGATAGCGTTTTTTATATAAGAAAACTTCTGTGTCCGCTTCCTGTGCGTTCGCTAAATACATTTTCATTTCAGGCGTAAAGTAGGCGTAGCCCCCGGCTTCAAGTTCATGAGTTTCTTGACCATCTGAAACGCGCAAACGACCGTCAATGACATAAACCAACGTTTGGATCCCGTCGCCACCAAAACCAGTTGTTTGTTGACCATTTTTATGAAACGTAGCAATGTAATCCACAAATGTCGCACCTAATTTAGGCGATCCCAAAATGGAAATATCGACATTTTCAAAACCAGGTACTGCATTTTGCACCAAACCATCATGGGGAATAATGGCGTAATTGTCTTTTTTTATCACAGCTCTTGATGTTAACAATTCTTTTTGGTAACCAACTCGATTATTTTTATAACCCATCACAATTCTTCCTTTTCTATCTTATTTATACGCTAATTCATATAAGGTATCTGCTAAAAGCTTGACACCTTCAACCAAATCTGGAAATGCCGTTGCTTCTGCTGGATTATGACTAATCCCACCAATACTTGGCACAAATATCATCGCTGTCGGGTAATGGGGCGCAATAATTTGCGAATCATGCCCAGCGCCACTATGCATCATACGATACTGATACTTGCCTTCTTTGGCTTTTTGTTCAATAACTTCTACAATTGCTTGATTCATCGGTACAGGGGCTTCATCCATCCAGCGGTCAATTGCAATCGTCAAGCCTAATTCTTGAGCAATTGTCTTCATCCGTTCTTCTAATTCACCTGTAAAATGTCGTAAAAAAGCAGCGTCGGTATGACGGCAGTCAATTGTAAATTCCACTTCTCCAGGCACCACATTGACTGTATTGGGTTTCGGAATGACTTTACCGAATGTTAAAACTAACGGATCCCCAATTTCGTTCGCACGATCAATGGCTTCTGCACAAATTTTAGCAAAGCCATATACCGCATCATGACGGTAACTCATTGGCGTAGTACCTGCATGATTGGCTTGCCCTTTTAAGTTAACCGTGTAGCGACGTTGCCCTACAATACTATGAACAACACCGACTTGGAGCTTTTCGTTCTCTAAAATATTGCCTTGTTCAATATGAATTTCGACAAATGCTTCAATGTCCTCACGTCTAGTTTGCTCTTGCCGAAAATCAAAGCCTTGGCGATGCATCTCATCAACAAACTTTTTGCCTTCGTTGTCAGAGATATCGACTACTTCTTCACGTTTGGCTTCACCAACGACATTTTTGCTTCCCCAGAAAACCGTTGGAAAACGACTCCCTTCTTCTTCAGCCATGGAAAGCACTTCTAAAGAACGCCGTGGTTTCCCATATTTGTCTAATAAATATTGAACAGCTGTCATGGAAGCAATAACACCATATTGACCATCTAAGGTCCCACCATTAACTACGGTGTCGATATGTGACCCAGTTAAAATCGTTTCCTGAGGAAATTCCGTTCCTGCCACTCGACAAAACAGATTCCCAACTTCGTCAAATTGCGTTTCCAGTCCAAACGCCTCAGTTTGGCTTTGCACATACTTTTGTGCTGCCAACCACGAATCTGTATAAAGTAAGCGTGTCATCCCTCCTGCAGGATCACTCCCAATTGCTGACAACTCTTCGATTCTTTGTTTTAAAACTTTTTCCAAGTCCATCACAAAACCTCCTGACTGATTACACTCTGATTGTAAACGTTTCCCTAGCTATCTTCATTGTACTTATCAAACAAAATTAAGCCTTTTTTGTGCAAAATAGCCAATGAACATTCTCTAACTCGTGGACAGAGGTGCTAATTCAATCACGCTTCTGTCCCTTTACATTTCTAAAATAAGTGTTTAATTTTTGATAAATACGCCGTTAAACGCCTCGGTTACCCCAGTTTCTTGTGCGTAAATTGTTTCGCCTCTTAAAATTGTTTGAATCACTTGGGCCCCAATTTCACGACCAATGTAAGGACTAATTTTATTTCGATATTCTAAATCTTCTGCTTTTAAGATATACGGCGCATTAGGTTTAATTAGTACAAAATCGGCATCCTTACCAATGCTGATGCGGCCCTTTTGTGCTAAGTGATAACGGTCAGCTGGGTTTGCTGCAATCATATCCGCGAATTGTTTCAAGGATAAACCACGTTTTTGGACGGCTTCATCGAATAACACATCGACGTTATTTTGAACACCAGAAATGCCGCCCCAAGCTTCAAAAGCATTGGTTGTATCTTTTAAGTCTGGCGTACAAGGAGAATGGTCAGAGGTTACAAACGCGATGCCGCCTGTTTGCACGTGGTTCCATAATGCGGCTTGTTGGTCCGCGTCACGAATCGGCGGTGAACATTTGACAACTGGACCAATGGCATCAAGTTCATCCGTGGTAAAATATAAATAATGCGTACATGTTTCACAAGTCACATCTACCCCTTCTGCTTGGGCTTTTAAAACTTCTTCCACGCCTTCTTGACAAGCCACATGACAAATATGAATCCGACAACCTGTTTCTTTGGCAAATAAAATAGATTTTTGAATCGCTTCAACTTCGGTAAACACAGGACGTGTAGCTACATATGCTGCTAAAGTCGTTTCGCCATTTTGATAAGCTAACGCGCCTAATTTATCCGTAATTGGCGCATTTTCTGCATGGATTGCTAGCACTTTGCCAGTTTTGGCGACTTGTTTCATTCCTTCATATAGCGAATAATCGTCGACATTTTGAAAATCTCCTTCAATTGAACGATCGCCGCACGTTCCTAAAAAGCATTTATAGCCGGAAACGCCTCCTTCATCAAGTTCCTGAATCCCGCCAGCCAAGTTGGTCGGGACCACGCCGCCAAATGACCCTACATCTACTTTTAGTTTATTTTCTCCTGCCTTGTATTTGATCTCAAGAGAGGTCTTATCCACAGTTGCTGGAATCTGATTTAAAGGCATTTCCATAAAGGTCGTCACGCCCCCTTTGGCACAAGCGGCCGTTCCTGTGACATACCCTTCCCATTCATCGCGGTAACCACCACCAGGATCGGTAATATGAACATGAGCATCCACCATCCCAGGACTAACGACTAAACCCGTCGCATCAATCACACGTTCTCCTGACAAGTCTTGCCCAATCGCTACGATTTTTCCTCCTTGAACGGCGACATCCGTAATGACTTCTCCAGTTTCTAAAATAACTAACCCGTTTTTAATCACTAACTCTGCTTGCATTTATTTTCCCTCCTGATAAGCTGTTTCTTTCACTTTTTTTGAATCCCAAGTCCATTTTTTTAACACTAAGTACAGCACAAAACCTGTGGCAAAGCCCACAAACCACGAAATATCAGCAATGATTTTAACCTGCGGAATAAATTGACCACTTAAGGAAAGAACCAACGCTAGAATAGTAGCAACATATGCCGGCTTGTTTAATCCGTAAAAAGGATTGGCTTCCTCTTTTTTGTGTTTATCTACGTATAAAGCATTTAAATCAATTTGTTGCTTTTGAACAAAATAATAATTCGCAATCATCACACCAGCGACTGGTCCTAAAACAGCCCCAATTGCGTTCAGAAAAATAAAAATACTATCGGCGTTTTCCATCAGTTTCCAAGGCATAATAAGAAAGCTAATAACACTGGCAATCATGACGCCTTTTTTATATGTCATTTTTTTAGGAAATAGCGCCGCCAATTGATAACCTGCCGGAATGATGTTCCCCGTTGCATTCGTTGAAATAGTCGTTAATAAGAAAACCGACATGGCTAAGACCACCACTGCCACATTATCTAAACGATCAATAATGTTTAAAATATTCCATTCTTGAATCCCAAAATACAGCGAACCACCTAACAGAATAACCACACTGGAAAAAGCGAAAATCCCATAACCAACAACTAAACCTGCTGTTTGCCCCACAACCTGAGCACGTGTCGAGCGCGCATTCTTAGTAAAATCCGCCACACTCGCACCAGGCGCTGACCAAACGGCCACAACCGAGTTAAAAATAATCAGATACGCCACCAGTGGATTGACTGAACGAATCGCACCAGAAACTTGATAGGACAAAATTGGTGTTAAACCGCCCCCAGCTCGAATGGCCCAAATCGTTAATCCAATAATAACGACATAAATCAACGGACTTAAAATGGCGGTAAAACGGTTCAAAATTTTGCTACCACCGAAACCTATTGCCACATTTAAGAGCCAAAAAAGAGTAAACGCCATTAATTCAGGTAGCCTAAGACCAAAAAACTGGAATGATCCACCAATTTGTAAAAAGTTCGGCCAAAATTTCCCGAGAATAATTAATAAAGCCAGCGATCCTGTAAATGTTTGCAGACCAAACCAAGCAATCGCGGCCACACAACCTCTTAAGAACCCTGGCAGTTTTGCTCCGAGACTGCCGTAAGTAGACTGTAAGTGCATCGCAAAAGGAATCCCATATTTAGAGCCAGCCACGCCATTCAAATTCATGAAAGTTGCTACAATGAATGAGCTTAACACAACTGCCAGCATAACTTGCAGCGGCGATAAACCTAAGAAAATAAAGCCGCCCACTGCTGCATAATTCGGGATATTATGAATCGAACCCATCCATAATGTAAAAAAATTGCGCGCGCCCATCGTCCGTTGTTTCGGGCTACTTGGCAACAAATCCTCATTGTAGCCACGTGCTTTCAGCGCTGTTTCTTCTTGAGCTGTTACTTGAGACACATTTTTCTCCACGACAAACTCTCCTTTTTATTAAAAATTTTTTTCTATTAAAACACCCTGCCTTCTCTTTTTTGTCACTTTTGCACAAACATGCGTACTACTCTCATCACACGAATTGTAAGCGCTTTTTATAACAACAATCATTAGTTACCCCAACTAAATAACAAACGATTCTTTGTTCACTTTGAACGAAAAAATAGCAACCTTTTTTATATCGTCCTCTCACTCTAGAAAGTAAGAAACAAATCTTTTTATTCACATATTATGTACAACTTCTCTTTTCAAATGCTAAAATACGCTTATTATTAAAAATGACATAAATAAATTATACAGTTAAATGAAATCCAACACAACGTTTTTTAATCAAAAACACACAAAACAGATAAACTGAAGTGGATTTTCAGGAAGAGACCCATCCTGAAAAAAGACACTGACAAAAGAGTTTTCTCACAAGATCGACAACTTTTCACAGATTCAAAATCTTCTTTTTCAATTTTTACGTTTTTAAAAATAACATTTTGAAAATAAAAAATTGCTTAATTTTAATCAAAAAAATAAACAAAGATTTCTGATAAAATCAGAAATCTTTGTTTCTAAATTTTCTTGCTATAATTCCTTTAACAAAATAAAATCCGTCTGTTCATCGTCTCCCATAAAAAATGAATGTTGACTGTAATAGCGGTAGCCAATCGTTTTATAAAATGACCGCGCCGCATCATTGTGTTCCCAGACACCTAGCCACAGTGCGTTTTTACCAAATTCACGAGCTTTTTCTTCCGCCAGTTCTAACAATTGTGTTCCCAGCTTCTTTCCTTTAAACGCAGGCAAAATATACAATCGCTCAACCTCGAGCTTTTCTGGCCCCATCGGTTCCGTTTGTGCCTTCTCACGATTTAATTTCATGTAGCCAGCTAATTGATTATCGACAAAGATAAAATAAAAGTCAGAGTGGGGATTAGCCAATTCCTTTTGTAATTTTTCTAAATTGTAGGCTTCTACTAAATAGGCTTGCATATTTTCTGGGGTATTATATGGTCCGAAAGTATCTGTATAAGTTTCAATGCTGATTTCTTGTAACGCTGGTGCATCTTCTATTGTTAATTTTTTTATTTCTCCCATCAATCAGTCGTCCTTTCCTTAATAATTTCGAGTGTTCCCTTTTTTGACAAATTCCCAATCTTCGCTGACATTTTTACGCATCCGGACTAAGTAATCTGCCAATTGTGAAATTTCCACTTCTGACAAGCCTTGCAAAGCAACTTGATTCGAGTGTTGATTTTCGCGCACAATGATTGGATAAACGTTTTTCCCTTTTTCTGTGGCATAAATCCGCTTAATTTTTTTGTTGATTGCATCTTCTTGACGATAAATAAAGCCTTGTTCTTCCAAACGCTTAATCGCCCGCGCCGCTGTGGTTCGATCAACTTTAATCAGTTCGGCGATCTTTTCTTGGATAATTCCAGGATTTTCACAGACCCTGACCAAATAAAGATATTGTCCTCGTGTTAAAGATAATTCCTTAAATTCAATATTACTGATTGAATCTAAGGCCCGCGCAATCATGCCAATTTCTCTTAAAATATCTGTCACTAGGACACTTCCTTTCGCTAATATTTTATGATTGTCATTACTTTAACTTATTTTTGTTGCAAATGCAACAAAAATAAGTATAAAAACTACAGATTTAAACAATTTGAGCATTCGTGAAAATAAAATAATTATTTCTTTTGTTATATTAACAAGTAAGATAAAATTAGTTATAGCGTCTATAGGAGGAATAGTATGAAAAAATTATTTTGTGTTATTTTAGTTATTTTTTTAACAGGTTGTAGTTCTCAAAAAGCGAATGAACCTAAAAAACAAGAAAATTCTACCAATCATACAACATCAATGAAAAGCAGTGCTAATCATTACAGTTCTAGCACAGAAACAAGCTCTAATAATAAACTAAAAGAAACTTCAAAAAGTGCCAGTACCACTCAAGCTTCGGCAAAGTCTAAAAATGAAGTATCCACAAATGTCGAAGAAGCAAATTCTTTAGAAGCAACACCTTATGCTGTCGATCTTAGTAGCTTAAACAATCCACTAGTATTTAATTTTAAAGGAATGAATGTGCCAACTTCAATTACGTTAGAGAACTTAAATTCAACACCAACTGCTACCTTCCGAACTAAATTGTTTGGGGCTGGAAATGATCAAGTGAAAGAAGCCATTAATAAATATGAGCTATCTATAAATACAATTCCTACAAAAGAGATTAGAATATTTTCAGCGGCCGATAACAGTATTCGCACCGTTAAAGTAAATACAGAGTTAATTTTAGGAACTAATATTTCTTCAAACGATGAACAAAATAGATCGGGTACTTTATACTTATTCAACAATAAAAATAGTTCGATATCTTTAATCACTCCTAACTACGCAGGCAATGTTACGGATGATCAAAAAGACGTTATGCTAGAAGTAATTCAATAAATAACCTAAAAAAAATAATAAAGAGAAAACTTCATACTTAGAAGTTTTCTCTTCATTATTTTTTAGGAACTCATCTAGAAACTCGTTTTAGTCCCCACTTATTTTTCTTATTTCTTCACCCATTAAGCCCGCGATAGAAAATAGAACATTTCATTTGAAAATGAATTATTGTTCTGCAACATGCACCGTTTGTAAAAATTCTGCGACTGAGAAATGGTATTCTTTCTCTTGATTTCCTTGAATGGTTCGAATCATTTTTTCAACTTCTGGTTGCAGAGCGGCAAATTGAACTTGTTGTCCACGACCTTCTGCTGCGAGACAAAATTCTTCTAAAATATCTAGCGCCGTACTATCAATGCTAGGAACTCCTCGCATTGAAAATACTACACCACTTTTTGTTTCCAATTGCAGTAACGTTTGTTTCAATCGTTCAGAAGACATGAAAAATAACGGGCCACTCAAATAAACCACCACCCAATTTTCTGTACACTCGGTCGGTACTAGCCCCATTCTTGACCAATCAACTTCCTCGACATTAATCGTAATCACGGCACTTTTCGCAATGAAAAACAGGCAACCCGCTAAGACCCCTAAAACAATCGCTAAACTCAAGTCAAAAATAACGGTCGCTACCATCGTTAAAAAGAATAAACATAAGGCTGTGTGGAAACGTTTCTGGAAGAATTCTTTAATCACCGACCATTCATTCATTCGCCACGCTGTCACCACTAAAACACCAGCTAACGCAGGCATGGGAATTTTAGACATGACTGGCGATAAAAGCAACATCGATAACAATAAAAAGACTGCATGAAAAATACCCGCTAAACGTGTTTGCGCACCAGATTTAATCACTACGCTCGTGCGGGCAATCGCTGCCGTCGCAGGCACGCCACCGAAAAATGGCAAAATTAAGTTGCCAATTCCTTGTGCCACTAGTTCCTGATTACTGTCTAATGGCTTCCCTGTCATGCGACCAGCCGAAGCGCCACAAAGCAAACTTTCAATCATACCTAACATAGCAATGCTAATCGAAGGCACCAAAATATCCTGAAACGCACTTAATTGAAGCGAACCAAGTTCCAAACGTGTATCACTAAAAATACTTGTCGGAATTTTCCCTACAGTGGCCACTGGCAGTTGAAAAACCACTGTTGCTAAAGTAGCTAAAATAATCATCACCAATGAAGCTGGTATCATCGCATTCCACTTTTTCGGAAAGAATACTAATCCAAGCACCACTAAAATCGACATAACCGTCGTTGGTATACTTAAATCAAAGCCCAATGAACGATAACTGCTGATTTTCTCAATTAAATTGTGGCCTTCTGAACGAACCCCAAAGAAATTATCAAGCTGCCCCAACGCAATAATAATAGCAATTCCTGAAGTAAACCCGGTAATGACCGGTGACGGAATAAAAGAAGTCAAGCTCCCTAAGCGCAAAATCCCTGCCAAAAGCAAGAAAATTCCCGCCAAAAAGGTGGCCAACAAAATCCCTTGCATGCCATGCACTGCCGCAATTGACATTAAAATAGCTGCCATCGCACCTGTTGGTCCTGAAATTTGATAAAACCCACCTGAAAGGCTCCCAATCACAATTCCAGCGATAATCGCCGTGATCATGCCAGCTGCTGCAGTGGCGCCGCTAGAGACCCCAAACGCTAACGCTAACGGCAACGCGACGGCTGCGACAGTCAAACCTGCCAAGAAATCTTTTTTCAATTTTTTTTGATTATACCCTTTAAATTCATCCCTTATCATTTGTGTGTACTTTTTAAACATTCGCATCCTCTTTTCATGAAATTTCCATTCTAAAGATATCATATTTTCGGAAAGATAATAAGGTGTTTTGTGAAGGAAATCGCTAAAAAATTTTTTTCACCTCATTTAGACAAAATTGTCTAATATTTTAGGAATTTAGCCACCGCTGTTTCCTAGAGTATGATATGCTTAACTAGTAAACAGGCTTCACAAACTTACATTAATTGGGGGAAACTATTATGTGTACAGGCATCAAGATTATTTCCAAAACAAATGATATTTTTTATGGACGTACGATGGATTTTACGTTTGACTTTTTTGGCAACGAAGATCCAATTGCACCAAAAATCCCTACTCTAATTGCTCAATTTCCAAAAGGTACAGTTCTAAACAGCCAACTAAATCCTTGGACGGCAAAATATGCCTTTATGGGACTAGCAATGTCAGGCACAGATCAACCAGCGAACGATGGTAAAACCGTCAGCCTTGCTATCACAGATGGTATCAACGAAGCCGGCTTATCTGGTGATATTCAATATTTAATGGAATCTTCAACAGCACCAGCTGAAAGTTTAGCAGATCGTGGTTTAACACCTCATATTGCAGAAGAAGTACTCGCTTATATTTTGAGTAATTTTGAAAGCGTTGACGAAGTAAAAGTAGCTTTTGAAAAAATCGGCCTGTTAGATCAAAAATTCCAACTTGATTCATTGGGGGAAGTTCATTTTACCTTACACTGGACCATTAATGATAAAAATAATAATAGTATCGTTTTGCAACCAACAGATAACGGAGCGTTCGTCATTTATGATTCGCTTGGCGTAGTCACAAACAGCCCAGAATACAATTATCATTTAACCAATGCACGAAACTATATCGGGATGCGCAACTATGCTATTAAGGAACCTTACACTTTAAAATCAGGCGCAACACTTGACCCAATTGAAGGTGGGACTTCTTACGGACTATTAGGAATCCCAGGAGACTTCACTTCGCCGTCACGCTTCATTCGTGCGTTATACTATTCTGACAATCTCCAAGAATTTGATAGCTCTGAAGGGATTATGCAACTCTATCGCGCCTTCCAAACAGTGATGATTCCTCGGGGGATTGGCCATTTAGGTCAAAGTAATTCTCTGTCTGATTTCACACATTATTGGTCAGGATATGATGTGACTAATCTAACCATGTATGTCCAACCAGAAAGTACTACCTCATTTACAAAATACACTTTGGATCCAGCTGTAACAGAAGTTACTACTTTTGCTGTTTCTAACGAGCTACTACTAACAGATTTAAATCAATAAAAACACAAACAACGTCTCTGACCAGGTACTTGGTCAAAGACGTTGTTTCGTTCATTTTTCAGATAATGCGTTATACAACGGCGCTAATTCTTGAAGTGCCTGACAACTTTTTTCTTCAATCGTTTCAAGCTTTTCCGTCGCAAACCACAACTTACCGATCTGAAATGAGCGATTGCCTATCCGCTCTTCTAAAATTTTCCGTTGTTTTTCATCTGCTAAATAATCTTTTAAAGGCAAATGGTCCACTAGTTCATGCTCTTCCTGCGGCCAAATATAATAGCCTTCGCAGTCGATGGTTTGACTCCAAGCTTCTAAACGATTAAGCAATTGATTGTAAGCGACGACTGAGCCTGCCCGCTCCTCACTTTTGTAATGTTGAAACATCAAATATACTTGAAATTGCTTTTTATTTAATAACAACGCCAGACAAGCATTTTCCGCTTGGCGTTGCTCACTGCGATACGCAGCCCAGAAATGACTGCGTAAATTCCAGCCGTTGGTCCAGCTTTCGATTTTCGGCTTAGTGATGCCGAGTTCAGCTGGTAAACCTTGAGCGATTGCGAGGTTTAAGGCTTTCCACTTTTCCCAATGTTGCTTGTAGGTTTGCTTTAAGTCATCGATTTCTGCTGATGTTTGTTGCTCTTTGAGTTGTTTAAATGTGAAGATTTCTCGGTTGAATAGATTGAAGTCTTGATGGGTTAGGTTCATTTTATTCCCTCTTTTTAGTATCTTCTAGTTATTCTTAATAATTTTATTTTTCAATAGCCATTGTAAAAATAACACAAGGACTACAATTGGCCAAAGCGTGATTGGGAAAAAGAGCCCCACAAAAATACCCGGTACAAGAATCGTCCCTAAGATCTGGGTTGTTAAACTCGTAGCAAAAATTGCGACAACAAAAAGTGAGTCAATTGTTGGAAAAAATTGCGCGACCGCAAACCCGATTAAAATAGCTGAAAAAACGACGGGAAAAATATCGCCACCTATCCAACCTGTCTGTAAACAAACTTGTAGAAATACTAGTTTCATTATCGCAGCGATCACCAAGATATACCAAGCTTGTTGACTACCAAAACTAGGAACTAAATGCATAAAAGATTGTCCTGAAAATAGTAATCTTGGCATTAAAATAACAAAGAGAAAAATACAGGCTGCACCAAAGCTTACCAGTATGCTTTGCTTTTCTTCAAAAGGTTGGCATAGTTTAGCCAGAGCAGCTTGCAACCATTGATAGGCGTTACCAATCACAAAAGCAGTTAATAAAGCTGGTAAAATCAGCCATAACGAAGCCATTTCAATTTTTCCAGTTCCTAACTTCGTAATAAACGATGGGTGTCCCACCAATTTCATTAAAAAGGTAAACACCACCAACCCGTTCACAATAAATAACCCGTTCATCACTTGTTTCAGTTTCTTTTTATCCGCAGGAGCGAGCCTCGTATCGTAGCGCTGAACAAACTGTTGCGGATGTAGCAAGCGCTGAATTTTTGTCCAAAATACTTGCTGTTCTTGCTCGTCATAATGAAAATAAAGGTACCGTAACTTATCAGATTGCCAGACTGACAACGAAATAATTGCTCCCAACAATGCAGCTTCAGGACCGACACCAGCCCCGAAAATTAAAATTACCAAGGCGGCCAATAAATTTCTAAACACACCTGAATAATCGACCGATTGTTTCGCCTTCAATTCTGTCAGAGCCTCATGCGCCGTTTGTGGTACTTGCCCGAAGCGTTTCTTCAGATAACTCAATACCAACGCTCCTAGCACACACAAGACAAAATAATAGAGAATTGGCCATTTCATTTGCGCTGGCAACACCTCCCAGAGCAGAGTCGTTAGCTCTCCTTCAATGATTAAAAATGCTCCTGAAATTCCCGCGATGATACTACTTAAAAATAACCCACTGACGATAATTGTCCACATTTTTCTGTTACGCATACTTCCTCCAAATGATAGTTGTTTCTTTTATAGTAGCAGATAGTTAGTGGTTTGTGTTTGAAGATTTTGGGAAGGATTAGTTTTTTTGAAAAATTAAGGTTATGAAAAGATTCCATTTTTTATTGATTAAATTATTCTTCTTGTATAATCGTTTCTTTTAGCTATATATATATTCCATTAAATTAAAAACCGCCACTTATATTGCTTCTTAAGTTCCCACAAACAACGCCACTTCCAGCGCCAACAAGTCCACTTCCTTATCAAAATCCAACAGCACTAGCTGTTCAATTTTCTCCAATCGTTGTAACAAAGTATTACGATGAATAAAGAGCTTTTTGGCTGTTTGAGACAAGTTTCGTTTTGATTGAAAATAGACATTCAGTGTATGGACAAAGTCGGTATGTTGCTGTTGATCACTTTTCTGCAATGGTTGAAGATATTTTTTTCTGAGGGTTGCTTGTCCTTCTGCTAAAAAATAACGTTGCAATGTCTGTCTAAGATGAAAATTCGCGTAGGAAGCAATCCTCATTTCAGGTTTTTCTGCAATGAATTGGCGTTGAAAGGCTAAAACGTCAATCGCTTGTTGATAAGATTCATGAATCTGGGTCAGACCTTGAATCTTAGGTCCTATTGTTAGGAAAAGTTCCACATCTTCTTGTACTTTCATTAACTGATTTATGCTACTTTGCGCTAGGCGTTGCATCATTTTCAGATAATCGCCTTCTTTTTCAGGTGGATCTTCAACTAATAAGACAAAGGAACTGTCAATTTCAATACAAACAATTTTTTGTTTGTCCCCTAAGATAACTTGGTTTAGCTGGTTACCTAAAATAGACATTCTTTCTTGCCTTTGGCGTTCATTTAAGGTTAATGAAATTAGCAAAATCGCATAGGGCTTATCTATTGCCAAGCGATAATATTGTTGAAATTGTTGGAAGACAGCTTGGTCCCTCTTTTCATGCGCAATCAGCTTAAAAAATAATTCGTTTCGTTGTTGGTATTCTTCAAATTTCCGTGAGTATTCCAATTGCAATTGTAAAAGTAAGTAATGAGCTGTGATTTTAAAATGAGCCACGTCGACTGGTCGTAATGGGGCCAAGGTGTTCCAGACGAGCAAATAATATAAAATAACATTTTTCTTTTTAATTGGATAAATTTCAATTGGCACCACTTGGTTCTGGAGTTTCAACTGTAAATGAATCGGTTCTTGATAAAAGCGTAATGATGGATGACTTTGTTCAAGTAATTGTTTTTGGAACTCTGAGGTTTCTTTTCTATCTTCTAAAATGCTAGAAATACGAATTGGATTTTTAGGCAAGTCAAAAAAATTAACTCCTTCAAAGTGGTCATTCAATAACAAGACAGGATTTTGAATGGTTTCTGCTAGATCCTGCAGCAAATGAAAACTGCTACTTCCCGTTTCTAAGATTTGATAAATTTTATTATGCAATGCGGTTTCTTGCGCATTCATGTCAAATTGTTCTAACGTGACACGACTTTTCAACACGTCAGCAATTTGCGAAAAGGTATAATTGTAAGGAATTGCTAAAATAGGAACGTTCATTTCATCTGCTAATTTGATTAGGTCTGGTGGAACTTCTTCAAAATAACGTTGGGTTTTAAATCCCAAGGCAGCACAATGGTGTTTGGCTAGTTCTTTCAAAAAATTTTTCTGTAATTTCCGATCATCTTTAAATATGTACCCTGTCGTTAACAGCAGCTCACCTGCTGTTAGCCAATCTAAAATATCAGGATTTTCTAAAATATTGACTTTTAAAATCGGTTGGTCCTGATTTTTATGTCCTGCCACTAAGGTAATGCCAGGTAATTCTTCTAACGTTAATAAATCACTCACTTTTAACATCATTTATCCTCCCAATGTACAAATTGTCCATTCAAACTTGTAAATCAATGTCATTTTTAGCAATTGTTTAGCGTGCTGGATTCTTTTATTATGAAGTCGTGAAAGCGCTATTAAAAAGGAGGTCGTTGGAATGACAAAAATTTTAGCTTATGACCAAACGATTTTATCGAAACTCCCTCATCAAATATTGACTAGTTTGCAATGTTTTACGCACGCTATTAATTATGGTCATGTAGACACCCAAGAAATTCTCTTGACCATTTCAACGCATCCCGAACATATGGCACCTAACACGATTATACTCGATGAAAAAAAACTTAGCCATTTCGCTGATTTACCTGTCCAAATTGAGCCCCTGTTTATCCGGTTAGGCCGACGACAATTAACCCTAGCCGATGCCCAAATTTGGCAACCAACGCCACTTTATTTAACACCCAGTAAAACAAAAATAGCTATTTTTTTAACGTATATTCAGCAAACTCGTTTCAATCCTTGGCAAACGCTTTTTCCTGCTTCGTCGTCAACCTTTCTTTTTGATTCTTATAGTCGGACCCAGATTCAAAAAGAAATGATTCATTTTCAACAGGCTTGGGAGCAAAAATCTTTTAAAATAGCTCTTGATTGTTTAACGAAGATTTTGGGATTGGGGATTGGTTTAACTCCCACTGGCGATGATTTTATCACAGGATTACTTGCTAGTTTTTCTGCTTTACAGCAGCTTCCCTCGAATTTCCAACAGCTGGCTGTGCTAGCCAAGGAACGAACGAATGCGGTCAGTTATGCGGAAATCCATGAAGCAGTGAACGGACGGTTTTCTCAGCTAGTTCAGCGTGTTTTTTTATCAATTGAAAGCGGAAATACAAACGAAATGGCTCAAGAAGTTTCAGCTTTAGAGGAGGTGGGCTCAACTTCAGGAAGCGACATACTTTGCGGCATTATTTTTGGTTTAAAACTATTTTGTGAGGAGAATAATCATGACAATTCAAACAGTAATTAAAGAGAACGCCTATTTTGATTCAGTTACTTTAATGACCATTTCAACACGAGCCAATGAACTGGCTGGAGTTAAAACTGCAATGATTGGGATGGGAACCGACATGAATCTTGAAGTGATTCGGAATGTTGGTTTATATACACCCGCCTTGGATCATGTTACAACAGGTGATTTATTAATTGTTTTAGATCTTGATGACCAAGCGAACTCAGAAGAAATTTTACAGCAAGTCGACGAGTTATTTACGAAGAAAAAGAAAACCGCTTCTTCTGAAGTAACCTATAAGACGTTAGATTCAGCCTTTCATGAAGAGCCTGATGCCAACTTAGTTGTAATTTCTGTCAATGGAAAATTTGCTGCACGAGAAGCGCATAAAGCTTTAGATCAGCAAAAACACGTCATGCTCTTTAGTGATAACGTGACGGTTGACGAGGAATTAGCGTTAAAACAAAAAGCACACGAAAAAGAACTGTTTGTGATGGGCCCTGATTGTGGAACAGCGATTATTAATGGCGTTGGGTTATGTTTTGCTAACGAGGTACGTTCAGGAGATATTGGAATTGTCGGCGCTTCTGGTACAGGCAGCCAAGAAGTTAGTGTTCAAATCCATAAATATGGTTATGGGATTTCACAATTAATTGGTACTGGCGGCCGTGATTTGTCTGCTGAAATTGGTGGGCTGATGATGCTTGACGGGCTGGATGCTTTAATGGCTGACGAACAAACTAAGGCAATTTTACTTATTTCTAAACCGCCTGCTCCAGAAGTAACAGAGAAAATTTTAAAAAAATTAGCTGTTTCAACTAAACCAGTTGTTATTTATTTTATCGGTAATGAACAAACGGAACGAAAAATAGACAACGTCACTTTTGCTACTTCTTCTCTGGATGCAGTTCAAAAGGTGATTCAATTTAGTCAAACACAGGAAGCGGAAACCAGCCTCTATCAAAATCCGACAGGCGCAACGTTAACAGCCATCCAACAGCAACAATCCCCTTCTCAAAAATTTGTTCGTGGGTTGTTCTGTGGTGGCACTCTTTGTGATGAACTTTTATATGCTTTAACAGAAGTCTCTGATGATGTTTATAGTAATATTCATAAAATTCCTGAACGACAATTAGCAAATCCTGACCACAGCCAAGCACATACATTGATTGATTTCGGTGATGATCGTTTCACAGAAGGCCGCCCACATCCAATGATCGATCCGACTTCTCGGATTACTCGTATTCTTCAAGAAGCCAAAGATCCTGAAGTGACAGTTTTAGCGTTAGATTTTGAATTAGGTTATGGTTCTCACGAAAATCCCGTTGGCGTGTTAGCGGAGGCGTTAAAGGAAGCCAAAGCAATAGCGAAAGCAGATGGTCGTGAGTTAGCCATTATTGGCTATGTTTTAGGGACCGAAGAAGATCCACAAGATATTCATGAACAGCGGAAAATTTTAGAAGATTTAGAGGTTCTCGTTGTCGACAGCAGTCATCAACTTTGCGAAGCCACCAAAACTTTTGTAAAAGGAGCGAACGAACATGAGCAGAAATGATCTTTTTAAACAGCCTTTAGATACGATCAATGTAGGCATTGACTTTATTCATGAAGATATGAAAAAACAAGGGATTCCTTCACATCAAGTAAATTGGGCACCGCCAGCCAATGGTGACCCAGAGCTATTGAAATTATTGGATCAATTAAAAAATCCAACACTTTATGAAAAAATCCAACAAGCCAACGAAGAAGCGGTTACCCGCATTATTCAATCAAAACCTATTTTAGTGGGATTTGATAAAGCAATTAATGTCATGCCCGATATGACTGAAACGACCATTTTACATGCTGGGCCACCCATTACTTATGAAAATATGTGCGGACCGATGAAAGGTGCCGTTCAAGGAGCGCTTGTTTTTGAAGGATTAGCAAAAGATCTAGCTGATGCCGATCGGGTTGCTCGTTCTGGCGCGATTACGTTTTCTCCTTGTCATGAACATGATGCCGTTGGTTCCATGGCTGGCGTGACTTCTCCGAATATGTACGTTCATATTATCAAAAATGAAACGTACGGCAACACGGCTTTTACTAATTTAAGTGAACAATTGGCGAAAGTTTTACGATTTGGTGCAAATGATCAATCCGTCGTGGATCGCCTGATTTGGATGCGCGATGTTTTAGGTCCATTACTTCATGATGCCATGACTTTTTGTCCAGAAGGCATTGATTTACGCTTAATGCTTTCGCAAGCCTTGCATATGGGCGATGAGTGTCATAATCGCAATGTAGCTGGAAGTACGTTGTTAGTCCAAGCATTAACGCCTTACATGGTTCAAACTGATTTTTCTCGTGAACAATTAAAAGAAGTATTTGAATTTCTTGGCAGTTCTGACTATTTTTCTGGTCCAACTTGGATGGGCGCCGCTAAATGTGCGTTAGATGCTGGGCATAATGTGGAGAATAGTACAATTGTCACCACCATGTGTCGCAATGGGGTCGAATTTGGAATTCGTGTCAGTGGGATTGGTGGAAATCACTGGTTTACGGGGCCTGCCCAACGGGTGATTGGTCCGATGTTTGCTGGTTACACACAAGAAGATGCTGGTTTGGATATGGGCGATAGTGCTATTACAGAAACGTATGGTGTTGGCGGATTTGCCATGGCAGCTGCACCAGCAATTGTCCCATTAGTTGGCGGAACAGTGGCAGAAGCATTGAATTATTCAAAAGAAATGCTGGAAATTACTACGAAAGAAAATCCCAATGTCACGATTCCTGTTTTAGATTTTATGGGGATTCCTTCAGGCATCGATGTCTTAAAAGTCTTAGAAACAGGGATGCTGCCTGTCATTAATACTGCTATTGCTCATAAAGAACCGGGGATTGGTATGATTGGCGCTGGATTGACTAATCCGCCAGCAAATGTCTTTAACGAGGCACTAAAAGCTTTAGTAGCTAAAATAAACTAATTTCAAAAACTTAGTAAAATGTCATTTTTTTGGAGCGATCATATGAAAAATAAATCGATCAATTACGAAGCCGTTTTAGCTCTTGTTGTAAAAATTTTTTTGGGAATGTTCCTGTATTGGATCATGAATGACTTTCGACATGTGTCTAACTTTTTTCCTTACAATGACGTAGTTACCAAAGTGAATCAGCAGGGATTTTACAAATTTATCTATTTTGTTATGAACTTCACGGAAGGGGAATTTTACGGTGGACTTTTTACAACGCTTTTCTTACTAATCGGCGGTCTGATTGCTTGGCAACTTTATCGGAAAAATTCAAAATGGCAGGGATTTGCAATTGCTGGTGGTTCTGGTGCTTGGCCTTGGGTACTTGCTTCTCAGCTACTTTCCCTCTTTTTAACTATTTATGTTTTTGATTTTACACGCTTTTTTACAAAAGAAGTGTTGTGGTTACCAACGTTTATTGTGGTTGTCGGCACGCCGCCAGCTTTAACGCTCGTTTATGGTCCTGGCTGGAAAAAATTAGGAACGATTTCTCTGTTGAGTGCGCTTTTCACCTTTCCGTTTGCCAATTGGCTGAATGCGCAATTGATGCCCCTTTTAAATGTACCTGGGACAGTTTCCAACGTTACCACAATGGCTTTTGTTGGCTGGATTGTTTCAGCCATCTGTCATCAACTTCCTTGGATGGTTCCTTCTGTTGCACCAATCGCTCAGAAGCGGCAAAAACAACCTAAAATTGAAAATACGCAAACCTTTCAATGGTCAATACGACGCACTTTTGCTGACTTCTCCGAAGCTTGGTTTTATGGAAATGAGTTAGTTGGAGGTTTGGTAATTCTAGGCGTTTTAACAGATTGGTTTGTCAATATTAATCATATTACAAATGGTTCTGGCTTGGTTCCTGACATTTTAATGGGACAAATGATTGCTTCGGCTGTTGGTGTTTTTCTTTATCGAAAACATTTCGCTGAAGAAGGTTGGTATCCAACGTTTATGCCACTGGTCAGCATTGTTCCTGGTGTGATTTTAATGATGGGTGGTGGCTTTTGGCTTTCCCTGACCATCGCCGTTTTAGCAGGAATCAGTGCGGCCCCTGTCGGTAGCTATATTGCTAAACGATTACCTCCGTTTGTTCCTGGTGCTGTCGGCTTTGTATCAGGAATGGCTATTGTAACCATTTTATTGTCAGCCGTTTTGCATACATTTGATATTTTTGTATAGTGAATAAAAAGAAGCGAATGACGATTCGCTTCTTTTTTTAATTGACCAATCCCCTTTTTATCCGTATTCTTAAGCAAAAGGAGGTTTTGCCATGTACTCCATGTTAAAACGTGTGATAACGGAAAAAGATTTGCTTCGGCAAATTCGTTTGTTGGAACAGTTGTTAAATGTTCCCCAGCTGACAGCCAAGCGTTTAGCCACGCAAATCCAGACGACAGAGCGAACCGTTTTTTCGGATTTACAGTATATTCGCAGTCAATTACCCGCCGACTGGTCCATTGAAACCGATAGCAGTGGTATTCGGTTACGCAATCAGGGGAATGCGCAAACCAATGAGCTTTGGTCATTATTTTTACCTCAATCCATTAGTATTCAACTATTAAAAGAGCTACTATTTACGAAAGAGTTAGTAACAACTTCTTTTTTGAGCACTAGTGGTGTTTCTTATGAAACTTTGAAGCGACATATCAAAAAAATGAATCAGGCCTTACGTGATTTTCATTTAACGATTCAACTAACCACGACGACCATTCAGCTAATCGGGGAAGAAAGCAATATTCGGATTTTTTATCATCGTTTGTTGGTGCCTTTTACTCATAATAATTATTTTTTTGACGATTATTCTATTCATGAGGAGCATTATTTTCAATTTTTGAAACAAGTTTACAGTAGTGAGTTGACGGTGGAAACGGAAGAAATTTTTGGCGCTTGTTGGTTTTTTATTAACACGATTCGCAACAAAGCCAATTGCCGAGTGAGTCAATTTTCTTTTGACTCAAAAGATGTCTTGTTTCAACTTTATCAACCGTCCTTGGCAAAACTTTATGCTTCTGAAGGCATCTATTTGCAAGGAGAAGAAAGTTTTTTCGCCTTCTTTTGTTTCTTAGAAAGCTGGAATTACGATAATGTCTATGGCGAAACGTTGGCTTCTGCGCTCCACACTCATTACAGTCAACTGCGAAAGTCGTTACAGCAGTTTGTCACTAATTTGTCCACTGAAGAAGCCCGGCCAGATTTAATCCAAACAAATTTATTGGATAATCTGTTATTGTTATTCATTAAATATACCGAGTCCCCAACACTTTCTGAGCAATTTCAATTGGAATATCAAGAATTAATGACCGAACAAGCCGCGGAGGACCTTGCGTTATCAAAGAGCAACCAAGAACTTTTGGAGATTTTATCTCGCTACACCACGATTGAAGAACCAACTTATTTTCTTAGTTTGGCTTCTTTGTTAGAAAAACAAGCCAGTTATTCTATTCAGGCGCAAACGATGACCGCCTATTTCCTCTTTCAAGGGGAACCTGCTTGGAAAGCTTTTTTGCAACAAGAATTAGCTGCTTATTTAGGTACTCGTGTGAAATTACAAGCCATTGAATATGTGGAACTAAGCCAGTTGACGTTAAATGAAGCCGACATAATTATTTCCAATTTCCCCTTGGATCATCTTGATTTTCCTGTCTTTTATCTCTCTTTAATTCCAACAAAAAATGAACTCCGCCGACTAGCAGAGCTCACTCTTCATTCTTATTTTTAAAGGAACTAGCGAGGACATTCGCTAGTTTTTTGGCTTTCTTTCGTCATGAATCGTTTGGTTATATATTTTTCCCCTTCAACAAGGAAAAACAGACTCACAACATGGACGAAAATCATTGCTAATTGAAGGCCATTTAAAGAAGTTGTACCAATTAATTGCTGCGCTACTGGCCAGTAAACTACTAGCGCTTGCAGTAAAAAGAGGATTCCTAATGAAGCAAACAACACTTTATTTTGGAAAAAGCCTGTGCTTAACGATGGATCAACCAACTTACGACAGTTGATCATATACGCTGCTTGCGCTAAGACGATACTTTGTAAGAGGAACGTTTGCTGTAAGGCTTGGCCCTCAAATTGTAATGCCATAAGGTAACCTGGTACCATAATGAGTACCGACACATAGACGATTCTAAAAATACTGTACTTTGTTAAAATGCCTTCGTTGACATCTCTTGGTGGTCGTTTCATGGTATCAGCACTCGCTTTTTCAAAACCTAATGCATAAGACAAAGTAATCGTAGTTACCATGTTTACCCATAATATCTGGACAGGTGTCAACGGTAGAGGATGATTCATTAAAAGCGCCCAGACAACAATTAAGCCTTGTGCCAAAGAAGTTGGCAAGAAGAAGGTAATCGTCTTTTTCAAGTTATCAAAAATGCGGCGTCCTTCTTTCACGGCTTTAGCAATCGTATGGAAATTATCATCTGCCAAAACCATATCTGCGGCTTGTTTGGTTACTTCACTTCCTTTAATTCCCATGGCAATTCCGACATCGGCTTTCTTTAGTGCTGGCGCATCGTTCACGCCATCGCCGGTCATTCCGACAATTTCGCCATTGTTTTGTAACGCCGTGACAATTCGTAATTTATGTTCTGGCGTCGTTCGTGCAAATACATCGACTTTTTGAACATGCTGAGCTAATTCTTCATCTGACATAGCATCAATTTCTAATCCTTCAAGGACTTTTTTCGTATGCTTTAAACCAACTTGCTCGCCAATGGCTTGCGCTGTATCTTTATGGTCTCCGGTAATCATTTTGACGGAAATACCTGCTTCTTGAGATTCTTTGACGGCTTGAATGGCACTTTCTTTTGGCGGATCGATGATGCCTGCCAGTCCAGCAAACGTCAATCCTGACAATGTTTCATGTGTCAGTTCCTGTTGTGACGTAACTGCCTTATAAGCGAAACCTAATACCCGTTGTCCTTTTTGCGCTAATTGCGCAGCTTGTGCTTGCCAAGCACCTTTTTGATTATCAGATAACGTAGAAAGTTGTAACAATACTTCTGGCGCACCTTTGACATAAATAATTGAACCTTCTGCTTGCGGATGGCGAGTGGCCATGTATTTGTAACTTGAACTAAACGGAATTTTCTTTTCTACAGGGCGTAAAGACAGTTGATCCTGATCAACATATTGTAGTAAAGCTAACTCGGTAGGATTCCCTTGCAAGTCGGCGATTTTTTGTTGGTCTTGTAATTTCAATTCTTGACAGTTGGCCATAATCTCTTTGACAATGGTCATTTCTTCAGTCACTACATCCATTACCGTCATTTCATTTTTAGTTAGTGTTCCTGTTTTGTCTGAACAGATAACTGTCATTGAACCTAATGTTTCAACGGAAGGCATGCCTTTAATAATCGCATTTTCTCTAGCCATCTCATGAACACCCATCGATAAAATCATCGTTAACACAGCAGGTAAGCCTTCTGGGATCATTGCTACAATTAATGCAATCATCGCAGAAAATAAGAGGCTCCATTCCATGCCATGACGAAAAGTGGTAAAGAAAATCAGAAACACGATCAAGACCATAATCCCTTGGAAAATTTGCTTGTTTAATTGGTGCATTTTCCGTACGAGCGGCGTTGTTTTTTGATCTACTGACTGCAACGCGTGATTAATTTTTCCAACTTCAGTGGAATCTCCTGTTTCTACTACAACACCTAAGGCCGAACCTGCTTGGACAAGTGTTCCTGAAAAAGCCAAATTCTTTTGATCGCCTGTTGGCAATTCTTCATTCAAGGAACTGGTAATTTTCTCCACGGCTTCTGATTCACCTGTCAAAATTGATTCTTCAATCATCAGATTATGAACATCAAATAAGCGCAAATCTGCTGGGACTACATCACCAGCTTGTAACGTGACTACATCTCCCAGAACCAATGTTTCAGAAGAAACGGTTGTTTTTTGTCCATCAATTAGAACGACTGCCTCTTGGCCCATCATCTGTTTAAGGCCGTCTAATGATTCTTCTGCTTTACGCTCTTGCCAATAACCGACAAAGCCATTGACAAGCACCACTAGAAAAATGATACTTCCTTCGACCACTTCGCCTGTGGCAAATTTTAGAATTGCGGCAGCGAGTAAGACCATCATTAGTAAATCTGTAAAATGTTTGGCTAGCTTTTGCCACGTTTTCAGTTGTTGTTTTTCTTCAATTTTATTTGGACCATTCGTTTGTAAACGTTGCTGACGTTCTTCGCTAGAAAGACCCGTTTGCTTCGTCTTAGTCTGCTCGATTACTTTTGTTGAGGAAAGTTGATACCATTTCATTTCGTGTACCTCCTATTTACTTGATACCTTTATTATAGAGAGGATTTTCTTCACAAAATGGTCGATAATTTCAGTGGCCCCTGAAAAAAATGGGGCCGAGATTATTAAAGAAAAGAACAACCAGCATTTTAGCGGGTTGTTCCTTTCTTTTAAATATTTTCTTGTTCGACCACCAATTGACTTTTGCCAATTAATGCTTTGACATCAATAATTTCACCATTTTTACGTCGGTCTGCTAACTCAACTGAGGTGGTAAACAACAAGTCACTAGAAGAGTTCAACGCTGTTTCAATGGAATCTTGGACTACGCCGACGATAAAGCCAACGCCGACGACTTGCATGGCAATGTCATTGGAAATGCCAAACAAACTACATGCAAGCGGAATTAACAACAAGGAGCCGCCAGCAATTCCTGAAGCCCCACAAGCAGAAACAGCGGCGATGATGCTCAACAATAATGCTAAATAGATTGGTACGGACATGCCTAATGTGTGGACTGCCGCCAATGTCATAATGGTAATCGTAATGGCTGCGCCACCCATATTAATCGTTGCGCCTAGCGGAATAGAGACCGCATAAGATTCTTCATTTAAATCCATTGCTTTCGCCAATTCCATATTAATGGGAATATTGGCCGCAGAACTGCGTGTAAAGAATGCGGGAATCGCACTTTCCTTTAATACAAAAAAGACTAACGGATACGGATTTTGCCGAATATTCCAAAAAACAATCGCTGGATAAACGACTAAAGCAACCACGGCCATCGTACCAATTAACAATAATAGTAACTGACCATACTTGGCTAACCCTGCAATGCCTGTTGTTGCCACCGAATGAAACACCAAACCTAGAATTCCAATTGGCGCAATGCCGATAATCATTTGAACGACCGTGGTAATCCCTGTTGAAAGATTGGCAATCACATCCTTGGTAGCGACCGAACTTTGACGTAACCCAATACCGATTAATGAGGACCAAAATAAAACAGATAAATAATTGCCTTCAATCATCGCTTGAATCGGATTTTGGACAACGCTTGTTAACACATTGCTTAAAACATCACTAAGTTGCGTTGGGGCTGCTTGCGCTTCCTGCGCCGCCTCCAAGACAATCTTAACGGGAAACAGATAGCTTGCCGTCACGGCAACAACAGCTGCCAAAAATGTCGCTAACAGATACACAACTAAAATTGATCCAACATATGTTTTCGCCCCAGCCTTTTGTTGGGCTAGCGACGCAATAATTAAGACAAAAACTAAAATCGGCGCAATTGCTTTTAAGGCGCCCACAAACAATTCACCAAGAACGCTGATGAAGGTCCATTCCGGCACCAAGAAACCCAAGGTGGTTCCAATCACAATCCCTATCATGATTTTTTGAATTAACGATAATTTCCGAATCGCTTTGACCATTCACTTCACGCTCCTTTAAAATAAAATACAGTTTGGGACATACTACCATAATTATTAAGATAAAAAAAGAGTGTTTCTCAAAAAACTTTCATTTTTCGAGAAACACTTGGTCAACTCATCAATTTCGTCTATTTTTCTGAAGACTTTTCCGCTGAATGTTCTTTGTTTTTATGGTGATGGTGGTGATGACTTTGTTTAGAATACAAGTAGGATTTTGCTACGACCGAAATAAACATAGCCATAATCCCCAAGCCTACTGTAGCATAAATCATGGTGAAAATTTTTCCCAAGTCAGTAACTGGATGCACATCTCCATAACCAATCGTGGTTAACGTCATGAAACTTAAATATAACGAATCTAATGGCGACAATTTTTCCACTGTTGAATAAAAAATAGTCCCACTCAACAACGTGGTTGCCAGTAAAAAGAACAAGGCACGAGTGTCTTCTTTTTTTAAGATACCTAAAAAAGATGAAAATAATTTTTTGACAGAAATAAGTAAAGATAGCAAAAAAATGACCTCTTTCTATTGTTAATCTCTTCTTAACGTTAGCACTTTTTAGATGAAGTTCAACTTTTTAATTGGTGTGGTTAAAGAAAATTTATTTTTTTGTTATTTATAATACACTTCATCTAAAAACAACCCTTGTGCAGGAGCCGTTTCACCTGCGCCTTCTCGGACTTTTGTTGCGAACAATTCATCAATTATCGCTAATTCTTTGGTGCCTGCACCAATTTCTAAAAGTGTCCCAACGAGGATGCGGACCATTTTATGCAAGAAACCATTGCCCACAAAAGTGAACTGTAACATTTCGCCGTTTCTTTCAATCGTAATCTTTTCAATCGTTCGAGTAGTCGATTTTTTGGTTTTTTTCAATGCTGAAAAACCAATAAAATCATGGGTCCCTATTAATTTTTGGCAAGCTTGTTCCATTTTTTCTTGATCCAACGCTTTGGGAAAGTGAAAACTATGATACCGTTCAAAGGCATTAGGAATTGGGCTATTCCAAACATAGTAGCTGTATTGTTTGCCTGTGGCGTTATACCGTGCATGAAAACGTTCAGGCATTTCTGTAACTTCTTTAACAACAATATCGCCAGGTAAATATCGATTTAAAAAGGATAACATTTCGGTTGTTGTTAGTGAACTAGTCGTTTTAAAATTCGCTACTTGACCACGTGCATGTGTGCCGGCATCCGTTCTGCCTGAGCCAATAATTTCAATCAGTTCACCCGTCATTTGTGTTAAAATACTTTCAATTTTCCCTTGAATCGTTTTCTCTGAATTGCCTAGTCGTTGCCAACCTGAGTATCTTTTACCATCATATTCAATGGTTAATTTTATGTTGCGCATGGGCGAAGCTCCTTCGTATTCTTTTTCTCTCTTATCATAGCAGAAATAGGTGGATTTTTCTTCTTTTCCAAGAGAGCCTGGGACAAAAATCACTTTGGATTTTTGTTCCAGGCTTAAAAATTGATAAACGGCGGGAACAAAAGCAACTCCTTCGGAAATAAGCCGAAATTCTCCAAAAATTAAAGAACAATTTTCGGAAATTCCTTCTTATTTCTCGGAGTTAAACACTTCTGTCCCGACCTCTTAGTTTAATCCTGCAATTTTCAATTCTTCAACATTCGCTGCTTTAGCATTTTCAGTCACTACGGCTTTAAATGTCACTTGGTCGCCCTCTTTTAGGAATAGCGCCAGCGGACTGTTATTAGTTGTTACGCTAAAAATGGTTTTTTCATCTTCTAGTAAAAATGAAACTACCGTTTGCGCTTCCCCAGCTACTACTGAGACACGAGCTACTTTACCTTGCATCGTTTTCAAGTTGGCTTTGTCTGTATTTTCATTGTTACTTCCTTTGGTTACTAACTCAATTCGATAAGCGTCTAATGCGCCTTGTGCCGTGTCTGCATCAATTACAATATCATTATCTACAGCGTTTATATAAACATATTTTTTGAAAATCCCTTTACTGTCCATTAACGAAACAATCCACGTTGGCACGCCATCAATGTTATAAAGGACTGGCATACTAGCTTTCCATTTCTTTTCTGGATAAATTTTTGAGGCGATAGAAATGGCGCCATCACTATCCATAATGCCGACTTTAGTATCACGATAATACGTAACTTGACCTGTTCGGGCATTGATTAAGGAGTAACCTAAAGCGGAATCTTGGTCTTTTTCACTACTTGTAAAGTCCGTAAAATAAAGCAACTGGTTCCCTTCCTTGTTCATCATCGGCGTAATTTGTCCTGATGCATAAATACCATTTTCAGTTGGAATTTTAACATCTTTTTTGGCACCAAACATTGTCTGGTTCCACCAGCCTTGACTGTAACGACCAAAGAATTCATTTAAGCTATTCGCCGCTGAGCTAGTAATCGGCGCATCAACGAAACTTGGGGCTTTTTGACTGTCATAAACGTTAACTTCTCCTGTTGTAGCATTTAATACCGCCGTTTTAAATTCATTATAGTGCATGCGACCAGAAACCCCATACTCTTTGTAAAGCGTTTGAATATAGTAAGGATTCCCTTGGTCGTCCAGCTCTAAATTGATTGTGCCAGTTGCTGCATAACCTGGATAAGCGGAGTAAATTTTTCGTGCGGCATCTTTGCCAAAGTAAGCTGAAGGAGTATAAACAATTGGTTTTTCTACAAATTCTGGCTGTGCGTTGATATCTGTCGCACTAATGATGAAATAGCCAGGTACTTCCCCCAGTTTTAGCCATTTAAAGAAGCCATTAAATTCGACTGTTGCTACATAAACATACTCGCCATTGACAACTTGTGCCGTTATACCATCCAAAGTAAACATATTGGAATTGGGAATGACAGAAAATTTCTGTAACATTTTTCGTTTCGCCGTTTGTGGTGCAATCGCAATGGGTGTTTCTTTCGCCGAAGTTAAAACTTCAGCTTTTTCTTCCGTTTTTAAAGGAATCGTTTGATAAATTTCATCAATAGAAGAGATTCTGGTAATACTACTGACAATAGTCAACAAAATCATTGCCAAAACGGCAACACCCAAAATTTTGCCAGACCAGTCTTTGTTAGCCGTTTTGTTGGTATTCTTCCCTACTTCTTTGCGGCCCTTTTGGATACCAGGAACTTCGACTTTACTAGCTAAGCGTGTACTTAATAACACCCCACTAGCAATCACTGCGCCAATCAGATTAATCCATAACACGGTTGAAAGATTTTTACTTGGCAAAGTCACAAATAAAAAGATACCTAACAAGAGCAATTCCATCACCATTAATAGAATGGTCCCCTTACTCTTTTTCCCTTTATTCGCTACAATTTTGGCGCCATTCGCAACTAAGATCCCGATACCAAAAAATAACGTTAACCCAATAAAATTAAAAAACATTCACTTGCCCTCCTCATAGATAAGTAAAAAAAGTGCTCCCACGCATTGTAGAAGCACTTCCTGTGATCCATTCTATTATAACGTTTTCTATTTTTACTGACAATATCGTTGAAGCAAAATCAGTCGGAAGGCTTAGAGTTTGGAAGAATGTTTATTTCTCTGGCTGAATATAAGGAACGATAGGTGCGGTCACGCCAATTGAAGCCCCACGAACAAAAGGTTCATTTTGTAAGGCTTTGAAATTTTTGGTTTGTCCGGTGAGCATGACTCCCCAAATAGGTAATTTTTCGACTTTTTTATTTTTATTTTGTTGGATAAACTTTTGGCCTTCTTGATTGTCAGCAAACAACGGGGATTTTTCTAAGGTTTCAAAAAAGTGTTGCTTGTCGTTTTCAGGATCAAATATTTCGTTTTGATCGTCCATGCTTAATTGAAAACCATAAGGCAGAGTACCAGAAGGACCCTCTTTTTCATTAACCGTTTCGGAGTAAACATAGAGCCAAACTAAGTTGACATTGCTCGGTAACATTTTGCGGACTTCTTCATATGGATAAGGTTTATCAAAAGAAATCGCCACTTCCGCTACTTGGTTTTCCATTTTATCTAATTCACTTAATTCGTTTTTGATACCACCATAGTAATTGGTAATCGCTGGGTTATAAAAAGATGCTACTTTCTGCTTGGTTTGTCGGTTGTATTCATAAAAATTCTTAGAAGAATAATAGCTACCAGGATAGACTTCATTCCAGTCAATCGAATTTCTGAAAAAGCTATATCTGCTACGTAAATTACTCCACTCCACCGTGTAACCATCAATATTTTTTGAACGATTAGTTACAACTTCGCCCCCAAAAGGCGAACTATTAGCAATTACTTGGGAATCTAATTGAGTGTTTGGTGAAGCAATCATTTCTTGATCATTAATTACTTCTAGTAGGGTATGATAGTTTTTCGTCGAAAGTTTATCCATTCCCACAAAAAAACCGACAAACAATACGGCAAAACTAACAACGGTTATGGCACCAATCACGATAAATTGTTTTCTTTTCGCTTTACGAATACTTTTTTTTAAATCCACTTCTATTCCTCCAGTTCTTTTTTTAATTTTTGACGTGTGCGATACAATTTTTTGCGAACATTTTCAACAGATAATTCTAAAATCAACGCAATCTCGGCATACGATAATTGATAATAATATTTCAAAAGCAATAGTTCTTGTTCCTCATCTTTTAAGGAATCAATCAATAATAATAACTCTTGCCCTTCCATTTTTTCTATTGATTGCACAGGATGGCTGTTTGCCACAAAAGTGCGTTCTCGTTTCTTTTTTCGATACATCGTAATGTAGTAATTAAATGTTACTCGGAAAAACCACGGGCGTAGATTTTCTGATGTAATTTCAGGTAATATTGAAAAAATCGTTGTATACGTTTGCGACACTGCATCTTGTGCATCTTCAAGACTTGCTCCTCGGCGAATCAAGACTTGGATGACTTCTTGCCCCAAAGAAAATAGTACTTCGTCAAAATTTGCCTCCTTTTTCATCTGATTTCTCCTTTCACTTATACAACGTTTCAACTAGGGAAAAAGTGGACAGTCCTTCGTTCATTATTTTTATGTATTTTTTCTCTCAATAAAAAATACTCCTGCTTAGGCAGAAGCATTTTTTGTTTTTTCTTATTTATCATTTTCCAATGACTAATCTTCGTGTATAAACGGCTTGCCCAGAATGCATCACTGCATCATCAATCGCTGAAACTAAACGCACTTGTCTAGTCACCGGCGGGGTCCAATTTTTATCAATCACGTCTGACAATTGTTCTTCTTTGACTTGGTCTAAATAGCTTTTGGTAAGTGCCACACTGGCAGCCAAATAGTCACTAAGCAATTGCTTTTCTGCCACCACGACTTTCGCCGCTTCTTCTGGTGTGTGATGCCAGTCTTCTGTTTCATCTGGCAAATCCAAGGCAAATTTTTCTGTCCAGTGTTGGCTAAGCCATAACGGCTCACTATGATTAAGTGCGGAAATTTGTAGGTCTAATTCTCTGGCTGTGTGCCACATTAGCCAAGTAACAGACTTAATTAATGGTGCGGGCATCGTGTTTGCTTCGGCAACGGTCATTTGCGCAAGTGTTTCTTCAAAACGTTCGTGCGCTCGGTCAAGGGTTTCACTAGAAAGTTGAGTGACTTTCATAAAAATACCTCCTTTGTGTTGGTGCCTGTTCTTTCGTTTCTATTTTCTATTATACTGCAAAAGAATCCGTTGTAGTTCTTTTTTGGCTGCGGTATCTGCGGAAAGGGTAAAGATCACTTTCTTTCTTCAAAAATAACACCCCCCTAAGTAAAAAAGAATTGACAATTCTCGTAGTTTCCCTTAGTATGTGGAAAAGTACCTTTAAGATAGTCCGAGAGGCTAACAAGGCAAAGTTCTGTAAAATTCTGTATTTTTGTATAGTGAATGATACGAGATGTCTTGCCCTTTTTTTGTGTGCAAGGCTTTTTTTGCGCGGTGCTTAATCAATTTATTTGGGAGGCAACAAAGTGGAAAAGAAAAAACGTGAAGTGAAAGGTATCTCATTTACCAAAAAAATGGTGATTTCATTGGTGGGAGGTTTAATCGTTGGGCTCGGCTTTTTATTTTTAAGAGAGCACCTTATTCGCAGCAATCAAGGCGCTGTGTGGCAGACAATCAATCAGATTCTTTTCCAAGATATTTCAGATCCTGAAAAAGGACAATCTGCGATTGGGCTTTTCTATATTATTGGTCAACTATTTATCAACGGCCTACAATTAGTGATTGTGCCGATGGTCTTTACTTCAATTACTTTAGCCATTTGTCATATTACCGATACGCAAAAATTAGGACGAATTTCTTATAAAACAATTTTTGGCTTTTTATCGATGTCACTGATTGCTCTATTAACGGCAGGAATTGTGGGCTATAGCGTATATTTAACTGGCGCTTTTAATGTGTCGTTATCTGAAACGCTAGCTCCTGTCGAAGTAAGTACAAGCGGCAACCCATTAATGGTGATAGTCAATGCTGTCACGAAAAATATCGGTTCTGCATTTAGCGACAATGGTGCGATTTTAGCTGTTGTTGTGTTGGCAGTGATTACTGGTTTATGTATTAATGCATTAGGGGATAAAATTCGTGTTTTCAAAAAATTAATTGAAGAAGTCAATGCGATGGTCACGTTATTTTTAACCTTTGTAATTACTAAATTTGCTCCTATCGCCGTCTTTATGTTGTTAGTTCGGACGTTTGCTTCTTACGGGATTGATTATTTAAAACCAGCGTTAGTCTACGTCGTAACAACGACAGCGACGCTCTTAGCCTTTTTGATGATCGGTTACCCATTATTTATCTTATTTGCGACAAAATTAAATCCTATTCCTTTTATTAAAAAGATTATGAAAGTTGTGGTCTTTGGATTTTCTACTTCTTCTTCGGCAGCCACTTTACCGTTAAATACAAAAACAACGGTTGAAGAGTTAGGTGTCGACAGCGATGTTGCCGCCTTTGTCTTGCCGTTAGGAATGACTATTAATATGAACGGCACAGCGATTATGCAAGTAATTGCGGCTATTTTTGTGGCGGGCGTAGCTGGTTATGAAGTGACACCAGCTAATATTGCCTTGATTGCCATTTTAGCTTTAATGTCATCTATTGGTACACCGGCGGCACCTGGCGCTGGCGGAATTATCCTTTTCACTATTTTAACTGGTTTAAACTATAACAATGAGATTGCGATTGCGACGTATTCATTGATTTTAGCCATTAATCGTCCAATCGAAATGCTCGTTACTAGCCTAAACGTGGTTGGTGATAGCGCCACTGCGATTTATGTCGCACATTCGGAAGATTTGTTGGATGAAGCCACTTATCTGACTGATGTCGCTGACTTGCAAAATGCGGAAGCGGAGTAATTAATGAAAAAGCAGACTTCTTGTATGGATAGGACTCAAAATCATATTAAACAGAGCGGAAATTCCGCTCTGTTTCTTTATAAAAATAAGGGTATAAATTAATTTTCTATTTCTTCTTTTTCGTTAATCATTATGTCCACTCGATTTCTCAGACCATATAGAAGTTCTAAATCGAGGTGACCAATTAATATATCTAGTAAGGCAAGATCTTTTGCAGTTTTTTTATAGTATTCTTCAATTATGCTAGAACTATCTCTATCATTTTCCATTAATTCTGACTCTGTAGATTTCCTGAAGTATTCATTAGAAACTAACTCACTAATTTCTGATGATATTTTTTCTAGTTTCTCAGATTCATTCATCATAGTAGCGAATTGTAATTCCTCAAAAAGGTTATAGCTAATTAAATTACCATATTGAAACTGTTGATTGTATTCATGCTTAATTAAATCTATTATATTATCTTCACTCAAATCTACTCGAGAATATGTTTCGAGTATCCACTCATCAACAAATCTTCTTCTCAAGTTGAAACTATCAAAAAAGTACGAACGCTCTTTCATATCATCTATTCCAGTTGCCACTATTTTAGATATTGACTGTACAGCATATAAAATGCCTATATTATAATCCTCTTTGATATAACATATACGTCCTGCTATATCAGGTCTTTTATCCTTATAATAATTAAATATTTCATCTAAAGGATTAAGCGTATAATTTTTGAAAAAAAAGGAAGCATCAAATCTTCCATTACTTTCTCCATAAAGAAAAATGTCGTTACTTTTTTCAAAAAATAAAATTAGATTCTTGTACTTTGTTAGAATATCATTTCCTAAATCACTTACTATATAAAAAGTCATATATTTATTATGTTTCTTGATTTCTTCATCAGTAAGTATTGCTTTTGCTTCTGATATCAGTAAACTCTTTGTTAGTCCAGGTTTTTTATTTAAAAGTTGATTTAATTCTGAGACAGTGAAATACTTTAAAAATTCTTTTGGTGTACTTTCCCGTATAAATTCAGCATCTAAAAGCTTCGAAATGCTTTTAGCAATATTAATTTCCTTATTTCTTAGATAAAGACAAAAAGCCCCTCCAGTAACTAGCTTTTTCGAATTCGCTTTTAGTACAGGTTTATTAAGAATATTTTGCAAAACGTAAATATCTTCAAAATTGTAATTTGGCATATGAATCCTCCATAATTTTTTGATTTTTATTTTTTCAACATCTAAAATTGAACTTTACAAATAAACATCCCCCTACTTATGATACGGTTCCCCTTTCATAATCCGAAAACCGCGATAAATTTGTTCCACTAATACCAAACGCATTAACTGATGTGGATAAGTTAAGCGGCCAAAAGAAATTTGTTGGTTACTTCGCTGAAGGACTGAATCACTGAGACCTAAGGAGCCACCAATGACAAAGGTTAGATTACTTTTACCACTAATCCCTAATTGTTCAATTTCTTTTGAAAATTCTTCACTAGATAATTGTTTGCCATTAATGGCTAAAACAAAGACGTATTCGTTGTCATTAATTTTCCCCAAAATACGTTGGCCTTCTTTTTCTTTGACCTGAAGCATTTCAGCGTCACTGAGTTTTTCTGGGGCTTTTTCATCTGGTACTTCAATGATTTCCATCTTGGCATAGCTATTTAAACGTTTCAGATATTCATTAATGCCTTGAATCAGGTATTTTTCTTTCAGTTTTCCGACTGTTACTAGTTTAATTTTCACCTATTCCACTACTTTCTCGTTTTCTCTTCTTTCTTATTTTAGCACGAAGTTTGGCTACTTTCCACAACGTTTCCACATACTTATACACATATACACAGAGTTATCCACAGAACAAACTAAAAAATTACTTTATTTAACAGCTTTTTCAATACAAACACATATTCGCCACTGATTTGTCCACATTATCCACATTCTGTGGATAACTTTCTTAAAAACTATACACAGAGTTATTCCCGATTTGTTCACATTTTTCTGTGTATAACTTTTTCATTCGTATTTTTTCTGTAATTTTTCCCTAAGTTGTTCATAAAAAATTCAAAGCTATTCGATAGACTAAAGGAGTAGGAAACAGATATACTTAATATAGAAAATTCAGATGCACTTATTGGGAGGTTATTTTATGCAACGAAAAGATGTTACACCTAATTCAGATAAAAAAAGTTTATTGCAAAAATTTGGGATTGGTTTAGCTGGCGGCTTACTTGGTGGCGCCCTTATTCTAGGAGGCGCTTATTCTGGGATTATTCCCACACCCAACGGCGGAAATAATGCGGCGACGACGACGTCCACTAATCACGGCGACACAAAAGTCAGCAATGTGAGTTACAATGTTTCTAGCGATGTCACAAAAGCCGTGAAAAAAGTTCAAAATTCTGTGGTTTCTGTCATTAATATGCAAAGTGCTAGCAACAATTCTTCGGCAGATGATCCTTTTGGGGGATTGTTCGGTGGGAATGAAGGTACTCAAGACTCTTCCGGCAACAATGGTAACGATTTAGAAGCAGCCAGTGAAGGTAGTGGGGTTATTTATAAGAAAGATGGTAAAACGGCTTATGTCGTGACAAATAACCACGTCGTGGATAAAGCACAAGGATTGGAAGTTGTTTTATCTGATGGTACCAAAGTGAAAGGCGAGTTAGTCGGAACCGATGCTTACACGGATTTAGCCGTGATTAAAATTTCTTCCGACAAAGTTGATCAAGTCGCTGAGTTTGGGAACTCTAGTAAAATCACAGTCGGTGAGCCTGCGATTGCGATTGGTTCCCCGCTAGGTTCTGATTATGCTAACTCTGTCACACAAGGAATCATCTCTTCTGTGAATAGAAATATTACCAATAAAAACGAATCCGGTGAAACCATCAATATTAATGCCATTCAAACCGATGCTGCCATTAATCCAGGAAACTCTGGTGGTCCACTAATCAATATTGAAGGACAAGTCATTGGCATTAACTCAGTAAAAATTGTGCAATCAACTAGTCAAGTGAGCGTTGAAGGGATGGGCTTTGCCATTCCAAGTAATGACGTAGTCAACATTATCAACCAATTAGAAAAAGATGGTAAAGTGACACGGCCAGCTCTTGGGATTACGATGTCTGATTTAACAGGTATCTCTTCACAACAACAAGAACAAATTTTAAAAATTCCAGCTTCTGTAAAAACTGGCGTAGTGGTTCGTGGTGTTGAAGCAGCGACCCCTGCTGAAAAGGCTGGATTGGAAAAATACGATGTTATCACGAAAGTTGACGGCCAAGACGTAAGCTCTACTACAGATTTACAAAGCGCGCTTTACAAGAAAAAAGTTGGCGATAAAATGGAAGTGACTTATTATCGTGGTTCTAAAGAAATGAAAGCAACCATCGATTTAACCATTGATAAATCAGCTTTAACACAACAAAATAATCGAAGCAATCAATAAAAGAAAGAAACGACCTGTTGTCTGAACAACAGGTCGTTTCTTTCTTTTATTCTCCTACCGCAAATGCAGAACCAACTTCTGCATCAAAAGGCAATTCTAAGATTCCTTTTTTAGCAGGTGCATTTGGTAAACGTAATTCTTTTGCTGAGCAAATCATTCCAAAACTTTCTTCCCCACGTAAAACCCCTGGCCAAATCATTAAACCATCAGGCATCATTGCGCCTGGTTTGGCCACAACTACTTTTTGTCCTGCTTTGATGTTCGGTGCGCCACAAACAATTTGTAAGATTTCGCCGTTGTCTACTTCTGTTTGTGTGATAGATAAATGATCTGAATCTGGGTGTTTTTTACATGATTTGACAAAGCCGACCACAATTTTAGGGTTGTCGTCTTTTTCAAGGGTTTCTGAAAATCCCGCATCTTTAATCGCTGTATTGACTTTTTTGATTTGTTCGTCTGTTAAAGTCACTTGGCCGGTGCCATTAATGTCACCTAGAAGCGCTGAAGCATTGAAAATATTCCAAGCTACCACTGTTTCTGGCGCCTCAACTAAACTTACACGTGCCACATCGCCGACACGTTTTATTTGGTTTTCCGCACCTTGATCGTCCGCAACGATGACAAGTAAGACATCGCCAACGTGTTCTTTATTATATGCAAAAATCATTTTTGTTCCTCCTCTGTCGTTTTCCTGTCTTATCTTATCAAAAATTGACCCATTGTGCATACTTTTTTGTCGAAAAACTAAAAGACTTGGAAAATATGTCACTACGACTTATTCTCCAAGTCCTCAATTTTGAGTGACAAGCCGCTGATCCTTTGAAAAAACAAAAGAAACGTTAGGTCAACTCTCTATTCAATCAATAACTCTTTTTGCTTATTTTTCTTCAGAGTGAACAATTAAGACATCGCAAGGGGCTTGACGAATAATGTAGCTACTGACGCTTCCCATGACCACACGTTCGACTGCGTTTAATCCTGATTGTCCCACCATAATTAAATCAACATTGTATTTTTCAGGTAGTTCATGACTCATGACTTCTTTGGGTGAACCAAACATGGTAACTGTTTCAACATTATGAAAATCAACGCTTTCAGCATACTTTTTACAATCGGCCATTAATTCTTCCGCAGCGGCTGTTTCTTGATCAATTAATTGATCATTTAACGTCGAATACCCCATCATTGTATACACTTGATTTTCTAAAATATTTGCAACAATGACTCGGCTTCCGTTTCGACGAGCAACCTCAATTGCACGTTCATAAGCTAAATTGGCTTGATCACTACCGTCTACGCCGACAAGAATATTTTTATACATTTGTTCTTCCATTTTCGTCACCTTCCCGATGGAGGCTGATCTAAAAGGCTTCTTTGACTAAGAAACTAGAGTCAAAAATGAATTTAGGACCCTTACGCAGAACGCCCTTTTGTCCAGCTGATTCTCTCTTAATTTAATGGTTCCTCTGGTTCATGAAAATTAGCCTAAGCTAGTTAAAAATGCACTGATTTCTTCTTTTGTTTTTCGGTCTTTATTTACTAAGCGTCCTAACTCTTGACCGTTTTCAATTACGACAAAACTCGGAATACCAAAAATATTCCACTCGGCAGCCACGTCAATAAACTGATCACGGTCGACTTCGATAAATTGAAAAGCTGGAAATGCTTCTTCAATTTCAGGCATGACTGGTTTAATGAAACGACAGTCTCCGCACCAATCAGCAGTAAAGAAGAAAACATTTTTACCTTTTTCAACATAAGTTGCTAGTTCTTCTAATGAATTGGGATAAATCATTTAAACATCCTCTACTTTCCGTAAACAATTGTATTAACTGTTGATTTATCCAAGCCACGTAATGCTTGTAACAACATTTCCCGCGCTGCTTCATAATCCGCAATACTAAACATTGTTTGATGCGTATGGATGTAACGACCACAAACGCCGATGACTGTACTTGGTACACCGTTATTAGTTGTGTGCGCTGCCCCAGCATCCGTTCCGCCTTTAGAAACAAAATATTGATACGGAATATTGTGTGTCGCTGCTGTATCCAATAAATATTCACGTAAGCGAGGCAATGTGATCAAACCTGGGTCGAAAATCCGTAATAACGTTCCTTCACCTAAATGACCATATGTCCCTTTTTTCGTGTGAATATCATCTGCCGCTGAACAATCCACCGCAAAGAAGATATCTGGATTAAATTTATGAACAGATGGTTTAGAACCACGTAACCCGACTTCTTCTTGTACGTTTGCCCCAGCAATTAATGTGTGGCCTAATTCTTCATTTTGTAACGTTTCCAATGCATCTAATACCAACGTACAACCATAGCGGTTATCCCATGATTTACTGATAATATTTTTGCCATTAGCTGTTTTAATCGTTTCTGTTTGTGGAACAATGGAATCCCCTGGACGAACACCAAAGCTTTCAGCTTCTTCTTTTGAAGAGAAGCCTGCATCAAATAACACATCAGAGACTTCTAATTGTTTTTGACCACTCGTACCACGCAACAAGTGTGGTGGAATAGATGAAGAAATACATGGATAGTTCCCTTTACTTGTTTTTAACGTAAAACGTTGTGCTGAAACAACATAGGGATTCCAGCCACCTAAAGGAACTACTTGGAATAAACCATTATCGTTAATTTGAGTTAACATGAAGCCAACTTCGTCCATGTGGGCTGCTACCATTACGCGTGGCGCTGCTTCCACTTTTGAACGTTTAATCCCAAAAATACCACCTAAACCATCATATTGAACATCGTCCACTAACGGGGTGATATGTTCTTTCATGTACGCGCGAATGTCGTCTTCAAATCCGCTGGTTCCTTGTAATTCAGTTAATTCCTTGATTCGTTGAAATGTTTTTTCTTCCATAGATGTATGTCCTATTGCTTTTGATTTGTTGGAAATTACGCCAACCAAGCGTCACTTTTTCTCTAAAAAGTCACTTTATCCTGTCGATAAAAATAGGTACTCCTTTCATATGATTTCACTCTTATTATAACGCAAATACTAGAAAATGCACATCGCTTTCTCTTTTTAAACGTGACAATGAGAATGCCCTAAAAGAATGATTGAAAAACTTTTTTTATTTCTCAGCGGCCCCTTCTCTATGGTAAAATAAGAGTGATACTGACAAAAGTAATAGTAAGCAGAAACCGACCAAGGGAGGTCATACAAATGAACGAAGAAAATGAGTTGACATACTTTAAAGGCGGCTTAGCGCTAGGCGTTGGTCTTGGTTTAGTAGGCGGCATTGCCTCAACCTTGTTCTACCATAAGAAAAAAACAATCTCCGCTGATCTCGTCTTAGAAAATGTAAAAGCTGCTTTTTTAAAAGAAGGACCGATTGAAGGTTCGTGGATTGAGTTTGAGAAAAAGCCCTTGCGGAAATTCGCCATCCACTCCAAAACATATACTGGAGGAATTTGCCGCATTGAAGACGACGGCATTGTTCAATACGAATTCACTGCAGATGCCTACACAGGAACTGTCATTGACATTCAACGATTAAAAGATTAAAAAGATTGTTACAAAAGCACTTATTTGCTTTTGTAACAATCTTTTTTTCTTCTCATTTGTTTTTTGTAAAAGGGATGTTTATTTTATGTCAAAAAAATCAAATCAATGATGAATAAATACTCAAAAATCGAATGCTTTCTGCATGGAAATCAGCTTAAATCTTTACTTATCAACGTTTGTCCACTTTTTTCATAAAAAAGATTAGACATTTTTTAAAAATTGATAAAAGAATAATCATTTCTAACGATTTTTTAATTTCTCCTTTTCATTTTTACATTATACTGAGAGTATTGCTAAAAATGAAAAGGAGCGTGTCAAATGAAGAAATCTGTTTTATTTACTTCATTACTTGTATTATCAAGCTTAGCTTTAGCGGCCTGCGGCGGTGGCAGTGACGATAAAGGAGCAAGCAACGGCGGCAGCGACAACCAAGTATACACAATGGTTGAATCCCAAGAAATGCCTAGTGCCGATCCGTCCCTTGCGACAGATGAAGTGAGTTTTACCACTTTAAATAATGTCTACGAAGGAATCTATCGTTTAGATAAAGACAACAAACCCGCGCCTGCTGGTGCAGCCGAAAAAGCGACTGTTTCAGAAGACGGTTTAGTTTACAAAGTTAAATTACGTGAAGAATCAAAATGGTCTGATGGCAAACCAGTTACTGCTGCAGATTACGTTTACGGTTGGCAACGAACAGTGGATCCTGCCACTGCTTCAGAATATGCCTACATGTTTGAACCAGTAAAAAATGCTGAAAAAATTTCTAAAGGGGAACTACCTAAAGAAGAATTGGGCATTAAAGCAATCAATGATCATGAATTAGAAATCACCTTAGAAACAGCAACACCATATTTTGACGATTTATTGGCTTTCCCTTCTTTCTTGCCGCAACGTCAAGATATCGTTGAACGTTTTGGTAAAGATTATACAAAGAGTAGCGATAAAGCAGTCTACAATGGTCCGTTTACGCTAACTGAGTTTGATGGTCCTGGAACAGATACTAAATGGTCTCTAACTAAAAATGAAGAATATTGGGATAAAGAGACTGTCAAGTTAGATAAAGTCGCTATCAACGTGGTGAAAGAAGCCCCAACTGCCTTAAATCTTTATGAAACCGGTGAAGTGGATGATACGTATTTATCTGGCGAACTGGCCCAACAAATGCAAAACTCGCCTGACTTGGTCCAATTAAAAGCCGCTTCTTCTTTCTATTTAGAAATGAATCAAGCAGATGAAAAATCACCATTGACCAACGCAAACTTACGTCGTGCTATGTCTTATGCCATCGATCGCGATTCATTAGCTAAAAACATTTTAGCCAATGGCTCTCTTCCTTCACAAGGCTTCGTTCCTGTGGATGTCGCGAAATCACCAAAAACGGGTGAAGACTTTGTTAAAGAAGCTGGTAGCGACAAATTAGTCAAATACGACAAGAAAAAAGCTGTGGAATACTGGAACAAAGCGAAACAAGAACTTGGTGTTTCCAACTTAACGGTTGATTTAATGGTAGACGACTCTGAAGGCGCTAAAAAAATGGGCGAATATCTTCAAGGATCACTGTCTGATACTTTGGAAGGCTTAAAAGTAACTGTGACACCTGTCCCTATGGCTGTTCGCTTAGATCGTACCTTAAAAGGGGATTTCCAAATCGCTGTTCGTGGTTGGAGTGCCGACTATTCAGACCCAATTAACTTCTTAGATTTATTAGAAAGCTCAACTTCTAATAACCGTGGACGTTACAGCAATCCTGAATACGATAAATTCATTGCTGCGTCCAAAACCACAGATGTTAACGATCCTGAAAAACGCTGGGAAGATCTAATCAACGCTGAAAAAACAGTAATTGCTGATATGGGTGTTGTGCCAATTTACCAAAAAGCAGAATCACACTTACGTGCACCAAACGTGAAAGAAATTATTTATCATCCAACAGGTGCTAAATACGACTTCAAGTGGGCGTATAAAGAATAATCACTCGATTAAATTTAGAAAAAGATTTGGAACAATAGCCAAAATCGCTATTGTTCCAAATCTTTTTTATATAATCCCGATTAAAGAACCTAACAACCCAAAAATCACAGTAAAAATAATTAAAGCAATCGGCGTACGTCCTTTTTTCAACATAATAAAACAAAACAGCGTAAACACTAACGGTAATAAATTGGGCATGATTGTATCAAACAATTGTGTTTGAAGGTCTAACTTAGTATCTTTCAAGCGAAAAACAAAAGTTGTCGTTAATTGTACACTCTTCGGAATCAACGCGCCCACCACGGAAATTCCTACAATTGTTGCTGAACGAGATAATTTTTTGGTACTTTCGCTTAAAACTGAAATTGCTTTGACGCCCATTTTATAACCTAGATTAATTAACCCAATTTTGGCAGCCATATACGGAATATTAAATAACAACAAGAAAACAATTGGTCCTAAGATATTGCCTTCTAATGATAGTTGTGAACCAATCGCTGCTGCAATCGGCAAAACGGTTAAATAAAATAGCGCATCCCCAATTCCGCCTAACGGGCCCATCAACGCTGTTTTAATCGCTTGAATGGATTTTGGTGATTCTTTTGACTCTTCCATTGCAATAATCACACCATGCATGAATGTCACCAATTGTGGATTCGTGTTCATAAATTGTAAATGATTTTCCAAAGAAAGAGCTAAGTCTTCTTTATCACGATGAATCTTTTTCAATCCTGGAATTAATGAGTAGGTCCAGCCGCCTGCTTGCATTCTTTCATAATTAAATGAAGATTGTAGCAGATACGAACGGAACATTATTTTTTTTAACTCTTTTTTTGTTATTACTTTTTCGGATATCGTATCATTATATGTTTCTTCAGATGCCATCTTCTTCAAACCCTCCATTATTATTTGATGCAGTGACTGTATTATTTCTTTGTGCGTAAAATTCATATAAAGCAATTGCGACAGCTAAACCTGCAACCGCTAATGTATCTAATCCTAAATAGGCAGCCATAACAAACCCAAAAATAAAGAACGGCACGTAGGATGTTTCCCACATCGTTTTTAATAACATGGCGAAACCTACTGCTGGCATCATACCACCTGCAACGCTCAAGCCATGAATACTCCATTCAGGTAGAATAGAAATGAAACTAGATGCTTTATCAGCACCAAAGAAAATACATAAAAACACTACAAAAAAATAACAAATGAATAAAACGATTGGGACAAAATTAGACAATCTTTCGATCCCTCTTGTATCTGCTTTTTTTGCATAAGCATCAAATTTATGCATAATTGGTGACATCGCTGTATATAACAAGGTAATTAACGCTTGCGCTGCAACTGCGAAAGGAACAGCCAACCCTACGGTTACTTGCGGGTCAGATTTTGTGATAATTGCTAACGCTGTTCCAATAACTCCCCCAATTACTACGTTGGGTGGTTGCGCACCGCCGATTGCTACTGCACCAATCCAAACTAACTCTAGCGTTGCTCCAGTGATTAACCCTGTGTTGACATCTCCCAATATTAAACCAACAATCAGCCCTGTAACAATCGGACGATGAATATGTGTCTGTAAGACAAGCTTATCAACCCCTGCTATCCCAGCCCAAATTCCTACCAAAATTGCCTGTACTAACATTTTTTTCCTCCTATTAGACTTCGTCTACTTTTTATAAACTGTTTCACCATTTACTAAGGTTTCTAGCACTTCGTATTTCTCATCAATAATTGTAAAATTACCTAAAAGCCCTAGTTTGATTTCTCCCATAGATTCGTTCACATTCAACAAACGAGCTGGATTTTTCGTGACTGAATTAATAGCAATCACTTCTGGAAGCAACGCTTTTTCAACAAGATTGCGAACCATATTATTTAAATGGTTCGTACTTCCAGCTAACTTGCCATTGGCTAAACGGACCACATTTTGTTCATCAATAACCATTTCGATCCCTTTTTCTGGTTTTGGATAAACGCCTGGTTGACACCCTTTGGCCCAGATAGAATCTGTCACAGCAATTAAATAGTCCTTGCCTTTTAGTTTGGCTAACACACGTACTAATGAATAATCAACATGTACCCCATCAGCAATAATTTCAGCAAACGTTTCTTCACTATCCAAAGCAGCAACTACTGCGGTTGGTTTCCGGTGACTGATATCTTCCATTCCATTAAACGTATGGGTAAAACTTTTTGCACCTGCTTCGACAGCTGCCATTGCTTGTTCATAGGTTGCAGCCGTATGGCCAATTGAAATGACTACATCATGTTCATGACAATATGTAGTCAAGGCATTCTCTACATCATTTTCTGGTGCCAACGTCATTAATTTTATGTGCCCTTTTGCTAACTCTTGCCATTTTTTAAATGTCTCAACGGATGGTTTTACTAATAACTCTGGATTATGAGAGCCACGAAATTCTTCAGAAATCATTGGTCCTTCCGCATGAATCCCTATGATTTGTGCCCCGTTGGTTCCTTGGTCTTCCTCAATAAATGAACCAATCACTTCAAATGAATGTTCCAAGTCTTTTGGAAATGTTGTTGACGTTGTTGGTAAAAAAGCTGTAATCCCCTCTTCTGGAAGGTAAGCTTGCCACTCTTTGATAAATTCATGATTGGCATGATTGGCATCCCCACCATGCCAACCATGATCATGAATATCAATAAATCCTGGAAGAATGCGATTTGCTCCGTATTCTTTATCGACAGCTTTTTCATTGTACGGTAGAATTGCAACAATTCGTTGTTCTGACACTTCAACTTGAGCTGGTTGAAATTGTTCGTTAATCCATACGTTTTTACTTTGAATAATCATTCTTCCCACTTCTTCTCTTCAAAATTATTGTCCAACATTACTTTTTTATGAAAATAATGCATCTAAACTTTCTTCTGGCGTTGACGGTACACGTTGAATCGAAAGTTTAACACCTAATTCTTGTAGCTTTTTAAAGGCGTCTACATCTGTTTTATTAACGGCAACAGCGGTAGCTACTTGTTTTTTGCCTTCTTCCATATGCATATTACCAATGTTTAATTTTTCAATTGGCACACCACCCTCTACCAAGCGCAATGCATCAACAGGATTATCAACTAACAGAAAAATCTTTTGTCTTTCTGAGGCTTTATGAATGACCTCAATCGTTTTCTTAATGGAGAAAAAACGGGTTTGTACTTCTGCAGGGGCCGCCATGTTTAACAATTGTTGGCGCATTGTATCCTCAGAAATTGCATCATTTGCGACTAAAATTAAGTTGGCGCCTAAAGAACCGTTCCATTGTGTTGCGACTTGACCATGAATCAAGCGATTATCAATTCTTGTTAATAAAATATTCGGCATAGTGCTTCCTCCTCTTTTCTAATTGGTTAAATTCCGTCTGCTTCTTCTTGAGTATTTGCTTGTGGTTGTTCTAGTTTTTTATGAACAATCCCGTCTCTGGCTGAATCTGTGACCATTGAAACAAAATCTTCTACGTTCGTGCTGATTGTGCGTAATGCAAGCCCTTCAAGAACCATCGGTAAATTTGTTCCTGCTAGCACTTCGACATTTGGATAATTACTTGCGACAGTCATTGAAATTCTAAACGGTGTGCCACCTAAAAGGTCAGTTAAAATGACCACTGCTGGACACGTCTCCAGCATAGAGTCAACGGCTTTACGAATGTTTGACTCTAATACATCAAGCCCTGTATCATTGAAAAAAGGGACTGCCTGAACATTTGCTTGCTCTCCTGCAATCATACTAACTGATTGATGCATTCCAGTTGAAAATACCCCATGTCCCGTTAAAATAAGACCTATCATTTATTCTTTCTCCCCTAACTATTTACTGAGCTTACTATTTAATTGGATAAGCAGAACTTATTCCTCAAAGAGTGTAACAATTCTTGTAACAATTGAGTATGCTTTCCCATGATTTTGGACGATGATTTCTATTTAAGAACATGTCCCTATACAGATACAAGGCGTCCCAACTTAAATATGCTTTTGAAAAAATGCTCGATTACAACCGTTAACCCAAATGAGCCAAAAAATGTACCCATATACAACACAAGAATAACCAAGCTGACTGGTTGATTGGTTAAAAACGGGTGGACCAGTTTCAAGACCACTTGAAAAATAAAAACATTCGCTAAATAACTGCGATACGCATAAGTGGCTACCCATTTAACCATTGGTAAAAGACGAATCTTTTTGGCTATTCCTTGCGTTCCCAAATAAAAAACCAACCCGATAATCAGTAAACAATAGGCACTTTGAAGAGGATCCAAATAAGGTAGATCGTTCGGTGTCATCTGTGTTCCATCAAATAAATTCCCTTGGACTGCCTGCCAAAAAATAAAAAGAAACAACAGAAATAGCACCACTCTCGTCTTTTTCAAGAAAGTAAAAATTTCCCCCTGATACTTCGCTGCGATGACCCCGAAAATACCATAAATGAGATAACTAAGCCCTGAACGATCTATTAAGTACCAAAGAGAAGTTTCTGCATATGGAAAAATCATTTTCTGGTACCAGAAGCACCAAAGGATATGCGCACCGATTGTAAAAAAATAATTGGTAAAATCACTTTTTTGTTTTTTGTAATTCTTGTTGCCAACCAAATAAAATACGGCATAAATAATTGGAATTGCAACATCATTACGGCATACCATAGATGTGCCGCGCCATCACCACTGAGAACTTTTCCTAGAAATCCTAGGGGCGTTTCATAGGGCATTCGTTGTTGTAAACTAGGAAAAGCGTATAGATAGAGACTGGACCAGACCACATAAGGAAGCACCAATTCATAAAATTTTTCCTTTAAAAATTCAAGATACGATTCAGCTTGACTCTTTAACACCATGTTGTAAATAATTGCAAAAATAAACATGGGTGCCGAATATTTAGACATTCGGTAAAAACTACCGATTGAATTCATTGCTTCCGTTTGCGGAGAATGTGTCAACACATATGATAAAACCGTTTGTAAAATAACTGATGCTACAGCGAAAACTTTTAAAAAATCACTGATATTCAGATTTATTGGTTGTTCTTTACTCATGTACGTCCTCTTTCTTTCAATAATTTAGCGTGTAAGTAAGCGCTCGGATTAAGAACTTACTCACACGCTATTCACGCTTCTTTGATTTACATTGCTAGCGATTCATAATTGGCTAACAAGATGCCGCGTTCTTCAATCGCTTCTTTGACTTCTTGGGACGTTAATATTTCCACTTCACGAATTCGAGGCATACAATACCCTGATTGCTTTTGTAAAATAGTATCGATAAACGCAGGATGACAATTGATTTCAAAGACCTCTCCTTCACTACAAACAACCATATCAAGCAATTGCAAGATGGTTTCAGTTGAAATCGCCTTGTCATAAAATTGGTACAACATTTCATCTGGCGTGTGAACATCCTGATATAACTCTAAATAGTCTTTTGTTTCAATACTTCTCGAGGCGTTACGTAAAGGTAATTGATATTTGCGAGCAAGTGCCAAAGCTACGCCCAATAACTTTTCATTTTTTCCATGAACGTTATGATGAGAATCAATATGATCAGGGCGTCTACCACTTTTCATAAATGAAATAATTTGAGCATCCCATTCGTTATAAACCTCTTCTAAATTGACTTTTTCTTCAAAAATCGATTGATGCCAAAAATAACCAGCTTCATCTACTAAGGAAGGAACCATTTCTCGAGGTAAAATAGGTTTTGCTTGGTTCAATGTCAATGTTAAATGGACACCGATAGCTAAAGTCGGTGCACTGATTCGAGCACTCTCCATGGCCTCTAAAAAATAAGGAGAAGTTGGTAATGCGGTTGTTGAAGTAACCACGCCACGTTTGTGTGCTTCAATAATTCCTTGCGTTACCGCTGGCGTGTAACCAAAATCATCAGCGTTGATAATTAATTTTTTATTGCTCATTTTTCCCCACTCTCTCTTCTGTTTCATGAATTTTTAGTTGTTTCTCTATTGATTGTAGCTAAGTGGCGCCTTTCTTTATAGCTAGTTTTCTGATTGAGTGCTATAATCTACAAATAAGACCATGTCCCTAAAAAAGGACATTACGTTCACAAACGACAGGAGGGATCAGCATGCTGTTTTTAACCTACGATCCACAATTAAATCCAACAGAATTAGAGATTTACAAGTATATTAGCCACAATATTGAAAAAGTTCCTTATATGACAATTCGAGAATTAGCAGATGAAATTCATTTCAGTAAAACGGCAATCTGGCGTTTTTGTCAAAAATTCGAGTGTGAAGGCTATACAGATTTTAAATTTAAATTGAAGAATTATCTAAGCGAACGAAAAAAAACAGCCCAACCAAAATCTTTAGATGAAACAATGCTGATTCATTTTTTGCAACGCTCATCAGAAGAATTATTAGAAGGACGGATTGTTCAAGCTGCGGAATTACTGGCAAAAAAAGAATTTGTTCTTTTTATTGGCGAAGGAACGTCCAAAGTCCTAGCTGAATTTGGTGAAATTTATTTTTCCAGTATCTACAATTTATCTGCTTCTGTATCCCACCTTTTTTCCCATCCCGTTAGCAAATTATCCGAAGAAACGGCTAAAAAAGTGGGTGTTATCGCCTTATCAGTTTCGGGTGAAACACAAAAAGTTCGGCAAAATATTGATTATTTTATCGAAATGGGGATTGATGTAATTGCTATTACAAATAGCGAAAAAAGCACGATTGCTCAACTTTCAACAGTCACGATCCCCTACTATATAACAACCGAGAAAAGTTCCATTGCAGACGTAACGTCCCAACTACCTGCACTATTCTTAATAGAAAAGTTGGCGAAAACTGTTTCAACGATGTTAAATGAGTGTCCATAATCACTGCAAAAAAAGGAAGGAACTAGCAATTCATTTTGCTAGTTCCTTCCTTTTTAATTCTTCTATACTTATTTATACTGACACGTTTCTAAATGATCATTCACCAAACCCGCCGCCTGTAAAAAGGAATAGACTGTCGTGGCACCTAAAAATTTAAATCCTCGTTTTTTTAACGCTCGACTAATCTGTTGCGATAATTCCGTGGAGGCTGGAACCTCTTCTGGGTGCTGCCAGTGATTAACGATTGGTTGCTGATCGACAAAGTTCCAGAGGTAGCGATCAAAGGAGCCAAATTCTGCCTGAACTTCTTGAAAAACTTGCGCATTCGTGATGGTCGCTTGAATTTTTAAACGATGACGAATCACACCAGGATTTGCTAGTAAAGCTAAAATTTTTTCCTCATCATATCGCGCAATTTTCCGATAATCAAATGCATCATAAGCTGCTCTAAGCGTTTCTCGTTTATTCAAAATAATCGCCCAGCTTAAGCCTGCTTGCATACTTTCCAAGGTCAATAACTCAAATAACTGTTGCTCTTCATGAACTGGACGTCCCCATTCATCATCATGATAGGCTTGCATCTCTTCAGTTGTATTCGTTGCCCAAGTACATCGCTCCATTGCCCTGCCTCCTTTTATTTGCTAAAAAAGATGCGAACAAAGGGTACTGCCTGTTGTTCCACACCTTTTCTTATTCCTAATAAAATGCCCAGAAGTTTAACGCTTCATTCATCACTTCTTCGGCTGTAAATGTCCGTTTTGAATGGCCCTTTTCTTCTGAATCGTTTGGATCATTAATCCAGAAATCGCCTTTTTCATCCACACCACTCATCACCATAATGTGACCAGTTGTAGTGAAATAGCCCGGTTTGACAGAAATAATGACTGGATGACCTTCCTTCAAGAAAGCTGCCACTGTTTCAATATCCCCAATTTCTTGACAGTTATAGCCTTTCATTTCAGCATATGCACTAAAAATAGACCACGCCGTCCCTTGTCCTTCCATAAAGAAGTCATTTTTTGCCCAAGCTAACACATCCAGAGGGGTAACTTCTTGGTGATCCATGTATGAACCAACCATTGCAAGCGACACAATCGCACAGCCATTAATTTCGATTGTATTCGGCTTATCTACATTGCCAAATCCGTACGCGGTGTCTTTCCATTTAGCATCTGTCTGCAATTCTAACGGCAAATCCAGATGTCCATCATATTGCTTCTTTTCAATTTCTTGATTGACCTGTTGTCCATAGCTTAAAGGTTTGACTTTTTTCTCAATTTTAACTGGTGCTGGTTCTTTTGTTTTACTTGATTCAGCACTAGCTTTGACATATGAATCATCAAACCAACTTGAAAACCCACCCGATTTCATCGGCGAAAACTGCGCTAACAACCCGCCAAAGCCAAACGATACCAACAACACCGTGAGAACTTTTTTTTGGTAACCTGATGGTTTTTTTGACATACTATTCATCCTTTTCTATCTATTGACTACATCCGATAATCTTATGTATTTCTTATATGCTCACACATTATACTACTTTCTTTTTCGAAAAACAGAAACGTTGGTAAATTCTCATAATTATTGAAGGCGAACATATTTTCTTGAATTTTATCACAAAATTAGGTAAAATACAGGTAATTAGTCATTTGAGTTTTATTCTATTTTATTCGTAAAGGAGGCAGAAGAATGGATCAACATAAAGCTACCATCAAGAGCATTTCTAAACTGATTACGCTCTCTTCCCAACATTTCTTTTCGGCATTTTTAGAAGATTCTCAAGATCAAAAGAATAAAGAAAAGGAACGCAGTGCGCTTTTACAAGAGCTCCAAGTCGCTGCCGCCCAAAAATCCTTAGTGGTCTTACAATTGAAAGAAGTCCCTACAGCGCATAAATTCGAAACGGTGATCGGCTGGATTGTCTCAAAAAATATTTCGGACAATATCGTTGTTCGTTTACAAACGGATGAACAACAGTTGCGCATGATTCCTGTTGCTTCCGTCATGAAAGTCAGCACGTTAGCCAATCGTCACCAACGTCAAATTCACTAGAATATTGAAGTCTTTATAAAATAAATGGAAACCACCAACCCTAGCGATTGCAGGTTGGTGGTTTCTTTTATTTATGACTTTAGTCAAAATCCCATGAAACTTCTGACTTAGGACTCAACTTATTTCTTAGGAACAAATAATTGCGGTGCTACTTTTGCCAATAAGCCTAGAACTAGACTTACATACAAACAATTGACGACGGTACTTGTACCGTTTAGAACAAAGGAATAGAGATATGGGCTCATTCCTTCTGGTGCATACATGCCCCAAACCAATACACCCGCCCAAAAATGCCAAAACCAGCGGGCGAAGACTGCGACAACACTTCCTAAAATAATCGTACGAATGGCTGATTTTAAACGATTCGCTTGAAAATACAGTTGAATTTTTCTAGCGAATACGCCACCCATTCCTCCAAACGCAAAAGCAAAGGGATATTCAAAAATAATCTGTGGAACGGACAAGAAATTTTTCATGGCTGTACCGAGAATAATATTTAACATGCCCCAAACAAAGCCTGCTGCAACTCCAGGAAGCAACCCACGACGAAACGAATAAAGAACTAATGGGACCATTCCCAACGATAGGTCCAAGCCACTATTGGCAAATTCAATCGGTAAAAAAGAGAGGGCCATTGCCATTGCTGCGACGACTGTTCCTTCTACCCAAATACGTAAATCCATTTTTCTAGCCAAACAAATTTCCTCCTATGTTCTGACGCTCTCAACCACTAATACATCGTTATTTTACCATAGGGACTTTAGAAAAACACGTTTGTCGAACAAGCAAAAAAATAGCTGATCAGCATTTAAGGGAATCAACTCCTACTCAAACGCATGCCAGCTACTTTTTATCCATTAATCGTCCCGCTCAGTTGTCAAAATTTTACCAGAATGAGCATCGATTTTTACCTCTATTTTTTGTTGGCCCTCTTTCACTTTCACTTCCCAATAGGTGATTCCTAATTCTTTCTCTAACTTCCAATCTGTTGCCTGGCCGACTTTCGCTTCTTTTTCAGCCAAGGTTGTGGCTTGTTCTCTGGAAATGATATTTGTTAAATCAAGTGCCTCTTCTTGCATTTTAACGCCATTTTGTTCATCAGCATCCAAGGTTTCGACTTTTTCTTTTGTGAATTCGCCTGTCTCTGCGTTCACTTCAACTTGATATTCTTTTTGCTGATCCACGCCTTCTATTTCATAAAAATAACGTCCAAAATCTGTATCTAACTGCAGACTTGTTATTTTAGCTTCTGGATATTTTTTCTCAAATGCTGTCGTTACTTTTTCTAAAGAGACAGCTACCGCAGTTGTCTTCTCTGATGTCGTCGTTGCTTCTTGTTGTACAGATGTACTTGTTTCGCTAGTTGATATTACTGTTTCTTTTTGTTCATTTGTTGATGAAACAGCTTTAGGTGTTTTGGATGTACAGCCAGCTACCAAAAAGAGGGCAAAACCAGTCAGAGCGCCATAGAGTATTTTTTTCATTAAACAACCTTCTTTCCTTTTTATCATTTTATTATACTTGATTTCTCATCCAAATCATAGCTACAAAAAGAGCCCTACTTTAGTTGATAAAGTTAGAGCTCTCTCAGCCTTCATGGGCCAACATAAAAATTTCACCGAAATCATTCTCTTGTTCAATGTGCCAAATGCGTTTTTCACTATTATAGACAAGCGTTGCCAAAATTTCTTCTTTTTGGTAAGAGGTATTTTTCATCTTGCTAAGTGAATCTTCCACCAAGTAAATAGGAATCCGATATTCTTCTTTATCCACTTCCGTTTGTTGGAAGCAAAAAATAACACCTTCTTGCAAGATACCTTTCATATTTTTAAGTAATTCAGGACTTAATTTTTCGACAGGCGTATTTCGTTTAAAGAAGGCCTTTTTCTGGTTCACTTTCTCTAAAACAACACGTGTAATTTTATCAGCAAAGATTCGATAAAATTCATCAATATAACGATAATAGACACGCGTCATCTGATCTGCAAATTCAAAAAAGACAAAATCATTTTGTAGCTTATAAAAGAAAGGCGAATGCAAACTATTCTTCATGTGTCCAAAATAAAGAAGTTCCGAAATTTCTAATGGCGTTAGCTCTTTTAGCATCGTCACATCGGAAAAGTCAATCCATTTAATTTCTTCAGTCATCCAACGACGTTGTAGCGATTGAAAATAGCGATTGACGCTTTCTTCTCCGCGAATAATTTTCAAGCCTGAATGCATATCGTATTCGCCAGCTTCGGCAGAAGGATCTAATAATAGTAAGTTCTGTGGATGATGCACAATTGAACGAACAAAATCGGAATGGGTAATTCCTTTAGATAAAACCGCGTTGCTGGTTACATCTATATGTACATAAATTAAATCAAGCAAATTCCCATCTCCCCTCTACTAGCCTCCTTACCATTTTACAATATTTTCAAAAGAAAAGCTTGTTTCTTTTACTTTAAAATTCCATTACAAAATGAGGTTTTTTTTGAAAAATCAATCGGCTCAGTTGTTTTTTATTAAATCAAGGTCCGGCAAGCTTACCTATTCCCCAAAGAAAATAAATAGGTTTTTCAAATAAATTGTGGTAAACTTGATACATTAAAAGGAGGGAGAATATGCGCCCAAAAGAGAAAAAAAGAGGAAAAAATTGGTTAATCAACAGCTTATTAGTTTTACTATTTATCATTGGCTTGGCCTTAATTTTTAACAATCAGATACGCAGTTGGGTGGTTCAACAAAATAGCCGCTCGTACGCCGTTAGCAAGTTGAAACCAGCTGATGTGAAGAAAAATATGGCTCGTGAAACAACGTTTGACTTTGATTCAGTTGAGTCCTTGAGCACAGAAGCGGTGATGAAAGCCCAATTTGAAAACAAAAACTTACCTGTGATTGGTGCCATTGCGATACCAAGTGTCGAAATTAATTTGCCCATTTTTAAAGGATTGTCAAATGTCGCTTTATTAACTGGTGCGGGGACCATGAAAGAAGATCAAGTCATGGGGAAAAACAATTATGCCTTGGCTAGTCATCGAACGGAAGATGGCGTTTCCTTATTTTCACCTTTAGAAAGAACCAAAAAAGACGAACTCATTTATATCACTGATTTATCTACTGTTTATACATACAAAATAACTTCTGTAGAAAAAATCGAACCAACCCGTGTTGAGTTAATTGATGACGTTCCTGGTCAAAATATGATTACCTTAATTACCTGTGGCGATTTACAAGCAACGACGCGAATTGCTGTTCAAGGAACATTAGCAGCAACGACGCCTATTAAAGACGCCAACGACGATATGTTAAAGGCTTTCCAATTGGAGCAAAAAACCTTAGCCGATTGGGTGGCTTAATAAAAAAATCCTTGAAAAGTTTTGACACTTTTCAAGGATTTTTTGCTTTATTTCATCACTTGGCGTTCTTGCTGTTTCAAACGAGCAAAACCATAACGAATACCTGCAAATAATAAAACTAACGGAGATAAGAAAACAGAGATCATTAACCATTCACTTGTATACATACTACTAAAAGATAAATGATACGTGACAGCATACACTAGCGGCAGACTCATTATCAACAATAAATAATACAAACTCAATTCAAAAACATAGGATAAATAACTACTGTTCATCTTACTTCCCTCCCGTCTCTTTTTCCCTGAACAATTTGTTAACACTATTGTACCAAGGGGAAACAGAAAGTACTATCGGACTATAGTCCTAATCTTTCAGCTGTGCTTTTATTTTTTTCAACCATTTTGAGGTACCTGCTTCCACTAAGCGGTAAGTTTCCTCAAAATCACCAGTATAATAAGGATCAGGTACGTCCATGGTTTCTTTACCAGCCACAACTTCCATAAATAAATGAATCCGCCGTTGCTCTTCTTGAGGAGCTAATGCTTTTAAATCGGCCACATTATTCGCATCCATCCCAATGATATAATCATATTTTTTAAAATCACTTGGCTGGATTTGTGTCGCCCGCATTCCTTGATAGGAAATTCCTTGTTGCTCCAAAATTTTTCTGGTTCCCTTATGTGGCTGACTGCCAACTTCCCAGTGGCTAGTAGCTGCTGAAAACACTTGAATAGTCGATTCTAAACCGGCTTGTTGGACTTTCTGACGAAAAATCGCTTCTGCCATTGGCGAGCGACAAATATTGCCTAAACAAACAAATAACACAGTTACCACAACGTTTCACTCCTTCATAAAACTTTTTATCCTTCACACATTACTCATTGGCTTCTTGTTCATACAAATGATAAGCCATAAATTCTGTATCTTTCGCTAAACGGAATAATTGCGTCGCCATTTCCAAAGGAGTCTGAGGATATTCCTCAAGAATCCATTTCGTTAAGACGCCGCTACATCCATAGGAAAAGAAATTCGCATAAAATTGTTTGTCTTTATCTGTTAAATGGTTCTCAACATCGACTTGTTCAAATAATGAAATAAATAAGCGATTGGTCGAAGCGGAAAAAACATTAAGAAGAACTTCTGAATCTGAGGTCACCGTTGTATAGTAAAAATGACTCTTCTCTTTAATCGCTTTTAATAACTTCAGGGCTTGTTCCTCCCAGTTTTCCAAACAAATATCTGTTTCTAAGTAAATCAATGCATCGTGACGATAAATCCAACGTAATAAATCATATTTATCTGTAAAGTGATAATAAAATGTTTGGCGATTCAAGCCCACTTTTTTGGTAATATCTTGAACACTTATTTTACGAAAATCCTTTTGTTCACATAATTCTATTAAAGCTGAAGCGATTGCTTGTTTTGTATCGTGCGTTCCGCTCATGCTGATTCCTCCGCTCCTAATATGTATATACCTCTATAATTGCAAAAAAATGGCCAGATTACAATATTTTCAGATACATTTTATGCATATATTTAAAATTAAATGAATAAAAAAAGCGGCAACTAACGATTTTTGTTAGTTACCACTCCTTGTTATCAATTATTAATAGATGACTATTTAGCCTGGAAAACGCCATACAACAGCGCGGAATCCTGCTGGTGGTGCTGGTGACCAGTTAGAGTTAGAAGAAACATAACCAGAACCTCCTGGGTTGTTCGCTTCAACGATTTGGACACTTCCACCACTTACACCTGTAACTAAGACAGTATGCACGCCACCAATCCAGCTATCTGGACTATAGGCACTTTCATATTGAACAACATCGCCTGGTTGCACGTTACTCCAGCTAACTTGTGTTGCACCAGAAGCAACATAGCCACTGTTTGGACCACCATAACCGAAGTTAATACCGCCTGCCGCTAACCAGCGACGAACGGAAACTAAACATTCGCCTGGCTGATTCCAACCTGTTGCATAAGAATTACCAACATCTGCTAAAGCTGCATTAATTGCGGCTTGTTTTCCTGAAGTCACGCCACCATTCCCTGGTTTTGCTTCATTACCTTTTTCAGGAGTCGTTGGGTTAGTTACAGGAACTTCTTTTTCTTTTTCAGGTGCTGCTGCCACAGGTGTTGTTACAACACTTTCTGTTTCAGTACTTGAAGTTGTTGTTTCTTGCGTTGTGGTACTTTCAGTAGTTGTTGATGATTCTACTGCTGGTGTTGCGGCTTTTTCTTCAGCAGCAGATGCTGCTGCCTCATTGGCTGCTTTTGTTGCTTTCGCTTGCTCTGCTGCCGCTTTTTGTGCTGCGGCTTGTGCTTGCGCTGCCGCTTGTTCTTCTGCTTTTTTAGCAGCTGCACGTTGGCGTGCTTGTTCTTCTGCTAAACGTTTTTCCGCTTCTTTTTTCTGTTTAATGAAGCCGTCTTTTTTCCCTTGTTCTTCAGAACGTTGTGCTTCTAAATCATTTTTAGCCACTTCTTGTTGAATCTTCAATGTTTTTAATGATTCTGTTTTGTCATTTAGTTCTTTTGTTGCTGCTTCTAATTCAGCAATTTGTTTTTCAACATTCTTTGTTTTCTTTTCAACAGTCGCTTTGTCTTCTTTTTGTTGTTCTAGTAATTCATTGTTGGCGCTCATCATTGTTGAGACCGCTTGAACGCGACCAATTGCATCTGCTACTGAATCTGCATCTAAGACAGCATCAATAATTGAATCACTTTGACCATTCACTTGGACATCGCGTGCTTGTTTTGTCATTTGTACTTCACGTTTTTGAATACGGACATTCAAATCAGAAATTTCACTATATAATTTAGATACTTCTGATGATAGCTTGTTCTTTTTAGCTGTTAATGTATCGATTTGTTTGGCCGTTTCAACCATATCATTTTCAATCGCGGCAACTTTTGCTTCTGCATCTGACATTTGGCTAGTTAACGCATTAATTTTTTGATCTTGTTGTTGAATCTTTGTATCGTATTCATCTGCAAATGCTGCGGATGGCAACGCTACGCTTGTTAAGGTAATGGAACATACCATTAGAGCCGATAATACACTTTTCTTCAATCTGTTGTCCTCCGAAAATCCTTTTTTGTTAAGCTTTTTTATTATTTATTAAAATTTGAATAAATTTCTCTTTTTCAACGATAGAGCAATTGTAGCATAGCTGTATGTCACTGAGATAATATGGATGTTACAGTAATATTTCAATTTTCTTCTTGTAAATGACAAAAAAAAGCTTCACTTTTTTCACAACTTTCTTCAAGGCTCCAGGGTAAGCTTCTCATCGTTTTGTTATTTAAAGAAAATAAAAAAAGCGAAAAACGCTAACAAATGAGCATTTTTCGCAAACGAACAAAATTTTCAATTTTTATTTTACGGAAAACAGTTTTTTCAGCGGATAAGATAAAATAACATACCACACCATGTTCAATAGCAATGTAGGGCCCAACACACGCGTAATAAATAAAATCGGGCTGACATCCGCTAAATGAAAGGCCACTTGAATCAGTACCGCAATCAGTTCATACAACGTGGTAAAAATAACGATCCCAAAAAAACCAGTTAGTAAATTTGTTTGAATTACTTCTTTAAATGTATACATCAACATAACCGAAAGCGTCAGTGCGACTGTATAAATCCCGATAATGCCAATGTAGTAGCTATCGCAAATAAAGCCTAAAATTAACGAAGTAATTAATAAATAACGTTTAGAAAAATTAGGAACGGCAAACATAAACGCAAGTAATAACAGATGTGAACTGGCGAAGTAAACATTACTTGTCCACGTTTCAAAAGACTTTGTTAAATGAGCATCAATTAACATTAAGAAAAACAAGAGAATAGGTGTGACGTATTTTAAATACTCTTTCCGAATCATTCGCTTTCCCCTGCCGATCTTTTCACGACCGTCACAACGGAGATACCATAGACATCCGCATAAGGTTTCACATACACTTCACGATCTAAACCAAAACTATCTGGTTTCACTTTAATAACTGTCCCTACCGCTAAATCGGCTGGGGAATTACCACCTAAGCCAGAAGTCTGAACGACATCGCCTTCTTTTAGAGTGGCATCGCCAGTTAATTGTGACACAATTAATGCATTCGTCTTATTGTCGTAATTTTTAAGTAAACCAAACGATTCGCCATTTGCGGAAGTTACTCGCACAGGGAAATGGTTCGAGTTAACATTTTTAGACGTTAGTAGTTCCACTTTTGCAGTCGTTGCATTGACTTCAATGACACGCCCCACTAACCCTTTTTGCGCCATGACCGCCATGCCCGCTTCAATGCCGTCATTGGTTCCTTTATCGATAATTAATAAGTCTTGCCAAGTATCAGGCGAACGCGTAATGACATTCGCAGTTACTTTTTCATAGTTGGCCAACGTTTCGTTCAGATTCAATTCTTGTTTTAAACTATCAATTTCGCGTTTATAGTTATTGTTTTGGACAGCTAATTCATTATAGCTATCAATTTTTTCTTTTAGACGTTCGTTTTCTTTAAACGTGTTAATTAAATTGCCCATTGAAGACAAGCCGTTTTCCACCACACGAGCTGGAAAAGAAATCACACGATCCACCATACTAACGCTATTATTGACGCCACCTTGAACGACATTGGTTTTGCCTTTTTCAGAACGTTGCGCAGCAGTTAAACTAATAATGGTTACTAAAATAATGACTAAAATTAAGGTAATGATTATATTTTTATTTGGATTAAATTTTTTCACAAAGACACCCCAGATATTCTTCAGACTGATAGTATTAATTTTACCACTAATTGACTATAAACAAAAGAGTTGGCGATCGTCTTTAGCTTTTTTTATCATTTCTTTTTTAGGGCTTGTTTTCAACGAAAAAACCAACGAAAAGAAAGGAAGCTTCCTTGGTTTTCGTTGGTTTAAAAAGAAATTATTTTTCTTTGTTTTCTTCGTTTAATAATGCTTTTCTTGACACGTTGACACGGCCTTGTTTGTCAATTTCAGTTACTTTGACAAGGACTTCGTCGCCTAATTTCACGACATCTTCAACGTTGTTCACACGTTCGTTTGCTAATTGAGAAATATGGATCAAGCCATCTTTGCCTTTAATTAGGTTAACAAATGCACCAAATTTTTCAATGCGGACAACTTTTGCTAAGTAAACTTGACCGACTTCGACTTCTTTGGTTAATTCTTCAATAATCTTGATGGCTTTTTTAATCATTTCAGCATCTGATGAAGCAATACTTACGTTACCGTCTTGATCGATATCAATCTTAACACCAGTTTCATCAATGATGCTGTTGATTGTTTCGCCACCTTTACCAATGACATCTTTAATTTTCGCTGGTTTAATTTGAATCATTTCAATTTTCGGTGCATATTGACTTAATTCTTCACGAGGGGCAGCAATCGTTGTTGTTAATTCTTCTAGAATTTCCATCCGTGCTTTCTTCGCTTGGTCTAATGCTTCCGTTAAAATTTGTTCTGTAATTCCTTGGATTTTGATGTCCATTTGTAAAGCAGTGATTCCGTCTTTCGTTCCCGCTACTTTAAAGTCCATATCGCCAAGGTGGTCTTCTAAACCTTGAATATCTGTTAAGATTGTGTAGTTTTCGCCATCACTAACAAGACCCATTGCAATACCTGCAACTGGCGCTTTAATTGGCACACCCGCATCCATTAATGCTAATGTTCCCGCGCAAATACTTGCTTGTGAAGAAGAACCATTTGATTCTAACACTTCCGCTACTAAGCGGATTGTGTAAGGGAAGTCTTCTTCTGATGGAATAATTTGTGCTAAGGCACGTTCACCTAACGCACCGTGACCGATTTCACGACGACCTGGTGAGCCCGCGCGTCCTGTTGAACCAACAGAGAATTGTGGGAAGTTATAATGATGGATGAAACGTTTGCTATCTTGGACACCCAACCCATCGATAATTTGATGTTCCCCTAAAGGCGCTAATGTACAAACGGATAAAGCTTGTGTTTGACCCCGAGTAAATAAGCCAGAACCATGCACACGTGGTAAAATACTTACTTCTGATGATAAATGACGAATTTCGTCTAATTTACGGCCATCCGGGCGAATCTTATCGATCGTGATTAACTCACGTACGACATCTTTTTCAAGATCTTCCGCAATTTGTTTCACTTCTTTTAGTAATTGCGCTTCTTCTTCATGTTCCGCAAATTTTTCAGCGTAAACTTCTTTGACTGTATCTTTTACTTTGTCAATTTCAACTTCACGTGCTAATTTTTCTTCCGTCATTACGGCTGTTTTCATTGTATTGTAGTACGCATCAAAAATTTCTTTTTTAAGATCAGCGTCCACTTGTAATAAGTCCACGTCCATTTTTGGTTTACCTACAGCGGCAACGATTTCTTCTTGGAACGCCACTAGTTCTTTGATGGCATCAAAACCGAAAAGTAAGGCACCTAACATATCTTCTTCTGATACTTCTTTGGCACCACTTTCAACCATATTGATGGCTTCTTTTGTTCCAGCAACAGTTAATTCAATATCTGTTTGTTCTGCTTGTTCTACCGTTGGGTTTAAGACATATTCGCCATTAATACGACCAACGTCAACACCAGCAATTGGTCCATCAAACGGAATATCTGAAATTGCTAACGCTAAGGAAGACCCAAACATTGCAGCCATTTCTGGTGTACAATCTTGATCCACACTCATAACGATATTCGTGATTTGAACTTCGTTACGGAAGCCTTCTGAGAACATTGGACGAATAGGACGGTCGATTAAACGAGCGGTTAATGTCGCACGTTCACTTGGACGACCTTCACGTTTAATGAAGCCGCCAGGAATTTTTCCTACCGCATACATTTTTTCTTCATAGTTTACAGTTAATGGGAAAAAGTCTACATCTTTTGCTTCTTTAGAGGCAACAGCAGCACTTAAAACGACCGTATCGCCGTAACGTACTAAGACAGCTCCATTGGCTTGTTTGGCTAATTGGCCGATTTCTACTTCTAGTGGGCGGCCGCCCCAAGTTGTTTTAAAGACTTGTTTTTCTGTCATAATTCTTCTCCTTTACTCTTGCTCTTTGGAAAAGTCAGACGGCTACTAAACAAATGAAAAAGTAACAAGTCGTTGCTGCTCTTTCATTTGGTTAGTAGTTCCTAAAAACTTTCCAAAGAGGACCTTCAATAGTGACAATAAGATAAAAAGCGAGATTCTGATTGAACCTCGCTTTATACGTAATGATTAACGACGTAATCCTAAACGTTGGATCAATTCGCGGTAACGTTGGATGTCAGTTTTACGTAAGTAAGCTAACAAGTTACGACGGTGACCGATTTTTTTCATTAAACCACGGTAAGAATGGTGATCTTTTTTGTGTGTACGCGCATGTTCGTTCAATTGGTTAATGTCTTCAGTTAAGACAGCAATTTGTACTTCTGGAGAACCAGTATCTCCTTCATGACGTGCGTATTCTTTAATGATTTCGTTTTTTCTTTCTTGTGAAATTGCCATTTGTTCCACCTCTTTCTCTATTATTCGTCTGGTCACTGAGTGAAGCGTTGGTGACTCGCTAAACCAAGTGATAGATGGTGTGTTTCCACACAAGCTTACTTTACAGGAAACACCGCTAAAATGCAAGCTTAATCTCTATTATTCGATAGTTTTTTTAAACAATCTAGCCCCTTTTTTGGTGATTTTGTGATACACTAAATGGTGGTAAATAACTGATTATTTCAGCGCATGAATAAATAAAAGAAGAATTTTTTTATGTTTCAAAGGAGGAACCATTGAATGATTACAATGAAAGATATTATTCGTGAAGGGAATCCCACACTTCGTGCTGTGGCAGAAGAAGTGCCTGTCCCTATCACTGAGGAAGACCGACAATTAGGTGAGGACATGTTGACTTTCTTAAAAAATAGTCAAGATCCAGTCAAAGCCGAAGAATTACAATTACGTGGTGGCGTTGGTTTAGCTGCACCACAATTAGATATTTCTAAACGAATTATTGCTGTCCATGTTCCTAGTAACGACCCAGAAAACGAAACGCCTTCATTAAGTACGGTGATGTACAACCCTAAAATTTTGAGCCATTCTGTGCAAGATGTCTGTTTAGGTGAAGGGGAAGGCTGTTTATCTGTCGATCGGGATGTACCTGGGTATGTCGTTCGCCATAACAAAATTACCGTCAGTTATTTTGACATGGCTGGCGAAAAACACAAAGTTCGTTTAAAAAACTACGAAGCGATTGTGGTTCAACATGAAATTGATCATATTAATGGCATCATGTTCTACGATCATATTAACAAAGAAAATCCATTTGCTTTAAAAGAGGGCGTTTTAGTCATCGAATAAAGAAAAAAACTGCGCCGTTTGTTTTCAGACAAACGGCGCAGTTTTTTTTAAATGGCCTTCATTTCTTTTAAGGCTTTCCAAATCCCATCATTATCATTTGTATCTGTGACCATCGTAGCCACTTTTTGAATGGAAGGACTCGCATTGCCCATTGCAACGCCAATTCCTGCATGACTTAACATTTCTCGGTCATTTTCGCCATCCCCAAAGGCAATGATATTTTTTGCATCAATGCCCACACGTTTGGCTAAATACGTTAACGTAGCTGATTTTGAGCCATCTTTAGGCACAACATCTACGCTATGTTGATGCCAGCGAATAAAGCGAAATTCTGGGTATTCTTCTTCAAACGTACACTGATCTTCTGCGTCATAAAAAGCCAGCGCTTGGTAAATATCATTTTGACGATAAAAGTGTTCATCATAAGCAGGTGAATGAAAATGAAAAGAGTTCATCGCAATTTCCATTTTTTCAGCACGGTGCTGGTTGCTCTTCTTAATATCATCTAAGCCCACACAAGCAAATCCTAAGCCGCGTTGATCACTGTCTTGTGCCAAACGTTCCAACGCTTCAGCGTGCAATAAATTTTGATAATATTGCTCATGATCCACAAAAGCCGCGGCGCCATTACATAATACGTAATTGGTAAAATCTAAATCCCAAATCACCTCTTGCGCCATATAACGACTTCTGCCAGTTGCCAGCGTAACTAAGTGTCCTTGCTCCCGCAATTTTGCTAGCGCTTCTCTCGTGCTATCCAATGCTTTCTTCTCCGAATTTAACAACGTCCCATCAATATCAAATGCAAAAAGTTTTCTTTCCATCATTTCTCCTTATTCGCTCGCTTTCGCTAAATATTTACTGCCTTCTCGTTGTGCTAAAGGACTCAACACTAATTCTTTCATCAATTCCTCGACCCATTGCGGATTCGTTTTACTATATTGGCGTAATGACCAGCCAATCGCTTTTTGAATGAAGAACTCCTCTGTAGTTCTATCATAAATAATCGCCTTTTTCAACAGGTCCTGATTGGTCTTTTCTTTCAACATCAACTGTAAATTCAGCGCAACACGCCGATTCCAGAAATTTTCAGCGCCATAAAAAAGGGCAAAAATCGTTGGCAATTCAGTCAGATGCAACGCCACCCACGACCCAAAAAATTTTCGCCAAGCATCCACACTATCCCACCACGCTTTTTGTGGAACATAGGCTTTAAACGCTACCACCTCTTCTAATGAAAATCTCCGAACATTTTGAAGGGCTAAATCAATAGCGACATACTGATATTCTCGTTCTGTTTTTTGATAATAAGCCTCAATCTCTTGGCATAATTTTTCCTTTGGCCACGTATGACTTTCTTTTAAAAGTTGTTTACTTAACGCTTGACGTTCTGGGGCGGGGATGCCTGCAAAAACAAATTGGTGTTTCATATAAGCAGACATTTTTACTGCTGTTTCTGGGTTCTTCTGAAATTGAAGTGTGTCCATTCCTTCGCTCCTTATAATAAAAAAACTATACTAAAACAGTGTACCATGTTTTAGTATAGTTGGTTGGTCAATTAATCAAAATACGTTAAGTTTTTGTTGTCTTTATCTAACCAGGCATAGCCGAGACCCATAATTAAGCCACCACCGATAAAGTTACCGATAAAGGCCCAGAACAGATTATGAACAACATTACCAGCTGTGAAAGCTTCAATTGCGCCGTTCGAAGCAAAGTAAGCTAAACTGAAGGCTGGGAAGTTGGCAATCACGTGTTCAAAACCAAGGAACGCAAAGATAAAGATAATGAAAATAATGGCCGCGACTTTGCCGGCATCATCTTTCATTCGCATACTCACTAATACGGCTGTATTAACTACAATATTGGCGAACATAGCTTCAACTAAAATCTGTAGGGTGGTTTTTTCTAATTTTCCAGCAATCGATGTAAAAAAGAAACTATCTTTTGGCAAATCTTGGAACGGTACTGTAAGTGATACCAAGAAGCCAAACAAGACGCCACCAATTAAATTGAATAAGATACAGGTAAATAAAATTTTTGCAGCTAAGGAAAAGTTGACTTTTTTACGATAGACGCCAACAGTCATGTACAACATATTCGAGGTACCAAGTTCGGCATTCATATATAAAATCATCACAAGTGACCAACTGAACATGAAGGCATAAAGCATTTTCCCTAAACCATGAGAAATTCCTTCTCCTTTAATTGCGATTGCAAAAGCAACGGCTGTTCCCAACGTTAAAAATAGACAAGCAAGCATTGCACGAACAGCGTAGCGGGAAAAGCTGTTTGAGAATAAATTCACTTTCTTGTCGATGGATTTATCAATTTGTTCAAACAATGGTGAACCAGACTTCATTGTAAACTCCCTTTCATTCCGTTTTCAACTTATATTTTCAAAACATCTCTCCTTATTCTAATGAGGAAAAGTGTTTTTGTCTACCTTTTTTTCACATTTCACTTTAAAACCTTGACGTTTCCTATCCTATTAAGTATACTAGATTTTGTGTAAAATAATTGCAGCAGAAGAATAATAACTCGTCAACAGTTCATTGCCAAACTTGGTTCAACTGCGTAACCGCGGCTGCAAAGGCGAAGGTTGAAGAATGAACTGAACGAATATGAATTTTTCATCTAATTATTTTACTCCAAAAAAACATTTATTTATTGGAGGAATTTTTAATGTCTCGTTATACTGGACCATCATGGAAAGTATCTCGTCGTCTAGGTATCTCTTTATCAGGTACTGGTAAAGAACTAGCTCGTCGCCCTTACAAACCAGGACAACACGGACCTAACAGCCGTGGTAAAGTTTCTGAATACGGAATGCAATTAACTGAAAAACAAAAATTACGTCATATGTATGGCATGAACGAACGTCAATTCCGTACGTTGTTCATTAAAGCAAGCAAAATCAAAGAAGGTAAACACGGTGTTAACTTCATGGTTTTACTAGAACAACGCTTAGATAACGTTGTTTACCGTTTAGGTCTTGCAACTACTCGTCGTCAAGCACGTCAATTAGTTAACCATGGCCACATCACTGTAGACGGCAAACGTGTTGATATTCCATCATACCACGTTGAAGTTGGTCAAGTGATCGGTGTTCGTGAAAAATCTCAAAACATCTCAACAATTAAAGAAGCAGTTGAAGCAACTGTTGGACGTCCAGCATTCGTAAGCTTTGACACTGAAAAATTAGAAGGTAGCTTCACTCGTTTACCAGAACGTGATGAACTTTACCCAGAAATCGACGAAGCACTTGTCGTTGAATACTACAACCAAAAACTTTAAGATTTCAAAAGGTCGAACTACGGTTCTTACCTTCTTTCAAAACCTTGCCTTTCTTGGCAAGGTTTTTTTCTTTGCCCTCTTTACAAAATTGTTTACTTCCGCTAAACTATTGTTAACCAAATAAAAATAATTGGTTAACAATAGAAAGTGAGGCTTCTTATGAATAAAGCATCGTTACGCTCTTTAATTTTAGCAGCAGAGTTCGCTGTGATTATTGCTGTACTTTCACAATTTACAATTCCATTGGGGATTGTCCCCTTAACTGGACAAACATTTGCCATCGGCTTAACCGCTACCGTTTTGGGCAAACGAACAGGGACCTACGCTATTTTAATTTACTTCTTATTAGGATTAATTGGTTTACCCGTTTACGCTGGGATGTCTAGCGGGTTCGGTGTACTCTTTGGACCAACTGGCGGCTATTTAATCGGCTTTATCTTCAACGGCTTATTAACTGGTTATATTTTAGAAAAAACAACCTTTAACTATACTTGGGCCATTATCGCAAATATTGCCGGCGCCTTAGTTACCTTGGTTTTTGGCATGATTTGGTTGAAATATTCCGCAAATCTGCCGTGGCCAAATGCTTTCGCAGGCGGGTTTGCTCCGTTTATTATTCCTGGTATCATCAAGGCTGTCGCAGCTGCTTATGTTGGTATTTTAATTCGCCAACGCTTTATGAAACGTTTTTTAGCACACCTTTCTTAAGGGGAAAACTTTTTTCTTTTCCTTGTCTGTAGTACACTAAAAGGACAAAGGAGTGAAGTCCATGTCCTCATTATTAAAACGATTGGTTCAGTTGGTTTTGTTAGTCGTCGCTGTCTTGCTGATTCGACACTATGTTTTCTCCCCTGCTGCGGTGAACGGCTCTTCAATGGAACCAACACTTCATAACAACGACCGTTTATGGGTGACCTCGATTAAAAAGCCACAGCGCTTTGATATTATCGCTTTCCCTAGTCCTCGCAACGGCCAACGAGTAGCCAAACGTTTAATTGGTTTACCTGGCGAAACAGTCGAGTATCGCGATGATACCCTTTATATTAATGGTGTATCACTCAGTGAAGATTACTTAGCAAGTGCTAAACGAAATGTCTCTAAAAATGAAAATTATACCCAAGATTTTACGCTAGAGACCTTAGAAGCCACCCAATCCCTGACCGTTCCAGAAGGCATGTATTTTGTCTTGGGGGATAATCGCCCGCGCTCAGATGACAGTCGTTACTTTGGCTTTGTTAAACAAGAGAGTGTGGAAGGTGTTTTGACTTTTCGTTATTATCCGTTAGATAAAATTGGCTTTCCATAAAAATAATAAACCGCCCTCAAAAAGTTAGACTTTTTGAGGGCGGTTTAGCTTTTATTCACGTATTCTTGTTAAGGTCCAGTCACAAGATTCCACGTAACCGCGGCCTTGTATTGTTGCCCTTTAACACCTTGATTGGCTGGCACTTCAAGTTTGACATTATTGAAGGTGAAGTCCAACTGATAAACATTACTACCTGTGAATTGCTTGTTGGCAATAATACTTGTCGCCGTGTTGTTGGCTGTTAAGCTAATGGCACTCGTGGTACCGACCGCATTTTTCAACTCGGTTGGTTGATTGTAATTGGTGAAGCTAGAGACAGGTGCCGCCCCTAATAATAAGCGGGTCGCTGTAGGCAAGCTGTCTGTCGCTGATTTCGGTTGCGACAGTTGCGCCGTTAGGCTCCAATTCGGTTGCGTTTTCTTGATTCGGACATACGGATTCCGTGTACCGTTACCGTAGTAATCCGCGGCTTTTTTCAAGTTGTGTTGTTGCTTACTTCCTGCAACGCCCACTTGGCCGAAGTCGAAGGTTGGCACACTGATGAAGCCTTCGGTCGTTGGCGTGACTACTTCTTGATCATTTGGACGAATTCTCACGAAGTTATCCACTGTACTATCTTTAATACCACCAAATACTACAACTTCTGCTTTCAAAACAGTGTTTGGTTTCCCTGTTGCGCGAGTTGTGAAAGCAATTGAAACTTTTTTGCCGATAGGAACGGCATTTGGTAAAGAAACCCCATTTGTCCAAAGTGTACTATTTACTGGGATTGATTTTGTCGTTTCTCCTTCTGGTGTCACTTCCATGAAGGTCGGGATCGTCAGACCAGCTGACCAATTGGGCCCTTTTTTCAAGGTAAGATTCTGTAAGGGTGCTTTGCTGGTATTCGTGATCGTTGTTGTCCAGATTACATTGGTATTCGTATCGATCACTTCTTTTGGTCGAGTTAATGTGACACTAGCCGTTGGTATTTCTTCTTCATACACCACATTCAAATCGTCATTGTCATCATAGGTTACCCCATAGCTTGGCGCTTTCGTCGTTTTCAAGGGCTCGGTTTTGGTTTTACCTTTGTACCAGCCTTTAAACTTGTAGGTCTTACCACCTGTTGTGTAGGTGTCGGGTAAGGTGCCTGCTTGTTTGAACGTATAGGCATCACTTGTGATTACCGTTTTTTTACCTTGGGTGAAACCTGTTGGTGCTGTGATTTTGGCTCCGCTTGTGTCTACGAAGTTTTCGGTGACACGGCGGTTTTTCAGATAATAATATATGGTACCTGTCGGATACATTTCCACTCCATTTGGCGTAGTGCTTGATCGAATCAACGTCGTTTTATAGAGACTGGAGAAGGCTTGGTTTGTCTCTTCCCAAGTTATTTCTCGCAATTTATACTGTTGATTCTTGACTTTTGTTACCGTGTAGTATAGCGGTTCTGCAGGGTTGTTATATGGGGCGCCCGTAAACATATGCTCGACTCGTTCAGCCACTGGATATTCTTTTCCTTGGTAATCTGTTGGCTTTTTAAAGGTAATATTGAGGTACTGTCTCGGAATTTCAATCAAAGAATTTTTCGTACCAAAATAATTCGCTGTTGTGCCTAACGGATATGTTTTTTGCGGAATCGTCATTGTTTTAAGATTTCCTGTTGCATTACCAGCTGTCAAGGTGTTTAAAGTAGTACTTACACCATCAATCGTCTGAACAACATCTGTTGTTACTTTAAAACCAGTCGGATTAATTAATTGACCATCTTCACCCACGAAGCCAAATTGTACGGTGTTACCGCCATATTTAATTTCCTCATAAATAGTGGTGACATCATCGTCGTCATTATAGGATACATCGTATTCAGGCGTGCGTGTTGTTTCTAATTTTGCTGGTTTGGTTTTGCCTTTGTACCAACCTTTGAATTGGTAAGCTTTGCCATCTGTGTAGTAACTATAAGGCAACTCTTTCGCCAATTTAAAATGATACGTATCACTGCTAATCACCGTTTTTTTACCTTGGGTAAAGCCTGTTGGTGCGGTAATCTTGGCACCGCTTGTGTCTACAAAGTTTTCGGTGACACGGCGGTTTTCTAAGAAATAATACATGGTCTCATCTGTGGTGTAATAAGCAGGTGTATTCCCATCTGCAGTTACACGTGATAAAGCTCCACTAAAATAGGTTTTAGTTGTATCTGGTATCCAATAATCTCGATACATTTGATAAGAGTGAGCCGTGGTTGTTGCAAATAAACCATACTCTTTACCATCTGTTTCTAAACGACTATCAGGTAATGCGCCACCTACGTATCTAAATTTTGTCGTAGCAATTGGATAAGTGGTGCTAGAGCCTGTATAGTACGTGCCTGGTTTTACTGTCGGCAACTTATACTGTTTAGGAACAGTTACGCGAAAATTTGTACTACCAGAAAAAGCAGGATTAACCGTTGGTGTATATGTTAGTTGTTGGCTCGGAATCGTTAACTGTTTCAAATTACCATTATTCACGCCACCAGCTGTGCCGACTTGTTTCGGCGCACCATTCATGATAGTTGTTAAACTGGTCGTCATGTTAAAATTCGTTGGTGCGACTAAAGCACCTTTTTCATCGACAAAACCAAATTTATACGTAACGGCTGGAATCGTCGTGGTCTTTTCTTTTGTTTCCTCATACACCACATTCAAATCATCATTATCATCATAGGTTACCCCATAACTTGGTGCTTTCGTCGTTTTCAAGGGCTCGGTTTTGGTTTTACCTTTGTACCAGCCTTTGAACTTGTAGGTTTTTGTGCCGACTTTGTAGGTATCTGGTAAGGTGCCAGCTTGTTTGAACGTATAATCATCACTTGTGATCACCGTTTGTTTTCCTTGGGTGAAACCTGTGGGCGGTGTGATTTTGGCACCGCTTGTGGCTACGAAGTTTTCGGTAACACGGCGGTTTTCTAAATAATAATAAACAGTTTTATCTGGGGTAGCTAAATTGTAAGTCGCTCCTACGTTACCAGAGTAAACACCCATTGCATAAAGTGTCTCAGTCGTATCCCAGTTCCAATAATATTGTTTGGTGTTATATGATGTATTACTGGTTTTACCTAATTCATATGCATTTGTACCAGGACTTGAACTAACAACCGTACTTGGATTTACAATATCTTTTCTGACCTCATTCGCAAGTGGATATTTCGTTTTATCCCCTGTATAAGTTGCCGTTGGTGAGATTGAAATGGTGCGATAGTATTTCGGAATTTCATGTGTAACACTTCGTGTACCATATGTGGTACCTTCCACAGACTCTGGTAAGGTATAGACTTTTTGTGGAATCGTTAATTTTTTAAGATTCGTTGTCGTTACATTGGTTCCTGTAATCGTTGAAAAAGGTGTTGTTGTACCACTTTTCGTTGTTTCAGACATCGTTGCTTTCAATGTGAAATTAGCAGGAGTGATTAAATTACCTTTTTCGTCTACATAGCCAAAAGTAATTTCTTTGCTAGGTAATGTATAGGTTTTGGTGACTACTTCCTCATACACCACATTCAAGTCATCATTCCCATCATACGTCACCGCATAGCTTGGTGCTTTGGTAGTTGTCAAGGTACTTGGCTTTGTTTTACCTTTGTACCAACCTTTGAACTTGTAGGTTTTACCACCTGTTGTGTAGGTGTCTGGTAAGGTGCCTGCTTGTTTGAAAGTGTACGCTTCACTATTTATAACTGTTTTCTTACCCTGAGTGAATCCCGGGGGTGGTGCGATTTTTTGTCCACTACTATTAACAAAATTCTCATAAAGTTTTTTGTAATAAATATAGTAGGTAATCGTTGCACTATTATTTCCTGCATTAAATTGTCCTGTTGTTCCCACAAGATTGTCACTAAACATAATATTAGTACTTACTCCGCTATGAGGATTAAGATTAGTTATGCGCCACGTCTTACCAGTCGCTTTAGTAAAGTTATATGCTGAAATATCATAGTTGCTTCTCGTATAAGTTGTTGATGTATATGCTCTGGAAGTCATCACACCTGTTCGGCTATCTGGAAATGTTGTTTTAGGCGGCGTTAACACAATTTTATCAATTCTATTGGTGGTAGCTGTAGCAAAATTAATCGCAATGTCGTTACTAAAGAAAAGCCACGAACCCCCATTACTAGTGCCTACAGTTTTTAGTCCTGTATTAAAACTATAAAGTCCATTGCCAGCGTTTGTCATAGTTAAAGGATATCTTAACAGTGTTCCTTCAACTTTAGAGTTGGTTGATTTAAATAGTACTGGATTCATGGAAAGGCTCATTTGTTCCTTACTAGACTGTCCATCCTCATCGTAAAATTTTAAACTCCCTTTTAAACCTAAATTACCAGCAAATTTATCCACATATGTCATTTCATTTCGTCTATTGACTGCACCAAAACCATTAAATCGAATCGTGGAATCGATATATTTTTTTCATTGTGTATACCAGAAGTAATTCTTGTCTGAAAATACAACGTTTTGATATACCCAGTATTTCCAGAAGTTCTCCCGTGTAGACGATTAATAAATGCAGTGACCGTCCTAGTGGACTCTGTCCAAACAAAATATTCGCCACCACTATTGGCATTATGAGAGCCTTCCCCTAGAACTACATTTTGTTCCTCGGGGCCAACTTTAATAATAACTGAAGTGGGTCTAGTCATTCCTGCTGCCAATTTTGATTCAATTCGAATCGGACCAACAATATCTGAATTTGTGTCATCTGTTGTAATATTTTCAAATTTCAACCGATAATCAACTACATCATTGAGACGAACCGTAGTTTTATTCGTTGCCCCTGTAGCTGCCCAGACAAATGCCCTAGGCATAATTTTCGCTTGAACACTGGATGGTTCAAGTATATTTTCTTCTTGAACGATTTCCGTTTTTTCTTTTTGTTCCGCTTCTTTCGTTTCTTCTTCCTGACTCGTATCAGTCGTCTCTTGACTATTTTCCGTACTGGCTTTCGTTGTTTCTTCCTTCACGCTACTTGCTGGTGTTTCTGCCTTGGCACTGCTTTCGGCGGTCGGACTACTTTCAATCGTCACGGTTTCCGCAACTGCCGTCATACCAGAAAAGGCGTTCACTAGCAAAGAACTACATAAGCCAATAGCTGCAAGACGTTGCCATTTATTTCGCTTCATGTCGTCCCCTCTTTCTATGTACGATTCCCGCCAAGCCAATTAAGGCGAAGCCGAGAATGCTCAAATTTGCCTGACTCTTGCTCCCTGTACGAGGGAGCGTTGAGCCAGTTGTGGTGGTCTGTGTCGAACCACCACTTCGTTGATCTCCTTGCGGAGGACCAGCTGGTTCCTTGGGATCAGCAGCTGGCGCATCTGTTTTCGGTGGGGGATCTTTAGGAGCGGGTGTTGTCGGATTTTGGTAAAATTCAATCCCCACCGAACTAGAACCACCATCAGACGCTTCAACATTTATAAATAAACTAGGGGAAAATAGTAGACACGCAATCATTAAATAACGCTTTTTTTTCATTTAAAAACCTCCTTTTGCATTTAAATATCTCTCACAACCTTTTATATACCACTATGATAGCAAAGAAAAGGCTCTTCAAAACAACAGTTTTTTCCAGTTGATACCCCTTATTTCAACAAGTTCCTTATATATCGTGTCTTTTAAGCTACGTTATTTAAAGGAAATAAGGGAAAACAGTAAAAACTATCCCCTTTTTTAAAAAAAGCATCTTTAATTTCTTAAATTTTTACTAGCCAAACCCCATAAAAGCTCACAATGTTAGTGTTTAAAACTAACATTGTGAGCTTTTCTCATTTTTGACGATTGGATAATTCGATAAAATAACACTAAAACACAAAACAACTGTCTGTTTCTCTTATTGGGCAACAGCTAATTGATACAATGGCAGGAGTTGTTGATAGGTTGCCAACATATAAGCGCGTGCTTTTTCAGGGTTTTGCCACAAGTCACTATCTTTGGGAATGATGCGCCCAATTTCAAACTCACCTTTTTTTACATCTCTAAAACGAGTTAAGGCTTTTTCTAAATCCATTTCTGGCAGCGGAGTAATTTGAGGAACCGTATGATCCAAGGAAACATACGTATCTTCTGGTAATGCTTGGAATAATTGCTGATTCTCTAAAAAGGCTTGCGCAATCTGCTTTTCATTTTTAGGATTATCAATGAATGACAACCACATAAACACATAGTCGCCCCAAATGCCTAATTGAAAATGCGGCTGCATTTTATACCCGCGCTTATTCGGACTAAGTGCTGACCAAGTATTTTCTGGTGGATACACGGTGCGACGGCGATGTTGCGCAATATGGACAAACAACTCCGTTCCTAGTTCAGGCGCTAGTTGTTCGGCAAAATATGTGTCTAATTCTTGAAAAATCGGTTGAATTTGCGCACGGATAACCGCCATTCGTTCATCTAATCCAGCAACTTCAAAGGCTGCGAATTCTTTTTCTGTAAACATCAACATTTCTCTAATTCCTCTCTTAACTTGTCTTCCGCTTCTATTTTTGTCGATTTTGCCATGTTTCCAGTGTCATCCCACGATAAACATCTGTGACAATTTTCCCTTTACTAATTCGAGCATTGGGCAGTGTTCCTTCGTAGGTAAAACCAATTTTCTCCATGACACGACCAGAAGCTGGATTGTCTTGATCATGTAAAGCAAAGATTCTCATGAGTTTCATTTTTGCAAAACCCAGTTCAACTAACGCCGTCGCGGCTTCAGGCATGTAGCCTTTGCCCCAAAAGGCACGGTTCAAGACATAGCCTAATTCTCCAATATTATTGGTTTCATTGACCCGCAAATCAATCGTGCCAATCATTTTGCCCGTTTCTTTCACTTCAATCCCATATTTTCCTAAAGGTTCTCCCATAAAATATTTAGCAATGTTTTGTCGTGTTTCAGCGATTGTTTGGTTTTTCAAAAACACATAGCGGACCGTTTCCTCATCTGAAGCATATTCGTACATATCTTCTGCATCGGCTAATGTGACAGGTCTTAAAATCAAGCGTTCGGTTTCAATTCGTTGGTTTTCTGCAAAAATCAATGGATAATTCATGAGCAAAACTCCCTACTTTTCTACATACTTTACCGAAAAACAGCGAAACACGCAAGGAAAATCGGCATTTCCCTTGCGTGTTTCTTTAATTAGCGTTTAAGCGAATGATGGCAATGATCGTCTGAACAGCTTTGGCCATTGATTCAACGGTAATGAATTCATATTGCCCATGAAAATTCTCGCCACCTGTAAATAGATTAGGCGTGGGAATGCCCATGAAAGAAATCTTAGAACCATCTGTCCCGCCACGAAATGGTGTGATGATTGGTTCAATGTCACAACTTTCCATTGCTTGGACGGCCAATTCTACAGGAGTCCAATCTTTTTCGATGATTTCCTTCATATTATAGTATTGGTCTTGGAAAGTAATTGTTAGTCTGGGTTTATCCGCCAGCGCATTTAAACGTTGGACTTGTTTTTCCAAAAATTGCTTTCTCGCTTGAAAGTTTTCTTGATCATGATCCCGAATGATATAGACAAGTTCTGCTTTTTCAATACTTCCTGTAAATTTATTGAGTAAATAAAATCCTTCATTTCCACGTGTTTGTTCTGGTACTTCCTTTTGCGGTAGTGATTGATCAAGTTGTTCGCCTAATTTAATGGCATTTACTAACGAACCATAGGCCGTTCCCGGATGGACACTGGTTCCCTCAATTGTTATCACAGCTTGAGCAGCGTTAAACGTTTCATACTCGAAATGCCCCACACGGCCACTGTCGATCGTATACGCAAAAGCGACTGGGAAGTTCGGTGCATCAAATTGATCGGCCCCGCGTCCAATTTCTTCATCTGGACCGAAGGCGAGCCAAACATCCCCCCGCGCTACTTCTGGATGTGTCAAAAAATACTCAACAGCAGCTAATATCTCGACAATTCCCGCTTTGTCATCTGCTCCTAAAAGTGTGGTTCCGTCTGTAGTAATCAACGTTTCCCCTTGATACTCTTTTAAATTTGGAAATTCAGCAACCGATAAAACGATGCCTTGTTCTTGATTCAAGAGGACATCTTGGCCATCATAATTAGTGATGACTTGGGGACGAATATTTTCTGCTGAAAAATCCGCCGTATCCAGATGTGCAATCAACCCAATACTCTTCGCTGCAGGTTGGTTACCAGGCAACCGTGCCGTTAAAAATCCGTTTTGTTCGTTATAATGCACATCGGCCAAGCCTAATTCATGAAGTTCTGTTTCAATCATTTTGGCTAAAACCACTTGACCGACCGTCGTCGGTGTGGTTTGACTGTTGGCATCTGAACGGGTGTTAACTTTCACGTAAGTTAAAAATCGTTCGACTAATTTTTCCATTTCTTACTCCTTCTTCCTGAATCATTCTGTTAAATAAGCATTGCGCAAGTGGAAATAATCCCCATACAAGTGATAACTAATGCCTTTCAATTTAGGATTGATTAGATAATTTGAGGCACTTTGATACAGCGGTACTTGGGCAGCATCTTGGTTCAACAAGATGTCTTCCGCTTCTTTGTATTCTGCAAACTGTTTCTCTGGATTATTGGCATTAATCGTTCGTGCCTCTTCTACCAGTTGGTCGTATTTGGCATTATGATAATTGCCATAATTGTAACTTGATTCTCCTGCGTATAAGTTAAAGTAAGAGTCTAATTCACTACTGCCGGCAATCCATCCCGAAAGAGACAGCTCGTAATTTTTTTCACGTCGCGATTGGTTCACATTATTACTTGGTTGCGATGAAATGGTAATTTCTAAACCTGGCAGATTTTCTTGCAACTGACTTTGAACATATTCAGCAATTCGTTTTCCTTGATCTGTATCTGCCGCCAGCAATGAAAGTTTCACTTTTTTACCGACATCCGCTTGGGCTTTCGTCCATTCAGCTTGGGCTTTTTTGACGTCATTTTTCAAATATTCGCCACTGTATGCTCGGAAATCTTCATCTGTTTCTGGATTCGCATAAAGTTTACTTGGAATCAATCCGTTGAGGGGTTTTGACCCATCGTTTAAGACACTTTGTGTTAAGGCTTCTTTATCAATTGCTTGGCCAATCGCTTTTCGTAAATGAACATTCGCTAATGGCGTTCCTTCTTTTTTGTTGAAATCTAAGAAGTAGTTGGCCACATCTGGATGACTGACATAGCCTGGATCCTCTTGATATTGTTGAACATATTGTCCGTTAATGCGAACTAAGTCTAGTTCATTCGCTTGATATAAGTTAATCCCAGTATTATCTTCTTTGATTGTACTAACCGCAACTTCTTCCAGTTTCACTTGATCCGCATCATAGTATTCTGGATTTTTTTTCAATGTCCAAGTATCTGAAGTCGCATCCCAATTGGCTAGCGTAAATGGCCCGCTATAAAGTAAATGTTCACTATCCAAGGCGTAATCTTTGCCTTGCGCTTCGACAAATTTTTGATTTTGTGGCGCTAACCAAGCAATCGAAACGACTGCTAAGAAGGAAGGTTGGGCCTGTTTTAATTCAACAATGAATTCTTTGTCATTAGGGGCTGAAATCCCTAATTCATCGACTGACTTTTCACCGTTGCGTATTTCAAAACTATTTTTAACACTGTCTAGTAAATAGGCATTCGGTCCAATCGTCGCTGGTGTCACCAGTTTTTTCCAAGAATAAACAAAATCTTGGGCCGTGATTGGCTCGCCGTTGCTCCACTTAATCCCCTCCCGCAAGGTAAAGTGGTACTTGCGCCCATCGTCACTAATCTTGACATCTTTAGCTAGAGCTGGCACCGTGGCACTATCATCATCAAACCGATAAAGGCCTTCAAATAAATGTTGTGCCATTGTAAAGGTATTTTTATCTGTTGTTTGTGTTGTATCCAATGTTGAGATTGGTGCAGGTGAACTAATACTGATTTTTTGTTCAGCTGCTAAATTTCCCGAATCTACTTTCTCTGCCGCTTCTTTGGTTCCGCCACATGCGGCTAAAAGAAACCCTGTTGCAATCAAACCTACTACTTTTTTCCCCAATTTCATGTTGTTGCCCCCTCATATTTTTTAAACAAATAAAAAAAGCATTCGTCCTAAAAAGGACGAATGCTTATGCAATCGCGGTACCACCTTTGTTGATCTCTTCGCTAAAAAAGATCCGCTCGTTTCCAGTACAATCATACTGTAGCGCTATAACAGGCGCACCTGAATTGGTTTAAGCGAACGGCTTCAACCAACCTGTTCAAAGGCCATTTTCCCCTTTAACGTCACTACCTCTTCTCACCAAACGAGGCTCTCTGCAAGCTATTTTAAAAAGTACTTTCCTTCTCATCACATTTTGTTCTTTTATTTGTTTCATCAATCATACTGATTTACGGATAGTTTAGCAAACATTTTCGAGGGCGTCAACCACATTTTTAATTTAAAACTTTTTTGTTTTTCATTAAAAAAAGAAAAGAGGTTTCAATTCCTCTTTTCTAAAACAATTTTACTCTAATCCTTTTTTAACGTCTTCTATCATCAAATGCATTGATTCTAATCCACCACCGCTTAGATACCAAACATCTGGTTGAAGCATAATGACTTTATCATTTTTACCAGCATCGGTTTTTTGAATCAATTCGTTTGCAGCGACGTTATCTTTTGAATCGTCGCCACCAATTGCTTTGGTGCGATCTACCACAAAGAGAATCCCAGGATTTTTTTCTAAAACATATTCGTAAGAAACACTTTGCCCATGAGTGGAAGCTTCAATCTTATCGTCTGCTGCTTTGAAGCCAAATGTATCATGAATTAAACCGAAACGAGAGCCTTTTCCGTAAGCGGAAAGTTGTCCTTCGTTAACTAACACAACAAGCGCATTATTCGCGCTAGCTTCTGCTTGTTTTTTTACGTCAGTAATTTCTTTTTCTAAGCCAGTTATTTTTTCTTTGGCTACCTCTTCTTTATCAAAAATAGTGCCTAACGTTTCGATATTTTGTTTCGTTGATTCCCAAGGATTTTTGGCATCTACAGCTAAGTAAATGGTTGGCGCAATGGCTTTTAATTGTTCTTGATAATCTTGTTGCCGACCAGAAATAATAATTAAGTCTGGTTTTAGTTGATTGATTTTTTCTAAATCTGGTTCTTTAATGCCGCCTGCTGATTCAACTTTTTGGTATTTTTTCAAATACGCAGGGATATTTTTGGTTGGCGCACCTACCACGCGGTCACCGACACCTAGTGCGTCCATTGTATCCAAGGAACCATTATCAAAAACAACGACTTTCTGAGGATTTTTGGGAACGGTTAATTGACCATTGGTGTCTTTGACTGTGACTTCCGTTTTAGCTGTTGTTTCTGTTGTTGCAGAATCTGCTGTTTTTTTATTTGTTTGACAAGCACTTAACATCAACAGTCCCATCATTGAAACTGCCATCATTGCTAAAAATTTCTTTTTCATTCTTTTCCTCCAAAAACGTTATTTTTAAATTGCCCGATTTAGTGATAAAGACAAAAGCGTTTTCCTTCAATTTCACAAATCCGGATATTCATTTCATAAAGATCATTTAAAATACTTGTTTGAATAACTTCTTCTGTTGCGCCATGCGCATAGAGCTTTCCGCCTTTCATGGCGACAATTTCATCTGCATAGCTTGCGGCAAAATTAATATCATGTAGAACAATCAGAATTGTTTTTCCTAGTTCATCCACTAAGCGTTTAAGAATCTGCATCATTTGAACCGCATAATTCATGTCGAGGTTATTTAAGGGCTCATCCAATAAAATATAATCGGTATCTTGGGCTAAAATCATGGCAATATACGCCCGTTGTAATTGCCCTCCAGAAAGGGTATCAATGTATTCTTCCGCCATTTCAGTTAAGCCCAATTGTTCCAGTGCTTCTGTTACTTTTTCATGGTCAGCGCTTTTTAAGCGACCTTTGGAATAAGGAAAACGACCAAAATTGACCAGTTCTCGCACAGTTAATTTAAGTTGTACACCGTTGGCTTGTTTTAAAAGGGCAATTTTTTGTGAAAAAGCTGATTGCTTCCAGGTTTTTACTTCTTGCTTGTCCAGATAAATTTCCCCGGTATCTTTGGGAATTAAGCGACTCATCATGGCTAGCAGCGTGCTTTTCCCAGCGCCATTTGGTCCAATAAAGGCCGTTAATTTGCCTTCAGAAATAGGTAAATCAATATCTGAAACGACAAATTTATCTCCATATTTTTTTGATACATCACTCATCTGGATCATGTGCGTTGCTTCCTTTCTGCAATAATTTTCCATATAAAATAAACGCCCCCAACAAATTGAATCACCACACTTAGCGGGGTATTCAAATGGAAGACCTGTTCAACCATCAATTGACCAAACACCAGTAAAAAGACTGCTATTAAACTCCCTGCCACAAACAGTTCTCGGTGGCGATAGGTTTTCATGAATTGATAACTCATATTGGCCACGATAAAACCTAAAAATGTAATCGGTCCCACTAATGCTGTTGATAAGCCGACCAGACTACTGATCAAACACAACAACACTAATTGAAACTGATTCACAGCAATCCCCAAATTCTGGGCTTGATGGTTCCCTAAATGTAAAACGTCTAAACGGTAACTTTCCCGCCAAAGTATCCCACAAATCATGAGTACCGCCACACCAACGAAAACGAGATACTGACTATTGACGTTACCAAAACTGGCAAACAACTTTCCTTGGAGTAAGTCGTATTCGTTAGGATCCATAATCACTTGTAAAAACGTACTAATACTACTGAAAAAAGTACCTAAGATCATGCCAATCATCAATAATAAAAATAAATCGGATTGATTTTTGCGTAATAGAAAATACGATAAACTAGTACTTAAAAACACCATTAAAAAGACGTTCATCAAAAACGAGCCAAGACTTACTTGACCTAACGCTTGTGCGCCTCCTAAAAGAAAAAATAACACCGTCTGCACAAAGACATACAAGGAATCCATCCCTAAAATGTTTGGCGTTAGGAAATGATTTTGCGTGACTGTTTGAAAACTAATAGTTGAAAAAGCCGCAACGATTCCGACAAAAATAAAAGCCAATAACTTTTTGCCTCGTAACGCCAAAGCAAAGGACCAATTGCCATACGTGTTATAAGTTAAATAACAAAGGCTCACAATTACTACGGCAGCTAAAAGCAAAAGTAATGAAAGCCATTTTTTTAAAGGCCGTTTCATTGTTTGCGCCCCCTTAGTAATAATAAAATGAACAAAATGCTCCCTAATGTTCCGACAACCACGCTGACAGGAATTTCATAGGGGGCAATCAATACTCGTGCTAAAATATCACAGATTAACAAGAACAAACTCCCGCAAATCCCAGTTAACCACAAGGTATTTTTCATATGATCGCCATAACGTAAAGACACGAGATTGGGAATCACAACCCCTAAAAACGGAATATTCCCCACCATCAATAAAACGATGGCACTTGCTAAAGCAACCAGCGTCAAACCTAAAAACTGAATTCGCTGGTAATGGACGCCAAGACTATTTGCAAATGCTTCACCCATACCAACGACAGTGAAATGATAAGCAAATAAATAAATAACAAACCACAAAGGAATCATTAAGAATAACCATTCATAATTCCCTTTCATAACTGTGGAAAAATTTCCTTGTAACCAAGCAGACATATTTTGAACCAATTGATATTGATAGGCAAAAAATGTGGCAATTGAACCTAGAATGTTACCAAACATCACGCCCACCAAAGGGACCATCACTTGATTCTTACTTGGTAATAATCGAATGAGCGCTAAGAATAATAAGGTCCCGCTTAGCGCAAAAATAAAAGCAATTGCCGTTCGATAGAGAAACGGAGCTGTTGGGAAAAATAACATTGCGACTAAAATACCCAACCTTGCACTATCGGTTGTTCCAGCGACACTAGGAGCGACAAATTTATTTTGTGTGAGTTGCTGCATAATCAAGCCAGAAATACTCATCGTACTACCAGCAATGATTAAACTCAACGTGCGGGGAACACGGGTGGTAAATAAAACAAATTGTTGCTGTGCATCTAATTGAAACAACTGAGAAAGTGCAATGTCCTTCACCCCTATCACTAATGACAATAAGCTGAAAAGTAATAGTAGAACAAACAAACCAATCTTTTTCATGAGAAAACTCCATTTTTATTTAATTGAGAATGATTCTCATTCTTAGTTACAGTGTATGAGAAAACCATCACAAATGCAACCACTTTTTTTCCTTTATTAAAAACTTCTTCTCAAGCCGACTGACCAACGACTTATCTAAGATATGCTATAATGGAGGGAAACGTTAGGAAAGGAGTGTTACTGAATGGCGAATGATGACTTACAACAACGTCTGGATAAAGGAATGTACGGTACGCCCCTCGTTAATCCTGAAGAACAACACAAATACATGGGCACATTTCGTGAACGCTGCCGTCTCTCCATGACCGTCGCTGAAATGAAAGATGCACAGAACCAAAAACATTTATTAGAAGAATTAGCGAAGCATCCTGAAGTTACAGTACTTTTAAATGGCGAAATCTCTTCTGACCTGCAAAGTACCTATATTAAATTATTAAATCAGCATGGCGCAAACTTTAAGATTGTTAACAATTTTGTGGAGAACAACCCTGACTCTCTCGGCTTACTGTTAGCTGAAAAACATGCAGTCGATGAACCTGTGATTGACGTTACAGAAAAATATCCTCAAGCAACAGAAACGCCAAAAGAAGAGCCAACAGCTAAAAAAGGCTTTTGGCAAAAACTATTTCACTCATAAAAATCTCAAGGAAAGTTATGAGCGCTTCCATTTATAATAGAATTATGCTATTATAAAGATGAAAAAGAGAGGTATGCGGGTAACATACCTCTCCTTTATACCAACGCCAGTTATAAGAACTGGTGGCTTACTGAGTTAAGTTTTTATTACTGTTTAACCGTTCGGCCTGTCAAGCTTATGAACGGTTATTTTTTATTGTTTTTCGTTGCTTCAAGGATACCGAAAATCAGTAACGCAACAAGGGTTGCAAAACTAATCATCAATTCCAATGTCGCTTCGATTGACAAAAAAATGCTCCTTTCGTTAAAGTGCATCGGATACACATAGGCATCACCTGCCTCTCTAACTCAGAGCCACCGTCATACAACTTTCATTGGTAATAGTTTTAGTATAACCTATTGGGTTCACCAAGAAAACGTTTTTATAAAGAATACCGCCAAAAAATCTATTATGAATTTTTTGGCGGTATTCTTTTTTTATTGAACCACTTCTGGGTATAAAAGTTTTAAAACGTCCATTGTCAAGCGTCTACCCTGTCCAGCGTAAGGATACACATGCATGTGCATGGCTGGATTAAAGTTCGCTTCGATAATCCCGTACGTTAAGCTATCACGCGTGCCTTTTACGTCTTTGTCAGGAATGATTAAATCAATGCCACAAATTTTGGCTCCTAAAGCAGCTACGGCCTCAATGGCGATTTGTTTATAACTATCATCAATGACATCGGTCATATCAATCGAATCCCCGCCCGTGCTAACATTAGAATTTTCTCGCAAGTACACGATTTGCTCTTTTTCTGGCACAGAATAGATAGTTAAACCTTGTTCTTTCAACATTAGTTTTTCTAAATCATTTAACTGGATTAACTCTAGTGGTGCACGGTGATTGGTCCCCCGCAATGGATCACTATTTTTAGCGGCCACCAATTCTTCTACAGTGTGTTTGCCATCTCCCGTAACATTGGCTGGCACGCGCAACATGATGGCTTTTACATCATTATCTAACACAAAGAACCGATATTCTGTTCCAGGTAAAAATTCTTCAATTAAAACCGCTGTGTCCTCTTTAAAAGCAATCCGTAACGCTTCCGTAAAGTCTTCCAACGAAGCGCCTTCTTTAAAAATGGTAATTCCTAAACCGTAATTCGTTGATTTTGGTTTCACGACAAACGCTTTATTGGCGTAGCGTAAATGTGCTTCTTGTGCCTCAATAAAAGATGAAAATTCTTCACCGCCAGGCACATGGAACCCTGCTGCAGACAAAATTTTCTTTGTCACGGTTTTGTTTTCCATAATCAATGGTACCACGTAGTTATCTTTGCTAGTCATGTTGGCATTTTTGACGTATTCAATGTGCTCGCCATGTTGCAGTTTCAAAAATTGCTCTTGTTCATCTAAAATTTCGATTTCCAAACCTTTTTGAATCGCATCAAACAAGAAAATTTGTGTGGATAATTCCATCTCACGGAAACCAGCTAATTGATAAGGGCGTTCAAAGGCCATACTTTGATATTGGTTTCCAAAAATATTTCCCAGTTCACTGTTGGAATTTTCTTGAATAATCGTCCACATTTTGCCAGAAACGGTGTCTTGTGGATTCCGCAGTTGTTGATAATACTTACCGACAACTTCTTTGCCTTTGCGAATGCCTAGAGCATCTAACATATCAATCATTTCTGAAAAAATCCGATCGCCTTCTGCAATTAACTTAATCGTTTCATGAGGATGACCAAGAGCCACTTGTTCATTAAAAATATCGCCAGTTTTTACCCATTCATCCGCTTCTTCTTTTTCATCTGTCCACAATAAATACAACATGAAATAATGTAAGAAATCCACGGTATCTTCCACAATGCCTAAACGTGAAAAAGGATTTAAGTCTAAATTACGCAACTCGATATAGCGAATACCTGTTTTAGGCAGATCAGACATTTGTTTCCCGCCACGTAAGCGCACAGGCGCATAAAATTCTTTTTCTTCAGAAAGTAAACCATTTTCCACCATGCGATGAATATCTTCTAAATAGCGTTCCAATGAGGCATACGATACTTTCACATTGTCATGATTTCTGTAGCCATACGTACTATTCCGAATACTGCGAATGGGTTCTTGCGGTTGGTCGTCGTAGACCCTAAAGTAGCCATCTTCACTAACTGGTGAAGCCCCAAAAAGATACGTAATTAGCCAACGATAACGTAAAAAGTTACGGGCAACTTTCATGTACATTTTCGTTTTAAATTGTTTGCAATCTGTCACTTCGGATTGTTCATCATATAATTGCTGAATCAGGGCTTGGTCATATTCAAAATTAAAATGAATTCCGCTGACCATTTGTTTTCGTTTGCCATACTCTTTTGCCAAATAACGACGATATAACACTGCATCATATTGATCTAATTTAGCAATTTTAATCTCTTCATCTTTTGTTGGTAATTGTGGCGGCATACTTAATGGCCACAGCATTTCATCTTCTGGAATCGAACGACGAGCTACATCGTGAATGGCATCTAAAAAACGAAGCATTTCTGTGCCGCTATTTGCTACAGGCGTGATTAGTTCTAATTGTGTTTCGCTAAAATCTGTTTGAATATATGGATGATAAGAACGGTTACCAAAAACCGTGGGATGATCAGTTGTCGCTAAAAGCCCTTCTCGTGTACTACGTTGGTTTTCTTTTTCTAAACCAAAACGAGCCATCAATACGTAAGGACGAACATTTTTCTTTTGCATTAATTCTCTATAATTCATCTTGTCGCCTTTCTTTCTACAAACTATCTGTTTCTCTTACTATTATATAGGAAAACGAGTAAATATGCTGTTTTTTTGAACGTTCGCTTGGGAATTTTCGAGACACTTTTAGAGAGCGCCTTTTTCCGTTATACTGAACACAACTAGTTTATAGAAAGTGGTGATTACTCATGAAAAATCGTGCATTACTTTTAATTGACTTTCAAAAAGGCATCGAAAGTCCGACGCAGCAATTGTACCGTCTACCAGCAGTGTTGGATAAAGTCAATCAGCGTATTGCTGTCTACCGCCAACACCATGCGCCCATTATTTTTGTTCAACATGAAGAAACCGAATTACCTTTTGACTCAGACTCTTGGCAACTTTTTGAAAAGCTGGATGCACAGCCCACAGATTTTTTCATCCGCAAAACACATGCGAATGCCTTTTACCAAACAAATTTAAATGATTTATTGACGGAACAAGCCATTCAAACGTTAGAAATTGCTGGCGTGCAAACCGAGTTTTGTGTGGACACTACAATTCGGATGGCTCATGGTTTAGGCTATACGTGTTTGATGACACCGAAAACCACTTCCACCTTGGATAATGGACATTTAACCGCGGCACAAATTATCCAACATCATGAAGCTATTTGGGCTGGCCGCTTTTTGACTTTTTTGCCTTCAATAAATTGAGGGCTTTTCCAAAAAATTGTTTGTTCACTATGTTTTCTTGTCGTATTTCATGTTAGTATAAGGAAAAAGTGTTCAGTTGATTAGTTAAAGATTTAGAGTGTGGGACATAAGTCGATTAGGCTTGTCTCTCATGTTCTGTCTTTTTTTATGTCATCATTCACTAAACTAATAAATAATTGGAGGTATTTTATGAACAAATTTTTTACAGCCCAACGTTTAAAAGACACCGCCTATGTAACAGTCGGTGCATTCATTTTGGCCATTTCAATCAATGCGGTCTTATTGCCAAATAAACTTGTCGCAGGCGGAGCCAATGGCATTAGTATTGTTATTAATTATGTTTTCGGGATTAGTCCCGCCATTGTTCTTTACGCCATCAATATTCCTCTTTTAATGCTTTGTTTCTTACTTCTTGGGAAAGAGGTCGGTGTCAAAACCATTTATGGCAGTCTTATTTATCCATTTTTTGTAGGAATTACTTCGGGGATGCCTGTTTTAACACATAATATTTTTCTAGCAGCATTATTTGGCGGTATTATTACAGGTGCTGGCCTAGGCTTAGTTTTCCGTGGCAATGCTTCAACTGGTGGGACAGCAATCATTTCACAAATTGTCAATAAATACTTCAAAGTTTCCTTAGGTATTGCTATTTTATTCGTCGATGGTTTAGTCATTTTATCAGCAATGTATGCTTTTAATGCAGATATTGTGTTATTCTCTTTAATTTGTTTATTTACAATTGGTCGTGTCGTTGACATGATTCAAGTTGGCCTGGTTCGCTCGAAGAATGTGATGATTATTTCACCAAAATATGTCGCTATTCAAGAACGCTTATTACGTGAACTAGATAAAGGTGTGACCTTGGTGCCAATCGAAGGCGGTTATCGAAGCGCGAAAGGCATGCTCTTAATGACTGTCATTCGTGAAAAAGATTTTCCCCGCTTAAAAGAAGCCATTCTTGAGATTGATGAAGAAGCCTTTTTGATTTCAATGAGTGCGAGTGAAGTCTACGGAAAAGGATTTAGCTTGAAAAAAGTAGCTGATTCTTATGGTGTTGAAGCAACTAATGCCAATAATTTACAATAGTTTTTTGTAGGAAAAGATCCGCAAAATCTGTAGAGATTTTGCGGATCTTTTTACATCTTCATCCAGACAGGTTCTAAGCTATTGCCATCCAAATCTTGCACTTCTAAGCCATACATTTGCTCTTCTGGTATTCCCATATCAACTCGGTAGCAGTTGCCTCCGTTAGCTTTGGCGGTTTCGCCAAACTGTTTTACGGCTTCGGCACTCTCTAAACTAAAGGAAATTAATGCTCCACTGGTTGTTTGCGCATCAATAATTTGCTTTTCTTGGATAAATTTTCCATAAAAGTCATGGTTCAACAACATAATCCAAAATTGATCATCCCACATCATTGAACTAGCTTCCTCTGTTGAAAATTCCTCGTTCTTTTTGAATCCAAGTTTTTCATAAAATGCTGTAGAACGTTGGACATCCGCTACTGGGAAATTAACAAAAACCATTGTGCCCATGTGATTCATCCCTTTCTTTTAATCATCTACGACAGCTAAGTGTGCGTTGCGACAAAATCAACAAGCTTGTTTGATTTATACTAGCATATTCATAAAAGAAATGTTACTAAAACGTTTTCTTAAGGTAATTCTCGATAAGCCAAGCGCTGAATGATTTCACTATGTTGTGGATAATCGTTTAACAATTCCGCTTGAGTAAATAACTCGAAGTCTTCAAACTCAAAGCCTGGTGTAACTACACAACTGACTAACGCAAATCCTGTCGCTACTGTAGAGCCAAAGATTGTGCCGGCAGGAACTGAGAACGAAAGCTGTTGTCCTTGAACTAAGTCTTTCCCTAACTGAACAGCTTGATACGTTCCATCAGGAAAAATACAGTGAACGGTTAATGGCTGACCATCGTGAAAAAACCATAATTCATCCGCTTTTAAACGATGAAAATGTGACGGACTTTCTGTGTTTAATAGAAACAAAATCGCTGTATGCAATGCCCGTTCGCCTCGTTTGGTCGGAATCAATTGTTCACTTTTATTGGTTTGTTTAAAATAACCGCCCTCAGGATGCGCTTCTAATCCTAACTTCTCAATCCACATTTGTTCTGTCATCTTCTCCCTCACTCCTTCATTTTTTCAGAAACGATTTAGGAAGAACTTAGAACATCCGTCCTAATCCTAAAATAAACGGCGGGACAGGAGTAGCTTCTTCATTCTTGAAGCTAAATACTCCTGTCCCACGTTCTTCCCAAACCTGTTTATTTTCTACAACTAAACATCTTTTAATAAGCCTTTAAATAAGCCCATTGCGAAATCGTTGGCATTGAATGGTTCTAAATCGTTAATGCCTTCACCTAGACCAACTAATTTCACTGGCAAGTGTAATTCATTCCGAATAGCAATGACAATACCACCTTTGGCTGTTCCGTCTAGTTTGGTTAAAACTAAGCCAGTGACATCGGTTGTTTCTTTGAACTGTTTGGCTTGCGTCATCGCGTTTTGGCCAGTAGTTGCGTCCACGACTAAGAGTACTTCGTGAGGCGCATCTGGAATTTCTCGTTGGATGACTCGTTTGATTTTTTCTAATTCCTTCATTAAGTTGACTTTATTTTGTAAACGACCTGCTGTATCCACTAGCAAAACATCGGCCTGTTCTGCTTTGGCACGTTCCACTGCATCGAAAACGACCGCTGCTGGGTCGCCGCCAGCATTCCCACGCACAACTTCAACGCCAGCCCGTTCACCCCAAACAACTAATTGATCAATGGCGCCCGCTCGGAACGTATCGGCAGCGGCCATTAAAACTTTCTTTCCTTCCAACTTGTATTGATGGGCTAATTTACCAATGCTGGTTGTTTTACCAACTCCATTAACACCAACAAATAAAATCACGGTTAAGCCATTTGGCTGTAAGTTAATCGCATTATTTTCATTAATTCCTGCTTCTTCATACAAATCAACCATTTTTTCAATGATGGTATTTTGAACTTGAGCTGGTTTTTTCACGTTTCGCAGTTTCACTTCTTGCCGCAAGGCTTCTGTAATTTTTAAGGATGTATCAAAGCCTACGTCTGCACCAATTAACGTTTCTTCTAATTCTTCAAAGAAATCTTCATCAACGCTTCGGAAATTAGCAAACAATTCGTTCAACCGTTGACCAAATGTTTTACGCGTTTTTTCCAAGCCTTTTTCATATTTTTCTTGGACCTGCTCTTCTTTTGACTCTTCAATTTCTTCTGAAACCTGCGTGTCTGTTGGTTCTGCCAACGGAGTCACGACGCTATTTTCTTCCTCAGGCGCTTCCATAACAACTTCTTGTGTTTCCTCTGTCAGGATTTCTTCTGGCTCTTCATCTAACGCTTCTTCTACATCAGCTAATTTTTCCATTTCAGCGTTATCTGTTAAATCGGCTGTTTCTGCAACTTCTTCTGCTGTCGTTTCTGGCGTTATTTGCGCCTCTTCTGTTGCGGTTTCTTTTGATTCAGCAGGCGCTGATTCATCACTAGGTGTTTCGTCTACTGTTTCTTCAATTATCTCTTGTTTTTCTTCTTCCTTTTTCTCAGCGGAAAAAGCTTTTTTAATTTTATCAAAAAATCCCATTCTTATTGGCCTCCTTCCAACGGCGTTAAAATATATTTTTCGACCGCTTTGGCAACGCCATCTTGGTCATTCGTGTCTGTGACGACATCTGCGGCTTCTTTAACTAATGGAATCGCATTTGCCATGGCGACACCTAAGCCAGCGTATTCGATCATCGGTAAATCATTTTCTTCGTCCCCTAGGGTCATGATTTCTTCTGCACGGATTCCTAAATCTTTGGCTAACAAGGAAATACCATATGCTTTCGTAATCCCTTTTGGCATAAATTCTAATAAGTTATTTCGCGTTTTAATAATTTCAAAGCGCTCATAAAAAGAGGCCGGAATTTCCTTGATGCGTTCATTTAAATACGCTTCATCAATCGCAACAACAACTTTATTATAAATTCGATTCGGGGTTAACTCTTCTAATTTGTAGGACTCAAAGGTTAATAATTTGTTTAGAGAACTATAAATTGAAGGATAATTAGGTGCAGAAGGCAATTGCATCACGACCTCATCGGATAAGACATCAAACGGCATGTTGAGTGTGGTTGCTAATTGGTACAGCTCATGAATCGCTTCCAAGGGCATCAATGTTTTCTCAATAATGGCCCCTGTATCATTTTTTTGAACCAACCCGCCGTTAAAAGTAATGCTATAATCGCCTTCATCTTGTAAACCTAATTCTTCTAAGTAAGGACCAATAGCTGCCAAAGGTCGACCTGTGCAGATAACAACTTTCACGCCTGCTTGTTTCGCAGCCATCAGTGCTTGTTTATTCCGTAAAGAAATCTCTTTTTGGCTATTTAATAATGTTCCATCTAAATCAATAGCAACTAATTTTATCAAACGTTCGCTCCTCCTTGCTTCTGGCTAATTGCTTTTTTCAATTGCGCCACCTTCTTTGACCTCTTCCAAGCGAACTGAAACGATTTTTGAAACCCCAGATTCTTGCATAGTCACGCCATATAAAACATCTGCGGCTTCCATTGTCCCTTTACGATGTGTCACCACAATAAACTGTGTGCCATCTTCAAATTCGCTTAAATAATGGCCAAAACGAGCAACGTTGGCTTCATCTAAAGCTGCTTCTACTTCATCTAAAATACAGAACGGAACTGGTCGAACACGAATAATTGAAAAGAGTAACGCAATCGCCGTTAATGCCCGTTCGCCTCCAGACAACAAGCTTAAATGTTGTAATTTTTTCCCTGGTGGTTGCGCCTCAATCTCAATCCCTGTATTCAAGAGATCCTCTGGATTGGTTAGCACCAGTTCTGCCCGTCCGCCTCCAAACATATTAGGAAATACCACTTTGAACTGGCCACGAATTGCTTCAAAGACTTCTTTAAACCGTTCTTTCACTTCTTGGTCCATTTCATCCATGGTTTCAAATAATTGTTCTTTCGCATTTAATAAATCATCTCGTTGACTGACTAAAAATTGATGGCGTTCATCGACTTGTTCAAATTGCTCGATGGCACTTAAGTTAACAGGTCCTAACCGCTCAATTTCTTGTTTTAGGCGTTTCACTGTTTGCTGTGCTTGCGCTAAATCATCGATTGGGAAATACGCTTCATAGGCAGCTTCAAAGGTTAAGCTGTATTCTTCCTGTAAGTAACTTAATGAGCTATCTAATTGCATTTCTGCACGATTTTTTAGGACTTCAATTTGTGTTTTATCTGCTAAATACTGTTGTTGGCGTTTGTTTTCTTCCGCTAATTTTGTATCTAACTCGTCTACTTCTTCTTGCAACGCTTGTCGTTGACTACGTGCCGTTTGTAAAGACGTTTGCAACGCTGTTTGTTTCTCCGCTAATTGCGCGACTTGTGCCGCTAAGCCTTCTTCGGTTAACTGGTGATCGCTAGAATGGCTACTTAATTGTTGTAGCTGTTGACGGATGGCCGTTTCTCGAATCAACAATTCGTCCAATTGTTCTTGTTTGTCTTGCTTTTGACGAGCAAAATGGGCACATTGTTCCGCCGCTACTGCTTGTTCTGCTTGAACTGTCGTCAAGCGTTCTTGCGCTTGGGCTTTAAAGGTTTCCATTTGGCTAGCTTCTTGTTCCACTTGTTTCATTTCAGCATCTAAACGTTCTTTCGTTGCCGTTAAGTTTGCTTGTTGCTCTGTCAATGTGGCTTTTTTCGTTTGATATTCGGTTAAGAATTGATGCAATTCCCGTGATTCATATTCAAACAGACGTTTTTCTTTTGTTAAACGAGTAATCGTTTCTGTTTGATTGGCTAATTTATTGTCAATTTCTTGTTGTTTTAAACGATTTTGTTCACCAGCAGAGCGCAACATTTCTGCACGTTCCGTGGCTGTTTTCACTTCTTGCGAGAGCGCTTGGACTTCTTGTTCTACACTTCTTAGTTGTGTTTCTAATTGAGTCATTTGTTCAGTAATTGTTTGAAGTTCTTGCGCTTGTGAAAATAGGCTTCCTTGGTTGCCACGTTTATTGGCTCCCCCAGTCATCGAACCGCCAGGATTCATCACATCGCCTTCCAATGAGACAACACGATATTGGTAATTGACTAATTTTGCTAACTGGTTGGCACTCGTTAAATCTGCCGCTAAAATCGTGACGCCTAAGAGATTTTGAATAACGGTTTGTACTTGTTCTGGATAACGAACTAATTCACTGGCAATCCCCACGAAGCCCGGTGCACCAGCCAAACGATTCTGAACCATCGCCGATACAGAGCGCGGCTTAATGGTAGTCAATGGTAAAAAGGTTGCCCGGCCACTGTGTTGTTGTTTTAAGAAGGTAATGCCTGCTCGACCATCTTTCTCATTTTCCACAACAATATGTTGCGCCGCACCACCTAGGGCCGTTTCAATCGCCAACGTATATTCTTTAGGCACTTCAATTAACTCAGCCACTGCGCCAACAATCCCAGTTAATTGGTTTTTGTGACGCAATACAGCTTTCACGCCTTGATAGAAGCCAGCGTAATTTTCTTGAATTTCTTGCAAACTTTTTTGGCGTGCCTTCGCTTGTTGCACTTGATTCATCGCTTGGTACATATCGTTTTGACGCTGTGCTAATCGTTCACGCTTAGCTTCAAGCGTTGCTTTCAACGCAGTGTATTCTTCCAACTGTTCTTGTAAGCCTTGTTTTGCAACTTTTTGCTCTTTTTCTAGCGTCTCTTTCATTGCGAGAGCTTCAACCATCTGTTCTTCTAGCGCTTCGTGTTTTGCTAGCGATTGTTGATTTTTAGCTGTTTCTTGTTGATATTGTCGTTCTAAATATTTTAAGTCATTGGCTGTATTGGCTTGTTCTTGCATGACTTCCACATACTGACTGCGCAATTCTTCCATTAATTCTTTAGAAGACTTACTATATTTTTCAACATCTTTCGTTGCCAAAACCAATGCTTCTTTTAACGTCTGACGTTGTGCCGTTTTTTCTGCGATTGCTGTTTCCAGCGTCTGCAATTCTTCTCGATAACGAACAATTTTTTCGGCCGTTTCTGCCAATGTCTCTTCGTATTCGCTTGCCGTTTGGGAGGTGTGTTTGGAACGTTCAATTAAAACATTTTTTTGTCCTTCTGCTTGTTTCAACGCTTCTGTCACTTGTAATAATTGTTGTTGTTCCGTTTCAATTTGTTCATCTAAACGATTGCGCTTGCTGCGTAAACGTACCAATTTGCCTTCTAGGTCATGGACTTGCTTACTTGCGCCAGCTAACTTTTCTTCAATGGCTGTTAATTCTTGCGTTTTCGTTTCCCAAATAACTTTTGCTTCTTGAATTTCGGTCACAGTTAAATTGACATCAATTTCGGTAAGTTCTTCTTTCAAAGCTAAATACTTTTTAGCCGCATCTGCTTGGGCGGCTAGAGGAACTAATTGGTCTTCCAACTCGTAAATGATATCTTGGACACGGCTTAAGTTGTCCTCGGTTTCGAAAAGCTTTTGTTCAGCCTTTTTCTTCCGTTGTTTGTATTTTAAAACGCCCGCTGCTTCTTCAAAGATCCCACGACGGTCTTCAGGTTTACTATTAAAAATCGCTTCAACTTTCCCTTGCGAAATAATTGAAAAAGATTCTTTGCCTAACCCTGAATCCATAAATAAATCTTGAATATCTTTTAAACGGCACGCTTGTTTATTAATAAAAAAGTCACTTTCGCCCGTTCGTTTTAAACGACGGGTGACACTAATCTCACTATAATCCAATGCTAAATAATGGTCGCTGTTGTCTAACGTCACGGTAACTTCCGCAATATTTAGCGGCTTACGACCTTCCGAACCGGCAAAGATAATGTCGTTCATTTTGCCACCGCGAAGGTTTTTCGCAGATTGTTCACCTAATACCCAGCGAACGGCTTCCGTGATATTACTTTTCCCACTTCCATTCGGACCAACCACTGCTGTCACATCATCTTCAAATTCAATAATGGTTTTATCTGCAAATGATTTAAATCCTGTAATTTCAATTCGTTTTAAATACACGAATATTGCTCCTTCCAGCCTTACTGAGGAATACTTTTCAGTGCCCGCTCAGCGGCATCCTGTTCAGCTAACTTCTTCGATTTTCCTTGGCCTAACCCAATGAGTTCACCATTCATGTAAACTTCAGTGAAAAAGGTGCGGTCATGAGCAGGGCCTTCTTCTTTAATTAAGCGATATTCAATTGAAACATCGCCTTTGCGTTGTAAAACTTCTTGTAATTGTGTTTTGTGATCCATCTCATGTGAAAAAGCACCGGCATCAATTTTCGGAAAAATAACGTCTTCAATAAATTTCTTGGCTGCGCCAACTTTTTGGTCTAAGTAGAGGGCACCTAAAAAGGCTTCAAATAAGTCACATAATAATGATGCACGTGTTCGTCCGCCCGATGCTTCTTCTCCTTTACCTAATAAAATGTAGTTGTCGAAGTGACATTCTTTCGCAAATTTGGCTAAACTATCTTCCCGAACGATGGCTGCGCGCATCTTCGTTAATTTTCCTTCTGGAAGTTCTGGGAATTTTAAATACAAATATTGTGAAACAATTAATTCTAAAACTGCATCTCCTAAAAATTCAAGACGTTCATTATCGGATAATTTTAAATAGCGATGCTCATTCACATAGGATGAATGAGTAAAAGCTTGCTCTAATAGATTGACATCATGGAAAACAATGCCGTAACGTTCTTTTAACTCTGTTGTTAACTGATTGTCCATTCTCCACATTCCTTTACATTTATTTACACCTTGTTTCATTATACTTTTTTTTTCACTTTTTTTAAATGGTTCTATTCAGAAAAAGCCTGTTATTCACTGTGTTCTCATTATTTTTTAGAAAAAAATAAATAAATAGAGCTACGACTGAGACAAAAGCGTTTGTTTACGTAAGAGATAGAAAGAGCGTGGGACAAAAATCACTTTGGATTTTTGCGCCACGCTCAAAAACTGATAAACGTCGGGAACAGAAGCAACTCCTCCTTATTTCTCGGAGTTAAACACTTCTGTCCCGACCTCGTTCTATCTCTATTAAATCAGCGGAACGTTGTTTAACGTTTTTCCGCAGTGACACCCACCGTTGCCCATGGATTATCTTTCGTATCAACTGCCCAAGTAAAGTCAACTACACGGTCGTTGACAGGCAAGACTTCATTTCTGTAAAGCGTTGGGATTACAAACGCTTCATCAATGGCATACTCTTGCCAATCGTAGAAGGCTTTTTTACGTTTTTCTTCATCAAATGATGCTTTTGAATCAATCGCATCAAGTAATTTAGTATTTTCTTCTGACTCAAAACGTGTATAGTTAAAGGCTGAGTTTGGACCATATAAGCCGGTTGGTGAAGGATCTGAACCTGTGCCCCACGCGCCTTGATAGATATCTACTTCTGGGTCATCATTTTTCAATTTATCATAGAATGCTTGGAAATCAATTAAGCGTCCTGTTGTATACGTTACGTTTAAGCCAATTTCTTTCCATTGTTGGACATAGTAATCAGCAAGTGGTTGTGCAGTTTCGCCGCCTGACATTGAAGCAAACTTGATTTCTAGTGGTTTGCCTTCTTTGTCTTCGCGAATGCCATCGCCGTCTACGTCTTTATAACCAGCATCGTCTAATAATTTTTTCGCTTTGTCTAAATCAAGCGTATAGCCTTTCGCTTCGCTATCATGCAAGCTCTTGAAGACTGGTGGAATTAACGTTGTTGCCCCTGTTCGTAAGCCGTTGTAGAATTTTTGGCCGACTGCATCATTGTCAATTGCATAGCCCATGGCTTGACGTAAGCTTTTATCTGCCATTTTAGCTTTTGGATTGTATTTCACTGTATTGGTTTCTTTGTCAAACGTGCCCATTTTAAAGCCAATATACGTGTAGGCTTGTTCGGGACGTCCTAAGATTTGATACCCTTCAGTATCTTTGTATGTTGGATACGTATCTGTTGGCATTGATAATGCAATATCGTATTGTTTCGCTTTCATCGCTTCTACAATGCTCGCAGAAGGAACAGATTTGAACACTAATTTATCTAATTTAGGTTTACCACCGTAGTAATGCTCATTTGGTAGGTATTCAACAGATTCACCTGTCACAATATTACTCATGTAGTATGGTCCAATAGTCACAGGGTTTTTACGAACTGCATCGCTTGATTCCATGTCTTTAACAGCAATTCCTTCAAAGGCATGTTTTGGTAAAACTGAACCCCAAACACCGCCACCTAATTGTTGCATTCCTGGGTGAACTTCTTTATAAGTGATTTTAACTTCTTTATCATTGACTTTTTCTATGCCAGAAATGGTTGGCGATTTACCAGCATGGTAGTCTTCCATGCCAACAATATTCGTAAAGTTATCATCATAACGAATCCCTGTATAGTCTTTATGACCAATGACTTCATAAGAGAAAATCACGTCATCTGCCGTTACATCTTTACCGTCAGACCATTTCAAATTGTCACGTAATTTAATGGTTGCTGTATTGGCATCTTCATCTAATTTCAGATCCGCAGGACCCCCATCGACAATCTTAAAGTCTGCATCATTGTTAAATAATGGTTGTACCGTTGGAAGCATGTATTGTGCATCATAGTTGTCTTGATAAAATTCTTGCTGGAAAAGTCCTTGGAATTGTGTATCCATAACTACAGCGACATCTAATGTCCCGCCATCAATTGCTTTTTTATCATTTTTAACAGCGATTGGCATTTTTGAAATGTCTTCTGTTTCCGTTGCTTTATTGCCCCCGCCTTTATTGCCGCCACCACATGCAGCTAACCCGAATACTAACACAGAAGCTAACGTGATTGCACCTAAAATCCGTTTCTTGTTCATCTCTTTTCCTCCCTCATTTTTTGGCTAATTAGCCTAATCGTTGTCGTGCATCTGCTGAGCGCTTAAATGCTTGTCCAACATAGTTTATACTTAACATCAAGACTAAAATTAGAATTGATGCAGGTAACCAAACCCATTGTTTATTGACTAATACATCCCCACTGCTGGCGTAGCCAATTAAGGTTCCTAAACTTGGGACACTTTGTGGTAACCCGAAGCCTAAGAAAGTTAACGTTGTTTCGATCCCGATATTGGCCGCGAAATTAATCGTTAAGTTCGTAATAATTAATGAACTTAAATTCGGCATAATTTCTCGAAACATAATTTTAAAATCGCTTGTTCCCATTGTCTTAGAGGCACTAACGTAATCTCGGCGCCCTTCAGATAACGTTTTACTGCGGAACAACCGCGCTTTTCCCACCCAATAAAACGCACACATAATCCAAATAAAGGACCAGATACTATATTTAGGAATCACGGAAACGAACACAATAATAATTAACATAATTGGCAAAATCATAATAAAATCCACGATACGCATCAAAATATTATCAATCATGCCTCCATAATAACCGGAAATAATCCCTAAACCGACCCCGATAATAGACGTAATAATCGTAATGGCAAAACCGATTAAAATCGAGTTCCTAGCCCCGATAATCAATTGTCCTAAAACATCACGACCCCCTTCATCGGCACCTAAAATGAACTTGGTGCCATTCATTGTAACGGTACCTGGTTCCACATATTTATCTAAAATACTTACATGCATAACGGCACTTTGGTCTAACACTAACGAACCGATAAAAACGGCTAATAAGATAATGACCAAAAGGATTAAAGAAAACATCGCCATTTTTTCTTTGACGAATTCTCGCGCAATCATCCGAAAGCCCATTGGTGGAATACTTTCTTGTAAGACTTCTTCTCTTTTTTCTTCTGTCAATTCCATTTTTATCACCCTTTCTTCGTGTTTTTTCTACTGAATTCGAATTCTTGGATCAACAATACTCATTACAATATCAGAAATTAAGGTTCCGATAAGGGTTGCCAATCCCAAAATCAACACGAGAGCGGTAATAACGGAATAGTCACGTTGAATGATACTATCAATAAATAATTTTCCAATTCCTGGGAAAGCAAAAATCTTTTCAATAACGACTGATCCGGCAATCAAAGCAGTAATTTCATAACCTAATTGAGAGGCAATTGGTAATGCTGCATTTCTAAAAATGTGTCGATTAAAAATTTTATTCGTTGGCACTCCTTTTGAACGAGCAGTACGAACAAAGTCCATGTTTTTAACATCAATCACTTCACTGCGCAAATATTGAATAGTGACCGCTGTCCCTAGCAACGCTTGAGTGACCCCTGGTAAAATTAAATGCTTCAGTTTATCTAAATAATACGGCCACGTTCCCTCAGCCAAACCAACAGTCACGGTTCCACTCGTTGGGAACCAGTCTAAGCGATACCCAAAAATAAAGAGCATAATCAAGGCAAAGATGAATAATGGCACAGCAAAACTGAAGAAGTTGTAGATAACCACCATTTTGTCAAACCATGAATTTTGGTAACGGCCAGCAATTAAACCGAAAGGAATGGCGATTAAATACGTGATTATAACTGACACAGCGGCCAATGCAATCGTATTCCCCACCCGACCAGCAATGAGCGTGGCCACAGGTAACTTAAAGATAAAACTATGCCCAAAATCTCCATGTAAGGCATTGCCAATCCAACGGAAATATTGTTCGTACCAAGGATCATTTAACCCGGCAGCTTCGCGCATGGCTTCAATCACTTTCGGGTCTTGGTTCGGATTAATCAATCCTGTAAACGGATCACCTGGCATCATTTTAGCCAACAGGAAAATCAAGACACTTAAAATAATCACTTGCGGAATCATCAATAACAAACGGCGTAAAATTGTTTTCCACATTATTCAGCACCTCCATTTTTTAACGCTACTTGGTGGGTTGGACTAATCGCATGTAAGTTATAAACCCGCCCATTTTCATCATAATAGTCTTTATGATTTTCCCGATACTCTTGCTCAACTCTTCTTCGTTCTTCTTTGTGAGCTTCTCGGTTCGCTACGTCAATTTTAGGAATTGCTGAAAGTAAGCGTTTGGTATAAATGTGTTGTGGATTAGTGTAAATATCTTGGCATGTACCGATTTCTACAAAACGGCCTTTGTACATAATGGCAATGTTGTCACACATATGTTTAACTACGCCCAAATCATGGGAAATAAATAAGTAACTTAACCCATATTCCTGTTGAATGTTTTTCATAAAATTCAATACCTGTGCTTGCACAGATAAGTCCAGTGCTGAAACAGGTTCATCTGCAATAATTAATTTGGGGCTGGTAGCCACTGCTCGGGCGACGCCTAAACGTTGGCGTTGTCCACCAGAAAATTCATGAGGATATTTGTACAACGCATCTTCTGGCATCCCCACAATATCCAACAAACTTTTGACTTTTTTCTTTTCTTCTTGGTCACTTAACCGTTCAAAATTTCGAATTGGTTCAGCGATAATATCTAGTACTCGTTTTTTAGGGTTTAAACTTGACATCGAATCTTGGAAAATCATTTGGACATCTTTGTTGTATCCAATCGCTTTTCGACTTCGCGGCTTGGTTACATCTTGTCCTTGATAAATAATTTCACCATTTGTAATTTTTTCTAAACCAATAATTGCTTTTCCTGTCGTTGATTTTCCAGAACCCGATTCACCAACTAACCCATACGTTTTACCTTGTTCAATCATGAAATCCACACCATCAACCGCCAAAACATGATCAGTGATTCGATTGAAGAAGCCGCTGCGAATTGGATAATGAACTTTTAAATCTTTAATTTGAATAATTTCTGTCATTACGCTTCCCCTTCCCCGTCTCTAAAATGAAAATGTTTATAACATGTACAACGAACATAATGATTCGGTGCAACTTCATGTAATGTTGGATTTTCTTCATGTTCCGATGCATCAATCCAAGGAATTCGTGGGGCAAACCGACAACCTTTTCTAGGTAATTTGGTTAACGAAGGAACAATCCCTTCAATCACATGAAGTTCTTCTTCATCTGAATTCTCTTGGGGAATGGACTGAAGTAAGGAACGTGTATATGGATGTTTCGGATGACTAAACAATTCTTCAGCAGTGGCTACTTCTACAAACTGACCCGCATACATAACCGCTACACGATCAGCCATTTCCGCAACTACACCTAAGTCATGGGTAATTAAAATAATGCCGCTCCCTGTTTCTTCTTGTAAATCTTTTAACAAATCGAGAATTTGTGCCTGAATGGTAACGTCTAAGGCCGTTGTTGGTTCATCTGCAATTAAAATCGGTGGTTTACACGCGATTGCAATGGCGATAATTACCCGTTGACGCATGCCGCCAGACAATTCATGAGGATACTGTTTCCCGACACGCTCTGGGTTGGGAATCCCCACTTGATCTAACAGTTCAATGGCCCGTGCTTGTTTTTGTTGTGCGGTCATTTTGGTATGATACGTGAGACTTTCTTTAATTTGGTCTTCAATTCGCATGAGCGGATTCAGTGCAGACAACGGATCTTGGAAAATCATCCCAATATCGTTTCCTCTGACTTTGTTGTACAGTGTTTCATTAAACGTAGTTAAGTTTAAATTGTTGTATAAAATTTCCCCAGTAATTTTGGTATGATTGGGATCATGTAAGCCCATAATCGTTGTTGCTAAGGTACTTTTTCCACAACCAGATTCTCCGACGATTGCCAGAATCTCATTTTTCTTCAATTCAAATGAAACATCATCGACGGCATTATAATAATCATCTTTGATTCTAAATGCTGTTTCTAATCCTGAAACCTCTAGTAATTGTTCATTTCCTTGCATCCATACGCACCCCTTACGTCCTTTCAAAAACATTATATAAATTAACTAATATTTAATGATAGCACTTTCTAATTTTTATCAATGTTAATTTACAGCTCATTGTTTTTTCATAATTTTATAGAATTATTCCATAAAAAGCAAGATAAAATAACTTTTTTCGCAGTTATTTTTTTACATGTATGATTTTTTTTACAAAAATATGTGTAAAAATAGCCTTATTGCTTAATAAAATAACCATTATGTACGCAAAAAAAGTCGATTAACAGGAATGTTAATCGACTTTGTCTTATTATTTTTTATGAATTACTCACAATATAATCTACAGCGGCACCAACTGTTTCAATTTTTTCTGCATCTTCATCTGAAATCTCTGTTCCAAATTCATCTTCAAGTTCTAAAACAAACTCCATTACGCTAATTGAGTCAGCGTTCAAATCATCTTTAATGTTTAATTGATCTGTTACTTGATCCGCTTCAATATCAAAGTGGTTTGAGATAATCTTCGCTACTTTTTGAAGTACTTCTTCACGAGTCAACTGTATTCACCTCCACTGCTTTTGAAAAAAGGTTCTTTCTTTTACTAAAACGCTAAGATACATTGTACTCACAATTTGGGTATTTGTCCATCTTTTTTTCATTTGAGTAACAAACTGATGTCAAGACAATTGCAAATTACTCTGCTTTGCCTTCATAATATTCCACTAATTGTGGGACAACTTGGGTTTCTAACATTGTATGAATTTGACGAATGGTGTAGCGGACAGCATCAGGACCCGTGGCCCCATGCGTTTTAATGACTGGCGCTTTTAAGCCAAATAAAACCGCTCCCCCATGTTTTGAGTAGTCCATTTCGTCTTTCATGCCACGCAACGCATTCTTTAATAATAAGGCGCCCATTTTTCCTTTGACACCTTCAGAAAGAATCGCTGTTTTCAGCAAGTTCATCATGTTCATAGCTGTGCCTTCGATGGATTTTAAAACGGCGTTTCCTGTGAAGCCATCTGTCACCACCACGTCAGCTACGCCATTTAATAATTCTCGTGCTTCAACGTTTCCGACAAAATTAATCGTTTCATCTGCTGCTAACAATTCGAAGGCTTTTTTCGTTAATTCACTGCCCTTTGTTTCCTCAGTTCCGTTATTTAATAGACCGACACGAGGATTCTGAACGTTCCGAACTTTTTCAGCATAGAATGAACCTAAAACGGCATACTGAACCAAATGTTCTGGTTTATTGTCTGCATTGGCTCCTAAATCTAACATGTCAAAGCCTTTGTCTGGTTCTCCCATGACAGGTAAAGTTGACATCAAACCGGGACGTTCCACATTTTTGATGCGGCCGACAATGAACAGACCCGCTGCTAATAGCGCTCCGGTGTTGCCTGCAGAAAAAATCGCATCGGCTTCCCCATTTTTAACTGCTTGCGCTGCTAAAACCATGGAAGCAGTTTTCTTACGACGGATTGCTTTAACTGGCTCATCGTCACTAGCAATTTTTTCATCGGTATGAATAATCGTAATGTTTTTTTCATCGGTGATGTATTTTTTTATTTCGGCTTCTTTTCCATATAATTGAAATTCAATGTCTGGGAAGTCTTGTTTGGCTAGCATAACCCCTTCAACAATTGCTTGTGGGGCGTTATCTCCACCCATTGCATCTACAGCAATTTTCATGAGTGATTCCCTCCTACTTTTTTGTTTCCTAACAAGTATAACATATTTTTTTCAAAGAAATACGCATTGGCTTTTACTTTCTGGCTTCAAAAATTACCTCTTCTAATCGAAAAATTGGGCTGCCTCATCTTGGGGTTTCACTCGATTGGCTAAGCCTTGATAAGCAGGATATTGCCACCACTCTTTCACTTGCCATAGGGCACTTGCTTCTTGGCGCGCAACTTCTAAAATGTTAAAGTCCGTCACGATATCTCCTACCGCAAATTGAGGCACCCCTGATTGCCGTGCACCGAACACTTCCCCAGGTCCGCGAAGTTCCAAATCACGCTCACTCAAGACAAAACCATTGGTGGTTTCTGTCATGATTTTCATACGCTCAACGCCCATTTCATTTTTCGGATTGGCCACTAAAATACAATAAGATGCACTGGAGCCACGCCCCACACGGCCCCGTAACTGATGTAACTGTGCTAACCCAAACCGGTCCGCATCCATAATTAACATCACCGTGGCATTTGGTACATTCACGCCAACTTCAATAACGGTGGTAGAAACCAATAATTGCAGCTGATTGTCTTTGAACTCCTGCATAATGTCATCTTTTTCTTGGTTTTTCATTTTACCATGTAGTAATCCCACTTGATATCTTGGGGAATAAAAGCTTTGCATATGTTCAAAAATTTCTGTTGCGTTTTTCACATCTAAGGCTTCTGATTCTTCAATCAAGGGACAAATAATATAGGCCTGATGTCCTCGAGCTAGCTCTTTTTCCATCCATTCTAAAACAGTATCTAACTGCGGCGGCCGAATCCAACGTGTTTCGATTGGAATCCGTCCAGCTGGCATTTCATCAATGATTGATACATCCATTTCGCCATAGGCTGTAATGGCCAGCGTTCGAGGAATCGGAGTGGCCGTCATGAATAAAACATCTGGTTTTAAGCCTTTTTCTCTTAATATTTTTCTCTGATTCACACCAAAACGATGTTGCTCATCGGTGATTACCAAACCTAATTGATGGAAACTGACATCTTGTTGTATCAAAGCATGGGTCCCTACCACAATGTCAATCTCGCCATTGGCCAGTTCTTCGAGGATTAGACGACGTTCTTTCGTTTTGGTGGAACCTGTTAATAAGGCCGTTCGCACTTCTAATGGATCAAACAACTGCTGTAAGCTTTCCATGTGTTGCTGCGCTAAAATTTCAGTCGGAACCATCAACGCTCCTTGAAAGCCAGCGGTCATGGTGGCGTATAGCGCAATCGCAGCCACTACCGTTTTCCCACTCCCCACGTCACCTTGAAGCAATCGTTGCATATGCTTTGGACTTCGCAAGTCTCGACAAATTTCATTGGTCACTTTTTTTTGGGCGCCTGTCAATTCAAAAGGCAGTCCTTGGGTGAACGTTTTTAAGCGATCCACGTCATATTGAATAGCTAAACCATTTTTTTCCGCTTTTTCTTGTTTCTTCAATCCTTGCATTTTAAGTTGGAAAAGGAAAAACTCTTCAAAGACTACTCGTCGTTTAGCTTGATGGCTTTCTTCTGGATTACTGGGAAAATGCATCGCCCACATTGCTTCTTTTCTAGGCATCAAGCGGTACTTTTCTAATAAATCATTTGGTAAAATCTCTTCAATCAGTGAACCATACTCTTCAAAAGCAGTGCGGATTAACTGAACCAACGTGCTTTGGCGGACTTTTTTATTCACATGATAAATGGGGGCGAAATCTTCATTGTCTCCTTTAGAAGCTAAGATTTTCATGCCATTTAATGATTTTCTCTTGGCATCCCATTTGCCATAAACAGCAATTTCTTCGGAAAGAACTACTTTGTCTTTTAAAAAAGGTTGATTGAAGAAGGAAACATTAATGACCGCATGTTCTTGCATCATTCGAAACGTTAACCGGCTCTTCTTATAACCGTATCGACTAACGACTGCTTCCGAAACCACTAGCCCTTTTAGCGTAACTTTTTCCTGATCCTGAATCTCGCTTAAATCCTTTTCTTGGATATCATCGTAGCGGAAGGGATAATACGTCAATAAGTCTTCAATTGTAGCAATCCCCAGTTCTTGTAAATTTTCAGCACGTTTTGGGCCAACACCGGGCAATACGCTGACTAAATCTGTGATGTCCATAAAATCCCCTCCTCATTAATATACGCAAAAAAATGGATCATTCATTAAATAGGCTGGTTCATTAGCCCTAACTAATGAACCAGCCTATTCGTTTTTATTTTTTCATCACGAAAACCTATTCTGCTGAGAATAAGTATGGATACACAGGTTGTCCACCTTCATGAAGTTCTGTTTCTAGTTCATCGTTTTCAGAAACTAAAATAGCGATTAGCTTTTCAGCTTCTTCAACCGAACCATCTTCGCCGACAATAATTGTCACGATTTCAGTGTCTTCATCAATCATGCGGTTCAACGTGTCTAATGATGCATTAAAACGATCTGCTTCAGAAACGACGATTTTGCCATCAATCATTCCTAAGAAGTCATCTTTTTTAATTTCAACGTCATCAATGGTTGTGTCACGAACAGCTGTGGTTACTTGACCACTCACAACGCTGTCTAACATTTCCGTCATACTTGCTTTGTTTTCTTCTAATGATTGTTGATCATTGAAAGCTAACATTGCTGTCATTCCTTGAGAAATGGTTTTAGATGGAACAACCGCTACTGGTACATCGGCAACTTCTGCTGCTTGATCAGCTGCCATAAAGATGTTTTTGTTGTTTGGTAAAATAATGACTTGCTCTGCATTCACTTCTTTGACTGCTTTTAAAATATCTTCCGTACTTGGGTTCATTGTTTGGCCACCACTAATAATGTAGCTTGCACCTAAACTTCGGAATAATTCTTGAACGCCTTCACCGGCTGCAATAGCAATCACAGCAAACGGTACGCGAACTTTTTCAGTCAACGCTTCTTGCTGAGCATCGCGTTCAACTAACGTTTCATGTTGTAAACGCATATTGTCTACTTTTATTTTTACTAACGAACCAAATTTTTGGCCGTAGTTCATCACTTCACCTGGATGCTCAGTGTGCACGTGAACTTTGATAATTTCGTCATCGTTAACGACTAATAGAGAATCGCCTAGTTCATTTAAGTAGTTTCTGAATGTTTCATAATCAAAAGCGCTGTCCACGGTTGGGCCTTCGCCGATACGAACCATAATTTCTGTACAATAGCCAAATTTAATGTCTTCTGTCGCAACGTGACCACTAACACCACGATGATGTTCAGCATTAACCATTTCGTCCATTTCGGCAGGACTTGGTTCATACGTTTCAGTTGGTAAAAATTCACCACTAAGCGCTTCTAAAAATCCTTCATAGATAAATAGTAGTCCTTGACCCCCACTATCTACAACGCCGACTTCTTTTAGGACAGGTAATAAATCAGGTGTTTTCGCTAAGGCACGTTTAGCGCCTGCTACAACAGCTGTCATAACTTCGATACAGTCATCTGTTTCTTTCGCTTTACGTTCACCAGAACGCGCCGCTTCACGAGAAACAGTTAAGATTGTTCCTTCAACGGGTTTCATCACTGCTTTATACGCTGTTTCTACACCATGTGTAAATGCAGCGGCCAAGTCTTTGGCGTTTAATGTTGTAACCTCAGGAATTTGTTTTGAGAAGCCACGGAATAATTGAGATAAAATAACCCCAGAGTTTCCACGAGCACCCATTAATAACCCTTTGGATAACGCACCTGCTAATTCTCCTACTTTTTCAGAGCGAGAATCGGCCACAGCCTTTGCACCACTGGTCATTGATAAGTTCATATTTGTTCCTGTATCACCATCGGGTACAGGGAAAACGTTTAATGAGTTGACATATTCTGCATTTGTGTGCAGACGAGTCGCACCTGCCTGGACCATTTCCTGGAACTGACCTGCGCTGATTTCTGTTACATTCACCTAAAAAATCCTCCTTCAGATTTACCGCTAACGGCAACACACGACTTCCTTGTGCAATTGCATCGTTGACAGTACACTACCTCTAATCCGGTAATACACGAACTCCTTGAACAAAAACGTTAACTGAATTCGCAGTGACACCTAATAATGTTTCAAGATTATATTTTACTTTTTCTTGGACGTTACGAGAAACTTCAGAAATTTTTGTACCATAACTAACAATCGTGTAGACATCCACTGCGATTCCGTTGTCTTCTTGACGAACAACGACACCACGTGAGTAATTCTCACGACGTAAAATATCGTTTAAGTTATCTTTAATTTGATTTTTGCTTGCCATTCCGACAATTCCGTAAATATCTGTCGCAGCTCCGCCAACTACTGTAGCGATCACATCATTGGTAATCTCAATGGTACCTGCGGGTGTTTGAATTTTTACAGCCATTGATGAAAGCCTCCTTATAAGAGCACATTCGCCCTATTTTCTTCCATAACATTTTATCATATCCAGCCTTTAATTAAAAGGAAGTTCGTCAGATATTATAGACCCTTCCTCATAATTACCAACATTTGTACAATTTACAACGTTTGTCGTGCATTGTCAATGCAGAAAAAGACAAGATTCGACTTGGTTCATTGAATCTTGTCTGCTGATTTTAGAGGTTTTTCATGGCTCTCACTGAGACTAAACATCTTTCTCCATTACTCATTTCGACAATCCGTTCGCTTTTTATAACTTTACTTATATGCTTGCGGTTGATTAAATATGATTTGTGACAACGATAAAAGTCATTAGACTGTTCTTCAATCTCCTTTAAGGAACCATAAAATTCAATTTCTCCGTTTTCAAGATGTAAAACGATTTTATGCGATACGGAAGAAGATTCAAAAAAAATGATTGTTGCCATATCTACAGACCGAATGGTATCGCCGTCCTTAAATTTAAATAATTTTTTTGTATCTCCACGTTCACTAGTTATACGTTCATGAGCCAATTGAATATTTTCACAAATTTTCTGCTGTAGATGTTCTTTGTTGTCTTTAATGATATAATCCAGCGCTTCCACTTTATACGTAAACGTCAGATAGGACAGTTCCCCATGTGTTGTGACAAAAACGATTTTACCTAAATTATCGTAGTCTCTGATTTTAGCTGCTAAGGTTAATCCTGACATTTCATGTTGTAAATCAACATCTAGAAAATATAACCCAATTATTCTAGACTGACTTTTGACAAATTCAAGTACTTCTAACGGATTTCCTGTTGAAAAAACCAGTTCCATATCAAGACTTTCCATCATTATGTAATTTTTAACATAGGTTTCCAACATTTGTCGTTGTCGCCAATCATCTTCGCAAATAATAATAGAAATCACCTTATTCGCACCTCCTATTGTTTTCAATCGTCAATTTTTGAGTAAACCATCCATCACTGATGGAGGTAGCTAGTTGAACATTATTTAGGGATTGAAGCAATTCTTGAACATTACTCAATCCCATTCCTCTATCAGTGCCCTTTAATGAAAAACCGCGTTGCTTAAGTAGATGGAATTTTGGTAAATTTTTCCTACATGAATTTTGGATAATAATATGTACAGCAGAGGCATCTTTATATACAGCGATTACAAGCTTACCCTCACCTAAAAATTCGATTTCTTCTATAGAGTTATCTAAAAAAATACCTAGTATTCTAACCAAAGAAATTGAATCAATGGCTAATTCTTCAATTGGTTCAGTCACTTCTAACTGTACATCCATTCCTTTTTCTTGCGTTGAAATCAACTTAGACACAAGGAGACTTTTAACTTCTCTTACTCGAATGTTTCCAATCGCTTCTAACTTGAACCCATTTTGGTCAATGCATTTTGATGCTTTCTTTATTTTACTGAAATAATAGTCATTAAGACTCTCGTAATCTCCACTTACAATAAAATCTTCTAATGAATTTAGGATATTTTTATAATCATGCCGAAACTTCCGAATCTCCTTGAATTGTTTCTCCATTGCCTCCATATATCTCTGATTTTCTAAATATTCTGTTTCCTTCTGTTGAATATCATATTTATTTTTGAGCGAACTAAGATACACAATAAAAGAAATTAATGAAACAACTAAATAGAGCGTGAGAAAGATTGAATTTACTACAATTATTTCCTTGTTATTCCCCAAATATTTTCCTAAAATCAGGCTGGTATAGTAGATAATCATTGTGCCGATTCCTATCAAATTAAAAAGCAGAAGACACTCATTGATAATAGAAAACTTTTTTTCTAGTTTTTTTATCCCCTTTATCATTAATATCGTCAGAATTACTGATAGTGCTAGCCGAAATGTACTATGTAAAAACATGGTTAAATTACTTGAAAAAATTAATTCTGTGCCAAATATTTTTTCCTTTATAAAGGATACAAACTGACCACTTATAGCTGAAATAATGACGATATAAGAATTTATACCTAAAACTTTAATAAGGCTTTTAGAGATAAAAAAATAACCTAAAATTATTATACTCAAATAAATCCAAGCAAATCCATACATTCCTATAGCAGAAATTATTTTGCCATTCAAAATTGCGATAACCATCAATCCGAAAATACTATGTAAAGTAATTTTTTTATTAAGCCTTACTACTTTTGACTTTAGATAATTAAAGAACACTTGAACCACTGCCGTGATATTACTTAGAATAAAAACAAACCTCGCCAAATTAAAACCTCCTTATATTTCAGTTAATAAAAAAAGTATATACTCTAATAAAAGACAATTCAAGCTTTCTTTACAAGTGAAACTGAGAAAAAGTAGATTTCGGTGCCCGACTATTACGCTATAAACAAAAATTGTACACTCGCTATACTGAGTGTACAATTTCAATTACTTTTTTATTTATCAAAATAAATGTTTTATACATGAGAGTTGCGACAAGACTTTTTATACTCATCTAACATAATATTTCCCAGATTTAAACGCTTTTTTGAAAACATTTATAAGTTTATCTCCACTATAAATAAATACGCCCCCTTGATAAACACTTTTGCCTAGAAACGCTAAAATCATAGTAAAGACCAGATTAATTCCCATCGCTACAGCAAAAGCATTTAACGATGCATCCCCCAGCATATAACGTGCGTACATGACTATCGGTGATAGATACGGTATATAAGATGAAATGATAGTCGCTTGGTTACTTCCTAATCCAGCTGCAAGAATCATTACCATAAACATCGCAATAAATAAAGGAATAATCAAAATATACATCAACTGTTGAACTTCCTGAACAGAGGAAACAACAGAACCTAAAATAGCAGCCGTAACAGAATATAGCAAATAACCTAAAACGAAACATATGATAGCTAAGATGATTGCTTGACTATTTTTGCCTTCACTCAAAAAGTCAAATACTCCTGTACTATCTCCAAAAATTCCATAAGATGCATACGCAGCCCCAAAAATTGCTGCTGCTTGCGTTACCCCAACTAGCCCAATGCCAACAATTTTACCAATTAAATGCTGAACTGGTGTAATTGTTGTGAGTAAAATTTCCATAACTCTTGAACTCTTTTCCACCGAAATGTCTTGGGCAACCATTGTAGAAAAGAGCATAACTGCAATGTAGAGAATAAAACCAACAATATAAACTAGTATTAATGTTTGAACCGAATTATCTTGATTTCCAGCTAAAGATTCTAAGGATAAACGTGTGCTTTCATTCAAAAACTGTTGTTGCGTCGCATCAATATTTAATTGATTTAATTTAATCGATTGATTTACAGTGGTTACAAGACTTTGTAATTGTTCAGACACATTATATTGGAGAGCTCCTTCGTAATAAATTTTTCCTTCGTATAGATCAGCGCTACTCTTTTCAATTTTCAAAATGGTTTTACTCGCTCTATCTTTCAGCTCTTTCTCAGCATCTGATAACTTTTGACCGCCGTCAACAAAGTTCAGATTGGTACCTTTACCAACTTCTTTCAGCATAGTAACAGTCTCTTGATTATTTGAAACAACAAGGATGGTTTCTTTACTTGGTTCCTCTTTTTTTAGAATCCCTTCATAATTCATTCCCAAAAATGTCCCTACCATCAAAACCAACAGTATAATAACAAACACTTTTGACACGACTTTTTGTTTGTATGTTTCTAAAGCAATCGTCACTATATTTTTCACTTTACTCACCCACTCTTTCTAGAAAAATATCATTTAACGAAATTGGCTCAATTCTGAATTGCTGAATATTTTCTGATTGAAAAATAAATTTTTGAATTTTCTTCGCAGTACATTCATCTTTTACATAAAAAGAAATAACATCATTTTCTTCTTTATACGATTCTATTTCAAAATCTTGTTTTAATATTTCTCTGTCAAAATCAGCCTGAACAATCACTTTTCTTTTATCCGTTTCATCTTTGATTTCTTTTAAATTTCCTTCTAAAAGAACCTCACCCTTTTTCATCATACAAATGTTTTCACAGATTTCTTCTACGTTTGCCATTTGATGAGAGCTGAAAATTATCGTAGCACTATTTTCCTTCAAAAAAAGAATTGCTTCTTTTAGTTGATTCGCATTAATCGGGTCTAGCCCAGAGAATGGTTCATCCAAAATGACAAGCTTGGGTCCATGAATGATCGACGCAATAAATTGAATCTTTTGTTGATTCCCTTTTGACAATTCACTAATTTTTCGATCTACGTTCTTTTGTATCTTAAAAAAATCCAGCCAAAAGAGGATACTTTTTTCAATTTCTTTCTTTTTCATTTTACGGAGCTTCCCAAAGAAAGTTAATTGTTGTCTCACCGTTCTTTTCGGATATAGGCCACGCTCTTCTGGAAGATAACCGACCTCTTTAGCATCAAAGCGATCAACTTTACGTCCCTGCCATGTTATTTCCCCTTCATCAGGAGAGTAGATGCCTAAAATATGGCGGAAAATAGTAGTTTTACCTGCACCGTTTGCGCCTAAGAAGCCGTAAATTTCGCCTTCTGGAATAGTCAAATTGATTCCTTTAATAATTTCCTGCTCATTCATTTTCTTTTTCAACTTTTTAATTTCTAAGCTCATATTTTCCTCCTTTTTCATTTATCTAAGTACTTTAATTATATTAATCAAACACGGAACACTACATTTTTTTCTTGAACTCTTAAATTTTCATCTTTATCGTCTTACGTTTGTGCATGGATTTCTTAAGTATTTAAAATCAGACAATGAAAAACTATCACCTGACAAGCTACTTTTGTTGTTAGTCACTAAAAATCTTCTTGCAAATCAGTGCCTAATATGATAAATTAAGTTAGTATGAGCTGAATATTATCGCTCCAAGATCAAGGCAAAGGAGGAAACTTAAAATGGCAAAAGTATGTTACTTCACTGGTCGTAAGACTTCAAGTGGTAATAACCGTTCACATGCGATGAACTCAACAAAACGCACTGTGAAACCTAACTTACAAAAAGTTCGCGTATTAATCGATGGTAAACCTAAAAAAGTTTGGGTGTCAACTCGTGCTTTGAAATCTGGTAAAATCGAACGTGTTTAATAAACTTAAATAAGCAAAGCTGGACGTTCGTTGTTCGGCTTTTTTTATTGCATAAAAAAAGAGGTTGGACCTTCATCGCATTGATGAAGGTCCAACCTCTTTTTACTTGTCTTTACTTTGAATAACCGCAATCATCCCTGCATCGAAGGAAAAAGCAGCGGCTTCTTCGATAAATTCATTACTTGCATACGATGTTGGGTAAGGAACATCTTGATTGGTTAATAAATATTTACTGCGTCGTAGCGTCAAGTTTTCTACAGGCGTCAAACAGCAGTAGGCCAGATATTCTTTATCTGGCTCTTTTGGTACGATATACGAACCAGGGGCGTAATACTGGATGCTATTTTGACGATCGCATAGACGGATTTGACGAAGTACGCCTTGAAATCGTGGTTCAAAGGGTAACCAAAGATTGGCTAACAGGTGGTCAATTCTGCCCCCTGTCGCACCGATAATCGTCATCTCTGCTTGTGGAAATCGTTGTAAAGCTTCTTGAAGCGCTAATTGTGTATCTGTATCATCTTTTTCAGCAGGTGCTTGAATGAGTGTTTCGGCAGTTTCTTGGACAAAATGGTATTCTTCTCGTGATAATGAATCAAAATCGCCCACCGCTAATTGTAACGGTAAATCGGCCTCTAATAAATGGAGACAGCCGCGATCAATACCTACGAAATAATCATACGTAGCTGGTTCAATGGTTGGCCAATCACTTGGCTCGCCGCCAGCTACCAGTAAGACACGACTCATTTGTCTAGCACTGCTCTCAGTGCATCGATTCGTTCTTGAGGATTTTCAGCATTATAAATGTATGAGCCTGCAACGAACACTTCCGCACCAGCTTCTTTGCAACGTGCGGCAGTTTCAGGAACAATCCCGCCATCGACTTCAATTTCATAGGTGTATCCTTTTGTTTCTTTCCATTCTTTTAATTGAGCAATTTTTTCTAGTGAGTTTTCAATAAATGATTGTCCGCCAAAGCCTGGATTGACAGTCATTACCAAGACTTGATCTGCCAAATCTAATACATTTTCGATCATCGAAAGTGGTGTCCCAGGATTGATGGTTACGCCAGCTTTCACACCCGCATTTTTAATCATTTGTAAGGCACGATGAATATGGGGTGTTGCTTCTTGATGGACGGTAATAATATCCGCACCGGCTTCCGCAAAGGCATTGATATAGTTTTCAGGTTGTACAATCATCAAATGAACATCCAATGGTAGTTTTGTCACTGGACGAATCGCTGAAACGATATTCGGTCCTAAGGTAATGTTGGGTACAAATTGACCGTCCATGACATCAACATGAATATAATCTGCTCCTAATTCTTCTACTAAACGGATATCTCTTTCTAAATTGGCAAAATCGGCACTTAAAATGGATGGTGCTAGTTTCATTTGGCTCGCTCCCTTTATATTTGCTATGATTTTTTCTTATAAACAGGTCGTCGATTCTCGATTTCCATTAAAAACTGTAAATAATTTTCGTAACGACTCGTCGCAATGGTTCCCGCTTCCACTTGACGTTTCACTTCACAACCAGGTTCTTTGTGGTGCATACATTCACGAAACTTACAGTGAGAGGCCGCGGCAACAAATTCAGGAAATTGCTTTGGTAATTCCACTGCTTCCATCTCCAAGAAATCGATGGCACTAAATCCTGGTGTATCAGCAACCAAACCGTCGTATAACGGAATCAATTCCACGTGACGGGTCGTATGTTTGCCCCGTCCTAAAGATTGGGAAATTTCCGCAGTTGCTAGTTGTAATTCTGGTGAAATTTGATTCAACAATGTTGATTTTCCAGCGCCTGATTGTCCCATAAAAACAGTCAACCGTTCTGGGAAAAAGCGTTCTAATTCTTTGGTGGCTTCTACGTCTTCCGAAGCGATTACCGCATAACCTAACGCTTCATAAATCTGTTTAATTTCAGTGACTTCTTGACGTTGCGGCTCATCTAATAGATCAACTTTCGTTAAATAAATAACTGGTTCTATATCCTTATACTCTAAGCTGACTAAGAAACGATCCAACAAATTAAACGAAAAATTTGGCGAAACCATACTCATGACAACCACACCTAGATCCACATTTGCAACAGGCGGGCGCACTAATTCATTTCGTCTTGGTAAAATTTCCAACACATAACCATCTGTTAAATTATCGCTTTCAAAAAGCACTTCATCTCCCACGAGTGGCGTAATTTTTCGATTACGAAAATTCCCTCGCGCTCTTGTTTGATATGTTTCTCCATCTGCGTATACATAATAAAAACCGCTTAACGCTTTTCTGATTTGACCTTTCAGATAAACCACTCCTAACTACTTTCGAATATACAGGATAGTGGCAGAGAAATCAAGGGAGCCTCTCGATTCTATTAATTAAAAAGAGCCTAGGACATAAGTCGAAATGACTTACCTTCCTAGACCTAAATCTTAAGATAAATGGCGAGACAGGAGCAGCTTCTTCTTATTGCTGAGAAACACTATTTGAAAAGCAAATAGATGTTAAACAGTACCTACTTGGTTCTTGAAGCTAAACACTCCTGTCCCAACCTCTTGTCTTAATTACTCGTACTACTTTCACTAGTGGTGCTTTTTGAATCATTTGCTTTTGAATAATAAACTGTAACAGAGTCGCCTTTTTTGACTTTGCTGCCAGCGGATGGGCTAGTTCGTTCAACGACTTGGCCATCGCCAGAGCCAGATAATCCTTGTTCATTGATTTTAAGGCCAGCGTTATTGATGCTGTCTTCTGCAGCTTTTGGCGAATAACCTGAAATATCAGGAACAGTTACTGAGTCACTGCCTTTGCTGACATGTAAAGTAATCGTGTCATTTTTCGGATCAACAGCGGTACCAGAAGCTGGTTCTTGACTAATCACGGTATCTTTTTCAACTTTGTCGCTTTCTTCGTCCACTCGTTTAATTTGAGATTCTGGGATACCTAAAGCAATTAAGCGACTTACCGCATTATCGTAAGAAATTCCGCTATAATCAGAAAGTGTCACTTTGTCGCTACCTTTACTTACATATAACGTCACTTGGCCATTTTTAGGTGTCACGGTGCCACCTGGTGCGGGGTCTTGCGTAATGACTAAACCTGGTTCTACCGTATCGCTTGCTTGGTCGACACGCGTAATTTGAGATTCAGAAATGCCTAACTGTGCCAGTGCATTTACTGCATTTGTGTAAGAATAACCGGCGTAACTAGGCAAAGTAACCGCTTCTGGTCCTTCACTGACCGTTAAAGTGACGTTGTCTTTTTTCGGATCAACTTTTTTACCTGCAGCTGGTTTTTGTTTAATAATGTTATCCGTAGACACAGAATCACTGTATTCTTTTTTCGTTGTAATTTGGTCTTCTGAAAACCCTAGTTTTTTCAAGGCTTCGACAGCAGATTCATACGATTCGTTTGTATAATCGGCCATCTCAATTTTTTCTGTTCCAGAGCTGATGTACAAAGTAACAGATCGGCCTTTTTTCACAGATGATTTTGCTTCGGGGTCTGTTTTGACCACCTTGCCTTCTTCAATCTTATCGTCGGGAATTTTTTTGGTTTCACTATCGACTTTCAGCCCGGCACTTTGTAGCGCTTGTGAAGCGGCCGCTTTCGTTTCATTTGTAACATCAGGAACTTCAACGTCTTTACCACCCGACATTGCAAAGGCTAAGCCACCTATTGCTAAAGCAATTAATGCCGCAATTGCTAAGCCAATCCACAATTTTTTACGGTTTTTCTTCGGTGGTTGTTCAGCTAAAATGTCATCTGCGATATCTTCTGGGACTTCGACAGGCGTTGTCTCTTCCGGTTCAGCGATGTCTTCGGGAATCGGAGTTAATACTTTCGTTTCTCCTAATAAAGCCGTTGGTTCCCACGCAGGTTCATTTAAACGACTGGCTGACAAGGACGTGTATAAGTCTTCTGCCATCTCATTCGCTGTTTTGTAGCGATCGCTTGGGTCTTTTGCGGTTGCATGACGAACCACATTTTCCAATGATTGAGGAATCCCTGGATCAAACATTTTGACAGAGGGAATTTCTTCTTGAAAATGTTTTAAGGCAATCGTTACGGCTGATTCACCATCAAACGGTACATTCCCCGTTAACATTTCATAGAGAATAATTCCCACAGCGTAAATATCTGATTGGTTAGTCGCCATGCTTCCGCGCGCTTGTTCTGGCGATAAGTAATGCACCGAACCTAACATTGTGTTCGTTTGCGTAATTGACGTTTCTGACAAAGCAATCGCAATCCCAAAGTCAGTAATTTTGACTGTGCCGTGTTCGTCAATCAGAATGTTTTGCGGTTTTAAATCCCGGTGAATAATTCTATGTTCATGTGCCATTGCGACAGCAGATAAAATTTGTTGCGTAATGTCCACAACTGTGGAATAAGGAATTGGGAAATGCGTTTGGATGTAACGTTTTAAGTCCATTCCTTTCACATATTCCATGACTAAATATTGTAGTCCATCTTCTTCGCCTACATCGTACACACTGACGATATTCGGGTGAACCAGCTCAGTTGCGGCTAGTGCTTCACGCTGAAAACGTCGGATGGCGGCTTGATCGTTTTGGAAGTCAAAGCGCAAGACTTTTACTGCAACGTCTCGGTCTAAAATTAAATCGTGTGCTAAATAGACGTTGGCCATGCCGCCGCTTCCGATGCTGCCAATAATGTGATATCGACCATTCAGCTTCTTGCCGATTTCTATCATTGGTTTTCCTCCTTCTGTTCGTCAAAGTGTATCACTAACACGGTAATGTTATCTAAACCACCCGCTTCATTTGCTTGGGCAACGAGTTGGCTTAATTTGGATTCTAAGGGATCTGACGTCTCTAAAATTTCTAAAATTTTTGTCTCAGGAACCATATTGGTTAAACCGTCCGAACATAACAGTAAATAGTCATTAGGCAGCCATTCATGATTGGTTACATCGACTTCGACAGTGCCAGGCATTCCCAAAGAACGTGTTAGGACATTTTTTCGTGGATGATTTGCAGCCATCTCACGAGTAATCTCCCCTGATTTTACTAGTTCATTCACTAAAGAATGATCTTCTGTTAATTGTAACATGTGTTGGTCACGAACTAAATAAGCACGACTGTCCCCCACATTTGCTAAGACAAATGAATCCGGTAAAAGGATGGCACCAACCACGGTTGTCCCCATTCCTAAATACTCTGGTTTCGATTGTCCGCGTTCATAAATTTTTTCATTTTCCTTTTGAATTGCTTGAATTAACCACTGTGCAGATTTTTCAGCTGAGTCGACAGACGCATTGGACCAACTCTCACCTAAATTATTGACTGCCATTTGGCTAGCGACATCACCTGCTTGGTGACCACCCATGCCATCTGCTAAAACAGCAAAGGTTATGTGTTGTTGGTTCTCAAAAACGTTGGCATAATCTTGGTTCGTATTTCTTTTGCGACCGACATCTGATTGAACGTTGATTTCCAAATTATTTCACCTCATTTGAACTAACTTTCCGCATACAGCAAATAAAGAAGCCATCTGTCATGTATTGATGGGGATACAGAACCAGTTCTTGCTCTTTTACTACTGCTTGGACATTTTCATTTGCAACAATTTCAATTTTTTCAAATTCAGGGTGTTTGGCTAAAAAGGCTGCCACCACTTCCTGATTTTCTTCTGGCGTAATAGTACAAGTGCTATAGACCATTATACCCCATTGTTTTAGTGTTGGGGCAACACTTTCTAAGATTTCTAACTGAATTTTAGGTAAATTTTGAAAATCATTGGCCGTTTTATGGTATTTAATGTCTGGTTTACGGCGCATTAGCCCTAAGCCTGAACATGGCGCATCAACTAAAATCCGATCAAAGGTTGCTGCGGGAAATTCTTCTGCCACTTGTCGCGCATCAAGCTTTTCTGCTTGGACGACATCCGCCACATGGAGGCGTTGCGCATTTTCATTAATTAGCTTAATTTTGTGCGCATGAATATCTAAAGAGGTCACACGACCACCTGCTTCAGCCTCTAAAAAAGTTGCGATATGAGTCGTTTTACCACCAGGAGCCGCGCAGGCATCCAAGACACGATGATGCGGTTCAATTTGCATCGCTGGAGCCACGAGCATAGAGCTTTCATCTTGAATAGTTAAACAACCGTTAATAAACAGTTCACTGCCAGCTAAGTAGCCTTTTTCAGCGACAACACCATAAGGGGAAAGTTGACTTTCCTTCGCGGCAATCCCTGTTTCTTGTAATTCTTCCAGCGCTTCTTCTCGTGAAATAAACCGTGTGTTTACTCGGCCACTCGCATGACTTTTTTCAAATAATGACAAACCTAACTGCCGTGTTTCTTCTTCGCCTAATTGGGCAAGTAATTTTTCTGTTAACCAACGTGGCATGCTAATTTCCGTTGCTAAACGATCAACTGGATCGCTAATTGCGGCCAAACTAGGTGCTCCATTTCGTTGGAACGCCCGCAGCACGCCATTCACGAATTTACCAATCCCAGGATTGCCACGACGTTTGCCAATTTCAACCGCTTCATTAATGACTGCATGATCAGGCACTTTATCTAAATAAAGTAATTGATATAACGATAAAATCAATAAATTTTTCACCCAATTATCGACTTTTTGCGGTTTCTTAACAAATGGTGTTAAGTAGTATTCCAACAATAATTTGCGACTAATTGTGCCGTAGACAAGTTCTGTAAACAAGCGGCCATCTTTCTCGCTTAGTTCTGATTTTGTCATCATTTCATTAAGTAAAAGATTGGAGTACGCCCCACCTTTATCCACACGTTCGATGGTTTCTAAAGCAACGTATCGAACAGAACGTTTTAATTTCTTGGGGATTTTTTCAGCCATTTTTGTTAGTCCACCTTATCTTTTTCTGCGACATTTTGACCGACGCCATTTAAAAATTCTTGAATCGTTAATTGACCTTTACCTGCTGGTTGCAGGCGATCAATTTGAAGAACTGTCCCTTCGCCACAAGCAATCCATAGCGCTTTTTTACTACGTTGGATAATCGTTCCTGGGGCGCTGGTTGTTGTTTCAGTCAGTGGTGTCACTGCCCAAATTTTCCAGTTGGTCCCTTGATAGGTTGTGAACGCTGTTGGCCAAGGACGCATACCACGCACTTGGTTATCAATTGCCTCAGCAGTTTTTTGCCAGTCAATTCGTTCTTGTTCCCGGGTAATATTGGGTGAAAAAGTAGCCTCTTCTTCCACTTGTGGAATAGGCGTGATTTCGCCAGCAATTAGCTTGGGTAACGTTTCTAATAAAAGTTCTTTTCCTAGAATGCTTAATTTTTCAAACATGGTGCCTACATCGTCTTGTTTCGTAATCGGAATTGCACGTTGCGATAAAATCGCGCCAGCATCCATTTTTTTCACCATTTCCATAATCGTGACGCCTGTTTCTTTTTCTCCTTCAATAATCGAGTAATGTACAGGTGCGCCGCCACGATATTTTGGTAAAAGTGAGGCATGGACATTAATCGCACCTAGTTTGGGCGCTTTTAAAATTTTCTCTGGTAAAAATTGACCAAAGGCTGCTGTCACAATTAAATCTGGTGCTAAGTCAATCACTTTTTCCATTTCAGGAGAACCTGAAATTTTCTCTGGTTGTAAGACTAATAAGTTATGTTTTAAAGCTGCTTCTTTGACAGGCGTTGGGGTAATCACTTTTTTTCGGCCAACTGGTCGATCTGGTTGCGTGACAACCGCTTGAACGTCATAGCCTGCCTCGATTAAACTTTCTAAAATCGGAACAGAAAAGGCTGGTGTGCCCATAAATACAATTTTAGTCATCAAAATGTTCCTCCATATACGCTTCTAAATCTTCTGGTGCAATTTTCTCAATCATTTTGTCGATAAATAACTCGCCATTCAAATGATCAATTTCGTGTTGAAAAGCTCGAGCTAAATAGCCGTAAGCCGTAACTTCCATTTCTTCACCTTCACGGTCAAAATAACGGACAGTCACTTCATCTGCTCGTTCAACGGTTCCATATGTTTCTGGAATACTTAAACAGCCTTCCACATCAATACTGGTTCCTTTTTTTTCAATAATCACAGGATTAATTAGTTCAAAACGACCAGATTCTTCATCGATTTCAATCACTGCCATTTGCAAATTTTTCCCAATTTGCGGGGCCGCTAAGCCAATCCCATCATGGGCCAGCATTGTTTCATACATATCCTCTAGTAACTGCACAATTTCATCGGTAATAATCGTCACAGGTTGAGCCTTCATTTTTAAGTGTTCGTTCGGGTGAATCACAACTGGATAGCGCATAAGTGCTCCTTTCAAAGCTGTATTTTTTAAATAAAATTCATGGGTTCTGCATCAATGGAAAGCTTTAAGCCACGAGCCGTTGCTCGTTGTGTATCAGTTAAAATTTCTTTCAATAATGGTTGAAGCATTGGTTCTTGTTTATACTTGATAATCACTTGATAAAAGTAACGGTTATTGACACGCATAATTGCGTTGGGCGTTGGTCCCAACAAAATAGCTTGCGGCGATAAGCCTTGTTTTAATTTCGTCGCAATTTGAAACATTTGTTTCGCTGCTTCATTCTCTTCAGGATGACTGGCCGTAATTTGGACCGTAAAATAGTACGGTGGATAATCACCACGATGACGAATATACATTTCTTTTGTATAAAAATCTTCATAATCTTGGGCTTTTGCCAATTGTATCGCATAATGCTCGGGGTTAAAAGATTGAATGATGACTTCCCCCGGTTTTTCAGCGCGACCAGCGCGACCGCTGACCTGTGTCAATAATTGGAAGGTCCGTTCACTGGAACGAAAATCGGGTAAATTCAAGGCGGTATCAGCATTTAAGACACCGACTAACGTCACATTTGGAAAGTCCAGTCCTTTGGCAATCATTTGTGTGCCTAATAAGATATCCGCTTGTCCTTCACCAAATGTTCGCAAAATCTTTTCATGCGCACCTTTGCGACGGGTCGTATCAACATCCATTCGGAGAATACGACTGTCTGGTAACAACGTTTGTAATTCTTCTTCTACTTTTTGTGTGCCTGTTCCGTAGTAGCGAATTTTATCTTGGCCACAGTTAGGACAGCGATAAGGAATCCGTTCTTCATGTCCACAATAATGACATTTCATTGTTTTGCTATCCATATGCAAAGTTAAGGAAATATCACAATTCGGACACGGCAACACATAGCCACAATCGCGACACATCACAAATGACGAATAGCCACGGCGATTAAGTAGGAGAACACTTTGTTCGTTTTTCTCTAAGCGTTCTTGGAGTTTTTCTTGCAACGACATGGAAAAAGAAGAGACATTGCCATTTTCTACTTCTTGCCGCATATCCACTACATCAATCGTAGGCAAGGTTGCCGCTTGATTGGCACGCTGTGTTAATCGTAACCGCTGATAAACATTTTTTTGTGCGCGAGCGCGTGATTCCAAGGACGGCGTGGCACTACCTAAAACAACAGGGCAATAATGGTACTCCGAACGCCAAATCGCTAAATCTCTCGCGTGGTAGCGGGGGGTTTCTTCTTGTTTATAACTTGCCTCGTGTTCTTCATCAATAATGATCACACCGATGTTTTCGATTGGCGCAAAAATGGCAGAACGCGCGCCAACCACCACTTCCGCTTCTCCTCGTTCAATCTTCCGCCACTCATCGTATTTTTCACCTTGCGATAAGCCACTGTGCATTACAGCAACATGTTCGCCAAAGCGACTTTTAAAGCGTTGCACCATTTGCGGAGTTAAAGAAATTTCAGGGACAAGCATAATGGCTGTTTTGCCTTGGTTAAGAACTTCTGCAATGACCTGTAGATAAACTTCTGTTTTCCCGCTTCCTGTAATACCTTCCAATAAGTAGGTTTGGCTTTGCTGTTCTTGGACCGATTGTAAGATTGTTTCCACAGCCACCTGTTGTTCTGCATTCAAAGATAACGCAGTCGTTTTTTCAAACGTCTGATTAGCAAACGGATCACGATACGCTTCTTTTTCAATGAACGTTAACCAGCCGTTTTTGGCCGCTTCATTTAAAAGCGCGGTACTGAAACCTAATTCTTTCATTTCCTTCACAGCGGTGATTTTTTCAGTGCCCAAGCGTTGTAAATAGTAAAGAAGTTGCTCCTTCTTCTTAGCTCCCTTGCGTAAACCCAAACGAATTTCCTCTAATTGTTCAAATTCCTTAGCGGCTTGAATGAAGCGGACCATTTTGACTTTATTTCTCGTCGTAACTTCGTAGCGAATATCGACTTTTTGCTGTTTGCGTAACGCCATTAGTTGAGGCAAAAGCCCACGTTCTTGCGCTTGGTCCCACGAAATTTCCTCTAAACCATAAAATAACTGATCTTGTAATTCTTCAGAAAGCTCATCCGTTAAATAAATATATTTTTGGTAATCGGCACGCATTACGCTAGGCAACATGGTTTGCAAACAAGTGATTTTAAAGGCAAACGTTTTTTCCTTCATATAATCAGCTAAAGCCAACATTTCTGTATTTAAGACAGGTTTTAAATCCAACACCGCCACTAGTTCTTTCAACTGAACGTTGGCTTCGTCAAGAACCATTGCAGCCATTGGTTCAATGGCTAAAACAAACCCTTGAACATGCCGATTACCGTTACCAAAAGGCACTTCTACACGCATGCCGACAGCCAATTGCTCATTTAAATTTTCAGGAACTAAATAAGTGAATGGTTGATCGGTTTGCATCGTTGGTACATCCACAATAACTTTGGCTACTTTTTGCATGGTGCGTCCTCCTTTTATGTAAATTCTCTTTGCCTATTGTACTAAAGATTGACTGATTTGTCTTGTGTGTCTCGTTGTTGTTAAGCTTAGTTAATTTCCCCTTAAAATATAAAAAGCTAGCTTTCCTAAACAAATGATGTAGTGCGCCCCCAAAGTTAGACCAAAAAATCTAACTTTGGAGGCGTATTTAAATTGGCAAAATACGATTATGCATTCAAGAAAAAAGTAGTAGAAGCTTATCAAAATGGCGCAGGAGGTTATCGAACACTTGCGAATCAATTTGATATTGCTTCACTTTCGACTGTTCGTAAATGGGTTAAAACAGTCGAAAAATTTGGATTTAACGCACTTCATCGAAGAGTAAATTACCAACATTACTCTTCCAAATTCAAGCGGGATGTCATACACTATTATTTAACGAGTGGTGACTCTTATCTGACTGTCGCATTGAAATATGGTCTGCCAAACGATACCTTAGTCCTGGCTTGGCACCAGAAATTTCTAGAAACAGGCATAGAAGGGCTTTCACCAAAACAGAAAGGAAGACCTTCTATGTCAAAGAAAAAGAAACCCGTTCAGGTGAAAAAAACACGAACACGTGAACAAGAATTAGAACATGAAAATGAACTATTGCGAGCGGAACTAGCCTTCATAAAAAAGCTCCGCGCTTTAGGAATGAATATCCCGGAACGACTCAAGAACGAGATGCCCGAATCATCCACGAACTCCGAAAAAAATTCCGATTAACAATCTTACTGGAAGCAACCAAATTTCCTAAAGCGACGTATATGTATTGGCAAAAGCGATTTGAGCGAAAAAATCCCAATCAAAAATTAGAAGCCCTGATTAAGAAAATTTTTGACGAAAACAAAGGAAACTATGGCTATCGCCGTATTCAATTAGCTTTAAAAGAACAAGGATTGAACGTAAACCAGAAAAAAATTCGTCGTCTTATGCGTAAACTTGGCCTAAAAGGGACAAAATTTATTCGTAAATCAAGAAAATATAATTCCTACAAAGGAACCGTTGGCTATGGCGAAAAAAACCGTCTACATCGTCGTTTCTACACTTCAGTACCCCATCAAAAGCTAACAACAGATACCTCTGAATTTAAGTATTATGAACGTGATCAAAGTGGAAAGATTCAAATAAAAAAACTCTATTTGGATCCTTTTCTTGATTTATTTAATGGTGAAATCTTGTCTTACCGTATTTCTAAACAGCCGAATGCCAAAGCAATTCTTGAGGCACAAAAAGAAGCCATTGATAAAACGCAAGATTGTCCATATCGGCGCACTTTTCATTCTGACCAAGGTTGGGGGTACCAAATGAAGCAGTACAAAAAGCAATTAACCAGTCACCAGATCTTTCAAAGTATGTCTCGAAAAGGCAATTGTTTTGATAATTCTCCTATGGAGAATTTCTTTGGTTTACTAAAACAAGAAACCTACCATGGCATTATTTATTCTAGTTTCGAAGAACTAGAACAAGCAATTGAGGAATGGATTGATTATTATAATCATCAACGAATAAAGACAAAACTAGGGTGCAGTCCCGTTCAATTCCGTAAACGGTTCGTCGCATAAAAATACCGACCAGATTTCTCCAGTCGGTATTCGGTCTAACTTTCGGGTCTCACTACATGATCTAAGAAAGTAGCTTTTAGTAATCCTCTTAAAATACTTTAAAACTTACACTGCTAACTAGTGTTAGCACTCTACATTTTTTTATGGTATAATCATTTTGAAAGAGAGATGTTGGTCCATCTCTCTAACTGTAGAATCATGACAGTAACTTAGTTTTTACTTAATTAAAAAGAAATAACCAGTTAACCGTTCAAAGTTTATGACTGGTTATTTCTTTTTGTCTTTTTTTAGCAAAGTGACAACCAAACTAATCAACGCAATGGTATATAAACCAAAGTCGAAAATTAGTCCGATTACATCTAATGCGGACAAATACGGCTTTCCCCTTTCATAGATTTCAGTACTTATGCTCATAAGCACCACCACCTTCCAGAAGTAGCCACCGTCATAACTTATCTACAAAAACAGTATACCACAAAAGTCATCCCACAACATTTGCAATCACAAAAAAACAAGCCTTTACTTGAAGAAAGCTTCAATCATAGACTTGTTTTTCATTCAATTAATTTTTTTCGTCACGTAAACGGTTTTCTAATTCTTTTTGTTCTTGTTCACGTTGGCGTTTGCGTTCTTCACGTTCAATGCGTAGACGTTCGCGTTTTTCTTCAGGATTTGGATCACTGATCACTGTTCCTGCTTCGATTTCTTCTAACGCACGACCCACACTTTTTACAGAATCAAAGGATTCAACGGTTGGTTGAACGCCTTCATCTAATTCATGCGCACGTTTGCTTGCTAAAATAACCAAAGAATATTTTGAAGGGACTTCTTTTAACAATGAGTCAATTGACGGTTTTAACATCATAAGGCTACATCTCCTCTAACATTTTAATATATTTTCCAATTACACGGTCAACACGGAAGTGCTCACTCGCGATAATGTCTTTAATTCGTTGCACGGCTAAAGGAACTTCATCATTCACTACCGCATAATCATACAGCGCCATCATTTCGATTTCTTCTCTGGCCACAGCCATTCGTTCTTCAATCACAGACATTTCGTCTGTTCCGCGGCCAATAATTCTTGATTTTAATTCCGCTAAATCGGGGGGTGTCAAAAAGATAAATACGCCATCAGGCACTTTGTCTTTGACTTGTTTAGCCCCTTGGACTTCGATTTCTAAAAAGACGTCTTTGCCTTCATTTAGCGTCTGGTTAACATACGTTAATGGTGTCCCATAATAGTTACCAACATATTCCGCATATTCCAACATTTCTCCAGCTTCAATCATCGCTTCAAATTCTTCTCTTGAACGGAAATAGTAATCTACTCCATTCACTTCGCCTTCTCGCTGTTTCCGAGTGGTCATTGAGATTGAATATTGAAAATCATTTTCTTCACTGTCGAAAATAGCCTTTCTTACAGTCCCTTTCCCCACTCCTGAAGGACCTGACAATACGATTAATAACCCGCGCTCTGACATAACGACTTCCTTTCAAAACATAATTTCACAGTATTAGTTCTATTTTGCACTTTTTTTCTGCAATTTTCAAGACTTTCTTGGAGATTCACTGAAAAAATAACATTTCTTCTTTAATTTGGCTTTCATAACTTGTTCTTTTTTTAAACAAATTACCTAGAATTCCTATACAGGCAGCCATTTTTTAAGTAAAATGAAGTGATGACTCCTTTAGGATGAAAAAACGTGAATAAGAAAGGACTGAGAAACATCGCACGAATTAAACCATTTACATTGTTTCTGCTAGGCTTAGTTGTCAGTTGTGGGGCCTTTTTTGCCCAACCTACTGTGACTCACGCAGAAGAAGATATTACCGCAATTGCTAAAAAAATGGGGACGACCCTGAAAGCGGATGGCATTCCCAAAGCAGCCATCGTTGTTGATGCTGATTCTGGAGAAATTCTCTGGTCGCAGCAACCAGATTTAGCGTGGAATCCTGCCAGTATTGCCAAAGTGATGACCATGTACTTGGCCTTTGAAGCAATGGAGCAAGGAAAATTTACAATGGATACGACTGTGACTGCTACGCAAAAAGATGTCGATATTTCTAAAATATATGCCATTAGTAATAACAAAATTACGTTAGGTGTTGCTTATCCAGTCCGTGAACTGTTAAAAATGATTGCTGTCCCCTCTTCTAATGTGGCGACTCTCATGTTGGCAAACTTAATTTCAGGGAACCAGCCTACTGACTTTGTTCATTTAATGAATCAAAAAGCGGCTGAACTAGGGATGACAAATACTACCTATTACAACTGCAGTGGAGCGCAAGCAAGTGCCTTTAACGGCCTGTATCAAATGCAAGGAATTGACCCAAATGGCGATAACGTCTCTACAGCTAGAGATTTAGCTTCACTAACCTATCATTTTCTGAAAAATTATCCAGAAATTTTAGAAATCACCAATAAACCAGTGGTGAAAACAATGGTCGGCACGCCTTACGAGGAAACGTTTGAAGCGTACAATTATTCTTTGCCAGGCGCTAAGTATGGCTACCAAGGCGTGGATGGTTTAAAAACAGGCTCTAGTCCAACAGGCGGCTTTAACTATATTGCGACTGTCAAACAAGGAGATTTCCGTTTAATTGAAGTCATTTTAGGCGTTGGTAATTGGCAAAACCAAGATGGTGAATACGAACGGCATGTGGCTGGGAATGCTTTGCTGGACTATGCCTATACGACATACGAACGCAAAAAACTTTTAGACAAAGGACCACAAACCATTGATCACAAAAAAGTCACTTTGGCTAACGATTTATACGGTGTCGTTCCCAAAGGCAGTCAGCCTACTTTTAAATTAGTAGCAGGGCAGGTGCAAGTCGACACGCCTTTGACATTGTTAAATAGTACTGTTCAACCGCCGAAAGTGGCTTACCAAGAAGTTAAGCCAAAACAAACAACAGCGGAAGCTGCGGAAGAATCAAACGAACATTCTGGGGATACCACCGTTGCAGAACCGAATCATTTTATTCCCAAATCGATTGCCACAAGTGTTTTAGTCCTTTTCGGGCTGATTTTCTCAGTAATTACCCGTCAGCTTCAAAAACGTTTAGAACGTCAGAAAAAACACGGCAAAGAAAGCAGTAAAACTGCATCCATGCGGACAATCTTTTTAAGTGCCGCAGTTCTTTCTTTCCTATGCGCCGTTGGCTTGTTTCTTTTATTCTAATTAAAAAAAATACCACCAAGCGTGAAATGCTTGGTGGTATTTTTTATAAGCCCATATTAGAAAGCGTATTGACCACGTTCATCAATTCATCGCGACGACGAACTTGTTTGTCGACAGGGCCGTCAACTTCTTTCACGTCAATGCGAACAACAAAGTGACGATTCAAAGTAACAAACGTGTCTTCGTTAATTTGGATATTTAATTCTGTTTCAGAATAGCTTGCACAAGCATCTTGCCAGACGTCAAATGGTTCTCTGTCTGAAGCGACTTCTGTTTTTACCACAGAACGACCACTTAATTCTTGAAAGGTTACATCATAAAATTTAGTCATTGCTTTCACCTCTGTCATTTATTCGTTACTTCTATATTATAGCGTTTTCTGGAAAAACACGAAACCATTTTCTCTATTCGACATTTTGAATTTGTTCACGAATCTTTTCTAAGGTTGTTTTCATTTGAACGACACTATTTTTTATTTCAATTGGACTTGATTTCGAACCAATCGTATTGACTTCACGGTTCATTTCTTGAATTAAGAAATCTAGTTCTCGGCCCACTGGTTCTGTTTCGTCAAGCAACTGATGCAACTTATCAATATGGATATCCAAACGATCCAATTCTTCATGAATATCGCCTTTTTCCAATAAAATGGCCATTTCTGTTAATAAGCGTGTTTCATCCACTTGGCTACCTAACCATTCGTTTAATTTCGCTTCAAAACGTTGACGGTATTCTTGTTCAAAAACACCCACAAACGCTTGCAGCTCTTGAATTGATTGGGTCAACACTGCTACGTAGTCAAGCAGGACTTGTTTAATTTGCGTTCCTTCTTGCACACGGCTTTGGTCAAGACTAGCGATGGCTGCTTCAAATGCTTGAACAAGAAATGGTTCAAATGTCTGATCAACGATTTCTGCTTCCACTATTTCGACAAAATCATTTTGCTTTAATAAATGGTTGACCGTGTCCCCTGCATCAAACGTTGCTTCCGGATAGTTTTCCTTTAAATGTTGATCTACCGAAGTTAATAATTGATCAATTAAGTCCCACTGCACGCGCACTTCTTTTTGATTGTTGCCGATTTTTTGGAGATTTACATAGACTTCCACACGTCCACGTTTTAACGTGCGTTTGATTACTTGCCGAATCACCAGTTCATAGGCATTCAGTTCCTTGGGCATACGCAATTGAATATCTAAAAACCGCTGGTTGACACTTTTGACTTCGATATCCAATTGATAATTTTCATTTTGAATAGTCTTTTTTCCAAATCCAGTCATACTTTTCATTGACAGGGTGCTCCTTTTACATGGATTTAATTGTTTTGCTTAATTCAGCAAATTCTTCGTTAGTTAAGGTGATGCCTTTACCCATTTTTTCGTGATCAGGGGCCCACTCACGCAAATCAAATTTTGGTGGACGACCATTCCAACTAATTAAATTCAATTCTTTACGCCAGCCACGAGCATTCTCAGATAACACAGCGACTTCTTCTAAAATTTCATATGAAAATTCTTCTTTCATAACATTCACTCCTTGTTAGTATTCCTTAGGTTATTGTACCATCTTTTCCTCGACACTTAAAATACACATCTCTTTTCTATCACCCTGTCTATATAAACATACGCAACTTTTTCAAAAAATCAGTAAAAAAAGCGGCAACTGCTCGTTTCAATCGTGTCAGTCACCGCTTCTCTGTCTATTCTTTTTCTGTATAAAGATCCACCACTTCAAAACTTTGGCAAACTAACAGCATGTCGGGATAAAATTGTAGCTGATAGGGGGCCAGTTCTTCTTTAAAGAACCGCGCATGCTCTTCATACCAATAATCCAGCGTCAAATCTCCTTCACCTTCCGCTTGTGCAAAAGATTCTGAGACCTTATTCATGGGCATAATTTCAACTTTGGTTGTTCGAATAATAGCCAGCGGTTGAGACTGACCATCTAAAATTATGTCGTATTGACCAGCTTTAGGGAGTTGTTCTTCTTCCATCTTATAAATATCTAAAGAAGAACATGTCGCTGTCTTACGACCAGAAACAACCAATTGACCCAAACGATTACCCATCTCAGAAGAGCCATCACCAAACATCCACACATCGGGCATCAACATATCTAATTCATGTTTATCTAAAAAGTTTTGCCAGAACACTTCTACATTTTTTAACATCCTTTGCTCTCCTTTTTATTTTTACTTCACGCAACCTTCTTTCACTAATTATACATAACTGATTGCTTTTCTCCTATACTATTTTTACAAAATGAAAACTAAAATAATGTCAGTAACATTTGGACAGAAAAAAAAAGAGAGCGTGGGACAAAAATCACTTTGGATTTTTGCTCCACGCTCAAAAACTTATAAACGGCGGGAACAGAAGCAACTCCTTCGGAAATAAGCCGAAATTCTCCAAAAATTACAGAACAATTTTCGGAAATTCCTTCTTATTTCTCGGAGTTAAACGCTTCTGTCCCGACCTCATCTTTTTATTTTGCTTGTCGTTCTTTGATTTTCGTGAGTAAAGATTGAACATGCTGGCGTGCCGAAGCTTCATCTTCTTGAAGCATCTTTTCCGATAAAATAAAGGATCCGCCCACTGCTAATACTTCTTCTGCTTCCACATACTCTATAAAGTTTGTTTCATCAATCCCACCAGTTGGTAAAAATTGAACATCATAAAACGGACCGCTTAAACTTTTAATGGCTTTTAACCCGCCGTAAATATCGGCTGGGAAAAATTTAACCACTCGTAAGCCATACGCCAGCGCTCGCTGAATCTCCCCAGGCGTAGCTGTTCCTGGAAAAATAGGCACCTCATTTGCCAGACAAAAATCAATGACTTCTGGAACAATCGCTGGGGAAACAATGAACTGTGCACCGCTCGCTAATGCCTCTTGGGCTTCTTTCAAGGTTCGAACAGTTCCTGCGCCTACTATTAAATTTCCTGAAGCAGCAAGTTGTTTGATGGCAGGCAAGGCCAGCTGACTCCGAAAAGTGACTTCAATAAACGGTAATTCGTTTTCTACTAAGACTGATTCTACTTGTGGCAAATAGCGTAAATCTGTTGCAGTGTATAGTGGTAAAAGTTTACATGTCGCTAATTGTTGATACAGTTGATTTTTTTCAACTTTTGTTTCCATTCTGTCACTTCCTATTTTGTTTGGCTTTGGTTGCTTCGTACAGTCCTTGAATATAGGTCAACCCCATTGCTCGATCGTATAAACCATAACCAGGCATCGCTTTTTCATCCCAAATTGCCCGCCCATGGTCAGGGCGAATAACGCCTTCATACCCTACATCTACCAGTGCTTGCATTAATTCCGCCATATCTAACGAACCAGCGACACTCGGATGCGCCGTTTCTTCAAAACGATGCTCGCCTAAATACTTCACATTGCGGAAATGAACAAAATTAATTCTGTGACCTATTTCACGAATCATAGTAGGTAAATCATTCGTCGGGTCCGCACCGAGGGAACCTGTACAAAATGTAATCCCATTTGCTGGTGAGTCCACCAAGGAAAGGATCCGTTTTAAATCCGCTAAATTTTTAGTGATTCTTGGCAAACCAAAAATTTCCCAAGGTGGATCATCGGGGTGAATCCCCATTTTGATATTTTCTTCTTCGCAGACAGGAATCACACGTTCTAAAAAGTAGCGCAAATTTTCGACCAAATCTTCTTCCGTTACGCCGGCATACATGGCTTTCAATTCTTGAAATTGTTGCAAACGCTCCTCTTCCCAACCTGGTAACCGGAATCCTTTTGACTGACTGTGAATCAATTGATACATGTCTTCTGGCTGCATGTTCTCTACCACAGCTTGATCAAATAACAACGATAAGCTGCCATCTTCATTCTCATACGCCAAGTCCGTTTTAGCCCAACCAAAAATAGGCTTGAAACTGTAGCACACTAAGGAAATTCCGCATTTCCCCAAGTTACGCAACGTCTGGCGATAATTATCAATATAGTGGTCTCGTTGATCCGTCCCCGCTTTAATGGCATCATGAATAGCAACACTTTCAATTCCTAAAAGTGCTAATCCTTCTTGTTCCACCGATTGTTTAAGTGCCTGAATTTCGGCTACTGTCCAAACATCACCTGGTAGTTTATTTAACAAGGTACCGACAACACCAGTAATTCCTGGAATCTGTCGAATATGTTTTAACGGAATGGCATCGCCTGCCGCTCCGTACCATCTAAATCCCCATTTCATTGCTTTCACCCTTTACTACATTCTTAAAAATCATCGTCCTCATCCTCTTCATCCTCAAAGGAAGTCATAGAAATATCCCATGCTTGCACACTTTCTTTGCCTTGCGCAACAATCGCTTGCGCCGCTTCAGCAATCGGTGTGCCCAATAATTGATGGTTTATCGCTTCTAAGACCATTGGTAGGTTGGTACCACTCACCACAAAGATTTTCTTTTGTAGTGCTGGTTCTAGTTCGTTAATCACCAAAACTGCCTGATTGTAAGGACTCGCACTTAATAAGTCAACCATGACCACCACGCCATCCCCTTGTTGGACGTTCTCAATCGCTGTTTTAATTTGCCCGCCTAGTGCTTGGACATCGTCTCCACTATTTAGATTAACGGTTTCGATATTTTCGGTTGCGCCCATAATCACGGTAGCTGCGTCTTTCGCACCGTCACTTAGTGCACCATGTGTAGCAATCACAATCCCTAACATAAAAGTTCCTCCTTCAGTTCAGTGGCTTGAGTCATTACTTCAAACAGTCATGCAATGACTCAAGCGACTGGCCTTTTTTATAAATTAAATTTGCCTAAAACCTCTTTTAAACTAGTTTTTGGTGCAGAAGGCGTTGCTTGGAAATAAATATCTTCTACGCCATACACCTCATGTAGCTCTTTTAATTTTTCGGCATCTTCTTTGTTTAAATAAACAGATTTGGTTACTAATAAATCTTTTTCTGGATTTTTCTGTGCAATACCGCCGATGTTTAACTCCTTCATAGGGACTCCGTGTTTTACTAAGTCATAAATTACAGAGACGGTTTTAGCGATTAAAATACAGTTGTACTCTTTGAATTGGTATTCATCCCAATAAAATTTGGCTTTTTCCGGCGTAATGACAATGGTTTTTTGTCCTGTCCGACTGCCTGCACTTTTGTATAAATCACGCATAAATTTATCCTTTGCCACCACTTCATCGACAACGAAAATGGAATTAACGCCACTTTTTTGGGACAAGGTCACCATCACTTGTCCATGAATTAATCGTTCATCTACTCTTGCTAAATTTACTACGCCCATCTGATTCACGTCCTTTTCTTTTTATAAAATACCGACTGTTGCTAAGACAATTAAAATACCTGTTAACCACAATAATGCTTGCGTAACTTTCAAACCTTTTTTCGTATAGAACCAATACACGCCCATTACGACAGCTAGCGGTAAGAGTCCTGGGACAATCTGATCAAGAATATCTTGGACCACAAACTCACGGCCAGAAAGTTTAAATTGAAGGGTTGAAGAAACTTTGACATAATTACCAGCTAAAATTCCCATCATGAACAACCCTAAAACAGATAACATTTCAATGGCTTTTTGAATCCCAGCACTTTGCATTAAGCCTGTGGCATTCCGCCCCATTTTGAAGGATTGTCTCGCAAAGAACACACCTAACAGTACTTGATAAAGGGCAAACGCGACAAAGGGGAAAATCGCACCTAATGCGCTACCTTGTTGCGCCCACGGCACCGCAATCGCAATAAAAATATATTGAACCGTACCTGAGTCAATCGCATCACCAATCCCCGCTAACGCGCCCATCAAGCCAGCTTTGGTGTTATACATTAAATCATCTTGCATCATGATTTCGCGGCCTTCATGTTCTTCTTTGGCCCGCTCTTGTTCCATGGAAGCCATCAACCCAGTAATGACCCCGCCGCCCCAGCTTAATTGCGTATTGAAAAACAGCAGTTGACGCATATAAGCGGCTTTTAATTGTTCATCGTCTTTATATAATTTCTTTAAAAGTGGCATCATTGCGTACAATAACGAAGGCGCCAAGTAACGTTCAAAGGAATGGGGAATTTCATTGGCAAAATGCCAACGGAGATAGGCTTTTGTAACATCTTTATTGGTAATTTCTTCTGGTGCTAAATTCGTTGTTTTCGGCACGACTTTTTCTGTTGTTTCCGTCATTTCAGTTCCTCCTTTTTCTTTTAAAACCCGTCATCGTAATCGTCATCATCATCAAAATCAGTGGTGGCACTGGCGGAACCAGCACTTTCTGCTACAGGTTTGCCTTTTTGGACTTGCACAAAAATTAACGCAATAATTACGCCAAAGATGGCATACGTTACCATGGTAATTTCCAATGACTTAAAGACGATACTCATGAAGTATGCAAGGAAAAAGAAAACCAAGAAATCTTTTCGACCAATGACATAGACCGTTGTCGCAATCCCAATTGCGGCTAAACCACCACCGACTACTTCTAACACGTGAATCACAACGGTTCCTTCTAATGCTTTAATAATATCGGCAATGACTGGTGCCCCTAGATAAAGAGCAAAAAAGACTAATGGAACGAATAAAATAAATGAGGCAATCGTTGGATACCAGATAATTGAGCGGGCAATTTTTTTAGAATTTAGTTCAGCCACCGCACGATCGGTATACTTCCCTAAAAACGTGTTAATAAAGAAACGGAATTGATATAAATAACTTCCTAAAAGACCGACAGGAACCGCTACGGCGATAGCCGCTTCCGGCTTCAAATTCCCTAGCAACGCAACTGGCACAGCAATCGCTGCCGCAATTGATGGTTCTGCTGGCATAGAGCCACCTGGTGAAAAAACACCCATGTAAATCATTTGTAATGCTGCGGTGACAATCATCGCTTTCGGGACATCGCCCATCACTAAACCTGCTACTAACCCTGTCATTAAGGGCGAGAAACGCAACGTTAACGTTGCTCCTCCTCCAAGCCATCTGGACATAATTGCTGCCACCCAAAGCGCCATTATCAAACTTTGTAAAACACTTAACGTTTCCATAGTTCCTCCTTCTTATCCTTGGTTTTGGATATACTTTTCTAGTTCTTCAATCCCTTGACGTAAACGTTCTTCCGAAATCTCAATAGGAATTAAATGAACCTTTTCTTTTGAATCAATAAATTGAACCATTGCATCGAGTACTGCTTCTTCTTCTGGGTAAAGGCCCATTTGTCGTAACGACATGGGCAAGTTTAGCTCTTGATAAAAGGGGATTAATGCGTCTATGATGGCCCACCTTTTTTCCAATGCTAATTGATAGAAGATGCCGTAAGCTACTTTTTCGCCATGTAAATAGTCATGACTTTTTGGTAAAAATTTACTCATAGCATCATGCATGGCGTGTGCTGCTGCATTGCGGGCGTATTTGTCACCGAAACCGCCGACTAATCCGGAAACGGCGAAAACAATTTCTGAAAGATGGACAAATTCAGGCGTGAGTTTGCCCTCGTCCATCGCTGCTAAGGCTGATTTTGAGTCCCGCATAATCGCTTCTTGCGAAAGCTTGGCGGTCGCTCCCGCTAATTGTAAAAAGGGTTCCCCTTGCAAATGGGCTTGGCGTAAAATGGTCTCTGATTCATACCATTTCGCTAACGTATCAGCTAAACCAGCGACAAAATAATCACGGGGCGCATCAAGAAGCAACTTAGGATCAGTGATTAAAAACGCAGCTTGGCGAAAGAAATGTTCCGTTTTGCCTTCGGCCGCGCCATTTTCTTGATACATCACAGCTAACGGTGTCCACGGCGCACAGTTACTAGCCAAAGTGGGGACCAAGCCAAAATTCAGATTGTTTAAATGGGCGCTGTAGCCCACTAAATCGGCTAACTTACCGCCGCCGACTCCCAGAAGAAAGTCAATCTGGTGTTCCTTTATTTGCTGTGAAATTTGTTCGGCGCCAAAATAACTACATTCTCCTGTGTAAGTGTGATAGAAGAATTGATACTCTGAATCTGCCAAGAAGGACAAAAATGGCTGAGCTTTTTCAAAGGATACGGTGCCATGCACCACCAAAATTCGTTGGGCGTGATATTCCTTGAAAAGTGACGGCACCGAAGCTAAGGCGCCTTCGTGGTAACGATAAAATTGCGGTCCAACTTTCACTTTTAAATCAGTTAACATGCTCCTCCTCCTTCTTAACTAACGTAACGACTGACTTCTTGCACTGCCCGTTGAGGTAAAATACCTTGCACCACGTCTTCCACATCTTGCACGCATTTTTCTCCCATCGCATGCAGGCATTCCCTGGTATAAGCGGAAGTGTGCGGCGTCATTACTACATTTTCAAACGCAAGATAAGGATGATTTTTCCGACCTGGTTCCTCTTCTAAAACATCTGTCCCAAGCCCAGCAATTTTGCCCGATTGCAAACCGGCAATCATGGCTTCTTCATCAATCAAGGCGCCTCGTGCGCTATTGGAAAGATAGACGCCGTCTTTCATCTTGGCAATTTCCGCCGAGCCAATCATGTGATAACTTTCTTCAGTTAAATTGGCACATAAACAAATGATGTCTGCTGAAGCTAGCAACGTATCTAAGTCTACTTTTTTGGCTCCATAACTTTGCAGATAAGTGGCGGATTTATAGGGATCATACGCTAACACGTCACAGCGAAATCCGTTTCGTAACGTCTCCACGACACAACTTCCTGTGTTCCCAACACCAATGACACCCACAGTTTTGTTAAATAACGTCCGACCGACAAAATTCGCTCGTTTTTCCCATTGATCTGCTTTAACGCTGGCATCTGCAGCCACGGTTTGCCGTAAAACAGCTAGTAAATTTGTGACATTGTTTTCCGCCACGGCATCTCGTTCTACTAAAGCTGGGATGATGGAAACAATTGTGTCGTGCTGTTTTGCAGCGTCTAAATCGATGTTGTTATACCCAATACCATGGCGAGAAATCAGCAATAATTCATCTTTATGTTCAAAAAATTCTTTCGTGAAAAATGGCGTCACGCTAGCAATAATAATCGTATATCCTTGTAAACGTTCCGCTAACTCTTTCCCACCAATTTCACTGTCGACTGTAAAATGCTTTACGGTGCCTATTTTTTCTAAGCGCGTCAAGTGTTCAGGAAAAATTTGACCAAAACTACTGGAATTCACTATGGCAATTTTTTGTTTTTTTAACATGACTAAACTCCTTTACTGACTTTTTACGACTTCATGCCCGCCAAATCCTTGTCGCAAAGAAGCGACCACTTTGTTTGAAAAATGATTTGCTAGCATACTTTCATTTCGAGTAAATAAGGACAACGCCGTAGTTGGGACGGGCATCTCCAAACGCAATGCTTCTTCAATCATCCATTTGGCTTCGCCATTTGCTGCAACTTTCCCTTCTAAATTGGCTAACGTAGGATTTTCCGCAAAAACCTCTTTCGCTAAGCCCATCAAGCGAGCTTCAATAATCGAGCCGTGATTCCACACATCGGCTACTTTCTCCAACGCAAAATCATATTCGGCAGCTTCTAATAAATTGAATCCTTCGCCCATGGCTTGCATCATGACGTACTCAATCCCGTTATGCACCATTTTCAAATAGTGACCAGCTCCTGATTTCCCAGCATAAAGATACCCTTGTTCACAAGCTAAATCTTCAAAAAATGGGGTTAACACCTTGACAGCTTCAGGCGCACCGCCAACCATTAAACACGCTCCTTCCCGCGCTCCTTTGATGCCACCAGAAGTACCACAATCAATAAAATAAATTCCTTTTTCCTTAGCAAGCTGAGCATTCGCAACACTATCATGAAAATTTGAATTGCCACTATCCACAATGATATCCTCTGGTGCTAATTGCTCTACCAATTCTGCCACTAATTGATTGGTAATCTGACCAGCGGGGGTACTTAAAAAAATCACCTTCCTTTTATTAAGCGCTTTCAATAATTCCGGCAACGAATCTACAACGGAAAGCCCCTGCTCTCTAGCAGTCGCTCTTGCTCCCTTTGTTACATCAAAGCCAATAATGGGCCAGCCTTGTTCGTGAACATTTAACGCCATGTTCAAACCCATTTTCCCAAGTCCAATAAAGCCAATATCCATTTTTCTTTCACCTGCCTCTTTTGATACTTCAATCATAAAGGATAAAAAAAATAATGTAAACGATTACACTAATTAAAAAATATTTTTTATTTTTTAGCAAAAATCTTGCCTACTCAAAAGGTAAAACGTTTTTATTTTTAAGGAGCTTTCATACAAAAAACACAAGTAAATCTCTTGGTATCACGTTCTTTTTACTGGCTACTTTCTTTAGTTGAGAGAAGTCTTTTCAAGACCCCTTCATTTTTCAGAAAAAAGATTATTTATTTTTTTTGGCTTTTTTAAAGAATTTCTTTTTTGTGGAGAAAAAGAGAAATTGTATTTGTCCTCTTTTTCCACTATAATCAGTCTATACCAACAATGAAAAGGCATTCATTTTATTTTAAAAAAAATAAGATTGGAGGAATGTGTTAATGAAAAACCACTATTTGGATCAACGGATTCGGATCAAAAAACCGAATTTGAGCCTCACAGAAAAGAAAATTTCCGATTACTTTGTTCATTCTGAATCATTATTGACACAAATGACGTTAGAAAGTCTTGCCAACGAAATTGGCGTCTCCCAATCTTCCGTGTATCAATTTGTAAAAAAGATTGGCTATTCTGGGTTCCAAGAATTTAAAATTGATATCGCCAGGAATTCTAATTATCAGCCGACTTTTCAAAACGTCAATAGCGTGAATGGCGCCGATGATATTTCACCAGATGATGATAGTATTACGATTGCTAAAAAAGTCTTACAAGCCAATATTTATTCCCTCAGTAACGCCACACAGTTCTTAACAAAAGAGCTGTTAGATAACGTGTTGGCTTTGATGTACTCTGCCAAAACGCTTCACTTTTTTGGGCAAGGCGGCTCCTCGATTGTGGCTTTTGATAGTTTCCATAAATTCATTCGGACCAACTATCGGTGCAACTACATTTTTGATTACCACATGCAGTTAAGTTTTGTCACAAAATTAACCAGTGAAGATTGCGTGTTTATTTTTTCCCATTCAGGCAAAACCAAGGAATCAATTAACCTAGCACGACAAGTTAAAAAAACCAACGCAAAAATGATTACGTTAACTGGTAACAGCGGTTCAGAGTTGGCAGGCTTGTCCGACGAAGCAATTATTGTCGTCACCGAAGAAGGCTTGTTTCGTGCGGAATCCTTGGCTTCACGGATTAGTTACTTAACGGTAATGGATATTTTATACACAAATACGATGTATCACAATTTTGATCAAAATGCCGATTCCTTGAAAAAAATCCGCGACAACATTAGCACGACTAAGACAGATCCGCATTACTTGTCGTAAAGAAAAGTCTTATTTGTTAGTAGTTGCTTCTGCTCCCACCCTTTATCATTTTTAAGCCTGGAACAAAAATCCAAAATGATTGATGTCCCAGGCTTTTCCTTTGAAGTTTTAATCCTTGGCTTTCTCAGTGCAACTACTCAGGATTTATATTTTTTATCCTTACGAACAGTATCATTAGAATCATCCAGATATCGACTACTCTAAAAAGTAGATTATACTCATACAGCCAAGTTGCTTGCGAACAGACAAGAAAGACTGAAAATATAATGGGTAGGCAAAATAACCTATCTTCTTTTTCCGTTATTGAAATAATTAATAGCGTTAATAAAAATAAAGGAATAAAGAGGAAGTGCATAACCATTTGAGTAACAACTATCGATACAGTAATCGTGTGCTTGTCAAATAGCTGAACTAGTCTTGGATTAAACCAAACAATGGCGACTATTACTAACGAAAAATATTTAGTCACGCTTTCCAGCCTTATTACATACAACAATCCAAAGAAAATTAGTAAACTAATAATGATATCTTTATAAGTAAAAAAATGTTCATAATTCATAATTTTTTTCGTTTCATCTCCACTCAACTTGCTTAACTATTCAAGGTTTAGGTAAATCACGTTTCCCATTTTCTCACATGATCGTTCAAAGAAACAGAACGTTGTTTGGTGTTTTAAAACGTAAAAGTTGAGCAACATATCCTGTCTAAACATTTACTTGGCAGTTTATTTATAGAAAAATTGTTACTTTCCAAATTTTTGTATGCTTTTTAGAAATGAAACCAAGCTTATGTTTTAATGCTTCTTATGCAAATCATTAAAACGAAATCCCCCAAATTTCGCAACTCTTATCATTTCAGATTGTGATGTTCGTCCAATTAAAAAGTGATAGTACTTCTTAACGTATAGTTATTAAATTTTAAATTCAAAGGGGCTACTCTCTTTAATTTTGTTTCTGGTTTTTTCTAAAAGTACTGTTATGTAAGTAATAAGTTCTATACTGGACTTGTAATAGAAAATAAATTTAATTCTTTACAAAAATTAGTATAAGAGAACCCCTTTTTTCATTCTACGACATCATTAGCTGACGATATATAGCAAATTACAAACTAAGTTAATGACGTAGTCCTACTTTTTTCTTCTTTTTTTCTTACTTTTTTCTGCCTGTATTTTTTTAAAAAATTCTTGCCTATCTTCTAATTTCCAAGTACCCTGTTCTGTTCTTTCATATATCCAAATTTTTGTACACCGACAGGCGTTACGAAACGAGGTATGTTGTTTCGCTTCTTTATCCTGAGCAAGATTTAAACAAGAACGAGGAATTGAGAATTCTGGATGATCATGATATAAGCCAATCCCTAAACCAATCTTAGGCGTACTGATTGTGTTCGTCATAGGAATTGTTCTTAATTGTCCGTCAGCGCCTATTCTGACCACATCTGTCTTTATGCTTTTAATGTATTTCAATACCTGAAGCTTATCTTTTACTTTTCTTGTACTTTCTACCCAACATTTTGAAAAGTTCAATTTATTTCTTTTAAAGTCTCTATAAAATTCAATAGCATACTTACTTTTCATTCTTGACTTAGAGGTTTCTCTTTCATTAATATCATAATAACTTATCCCAATTAAGTGCAGAATACTCTCTCTAGTAAAACAAACTTCTAGTTTTTCTTGTTTACTTTTCACGTTTCTTTTATAGAAATAAACTATTTTTTTATTAACAACTTCTACATCTAAAATTTCTAAAACGGCAATAAGTTCATCAAATAAATCTTTACAACTTAAATCACTTGCCACTAATTCTGTTAATCGGAAAGTTTTAGTTACTTTAGCTTCACCCATTCCATCCCTCCTCTACGTTTTCATTTTGATAAAAAAAAACAAACGTGCAAAAAGCACGTTTGTTGAAATATCTCATAAGAGGGTGCATTATTTTCAGCTTTCGCCTAGGCTCCTTCTAAGCCTTCGTACTTTAAATAAATATGCTGATAGTTTATCAACCCTATGACTACTAAATGTATCAGCCTCTAGATCCTTTGTTCATAACGACTTGAAACAGTCAGCTATGAATTGAGAAGTATCATTGGAGTGTCATGCACCGTGACACTGAAAGTAAGTTTTCGATGATTGGCTCTATCATCACTCCAGATAATCTGGTACCCTTTCAGGTGAGTTTTACCTCCAGAAATTCTATATGAGCCATAAGAATTTCTGACTTCTTTCATCCACATTATAGCTAAATCATAGCCTCTTGTCAAATAAAAGCAAACAATTGTTCTCTAAATTCAAACAAGATATCTATTCCCACTGAACAGAAAAAAGATTCACCAATTTTACCTTTGAACCTTTTTTCATTTATGCTTTTATCAAGCAATTTTTTTATATGGTTACATCGAACCTTTAAAAACATCTTTATTCTTAGCAAAATAATCAACACCAGAGTAAATGGTGAAAATCAAGCAGGCATATAGCATGATTTGATCTAGTGGTAGATGAAGTGCTGAAAATGGAATGTTGTTAATGAATAGTAAAATAATTGCAACCATTTGGGTAGCTGTTTTTACTTTTCCTGGCCAAGCTGCTGCCATTACTTCGCCATGTTCGACTAATAACAACCGTAAACCAGTTACTGCCAATTCACGACAAACAATAATTGCTACAATCCAAGCAGGTACTTTGCCTTGACCAACTAAGACGATAAAAGCGGTCATCACTAGCATTTTGTCCGCTAATGGGTCCGCAAATTTTCCGAAGTTCGTCACCAAGCCTTGTGCACGGGCAATTTTGCCATCCAACCAGTCTGTAAAACTAGCAACTGCAAAAATAATCGCGCCCACTAATTGGGTAACGGCTAACGTTGTGTCGCCAAAACTAATCGTTCCCCAGTCCATCGGCACCGACACAATAATAATAAAAATCGGAATCATAAATATTCTTAAAACTGTTAATTTATTTGGTAAATTCACTTCAATTGCCCCTTCCTTCTCCTGTTCTATTTTACGTTATCTTGCTGGCAGTGTCACGAAAAAAAGAAAAGAATCTGGAATAATTGCCGTTTGACAGTTTATCCAGATTCTTCTTACACCATTTCTAACGATACGTAATCCCTAATGTAACATCCTTACGAATTAAAACTGGCGTTTTTTCCAGTGTTAAATCGGCGCCATCGACTTGAATGGCGACGTTATTTGAGGCGCCTAGAATCAGTGTTGCATTGGCGGCATTCGCAGGTAAAGCTGTTGTTTGGGTCTCTCCTGCTTGCAGGGTGTGTTGGTACGTATAGTTGCCATCGACCATCACGCCAATCCAGCAAGAGCCTTCAGTCCCTTTAAAGGTAATGTTGATTGGACTATTCGCATCTTTAACCGTTGCAGTCACTTGATTGTTGGCATCACTCACCACAGCCACAGCTGTTTTCTTCTCTGGTTCGCTTGAAGAAGACGGCGGTGTACTACTTTGTGTGCTACTTTCTGGGGCTTGACTTGATTCTTTGGGTTTTTCCACACTGGCACTAGTTGCCGGTGTTTGAATAATCGGTTCGGCTTTTTGATCTTGCCACATAATATACAGCACCACGACCGCAATGGCTAAACCAATTAACGAAAAGGCAATGGCTGGTAAGTTCCGCAGTAACCAACTGGATTGCTTTTCTTCGTCATGCAATTGCTTACGTGACCCTTCAAGCTCTTCATACACTGGCTTGGGTTCTTCGACAATTGCTGGTTCTTTGCCATCATAGATATCTACCAATTGATTGCCATCTAAGCCGACCGCACTTGCATATTGGCGGATAAACGCCCGCACATAAAAGGTGCCTGGTAAGGACTCAAAATCGTTTTGTTCAATAATTTCTAAATATCTTTTTTGAATTTTTGTCATTTGTTGCAGTTCATCAATTGAGATGTTCTTCTGCAATCTTGCTTCTTTTAGTGTTTCTCCAATATTTACGCTGGCCACTCGTCCATCTTCTCCAGTCTATTTTGTTAATTTATCGATTGTCTCATCAGTCTTTTTCAATTGCCAAGGAAAACATTCCCGTCCTTTAAGAATACCACAAAAGAAGCCAACTGAGGATAACAAAATTGAAAGATTTCAAAGATTTTTCTTTTTCTTAAACAGTTGGTTTATTGCTCGGTTTCTCCTTTAGGATACATGTAGAAACGGCTCAATCCTTCTTCACGAATAAAGGTCTTTGCTACTTGGCGGACGTCGGCTAATTGAATGCTTTCAATGACTTCAATCTTATCAAACAGCGTGGTTTCCCCAAACAATGATTGTGAAAATTGGTTGGCGATATACTCTAAAGAGTTTAAGGATTGGAAATATTTACCAATCATTTTTTTCTTCAATAAGGACAAATTTTCTTCCGTTAATTCTGGACTTGTTGTGGCAGATAATAAAATAGCTTCAATTCGTTCTGCTAAGACTTCTGGTTGCTCACTATCGCCGCCAATATCCGCAAAATGGAAACTGCGATCTAAATTAAAGTCATAACTAAAACTATCATCTAACAAGCCTTCATCATAAAGAGCCAAATAGTTTTGAGAGGTATTACCAAACAATAATTGTAACAACAAATTCACGGTGACTTGATATTTCATTAAGTCACGACCCGTTGTTGGCACTTCATCTAAGCCTTTCAAGCCAACAAGCACTTTTGCCCGTGTGACTGCCATTTCAATGGCGCTCTCTTTGACAATGTCAGCAGCTGTTTCTTCAGGAAAATGCCGACGAATAGGTTGGGCGGCAGGAAACTCTTTCGCCGCTTGGTTTTCACGAATGAACGCCATTAACGCTTCAGGGTCCATTTTCCCTACCACGAATAAGGTCATATTACTTGGATGATAAAACGTATTGTAGCATGTATACAAATCTTCTGCGGTAATTTCCGCAATACTTGCCACTGTGCCGGCAATATCAATATGCAATGGATGCTTCGGATAAAGGTTGCCTAAAACCCCAAAGAACAAGCGCCAGTTAGGATCATCTAAATACATTTGAATTTCTTGTCCAATGATGCCTTTTTCTTTTTCGACCGTTTCCTTCGTGAAATACGGCGATTGCACAAAATCAAGCAACGTTTCTAGATTTTGTGTCACTTGATCCGTCGTTGAAAACAAATAACTCGTTTTCGTAAAACTGGTAAAGGCATTCGCTGAAGCTCCTTGTTGTCCAAATTTTTGGAAGACATCGCCATCTTCTTTTTCAAACATTTTATGTTCTAAAAAGTGGGCGATTCCGTCAGGTACTTCAATCATTTCCTCTTGACCAATTGGCACGAACGTGTTGTCAATGGAACCATAATCGGTCGTAAACAAGCCATACGTTTTTTGGAAATCATTTTTCGGTAATAGGTAAACTTTTAAACCATTCGCCAGTGTTTCTGTATACAATGTTTCTTTAATTTGTGCATAGTCTTTTTTAATCATTTTCCGTTTCTCCTTCCAAAAAGAAGATCGCTTGAAGTTCCAAGCGTTTGGCTACTTCTTGGATTTCTGGAATAGTCACGGCATTAATCCGTGCAATCCATTCCTCCGCCGTCAGCATCGTCTGCGGCATTAATTCGTTCAAGTATTCTTTTTCCAGCCACGCGCCTGCATTATCTAACGCTAAGATATACTGATTTTTTAACATTGCTTTCGTTTGTTCAATTTCTAATTCGCTAATCTTACCTAAGCGAATATTTTCCAATTCTGTCGAAATCAAACGCAAGACCTGATTCCGATTTTTGCCATCGATCCCTGTTTGAACCGTCATGAAGCCACGGAAAGTGTCGATACTACTAGAAGCATAATACGCTAAATGCTCTTTCTCACGGACATTCATAAATAATTTAGAATGCGGGAAACCGCCAAAAATTCCATTAAACACTTGCAACGCAAAATAATAGCTATCGCCATAATAAATATCCGTGTTGTAAGCCAAGTTTAATTTCGATTGGGCTAGCACCTCACGCTCGGTCCGCTCTTCAATCACGTTGCGAATCGGTTGATTGTAGAAAATCGCGGCTTTGCCTTCTTCACGAGGTGTAAACGGTAATTGCTTGAATAATGGCACTAACTCCGCCTCATTGACATCGCCTAAAACAAAAATATCCACTTGATCTTCCGCCAGCATTTTTTGATAATATGCTGCTAATGACGCCGCTGTTTCCTCAGCTAACGCCGCAACGGTCCCGAAACTAGGGATTTTTTGATCCTCCGATTGATTAAAATAGACACTTTGAAGCGCCAAAGAAGCATAGGTTTGCTTGTCCTCCACAATACTTTCCAAGTACGCTTTCAAGTTCTCTTTCTCCCGTTGGAAGGTTTCCGCCTCAAATTGGCCCGCTTGAATATTGGGGGCAAAAATAATTTCCTTCAAAAAGTCCACCGCTTCGGCGAGAACCTGACTATCCTGTAAATAATGATCATTGACAATGTTCATAGAAATATTAAACCAATGTTGATTGCCTTTTTTGGAAACGCCAATCCCAAAGCTGGCGCCGTAAAGCTCCGCCAAACGCTCACTTAACTTGACTTGATTCGGGTAATTCAAGCTGTTGGTTTCCATCAAACTGGACAACAGCGTTCTTTTTGTAATGGTTTCATGATTTAATCGTGTATTAAAGCGGACTAAAAGACGCACCGTTTTATATTTTTCTGTAGGAATGACGTGTAAATTCACGCCTTTAACTAATTGAACAGACATTGCCGCATCGCTCCTTCATTTGCTTCATCTTACCTAAAGAATGCTGTGAAATATATGTATCGCGTAAATTCTAAAGCATTTTTTAATGTTTTTTCCAATAGCTCCATTATAACACAGCTTCAGGTGCTTTCTGAATGATAAGAGTTTTTCAGTTCAAATTTTCAAGAAGATTCGGTATACTGTTTTTAAAGTGAGGAGGGAAAAAAGAATGATTAAAGAATTTAAAGAGTTTATCATGCGCGGGAGTGTCTTAGACCTAGCCGTTGGTGTTGTCATTGGTAGTGCGTTTACAGCGATTGTGACACAAGTGGTGGAAGGCTTGATTACCCCGTTAATTAGTCTGATTTTTGTCTTGACGACTGGGAAAAAGAGTGCCGACGATGCATTGGGTGCCCTTGTTTATAAAGTCGAAGGCGTTGAATTCAATATTGGTAGCGTGATTAGTGCACTTATTACATTTTTAATTACGGCCTTCGTCCTCTTCTTGATTGTCAAAGCGGCCAACAAAATGAAAAACCGTGGCAAAAAAGAAGAAGCGGCAGAAGAAGAAGTGGTACCAACGAGCGAAGATTACTTAAAAGAAATTCGCGACTTATTAGCGGCGCAAACACCGCCTGCTGAAACTGTCAAAACAGACAGCACCTTCACAGAGAAATAAGCAAAAAGTCATCCTGAGGGGATGACTTTTTTGTTTGGACTTACACAGATGGTCCTGCGACGAGATTCCACGTGATACTGCCTGTGTAGGCCCCTGCTTTAATATTGTTGGCTGGTGTTGTGATGTTTAAAGCTGTATTAAACAGTGAAAATTGCCATAATCCTTGGCCTTGACCAGCTGCTGCGTTAGCCATTAATTGGGCTTCCCCGCCTAAATCAAGGGTCCAATTTTGCGGAGCAGCCAGTTGTGGTCTGACTTCTGGCGCAGAGACTGCTGTCGTCAGAGCTACATAGCTATTGCTTGTTGCCTCGTATTCCAAATCAAGTTGAGTAATCAGCGCCACTTTAATGTTGCCTTGTAAGCTTTCAGTGCCTAATTTTAGGCCATTAGATTGGGCCGTTAAATGCCAGCCTTCTTTGCCGCCGCGTACGTCACCGACACCAATCATTTCTGTATGGCCGTTGATGGCTTCTGGGTCTCTTTGGTTAAGAATTGGTTTCGTTAAATCATCAGAAATTGATAATTTCCCAAAATTAAATTCGCGAGGAATAAACAGTAAATCAAAGTTACTGTTTGAACCATTCGGGTCTGGATCAACGGTATTGGCATCGCCGTTGCCGTCTGGCAACGTGCCGCCTTCAAATGTTGCTGTGACTGGCGTATTCCCTGTCGTAGTCGCCTGTGCTGAAAGAGGTGCTAAACTTGCGCCAACAACTGCGCTACCAACTAATAAACTTGTCATCATTTTCTTTTTCATTTGTGTTCTTCTCCTTTACGATTGAATGATTATTAGAGGGCAGACCAGCAGTTACCAACTGATGGTCCGTCCTCTATTCTTTTGTTGCTTGTGCTTAGATTGATGGACCTGCGACAAGGTTCCATGTGATGTTGCCTGTGTAGGCGCCTGCTTTGATTTGTTGGTAAGGGGTTGTGATGTTTAATGTATGCTCAGTCATATAGGAATCCCACATTCCTTGTCCTTTTCCACTAGAAGCGTTAGCCATTAATGAAGCATCTTCTCCAATGGTAATACTTGTAGCTGAAAGTACAGGTGCAACAGGACTATTAGTAAAATCATTTATACCACCTGTAGTAGTAATAAACTTGTTTGTAGTTTCATCATAAGTTAGCATATATCCTGTCTGTTTAAAAGAATATACACCAAATAACTTATCCTCACCATTTTTCATTTCAGGAAGTGTCGCTGTTACATGCCATCCTTCTTTCGTCCCTCGAATGTCACCAACTGCATAATTGACATACGACTTAGACTTGATAGATGATAAATCACCTGATACAGAAGTTTTATCAAACGAAATTGCTTCAGGGATAAAAAGCAAATCAAAGTTCCCGTTTGATGTATTAGGATCTGGATCCTTTGTGTTATTATCAAAACCATCCCCATCTGGCAACACCCCTCCACCAAACTCTACCTGCACTGGTGTATTCCCAGTGGTCACCGCTTGTGCCGAAAGGGGTGCTAAACTTGCGCCAACGATTGCGCTACCAACTAATAAACTTGCCATCATTTTCTTTTTCATCATAATATGTACGTCTCCTTTTACTGTATGAATTTCCAGAGCGCTCGGTTCCTTTTTTCTACGCTTCCGAAGCTATAGCCTTATTATACAAGAATCTGTTCTCTTCGTAATTTTAAATATTTAACAGCCATTCATGAAAATTGATGATTCCTTTAAAACCAAGCGTTTCTCTTGATTTCAAGCTTTAATTTCAGCACTTTTTGATATTTATAAATGTTATTTAATGATTTTTTCGTCAAATTTGTTTAAAAAACAAGAAGAAAACGTCAAAAAGTAAGAGTTAGACCTCTACTTCTTGACGTTTTCTCCTAAAATCTTATACATTTACCGGCGGTTCTTGCGAAAAAACCGTCAATTTTCATTTAATGACAGCCGTTTTTATATTTGTTCGTCACTAAGACTTACAATTTACGGCGACGGGCGAATTCCACAAACTTAAATTTGTTTAAGCGGTGACGGGATTCCGTATAGCCAAAACAGCGGGTATCTTCCAAGTTCATAATACTGCGGACCACGACGACATGATTGCCTTCCACTTCACCAATCAGCTGCTTGTCCATCTCTGTGAGCGGTTCCACGGTAATCTCTTTCTGGGCGTAACTAATCGCCAAGCCAAGGTCGTTTTCCAGATAATCGAAAATCGAATCTTCGGCACGGTGCTTCGGCAATTTTGGGACAATCTCTTTAATCAAGTAATCAATATCTAAAATATCGACTTCCCCTTCAATCTCCCGTTGCCGAACTAAGCGCCACACAGGGGCCCCTTCCCTCCAGCCAGTCAACTGAGCCAAGTTGTGCGCCACAGGAATTTCTTCTAAGGAAACCACATGGGTATGACTTTCAATATGCTGCGTTTGTTGCAACTCCTTGTAACTGGTCACCCCTGAAATAGGAAAATTAAACTTTTTAAAGTTGAGCACAATCGAGCCTTTGCCTTGTTTTTTCTGAATGTAGCCAGCGTTAATTAGTAAATTCAAGGCTTTCCGAATTGTTTCACGGGAAACATTGTAAGTTTCCACTAATTGATTTTCACTAGGTAATAAATCGCCTGGCTGATAGTCGCCTTGGACAATTTGTTGTTCTAATTCTAAAAATATGTCATGAAACTTGTTCATGCCGATCCTCCTCTACCAACAATTTCTTTTCTAAAAGCATAGCATATTCCCTCCGAAAAACCTAGAGCTGGTCAGAAAAATCCCCCACACTTTCTGCCCTGCTTACGCCACTGACTACCCCAGCCAAACCACTGCTTGACCGCCTTTTTTCCGGACCCAGCGTAGTCTGTTGCTGCCCCCTTCTGGAAAAGTTTTCCCAAGAATCTAGGGAAAATCCTTGTAATTCTGATTCGTTCATACTATACTGTAGTCAAATACAACATGTCTATACAAGTTTACAAGGAGGCGCCAAACATGACCATTTTAGAATTAACATTCGCAACGAACCAACTCACGACGACTTTTTTTAACCATAAATTGGAACCGCTTCACCAAAAAACGTTCCCTTTTGAAGCCTTGACTATCGAAGAAACGGTTCCTGAACTGTGCCAATTGATTGTGGCAGAGGCTGCGCCGATTCTAGGGGGGATTGTGGCTGATTTCCCAGCGGATTTCTTTTCGCCAGAGGAAACGTTGGCGCTGGTTCCGCAAGCGGTGATTCAAGCATTCGCGGAACAGTTGAACACGCCACTTTTAACGGCAGCCGAACAAGCGGCGGCACCGAATCTGCTGGCAGCATTTGAAGAAAAACGGCAGTATCTGGCTTGGCATTTGGACTATTATGGCTACGTGCCTGGGAAAAATGAATATGCGGTGGAGTCCCTGTTAACTGTCGGCAATGGCTTTTTAGGCTTGCGCGGCACAACACCTGAGATGACGATTTCTGATGATCATTATCCAGCGACCTACATTGCGGGGCTTTATAATACAGCGGCTTCGGAAGTTGCGGGTCAAGTAGTGGAAAATGAAGATTTCGTCAATGCTCCTGACAACCAACACATCGCTTTAAAAATTGGCGATGCCACTGACTGGTTAACGATTTCTCCAGACACGCTACAACAATTACACCGTCAATTGAACTTGAAAACGGGATTGTTTGTCGCAGAAATGATTTTGAAAGATGCGGACAATCAGCAAATTAAATTAACCACGAAAAAAATCGCCAATATGGCACAGCCGAATGACTATCATCTGCAATATACGTTTGAGCCGTTAAACTTTTCAGCCCCGATTACTTTGAAAACCGTCACGGATGGCAGTGTCTACAACTATAACGTGGCGCGGTATCGCAACTTAACAGCGAAACATTTTCAGGTGACAGCATTAAGCGCGCAGGAAAACAAAACCGTGATTGAGGTTTGTACCAATCAATCCAACTTGAGTGTCCGAGAAACGGCCTTGATAACCGGTGATTTTTTTGAAAAAGAAGCCATTATGATTCAAGAAGAAGCGGAAAAAATCGCCCAAGTGGTGACCGTGATGGCGCACCAAGGAACGTGCTATACGCTAGAAAAACAAGTCTTTGTGCAAGCCAGCCACGCCGAACAAAGTTGGCAGGTACCGTTTACGCCGAAGGACTCTTTTGCGGCCGCCGCTCAGGAAAGCGCCCGCGCTTGGCAAACCCTTTGGCAACAAGCCAACATTACCGTGACAGGTGATTTGATGTCTCAAAAACTTTTGCGGATTCACAGTTATCACTTGCTGGCTTCGGCTTCGCCTTTTAGCAACCAAGCCCAAGCATTGGACGTCTCGATTACCGCCCGAGGCTTGCATGGTGAAGCGTATCGTGGACATATTTTCTGGGATGAAATTTTTATTTTACCTTTTTATATTCAACATTATCCTGACACAGCGAAACAATTGTTGCTGTATCGTTACCACCGATTAGAGAAAGCGAAGGAAAATGCGGCGGCCAGCCAGTATCGTGGCGCAATGTATCCGTGGCAATCAGGGCGTGATGGGCGTGAAACCACGCAAAAACTTCACTTAAATCCGTTGAATGGACATTGGGGCGAGGATCATAGTATTTTGCAACGACATGTGTCCTTGGCGATTGCTTACAATGCTTGGTTGTATTGGCATAGTACACAGGATCATGAATTTATGAAACAATATGGCGGCGAAATGTTGTTAGAAATCGCTCAATTTTGGAACAGCGCTGCGACGTTAGATGACGCAACAGGACGGTTTTTTATTGATAAAGTGATGGGACCTGATGAGTTTCACGAGGGCTATCCAGACCAAGCGGAAAGCGGCTTGAAAAACAACGCCTATACGAATTTGATGGTGGTTTGGCTATTCGAAGAATTAACCAACATTTTGGCACTTTTCTCTGAGGAAGAACAGGCACAACTTTTTGCCAAAACGCAGACCACTTCGGATGATTTAGCCCGCATGCAGCAAATTCAAAATTCACTGGAAATTGAAGTTAATTCTGACGGCATTATTGCGCAATATGAAGGGTATTTCGGCTTAAAAGAGATTGACTGGGCGGCGATGAAAGAGAAATACGGCAATATTTACCGCATGGATCGAATTTTAAAAGCCGAAGGAGAATCTCCCGATGATTACAAAGTGGCGAAACAAGCCGACACGTTAATGTTGTTCTACAACTTAGACAAAACTCGGGTGGATCAAATTTTAGAAGATTTAGGGTATCAATTGCCTGCGGATTATTTGGAAAAAAATCTTTTGTATTATCTAAAACGGACGTCTCATGGTTCGACTTTGTCACGAATTGTTCATGCCCAATTGGCAGAAATGGCGCAATTCCATGAGCTATCTTGGCAACTTTATCAAGAAGCGTTGTATTCCGATTATCGTGACATTCAAGGTGGCACGACCGCTGAAGGGATTCATACAGGGGTCATGGCTGCGACGATCCACGTTACTTTAGCGACGTATGCAGGCGTTGACACGCGCCAGAACGAGTTATCAATTTGTCCAAACTTACCTGAACATTGGCAAGCGCTGACGTTCCAGTTTATTCATCAAGGCGTGACGTATCAATTTTCATTAACACAAACCAGTGTCACGATTACAGCAGATAGAGACACACAATTATTGGTTCAGGGCGCGTTGATTCCGTTAACCGCCGAACGACCAAAAGAAGTACATTATCAATAAAGGAGCGAACCACAATGACGATTGGATTTATTTTTGATTTGGATGGTGTCATTACTGATACCGCCAAATTTCATTATCAAGCTTGGAAAGCGTTGGCCGATTCGCTAGGCATTCCCATTGACGAAACCTTCAACGAAACATTAAAAGGCATTAGTCGGATGGATTCCTTGGACCGCATTTTAGCCCATGGCCACCGTGAAAATGCGTTTACTCCAGCAGAAAAAGAAGCCTTAGCTCAGCAAAAAAATGATCACTACGTTCAATTATTAGAACATTTAACGACAGAAGATGTTTTACCTGGTGTCGTGCCATTGCTACAGCAAGCCCAAGCACGTCACATTCCCTGTGCCGTGGCTTCGGCTTCAAAAAACGCGCCCCTGATTTTGGAAAAATTAGGCGTGCGCGCGTACTTCGCCACAATTGTCGATCCCGAATCGTTAAGCAAAGGCAAACCTGATCCTGAAATCTTTTTAGCCGCCGCTGACAGTATTGGCGTGCTACCGCAAAACGCCATTGGCTTTGAAGATGCACAATCAGGCATTGACGGCTTGAAAGCCGCGGGCGTCTATGCCGTCGGCTTGTCGGCCAACCAACCCTTAATCGGAGCCGACATGCAAGTCTCTGAAATGACTGAACTAAGCGTTGATGCACTGCTCAATCGCTAAAGAAGGACAAGAACCTTTAGCAGCAGGCACTTCTTTTCATCTACATTGTATCTATGCTAGAATGTAGATGAAAAGAGAGAGATGCGTCAACATACCTCTCTAGTGTAGAGCCGTTTGAGACGGTGACCGATTGTATTATTTAAAAATAACCGTACTGGTCAAAGTAGACGGTTATTTTTTATTGTCATTTTTAACAGCTTTTATAATTTCACGGATTAACGCTAAATTTATTCGTACTTTTCGGGAAAATATGCTATAATAAAAACGAAAAGAGAGATATGCGTCAACATACCTCTCTGATGTAGAGCCGTTTAAGACGGTAACCATGTTAATTATTTAAAAATAACCGTGCTTGGTCAAAGTTGACGGTTATTTTTTATTGTCATTTTTAACAGCTTTTTAGTTTCCAAGGACCAATACTTTACTATTAGCAACGAAGTTCACGGTCCTTTGTGCTTGTCTCCACGTTCATTTCTTTTGCTTATTGTTTAAATCCTACTAACGGAAAAATGAAATCAACGAATTTTATCCCCGCATAAAAACATAGGGCAAACATCAAAATCTTAATTAAGATTTTGATGTTTGGTCGTTCAGTTATCTTTTTCATTTGTATACTCCTTTCCAATATTTTTAAAGCTCCAACCTTTTTAATCTTTTTGACATCTATATTTTATCTAATTATAATAAAAGTCACAATAGAGGAAGCATCATTTTTTCATTTCCTTTTTATTCCTTGATTAGTAGTTCAATTTGTAAACATATCATTCTGACAAAATAGAAAAGGAGGTTGTTATAGTATCGAAACAAAATTATCTACAAAGAAAAAAACACTTCTTTATCTCCTGTTCACTTTTTTGACAGCCCTACCCAGCATAGAAGCATTAACTGGAATGAGCTTAATAGCTATAAAAAATAACGAAAAAGCCTTGATTATCTTTGATAGTGTACTATCTTTAATTATTATTATCGTGCTGTCAGTTTTCTATAAAAAAATAGTAAAGAAAAAAATGCAAGCTATCTTTAAAAGTCTATTACTAGCTATTGGCATGTTCTTATTTTCTATTATTCTAAATTTACTTTTCTCACGCATTCCTACTCCAGAAAATCAACATTATATTAATGAAGTCCGAAATGTAGCACCTGTTTTAATGGCCCTTCATACTAGACTCTTTTCACCTATAATAGAAGAACTCTTGACTCGTGGCATTTTTATGAACTTATTTTTTATAAAAAACACCTCTCGAAGTGTCTTATGTAAAATATTTTTTTCTGGTCTTTTTTTTGGTCTTAGCCATGGACTATTACCATCAATTTCCATGCTTTTTTATTGTGGAATGGGCTGGGTTTTAGCCTCTACCTATTATTTCTGTAATAACAATCTCACGTATCCTCTTGCGATTCATTTGCTATTAAATAATTTATAATACACAAAAAAACCGCCCACATCAGAAAAATGATGTGGGCGGTTTTTATAATTATTTATTTTTTGTTTCAAATAACGGACTAACTGGTTTGTTTTCGTGGATACGTTTAATCGCATCTCCGATTAATTCACCAACGCTGACTTCGTCAATTTTTGCAATTTTACGATCATCAGATAGGTAAATAGAGTCTGTTACAACTAAGCGTTCAATTGCTGAATCTTCAATACGTTGTAAGGCTGGTCCTGATAAAACGGGATGTGTACAAGAAGCGTAAACGTCTTTTGCTCCGGCTTCTTTCAATGCGTTTGCAGCAAGAGAAATTGTCCCCGCTGTGTCAATCATGTCATCAATTAAGACACATGTTTTGCCTTCCACATGACCAATGATATTCATTACTTCTGCTACGTTCGCTTTTGGACGACGTTTGTCAATGATCGCAATTGGTGCTTTTAAGAATTCTGCCAATTTACGCGCACGCGTTACACCACCATGGTCAGGGGAAACAACAACGACGTCATCGCCTTGAATGCCGTGTTCGATGAAGTAATCGGCAATTAATGGTGCACCCATCAAATGATCCACTGGAATATCAAAGAATCCTTGAATTTGGACCGCATGTAAGTCCAATGTCAACATTCTTGTTGCACCAGCTTTTTCAATCATGTTTGCAACAAGTTTAGCAGTGATTGGTTCCCGGGCACGTGCTTTACGGTCTTGACGTGCATACCCATAATAAGGCATAACCACGTTAATTGTTTTAGCACTCGCACGTTTTAACGCATCAATCATGATTAATAGTTCCATTAAGTTATCGTTAACAGGGCTACTTGTTGATTGAATGACGTAAACATGTGCACCACGAATACTTTCTTCAATATTCACTTGAATTTCGCCATCACTAAATTGTGTTACAGAGCACTTTCCTAGCTCCACACCCACAGCATCCGCAATTTTTTCTGCTAAGGGACGATTAGAGTTCAAAGAAAAGATTTTCAATCTTGGATCAAAATAATGTTTCGACATTAGAACCTCCACTTTCTATTTCAGCCAATTCGTTAAAACTGAACAATACTTTCCTTCTAAAATAATAGTAGTCCTAGCCAAATAAATCAAGAGATTTTCTGTATTTCATACAAGATATTCATCAAAAGTCGCTTTCTTCTAACTATTTTATCGTATTTGTCTAAAAAATGAGGATTATTTGAATAAAGAAAGGTACTCGCCATAGCCTTCTTTTTCTAAATCTGCCACTGGCACGAATCTCAAAGCTGCCGCATTAATGCAATAACGTAAGCCGCCTTCTTGGAGTGGGCCATCAGTGAAAACATGCCCTAAATGTGAATCCGCTTCTTGACTGCGAACTTCTACTCGGTGCATGCCGTGACTAAAATCAGCTTTTTCTTTGACGCCACGTTTTTCAATTGGTTTCGTAAAGGATGGCCAGCCGCAACCAGCATCGTATTTGTCTAGGGAGCTAAACAACGGTTCGCCACTAACAATGTCTACATAGATTCCGTCTTGGTAAAAGTCATCATATTCTCCTGAAAAAGGGCGTTCTGTTGCGTTTTCTTGTGTGACGGCATATTGAAGATCCGTCAAGGTTTGTTTTAATTCTTCTTCTGTTGGTTTTGTCATTCTGTCCACTCCTTTTCTTCTGTTCAATTTATTGGGTTCAATGATACCACGTTTGCCAAACAGGCACCTAATAGTTTGCATAGTAAAAGACAGTCCTTTCTCTTTTTGACGAATGAAAAGGACTGTCTTTTATTAGTTGAATTCTTTTAGTAGTCGGGCTACTTTGGCAATTGGTAAGCCCATAATGGCGTAATAATCGCCAGCGATTGCTTCAATTAGTAATGCTCCTTGTCCTTGGATACCATAAGCGCCTGCTTTGTCGGCATATTCTGCGGTATCTAAGTAAGCATGGATTTCCGTGTCTGTCAGTGGATAAAACGTAACGGTTGAATGAACTGTCGCGGAGCGCTCTTTTTCCCCTTGTTTCAACGTCACACTTGTATACACGTCATGTGTTTTGCCACTTAGGAGGCGCAACATGCGATAACCGTCTTCCCGAGAAGTGGGTTTGCCGAGGATTTCTCCCGCCAATGCCACAATTGTATCGCAGCCAATGACTAGTGCTTCGGGGGATTGCTCTGCTATAGCCGCTGCTTTTTGGGCAGCCATTTGCGCCACATATTCTGCTGGTAAGCCGTCTTTACCAACAGTTTCATCGATATCGGCTGGTGCAATCGTAAAAGTTGGGACCACACGCTTTAATAACTCCTGACGGCGAGGAGATTGGGATGCTAAAATAATTTGCATAAAATGATGACGCCTCGTTTCTTTTTAATGGGGGTCTTGAATGCGTTTAAACATTCGTTCCATATCTGAATTCGTAAAATGAATCAGCACCGGACGTCCATGCGGACAATTAAACGGATTTTCGCACAAAGCTAAATCTTTTAATAGCACGCGTGCTTGTTGCTCATTGAGGTAATGATTGGCTTTGATGGATCGCTTACAGCTCATCATAATGGCGGTTGCTTCACGAAATTTTTTCACGCTGACCGAGCCAGTTGTTAGCAACATGTCAATCATCTCGCGAACAATGCTTTCCTCTTCGCCTGCAGGATACCAAGTTGGGTGCGCCCGCACAATGAAACTATTTTGTCCAAAGTCTTCCAAATGGATGCCGACTTCCGCAAGGGTTTCTTTCTGCTCTTTAATTTTCAAGGCATCGCTATTTGGATAATCAATAACGATTGGTACCAATAGTTCTTGTAAATCATCACTGACTTCGCCAATTTTTTCACGGAAGTACTCGTATTTAATTCGTTCTTGGGCAGCGTGTTGGTCGATAATAAACAGGCCATCTTTGCTTTGTGCGAATAAATAAGTTCCGTGCATTTGACCGAAGTACTCTAGCTCAGGAAAACGTTCTGTTGGTCGTTCTTCTTCCAACTTGTTCAGGGCTTGTTTCAGTTCTCTTTGACTCGCAGCGCTATTGGCATCGAATTCTGGGTGAAGTTTCATTTCTTCTTGGAAAACCTCGTCAGCAGCCTCTGATGAACGCAGAGAAGGTTCTGAATCAGATACTTCAGTTATTTTCGTTTCTTCGTCTATTATCTGTTGCTCATTACTAGCTGTTTCCCAATGATTTGCGGAATCAACAGCTGCCGAAGAGGTTTCGTAAGCTGACGTTTCTTCTGCTACACTCGTTGATTCTGGCACTGGCGGCGCAAATGGATCGTCCATTGAGTCCACTGCTCTTTCTGTCTGGTTGACAGCTTCAGGGGCGCTTGAGGCTGGTGTTTCGTCTGTCGCATGTTCCGCATAGAAGCGGCCTGTTGCGGGATTATAGCTTAAGCTGCCCGGTCGTTGTTTTACCGCAGGTTGTTCAGTCGATAAAGGAATTTCCATTTGTTCGGCTTTAGGTTCTGGCGGTAGTTTCTTTTTAAAACGCAAATTGTCTGCCGCATTGGGAATCAACTGTTCTTGGCTCAACACTTCTTGAATCGCCTGTTCAATTAATGCCATTAAATCTTTTTCTTTACTTAAACGAACTTCTTGCTTAGTAGGATGGACATTGACATCGACTAACAGCGGATCCATTTCAATTTCTAACACAGCAATTGGAAAACGCCCCACCATTAGTTTCGAACCATAGCCGGCTACAATTGCTTTATTTAACGCGAAATTTTTAATATAACGACCATTGATAATCGTTGATAAATAGTTGCGGCTGGCCCGTGTGACTTCTGGCAATGAAACATACCCTGTCAAAGTAAAATCAAGGTCTTTTTCTTCAATTTTCAACATTTTCTTTGCGGTACTAATGCCATAAATCCCGGCAATCGTTTGTTTTAAATCACCATTGCCTGTTGTACTCATCATTTTGTGGCCGTCATGAACTAAGCGAAAAGCGACTTTAGGGTGGCTTAACGCCAGACGATTGACAATGTCACCAATATTGGCCAATTCCGTTTGGATCGTTTTGACGTATTTCAAACGAGCGGGCGTATTATAAAATAAATTAGAAACGGTCATTTTTGTGCCTTTACGGAGGGCTGCTGGTCGGTTTTCTTCGACCTTGCCCCCTTTTAGAATCACATAGCTGCCTTCTTCTTCCTCAGCTGTGGCAGTTTCGACAATCATTTCAGAAACTGAGGCAATACTTGGTAAGGCTTCGCCTCGGAACCCCAAGCTGCGAATTCGAAACAAATCATCTCTTGTATGAATTTTGCTTGTGGCATGGCGTTTGAAGGCATTCAGTACATCTTCTTTGGCAATTCCTTCACCATTATCAATAATTTGAATGGTTTTCAAGCCAGCTTCTTCAATAAAAATATCAATTTGAGTGCTTCCTGCATCCAGTGCATTTTCCACCAATTCTTTGACGACAGAAGCGGGACGTTCAACAACTTCACCAGCAGCAATCTGGTTGGCTAGTTGTTCGGATAGTTCTTGAATTTTCCCCATTTCACGACCTCCTAACCGGTTCGGTTCCTAATTAGATACGTTTTTGCAATTGATGAAGCATGTTTAACGCATCTAGTGGTGTCATTTCTAATAGATTCATTTTCTTCAATGTGTCAATGACACTTAATTCTTCTGTTGAAACTTCTTTAAATAATGAAAGTTGCTCGGTTTCTTCATGGACTTCTGAAACTTCTTCATGATGAACTGAACTTGGAATCGTTGTTTCTTCCGCTTCTAAAGCAGATAAAATGGTGGCTGCTCGTTCTAAAAGCGGGCTTGGTAAACCAGCGATTTTAGCAACGTGTATCCCATAGCTCTTATCAGCAGGTCCTTCCATCATTTTATGAAGAAAGACCACTTCGCCATCTTTTTCGACAGCGCCCACGTGAATATTCTTCAAGCCTTTTAAGGTTTCATCTAGAACAGTTAGTTCATGATAATGTGTAGAGAATAGCGTTTTGGCTTGTACTTCACGATGGATATATTCAATGATGGCTTGCGCTAGCGCCATTCCATCATAGGTTGCCGTGCCGCGTCCTAATTCATCAAATAAAATTAGGCTGTTAGGCGTGGCGTGCCGCAGTGCTTGGTTGGCTTCCATCATTTCTACCATAAAGGTACTTTGCCCTGCAATTAGATCATCAGAGGCCCCAATCCGTGTAAAAATTTGATCGAAAATCGGCATTTCAGCACTTTCCGCTGGTACAAAACAGCCAATTTGCGCCATGACCACCGTCAAAGCCAATTGACGCATGTAGGTACTTTTCCCTGACATGTTTGGTCCAGTAATCAAGAGAATATCTGTTTCTGGGTTCATGCGGATACTGTTTGGAATGTATTCTTGGTGCCCTAAAACTTTTTCCACGACTGGGTGTCGTCCTTCGACAATCGCCAAATTTTTCGTGTTACTTCTTAACGTTGGTCGAACGTATTGATACCGTTCACTAATTGTTGCAAAAGATTGTAAAACATCAACCGCACTAATGGTTTTAGCCAGTGTTTGCAACCGATCAATGTTCGTTTTCACTTGTTCTCTCACAGCCAAGAACAATTGATATTCTAGTTCAACTGATTTTTCTTCGGCTTCTAAGATTAAACGTTCTAATTCTTTTAGTTCGGGCGTAATAAAGCGCTCCGCATTAGCTAATGTTTGCTTCCGCTCGTATTTTCCTTCTTCTAAATTCGCTAAATTTGACTTAGTGATTTCAATGAAATAACCAAAGACACGATTGTAGCCAATCTTCAAGTTTTTAATGCCTGTTTCTTGGCGTTCTTTCGCTTCTAACTCCGCTAACCATTGCTTACCATTACGCATGGCATCACGGTATTCATCTAATTGGTCGTTATAGCCGTCTTTAATAACATTTCCTTCAGTAATTTGTAAAGGGGCTTCTTCATTAATCGCCGTCGCAATCAATGCCACTAAATCTTCAACAGGGTTTAAGTCGACTAACAAATCATCCCATTCCCCTTGATTGATCCCGACAATTAACTGTCGAATCGTTGGTACTTGTTCTAAAGAGGTCCGTAATTGAATTAAATCACGCCCATTCACACTGCCGAATGCCACGCGTCCTGCTAACCGCTCTAAATCATAAACGTTCGTCAATGCTGCTTGCAAATCCAAGCGTTCAAAATAGGCATTTAATAAGGATTGCACCATTTCTTGACGCGCCTTAATTTGACGTTCCTGAATTAGCGGACGATCCAACCATTGTTTCAACAAACGGCCGCCCATAGCTGTTTTCGTTTCATCTAATAGCCACAATAGAGTCCCTTTTTTCTGTCCTGTTCGAATCGACTGACTCAATTCTAAATTGAATTTAGAATAATGATCCATTTTCAAGAAATGATCTGGCTGATATTCCACAGCTTTCTGAATATGGGACAAGCTCCGCTTTTGGGTAACGGATAAATAAGATAATAATTTACCTGTAATTTCAATTTCTAATGGATTAATCAGTTCATTGGTTAAAAAACTAAACTCGGCATTTTCTTCCACCGTTTCTTGTGTCGAAAAGATAATATTTAAACGTAAACTTAAGTTCTCTTTTAACGATTCAGGAATCCCTGAACCTAGGACCATTTCTTTTGTTTGCAACGCAGAAGCTTCGTTTAAAACGCCCTCTTCATCAGCCAAGACTGCTGTTTTTAATTCGCCTGTACTCAAATCTACATAGGCAAAACCAAACTGATTACCATCTGTTAGCACAGCGGTTAAGTAATTATTGTCTTTGGCTTCCAAGCCTTTACTATTCATCACCGTTCCTGGTGTTACCAACTGGACCACTTCTCGTTTGACCATGCCCTTGGTAGTCTTTGGATCTTCCACTTGCTCACAAATCGCTACTTTATAGCCTTGCTCAATCAACGTATCAATATAGCCTTGCGCGGCATGATAAGGAACGCCACACATAGGAATCGGATCATCCGCATTGCGGTTACGACTGGTTAACGTCAATTCTAAGATTTGCGCTGCATTGATAGCATCTTCATAAAATAATTCATAAAAATCACCTAAGCGATAAAATAAAAACGCATCCTTGTATTGGGCCTTAATGGACAAATATTGTTCCATCATGGGTGTATTTTTTGTCTTTTGTGGCATTTAATTCCCTTCCTTCTCTAGCTCTTCGTTCACGCGGTATTGAATGAGCGCCGTGACATGTTGGACTAAGTCATTGGCTTCGATCAGTTGTTCGCGGTAGGCTACAACGAGTGGGTGCTCATCAAATTCTTTTGTTTTCGCATCAGCTCGTTGAATGGCTTCTTTTTCAGCAGTTGGTTTGCCATAGTGAGCAAATTGAACCGCATCTTTTTGCGCAGCTTTAATTTCTTCCACTAATTCTGTCAGCTTTTTGTTTTTCTTTACCTTTTCTTCAATCGCTTGGTAGCGCTGAATGACTTCATCTTGTCCAATTAAATGTAACAATTTTTCTAATTCTTTATTACTTTGTGCATCTAAATTCAACGGCTCCATTTTTTTCACCTTCATCTTTCACCGGCACTTTTTCTATAAGAGCAGAAAAAGTTAACCTCTTAATTATCCGAGATTAACTTTTCTTCTATTATTCTTGAAACGGGCGATCTTCGCTAATCTGAATCGGCTCAATCATCTTCGCTTGGCCCGTTTGGTCATCAATCTCTAAAATACAGGCAGATAAAATTGTCCGCCCTGTTTCGACTACCTCAAAGCGCTTCGGCAATGCTGTCATAAACTTCTCAATAATCGGTTCACGCTTCATTCCTAAAATCCCATCATAAGGACCGGTCATACCGACATCACTTAAGAAGGCTGTCCCTTTCGGTAAAATCCGAGCGTCATTTGTTTGAACATGCGTATGTGTTCCAACAACGGCTGAAACTTGGCCATCTAAAAACCAGCTCATGGCTTGTTTTTCGCTCGTCGTTTCGCCATGAAAATCCACAAAAATGAGCGGTGTCCGTTTGCGAGCGATAGCCACTAGCTCGGCGGCTTTCTTGAAAGGATCTTCCAATGGCACCATAAATGTGCGGGCCTGTAAATTAATCACCGCTAGTTCCAATTGATTGACTTTCACAAAAACCATTCCTTGACCAGGCACATCTTCTGGAAAGTTCGCTGGACGAACCATTTTCTTCGCATCATCAATGAATTCAAAGATATCCTTGTTGTCCCACGTATGGTTGCCCATCGTAACAACATCGACACCATCTTGCAAAAATTTCTTATAAATCTTGCCAGTAATTCCCCGACCAGATGCCGCATTTTCACCATTGGCAATGGTCACTTGTGGACGATATTTCTTCTTTAATTTAGGGACATACGTTGCTAGGGCTTCTCTTCCTAAAGAACCGACAACATCTCCTATAAATAATATACGCAAAAAGGTTCCTCTTCTCTTTTTAACATCTCTTGTTTATTATAGTTGTTTTCGCTTTGAAAAGAAAGTTTTGGTTTTAAAAGATTAAAAAAAGTGTCTCAACGAACAATCCTTGCAATTGTTCGTTGAGACACTACACGCGATACTTATTCGCTTTTTATTTTATTTCGCATAGTCAACGGCACGTGTTTCACGGATAACCGTTACTTTGATATGTCCTGGATAATCCAAGTCATCTTCAATTTTCTTCCGAATGTCTCGAACTAAACGAACAGATTCTAAATCAGAAATTTCTTCTGGTTTCACCATGACACGAACTTCACGTCCTGCTTGAACAGCAAAACTTGAATCAACGCCTTCAAAACTATTAGAAATATTTTCTAAGTTTTCTAAGCGGCGAATGTAGTTTTCTAACGATTCACTACGTGCACCTGGACGGGCTGCAGATAACGCATCTGCGGCTGCCACTAAAACAGAAATAACTGAGGTTGCTTCCACATCACCATGATGCGAGGCAATGGCATTAATAACTACTGAATTTTCTTTATATTTCGCAGCTAATTCTGCGCCAATCTCAACGTGAGAACCTTCAATTTCATGATCTAATGCTTTCCCAATATCGTGTAGTAACCCTGCACGTTTGGCTAATTGAACATCCTCGCCTAATTCGGCGGCTAAAACGCCAGCTAGTTTTGCTACTTCGATTGAATGGTTCAAGACATTTTGACCATAACTTGTTCTGAAACGTAAACGGCCTAAAATTTTAATTAAATCAGGATGTAACGTATGAGCACCTACTTCAAAGGCTGCTTGTTCTCCGTATTCACGAATCCGTTCATCCATTTCTTTACGTGATTTTTCTACCATTTCTTCGATACGAGCGGGATGAATCCGACCATCTTGGATTAATTTTTCCAAGGTCATTCGAGCGATTTCTCGTCTGATTGGATCAAATCCGGATAACACAACCGCTTCTGGCGTATCATCAATGATTAAGTCAATCCCTGTTAATGTTTCCAATGTACGAATATTACGTCCTTCACGACCAATAATGCGACCTTTCATCTCATCATTTGGTAAAGTGACCACGGAAACAGTTGTTTCAGAAACAGAATCGGCGGCGCAACGTTGAATTGCTAGGGAAAGCAAGTTCTTCGCTTTGCGATCAGATTCTTCTTTGGCACGTTGTTCTGACTCCTTGACCATCAAGGTTAGTTCATGATTCAACTCTTCTTCTGTTGACTTCATAATAATCGATTTTGCTTCTTCTTTTGAAAGGGAAGCAATTCGTTCTAATTCTTGATGTTGCTGATTAATTAAGTTTTCTACTTCTTTTTCTCGCTCATCAATTAATTGCTGTCTAGCACCAAGTTTCTCTTCTTTTTCTTCCAGTGAGCCTTCACGTTTTTCAAGAGAGTCATCTTTACGATCCAACGTTTGTTCCCGTTGAATTAAACGATTTTCTTGAGATTTAAGTTCTAATCTGCTTTCTTTCAACTCACTTTCAATTTCTGAACGATACTTCTGGTTCTCTTCCTTAGCTTCTAGCAATGCTTCTTTTTTCAGTGTTTCTGATTCTTTCCGAGCGTTCTCGAGAATACTCGACGCTGAAATTTTTGCACCATTTATTGCTTTATCATGACGTGACTTTGCAATAACAAATCCTAAACCAAGACCGACAATCAAACCGACGATAGCGAGGAGAATATTTAAAACCATATTTCCACCTCCATACTATCTTTTTGTTAATTCATATCTTGTAGTTTTTTGATAAACTAAAATCAATTATCAATATGCCTACTTGCATATTTGTGCATACACACAATTTTATTCTAATGTTTGTCGCGAAAGGTGTCAACTTAAAAAAGCCCTTTCTTTTGGAAAGGGCAGCAAATATTAGACAACGTCACATTTTTAGGTTTCCGCCGTCACGAATTGTTTAAATTTTAGAACAAACGCCGCATAGTCTGCCGTTTGACTAAGCTGCTTGATGTGGATGGGTTCGGACATGGACAACAGTCTCTTTAACAATTTAGTTCTAAACAAAAAAAGACAACACCTGTCCTGTTCAGTAAGTGTTGTCCTTCTTCTTAACGAGTCGTATTCACTCGTTATTTATTCATCTAAGGGTAATTCTTCTTGACCTTCTGCTTCTTCTGTAATGGTTGAACCGTCACCGATGCCATATGCATCACGGACCAATTTAGACACTTCTGCCATCATTTCAGGATGATCCGCCATGTATTGTTTGGCATTTTCACGGCCTTGGCCAATTCGTTCTTCTTTGTAGCCATACCAAGCACCACTTTTGCTGATAAGGTCTTTTTCCACAGCCATATCTAGTAATTCGCCTTCTTGGGAAATCCCTTGGCCATACATGATATCAACTTCTGCCACTTTAAATGGTGGCGCCACTTTGTTTTTAACGACTTTAATTTTTGTGCGGTTACCGACGATGTCTGTTCCTTGTTTTAACTGTTCTGCACGACGGACTTCTAGACGAACCGTTGCGTAGAATTTCAATGCACGTCCACCAGGAGTTGTTTCAGGATTTCCGAACATCACGCCAACTTTTTCACGAATTTGGTTAATGAAAATAGCAATTGTTTTTGTCTTATTAATTGAGCCTGATAATTTACGTAGTGCTTGAGACATTAGTCGAGCTTGTAAGCCGACATGGCTCGCTCCCATCTCACCATCAATCTCTGCACGAGGAACTAACGCAGCAACCGAGTCGATGACAACGATGTCAATCGCACCACTTGAAACTAAGGCATCGGCAATCTCTAAGCCTTGCTCCCCAGTATCTGGTTGAGATAAAAGTAATTCATCAATGTTAACGCCTAGTTTCTCCGCATATTGAGGATCCAATGCATGCTCAGCATCGATAAAAGCGGCTGTTCCACCATTTCGTTGCACTTCTGCAATTGCGTGTAAAGAAACAGTTGTTTTACCTGAACTCTCAGGACCATATACTTCAATAATTCGGCCACGTGGATACCCGCCTACGCCCAATGCAACATCTAACGCTAAAGAACCACTAGGGATAGTTGAAATTTTTTGATCAGCTTTTTCGCCTAATTTCATAATAGAGCCTTTCCCAAAGTTCTTTTCAATTTTTTTCAGTGCGGCATCTAAAGCCACTTTACGATCATCTGCCAATGGATAATCCTCCTTTAATTTATATAAACTTATTTTTCATTTCCTGTTAATAGGTCTATCATATCTCTTTTGTACCAAAAAAGCAAGAAAAAACCGAACAAACATTCGCATATTTATTTTTTATTAATGATTCGGCGCCGCAAAAGATCTAACCCTCGCATAACCGCACTCTGTCTAATATAATTTCGGTCACGGTTAAAATGGAAACATTCTGCAACGGTTGGTTGGCCTTCTTCCGCCAGCCCAATCCAAACAGTGCCTGTCGGTTGACCTTCGATTGGGTCACCAGCGACCCCAGTAAATGATAAACCATAGTTAGATTTAGCTAACTGACGCGCTTTCTCTGCCATTTCTTTGGCACACGCTTCACTTACCGTGCCATGCTCTTCTAAAAGTTCATGAGAAATTCCTAAAAAGTTCTCTTTTGTTTCTTGCGAATACGTCACGAAGCCTCCCTTAAAAATCTTCGAAGCACCCGCAATTTCCCCCAGTGTACTTTGGAATAGGCCAGCGGTGAGGCTCTCAGCAGCCGTGACGGTTTGTCCGTTTTGTAATAACAAATCCACTGTTACCTTGGCTAAACTATTGTCATCCCCATACCCATAAAAATAGTCTCCCACTTTAGCTAAAACCTTTTCTTCCGTCGCTGTTAATAATTCTTCGCCAGCTACTAAGTCTTTTGTTTTAACTGTTAAACGAAGTGTCACTTCATTAGGCTTAGCATAAGGCGCAATGGTTGGATTCGTTTGGTGCGCAATCAACGATTGAATCTCGGTCACCAGCTGTGATTCACCAATCCCATAAAAACGCAAGACTCTTGAAATCAATTGTTCTTCTTGTGGAAACGCATCAATCAATAAAGGTCGTGCCGCTTGTTGGAACATCGGAATTAATTCATTGGGCGGCCCTGGTAAGAGCAAATAGCTTGTTGTGCCTTCTGTTACGAAAGAACCAACCGCTAATCCTGTCGGGTTTTGAAGAACTTGTCCACCTTCAATGGCTAACACTTGTCGTAGATTATTTTCCGTCATTGGCCGCTTAGACTGTTGGAAAAACTGGTGCAAGCGGTTCAATCCTTCTTGATCTTCTACTAATGATTTATGGAGATGTTGTGCGACAACTTGCTTGGTTAAATCGTCTTCTGTAGGTCCTAGCCCTCCACATAGGACAATTAAATCACTTCTTTGTTCTGCTTCTGTTAGTAGCGTTTCTAAGCGTCCGCCGTTATCGCCAACAACGGTCTGATAGTAAACATCGATGCCTAGCGCAGCTAACTCTTCTGATAAAAAGGTTGCGTTGGTATTCACTACTTGTCCCAGTAATAACTCTGTTCCGACTGCAATGATTTCTGCTTTCATTGATTTCCCCTTCTCTAATAACATACGTAGTTAAACTCACTTTCCATTTTAGCACAACAAAATTTTTACAAAAGAATTTGAGCTCCAGGAAATAATTTTTTTATCAGGAAATTTATTAATTATTACGAAAAAAATGTTCATTTTCTCACAACACATTGTATAATAACGTTATATCGAAAGGAGAGAAATGAATGAGTGTAGTATTAGTACTTTTGGGTCTATTAGGGTTACTTGTCAGCGGGGGACTGACTATCAAAGCATTAATTAAGAAACAACCGAAAAAACAATATGGCTATGCCGCATTAGCAAGTGCCGCTCTATTTATTGGTGGGGTTGCCACGACAGATTCTTCCCCGACACTTTCACTTGATGCAGAGAGTGTTGAAACCGATGCCAATGGCTCAGCCACCATCAAAGGCGAATACGACGGCAACAGCAAACTAACGGCCAATGGCAAGGAAGTAAAAACGAAAGACAAAACGTTTGCTTACAAAGTAAAACTGTCCGATGAAAAAACGCAAAAAATCACTTTTGTTGCTGAGAAGAAAGATACCAAAGTTGAAAAATCAGTCGAAGTCACACCATCAAAAGAATTTATTGCGAGCATCACAGATTCTGAGCAAGAATTGGCCAAAACAGAAAAAGCCTTAGCTTACGCTGAAAAACAACCTTCTCAGAAAAACTATGATGAAGCCGCAACCTTAGTATCTTCATTAAGTCAAGAATACGAGGAATACAATGATCGCCTTGAAAAAATCAAAGAAGCAGTACCTGTTGATGAAGCAGTTACAACTGCTGAAAAATCTAAAAGTAAAAGCGATTATCAAGCAGCTGAAAAATTAGTAGCTGCTGCCCCAGTTGGCAAAGAAGGATTTCAACAACGATTAACGACTGTTCAAACCGCTATCGCTGAAAAAGAAAAAAATGAACAATTAGTCGCCAGTGCAACTGCCGCTGTTGAAAAAGCTGAACAAGAACCAACCAATGAAGCTTACTATAATGAAGCGGTCAAACAAATTGACGCTTTAAACTCCCCAAATCAAGCTTTAACAAAACGGGTAGCCGTTGTTAAAACTCAATTAGATGCCCACAAAGAAAAACAACGAAAAGAAGCAGAAGCTCAAAAACTAGCCGCTGAAAAAGCGCAAAAAGAACAAGCCGAAGCGGCAGCAAAAGCGCAAGCTGAAGCAGAGGCGCAACAAGCCGCACAGGCGCCGGCGGAAGTCGAGACGGCTGCTGCGGAAGCACCAAGCGGTAACGCCTTAATTAAAGGGTCACGTAATGGAATTTATCATGTACCTGGAAGTAGATATTATAATAGAACTACGAATCCAGTAGCTTGGTTCTCTACTGTTGAAGAAGCAGAAGCAGCAGGATACCGAGCACCCAAACAGTAAATACATTAGCAATAATTAATCAAACAAGAAAATGGGGCCTCCGTTGTTTTAACGGAGGCCCCATTTTCTTGTTTTTTATTGATACACACTAATTCGTTGATTTGGGTGTGCATTACTTTCCACTTCATCTAACATGGCAACGGCGTAGTCTGCGTAACTAATGTAGCTGTCACCTTGACTATTGGTTGTTAATTCTTCGCCAGCGACTTCATAATGGCCTGTCGCAGGACCTTCAGCATCAAACATGGCTGCAGGACTAATATAGGTCCAGTGGATGTTTTGAGCTTCTTTCAATAAGTTTAAAGCTTCGCCCATCGCCGAAGCTAATGGCTGAATTTCTGCTGGGAATGATGGTGTATCTTTTAATTGAGTTGTGTGTTCTGGGTCCACATACAAGGTTCCAGCGCCCCCAACGACAAACAAGCGCGTTTTTTGATTGGTTAAAATCTCAATCAAATGCTGGGTAGATTTGGGGAAATCTTGCACATCAGGGAATCCTAAGGCACTAATTAATACATCAAACGCTTGGATATCTTCTGTTGTTAATTGATAAACATCTTTTTCAATGGTCGGTGTGCCATCTGTTATTTTTGAAGCATTACGAACGATGGCTGTCACGTCCATCCCGCGACGGTTAGCTTCTGCTAAAAGTAATTGTCCTTCTTTTCCTGTTGCTCCTAATACTGCTACTTTCATGTAAATCATCCTTTCATTTTTAAATAGAACTAAAATAGTTACATTTAATACTTTAAAAGTAGAGAGATTACTTATCTCTCTTAACTTCTATTTCATGAATCACATCTGCTAAGGTGATGCTTTTCAATTCTTCTTCCATTTTTTGTTGCACTTTAGTAAATTCAGTTTCTAGTACCGATTGGATATTTGCCCCAACGGAACAGTTTGGATTAGGATTTTGATGAATATTGAAAATCTCTCGTTCCAATTCAACCGCTGTGTAAATTTCATACAGTGAGATCTCTTCTGGTTTCTTTAATAAGGTATTTTTATTGGCTCCACGCATGGAATGAATCAAGCCGGCTTTTTTTAACTGACTCATTAGTCGTCGAACAACGACTGGATTCGTATTCACGCTCGAAGCAATGTATTCAGAAGTCACTTGTTCTTGAGGACCTGTTTCAATCAAACTTAAAATATGAATCGCAACACTTAATTTCGTTGACATGGCCATGTCTAATCACTCCAAACTAAATGTAACGTTATTTGTTACATTTACAGAATACGCTGTTTCGTTTTATTTGTCAATGAGAAACCTCTGACTATTCAAAATAAAAATCATTTGTTGAAACAACACGGGCCCCAAACGGCATTAACGCTAATTTCGCCAATTTAAAGGATTGTTGCCCAAACGGAATACCGATGATTGTCAGACAAAGCAATAAGCCACTAATACAATGTCCAATTGCTAATGGTAGTCCACTGATAATCAGCCAAATAATGTTTACCACTAAAGATACGCCGCTATCACTATACACGACTCGCTTTTTAAACGGCCAAAAACTCAACCCCGCTAATTTAAAACATTGTAAACCAATCGGAATACCGATAATTGTAATACACCAAATCACGCCTGCGAATAGCCAAGATAAGCCACCAAAAAAGCCGCCAAAGATGAACCATAAAATATTGCCAAGTGTTTTCATTCTTGTTCCTCTACTTTCCTCATTAAAAATTATGTATGTGAGTAAGTATACCACGAAAGCTTCTTTTTGTTTCAAACAATATTGTAAGGTCGCTGACTCGTTAAAAGACGAAGACGCTATTTCATGATACAATGAAGAGACTAACGATAAAGGAGCAGACTTCATGGACTTACATTTAACCGTTGATCTAAAAAAAACAAAGACACTCATTGATTTAGCCGATCAGGCCCACTTAATCATTGAACAAACAACTAAATTACCGAAAAAAGAAGCAGCGATTCTTTTCTTGCTAAGAGATAACCAACTAGTTGCTTTAGGACTTGCTGAAGAAAAAGCTACATATAAAGAAGTTTCTTTTGATCACTCGATTTTGTTGAAACCGACTTGGGACACAGAACTTGCCTATTTAGCGCAAGCTTTCCTAGATGATGCGAAAGAAAGTGGTTTAACATTGGAAGCAACCCCAGCGACAGTCAAAATTCCGAAAAGTGCGGTAGCGACAGTGACTAACTATAAAGAAACAGTCACCTTTATCTTGGAACGTTTTGGCTACTCTCTGTTTAAAAAACCGGCGCCGAAGAAAGCCAGACCAGCCAAAGCACGCCACAAATGGACAAAAGAAGTCAGCCAAATTCCTTTTTATATTGATACTCGACAAAGCAAAGCAACAGTTTTTTGGCAAAAGCGCAATGAAATGCTTATTAAAGCTGGCGCGACAATGATGCCCGAAGCCCCTTTAAATAAAGACGGGTCTGTCGGTTTCTCCGCCAGATTTGGTGAAAAACTTCGTGATGAACGCAAGGGCCAATTTAAAGACTTTGTCACAACGGAAGATATCGTCTTAAAAAGCGTTAATGAAGTCGGCTTGTTTCTCTATTTTGCTGGAACAAACAGCTGGTTAGAGCTAGTTGATGAGAACGGCAAAACCTTAAATGAATGGACTGTGGTGGAATAAACCTTATAAAAAATGTCGCACCTGATTTTTATGATTCAGGCGCGACATTTTTTTAATTTAAATAACTTTTTGCTATCGCTTGATACTTATCAATCATATCTAAGTAATTATCAATTTCGACATATTCGTCGACTTGGTGTGCAGTAGTGGTCACACCTGGTCCAAAGACAACGCAATCAAATGTATTGTCTGATTTAGTAAATTCAGCTAAGTCTGTGGTCCCAGCGCTTGTCACTAATGGTAATGGTTGATCAAATTGGGCTTGAATGGCTTGAATTAACGCAGAATCTTTCTCAGCTTTTACAGGAATTTTATTGTAATCAATCGTTAATTCTAACTGATGTTTTTCTTTTTTGTTCAATTCATCGACAATTTTTTGTAATAATGCAATGACTTGGTCGTTGCTGAATTCTGGAATTGAACGGATATTCCCTTGCAAGGCTGCTTGACCTGGAATACTGTTCACTTGTGTGCCACCTTTAATGACGGTTACATTGTGAATCGTTCGGCCTAATTCAGGATTTTCATAGTTTGCTGTGACTTCCGCCATTTGTTGGTTTGCTTCTGTAATAAATTCGTTCAAATTATTAATTGCATTAATGCCTTCTTCCGGCATCGAACTGTGGGCTTCTTTTCCGTGTGACACAACGGAGTAGTTAATTGAACCCATGTGCGCATACATCAAGTTATAATTGGTTGGTTCTCCAATGACTAAGGCACTTAAATCATCCGCATAGCCTTTTTCAGTTAATTGGCCAGCACCTAGCTCACCGACTTCTTCACCAACTGTACCTAAAAATTTAACCGCTCCCTTTAATGGAACTTCCTTTTCTTTTAATTCAATCATTGCTAGAACCATTGCGACTAAGCCGCTTTTCATGTCCGTTGCGCCACGGCCATACAATTTATTTCCTTCAATATGGGCCGCAAATGGCGGGAAAGTCCATTGACTTTCGTCCCCTTCAGAAACCACGTCCATGTGGTCACTAAACCCTAAGACTTTTTCTCGGTTTTCACCTAAATAAGCAACCAAACTACTACGATTTGGTGCATAAGAAACAAGTTCAGAAGGGATCTCATATTTTTTCAAAAGATTTTGTAAATAGATTGCCACTTCTTCTTCGTTTCCATTTACAGATTTAATTTTAACCACATCTTGTAAAATACTAATTTTTTCTGATTTTTCCATTGCCATTCGCCCTTTCTTGTTATGCTTAATTCTAGTGTACGCTTCTCTCAGTAAAACCGCAACTGACTTGGTTAGGTCAGCAAAAAACACGCGACAGTTTTAAGAAATGTCGCGTGTTTTTTACTGAGTTTATTTTAAATAATTAGGCGCTGCCAATTCATTCTCAATGACTTGATCAGTAATCACAAATTCAGGAGTGCCCATATAGTAAGGCGCAATCTCTCCTTGGGGAAACACAATCACTAATTGGTGTTTTTCATTGATATAGAAAGGTTGGTCCTTTTTAATTTTTTTGAAGGGTTGAACATCACTGGGGGCATCCTCTTTTTCGGACCAGTATATTTTATTGCTATCGTTCTTCATTTGGTCTGCTATTTGTTGTTTAATTTCACTACTAATGACATCAATGTAAAAATCATTTTTAAAAATTAAGGGGAGTGAAACGACAACATTGGCTCGTTTGTCGATGGTGTCATATTTTGTTGTCGTCGCAGAGCTGCCTTTAATTTCTGTGAAGGTTCGTTTGACCACTAGGAAGCGACGGTCGTCCACGACTTTTTCATAATCTCCAGTGACTGAAACACGAGAACCATCAAAAAATTGCCCTTTGACTTGTTGAAATTCTGTTTGGGCTTCTTTCAAGTATTTTTTGTTGAGCGTGTCGGCTACTGAAGATTCTTGGGATGTTTGGATTTTAGGGACATCGATGTTTACTTCACTTTCCTGTTTTTTCGCTGTCAACGTTTTGATGGTGACTAATTGAACAATTTTATCTAACACAGGAATGTTGCGGGCTGCTTCACTAAAACCTGGAAACAAATTGACTGATAAGACAAAGCCACAAGCTACCACTACACTACTTTGCAGTGAGCGGTTTCTAAAACGAAGCCAGGTGTACCGCTTTTTCTCTTTATGAAAACGCGCTTTGACTTCCGCTTGTAGATCCGTTGGCAACGGTTGTTGGCGGTATTCTTTTGAAAAGTTTTTAACAACACTTTTTACAAAATCTTCCATTATTTTTTCGCTTCCTTTCTTTTACTAATTCAATAGACTTCGGAGTTCATTCAAACTGCGGTACATCTTCGTTTTAATCGTATTTTCGTTAATATCCAGGATCAAGGCGATTTCTTTTAGCGTAAATCCTTCAAAAAATTTTAATAGAATAATTTCACGATTGGGACTATCTAATTGATTAATAATTTCTTCAATTTCTAAAAAACTGCGTTGGGGATTATTTAAAAGGGCTAACACATGTTCATCTTTTTCAATATGAACAGCTTCTCGTTTCTTTTTACGCCAATAATCTGTCGCTACAGAAAGCAGAATTCGAAAGAACCACGCGTCAAAATCATTAATATCGGGTCCTTTTTGGATGGCCTTCAGTGCCTTTTCAAAGCTTTCTTGAATCACATCCAAGGCATCTTCTTTCGAATGTGTATAGTTAAAGGCAATGCGATACATTTTTTCATATTTGGTATCCACAAGCGTTTCTAACGCGCGAATTTGTTTTTTTCTTTTCCAACCATCGAAAACCATCGATTTCTGGAACCTCCTTTCCTGTACACTTATATAGACGAATCACAAGCATAAAAAGTTTCAACTTTTTTATTATTTTTAATTTTTATATTCTAAAAGAAAAAGAAATCACCGTCTAGTCTACGATGATTTCTTTTTCTCTTCTCCCGAGTGCGGTCTTAGTGCACTCAGCGTTTTAATAAAATGCGACCAATCAACAGGACGTGGTGGCGCTAGCCAAATAATTTGGGTAATCTCAGGCCAATCGACAAAATGAATATCCGATAAAATTAATTGTACACTTTCATCTACATGTGCTTTGAAAATGATATTCCATTCCGTAATTTTTTCAATATTTTTTTGTATCATACGATTATAGGCTTCACCAAAGGAAAAGTCGACACACAATGTAATCGGAGCCAAAACTTTTTTCAATGGTAACGCATCCACCATTAACAACAGATACCGATAAAATAAAAACCGTCTGGCATCCCAAACAGTGGGATTCGTTTTTTGTTCTTGAATAAATTGTCGACTAGCAGAAAAATACTCTGTATACGTTTCTGCAAAGTAGGTTATATCCATTTTACGATAACTATAGTTTGCTTCTATTGGAAAATGAAACAATTTAAAATGAACGATTGTTACTTTTTGTTCAAAACCTTGCAGGACTTCCTCGGAAAGCTGAAATTGTATTTTTAAATAGCTTAACAAGTCACGATTCAATTGTTGAATTTCTGCAAATCTTTGGCAAAGTGCTGCTGAAGCTACTTGAAGCCACTCTTCAGCAATTAAAAATAAGAGTAAATAATTGCCTTCGTTTGTTCGTTGTGGTTCTGGGATTTGAAGACTCTCTAACCAATTGAAAACATTCTGCTGATTGTCACCGGCTAATTGTTTTAACACTTGCGAATCTACTTTTTTCTCTACATAAAACTGTTGCTGCGTTCGTACTAAAGAAACCGCCAAAAAATGAAAACATTTAGCTTGTGCATAGCCCGCACGCTGATTAAGATGAACCTTCTCAGAAAAAAATAGCTCAAAGTTCCGAATCTGCTCTAAAACTTTTTTACCGTACAATGAAAAATCACGTTGGTATAATTGTAAAAAAACCAGTGTTGTTACTTCGCGTAAATTGGTTTCATTTCCCACCAAGTGAAATTCTTTATTAATTGTAATTTGATAATTTTCCAGCATTTTCTTTAATTCCTTGAACTCCTTATAAGCCAATGTGTGACTAACAAAGTGTTCTAAAGCAAACTCATTCACAGAATCAAAACGCTGAAAAAAGAAATCTTGAAACATAGCAAAACGTAACGACTCTTTAATGTAGCAATCAATCAAAGTAGCGGAAGTTTCCGTTCCTGATTCATTAAGAGTTAAGAAAATACCATCGCTCACAATTTGAAAATCCTCTGATAAACCAAATTCAATAAAATCGGCATTTAATTCAGCGACCGTTTTGTTCACAATAAATTCAGATAATTCTAACTCCTGCATTACGGTTTCTTTTGACTCTGTTAACATCGGTGCATTTTCCAGTAACTGAAATAAGGCGATTTTTCTTTTATCCACTTTATTTAAAAACATCATCAATATCATAGACTTCTCTCACATCCATTTTTTTCCCATACAATCCATTTCCTGAAAGAAAGTACCCAACCGCTGCTAAATAGCTTTCAGATTCTTCATCGCCGCCTGCACCAAGTCCGTTAGGAAAGACAAAATCTTTATTCACTTGTAAGGGATGAGCCGTTGTTTCTTTTGTTTGTTTCTTTTTTTCTTTTGACATTGCCGGTTTCTCCACAGGTTTGTCTTTTTTCTTGGGTGAAGGCTTTTTTTCTTCAGAAGGAACCGTAGTTTTTTGATCTTCCGGAGGGGTTGGCGCAGGTTGTTCCGGTTCTGACTTTTCCTGAGGGGTGATTGATTCTGGTTTTGGTTGAATTTCTTCCGTTGGTTCTAAGGGATTATAAATAGGTGTCGCCAATGTTTGAATTGGTTCTATTTCGACAGCCGTAAAAATTAGCAAAGAACTAAATAAAAAAAGATACTTTTTTCTCATGGCTTCTCACTCTCTCTACCTCTACTTTATGGGAAGCAATTCCTTGTAAAAGTACCTTTACTTTTACAAGGAAAACCCTTTTTGTCAATAGATAGCCCTTTTTATTACTCAGATTGTTGTTCTTCCTCTTTTTTCTTTTTACGATACAAGAAGAAAATCAATAAGAGCAGCGCTAGAATGATGAATGCAATCAGTAGATACAACCACCAATTGGTTTCTTTAATGGTTACGTCTTTTTCATTTAATTCTTTAGCGACGTCCCCAGAAATAGTAAATTCTTTTGTAAATTCCCATTTGTACAGGTACCGTTCTTCACCATTGGCGCCTTTGACTTGATAGGTGCCCTTTTCATCTTTTACACCATAGGCCGTTGATTTCAAGACATATTTCCCTGGCGTTAATCGTTCCCCTTTTAAAGAAATTGGGTAACTAAAGTTAGAGTTTGGCGCCACTTGCATATCCTCAGTATCGGATTGGTAAAGCGTTTCGCCTCCTTTTGAAACAGTGTTGATTAAATGTAATTGGTTTAAGTAGGCCGCTTGTGGGTTTTGTAAAGAAACATTGATGACGTTTCGCGCGTTGACTTGGCCTGGTTTAACCCCTAGTAATTTTAAATCTGGTTGAACCTTTGTCTCATTTTGTTGAAGAATAATGGCCACAACATAGGAGTATTCATTATTAATAGCTAACCCTTTTGATTGGTCCGCAGAAGTCGTGGTTTCTTTCTTTTTCTCTTTGAGTGTTATACCGCCAGCCATCACGCCATCAAAAGAATCTTTAGGCATCGTGATGGTTAAAGGTAAGGTCTTTTGGGAATGCTTCGGCAAGATGATTTCTTTCGGTGTTTCCACATAATCTTTTAAGTTAAAGCGTAAAGTTTTGTCAGGTTTGATCCCGTTTTGGCCATATTCTACTACGCCATTTAAATTTGTTGTCGCTGAGTTCACCGTATTTTCAATGGTAATGTCTTCATCTGTATCATTGCGTAACTGAATTTCTACGGTTTGTTTGGGACCAGGCGCCATTTTTAAGTCAAAGTAGGTTTTTGATTTGTCCACTTGATTTTCGGGAATTGTTGGTGTAACCGCAAAATTAAATTCAGAAGCGTGCGCCTCCACGCCAATCCAGCCAAATAACATACAAGCGATTACCGTTGCATATACTTTCCATCTGTTCATATTCATTCTCCTATGTCTTTCATTCTTTGTTGTATTATAAGCACCAAAAGACCGAAAGATAAGCCAAAAAATTTTTGACTTATATCCCGATCTTGCGTGTATGCTGCCGTTCTTAGTTTCCTGTGTTAGCAGGTGTATCTGTCAAAGTCCAAGTAAAAGTTGTCGTGTATTTTTTCGCATATTTTGTGGTTGAACCAGGTACTTCTAATGAAATACTTGTTTTAGCGGTATCTACACTATCGCCCCAGCTCATTAAGTACGTACCCGCACCTTCTTTATCGCCAGCAGCCATGACCACTGATTCAGCCCCAGTTGGGTTTAATTCAATCGTAGCTGGCGCTGTCGTTGGTTTTGCAGATTGTGAAGCTGAAACCACGCGTCCGTTGCTTAAAGTTACTTTGGCCGCTGTTAGTTCTTGGTTGGCTTCAGTTTTGAATTGACCATTTTGTTTTACTTTTAGCGTCCAACCTGTCTCAGTCCCACGATTATCTGAGACTTGAACAAAGTTTGGGCCTTCTTGGTCGGCACCAGCGTTATCTTTGTATTTTTGTGTTTCTGCATAGTAGGTCATATTTTTTGAGGTAATCGTTTGTTCCCCAAAAGATAAGCTAGATGCATAGTCAATGGATAACGGACCTGCTGTCCCTGGCTTAGGCCCTGTCGGATCAGTTGGATCAACTGGCGTAATTGGTTTATCTGGGTCTGGATTCGTCGGATCAACTGGATTCGTTGGGTTCGTATTTGGTGCAAATTGAATCGCTCCGTTTGTTTGGTATTCACCACCGTCGACTGCTAATGCACTCATTGGTACAAGTGCCAGTGCTCCTAAAGTTGTGGTTGCCATCAATGTCATTACTTTTGTCTTTTTCATTTATTTCCCTCCATTATTTACTGGTACATCTGAAAGTAGCCAAGTCAATGTTGTTTTATATTGTACTGCATCCTTAGGGGTTTTCCCAGGAACAGTTAGTGAGATTGCCCGTGTGATTGTGGCATTTACTTGCTGTCCTTGTTGATTTTTTTCGGTCACTTTTTCTGCTTGCCCCCACAGCGTGATCCACGTTCCGGCGCCGGTCTTTTCTGGGGCTTGCATGACAACAGTTTCTGCGCCCGCAGCATCTAATTGAATGTTTGCGGTAGCAGTTGGCGGCAATACGTCCGTCGCATTTGAGCGAACACTGGGCTCAGTAAAGGCAACGGTGGCGCCTGTTAATTCTTTGTGTAATGTTTCTGCATTACGAAATTGACCATTTTGTTTCACTTTTAAAACCCAGCCAGCATTGGTTCCCCGTAAATCACTTACTTGTACATAATTAGCAGTTGCCAATTCACTTGCTGAACCATCTGGGTTTTTATAGGTTTGCGCTCTGGCAAAATACGTTTGATCCTTATTCGATATCTCATTACTCCCAAAATCCAAACTTGAGGCATAATCGATGGAAAGTGGCCCAGGTGTGCCTGGATTAGGTCCATCAGGATTCGTTGGATCGACTGGTCGAACTGGTTTTTCTGGATCGGGATTTTCTGGATTTACTGGATCCGTCCCATCTGTGCTTGGGGTAAAAACAATCGACTGTTCGCTATCAAAAACGACCGTCGCCGCTTCAGCAGGAACAGTGGCGCCAAGCAACATTGTTCCGAATAACAAGGAGTAGACGACTGTTTTTTTCATTTACTTAGCCTCCAACATTCGTTGGTACAGATTTCAATGTCCATGTTAAGGTCGTACGATATTCTTTTGCTAATTTAATCGCTTTACCTGGGACATTTAATTTCACGGCAGTAGCACCTTCTGTCGCATCTTTCCCAAAACGATAGACCCAAGTCCCCATTCCTTTGCCATCTTCTGCTTTGACTAATTCTACTTCTGTTCCAGGAACAAAGGTATGTGCTGCTGTTGGTGTTGGCGCGTATGCAGCATCAACAATCGATGTCACACCTGCATTGGCAATCGATAAAGCGGCCCCAACTAATTCTTCATTTTGGGCTGTTTTGAATTGCCCATTTTGTACAGCGCTTAACGTCCAGCCTTCTTGTGTCCCACGTTTATCCGTTACCTGAACATAGTTGGGACCTGTTGTTCCATCTTTAAATGTTTGAATTTGTGCGTAATAATCTTTCGTATCGGAAGTGATTTTTTGGGCGCCAAATTGAAAGCTTGAAGCATAGTCAATTGATAAGGGGCCTGCAGTCCCTGGTTTTGGTCCAGTTGGGTCAGTTGGATCTTCTGGTTCAACTTTTTCATCTGGATTGGTTGGGTTAACTGGCTTCGTTGGATCTGTATCTGGTTCAAATGTAATGGCGCCATTACTTGTATAGTTCACGTTAATGTCTTCCGCAAATGCTTGTTGTGTCGCTAGGACACCGCTAAATCCTACAATCCCTACTACTGCTAATACTGTTTTTTTCATCTTCTCTTCTCCTTTTAATAAATAATATGCCTATAGTGATAAGGCTGATTCCCAAATAAATAAATGGTGCTTGATTGGTGGTACCTGTCGCTGGTAATCTTCCTTGTCGCGACCCATATACGCCAGAAGAAAGGACGGATGAAGCGCCTCCGTCAGCTGGCTTGGTGGGTTCGGTCGTTGTGGAAGAATTACTAGTCGCTGTTGTCGACTCTTCTGTGGGATATTCATACGTTCCATAAAAGGAGACAACACCACTATTTTCATAAGCTGCTTCCCCAAACGCAGTGTCTGAATGACAGAAGCTGAAAAGACCTAAAAAACAACTAAGCAAAAGGTATTTTTTCATCTCACTTCTCTCCTCCTTGTTATGGTGCCATGACTAATGACCATGACAATGTCCCTTTGAATTCGCCAACTTTTTGTTTCTCGACTGGCACAGATAGTTTAAGTCCCCGTTGGTTTGCCGCACCCCAACCTTGGTTAATTGTATAACTACCTGAACCGGAGCCTTCATTTTCTGTAACAACCGTATCTCCTTTATTGAGTAAAAATTCTCCTTTGTCTGTAACCAATGACAAATCTTCCAATTGATCTGTGCCGTTCGTTAAGGGATTCGTTACCTGAACATTCAGTTTCCAAGGCGTACTTTCTGTCCCGCGTGTGTCTTGAACGACTAAATCATCTGAAAGAGTTGGCCAGTAAACTTCTGGCTTGGCAGAAATTTTTTGTTTGCCAAAATCAATTGTTTTAGGTACTTTTTCTAACGTTAATTCACCTGAAATAGACACATTTACTTTTTTATTTAACGTTTCACCAGCTTCTGTAAATTGATAATTGGCTGGCACCGTTTTGGCTAATTCTTCTGGTTTCGCTTGCTGAATGGCTTGGAAGGTTGCGGCATCAAGACTTGGTGTTTGATTGGCCCGACCATCTGCGAAAATCACCGTTGCTTGTGTCCATTGTGCCAACTCGTCTGAATTCGTTAAGCCATTTGCTTCTTTTAATTTCAAATGCGCACTTGTCGCATACAAGGCAAACGAACGATCTTTGGCAAGGACACTTTCATTTTTCACAACAACTAAATGAACCGTTTTGTTTTGCAAATTATCTCCTGACGTCCCTGCTTCTAATTGAATATCATGTGTCCGCGATACAGTTTTTTCTGCTAACGGCGCTTGAATTTGTGGTAAATCCGTCTCTTTTAATGAGGTCTTGAAAAACGGCCGACCTTTTGCGCCAAGCATTTCTATTACTTTATCGACAGTCGTTAGTTGCGCTGCCTCATCTTCTGTGACAATCACCGATTGCCCCGAAAGTTCCACTTTATTTGAAAATTGAACTTTCACCTGATAACTGTAGTTCATATTCGTCGCTTTCCATGAAAGCGGGATGGTATCTTTTTGCTCTGGAATTTGCTCTATCGCGCTCCCAACTTCACTAGATTTAACCGTTCCTTGGTGCAACCAAGAACCTGTTACTTCGTCAGGAAGGAAGCTTAGGGTTGGTGTTAAAGCACTTGAGGTCGGAATCATCAAACGTCCTTTTTGAACTTTTTGTCCAGCTACTTCGGTGCCCCACGCTTGTAAGGTTAACGGCGCATTGCCGGCTTTGACCTCTTTTACATCATGAGAAATAGTACCTGCACCTGCCACAATTCCAGGCGTTTCCACTTCGTAATCGATGATGGAGCCAGGAATTGCTATCCCATAGCCATTGGCGCCCTTGGTCACATCGTTATCGCCAATAAATGTTTTTCCAGTCGCTTTTTCAATCCCATGAAACGTTGTTGGCGTAAGTTTTGTAGCATTATTGACCGTTGGATTAATCGTCAAGACCTGATAGGCTTTGACATTTCCAAACCAAGTCCCTGTGCTATCCACCAAAGCAGTTGTATCTGTCGTTGGTTTAATCCATAAAAGTTCATCTTTTGTTGGATCGACAGCTTCAAAATCCGCAATGTTTACCTTACCTGTACCAGGAATTGTTTCTAATGTTGCATGATCCTGAACCGTTAGTTTGCTAGCTGAAATTAAATTGGCCGTGTTGGTAATCCCAATTCCAGCGTTTTTAGATAGATGAATTGATCCGAATTCATTGTAAGTCGTACTATGATTCGCGGCAGTAGCAGAAACGCCATTTTTGATGTTCCCACCATTAGCCATTAATTTAATGCCATTGGTGACATTTAATTCCGTAAAGTTGACAACGCCTAAGCCTGTCGCATTTAGTGGTTCTGTTTGATAGTTATTGGTGCCGTCAACGTTCTCGCCAATGTTAATGACAACTTTCTGAGCATTTTTAGAAACAATGGTATTGGTGAAACTATCTGTTGCATTTCCACCAGATAATCCATTGATTGTTTTGGCACCTTGTAAATTTATCTCGACATCACGTAACAGCCCTGTCGTAGGGGCATTACCATAATTTGTTGCATATAAGTTACCAATACTTGAACCTGTTGCTTGAATATTCATAATAATTTTGCCACTTTTTGTATATGAGGACGTCCGCGCGCCATCTCCGTATATCGCTGCACCATTCAAAACATCTGAACCTGGTTTTGTATAGATATTTAGCGTGATTGTATTAGAAGCATCTGTTCCTAAATTAGTTGTTCCGTTATAAGGAACACCTCCTGAAATAAACGTTCCCGAAGGCAATTTAAACTCGCGATTGTAGTTTCTTAAATCAATGGTCAAATTTGCGTTTCCTAACAAAGAGCCAACATTTGTTATTCCGCCAGAAAAACCATTCGTTCCTTCACGAGGAGTACCAGAAAAGTCGCCACCGTAAACAATGTTATTAGAATTTCCAGTAACAGTATGATCACTTGAAGCACCATAAGATGCTCCCATTGAGGCATTAATGACACCATCATAAACGGTTACTCCAACATTCCCGACAATTTTTTTATCATTCCAGCCACCACCAGATAAGAACCAGTCAACTTGACCATTCCTCACAGTTGCTTGGGCATTTCCATAAACTCGACCGCCTTCATAACCACTTCCTTCTAAGGTATCGACAATACCTCCATTCAATGTATTAGAGGTGTTCCCTTCAACAACGCCAGAAAATAAACCACCGTATGTTCGTCGAGCTACAGCATTATTAATTACTGTATTTGACTCACCGCGAATGTAGATAGTCCAAGCATCTCGGCCAATGACAAGACCACCGCCAGCAATATCAAAATCTTTCGCATTCGCTAAATTATTTCTACTAGAAGAATAATTCGTGTCAGTTGGACGACTTCCTTTATAAACCAAGCCATCGCCGCCAGCTGTGCCATCGCCTGTTTGTGTTCCAACTTCTATAGTTGCCTTACCTTCTACGTAACCACCTACACCAGCTGCGGTTGTTCGCCACAGATCCGCATTACCAAATGAACCTTTAACAAGATGTGAGTGAATATTTCCTAAAATTTTATAAGTTGCACTATCAAAAGCTAATTTTGCTCGTTGCTCTGATGTATAAGCATCATAGGTGCCTTCATTGGAAGCTCCTAGTGCTGCTTTTGATAATCGATCAGCTTCCGTTCCACTACCACCATCAAAATTACCTATACCGCCTTGAGCATCTGTTGTTCCACCAATAACCGTATTTTCAATATTTCCTGTTATTGTGCCGTTATAACGATTGGCTCCAATAATACTTGGTCCATAGGTTGTATAATTACTTGCATCGAGGGTTGTGGAAATTGCATTTGTTCCACGATTTGTTCCAATATTCCCACGACCTGAACCACCAACATACGGCCCTCTTGAACTCCAACCGCCATATCCAGATAATGAATTTTTAATAGTACCATTAATGTTTCCATAAAGTGCGCCACCATAGTAAGTGGACATCCTAAAAGAACTATTTGCTTCTACTGCAATGTCTAACTCATTGGAAACACTCCCGGTCACAGAAATTGGGTTTGCTGCTGTACCAATTCCTGCACCATAATAATTAGAAAGAGCACCATTGATTCGTTTAACAGAAACGGTTACATTCCCATCGACTGTACCTAGATTTGCACCGCCTGATAGCGTATTGATTCCGGAGACCGTGTTATTAATGAGCAACGTTGGGTTTCCTTTTAAAGTTCCACCATTATTATTTCCGCCATAAAAATACCACGTACCTGAACCAGTACTATTTACTGTAATCACAGGATTTCCTGTAACATCGCCTGAATCCGTTCCGCCAAACACAGAGAAACCATTCCCGATAGAACCACCATTCAATGACAAACTATGACCGTTTAAATACATTTGTGATCCTGTATAAGAAATATTTCTTAAAGTAATATCTGTACCGAAGTGAACAATTCCTAGTGCCAATGTTTTGGAACCTGTAGGTAAAGTTGTATCCATACTAATCGGATCCGCACTGTTTCCAGTAATCACTAAATGATTGACCTTGCCTTGCAAGGCGTAAAAGGTCATATTACTTGCCGTAACGGTGTCAGGAATCACTTTAGCGGTGGTTGCCGTACCCGTTGTAATATTAGTTCCTATATAAAGAGTGAAATCGCCATTGTTCCCCTGTTGATACAAATCAAACAAGGCTTCTTTCAAACCAGCCTCTGTCGATGCATATTCTTTGTACGCTGCTCCATCTCCTGCTGGACTTGGCACAACAATCACTTTTGTTTTATCCGCAGGAGCAATTGTGTCCGCAATGGACTGATCAACTGAAACAGCTCTGGCCATGCGTGTCCGTTTCTGTTTAAAGACAGCTGTAAGTTGTGTATCTTCTGAAAACTCTAATTGAAGAAGTTCTTCATTTGTATATGTTTTTCCTTGGTAAGACCAGCCAACGAAAGTCGTATTTTCCTCACTATTCGCCCATTTTGGTAATTCTTCTGTCCGAAGTGGCTGATTTTTTTCTTTTACCACTTGATAACTTTTTGCATCATTTAGAAACAAAGCTTGATCCGTTGTTTCAAAGGTCAAGGTGATTTGCTTCTGCTCTTCGCTTGGTTTTGTTTCTGTGGAAGAGGTGGTTACTTTTTCTGTGATAGCACTAGATTCCGTCATTGATGACTGTTCTATAGAATGTGCGCTGCTTTCTTTTGTTGCTTCACTTGTACTGGTTTCTGCTGTTTTTGGCTGTGTCTGCGTACGTTCTGTTTGTTGCTCCCCTTCAATCGCCCACGCTGAAACAGATAAAAATGGTTGTACAAGTAAACAAGTTGCCAATAAAACAGCGATTTTCTTTTTCATTAACTTCATCACTCCTCCCTCGAAGTAAACTTTCCACAACCAACCTATGGCTCAAGTATACGAAGTTTTCTTCTGATTTTTTTAAAGATATTTTCTTAATTTCAAAAAAAAAATTTATTTTTTAATTTTCTTTTTGTTAACTAAACGAATTTTTTGCTGTTTTTTGTAAGATAAAATGTTAATTTGTTCACAAAAATAACAAAAACGTTGTTTTTAACATTAAAATTAACAAACGAGTTCGTAGTATAGCACGGATTTTCTCTCATGTAAACATCATTAAATAAACATTTTTGTTTAATTTATACATATTTCCCAGCTAAAAAAATGACAAAAATAAATAAACAGAGGCCTTAGAAATATTTCTAAGGCCTCTGTTTATTTATACTTATTCACAAACTGGACTGTTTCTTGGTAACATTGTTTAGCTTCTTTTGTTTGATAGTCGAATTGATATTCATGGGTGATCGTTGCTTTCTTATCTTTGAAAAAGAGAGCTGAAACTGGAACATTTAAAGTTTTTAACCGCTGAACCAAGGCTAGTCCTTGCTCTTGGAATGAAAAACTATTGCCATCTGTTAGATACGTCGGGGGAAATTCTTTGGTGACTTTATCCACTAAACTCACTTCTTGCAGTTCCGCGCTCGTCTGCCAGTCTTTAGTGCCGAGCAAGGACCAAGCCACTGTTTTAACGAAAAATTTCATAAAACGATTATCACTTTGTTGGTTGGCCATTTGTTTCAAATCCACCGGACCACAATACGAGAGCGTGCCTTTTAAATGGCTAGCCGGCAATGCTGCAGTCATCCCTAGTTCTTTGGCATAGTTGGCATTGGTTTGAACTGTTGCATATTGTAGAGCAATCTGTGCACCCGCACTGTCCCCGCCAATAAAAAGCTTAGATAAATCTAACATGGGATACGCTTGTTTCTTTTCTAACAAAAATTGAACAAGTTCATTGACCTGCTGGAGCTGGCTTGGATAAGGTGCATCTGGTGCTAATTCATAATTCATTGAAATAAAGGCAACTGAGGAATCAGCCACTAAACGTGTCGCAAACTCTTTCATCCCAGACTTATCTCCTCCCACATAGCCACCACCATGGACCCATAAAACGACTGGTACCGCTTGTTTTGACGTTTGGGGATAATACAAATCAAAGGTATTCTTTTTTCTTGAAGAAGGGTATGTTTGATTTTCTTGCAATTGAACATTGGGCAATGCTTTATCATAGGAAGCTGAATCTTTTATTTCAACTTCGCCTGCGAATAACTGGTTGATGACCCAAGCGCCTGGCTTAGGAGATAATTGAAAGGCGAGAAACACGCCTAAGCAAATAACCACAATGATTCCTAACAACCAAAGGATAAAACGTACGATTTTTCTTTTCACTCTATTCACCTGCTTTAATTTGTAGCAAAATTATAGCATGTTTTTTAGCCAAAGCGTTTATTTTGAAACAGCTTTTTTAGAATTTGATGTACTTTTATCATTTGAAATGCCCTCTTAAAAGCTGTAAAATGAACAAAATGACTTTAACCTTTAGGAGGTTGCCAAATGAAAGCTCTGATTTCCATTGATTATACGAATGATTTTGTCGCCACAGACGGAAAACTAACCACTGGTGCCGCTGGACAAGCCATTGAAACGGCTCTTGTTCAACAAACAAAGCACTATTTTGACAATGGCGATTTTGTGGTTTTTGCCATTGATGGGCATGATCCCCTAGATCACTATCATCCTGAAAATAAACTTTTCCCGCCCCACAATGTCTTAGGAACTGACGGGCGTAATCTGTTTGGCTCGCTAGCTGATTTTTATCAAGCTCACAAAAATGAGGCAACCGTTTATTGGCTGGACAAACGGCACTATTCTGCTTTTAGTGGCACGGATTTGGACATTCGGTTACGAGAACGAGGAATTACAGAGCTTTGTTTAACTGGTGTTTGTACAGATATTTGCGTGTTGCATACGGCTGTTGATGCCTATAATTTAGGCTATCAATTAATGATTCCCGAGCATGCCGTTGCTAGTTTTGATGAACAAGGACACGAATGGGCGTTACGCCACTTTAAACAAACTTTAGGAGCAACCATTCTATAAAAAGACTGGTCAATCCTTCCACGCGCCCTATCTATACTCAAAAAATCGTGTAAACAACACAAAAGCCAACCTTACTATGGATAAGGTTGGCTTTTTTATGCTCATTTTAACTCCGAGCCTGCGGATTAGTGATAACTAGCATTCACAGAATAAGCAGAGACTGCTAGCTGATAAAAATTAGCTACTCATAAAAGAGTGAGGAATCCCACTTTTTTATAGACCAATGACCGTTGCAAAGAAAGGAACTACTAAAACAGTAACTACGCCAACCACTACGACAGAAATACTAGCCATAGCAGCCTCTGTTTCGCCCATTTCCATGCCAACTGCCACACCTAGGGCATGTCCGGCCGCACCTAAAGCTAAACCTTTGGCGATTGGATTGTTAATTTTAAACCATTTCAATGCAATTCGGCCCAAGGCATAGGTTAGTACACCATTGAAGATTACAGTAAACGCCGTAATGGAAGCAATGCCACCAACAGTTTGAGAAATAGGTACGGCAATCGCTGTTGTAGCTGCTTGTGGTAAGATTGAGGCCACTAAATGATTATCCATGCCAATCACTTTTCCTGCAAAATAAACAGCCACTAGCGAACCAAAAGAACCAATTGTTAACGCCGTTAAAATTTCTAACCAATATTTTTTCAACACGTCTCTCTTTTTATATAAAGGAATCGCAAACGCTACTGTCGCAGGCTCTAGAAAGAAGCTGATATATTTGCCACCTTCATTGTATTGCTCGTAACTAATTCCTGTTACTTTTAAAACGACAACGCCTAAAATCATCGCAACGAATAATGGCGTAAATAAGAAGAAACCTTTACTTTTTTTAAACAACCAAGTACCTATGCCAAATACAGCTAATGAAATAATAATGCCAACATACGGATTCATGCGCGAACCTCTCCTTTCGCTTTCTTCGTTGCTGCGGGTTCTTTTTCTTTTCGAGCATCTTTCATATGCAATAAAAAGGCGCCCGTCCAACCAGTCGTTGCTAGTAACGCTAATGTTGCTACTAAAATAACAAAAACAATTTGAACGCCAAATTGTTGCATAATCCCTAAAGAATTAACTAAGGAAATCCCTGAAGGAACAAATAAAAATGTAATAACCGTTGATAAGCTATTACCTAGCCCTTCCACTTGCTCCAATTTAACAACTTTTGTACATAAACCAATGAACAATAACACCATGCCAATTACTGAAGCAGGCATTGGTATTGGGGAAATGAACGCCAAGCCGTTGGCGATTAACATAATAATGGCAAAAACTGCTGCTTGTTGTAAAAATGAATATACTTTCTTTTCCATGCTTCTTCGCTCCCTTTTGTCTGTTTTCTATGGGTTAAGTATATAAAGAAAACGTTTTTTTAAGGGCTTTTTTTCATGAAATGCCAGAATTTCTTCACCAAATGCAAAAATCACCACTTGAAATGCATTCGACATTTCAAGTGGTGATTTTTTAACTTAAGCCAAGTTTTTCTTTAAATTCTTTGACGTATGAACGGCTAACAGGTACTTTTGAGCCGTTGGTTAAAATCACTTGCAACGTGTTATTAAACCACGGCTGAATTTCTTGAATTTTTGTTCGATTCAAGATGAAACTTCGATGCGTTTTAATAAAGAGCGTGGCAGGTAATTTTTGTTCGATACTGTTGAGGGTCCCTGTCATCTTGTAGACCTGTTGATCCACAAAAATGCTCAGTTGCCGTTCTTCGACAGAAACGAGGTAAATATCTTCTGGCGCCACAAGATAAATGCGGTCTTCCCCTTGAATAGGTATTGCTTCAGATTTCGGTCCTTTTTCGGCAGTGTTTTCTGGGACAGCTTGAGCCATTTCTTTCGATGCTTTTTCAATGACTTGTGTTATTTTTTCTTCTTCAAAAGGTTTCAAAATATAATCTTTTGCATTCACTTGAAAGGCCTTTAACGCATATTGATCATAGGCGGTTGCAAAGACCAAGTAGGGCGCTTTTTTAAGATGGGTTAATTTTTCCGCTAAATCAAACCCGCTTTCATCGGTCAAATGAATATCTAAAAATAACAAATCTGGCTTTTGATCCATCATCTCTTCCATTGCCTCCGCCACAGAATCCGCTTCTGCAACGCTCGTCACTTGCGGATGTTGGGAAACAAGATAGCTCAATTCTTCTCGTGCTAAGGGCTCATCATCAACGATTAATACGTGCATCTAATTCCTCCTGTTCCATCGGGATTTCTAAATGAACATGGCTCCCGCCTGTTTCTAAATTTTCAATTAAAAAACAACCTTCTGATCCATAAAGGTTCGCCATTCTGCGGGACAAGTTTTCCAGTGCCGTGCCGGTGCCTTTTTCCGAAGTCACTGTTGTCTTTCCTAATAGCAAGCGGCGTTCTTCAGGAATCCCTTGCCCATTGTCATACACATCCACATGTAATTTGTGTTGTTTTGCTTTGACCACTACCCGGACTTGATTGTTCTCTTTACGGCTGCCAAATGCATGCTTGATGGTATTTTCCACTAACACCTGAATCGCATACGGCGGTACTTTTTCTGAAGCAACCGCTTCTTCTACGTCAAATGTTACTTGATAACGATTCGGAAACCGTGCTTGTTCTAATGACAAATAGGCTTTTACTTGTTCTAGTTCTTGTGAAACTGGGATCGTAGTTTGCACGGCTCCCTGCAAGTTGCCTCGAAAGTATTTGCTTAATTGGAGCAATAGTTTCCGCGCTTTTTCACTGTCTTTCCGCATTAATGCGGAAATAGTATTGATGGCATTAAAGAAGAAATGCGGGTTCACTTGCGCTTGCAAGGATTTAATTTCAGCTTCTTTAAGTAATTTTGATTGTACTTCCGCTTCCCCTAATTCAATTTGTGAAGAAAAAATTGTCCCAAGACCTTCTGCTAACTGTTCCTCGACATGCGTTAACTGCGCTGGATCCGTAAAGTACATTTTTAAGGTGCCAACAATTTGCTGATGGGAAAATAATGGAATCACAATCGCCGCTTGCAACGGACAATTAGGGTCCGAACAACCAACTTCTTCTTTGGCATGCGCGATGGTCATTTGGCCCGTCCGTAACACTTCCCGAGAAAGCTCCGTGATGACTTCTAGCTCTGGAATATGATGGTCGCTTCCTGCGCCAACATGAGCTAAAATTTGATGACTGTTTGTCATGCTAATCGCACTGACTTTTGTATAATGCTTAATAATCTCCGCAACTTTTTTGCTGGAATTTTTATTGAGTCCTTCTCGAAAATATGGCAGTGTTTCCGCTGCTAATTCCAAAACATCGTGCGTCTGAACCGCTTTGGCCTGCTCTTCTTGTTTCAATGTCGTCGTTAGAATCGACATAAAAATGAACGTTCCTACGCTATTTAACAAAATCATCGGCAGCGCAATAAAACGAACCAACGTGGCCCCATCCGCTAGATCACCGCTGAAAAAGAAAATAAAAATCATCTGAATCATTTCCATGCACGCTCCGACAATGGCAGAAAAGCCGGCAGACGGAAAAACGGTTTGCTTTGCCATGCGGCTCCCTAAAAAACCGGCAATTAAGCCAACAATTAAAGAAGCAGGCACATAAAAGAAACTATGCCCCCCGCCTTGAATAACCCGATGAAAGCCAGCAATTAAACCAACCGTACTGCCGACAATCGGACCACCCACTAATCCAGAAACGCCAATTACTAACGTACGCGTATTCGCAATGGAAGCATTGCTGCTTAAATAGGTTAGTAAATTATTGGGGACAATCTGATTCTTAGCGATTTCGATACCTGTAAAATTAGAAATAATAGCAAATAAACCAAAAATCAAAATCAACTGAACTTTTGAAGACATTTTTTCACGACTTAATAAAACACGCTTAAAATAAGGCACATTCACTAAAAGAAAGGCCAGTAAAATAATTAAGCCCACCCGTTCCATCATTAAAATAAATAATTCGACCACACCGGTACCTCCTTCCTATTAACTATACTATAAATCAAGGAAAAGAAAAAAATGAAGCTTCTCAAAAAAGAGGCTTCATTTTTTCTATTCATTAAAACGCAGGAATATTAGCGCCTTTAGAATTTTTCTTGATGTATTCAGCAACTTCTTTTGTTGTCATCGCTTCTTTTAAAACCTTGATCTTTTCGCTATCTTTTTCGCCTTTACGTGTCACAACTTGCAATGCGTAATGTTTACTTGCTTCTTCATCTTCTAACAAAATCGCATCTTTCGTTGTTAAACCAGCAGGTTCTAAGTAGGCTGGGTAGCAGAACACCATAGCGATGTCTTTTTCATCATAGGCTTTAGCTAAATTCAGTAAATCAATGCTTTCAAAAGTGATGTTTTTAGGATTTTCCACGACATCTGCCACCGTGCCGTTAAAGCCGACACCTTCTTTTAATTTAATCACGCCGTTTGCATTTAAAATTGCTAAAGCACGACCTTCATTGGTTGGATCGCTAGGAATCCCCACTTTGGCATTTTCAGGTAAATCTTTCGCATCTTGGTATTCTTTTGAATAGAAACCACCAGCAAAATAATAAATCGGTTGCACAGCCACTAAATCAGCTTTTTTCTCTTTGTTAAACATTTCCATGAAGGGTTGATGTTGCGCAAAATTAGCATCCGCTTCGTCATGTTGCACGGCATCGTTGTAGGCAACATTGTCGCTCACTTCCATAATGTTAATTTTGTACCCTTTTTTCTCAGCTTCTTTCTTGGCAATTTCCAAGATATCTTTTGAAGATTCCAATTGCACGGCAACGGTAATCTCCTTGTCTTCTTTCTGGTCTGCTTGTTTATTTCCCCCACAGGCAGCTAAAATAACTGTTGCAATAACAGCGAATGTTGCTAAATAAAACTTCTTCATTCTTTTGTCCTCCTACTTTCTTTTGTCTAGTTTTTGGGCAATGAAGTTCCCAAGCATTTGTAAAATGAAGACCAGTGCAATCATAATCACAATGGCAACATACATAATACCGTATTCATACCGTTGATACCCGACACGAACTGCAAAATCGCCAATCCCGCCGCCACCAACAACACCCATCACCGTGGAATATGAAACCATACTCACTGTCGTGGTTGTGTAAGCAAGGACCAATCCGCTACGTGCTTCCACCAATAAAAAGTGCCAAATGTATTGGACTTTCGAGGTACCTAACGAATTAGCTAAAAAATAAATTTCTTCTGGAACATCCAACAGCACTTGTTCAACCAAGCGAGCAAAAATCGCGATCGCAACAATACTCAATGGCACAGATGAAGGAATTGGGCCAAACGCCTTTCCTAAAACAGAACGAGTGACTGGAATCAACGCAATCACAAATAATAAATAAGGAAACGAGCGAATAACAGTTACAATGAAATTTAAAACCCAGTACAGCCAAGGTTGATGCCCTTTGACTTTCGGATTAGCCAAAAATAGTCCTAAGCCTAAAGGCAAGCCAACAAGCAAACAGATAGCCATCGAAATCGACATCATAATCCCTGTTTCTTTTAAACCAATCAGCATAGATGGCCAATATTCGGCAAAGGTTTCTGAAAAAGTCATGGACGCAAACTCCTTTCCACCTTTTCTAAATAGGAAAGCGGTTCTTCCTCATATTGCTGAGGATTATTCAGAAATTCGCCAATTAGCTGACCTTTTTCCATCACTAAGATACGATTACATAAGCGCTTCACGGTTTCTAATTCGTGACTAACAAAGAAAATAGTCGGTCGGAATTCCTGATGCGTCTTATGTAATAGTCGAACGACACTTTCTGTATTTTCTTCATCTAATGAACTCGTTGCCTCGTCACATAATAACCATTTTGGATTACGGCTCAACGCTCGAGCAATAGAGACACGCTGTTTTTCCCCACCAGAAAGCTGAGCAGGATACGCTTCTGCCTTATGGGCCATATCAACAAACGTTAATAAACGCTCAATTTTTTCAGGCTGTTTCTCTTTTAAAAGTTTCAAAGGCAACGCAACATTATCATAAATTTTCAAATTTTCTAACAAATTGTAATGCTGAAACACCATCCCCATTTGTTGTTGCTGCTGGCGAACTTCTTTTTTAGAGAAGGTTTGAACATTTCTGCCATCAATGCGAATCTCCCCTTCACTCGGTTGTTCCATTAAATTCAACAAACGTAACAACGTGGACTTGCCAGAGCCACTTTTCCCAACAATCCCAACGATTTCTCCTGGTTGGACAGAAAAGTGAATATTTTTTAACGCGTGTGTCTCTTGATAGACTTTCGACACATTCACTAACTCAATCATGATTACCTCCTAAAGGCCGAAAAACAAACTATAACAACTAAAAAAACTGTATAACAATTAAAGTAATTCTGTGAAACGATTTAAAAAAACTATTACGAATCAAAAAATAACACACGTTTCGAAAAACAGCGTTATATCAGAGATGTAACTACTTACATCATCTACTAAAACAGAAAAAAAAGCAACCTTTTTATTTGTGAAAAAAGCACTATCTGTTTTTTGTCTGTATTATTTTGTACAAATGAATTAAAAATTTCCTGTTTCTACAGCTATTTCCCCACGCTCCTCTAAAAAAAGACATTCTCAGAAACGAGGCATCCAAAAAGGGAAAAGCGCTCGTAACGATAATGTCTCTAATGGTTTACTTTTTAAATACAACTGTTTCTTCGACAGTAATTCTTTCAGCCAATGATTGAATCACTGGACAGTTTGGGGAGACAAGCTTCAAACACCTTGTCGCCCGTGCTTGAAAGGCTTCTGGAACAGTCACATAAAAGAGAATCGTTACCTGTTTTAATGGTTGTGCGCGTCTCTCTACTTCTCTTGAATACGTGACTTCTATTTTTTCAAACTCAAAGGGAATGTGCGAATTTTCCAAAACGGATTGATACACGTACCCCCCACAAGCGCCAATTGCCGAAACGAGCATTTGAACTGGCGAATAGCCCTCTTCTTTTGCTAACACCCAGCGCGCTGTTTTCGTTTGTAATTCAAATTTTTCCACACCACGAATAATCGTCAAACGTTCTACCATTGCCATCTTCACTCCTTTTTACTCTTTCTTAAAAGATACTACAAAACAGCGCTAAAACAAACATTTCTAACTTCTCAACTTAGCAAGTCTTAAAAAAACGAAATTCTCACTTGACAAACAACGCAACACCTGATAATATACTTCCGTTCAAATCGTAACCGTTACGATTTAGATTTTATAAATCCAAAAAGAAAGGAAGTGCCTTATGGCTAAAAAATCAAAAATTGCTAAAGCAAAAAAACAACAAGCAATGATTGCAAAATATGCGCCTATTCGCCAAGCCTTAAAAGAAGCTGGCGATTATGAAGGTCTTAGCAAATTGCCAAAAGATGCTCATCCAAGTCGCTTAAAACTCCGCGATCAAACAGATGGGCGCCCACGTGGCTACATGCGTAAATTTGGCATGTCGCGGATTCGTTTCCGTGAATTGGCTCACCAAGGCTTGATTCCTGGCGTCAAAAAAGCAAGCTGGTAACTCATTATTTCGATAAAGACAACTAGCGAGGACAGTCGCATTTGGGCTGACCTCGCAGCCCCCTTTATCTTTATACGCAATTAAAAAAATCAAATTGGAGGACGGCACTATGCGCCAAACCATTACGTTAGCTTGCGCTGAAACTGGCGAGCGCCTTTACTTAACAAGTAAAAACAAACGAAATACACCAGAAAAATTACAGCTGAAAAAATATTCACCAAAACTACGGCGCCGCGCACTTTTCACTGAAGTCAAATAACAGGAGGAAAACTTGATGGGCATTCCAATCACCATTGTTTCTGGCTTTTTAGGCGCAGGAAAAACAACCTTAATTAACCATGCGCTTGCGCAGTCACCGTTTCCTAAAGAAGAAATTATTATTATTGAAAATGAATTTGGTCAAACAGGCGTTGATCACGCATTACTTTTACAAACCACGGAACGAATTATTCAATTAAATAACGGTTGCATGTGTTGCAGCTTACGAGGAGATCTTCTTGCCTCTTTATCAGCAATCTTAGAAGTGTACCAAGAAGAACAACAACCCATTGCCCAAGTCATTTTAGAAACAACGGGCATTGCTGATCCGCAACCAATCATTCAAACAATTTTAACGACCCCGCACATCAAAAATCATTTCTATATAGACAGTCTCTTAACGGTCGTTGATGGGCATCATTGGCAACAGCAGCTTCAAGAAGCCGAAGCCATCAAACAACTGGCCTTAGCAGATCGCCTCTTTTTTTCTGTCAAGGAACCAGCAGACATCACTCAGCTACCAACGTTCCAAGAAACCCTTCGTACCATTAATCCTTTTGCTGATATTTTATCCTTTCAAGCCAACGAGCCTCTTTTGGCTAGTGACTTTTTTCAATTAAATAAGTTTACGGCAACACTTACAGAACACGAAATGACTCATTCCCCGCATGAGCACGCCCACGAGCATCATCACCATACCTTTCACTCCCTTACGTTAACGGCGTCCTCAGCCCTCAACGAACCTCTTTTCACTCGTTGGCTTGATTGGTTAATGTATACACATCAGGAAAAGTTATACCGTTTCAAAGGGATTCTCGCCTTACAGGAGCATGACTTGGCCATTGCCATGCAAGGCGTCAACCAGCAAGTGGCCTTTCAAATGACGAATCAACCCCCTCAAGAAACGACAATTGTTCTGATTGGCAAAGAATTAGAGACAAAAAAAATTCAAGAAACCTTTCAAACCCTCAACAAAATAGCTACTCCGTAAATTATTTTTTACGAAATGGAGGTCCTATATATAATGGAAAAAACTGACTTATCTAGCGCTTATCGTCGACTGAAAAGTCCCAACATCAAAACACGAAAACGCGCACTTAAAATCATTAAAGAACATAAGCGCAATAAACAAAAGAAAATTGCGTAATTCACTAAAGGAGCACACCTATGAAAAAATTTACTCTTCCCCTGTTAGCCGCCTTATCGCTAATCCTTTTCGGCGCTTGCGGCAAAACAAACACCTCTGATAAAACCGCTGACGGTAAAGAAAAACTATCCATTGTCACGACTTTTTATCCTATGTACGATTTCACTAAAAATATTGTAGGCGATGAAGGAGACGTCAAATTGTTAATCCCTGCTGGTTCTGAACCACACGATTATGAACCATCCGCCAAAGATATGGCTACCATCCATGATGCGGATGTTTTCGTTTACCACAATGAAAATATGGAATCTTGGGTACCCAAAGCTGCTAAAGGCTGGAAAAATGGAGCCCCGAACGTCATTAAAGGTACCGAAAACATGGTCTTACTTCCTGGCAGTGACGAAGACGGACACGACCATGACCACGAACATGGCGAAGAAGGCCACCACCATGAATTAGATCCGCATACTTGGGTTTCACCCCATCGTGCCATCCAAGAAGTTACAAACATCAAAGAACAATTAGTCAAACTTTACCCTAAAAAAGCCAAAACATTTGAAACAAACGCAGAAAAATACTTAACAAAATTAACGGCCTTAGACAAAGAGTTCCAAACAGCTTTGAAAGACGCTAAGCAAAAAAGTTTTGTTACCCAACATGCTGCATTTGGTTATCTTGCCTTAGATTACGGCTTAAAACAAGTGCCAATAGCTGGTTTAACACCTGAACAAGAGCCAACTGCAGGGCGCTTGGCAGAGTTGAAAAAATATGTCACAGACAACCAAATTCGTTATATTTATTTTGAAAAAAATGCCAACGATAAAATTGCTAAAACGTTAGCTGACGAAGCGAATGTTCAATTGGAAGTCCTAAACCCGCTAGAAAGTTTGACACAAAAACAAATGGACAATGGCGAAGATTATCTTTCTGTAATGAAAGAAAACTTAACTGCTTTGAAAAAAACAACAGATACAGCTGGGAAAGAGGTTCAGCCAGAAACCTCTGAAAAAACAGAAAAAACCGTGGCTAACGGCTATTTCAAAGACAGTGAGGTGGCTGAGAGAACACTGTCAGATTACGCTGGAAATTGGCAATCCGTCTATCCTTTATTAAAAGATGGCACATTAGACCAAGTCTTCGATTACAAAGCGAAACTGAAAAAAGATAAAACACCAGCCGAATACAAAACCTACTATGATGCCGGCTATCAAACCGATGTCGACCACATCAACATCACTGATTCCACCATTGAATTTCTGGTCGATGGCAAACCACAAAAATTCACCTATAAAGCAGCCGGTTATAAAATTTTAAACTATGCAAAAGGCAACCGTGGCGTCCGTTTCCTTTTTGAAACAGACGATGCCAATGCTGGGCGGTTTAAATACGTCCAATTTAGCGACCACAACATCGCACCAACGAAAGCCGCTCATTTCCACATCTTCTTCGGCGGCGATAGCCAAGAAAGTCTGTTCAATGAAATGGACAACTGGCCAACGTATTATCCAAGCGACTTAAGCAAACAAGAAATTGCCCAAGAAATGATTGCGCATTAAGCATTCAAAAGAGAGGAGATAGCATTAGCTAAAATGCTGTCTCCTCTCTTTTTTTATTTAGTCAAGCACACCATGTTCTGCTTCAAACGTCGCTAACAACTGGCGCACTTCATCCGTTGATTTTGTATTCATTAATTGTGCTCTTAAATCACTGGCACCTGGAAAGCCTTTGACATAAATTTTAAAGAAGCGATGCAACCCAACGATGGAGCGAGGCACCAATTCTGCATATTTGTCTTGCAAATCCAATTGTAAACGTAGCAAGCCCAGCAATTCTTGTGGCGTATGTGTTTTGGGTTCTTTTTCAAAGGCATAAGGATTTTTAAAAATCCCCCGACCAATCATGATGCCATCTACACCATATTGTTCTGCTAATTCTAGGCCCTTTTGACGATCGGGAATATCCCCATTAATCGTAATTGTCGTTTGCGGTGCGACACGGTCCCGAATAGCCATAATTTGCGGAATGACCTCCCAATGGGCATCCACTTTGCTCATCTCTTTTCGTGTTCGCAAATGAATGGATAGATTCGCAATGTCTTGCTCTAATAAATGCGTAATCCACGCATCCATTTCCGCCATTTCAGTAAACCCAATGCGTGTTTTGACACTAACAGGTAAGCCACCTGCTTTGGCGGCGTCAATCAATTCAGCCGCGACTTCTGGGCGCAAAATTAACCCGCTGCCTTTTCCGCGCTCAGCCACGTTGGGTACAGGACAGCCCATATTTATATCTAATCCTTGAAAGCCCATCTCCGCTACGCCGATACTCATTTCACGGAAAAATTCCGGTTTATCCCCCCAAATATGTGCCACCATCGGCTGTTCATCTTTTGTAAAAACGAGGCGCCCGCGCACACTGTCTTTTCCTTCAGGATGACAATAACTATCTGAATTAGTAAACTCTGTAAAAAACACATCTGGCGCCCCAGCTTCTTTCACGACATGACGAAAGACCACATCAGTGACGTCTTCCATCGGTGCTAAAACAAAAAAGGGCTTTGGCAATGTTGCCCAAAAATTCTTGCTCATCTTCATATACTCCGTTTCTGATTTTTTCTTTATTTTCAACGACAACTTGTCGACATATTCTGGTGCGAAACATTGCTATTATACAGGGAAATGCACGAAGAATCAAAAAAGGCATACTTAGAAACAAGAAAACTGTCTGAATCTGCTCGCTAGAATGAGTGATTCAGACAGTTTAATCTTTTTACGGCTTAACTACGTAAGCCACGCCCTGTTTCTACAAGGTACCAACAAATGCCATATAAAACGACAATAAATAAGATTAAAATGGTCATAGAAATACCAATTGGCACATCTTGAACCCCTAGGAAACCGTAGCGGAACCCAGAAATCATGTAAACAATCGGATTAACTTTTGAGACAGCTTGCCAAAATGGCGGCAACATGGAAATGGCATAGAAAACCCCACCCAAATAGGTTAAAGGCTGTAACACAAAGGTCGGCACAATCGATACATCATCATAGGATTGCGCAAAAATACCATTTAACAAACCAGCTAAAGAAAAGAGAATCGCTGTCATCAATAAAGTCATGATGACCATCAGCCAAGAAACAACGTGCAATGGCACAAAAAATAGAGAAATGATGGTGACTAACGCACCGACCAAAATACTACGACCAACGCCACCAATCACAAATCCCCAAATAATCACATGAGTTGGAACTGGCGCCACGAGAATTTCTTCGATATTTTTCTGGAATTTTTGTGAGAAAAAGGAAGATGAAACATTGGCGTACGAGCTTGTAATGGCTGACATCATAATTAAACCTGGCACGATAAATTCCATATAAGAAAAACCGCCCATGTCGCCAATTCGCCCGCCAATCATTTTCCCAAAAATCACAAAATATAAGGACGTCGTAATCACTGGCGGTACCAGTGTTTGGACCCAAATCCGTAAATAACGGTTGGTTTCCTTCACAGCTAAACTTTTTAAAGCAGTAAAATACAGACTAAACATGTTGATCCTCCCTTTGGTACGTATCCTCGGTAATCTTCAAGAAGAGCTCTTCCAAACGGTTGGACTTATTCCGCATTGACAATACTTTGATTCCTTGTTGACTTAGCTGCTCAAACAAGTGATTGACTCCTTGGTTTCGTTCCACTTCCACCGCTAACGTTAACTCGTCCTCAAACACACTTTGATAGCCTTCAATAACTGGCGCCTGCGTATAAGGTGCTAAATCAAAAATAAACGTTTCAAATTGTAATTTTGCTAACAAGTGCTTCATGCTGGTGTTTTCAATCAATTCACCAGACTGAATAATCCCAATGTTGCGACACAACATCTCAGCTTCTTCTAAGTAATGGGTCGTCAAAATAATCGTGGTTCCCTGCGCATTTAACTCTTGTAAAAAGGCCCACATTTCACGGCGCAATTCAATATCGACACCTGCAGTTGGTTCATCTAAAATCAATAACTTCGGCTCATGCATCAGCGCGCGAGCAATCATCAAGCGACGTTTCATTCCGCCAGAAAGCATTCGCGCCCGTTCGTTCCGTTTTTCCCATAAATTGGATTGTTTTAAATACTTTTCACTCCGTTTCATGGCTTCTTTACGAGACACCCCATAATAGCCCGCTTGATTGACCACAATCTGCTGGACCGTTTCAAACGGATTGAAGTTAAACTCCTGCGGCACTAACCCAATCTGTTGCTTCGCCCGCACCATTTCCGTATCTAAATCATACCCAAAAATTTTGACTTTCCCCGAAGTCTTATTAACTAACGAGGTCACAATCCCAATCGTCGTTGATTTTCCTGCGCCATTCGGTCCCAAAAGAGCATAAAAATCGCCTTCTTCGACTGTTAAATCAATCCCTCGCAACGCTTCAACACCTGAAGCGTACACTTTGCGTAAATCTTGTATCACAAGAGCATCAGTCATTCGTAACTCTCCTTAATGTATAAATATTCATGAGTATTATTGTAACACTTCTCGATAAAAACGGGGGTTATTTTGATTAAATTTCACAGTTTTGCTTAGCTATTTTTCAACAACAAACTAGCCAACGAATAACGTGTTTATTTTGACTTGAAACTGTTTAAACAGTTTCAAGAGCGTTAAAACCCTTTCAAATCAAGGATTTAGAGTTCTCTTTTGTTGGCACAGAACTTGCTTTATATAAAAGTGAGGTGAAAAGAATGAAAAGAAAATTTTTAATTGCTAGTCACGGAAACTTAGCGAAAGGCTTCCAAAGTTCCTTGGATATTCTCGCAGACAAAGGAAAAGAGCTGGCGGTCATCAATGCCTATGTGACTCCTGAGGACTACACGCCAATTATTCAAACGTTTCTTCAGTCCCTTGGCGCAGAAGAACAAGCTATTATTTTAACAGATTTATATGGTGGTAGTGTCAATCAAAAAATTGTTCAAGAAGTCATGACGACAAAACCAGACAATGTTTTTATCATTTCCAATGCCAACTTAGCCATTGCCTTATCTCTGATTTTCTTAAAAGAAGGCGAAAAGCTAACCAAAGAAGATATTCAAGCAGCAATTGCTGAAGCACAAATTCAATTCGTTGAATTAAACCCATCAAATGAAGAAGAAAACTTTTTTTAGGAGGAAATTAAAATGATTACACAAGTACGAGTAGACGACAGATTAATTCACGGCCAAGTAGCCGTAGTTTGGACCAAAGAATTGAATGCCCCCTTATTAGTTGTAGCGAATGATGAAGCAGCCAAAAACGAAGTAATGCAAATGACGTTAAAAATGGCTGTCCCTAATGGCATGAAACTATTAATTCGCTCAGTCGATGATGCGATTGATGTCTTCAATGATCCTCGTGGCAAAGACAAACGAATTTTTGTAATTGTGAACAGTGTAGCGGATGCTACTAAAATTGCGAAAAACGTGACAGATATTGAAAGTGTGAATGTTGCCAACGCTGGCCGCTTTGATAAATCAGATCCAGCCACCAAAACAATGGTTTTCCCGAGTGTCCAATTAAACCCTGAAGAGTTAGAAGCTGCCAAAGAATTAGCCAGTTTGACTCACGTGGAAAGCTATAACCAAGTACTGCCAACCAACTCAAAATTAAGTCTAAAACAAGCCGTCAATTAAAAGGAGGAAATGAACAATGCTTATGCATGCAACAATGGCAGCCTTAGCTGTATTTATCTGTTTTGCTGGGAATTATTTAACTGGTCAAAGTATGATGGAACGTCCCTTAGTCGTTGGATTAGTCACAGGAATTTTAATGGGCGACATGAAAACAGGGGTCTTAATGGGGGCCTCTTTAGAAGCAATTTTCTTAGGAAATGTTAATATCGGTGGTGTTATCGCAGCGGAACCTGTAACTGCGACTACTTTAGCCACAACGTTTGCAATTATTTCAAATGTCGAACAAAAAGCCGCCATGACGTTAGCCGTACCAATTGGGATGTTAGCCGCTTTCGTGGTGATGTTTTTAAAAAATGTCTTTATGAATATCTTTGCTCCTTCTCTTGACAAAGCAGCACGTGAAGGCAACCAAAAAATGGTTGTGACACTGCATTACGGAACGTGGATCATTTATTATTTAATCATCGCTTCGATTTCATTTATCGGAATTTTAGCAGGAAGCGGGCCAGTAAATCTGTTTGTTGAAAGCATTCCACAAAATTTGATGAACGGCTTAAGCGCAGCTGGCGGACTTTTACCTGCCGTTGGGTTTGCTATGTTAATGAAACTATTATGGGATAATAAATTGGCCGTCTTTTACATTTTAGGCTTTGTTTTAACCGCGTACCTACAATTACCAGCCGTTGCGGTAGCGGTCATCGGGACAGTAATTTGTGTCGTGAGTGCCCAACGGGATGTAGAATTCCGCGACATTCTAAAAAGAAAACCTGCGGCGTCTTCTGCGGTTGAAGGCAGCGCGAAAGAAATCGAAGAGGAGGACTTTTTCGCATGAAGTTAAAAGAGAATTTATCTAAAGAAGAGAAAAAAATGATGCGCTCTGTTTTCTGGCGTTCTTGGACGATGAATGCTAGCCGGACAGGAGCTACACAATACCACGCAGTGGGTGTCATGTACACTTTACTCCCAGTCATCAATCGTTTTTATAAAACCAAGGAAGAACGGGCCGAGGCATTGGTGCGTCACACCACTTGGTTCAATGCAACCATGCATATCAATAACTTCATTATGGGGCTCGTTGCTTCGATGGAAAAACAAAACAGTGAAGACGAAAATTTTGATGCTAGCTCTATTACAGCAGTTAAAGCCTCACTAATGGGGCCACTTTCAGGCATCGGTGATTCCTTCTTCTGGGGCATCTTGCGTGTCATTGCTGCTGGGATTGGGATTTCATTAGCCAGCACCGGTTCGCCATTAGGGGCGATTGTCTTCTTACTTTTATACAACGTCCCTGCGTTCTTAATTCACTATTATGCGTTGTATAGCGGCTACTCAATCGGTGAAAGTTTTATCCAAAAAATGTACGAATCAGGTGGAATGAAGATACTCACAAAAGTATCAAGTATGCTAGGCTTAATGATGATGGGCAGTATGACTGCTTCAAATGTAAAATTCAAAACGATTCTTGAAGTTTCCGTTAAAGGAAGCAAAGACGTAGTTAAAATCCAAGACTATTTGGATCAACTATTCGTCGGTATCGTACCATTAGCCGTGACATTACTTGCTTTCTGGCTATTACGCAAAAAAGTCAATGTTAACGTAGTGATGTTTGGCATCATGTTCTTAGGCATCTTGCTAGGATTACTAGGCATCTGTTAAAATTGAAACAATAAACATTTAATTATTAAACACTTAGAGCCTGAGACAAAAATCCAAAGTGATTTTTATCTCAGGCTTAAAAGCTGATAAACGGCGGGAACAGAAGCAACCCTGTCCCGACCTCTCTTTTGGAAGGACGATGAATCATGCGCTTGGAGACCTACCAACACTTAGTTGATATTTTAGAAACCAGCAACACCCCGATGAGCACACAAGAAATTGCCACAAAAATTCAATTAAGCCGCTCGGTAACCAGCTTATACTTAAATAAATTATTGGAAAAAGGTGAAGTCCAACAAACGGGAAAAAAACCCGTTTATTGGCAATTAACCCGTGCAACAACCCCCACGACCGATGTGTTTCGACAATACATCGGTAGCCAAGGCAGCGCCAAAAAAGCCATTGAACAATGCAAAGCCGCTATGTTGTATCCCCCATTGGGTATGCCTTTATTAATCCATGGAGCCAGTGGCGTCGGCAAAAGCTTTTTGGCAAAGCTGATTTATGAGTATCTGAAAAACGAACAAATCATTGGCCTGGAAAAATTCTACACCTTTAACTGTGCCGATTATGCCAATAATCCCGAATTGCTATCATCTATTCTCTTCGGCCATACCAAAGGAGCATTCACTGGGGCTGAATCAGAAAAACAAGGACTCTTGGCCCAAGCTAATAATTCCGTACTCTTTTTAGATGAAGTACATCGATTATCCAACGAAAACCAAGAAAAACTCTTTCAGTTTATGGATACAGGGAGCTTCCGCCCTATTGGTGAAGAAGGAAAAATGGTGCATTCCAAGGTCCGGCTACTATTTGCGACCACCGAAAACCCGAAAAAAGTCTTATTACCAACCTTTTATCGCCGAATTTCCGTAATCGTCTCACTTCCGAACTTCAAAGAGCGCCCCATTCGAGAACGGATTGCGATTTTGAAAAACTTATTCCACCGAGAAGCGAAACGAATGACCAAAGACATCAACGTGGACGAAGAAATCTTTACGGCATTATTAGAAAATGACGAACCTGGTAACGTAGGGAGTTTATCCAACAAAGTGCAGCTCCTTTGCGCGTCGCAATTACGAAAAACTTTGCCCAATCAACCTGTCGTCATTGGCGATGCGACTCAACCAATGATTGCGATTCCTTTAGACAAAGAAGTGTTAGAAGAAGACACACTTTCTTCCGATATTTTCGCAACATTTGAAACCTTATTTACAAAAGAAAAAACACTGACCCACTTAAAAACTGAACTGACACAATTCATTAAATATTGTTTAGACGATGAAATAACCTTGGAAAATGATTACTTTTTACAAAACCTAGTCACGGAAGTCCAAACCAAAAACAAACTAATTATTAACCAACCTGAGCAAACTGAAAAACCGATGAAAGATGTTGCCAAATTGCTGAAAATTTTACCGCCAACATTTAACGAAACAGTGCTCCTTCCAGTCCAAGCACAGTTAAAAGAACACTATCCGCGAACGGTTTCCCTCGTGAAAAACTTAGTCAGTCCGCTGCCAGAAGAATACCGTTTTTTTACAGAGGTACTCTTATCTGTATTACTCAGTGGGGAAATTTCTGAAACGATTCCTTACCAAGCGCTCCTCGTGGCGCATGGTGAATCGACTGCCACAAGTATTCAAGCCGTTGCCAACAAATTATGTGGTACCTATATTTTCGATGCGATTAACATGCCCTTAACGTCCTCCGTACGAGATATCGTCGCCGAAGTTAAAGACTGGCTTTCTCAGCGGGACACATCACAAGGCGTCATTATGCTCGTCGATATGGGTTCTCTGACACAACTTTATAAAAGTTTGAAACCGCAAATTCTTGGAGAACTCTTGGTGATCAACAACCTGACCACTGCCTATGCGTTGGAAATTGGTCATCAATTAATGAACGAACAACTTTTCTATGGTATTGCTAAAACCGCTGAAAAAAAATTTAAAACCGATGTACAGTACTTTGAAGGCTTTTCAGTGGAAAAAAATATCATTGTCTCTAGTATTTCAGGTCTGGATATTGCCAAGCAAATCAAACAAATCTGTCAAAAATACCTGTATACTGATATTAAAGTCATTACCCTAAAATACAAAGATTTGGTAAACACGTTAGACATTGCCAACGCCGAAGAAAATTATTTAAAAGAAACCTCGCTCATTTTGACGACGTCCTACTTAGACAACCATACGAATGTTGCTAGCGTGAATCTCTTAGACATGTTAGACGAAGATGCAGGAACCCAGTTGATGGAACCTTTCCAAAACTTGATGCATCCCAATAACATTGATAGCATGATTAACGAATTTGTTCACTTCTTCTCGAAAGAAGGCTTGTCAGAAAAACTAGAATTTCTAAATCCTGACGTCATTATTAAACAAGTCGAAAATGTTACAAAAAACATTGAAAAACGTTTCGACCTCACACTCAGCGGCAAAATGAAATTTAACTTAATGATGCACAACGCGCTCATGGTAGAGCGGACAATGCTCGGCGTTGAAGACTATGAAATCCCTGCTAACCTAGAGGAACTAACCATTAACCAAAAACCATTTTTCCAAAATGCTAAAAACATTTTCTATACTCTAGAACAGTTTTATCGAATAGAAATTTCCAACTGGGAACTCTATGTGATTTATGAAATTTTGTCTTCTCGGTGAGGGGGGATGGGAAAGAGCTTGGGCCGTAAGTTATTTCGACTTATGGCCCAAGCTCTCTTTACTAAAGGATCTCAATAGATGTCCTTTTTATTTTTCTTCACTAACAGCAAATCACCGATTCAAACTTTCTCCATTTGTAGAAATAACCTCTTTATACCAATGAAATGAATCTTTTTTACTTCTTTCAAGCGTTCCATTCCCTGCATCATCACTATCCACGTAAATAACACCATACCGTTTAGACATTTCAATGGTTCCACATGAAATGATATCGATGATTCCCCACATAGTATAGCCTAAAAGCTCTACACCATCAGCAATTGCTTCACTCATTTGTTGTAAATGCTTTTCTAAATAGTCAATCCGATAAGGGTCATGAATTGCGCCATCCTCTTCTACTTGATCATAAGCACCTAACCCATTTTCAGCAATAAACAGCGGTAATTGATAGCGATCATACATCTCGTTTAGAGAAATTCTCAAACCAATTGGATCAATTTGCCATCCCCAGTCACTTGTTTCTAAGTAAGGATTTTTCATCCCGCTTAGTAAGTTTCCGCTGGTAATTTCATAATCAGGACTGACACTAGTTATCATTGACATATAGTACGAAAATGATAGGAAGTTTACTTTATTCTCTGCTAATAATTCTAAATCTCCAGGAGCGACTTCTATCGTAATTCCTAACTCATCAAACATTCGCTTTGTATAGCTAGGATATTTTCCTCTTGCTAAAACATCCGTATAAAAATAATTCTTATAGTTCTCATCCAAAATGCTTTGCATTACATCTTCTGGCTTACAGGTCGCAGGATATGTTGTAAATCGTGCAATCATTCCACCAATCATTGGTTCGCCTAGTATTTCTTTTGCAGCTTTAATTGCTCTTGCATTTGCCACGAACTGATTATGTCCTGCTTGAAAAATACTTTGGTTATAGTTTTCTTCTTGATCTTCAATAACGGCACATCCATTGTATGGATTAAATCTATTACAGTTAATTTCATTAAAAGGTAGCCAATAGTCCACTAAATCACCTAAACGCTCAAACAATGTACGTGCATAGACTTCAAAAAAATCAATAGTCTTTCTACTTTTCCAACCACCATATTTGGTCACTAAATTAACTGGAATCCCATAGTGAAGCATTGTAGCAAAGACTTTCATTCCTCTTTTTTGGCATTCAGTAAATAGATCAACATAAAATTGTATTCCTGCTTCATTAGGTCTCTCGTCATCTCCATTTGGATAAATACGCGACCAATCAATGGATGTTCGGAAAATATTCATCCCCATTTCTTCAAACAACGCTAAATCCTCTTTATATCTATGATAAAAATCAATCCCTCTTCTAAAGGGATAATTGCGATCGCCTTCTGCAACTAGCGCTTGCTCGAAACGCTCACTGGTCATATTAATATCTCTGTTTCGATTCCGTTCCTCACGGTTCCAGTTAGGGGCAAAGTAACGCATCGATTGTGTATCCACACCTTTGCCATCTTCTAAATAACCACCATCTGCTTGACCACTCGAAATAGCCCCGCCCCATAAAAAATCCTTTGAAAATGTGTAAGTCATTTTACTTTTCCTCCAATTCATTACGTAAATACTGGTCCTTATAAACCAGACCGCTCGTTATAATAAAAGCTAAAATAAAACTAGCCACTGCACAGACAATTGCAAAAATAAAATTCCATTGATTCGTTGGATCAATAAAAATAGGCAATGTCGTAATTCCTGTTGGCGCAAAAGTCATTCGCTTAACATTCAGGAAACCCGCAAGTAAACCACTCATTGCACCAGCAATAATCACTGCTAAAAACGGTTTTTTATATTTTAAATTCACGCCATACAAAGCTGGTTCGGTAATTCCTAACAGTGCAGTAAATCCTGAAGAAAAAGCCAATCCTCGTACTTTCTGACTCTTTGCAAAGCGACCTACAGCAATTGCTGCGCCTGCTTGAGCGAAATTAGAAACTAAAAACCCAATCCCTAACATATCAAATCCATTGGAACTGATAGATTGTAAAACGAGAGGAATTGTTACCGCATAATGCATCCCAGTCATAATGAAGACTGGCGATAACGCACCAAAAATAAATGGTAGCACCCAAACAGCATAATTTTGAACTAAATTTAAGACAATTCCTAATCCTTGTCCAACCCAACTTCCTAATGGACCAATAATTCCCAAAGCTAAAGGAATCATAATAAAAAATGTCACTAACGGCCGCAAGAAAAACTTTACTGACTCAGGACAAAAACGTTCGACATAACGATCCACATAGGAAGCTACCCATATAATTAAGATAATTGGAATCACAGTTGAACTATAATTAGCTAACGTAATTGGTAAAAAGCCAAACATCTTTAATGGTTTACCTTCACTTACCAATGAAACAAAGGTCGGATGTAGCAGTAGCATGCCAATAATTGTTCCTAAATAAGGATTCAAACGAAACTTTATTGAGGCAGAATAAGCAACTAAAACAGGCATAAAATAAAAAGCAGTATCGCCAGCAAATGTCAAAATTTGATAAGTACCACCTGTAGGATCAATTAAATGGAACAAATCTAAAAGCACTAGTACTGTTTTTATCATTGCTGCAGCGGTAATTGCAGGTAACAGCGGTGTAAAAATACCTGTAATTGTATCTAATACTTGTGGAATAATCCCTTTTTTTGATGGTTCACTTGGCTCGGCCATTTCTTGATGACTCAGATCACTTTTAGACTCAGTTGACAGCAACTGAGTAAAGTGTGCATAAACAGTTCCGACACTTTGACCAATAATTATTTGATATTGTCCTCCGGTAACAATACTGCCCATTACGCCGTCTAAATCATTTATAGACTCTTGCTGTATTTTCTCTTCATCATTTAACGTTAAACGCAAGCGAGTTGCACAATGAGTAACACTTTTCACATTTTTGGCTCCGCCTATGTTTGACAAAATGCTTTGACATAATTTTTGAACATCCATCAATAACCCTCCTATTCAACTTGTATTTCAATACTTGTACAAATATCAATCACTAGTTATACTTGAATTATACAATTATAAAAAACGCTTTCAATAATCATTTTCCAGAACATTGATAACAAAAGGTAAGGTGATAAAATTGTTAAATCAACTCCCATCAGACTTATTTCTGTTAACCCACAGCGAACACCATTATTTAGAGGATCCCAATTATCATAGCCCTATTTATGAACAACTAGACAAAATTCTGTTACATGATCAAGAAGTCTATCAGTTTCAATTACCAAATTTAAAACAAAACCTTATTGAAATTAGAAGAGATTCGCGATTCACAGATGTACCATTACATGTACATACTAATTTAAATCTTAATTATGTCTATTCTGGAAGCTGTCATTATCAAGTAAACGGAACCGAAGTATTACTAAAAGAAGGAGATTTATGCATTGTTGATCGGCATGTTCTTCGCTCAAAAGGCAGACTAAGTGAAAAAGATATTGTCTTTAATATTAGTCTAAGCAATGACTTTTTTTCACGAGCATTTATTATGGGCTTAGGTGAAACAAGCATTTTAAGTACTTTTTTATTTTCAGCAATTACTGAAAATAACCACCATGACGGCTATATGATTTTTCAGAATAACCATAAAAATACAATTGCTTTTCTCAATCAACTAATTTGTGAATATTTCCAAAATGATACTTTTAGTAAACATGCGATAGAAGCACTCTTTTCATTAATTTTTATTCAGCTTATCCGTGATTATCAGAAGAATTCCACAAAGAAAGTTGCCCCTATTAGCAATAAAACCAGCCATATGTTAGAAATTATCGATTATATAGAAAAAAATGCTCGCACCTGTACATTAAAGGAAACCGCATTATTATTTAATTACCATCCAAAATATTTATCTCAGTTAATCAAACAGACTTTCAATAAAACCTTTAAAGAAATTCAAACAGAACAAAGGATGAAAAATGCGATACAATTATTGCGTTATTCAGAATTATCAATCGCTGAAATCTCTCAAAATGTTGGTATTTCAAACGTAAGCCAATTTTATAAAAATTTTTCAGCTCTCTATACACTCTCTCCTAATGAATATAGAAAAACATTGACGAAACACTGAAATACTCACTTACTCCATTAATGGTATAAAAAAAACACTTTCTATCAGCAGAAAGTGTTTCAATAAATATTTCGTTTAGGCAGCGCTGTTTCCTGTAGTGTAAACGAACAAGAAAGTGAACAAAATGGACACGCCAACCATTATTAATTTTTTCGTTTTGTCGGGGTCCTCTTGAAGTAGCCATTTAATCAACAGACTGCCTCTAATCCGTTGACTTGCCTTCTCTTTTTCAGTCGCTGACTTTGTATACCGCCAACCACAAAAGTGCCAACGAAGTAAATTGGCGTACCAAGCTCGATAGTTTTTAGATAGAAAACCACCACAGATAAACAACGCTCCTAATAAAATATCCAAATACAACCAAACAATAAATGTTAACGGAATATCGATTAATGAATAATTCTTCACTTCAATCACTTGATCTTTCAAACCAAATTGATGAATAATCCGTTCTTGGTATTCAGAATCCGTCTCCGCTTCTTCTTTTCCCCCAACAACTTTTATGGCTGACTCGACGCCCATACCTTTTCTTTTATAAAAGCTTGCTTGGAATGACAATACTTACATTCCACCACTTGATCAGCGGTATCGTACCATCTAAACGCATTCGCCCCACAACTTTGACAAACCACACTACTCATTTTTTGCCTCCGATATTTGTTATTTTTTATGGTTATGTTTCATTACTTAATGATACCATTTTTTGGAGAGGGTTGGGTTAGAGAGATTGATAAAAAAGACACTTTCTCATTGCGAGAAAGTGTCTTGAAACATTGTAATTGATTGGTAAGCGAACACGTTCGCAACGACTCCAAATAATTAACGTTTTGAGAACTGTGAAGCTTTACGAGCTTTTTTAAGACCTGGTTTTTTACGTTCAACCATACGTGCGTCACGAGTAAGTAACCCAGCGCGTTTTAAAGCAGAACGGAAGTCAGGATCTACTTGTAACAATGCACGAGCGATTCCGTGACGGATAGCTCCTGATTGTCCAGCATAGCCACCACCGTTTACGTTTACGATTACATCGTAAGCGCCTTTTGTTTCAGTTACGCCAAATGGTTGGTTGATAACTTCACGCAAGTCAGCATGTGGAATATATTCTTCTACGTCTTTTTTGTTTACAGTAATTTTACCAGTACCTGGTACTAAGCGTACGCGGGCAACTGCATTTTTACGACGGCCTGTGCCGCTATATTGTACTTGTGCCAATGAATTTCCCTCCTTAAATTAAGTTCGTGATATCTAATACTTCTGGTTGTTGTGCAGCATGTGGATGCTCAGCTCCACCGTATACGTTCAATTTAGTAAATTGTTTACGTCCTAAAGTGTTTTTAGGTAGCATACCTTTTACAGAAGTTTCGATAAGACGGCGAGAGTTTTTGTCGCGTAATTCACCAGCAGTCACTGATTTTAATCCTCCAGGATACATTGAGTGACGGTAGTAAATTTTGTCTGTAGCTTTTTTACCTGTTAATTTTACTTTATCAGCGTTAATTACGATTACGAAATCTCCAGTATCCACATGTGGTGTGAATGTTGGTTTATTTTTACCACGTAGTACAGAAGCAACAACTGCTGATAGACGTCCTAAAGGAACATCTGTTGCATCTACTACGTACCATTTACGTTCTACTTCGCCAGCTTTGGCCATATATGTTGTACGCACGTTTCTTTCCTCCAATTTTGTTTTCGATGTTTGACATACACTTGAGTTTCCGGGGCTCATTGTGGGGCAAACAATACCATTTAATATTTTACCTTCAATCACTGATAAAGTCAATGTTTTTCTGCGCTTTCAGAAAATAGATTTTCACTTATTTTTTTGTGCCTTTTAAACAGAAAAAAACCGCCAACGTCAACGTCAGCGGCTTTGGGAGTTGTTTTAAATTATGCGTCAATACCAGGCGCTTTGCCAAGTTTGGCTTGTAACATCCAAATATTTTTTTCGATGTCTGTTTTGTTTGCGATGAAAATGTCTTGTGTGCAGTCGTCGCCTTCTTCACCAGAAACTTCGATTCCTTTTGCGTAAAGGTCTGCTAAGTAACGGTAGCCTGCTACTAATTTTTCCATACGTTCTGGAATGGTGCGGTCCCAGTTACCAATTTCATCTTCAATTTTTGTATTTTCTGCGAATTCACGCAATGTTGAGAATGGAGAGCCGTCCAATGTGATTAAACGTTCTGAAACAACATCTAATTGCTCATTGATTTGATCCATGTATTCATCCATTTGTGGGTGAAGTGTTAAAAATTCAGGTCCACGCATATACCAATGTGTTTGATGAATTACCACGGAAAATTGGCTTAAATCTGCAACGAGTTGGTTCAAAATTTCTTTTGTTTTTTCAAATTTCATTCTTTGTCATCCTCCTAAATATTTTTTCTACACTCTTAGTGTAATATGAATTGTGAAAAAAGTACACTGAAAACCTTTCTTTTTTAAAATTATTATCAAATTATAATAATTACAATTAAGAATCTAATTAATTTCCTGAAATCGCTGTTTTTTCATCCGCAGTGACGACTTTTTGTTCCGCTTGAGTGAGGATCGTGTCGAGTGCCTCTGTCAACTCGTCAGTATCTTCTTTTCCTGTGACGAAAGCTAAAAAAAACTGATTCAGTCTCAGTTGCTCCGCTGCTGGCAAGTACCATTGTCCTTCTACTTGCTTAACCGTTAATGGCAGTTTAACTGGCTCATGGCTGACATTGATTTGTTGGATTTCTTTTTTTAAAACGGCTAACGTGTGCTGCATGTCTAGCGCTTGTGTCGCCTGTTGCGTTTGCTGAAGAAGAGCAGTGGTTGTATCTTCAATCGCCGTCACAAAATCTAAGCCCTTAATCTGAAAAGTGATTGTCGCTTGCCCATTCAATTCTTTCGTGGCTACTAGTTGATATGACGCTTTTTTCTTCACTTGAGCCAGTAATTCTGTGCTAAGCTTCTGGGCTTCAGTCTCGGTGACTTCAGCGTTCATTTCTTTTAAGCTATTGAAAAATTGCTTCTGGAACTGTTGACGGCTCGTCTGCAAATGCTCCGCCAAGACTTTCGGTTCACGAAAAGTTTGAGAGAATGTCGCTGTCTTTTCTTGATAAATAAAGTAATCTACCAACTGTTGCGCTGCTTTTTCGCCGGAACGAGACGGTGTACTGCAGCTTGCCAACGCCCCAATGAATAACAGAAATAGTGGTAGTAGCTGTTTCTTCATTTCTCATCCTCATTTCCTCAAGTCTTTGTCTCTCTTCTAGTTAAGCAACTTCTCAGTCATTTGTCAAAGCTATTTACTATCAATTATTTGCGGAATTCTGCTAATTTTTGATAACTTTGTGCTAAAACTTGTTGGGTTTCTTGAAAAACAGGATACAGTTCTTGATAAACTAGCAATTGATCCGCTCGTGGCGTGACCGTTTCATGAATCAGCACCTGTTGCGCCGCTGCTTGTAAATTTGGTAACTGCCCTAAGCCTTGCCAGCCTAGCAAAACAGCGCCTAATGCCGAAGCTTCGGTGCTATCAGTGAACGATAACGTTTCTCCCAGCACATCAGCCATGATTTGACGGAACACAGGGGAATCAGCAAAGCCGCCTGTCGCCCGAATCTCCTGAACGGGTCCACCGAGTTGTTTCAAATCTTCTAAAATGGTTTTTAAATTGAAACAGATGCCTTCCACCACCGCTCGAGCTAAATGTCCGGCATGGTGATTTTTGCGCAAGCCAATAAAACTTGCGCTCGCCTCTGCATTCCACAGCGGTGCTCGTTCACCTAGCAAATAAGGATGAAACAGTAAGCCATTTGCCCCAGCTGGCACGGTTGCAATTTTGGCCATAATTGGGTCATAGAGATTGGTCCCGTTTTGGATAGCTTGCTGACGTTCTTCTGCAAAAATCGTTTGGCTCGCCCAATCTAACGCAACTGCACCATTACTACTTGCGCCACCAATCACCCAGTGCTGTTTATCTAGAGCAAAACAAAACGTTTCACCTTGCGGATGCAAAAAAGGTTCTTCGACAATATACCGAAGTGCGCCGCTCGTACCAACGGTCAAAGTCGCTACACCCATTCCTAGCGCTCCCAAACCTAAATTAGACAATGGACCATCCGCGCCACCAAGAACTAAAACCGTTTCCTCCTCAACACCAAGCATCTCTTGCCAAGAAGGCGCTAACGCTGGAAAAATGAACGTTGACGGGGCAACTTTTGGCAACTGTTCCTCCTCAATAGATAAATACGCTAAAATCGACGATTCCCATTGCCGCGTGTGAATATTAAATAAACCCATCCCCGAAGCACTACTATAATCTGTCCAGTATTCGCCAAAGAAACGGTAAAAAATGTAGTCCTTAATCCCAATAAACTTGGCCGCGCTCTGCGCAACGGCTGGCTGATTTTCCTGCAGCCAGCGAATCTTGTACAAAGGCGCCATTGGATGAACTGGCATGCCTGTCAATTGATAAAACAATTGGGCCGCTGGCGTTTCTTTTAACGCTTCCGCATAATCAGATGCTCGTGTGTCAGCCCAAGTAATCACTTGGGTCAATGGGCGTCCTTGCGCATCCATGGCAATTAATCCATGCATTGCTGAAGCAAAAGAAATGAGCCCAATTGGTTGATTCTTCACTTGTTGTGTGACGGTTCGAATACAGTTCACCACAGCTTGGAACAGCGTTTCTGGGTCTTGCTCCGCCATTCCTTCAGTCTCTTGAATTAATGGATAACGCACATAGCTAGAAGCTACGACTGTGCCATTTGCTTGAAAAGCCACTGCTTTGGCTTGCGTGGTGCCAACGTCGACACCAATCGCTAATTTTTCCATTTGATTCCCTCATTTCTTGTTTCTTTTATTATTCCTAACAAAAAAAGATTTGTCTAGTCAAACGAAAAAGTTTAAAAAAAGCGTAGTTTATTTTTAAGGAGGTAACCTATGTTTTTCTTGAGTCTCTTTTTGATTGGTGCCTGTTTCGGTTCTTTTTTATGCTTAGTGGCGGAGCGCTTACCAGTAGGGCGTTCTTTGTGGTGGCCCCCTTCCCACTGTCAAGGTTGCCACCAGCCTCTACAATTCTATGAATTAATTCCAGTTGTTTCGATTTTGCTGCAGCGCTTTCGTTGTCGAAAGTGTCAACAGCCAGTAGCTAAGAGTTATCTTTTAGCAGAACTTATCATGGGCGGCTTAACCGCAAGCTGTTTTTCAGCTGGCCTGACGATTGATGCTTTGATTCTCTGGTGGTGGCTGACGAGTGCTTTCACATTATCCTTGATTGATTACTGGTATTTAGTGGTTGAACCGAAGATTCTTTATCCTAGTTTTTTTGTGCTTTGCTTGCTGAAAATTGCGGGTCAGCATTCGTTTTACTTACTGACTGGTCTTTTTTGTTTTTGTTTTTTCCAAGCCGCCTTACATTATTTTCCGGAAGCCATGGGGCGAGGGGATCTTTTGTTACTGGGTTTGTGGGGCTGTTTTTTACAGGTACCTCAGTTGCTGATGCTACTATTTTTTGCCAGTAGTTATGGCCTAATCTATGGCTACAGCTGTAAATTTTTGGGGTATCCAGTTGAACAGACACTTCCCTTTGTCCCCTTTTTAAGTTTGGGTTTACTCACAATCAGTTGGCTATAGCAAATAAAAAAAGCCGTAAGGAGCATGCTCCTTACGGCTTTTTAGGGTTTATTTATTGATGTTTTTCATCGCATCTTCAGCAGCCATTTGTGCTTCAATGTCTGAAATACTATAAACGTTTTCGCTAGCTACGCCAACTTCTTTTGGTTCCATGTTACGGTAACGAGCCATACCAGTACCAGCTGGGATGATTTTACCAATGATAACATTTTCTTTCAATCCAAGTAATGGATCTTTTTTGCCACGGATAGCAGCATCTGTTAACACGCGTGTTGTTTCTTGGAAGGATGCAGCAGATAAGAAGCTGTTTGTTTCCAATGACGCTTTGGTAATACCAAGTAAGACTGGACGACTAGTAGCAGGGACGCCACCAGCAACTAATGTGTCGTAGTTACGGTCTTTAAATTCTGCGATGTCCATTAATGTTCCTGGAAGGATTTCAGTGTCACCTGGATCCATTACGCGGATTTTACGTAACATTTGACGAACCATTACTTCGATATGTTTGTCGCCGATTTCTACCCCTTGCATACGGTAAACACGTTGTACTTCACGTAATAGGTAGTTTTCAACAGATAAAACATCACGAACTTGTAATAATTGTTTTGGATCGATTGAACCTTCTGTCAACGGTGCACCACGGTGGATGATGTCGCCTTCAGCAACTTTCATACGTGCAGTGTAAGGGACAGTATAGGTACGTGTATCTGTTTTTCCTTTGATGGTTACTTCTTTTTGACGTGTGGCAGGATCTTCAGAAATATCGATAACTTCACCGGTTACTTCTGTAATCACTGCTTGCCCTTTCGGATTACGTGCTTCAAAGATTTCTTGGATACGAGGTAAACCTTGAGTGATATCGTCACCGGCAACCCCACCGGTATGGAACGTACGCATGGTTAACTGTGTACCAGGTTCCCCGATTGATTGAGCGGCGATTGTACCAACTGCTTCTCCGACTTCAACGTCAGAACCAGTTGCAAGGTTACGTCCGTAACAGTGCTTACATACACCATGTTTTGTGTTACATGTAAAGACAGAACGGATGGTTACTTTTTCAATACCAGCGTCCACGATTTCTCTGGCAAGATCTTCAGTGATTAATTGATCCGCACCAATGATGATTGCACCAGTTTCTGGATGAACAACTGATTTACGTGTATAACGACCTAATAGACGTTCGTCTAATGGTTCGATAATTTCGTTACCTTCACGAATTGCTTCGATTTCAAGACCACGGTCAGTGCCACAGTCGTCTTCACGAATGATTACGTCTTGGGCAACGTCAACTAAACGACGTGTTAAGTAACCTGAATCGGCTGTCTTCAAGGCCGTATCGGTCATCCCTTTACGAGCCCCGTGAGTTGAGATAAACATTTCTAAGACAGAAAGTCCTTCACGGAAGTTTGAGATGATTGGTAATTCCATGATTCGTCCATTCGGAGCGGCCATCAAACCACGCATACCAGCTAACTGTGTAAAGTTGGAGATGTTACCACGGGCTCCAGAGTCAGACATCATGAAGATTGGGTTACGAGCTTCCATACTTTCGATCAGTTTTTGTTGGATTTCATCTTTGGCACCGTTCCAAACGCCGATTACACGTTCATAACGTTCGTCATCAGTAATTAAACCACGACGGAATTGTTTAGTAATTGTTTCAACTTGTTTGTGGGCAGCATCAATGATTGCTTGTTTTTCATGAAGAACCATGATATCGGCAATCCCTACTGTCATCCCAGCATAAGTTGAGTGTTTGTAACCTAAGTCTTTCATGCGGTCAAGCATTTTAGAGGTTTCCGTAATGTGGAATCTCTTGAAGACTTCAGCAATGATATTTCCAAGATTTTTCTTCTTGAATGGTAAAACTAATTCTTGCTCTTTAATGTGTGCAGGAATGTCTGTACCAGCTTCTACGAAGTATTTATCTGGTGTTTGAACAGTTAAGTTATAGTCTGTTGGTTCGTTCAAGTAAGGGAACTCAACAGGCATGATTTCGTTAAAGATGATCTTACCAACTGTGGTGATTAAGATTCGTTCTTTTTGCCAATCAGTAAATGGTTTGTCACCTAAAAGTGTTGTTTGAACCCCAATCCGTGAGTGTAAATGCACGTAGCCATTTTGCCATGCTAAAACAGCTTCGTTCATGTCGCGGAAGATCATACCTTCCCCTTCACGGCCTTCTTCTTCCATTGTTAGGTAGTAGTTACCTAAGACCATATCTTGAGATGGTGTAACAACTGGTTTACCATCTTTCGGGTTCAAGATATTTTGGGCAGCAAGCATTAACATACGAGCTTCTGCTTGTGCTTCTTCATTTAGAGGCACGTGAACCGCCATTTGGTCTCCATCGAAATCGGCATTGTAGGCTTCACACACTAATGGGTGAAGACGAATCGCACGACCTTCAACAAGAACAGGTTCGAAAGCTTGGATCCCTAATCTATGCAACGTAGGTGCCCGGTTAAGTAAAACTGGGTGTTCTTGGATAACTTCTTCTAAAATATCCCAAACTTCATCTTCGCCACGTTCGATTTTACGTTTCGCATTTTTAATGTTTGTCGCAATTTCACGTTGTACTAATTCACGCATTACAAATGGTTTGAATAATTCAATCGCCATTTCTTTTGGTAAACCACATTGGTACATTTTTAAGAACGGACCAACGACGATTACGGAACGACCAGAATAGTCAACACGTTTACCTAGTAAGTTTTGACGGAAACGACCTTGTTTCCCTTTCAACATGTGAGAAAGAGATTTCAATGGACGGTTACCTGGTCCAGTAACTGGACGGCCACGACGACCATTATCGATTAAAGCATCGACCGCTTCTTGTAACATCCGTTTTTCGTTTTGAACAATGATGCTTGGCGCATTTAAGTCTAATAAACGTTTTAGACGGTTGTTACGGTTGATAACACGGCGGTATAAGTCGTTTAAGTCACTTGTTGCAAAACGACCACCTTCCAATTGAACCATCGGACGTAAATCTGGTGGAATAACTGGGATAACATCCATTACCATCCAGCTTGGTTGGTTACCAGAGGCACGGAAGGCTTCTAAGATGTCTAAACGACGGATGGCACGTGTCCGTTTTTGACCAGAAGCTGTTTTCAATTCTTCTTTTAATTGCGCAACTTCGCCATCTAAATCGACGTTATCTAATAATTGTTTCACGGCTTCGGCACCCATAGCAGCTTTGAAGGCTTGGCCATATTGTTCACGTTTTTCACGATATTCGCGTTCCGTTAACAATTGTTTTTTCTCTAATGTTGTGTCACCTGGTTCGATGACAACGTATGAAGCAAAATAAATGACTTCTTCCAATGCACGAGGGCTCATGTCTAAAACAAGACCCATCCGAGATGGAATTCCTTTAAAGTACCAGATATGTGAAACTGGTGCGGCTAATTCAATATGTCCCATACGTTCACGACGTACTTTTGAACGAGTGACTTCAACGCCACAACGGTCACAGACAATACCTTTATAACGGATACGTTTATATTTACCACAAGCACATTCCCAGTCTTTGGTTGGACCAAAAATGCGTTCACAGAATAACCCTTCACGTTCGGGTTTTAATGTACGGTAGTTAATTGTTTCGGGTTTTTTAACTTCCCCATAAGACCAACTTCTGATCTTTTCTGGTGAAGCAAGCCCTATTTGCATACTTTCGAATTTATTTACATCGATCAAAAGGAATTCCCTCCATTTCCTTATTTAGAGAAGCTGAGTCAGCAACTTGTTAGCAAATGGCAAGCATCACTTGAAAGAAGGTCTGACGACACTTGGAACAAGTAATGACTTGCGCAGTTGCAACAAAGTCGCAGTTGAATCAACTCATCAGAGTGGTAGCGACAAATTAGTCTCTGTCTTCGGCTGTTTCAATTTCTTGAACAACGTCTTGTGCTTCTTCTTTCACGACTGATTCTGCTTCTTTTTCCAGCTGTTTCGCTGATTGTTGTTCCGCAAATTTGGTTAGTGCGTCAACGGTGATTAAATCATCATCGTCATCGTCCATATCGCGTAACTCAATCTCAGCTTCCTCAATGTCCAAGACACGCATGTCTAAACCAAGTGATTGTAATTCTTTCACTAATACTCGGAATGATTCAGGCACACCTGGTTTTGGAATTGGTTCACCTTTAACGATGGCTTCGTATGTTTTCACACGTCCGACAACGTCATCAGATTTGTAAGTTAAGATTTCTTGTAATGTGTAAGCAGCACCGTAAGCTTCCAGTGCCCAAACTTCCATTTCCCCGAAACGTTGTCCACCGAATTGAGCTTTACCACCCAACGGTTGTTGCGTAACAAGAGAGTAAGGTCCGATTGAACGAGCATGCAATTTGTCATCAACCATGTGGGCTAATTTAATCATATACATGACACCAACGGAAATACGGTTATCAAATGGTTCACCTGTACGTCCATCGTAAAGAACTGTTTTAGCATCGCTAGCCATACCAGCTTCACGAACAGTTTCCCAAACGTCTTCATCGGTTGCCCCATCGAAAACAGGTGTTGCGACGTGAATACCTAATTGGCGAGCAGCCATACCTAAGTGTAATTCAAGTACTTGTCCGATATTCATACGAGAAGGTACCCCTAATGGGTTCAACATGATATCAACAGGTGTTCCGTCAGGTAAGAATGGCATATCTTCTTCCGGCATAATACGGGAAACAACCCCTTTATTTCCGTGACGTCCCGCCATTTTATCTCCTTCGTGAATTTTACGTTTTTGAACGATATAGACACGAACTAACATGTTGACACCTGGTGATAATTCATCGCCAGCTTCACGAGTAAAGATTTTCACATCATGAACGATACCGCCGCCACCGTGAGGTACACGGAGAGACGTATCACGAACTTCGCGGGCTTTCTCCCCGAAGATTGCGTGTAATAAACGTTCTTCTGCAGATAATTCTGTAACCCCTTTAGGTGTGACTTTCCCAACTAGTAAGTCGCCATCTTGAACTTCAGCACCAATGCGGATAATCCCCATTTCGTCTAAGTCTTTCAATGCGTCTTCCCCAACGTTTGGAATTTCACGGGTAATTTCTTCAGGTCCTAATTTTGTATCACGTGCTTCTGATTCATATTCTTCAATATGCACAGAAGTGTAGACATCGTCTTTAACTAAACGACGGCTCATGATAATGGCATCCTCGTAGTTGTAACCTTCCCATGTCATGAAGGCAACTAAGACGTTTTGCCCTAAAGCCATTTCGCCTTCTTCCATAGAAGGTCCATCCGCTAAAGTATCGCCTTTTTCAACTTTTTCACCTAAGTGAACAATTGGGCGTTGGTTGTAGCTTGTTCCTGAGTTAGAACGACGGAATTTTGTAACCATATATTTGTCTAATGCGCCATTGTCGCGACGAACGCGAATTTCTTTTGCATCGACGAATTCTACGACACCGTCATGTTTACATAGTAAAGCAGCACCTGAGTCATGGGCTGATTTATATTCCATCCCTGTACCTACCCACGGAGAGCGTGGTTGAATTAACGGCACCGCTTGACGCTGCATGTTGGCACCCATCAAGGCACGGTTGGAGTCATCGTTTTCTAAGAAAGGAATACATGCTGTTGCGACTGCGACTACTTGTTTTGGTGAAACGTCCATGTAGTCAACTTTGTCTACGGCAACTTCTAAGTTTTCACTTTGTAGACGCGCCATAACAACATCATTGGCAAATGTGCCATCTTCATTTAAAAGTGAGTTCGCTTGCGCTACGATATAATGGTCTTCGATGTCTGCTGTTAAGTAATCTACTTGATCAGTAACACGGCCTGTCGCACGATCAACACGGCGATAAGGCGTTTCGATGAAACCAAATTTATTCACTTTTGCGTAACTAGATAAACTATTGATCAACCCGATATTTGGTCCCTCAGGCGTTTCAATTGGACACATACGACCATAGTGAGAGTAGTGAACGTCACGAACTTCATAACCGGCACGGTCACGAGTCAAACCACCAGGCCCTAAGGCTGATAGACGACGTTTATGGGTTAACTCACCTAATGGGTTTGTTTGGTCCATGAACTGTGATAACTGTGAAGAACCAAAGAATTCTTTGATACTTGCTACCACTGGACGGATGTTAATTAATTGTTGTGGTGTCAATGTTTCTGTGTCTTGAATAGACATTCTTTCACGAACCACACGTTCCATACGGGCTAAACCAATACGGAATTGGTTTTGTAATAATTCGCCTACTGAACGGATACGACGATTACCTAAGTGGTCGATGTCATCGACATTACCGATATCTTCCATTAAGTTGAAGAAGTAGCTCATTGAAGCAACGATATCTGCTGGACGAACTGTTTTTACGCTGTCGTCTGGATAGCCGTTACCAATCACATTTACGATACGTTCAGGATCTTTTGGTGAAAGAACTTGAATCACTTGGATTGTCATTGGTTCAGTTACTACCGCATCTTCACTTGGATAGTAAGTTACGCTGTTTAAGCCGTTGTCAATGTATTCGCCTAATGTTTCCATGATTTGGTGTGTTAAAACCGTGCCTTTTTCGACAATGATTTCACCAGTTTCCGGATCAACTAGCGTTTCAGCTAAGGTTAAGTTTAATAGACGTGTTTTTAAGTCTAATTTTTTGTTAACTTTGTAGCGACCAACGTTTGCCAAATCATAACGTTTTGGATCAAAGAAACGTGCAGTTAACAAGCTACGTGAGCTATCTGCTGTTTTTGGTTCGCCTGGGCGAAGACGTTCATAAATGTCTTTCAAGCCTTCTTCTGTACGAGAATCACTTGCATTTTTGTGTAAATCTTTTTCAATTGTGTTGCGTAAGCTTTCGCTGTCGCCGAAAATTTCGAAGATGGTATCATCTGAACCGAAACCTAAAGCACGAACTAACACAGTTAAAGGAATTTTACGTGTGCGGTCAATCCGAACATAAGAAATGTCTTTCGCATCTGTTTCCATTTCTAACCATGCACCACGGTTAGGAATGACTGTTGAGCCAAAGCCTTCTTTGCCGTTTTTGTCCACTTTTCCATGGAAGTAAACACCTGGAGAACGAACTAATTGGGAAACGATAACACGTTCTGCCCCGTTGATGATGAAGGTACCCATTTCTGTCATTAATGGGAAATCGCCGAAGAAGACTTCTTGGGATTTAATTTCACCTGTTTCACGGTTAGTTAAACGTAATGTTACATGTAATGGCGCAGAATAGTTGGCATCATGTGCGCGGGCTTCTTCTACTGTGTACTTTGGTTCTTTTAATTCATAGTCAACAAATTCTAAGGATAAGTTTCCTTGGAAATCATCAATTGGTAAAATGTCTTCAAACATTTCACGAAGTCCCTCATCTAAAAACCATTGATAAGAGTCTGTTTGGATTTCAATTAAATTTGGTAATTCCAATACTTCACTGATACGTGCGAAACTTCTACGTTCGCGATGCTTTCCGTATTTTACTACGTGTCCAGCCAAGCTCTTCACCCCTCTAGTTATAAGTCTATCAAAACACCGATCCGAAAAATTACATTTACGTTACATATATTAAATATATGTAACAAAAAGCATTTTTTGCAGTTTTTAAGCAAAAAAAAACCAAAAATAGAACATGCTTCCGAAAAATTTTCTGGCGTTTCTACTTTTGTTTTCCTATAAAAAACCGGAACGGACAATATTTCGCTCCTGCTTCGTCACTTTCAGATAGTTTTTGCTCTATAGATTCTACTACCTTTGTCCAGAAAAGTCAAGGGTTTCTTTAAGGTTTTCTTTTTCATAAAAAGGAGTTTTTTTGTAAAGGGTTTTAATGAAAAAATGCGTAATAAATAATTACGCATTTTTTCAACAACTAGAAAATATATTCAATTATTTGGTCAATTTTCGCCATATCTTTTAATGGCAAATGCTCAATTTGACTTAATTTTCTTTCAGTGAAGTCCAAAGATTTCAGTTGTGAGATCACTACTTGTCCATGGGTTTCTATGACATCGGGCAACGTATATCGAGTGGGAATATTTTTAATGGTGGAAGTAATCGGGCAAATCACAGCAAACATGGTTTTCCGATTAAATTCATATCTTGACACGACTAAACCAAGGCGTCTCTGCTGAATTTCTTTACCTGCAGCAGGATCAAAATCAATCCATACAATATCTCCTTTTTTGGGAATGTACTTCTTTTCAACGTTCATTAAAAAAGTTCTCTCCCCTCAGGTGCAAGATCATGCCACTCATCTTTTTCATAATACTCACCTTCTGGACCTTCACTAAATGGATCCTGAATTTTAGGGACTAATGTAATTGTACCGTCGTCAGAATACATCACAATATATTCTTGGCCGACTTTTGGTTTTTTACCATTATCAGTGGGTAAAGTTAAAACGACCGAGTTTCCTTGTCTTCTTGATTTAGTTGTTAGCATGAAATCACTCCCTTCGCTTCATTATACTATGCCTTTGCAATGATGGAAAGAATTTTAAATCACACTTAATGTGACTGAGTTTACTATATAATGCGTGTGGGACAAAAATCACTTTGGATTTTTGCTCCACGCTCAAAAACTGATAAACGGCGGGAACAGAAGCAACACTACGCGTTGCTCCAATCTCAACAACTTCTAAGGTGTTTTCTCGACATGCGTCTCGTCACAGTACAGCCTTCAAAAGAGCTAAAGCTCTAAGAGTTGAAGGTCCTTCGGAAATAAGCCGAAATTCTCCAAAAATTAAAGAACAATTTTCGGAAATCCCTTCTTATTTCTCGGAGTTAAACGCTTCTGGCCCGACCTCCTTTTCCCCTATCTTCCTCTTCACACAAAAAAACGAATGCAAAGATGCATTCGTTTTTGACTAACCGCCACCTAATAAAAAGTCTAGGACATTCATGCCGCCGCTTGTTTGGCTGCGGTAAAGTTCGGTGTAGCCGCATTGGGTACAGCTAATTGTAATAAATTTTTTATTTTGAACATCAAAAATTTTCGCAAAGTTCCCACCTGTTGCTTGAAATTGGTCCGACACATAGTGCATGTTGCCACATTTCTCACAAACATATTGTTGCTTTTCCATTCCCCTCACTCCTTCTCAATAAAATAAGTATAGCAAACGCCTGCTTCATTTTCCTCCATCCTAAGATGGATTTTTTCACTAGTTGACCAAGCCTTTTCCTTTCCGCTACAATAAGCATAACGAATCGGAGGAAAAAATATGTCGACAAAAAGCCAAGTCCTAACTTTATTGATGAAACAAACGCCCGCATTCCTTTCGGGCGAAGAGATGGCACAACGTCTGTCCGTATCTCGCACAGCTATTTGGAAAGCGATTAATGAATTGAAAAAAGATGGCTATCAAATTACTAGCGTGCAAAATAAGGGGTATCGCCTTGAAAAATCAGATGTCCTTTCTGCAGAAGGCATTCAGTTGGCATTATGGCCCCAAACGCCGCCTTTAACAATTACCGTCCTAGAAACATCTGAATCTACCATGACCGATTCTAAGCGGGCGATTTTAGACCAGACGCCCGACAATACTTTGATTGTTGCTGACATGCAAGAAATGCCGCGGGGCAGGTTCGGCCGACCATTTTTCGCTACGCCAGGTAAAGGGATTTACATGAGCATGGTGCTTCAACCGAACCAAAATTTTGAAGAAATCGCCCAATATACTGTGATTATGGCCGTAGCGGTCGCTCGAGCAATGGATGCTCTGGCAGGCGTTCACACAGAAATTAAATGGGTCAATGATCTTTATTTAAATGGCAAAAAAGTTTGCGGGATTTTGTCGGAAGCCATGAGCAATGTGGAAACAGGGCAGATTTCCAATGTCATCATCGGCATGGGGATTAATTTTTCAATTACAGAAACCGAATTTCCTGAGGACATTCGGCAGAAAGTGACTTCTCTTTTCCCAGATGGTGAACCGACAGCGACGCGAAATGAATTAGTCGCCAACATTTGGAATCATTTTTATCAAATTTTAGACGAACGTTCAACGAAAGACTTTTTAGAAGAATACCGACAACGCTCCTTTGTGATTGGCAAAGACGTCGCTTTTACCCAAAACGGGCAAGACTTCCGCGGCGTTGCGACAACCATTAATGGAAATGGAGAATTGATTGTCCAGTTGCCTGATGGCACGGCCAAAACGTTGTCTTCTGGGGAAATTAGTTTGGACCAGATTGGTGAATGGCATCGAGGATAAGTAGGGAAATTTAGAAAAAAGAAAGCGGGACATCAGTCGTTTTGACTGATGTCCCACTTTCTACTTCTGAAAATAATCAGCTGAACAAAAGCAGCCCCTTCGAAAATAAGCCAAAATTGACTTTCTCACACAAGTGTTCGGCGTATCTTAATCCTTCCAAATGTTGAGAATCACGAAGAACGTAGTGATTTGATGATGAACAGGACCTACTTGGTTCTTGGCGCTAAACACTTTTGTCTCAGCCGCATTATCTTGATACCTGATTATTGAACATTAACATCTATCGCTTGATAAAATGAATTAATCGTGTCATTGATATCCCAAACGGCATAAATAACATGGTATCCTTTCCTATCAGCGGGAATATTTATTCTGTGTGTTTCTGTATCATTGACCATAAATCCTTGACCAGGAGGTAAATCTTGACCGATTGGTTGCCCTACTATGCCAATCAGTTCCATTTCGTCCATCGTTAATGGTGCATTAGGATTCCATCCAGGTTTCGTCATATAGTATCTAAAACGATTGGTCTTATGTTTTGCCGTCATCACCCATTTAAAATTATTCTCTCCTGTTGTTATATTACTTTTTACCCAACGAGTGGCTGTTTGTTCATCTAGTTTGGAATAGCTTGCTAATCCAGCTGAAGGCAACCTTCCATTTAATTGACCCGTGTCTAATAATTTAGTTGGCGCTTCAATTCCTTGGGGTGTCGTGATAATTTCTGGCTGTGAGCTGTCTTGACCAGGCCCCCATCCAAATCCGTTTGCTTCCGCATTTTTGACTCGACTGACTGGGCTATCAACATAGCCGTGTGCATAACTCTGCTGTGCATCTCCTAAAGCAAAAACACTGATCATCGTTGCGCCTACTGCAATTATGAATAACATCATTTTTTTCATGTATATCGCTCCCTTATAAGCAAAACCCTTCAAAAAACATGTAATCTTAATCAACTGAAACGTAAAATCTCCACAACATCATTTTTACTTTTTCGATAGCGACCATCAACTTTGTGCACAATTATTGTCGACATATTTATTTTAAATGAACTAGCAATTCAATAGCAACTGTCCGCCTTTTTTACTGAGAAAAACTTATAGCACTCTTATAAAAAATGTTTGTTTTTTAATTTATCATTATTGAACACCTACTATTTATAGCGATTAACCGAGAACAGCCTTGCCCACTCTTTTTTTAGAATGCTCAAGTACTGTTTTTTTTAACTGCTTCACTTCCCCACACCTTTAAATTTATTTAAAAAACAATAAATTTTCTTAAACTTCATTGTGAGAACCGCTGCATAAATTCTATACTTCTAGCGTTAGATAAAATAACCTTGTTAGGTGAGGCTCCTATCCAAACATAGGCTATTGCGCAGAAATGTCGAAAGACACCAATGTGTAAAACAGGAATGGTCGAATTAAGGCTCTTCTAAAAATAGCTAAGAGAAATCTTTACGTTGGATAGTGCTAAAGCTCAGACGATGAGAACCGATTGGCTTGCTGTGTCCTGTTTAGTCGCAAGCGCTTATTTACGATCGATGCTGGCTTAGTCTACTCTTTCAAGGGAAAAAGAAAGGGATTCTCATGCAAACATCGAATAAAAAATTTCCACTTTATGCCCTAACAACGCTTGGTTTTACTTTCCTCACTTTGTTAGTGGCGGCTAGTCCAAATTGGTTTCAACAAATGGACGAAGCTATCTATCACATCAAATGGCAATTAAATGCCCCACTTTTAACAGCGGTCAATCTGTTAGCAAAAACAGCCACAATTGGACCAATGCTGCTATTCTTCTTATTATTGATGGTTTACCTTTTACGCAAAAAAGAAAAAATTCTAGCCTTTTGGGCTGTCAGTAACCTATTAGCTGTCGGCTTCTTAGGGAGCGTTTTTAAACATGTGGTGGGTCGGGCTCGACCAAACCTAGGCGCTTTAGCTGATCGAAGCTCTGCTAGCTTTCCCAGCGGACATTCATTATTAGCAATGGCGCTAGTCTGTACGATTTTGATCATTTTGGCCTATCTTCATGTCGAAAAAACCAAAGGCATCAAAATTTTCTTACTCACTTATTTAGTTTTGATTGTGTTAGGTCGCTTAATCTTACGCGTTCATTATCCTAGTGATGTCATCGCTGGGATGCTCCTAAGTTATAGCTGGATCAACTTTTCATTTCAAATTGTTCAACGTTATTTGCCGGCATCAGAACCAGAGGAAGCAGAAGTACCGACACAACGCCGGCACCGCCATTCTCGTAAAAGAAAAAGTTTATTCGTGGTCTTCAGTTTAACCCTTTTATTTTTAGGCACACTTTCTGTTTCGGCTTACGGCGTCAGCATGTATCGCAATTTGCAAAAAACGGCGAACACCATGTATAAACCAAGAAAATCTTCCACGAAGAGTCCCGATTTAGCCAAAGGGGAGCCGGTTAGTTTCTTAATTATGGGAATTGCGAATGACTCAAAACGCAAAACCGATTACCGCTCCAACGCCTTAATGGTGGTTACAGTGAATAATCAATTACAAAAAACTACCATCACCAGCATCCCGCGCGACTACTATGTGGAAATGGCTGGCACCAATGGCGAATACAATAAAATCAATGCGGCCCACGTTTTCGGTGGTGCCGATATGCAAATTAAAACGGTTGAAAATGTCTTGCACATCCCAATCAATCATTACTTTTCAATTGATATGGATGCTATGAAGGACCTTGGCGATGCGGTGGGCGGCGTCACTGTTGACAATGCCTTTGCTTTTGACGCTGAAGGGATTCATTATCCGAAAGGCAAACAGCATTTAGGGGGCTGGGAAGCTTTACAATACGCGCGCATGCGTTACGAAGACCCCGAAGGCGACTATGGTCGTCAACGCCGCCAACGAGAAGTTTTAATCGAATTAACCAACAAGCTACTTTCTTTTAACAGCTTGCTAAAATATCAAGAAATTCTGGACGTAATCGGCGAACATGGTGAAACCGACTTGTCCTTTGACCAAATGATGGCGATGCTAAAAAAATACACCCCCGCACTAAAAACGATTGAAACCGATCAATTAAAAGGCTACGATTACACTGGCGATGGCGTGACAGGGATTGAAGGTATTTCTTATCAACTTGTTGAAGAGAGTGAACGCCAACGTGTCGAAAATGCCATCAAAGAACAAATGAACCTCTCTACGAAAGACACTGAACAATCGCAATAACGACTAAAAAGCAGCGCCCCTTAATGAAAGGGGCGCTGCTTAACTTTGCCTAGTTAGACGGTCATTTCAAAAATATTAATTTTTGTCACCGTTAGTAACGGCTCTACATCAGAGAGGTATGTTAGCGCATAGCTCTCTTTTCATTACCGTTATAGCACAATTACCTGAAAAAATATATTGGGAACTAATTATTTTTTTGTTTTACATGGTATAATCTATGTGTAGAGAAGTTATGGCGGTGGCAAGCGCACAGGAACATGCGCTTTGCAACGAGCATCGCAACAAAGTGAGAAGCATAGGAGCAGAGACTTTCCCTTTCGGTGGTGGTGCTTATGAATGTAAGTACTAAAATCTATGAAAGGAGAGGCCTTTTGTCAGCATATGAAACAATTCAGACGATCCTAGGTTTTGGTATGTTTACCATTGCTTTGATTGCACTGATTGTGAAATTGCTTAAAAATGACAATAAAAAATAACCGTCAACTTTGACTGAGTACGGTTATTTTTTGTAACTAAAAAGGTCACCGTCTTAAACGGCTCTACATCAGAGAGGTATGTTACAGCATATCTCTCTTTTCATTGCTATTATAGCACAATTTCCTAAAAAAACATATTACAAACTAATTATTTTTTAGTTCTACATGGTATAATCTATGTGTAGAGAAGTTATGGCGGTGGCTATCCAATCTGAAAGGTGGTGGTGCTTATGAATGTAAGTACTAAAATCTATGAAAGGAGAGGCCTTTTGTCTATCGCAGAAGCTTTAGCTCTGATGATTAGTTTCGGTTCTTTTATCGCGACTTTAATCTTCGGAATCCTAAAGGTTGTTAAAGAAGACAAGAAAAAATAACCGTCAACTTTGACCAAGTACGGTTATTTTTAAATAATCCAAAAAGTCACCGTCTTAAACGGCTCTACACTAGAGAGGTATGTTACAGCATATCTCTCTTTTCAACGCTATTATAGCACAACGACCATCAAAAGACCATCAATAAAAATGCCCGAGCCTTAGAAAAATAAGAGGCTCGGGCATTTTTATTTTAGGGGCCAGTCACTAAATTCCACGTGACGGCGGCTTGGTATTGTTGGCCAGCCATACCTTGGTTGGCTGGCACTTCTAGTTTGATGTTAGCTAACGTGAAGTCTAGTTGGTAAACGTCACTGCCTGTGAACTGTTGGTTTGCGACCACCGCTGTTGCGGTATTGTCGGCGGTTAAAGTCACGGTGCTGGTCTTGCCAAGTGGTGTCCTGGTTTCTGTTGGTTGGTTGTAATCGGTAAAGCTTGCAGCAGCGGCCGTTCCTAGCAACAAGCGGGTCGTTGTTGGCAAGCTGTCTGTGGCTGATTTCGGTTGTGACAGCTGGGCCGTTAAACTCCAATTGGCTTGGCTAGTATTCAGGCGTAAATAAGGGTTGCGAGTGCCATTGCCGTAGTAATCTGCGGCCTTCTTCAAACCATATTGTTGCTTACTTCCTGAAATTGCTAGTTTACCAAAATCAAATGTCGGGGTACTAATAAAGCCGTCGCCGTCAGGGCTCGTAATTTCTTGATCTAAATCTTTAATACGGACCGTATCTTTGGCGGTTAAGCTGCCAAAGTTGCCCGTTACCTCAACATCAGCGGTTAAAACTTGACCAGGTTGACCGGTCACGGTGGCTCCTAATATGTTCATTTTTAATTGACCGCCAGCTGGTAAAGGCTGATCCAACGTGATGGACACTCCTGCACCGGTCGTCCATTGTTCTTTGGTGACAGGAAAGGCTTTGGTGTTTTGACCCGTTCCTTGTACAAATATCGTGTTGGGTGCGCCGATGCCAGCCGCCCAAGTTGCCGTTGGCTTGATTTTAATGGTGGTTAACGGCGCTTCGCCTGTGTTCTTCAGTAGTGCTTCCCAGTAGTCCATTGTGGCGCCATTTTCAATTATGTCAACGGCACCTGTTAACGTTAGTTCCGCGGTGGGAATCGCTTCTTGGTACACAGCGGTCATGTCGTCCTCATCATTAAAAGTTGGTGTAAAACTTGGGGTCGTTGTCGTCTTTAATGTTGCTGGCTTGCTTTTGCCTTTAAACCACCCTTGGAAGATATAGGTTTTTTCACCAGCTTGGTAGATTTTCGGTAAAGTTTTTGCGGCAGTGTAGACATAGTTTTCACTGTCCATCACTAGCTGATTTCCTTGTGTAAAGCCAGTTGGTGGCGTGATTTTTGCACCACCATCATCTACAAAATGTTCAGTGACCCGCCGATTTTCTAAGTAATAATAAATGGTGCCATCGGGGGTCGATAAATTATAGTTGCCCCCAGCAGTTCCTGAATAGATACTCATTGAGTAAAGTGTCTTCGTGGGGTCCCACGTCCAGTAAGAACGGCGGGCAGTATAGCGCGTAGCACTTTTTTTGGTCAAGTTATACGCAGTGGTTCCCACTAAACTACTAACAATGTTGTCGGGGTTTTCGATGCCACGGCGCACTTCATTTGGTACTGGATACTTGGTTTTATCCCCTGTATACGCAGTAGTTGGTTTAATCGAAATCGTCTGGTAATACTTAGGAATTTCAACACTCACTTCTTGCGGGCCATAAGTTAAGATTGTCCCATCGTCTGGGCGTGTGTAGACTTTTTGCGGGATGGCTAATTTCTTTAATTGACTTGCTGGCATATCGATTCCATCAATTGTGGGAAAAGTCGTCATTTCCCCTGTGGCTCCGTCACTTTCACCCATGGTCGCACTTAGCTTAAACTTGGCGGGATTAATCAAGTTTCCTTGCTCATCAACATAGCCGAATAAAGCTTCTCTCGCTGGCAACGTATAGGTTTTCATCACTGCTTCTTCATAGACCACATGCAAATCGTCATTGTCATCATAGGTCACCGCATAACTAGGCGTTTTGGTGGTTTCCAACGTGCTAGGTTTTGCATTCCCTTTGTACCAACCTTTAAATAAATACGTCTTCCCATCACTGCCTGTGTAACGTTCAGGCAAAGTGCCTTCTTGGGTAAAAGTAAAATCCTCCCCCGTCACAATGGTTTTCTTATCCTGCGTAAAACCTTCTGGCGCAGGAATCGCCCCGCCTGCGGGATTCTCAAATTTTTCCGTGACACGCCGCTTTGTTAAATAATAATACACAGGACCCGATGTTCCTCGTCTTTGGTGCGAACTAGTTGGACCGCCGACATCTCCATAAAAATAGGTCAGTGCATACGTAACGCCTCCTGGTGCCGTAGCTACCGTATATTTAAACGTCTTTTTAGGACCAAACGTCAGCTTATTGGGCATTTTTTCATTGGTTAACTCTAATTCCGTCTCCGCATTGGCGCCCACATAGTTCGTCACTTTGCCCCCAACGTTCGCAAAAACCGTTGGCACTGGATATTGCGTAGTGTCTCCTGTATAAAACGTACTTGGTCGAATGTCCAGGCTCTGATACTCCTTAGGAATAGTAAACGATACTTCAGAAACGCCATAAATATTACTTGGATCCCGATTGTTGGTATCATATTTAAAAGCTGGTGACGTTGGAATAGACAGTAACTTTCCGCCATTCACAGTGGTAGGCTCAAGGGGGGTTCGTTGTAATTTCTCTTCATAAAACGAAAACGAAGAAAGATTGACCGCCATCGTAATTCGGTCGGGATCAAACAACGTCCCGTCTTCCTCCACAAAGAAAAAGGGAATCTCGCGCCCTTCCACAGAAGAATAACCAATCGCTCGAGAAGCAATTCTTGCCGTTTCCTGTGGCGGCTCTGTTTTCGCTTCACTAGCGACCGTTGCCTGTGACTCTTCGGTTGGCTGTGTCGTCTGGCTCGCTTCGTCACTAGACTGAGATGTTGCTACTCCTTGCTCCGTCTCCCCAGTAATCGTTTCCGCTAACACAGTCACACCAACCACTGAATCCATGAACAAAGAACAACTTAACCCAACAACTAGCCATCTTTTCCAATTTACTCGCTTCATCTTGCTCCTTCTTTCTATGTAAAAATTCAATCTATAGTCTCTATAAAGTCCTTTCTTAATCAGTATCCTGTTATTATCGATACTGATAACTAGCATTTTTTTATTTATTTTACCAAAGAACACACCGCTTGAAATTTCAAATTTTGACATATTGAGTGCCGTTTTTTAGTGATTCCTATCCTTTCAAGGCTGAGCGCCTCTGTTCCCTTTGAAAACAAGTGTTATTTTAGCGAAAATCAAGGATTTAAACGCTCTTTTGATGAACTCCAACTGTTTTTTCCTTAATATTTAAACCAAAAAGCTCAAAATGTTAGTGATAACCACTAACATTTTGAGCTTTTCTCATGATAACTTAACTATTTTAAGGACCTGTAACTAGGTTCCATGTAACTGCGGCCTTGTATTGTTGCCCTTTAACACCTTGATTGGCTGGCACTTCAAGTTTGACATTATTGAAGGTGAAGTCCAACTGGTAAACATTACTACCTGTGAATTGCTTGTTGGCAATAATACTCGTCGCCGTGTTGTTGGCTGTTAAGCTAATGGCACTCGTAGTACCGACCGCATTTTTCAACTCGGTTGGTTGATTGTAATTGGTGAAGCTAGAGACAGGTGCCGCCCCTAATAATAAGCGGGTCGCTGTAGGCAAGCTGTCTGTCGCTGATTTTGGTTGCGACAGTTGCGCTGTTAAGCTCCAATTTGGTTGAGTTTTCTTAATTCGGACATACGGATTGCGTGTGCCGTTACCGTAGTAATCCGCAGCTTTTTTCAAGCTGTGTTGTTGCTTACTTCCTGCAACGCCCACTTGACCGAAATCAAAGGTTGGTACACTGATGAAGCCTTCGGTCGTTGGTGTGACTACTTCTTGATCATTTGGACGTATTCTCACGAAGTTGTCCACTGCACTATCTTTAATACCACCAAATACTACAACTTCTGCTTTCAAAACAGTGTTTGGTTTCCCTGTTGCGCGAGTTGTGAAAGCAATTGAAACTTTTTTGCCGATAGGAACGGCATTTGGTAAAGAAACCCCATTTGTCCAAAGTGTACTATTTACTGGGATTGATTTTGTCGTTTCTCCTTCTGGTGTCACTTCCATGAAGGTCGGGATCGTCAGACCAGCTGACCAATTGGGCCCTTTTTTCAAGGTGAGATTCTGTAAGGGTGCTTTGCTGGTATTCGTGATCGTTGTTGTCCAGATTACATTGGTATTCGTATCGATCACTTCTTTTGGTCGAGTTAATGTGACACTAGCCGTTGGTATTTCTTCCTTATACATGGCGGTCATATCGTCATTGCCATCAAAAGTCGCATTAAACGTTGGTGTTGTGGTTTTGTTCAAGGTACTTGGCTTGGTTTTCCCTTTATACCACCCTTGGAACGTATAGGTCTTGCCACCTGCAGTATACGTCGCTGGTAAAGCTTTTGCGGCTGTGTACTTGAAGGTGTTACTGTTCATTGGTACTTGGTTGCCTTGGGTGAAACCTGTTGGTGCAGTAATCTTGGCACCGTTGGCATCGACAAAGTTTTCGGTAACTTGTTTCCGTGTGACTTTGTAGACAAGTTTCGTTTGATTCGCAGGACTTTCATTAAACAGTGCCATCATTAAAAGTAAGCTACTTCCTGAAGAACTATAGCCTAAGTTTATGTTGAAAAATCGATTATTTGCATTATAAAAATAGGTTCCGTCTGAGCTAAAATTGAGCGAGTTAATCTGTTCTGTAGTCATATTATACTCTGTTGGTGCGACATTAGGATCAAAAATCGTGGAACTGCCGCTAGTGTACTTATGACCATAATAGTTCAACGGGCTACTTTGAGCGGTATCTATTTGAATACCATCTATATATTTTAATTGTTGGTCGATTGTCAATTTATCAACATGGAATCGTAATCTATTGGTAGAGCTAATCGGCAGACCATTATTGTATTTTTTTAACAACTCTTGGGACAAAGGAATACTGCCATTATTGATACTTACCGTATATTGCCCATTGCCATTATTTTTTGAGGTCACGTCATATAAATTATTAATTACATTGTCACTCGTACTTTGTACATAATACTTACCACTAAAAGTTAACGCCGGTGTGAAAGCCCCGCCTTTTTCATTCACAAAGTTCATATCGACTGATGGATACAATGTCGTAACTGTTTCTTCCTCATACACCACATTCAAGTCATCATTATCATCGTAGGTCACTTGATAACTTGGCGCTTTGGTAGTTGTCAATGTGTTGGGTATGGACTTGCCTTTGTACCAACCTTTGAACTTGTAGGTCTTACCACCTGTTGTATAGGTGTCTGGTAAGGTACCTGCTTGTTTGAAGGTGTAGGCATCGCTTGTGATTGCCGTTTTTTTGCCTTGGGTGAAACCTGTTGGCGGTGTGATTTTAGCACCGCTTGTGTCTACGAAGTTCTCGGTGACACGGCGATTTTCTAAGAAATAATACATGGTGTCGTCTGTAGTGTAGTAAGCAGGTGCATTTCCTGCATTTGCTGTTGATAAAATTAAGTCAAATACGGTTTTAGTTGTATCTGTCTCCCAGAAGAGTTGTCGTAGTCGATAAGAATGAGCGGTTGTCGTTGTAGCTAAAGTATACTCACTACCATCTGTTGCTAAACGATCATCAGGTAAGACACCACCTACGTATCTCATTCTTGTTGTAGCAATTGGATAAGCGGTACTAGAGCCTGTATAATATGTCCCAGGCTTAACTGTTGGCAACTTATACCGTTTAGGAACAGTTACACGGAAATTTGTACCACCAGAATAAGCAGAACTAACCGTTGGTGTATACGTTAGTTGTTGGCTCGGAATCGTTAACTGTTTCAAGTTACCATTGTTCACACCACTAGCTGTGCCGACTTGTTTCGGCGTACCATTCATGACAGTTGTTAAATTAGTTGTCATGTTAAAATTCGTTGGTGCGACTAAAGCACCTTTTTCATCGACAAAACCAAATTTATACGTAACTGCTGGAATCGTGGTGGTCTTTTCTTTTGTTTCCTCATACACCACATTCAAATCGTCATTATCATCATAGGTTACCCCATAACTTGGCGCTTTCGTCGTTTTCAAGGGCTCGGTTTTGGTTTTCCCTTTGTACCAGCCTTTGAACTTGTAGGTCTTACCGCCTGTTGTGTAGGTGTCGGGTAAGGTGCCTGCTTGTTTGAAGGTGAAAGCATTGCTGGTCATTGGTGTTTTCTTATTTTGAGTAAACCCTGTTGGTGGTGTAATGGCTACGCCACTAGTATTTACGAACTTTTCGGTGACTTGTTTCCGTGTGACTTTGTAGTTCATTGTTTGTTTATACGTAGAAGTCCCATCAAAGCCAATTAATACCATTTGCTTTTCTGGAGGATTATCAGAGACCGCCACTCTTAATAATCGAGGATAGGTTGTATTGGAACTACCTGCACCAAAGGTTGTTTTCATAGCAAATTTATTATCTGTTCCTTTTTTAAAGCCTTTATCTACGGCATTTAAAAAAGTAGGGTCCCCATTATTGAAAACAGGATTGACTCCCACATAACCAATAGGATACCTTGCTACAGGAATTTCTGTAGTTGTTGCTTCAATCTTATCGACATAATTCAACGTATTCGTGATGGTGATATCATCAATTGTATAGCCACGAAGATTATAAATATCACTGACTTGTGTATCAAAATTTGCAGGCATAGCGACTCGTGATTGTGTTCCTATTTTATACTTGTTGTTTTTTGAAGTATCTTTTGTCCCAACAATTGGTGTACGTGTTCCCGTTTGATTTATCGTGTTATCCGCTTTTCTTAAAAATTGAGTATAGTTACCAGAAAATGTTAATGGCTCATTGAATGCTTGACCATTTTCATCGACAAATTCTGCATAGAAACCTGGATAAACCCACGTATCTTGTGGAATCAATTCCTCATACACCACATTCAAGTCATCATTCCCATCATACGTCACCGCATAACTTGGCGCTTTCGTGGCGGTCAAGGTACTTGGTTTGGTTTTGCCTTTGTACCAGCCTTTGAACTTGTAGGTCTTACCACCTGTTGTATAGGTGTCTGGTAAGGTGCCTGCTTGTTTGAAGGTGAAAGCATTGCTGGTCATTGGTGTTTTCTTATTTTGAGTAAACCCTGTTGGCGGTGTAATAGCTACGCCACTAGTATTTACGAACTTTTCGGTGACTTGTTTACGTGTGACTTTGTAATTCACTGTTTGGCGATACATCGTAGTACCGTCAAACCCAAATAGTATTGGCCTACTCGGTGTGTCTCCACTACTTACTTGCAACAAATTCACCAAACCACTATTATCCGTATGAAGTGTTGAACTCAGAAAAAAAATGTTTGCACTACTTTTAGAAAATATAGAACTTCTTGCCCCAATTCCAATCGAACCATCGTTACCAAACTGTACTGTCTCAGGTGTCTGTTGAGCACTGTATTTGGTCAACCATAACTGATTTGAAGTACCTGAAGTATTAATACTGTCAACGTATTTTAGCGTATTATCAATTTTTAGCAAATCAATTGCATATCCCTTCAAGTTATAACCAGTTGGTAAATCTGTAAAGAAATTATATGGTAAAGGAACTGCTTGGCTGACCGCCACTTGGTATTGACCACCACCTACATTAGAAGAAGTAATTGGATAACTAACAGGGTCTGGGCTTCCGCCCCATTGATTATTAACATTACGGAACACCTTAAGATATCTTCCTGACAACATTAAGTTTTCATCAGTAAAGGCTTTCCCTGTTTCATCCGTAAAAGCAAAGGTCATTCTCGGATAAATCACTTGATTATTCGGCACCCAACGTGGTGAAATGCTCTTTTGTAGGTCATTTTCACTACTAGTTGCTGGTGTTTCTGCTTGTTCCACTTCTGCTTGCGGTTCTTCTTTCTGCTCTTCTTTTACTTCTGTTTCTGCTTGTTTCTCCGCTTCTTTCGTTGCTTCTTCCTGACTCGTGTCAGTCGTTACTTGACTATTTTCCGTACTGGCTTTCGTTGTTTCTTCCTTCACGCTACTTGCTGGTGTTTCTTCCTTGGCACTACTTTCGGCGGTCGGACTACTTTCAATCGTCACGGTTTCCGCAACTGCCGTCACGCCAGAAAAGGCATTCACTAGCAAAGAACTACATAAGCCAATAGCTGCAATACGTTGCCATTTATTTCGCTTCATGTCGTCCCCTCTTTCTATGTACGATTCCCGCCAAGCCAATTAAGGCGAAGCCGAGAATGCTCAAATTTGCCTGACTCTTGCTCCCTGTACGAGGGAGCTGCGAGCCAGTTGTGGTGGTCTGTGTCGAACCACCACTTCGTTGACCTCCTTGCGGGGGACCAGCTGGTTCCTTGGGATCAGCAGCTGGCGCATCTGTTTTCGGTGGGGGATCTTTAGGAGCGGGTGTTCTCGGATTTTGGTAAAATTCAATCCCCACCGAACTAGAACCACCATCAGACGCTTCAACATTTATAAAAAAACTAGGAGAAGATAGTAGACACACAATCATTAAATAACGCTTTTTTTTCATTGAAAAACCTCCTTTTAACTCGCTAGCCTTTCTTGCCCTTTTACACAAGAAAGACAAAACAACCTTTTGTTACTCCTCTATAATAACAAAGAAACCCCCAGCAGAAATTGACGATTTTTTCGCACCCCATGCGAAAATTTTGAAGGTTCCTATTCTGACAAGGGTTACAACAGCTGTTATTTAATAATCGGCTCAAAAAAAGGGCGATTTCGGCAAATTTTTACCAAAATCCCCTGACAAAATTTTAAGATTCCGCTATTTTTAACAAGAAAAGCTCAAAATGTTAGCAACGAATACTAACATTTTGAGCTTTGTTTGATTGTTTTGACGCAGGCCTCTGAAAAAAAACAGTATTTTTTTCGCCCAGCCCGCTATTTTTCCGCAAGACTAACCAAGTAAGGCGCTAATGAATAGCCCTAAGGCATAGGTGCCATTGAAAACCATTAAGTTCTTAATGGAATGACGGAAACTTTTCGGCTGCGGCAATTCTTGTTTAAACGTTTGAATATTTTTCCAAATGACAGGCAAAGTGGCAAACGTGATTAACACAGGCCATTGATAAATACCACTAATGAAGCCGAATAAAATCACCAGATAACCAGCTAGCGCTAACACTTGAAACAGCACAATCCCTGCTGGGCGCCCAATATAATAGACTAATGTATAACGGTGGTTCTCAATATCCGTGTCTAAGTCCCGTAAATTGTTGGCGAGCATGATGTTAGCAATCGAACAGACCAAGGGTAAGGACGCCACGACAATCGCAAGTACCGCCCAGAGATTGCCGTCTAAACGAAAGGCGCCGCTAGCGAAATCGACCGTTAAGTAAAAAGGCGGATTGGTGACGACGTTCAAGTAAACGGTTAAGACGAAGATGCCTAAGCCCATCGTGAAGCCACTGAAAATTTCTCCCAAGGGCATGCGGGATAACGGAATCGGTCCATACGTGTAGAAAATACCGATGAAGCAGCAAATCCCGCCTAATACGAGGAAGAGCCAGCCTGTTTGAACCGTTAAGTAAGCACCCACAACGGCAGTGAAGGCAATCATGGCGAAAATCATGTTGCGGACCAGTTGTGGTGAAACGCCTGATTGTCCGATAATGTTTTCTTCATACTTGTAGACGTCCGATTTGGCTTTTTTGAAGTCCATGTAATTATTAATGGCGGTGGTGGCCATATCAAAGACCACCATACCAATGAAGAAAACCAGCGTGTTGCCCCACTGAACTTCCCCAAAATAGGTCATTGAAAACAAGACCCCGATAATAAAGGGAAAGAGACTGGCAAGCTTCGTCTGAATTTCCACTACTTTTAAAAACACATTTAAAGACATTTTTAGTCGCTCCTTATTTCAAATCGGCCCGATTCCCCATCGTATAGCCAGAGTCTTTGCCGATTTCAAAGTTGCCTTCGATATCTTTGCTGATGTAGACTTTGTCGTCTTTTGTGACGAAAATGGCATCGGTTCCTTTCAGACTTTCGACATATTCTAGTCCTTTTTTGACGCCCATTGAGAAGACGGCTGTTGAGAGACCATCACCATCGATGGATTTGTCGGTGATAATGGTGACACCTGCGATGTCGTTATCAAACGGATAGCCAGTTTCACGATCGAAGAGATGGTGGTACGTTTTGCCATCGACTTTTAAGTAGCGTTCATAAATTCCTGATGTGACTAAGGTTTTGTTGCTTTCTTTGACTTGACCTAAGACTGTGTTGCGGGCTTTATTCGGATCTTGAATCCCGACTGTCCAATCCATGTCTTTGCCACGTGGGCTGTGTCCTAAGACGTAAACATTCCCGCCTAAATCGACGATAGCGGTGGTGACGCCGTTGTCTTTGAGGACTTTCACGACTTCGTCGGTGATGAAGCCTTTGGCAATTGCGCCTAAATCCAATTGCATGCCTTTTTCTTCAAGGTAAACGGTTTGCTCTTTGTCGTTGAATTTGACTTTCGTGTAATCAACGAGTTTCAAGGCTTGATCAATTTCGGCTTGGCTTGGTTTGCGGGCATCATCGAAGCCAATGTGCCACATAGAGGTGATTGGGCCAATTGCCATGTCGAAGCCGCCGCGGGAGTCTTTGCTGTATTCATAGGCTTTTTTCAACAAAGGATACAGGTCATCTGAGACTTTGACCGGTTTCACGCCTGCTTCTTGGTTGATTTCATCAATTTCTGAACCTGGTTGGTTGACTGTGATTTTATCGCCTAGTTCTTTGACACGGGCAAAGGCTTTCGGTAAGACGTCTTCTTTGCCATCATCGTAGATGCGAATTTGAACGTAGGTACCAAGCATTGTTTGACGGTCAGAGTATGGTTCTGTATTAATTTTCGCTTCTGGTTTTGAGGAACAAGCAGCTGCCACAAATAGCACTGCTAGAACACTCACCATGAGCAGAAGTTTCTTTTTCATAGGATTCCCTCTTCTTTCCTTCTTTAATTAAAAAATAAGTTCTCTTGCATAGTAGCCTTTTTTGGAAAAAATGAAAAGTCTTTCTCTTGGAAATTCACAAATTTCTGTGAAAAAATTTGTGAAATGATGGACAGAACTAGCGAAGAAAAAGGGGGCGGGAAAGTCAGCCAACCGACTTTTTCCCAACCCCTCAATGGTGTCAAGTAATTGCTGAAAAGCGTTTCAGGAACTACTTCACGATTCATTTATTATTACTTATTTTGTTACGATGTTGTCAACAACGATTTCAGTTGTGTCGCCTTTTTCAGCAGCGTTCACTAATTGTTGTGCGTAGTTGATGAATGAATGTGTGCTGTGTGTTGCACCAGTTACCACTTCAACACCTGCAGGTGAGCCGTCTTCTTCGCCCATTGCTTTAACAAATTCTTTGTTTAATGTTTCGATATATTCTTTTGGTCCAACGCCAGCAACGTCTTTCATTTTGCTTTCGTATTCAGTGTCATCTTTTTTAGATTTGCCGTCAGCGTTCACGTTATCGTAGTTAGATTCAGTCACTTTACCATCTTTTACAGTCATTGAGAATGTTGTGTGGTAGCCGTTTGAGTCATTTTTTTCTTTCAATGAGTACGTACCATCTTTCAATGTTGCCCCATTGTCGATTTCGATTGTGTCTGTGTTACCAGCTTGTGCTGCTTGGATCAATTGTTGAGCGTAGTTTTGGAATGATTCAGATGAATGAGTCGCACCAGTTACTACTTCCACACCGCTTGCGCTTTGTGCTTTAACAAAAGAATCGTTTAATTGTTTGATGTATTCTTTTGGTCCAACACCAGATTTTGCTTTCATGCTTTCTTCATACTTAGTGTCTTCTGTTTTAGATTTGCCGTCAGCATTGATGTTGTCATATTTAGATTCAGTGATTTTGCCGTCTTTTACAGTCATTTCAAAGACTGCACGGTAACCATTTTTTTCATTTTTTTCTTCTAATTTATACGTACCATCTTTTAAATCGCCACCGGCAACTTTTTTCGCTGGTGCTGATGATTCCGTTGATTTTTTCGTTTCTGAAGATGCTGCGCTAGAAGAGTTCGTTGTGTTGTCTTTCTTGTCTGCGCCACAGCCTGCTAATACTAAACTAAATAATGCAATTGCCGCAAAACCTTTAACAAATTTATTCACTTTCATTGATAGTCACCTTTTCTTTCATGATTTTCACAAACATCAAAAGTTTGTGATACATTACACATTATAATGGTTTTAAAAACGTTGTCAAGACCATCCCCTAAAAATATTTACATTTCGGTCTTTTTTTCATCAAAAACTCATCGTTGGAGTAAATTTGTTGACAATTAAAATTTATATTAGACAAATTCGTGAAATACTTATATAATGTTAGTCGATTGTGTACTTATTAATCATTATCACTATTTTACTACTTACAATATTAAGGAGCGGATTGTCAATGACAAAGCAAAATATTGTCGTTGTAGGTGCTGGGTATGCTGGCGTTTCAGCTACTAAATTTCTAGCAAAGAAATTTAAAAAAGATACGGACGTAACAATCACATTGATTGATCGCCATTCTTACCACACTATGATGACCGAATTGCATGAAGTAGCAGGCGGACGTGTTGAACCAGAAGCAATTCAATACGACTTACAACGTTTGTTCTCACGCAAGAAAAACGTAAAATTGGTAACAGATACTGTTACTGGGATCGACAAAGAAAACAAAGTTGTGAAAACTTTAGCAGGTTCTTATCCATTTGACCAGTTAATTCTGGGTATGGGTGGCGAACCAAACGACTTTGGAACACCAGGCGTGAAAGAAAATGGTTTCACCTTATGGTCATTTGATGATGCAGTGAAAATTCGTCATCACATTGAAGCAACCGTTGCTAAAGCAGCCATCGAACCAGATGCTGAAGTACGCAAAGCAATGTTAACATTCGTTGTCTGCGGTTCTGGTTTTACTGGGATCGAAATGGTCGGCGAATTAATCGATTGGAAAGATCGTTTAGCGAAAGATGCCAAAATTGATCCAGACGAAATTACATTAATGGTTGTTGAAGCAATGCCAACCATCTTAAACATGTTATCTCGTAACGATGCTGCCAAAGCAGAACGTTATCTAGAAAAGAAAAATGTTCAATTATTATTGAACTCACCAATCGTTGAAGTTGCAGCAGATCACATTAAATTAAAAGATGGTTCTGAAGTACCAACGCATACGTTAATCTGGACAGCTGGTGTGAAAGCAACTTCTGATGCCGCTGACTTTGGTTTAGAAGCAGCACGTGGTAGTCGTTTAGTTGCGAATGAATACATGCAAGCAAAAGGTTACGAAGACAAAAACATTTATATCATTGGTGACTTGGTTTATTACGAAGAAACACCAAATACACCAACTCCTCAAATCGTTCAAGCAGCTGAACAAACAGGTCATACTGCGGCTGCCAACATCGTTGCAGATATTAAAGGTGGCGAAAAACACGCCTTTAAAGGAAACTACCAAGGATTCATGGTTTCCATCGGCGCGAAATGGGGCGTTGCCAACTTATTCGATAAAATTCATTTGAGTGGTTTCTTAGCCATCATTATGAAACATATCGTTAACTTGAAATACTTCTTTGATATTCGTTCTGGTTACTACATGTTCCAATACATTATGCACGAAATCTTCCATATTAAAGATGATCGTTCTGTTGCTCGCGGACATACGTCTCGTTACGGCAATGTCTTGTGGAGTGTTCCGCTACGTGTTTTCTATGGTATGGTTTGGTTAGTCGAATCAATGAAGAAAATTGTCGGCAACGGCGATTACTTGAAACCAAGCACTTGGTTTGGTGATGGTTCTTGGTTCACAGATAAAGTCGTTTTCCCATTCCCTTGGTTACAAGAACAAGTAACAACAGGTGCTTCTCAAGCAACTGAAACAGCAACAACTGCTGCAAGTGGTGCGGCGGATGCGGCGGCAAGCGGTGGTGCCGATGCGGCAACACAAGCAGCGCACTTTGGTTTAAGCTACGCTTACGGCGAAACACCAATGCAAGTGTTTGATCACATGCCTAAATGGTTCGAAAGCGTAATGAAATTTATGATGCCAAACCAAGAAGTTGCTTTGTTCATGCAAAAATTCATGACAATCGTTGAAGTATGTATTGCTTTAGCATTGATTGCTGGTTTATTCACTTGGTTATCAAGTGCTGCTACAATTGGTTTAACAATTGCCTTCTGTTTATCTGGCATGTTCTATTGGGTAAATATCTGGTTTATCTTTGTCGCTTTTGCTTTGATGAACGGTTCAGGCCGTGCTGTCGGTTTAGACCGCTGGGTAATTCCATGGATTCAACGCAAACTTGGTAAAGCGTGGTATGGTACCCCGAAAGCTAGATACGGCGGTAAGTAAGCAATCGATAATCGATTGACAACTACGAGCAAAAGCTGAGACACATGTCTCCAGCTGACTATCATAGGATTTAGTATGTGGGACAGCAGTCAAGCATGACTTTTGTCCCACATATTTTCTTTTATATAATATGGTGGCTCAACTGGAAAAGAATACTTCTTTTCCGTTCATTATGTTATGATAGACAAGAAAAAAACACCAAAGGAGAGAGAAGAAAATGACGATCAAAGAATTCATTAAGAAAAGTCGCTTGAAAACATGGGACGTTATTATTATTGCTGTTTTAGTTCTTGGTTCTTTTCTGCCCCTTGTTGTTTTTGCCATGCAAAACCGTGGTCAAGAAGCGGCTACGTATCAAGCAGTCTTGAAAGTAGACAACAAAGTAATCAAAGTCTTTGACTTAAAAAAGGACGGCCCGCATTATACATATAAATACGAAGCAAAAGACGGTGATTACAACCTGATTGAAGTAGATGGTGATCGTATCCGCGTGAAGGAAGCCAACTGTGCTGACTTAGTGGATGTTCGGCGAGGCTGGATTTCCAAACCTGGTGAAACCCCGATTGCCTGTCTACCCCACAATTTGTTTATCACCGTGGAAGCTTCTGATGGGAGTGAAGACGGTAGCTTAATTTATTAAGCACGACAACTATGAGCAAATTACACAAGAATATTTATATTGCTATGCTCGTTGCCCAAGGGGTCATTATTGGTTTAATCGAAAATATGATTCCTTACCCTTTCGCATTTGCTCCTGGGGCAAAGCTCGGTCTAGCAAATTTAATTACCATTATTGCGATTTTCACCATGCGTAAGCGTGATAGTTTTTTCCTAGTCTGTTTACGTTTGATTTTAACGACATTACTGGGCGGCACACTTTCGACCTTTTTCTATAGTGCCAGTGGTGCCTTATTAAGTTATTTCGGCATGTTGCTTGTCAAGCAGCTGGGGCCAAAACGGGTCAGCATTATTGGGATTAGTGCCGTTGGTGGTTTCTTACACAACGTTGGTCAGTTGCTAACGACCTCTTTCTTTGCTCATTCGTGGGCGCCGATGCTGTACTTGCCATTTTTATCTCTGTTTGGGTTACTTTCGGGGATTGCCATTGGGATTGCCGCTAATTATTTACTACAACATGTCCAGACGTTACGAAAATTCCAACTGAATTATGAACAAACAACGAAACATAAGTGGAGTCAATTTTTCTAATTGAAAACCTGTCCGCCACAATTAAAGGAGTCATCTTATGAATATACATCCTATGTGGAATACCTATCCTACGTTATCAAAAGAATTAACAACTACTCTTCGCTTGATGGAACAAGCGGTTCAAATCGATAATCAAGAAATTCAAGCTGCTGTCCATGACATGATTCATTCTGGCGGCAAATTGCTACGTCCAGCCTACCAACTGTTGTTCTCTTATTTTGGTGAACAGCGGGACCCTAAAAAGGCGACAGCGTTAGCGGCTTCCATTGAATTACTGCATACCGCCACGTTAGTTCACGACGATATTGTCGACGAAGCCGATACGCGTCGTGGCTTGCCAACATTGCGTTCGCGCTTTGGCAATAGCACAGCCGTGTATACAGGCGATTATCTTTTTGTTTGCTGTTTCAAGCTCTTATCTGATTATTCTTCTTCATTAAAAAGCATTCAATTAAATTCGCGCAGTATGGAAAAAGTCCTGACTGGTGAGCTTGGTCAAATGGACAATCGCTATAATTTCGAGGTAACGATTGACCAATATTTAAAAAATATTTCTGGGAAAACAGCGGAACTGTTTGCGCTAAGTTGTTTTGTCGGTGCCTATGAAAGTGGCACCTCCCAACGTTTTGCCAAACGTTGTGGTGAAATCGGCGAAAATATCGGACTGGCTTTTCAAATTATTGATGATATTTTGGACTATACACAAACTGCCGATGCTATCGGCAAACCCGTCTTAGAAGACGTACGTCAAGGCGTGTATTCTTTGCCCTTGATTTATGCACTTGAAGCCAATCGTGAAGTCTTATTGCCACTTTTAATGAAAAAAGAAGCCTTGACTAATGAAGAAACACAGGAAATTTATCGTCTTGTCCATGAACTAGGTGGCGTAGAAAAGGCCCAACAATTAGCCACTCATTACACAGAAAAAGCGCTGAAAGAAATCAGCAAACTTCCTGAAACAAAGGCCCAAGCGAAAGAACAATTGTATGAAATTACACAAACAATTTTGACAAGAGAAAATTAAAAAAGCCGCTGGATCCTATTGAGGATTTAGCGGCTAGCTTTTTAGGTGATATCAAACATATATTTTATGATAGAATTTAAAAATATACTTGATTCATTAGTAGAAAGAGGTGCTACTATGACTTTTCCCCAGTGGTATTCTCATACCACGCTCAGCGAAATATGGGCGTTTTATGAAAAAACAATCAAGCATCATCCCTATTACCTTGCCATCTGTCTTAAAGATAAAGAAAATAGTTGTCCAATTGGCTACGTAAAAGCGGAAATGAACGATAGTCACGACTTTGGCTATGCACTTCGAAAGGAGTTTTGGTATAAAGGGATTGTGACAGACGCCAGTAAATCATTGGTTTCATTACTGAAAAAAAGAGAGTATCCCCTATATTACAGCCACACATGATGTAGAAAATTATCGCAGTGGAAATGTGATGAAACAAATCTGTATGACGTACTGTTACTAATACACAGAACAATGGCAACCCAAAAATGTGCTCATTTCTGAATGTACCAGTTAAATTTAGATAATCACGCAGACCGTGTCTATAAAAAATATTGGGATACTTATCCTGACCACTTCATAGAGGACATTTGATGTAAGCTTGTTTCTTCTAAATCCTTTTTGCCGTTTTTATGTATTGAAAGCGTATACTAATAATTGAAAGGACGTGATTTTTTGCGTAAAGATGTACCAACTATGTTCGCTTAATTTAACATTTTTCCCAAGACAAGTAATATCCACCTTGGAGACTATAGCGAAAAGAGAGAAAAAATGAATTTACAAGAAATAATCCATAGATTAGAAACTATCTATCAACAGACCGATTACAATGGTAGTTATGCACTTGTTACCGCTGATAAAATTTTAGCTAAGAAAAATTATGGGTTTGCAAAATTTAAGGAAAAACAGTTATTCACAGAAGCAACTCAAAGTTGTATTGGCTCTGTAACAAAGCAATTCACTGGCACCGCCTGCATGATCCTTCATGAACAAGGTAAGTTAAACTTTGAAATGCCAGTAGTAGCCTTTTTCCCAGATTTGCTGATTCCAAAAACAATCACAGTTAAACATTTATTGACAATGAGTAGTGGTCTACCTGATTATCCAACGGAGCTATTCTTAAATAGTTTAAAAAAAATTAAAGAACAGAGACCAGAGCTAAACGAAAAACTTCAGGAATTTTATGCTGAATTTGCTACCGCAGAACAAATTTCTTTCAATAAATTGAAAACGATAATTGCTACTAAACCGATGGATTTTCAGGTTGGAACCCGAGTTTCTTATAGTAATACTAATTATTATTTATTAGGTTTGATTATTGAAAAAGTATCTGGACTCTCATTTGAGAAATTTGTAACACAAAAAATCTTGTCTCCTTTATCGATGGTAAAAACTTCATTTGCCACAAAAAATAGCATAGCAAAGAGCTATCGTAACATTGATAATGAACTACATGAATTTCCAAATACTTATCAATTACTATCTGCAGATGGATGTATGGTCTCGACTATTAACGACTTATCGAAATGGCTACAAGCAGTTCTCAAGGGCGAAATTTTGTCGCCCGAAAGTTGGGATCAAGTTTTCAATCTCTATTTAAAAGAATATAATTGTGGTTGGATGAAGTTAGGAGATTGGTTTTACCATGGCGGTCAATATCTAGGTTTTTACTGCGAAATCTTTCTGCATCGAAAAGCAGGTCTAGGAAAAGTTATGCTTTATAATCGGGAAGCCACTTCTGAATTAGATCAATATTCTATGGATGAACGTTCCAATTGGCGTAATTTAATTCGAGATTGGTCATTTTCTCAAAATTAATAAAAAAGCTCTAACCCTATTGAAAGATTTAGCGGCTAGCTTTTTAGGTGATACCTTGGTATAATAAACACGAAGAGAGCGTACTAGACATACGCTCTCGGGTAGACCGTTTAAGACGGTAGCTTTAATTTATTGGTTAATAAACCCGTCAATCTTCGCTAAAAGTTATGACGGGTTTATTTTTTGTCGTTTTTATTACTGATTTTAACAATTAATGTTGCGAAAGCGATCGCAAGCATCAATGCTTCAAAGACAGTCACTGCTATTCCTTTCTAGGGAAAGAGCAAACAAGCAAAAACATTGGCAGTCCCCCTTTTTTGAGAAATTGCCACCGTCATAAACTTCCTACTTGTGTAGTATAACACATTTGCACTTTGTTAGAAGGCGCTCTCTTTAAAAAAGTAGGAGCCCCAGAGAGATCTAGAAAAAAGTGTCCAATTATCTATTAATAGATCTTTGGACACTTTTTTCTTATTAAACAAAGGTTTTATTCTGGCGCATCTTCCAGAGACCATCGCAATACTCCACTATACCTTCCGACTGGATCAGAAGGAAAAATCGTCAACTGAAGTTGTTTGGTCAAATTAGCGGTAGCGTTGCCGCTTCCTTGCAAAATAGGTTGGCTATCTGCATTAATTAGAACACGCTGATTCTTCTCACCATAACTTATTCTTTTGTCGAGTAACTCACCGCTTTCGTTCTTTAACGGTTGTTCTTCTTTTACTTTAATTGTCCACCGACTTTTATCAAGTTTGCTTGTATCTTCAATGCGGATTTCTTTATTTGTAATAGAAGAAATCATTGTCTCTGTTGCGGGAATTTCATTCACACCAAAATTGATTGTATCAGGTAAAATGAGCTTGGGCCCAGCTTCTTTTTGAAGAGTCCGACTGTCTTTTTCTGACTCTTGATTGTTCTCATCTTTTATATAAAAGAAAACCTCTCGATTCAACCAATGTTCAGGAAAAGTATACGTAACTTTATCAACAACCGATTCTGGCGCATCTACATATTTTTTTAATTCTTTTTCTTCCGTGCCACACTTCGCTATTAGAGTTATATTGGTTGATGGATCATGGGAAAATGAAAAAGTAACTTCTCGCTGATTTGTAAAACGTGAGACCAATAGCGGATTTTCTTCATCCATCAATTTGAATTGTAATAACTTCTTTTCACGATAACGATGAATAATTGTTTGCTCCTCTGGAAGAAACATTCCTTGATCTTGTTGGGTCTTAATTGGTTCATAGCCAGCTATTTTGGGATACTGATTAGACAAGTCAAAAGGCGTGGTTAAAATCCCTTCTTTTGTGACTGGTTCATGAATAGCATTATCTTGTTCATTTAAAAACACAGTCGTTGCTTTCCCCACATAATTCACACTGGATGTAGCAGTCGTTTCCTCTAAATTTTCTCCATCTAAAAGAGTTCTTGCACTAAACGGCAAGTCTAATTTTCCATTTGAAATGAGCGCCGTATCGACTGGATTTTGAGTCCCTTGCCATTTCAAGTAAACTTTATATTGTAATACGGTATCGTAGAGACGACTATCTGACAGATTTTTTGTCATAATTTGGACATTTTCACCATCTGTTTGGCTAGTAAATAAATCCGTTAAATCTTCTCCTTTAAAGCCTGTAACTAAGACTTTGTCAAATTGATATTGCTTTGTTTGATTTACTTGGTTCAGGTTAACGTTTACAACCATTTGACTAGGTTTTGTCCACTGATCAATATTTGGAATGGTCTGTTGCACATTTAAACAAACAGCCGTCTCTGCACTTTCAAAATAAGTATCCATTGCGTAGGCTGGTGGAAATTCTGGTTTTGCCAAAAAATCCGTAAAGTAAACAATGGATGACGGCGTTGTGTCATTGTTGTGGACTACAAACGTAACAGTAGAAATACTTTTGGTCGTCATTTCAAAACGCTGGCGAGGGTCCCGCCAAGGTACCCCTGCAGTAACGTTTTTTAGATATAACCAATAATCATCGTCTCCGCCATCCCACGTATCGTAAAGAATATGTGTAGGATTTTCCGCATATAAGGCATCAATTATCGTTCCAGGGTTTTTATAGCCAACATATTTGTTTGAATTTAACCCATAGTAATTAAACGCTGTTTTTATCGTTAAGGGCTGACCATAATTATCAACAAAATCATAGGTAACCAGCATTTCGCCTTTAATCGTAATTCCTAAAAAGTAGCTTTCAGTAAAACTAATTGATCCTCCATCCAAATTACTTTTATTCCGTTGTAATGTAACTAATAAATTAACTGCTTTTCCTTCATAGAACCCCACATTTTTTACTAATGCTTTACTTTTATTTGTCGTTTGACTAACTGCCATGTAGTTTGAATACACTTCGCCTTCAATTGGTTCAACGGATGTATTTTCACCGTAATGCATAATAAATGTGTTTGCCGCTGGTGTAATCGATTGATTTGCCCAATGGAAATAGCCCAGTTCTGTTAATGGTCTAGGAGCAGCCTCTACTTTTTCAACTCCTAAAAAGATCCCTCCAACTATCCACAATAAAATCAATAAATAGTTATGTTTTTTCAATTGAGATTACAACCTCCTTACTTTTACTTGTAAAAAATAAAATAAATATTAAATAACAATTGATATTATTTGAAGATCCAAAGACAATTGTAATAGAATTTCTATGCTGTATCTACTCTAAAATATTTCTTAAAAATACCTAAAAAACGAAAGCTTATTTAACAATCGACTTTCCCGTTTCAACTTAGCATAATAAACACGATAAACATGAAGAGGTCAGGACAGAACCAATTAGTTCCGAAGGCGTTGGTTCTGTTTCTGCCGTTTATTAGGTTGCGAACGTTTAAGACGTCATCTTTAATTATAATCAACCTTCGGTAAAAGTTATGACAGGTTTATTTTTTATTACTGATTTTAGCAATAGACTAAACAGACCGACCATCAAAAAAGATGGTCGGTCTGTTTAGTCTATTGGTCTACCTTTACTCCTTCTCCGACAATGCTCGCCAGACATCAAATGTTTGTTTTAAGCCTTGGACATTATGAACACGTAAAATTTCTACGCCTTGTTGTGCTGCATACAAGGAAGCAGCGGCTGAACCAAAATCACGGTTGGCTGGTTCTGGTTCGTTCGTTAAAGCGCCAATGGTTCGTTTGCGAGAAACGCCGTATAGTAACGGATAATCTTGGTAGCGAAAGGCGTTAGGATCTTTTAACAGTTGAAGGTTTTCTGCGACAGTTTTATGAAAGCCGATCCCTGGATCGAAACAAATTTTTTCTAAGGAAAGGCCGTATTTTTGGCATTGTTCAATTTTTTCTGTATAAAATTGGTGTAACTCTTCTTTTAAAGAAAGAGATTGGCGTTTTCTAGAATGCATAATCACAACTTGGATTTCAGGATATTGCGCGAGGACTTCTGCCATCCCCGGAGTGTCTAATCCTTTGATGTCATTAATCATTGTGGCGCCAGCTTGGATCGCGGCTTCCGCTACTTCGGGATAGTAGGTGTCCACAGAAATCGGCGCTAGAGAAGTCTCACGTATTTTTTTTATTAACGGTAATACTCGGTCTGCCTCAACTTGTGGAGAAACTTCTTCGTAGCCAGGACGTGTGGATTGGCCGCCAATGTCTAAAATATCGGCCCCCGCTTCTAGTAAATGAAGCGCATGTTGATAGGCCACGTCGACCGTTGTGTAGCTACCGCCATCAGAAAAAGAGTCGGGGGTCGTGTTGACAATCCCCATAATTTGGTAATTCTTTTTTAAATCAATCATTGTCACATTGCTCCTTTATCTGCTGAATCATCTTTCGTAAAGCCCGCATTCTAGGACTTATCTTCATTCGTTCACTCGTGGACAACTCCGCTAAGGTTTTGCCTCGGTCTGGTAAATAAATAATCGGATCAAAACCATAACCGCCTGTACCGCGCGGTTCAACTAATTCACCAGTCAAAGTGGCTTCCGTTTGCAACAGTTTGTCGTCATCGAGTACATAGACCAACGTGGCTGATAAGGTTAACTCGCGAATCGACTGTTGCCCTTCAAATAAGTGCAACAGTTCGCGGTTCTGTTCTTCCGGATTGGCTGAATGGAAAAAGCGGCTTGTATGAATACCTAATAAATCAGGAAAAGCAGTTAACGTTAAGCCGCCATCATCACCTAACACTGGGCGGCCAATTAATTGTTGGAAAAAGCGAGCTTTTAGATAAGCATTTTCAGCATACGTAGTGCCAGTTTCTGCCGGTTGTTCTTGACTGGTTGTATACTTTCGATAAGAGACAAGTTGAATAGCGGGGTCCTTAAGTCCTGATTGCATTTCTTTTAACTTACCTTGGTTATTCGTGCCAACAATGATTTCCATTTTCTAACGTATCTCCATTAAAAATTGATTTTTCCACTCTTGTTCTTTAAATAGTCCGGTAAATTGAAATGTTTTGGTGCTACTTTGTGGTGTTTTCACGCCGCGCATCGTCATACACATATGTTCCGCTTCAATGGCTACTGCAATGCCTTTGACGGGAATATTTTCTTGGAGTTTGCGGGCAATTGTCACTGTTAAATCTTCTTGAACTGTGGGACGTTTGGCACAATGTTCTACTAATCTTGGTAACTTGCTTAGTCCCAATACTTTGCCACCTTCTGGCAGATAAGCGACATGTACTTTTCCATAAAATGGCAATAAATGGTGTTCACACATTGAATAAAAGGCAATATCTTTTACTAAAACCATTTCGCCTTCATTTAAGCTATCAAATAATTTATAATCATCAAATTCAGGTTCGGTTAATCCACTAAAAACTTCTGCATACATTTTAGCTACGCGTTTGGGTGTATCAATGAGTCCTGCCCGTTGAGTATCTTCCCCCACTGCTTCTAAGATCGTGGTAACTGCCTGCTCAATTTGCGCTTGTTTTTCCTGCTCCATCTCTACCATTCCTTTTCGCTTACTCGCACTTCTTCTTGATTGCCACTGCGCTGAATCCACGTAGCTATTGGCGCGCCCAATAGTTGTTCCTCTGCGTAAACATCACTTAAGGGAATCAAAACAAATGACCGTTTTGTTAATTCTTGATGAGGAACTTGTAAGTGGGGCAACGCGACTGACTGTTCCCCTAATAATAAAATATCAATATCAATAATCCGCGGACCCCAGTGAATTAATTTTTTACGTTTCATTGCTTGCTCAATCCCTTGGGTAACAGCCAATAACTCTTCAGCGGTATAGCTAGTATCAATTTTCAATACGGCGTTCAAAAAATCATCTTGGTCTGTATAGCCGTAAGGATCCGTTTCATAAAGTTTTGAAGAAGCCACGACCTGAATCTGCGGGTCTTCGTTTAAATAATTGCGGGCTTTCACTAAATTTGCGTACGGATCGCCGACGTTACTACCTAATGCTACATAGCCAATCATCTATACTTCTCGCTCCATTTCAATTTCAATATTGTCAAAAAGGCCGGGCATCGGCACACTATATTTTCTAATTTTAATGATAATTTTGTCCAATTGTTCTTGATAATCTGCGGAAATATCATCTAAAATAGCACTCGCTAAACCTTCGATTAAATCGTACGAGTGATTGTTTACTCGTTGGGCAATCAATTCATTCACTTCGGCATAATTGACAGTTTGGGTGACATCATCTGTTCGCCCTGCCTCGGCTAGCGACAACTGCATTTCAAGGTCGATTTCTACTTGCTGCCCTAGACGTTTTTCTTCTGCCAAAACACCATTTTTTGTGAAAAATTTCAAGTTGTTAATTCTAATTTTATCCATCCTCTAACTCCCTACCCTCTGTTTTGCTGATTTTTTTAATCATAGCATATTTCTTGGAAAAGTCAGTAGTTAAAAGATGTTATTGTTTATTTAATAGCAATTATTTGCTTATCAACCACTAGTTGATTGAAACATATAGCGGAATAGACTACTCTAAAATCAAGGAGGTAACGAATAATGTTAATCCAAACTATTTTAAAAACACGGAGAATAAATAATCACTATACGCAAGAACAAATTGCCCAAAAATTACATGTCACTACACAAGCTGTTTCCAAATGGGAAAATGGACAATCCATCCCTTCAATTGATAATTTACTGATGCTTTCTGATTTATACAATGTTTCTATTGATGAGCTAATCCAAGGTAGTCCTTATTTTAAAAAGCCCCAAGTTGTTGGAAAAATTTATAATCTAAAAAAAGGAATTTTATTTTGTATTGTTTGGACTTGTTTCTCTTTGCTACTTACTGGTTTTGGTTATCAACCTTTTTGGTTGTTTAGTGCAATCATATTTATCGGTCTACTTTTAGTTTTTCCAATCATCTTTTCAGATTATTGGATAATTAACCAACAAGATATTATGGTCCATCAATTCTCCAGAAACCCGATTCTGAAAATCATTGAATGCATAAAAAACAGTTCTTCACAAATAAAAATTCCTTATTCTGAAATTGAATCCATAGAAATCATTTATACCAAAAAGATAAGAGTGTCCGCTTTTGATAGTAGTCCCGACTATTTTTACTTACTAGTCACCTATAATAATCAAACCACAAAGTTATATTTAGATATCTATGCCAAAAGATTTTTACCACAATTTATTGCGTTTTTATCTCGACAAAGAATTACTATTATAGATAAATCTGAAATCATTGAATTACTCGTTTCTGATACTTCCTTATATCAACATTTTAATGAAAAAAATGTTGCAACTGATAATAGAAAATAGCTAATTTCATCACGTTTGTCAGCACCCAATTGGTTATAAATTGAATGAAATAACTCGTGTATTCAAAAAAGAGCGTTGCATCAGCAACGCTCTTTTTTGGGGTTTATTCGCCTTTTATCGCATTGTTACAAATTCTTCTGAGCCTGTTGGATGAATCGCAACAGTATTATCAAAATCTGCTTTGGTCGCGCCCATTTTAATAGCGACTGCAAAGCCTTGTAGCATTTCGTCAACACCGATGCCGATGCCATGCAAACCGACAATTTTTTCTTCTTTGCCGACACAGATTAATTTCATGTCGCATTTTTGACGGTATTCTCCTAAAGCGAAATACATTGGCGTAAAGCTAGAGCGATAGATTTTCACTTGGTCTTCACCATATTCTTCAAGCGCTGCTTTTTCCGTCAAGCCAATTGTCGCAACTGGTGGATGGGTAAAGACCACCGTTGGTACCAAGTTATAATCCAAATATAAATCGGTTTGTCCGTTAAATAAACGTTCAGACAGGCGCCGACCAGCGGCAATCGCGACTGGCGTTAAGTCGATTTTCCCAATGACATCGCCGACTGCGTAGATGCCATTTTGCGTGGTATTTTGGAATTTATCTACTTTGACGTAGCCTTTTTCATCAAGAGCTACTTTCGTATTTTCTAAGCCTAATTGATCCGTGTTCGGCTGACGGCCTGTCCCGAAAATCACGGCATCTGTCGTGATTGATTCACCATTTTCAAATGTAATAACGTACTCATTCTGCGCCGTTTTTTCAATTTTAGCTGGTGTTGCATTCGGATGAATTTGCATGCCCATTTCTTGATAGCGTTCTACGACTTTTTCAGAAAGCATGTCATCAAAGCTTCGTAATGGTCGTTCATGACGGAAGGCCCAATGTGTTTCTGCGCCTAAGCCATGTAAGGTTCCTGCTAATTCGGCTGCGATGTAACCTGCACCCACAAAGACCACACGTTTTGGCATTTCTTCTAACGCAAAGAAGCCGTTTGAATCTAAGGCATATTCTTCTCCTGGAATACCTAGTTTTTTCGGACGACCACCTGTCGCGATTAAAATGTGCGGCGCCGTATATTCTGTCCCATTGACTTCAATTGTTTGCTCCCCAGTAAACGTAGCGTAACCATGGATACGTTCAATGTTGTTACTGTCTAAACCACGATTATACGCACCATGTAAGAAGTCGATATATTTTTCACGATTTTCAACTAATTGTTTAAAGCTAAAATTTTTGATTTCAACATCAAACCCGTAGCCTGCTGTGTCTCTTTCCATCATTTCCATCATGCTGCTGGCTTGCCACATGACTTTTTTAGGCACACAACCAACGTTGACACAGGTCCCACCAATTTCGTTGCCCTCAATTAAAAGGACGTTGGCTCCGTGCATTCCTGCGCGGTTAGCAGAAGCAATCCCGCCACTACCGCCACCAATAACAATATAATCATAGGTTTTCATTTATTCTGGCTCCCTTTCAATTTGAACTTTCTCCCTTATTATCGCAAAAAATAGCAAAAAAAGACAGTCGTATTACTTACTTTTGTTTAGTTTTCTGCTGCTTCTGTTTCATGGATTCGTTCCGTAAAAGCACTGGGGGAAAGGAATTCAATCGTAGCATTGTCGAAGGGAATTCCTAAATCTTCTTTCGTTACGTTTGGGTTCATTGTAATGACGTAAAGTGTTTTTCCTAAGGAAAGTGCAATCCCAATTTCTAAATAACTTAGTCGGTCAAAGTCACCATTAATAAAAACGTAGGTTGCTTCGTGAAGATACCGTTTTATCACTTCAATATCTGTAAACATTCCGGTTTGAACACAATCTGCTAACCCGAAGCCCACTGCACCCACACAGCCATGCTCATCTTCAAACAGCTGAGGATCTACCAAAAGGTCCGTTTGAATACGAGGGTTTTGACCAATTTGGTAGGCGAATAATTTAGCCATAGTTATTCCTCCTTCTTTTTCTTTTACTATAGCACAAAAAGGAAACCCTCATATGCCAGAGGATTTCCTTTCTTTTAATACATGTTCCCAACCACTTTTACTCGTAAGCGGGTTGCATTTTCTGGATGATAGGCGAGTGGTGTTTCTTCCACCTCGACTAACTCGATTGTGCCAGGGACTGCACCCGCAAGTTCAGCTTGTTGGACGGCTTTTTCTTGGGCATCGGCCAACGCCGCGTCTCGTTGGATTTTTGAATAGACATAAATTTGTTCGTATTGTCCGCTAATCTGAGCGATAGAGGCACCGATGGCATTCGCCACTGCCCCGTTTTCGTTGCGAATTAGCGCTTTAACGCCTGTCAATTCTTCGGGGATGATAATACTCCCACCACCAACTAAAACGACCGTCACGTCTGCGGAACTGGTTTTCATGCGATCAATCGCTTCACTGACCAATTCGCCAATTTTTTGGTACACTTTTTCCGCAAACGCTTGGTCTAAATGAGCCACTTTACTAGGATCACCAACTTGGGCATGGCCTAAGCGAACCGCAATATCAGTGGTCGTTAATTGTGTGCCGCCAAAAACAAGGGCCTCTTGTGTAATACGGTAGCCGACACTATCGGGGCCAACTGTCACAGAACCATCTGGTTGTTCACGCACTAGACTGCCGCCGCCGACACCAATTGACACGATATCTGGCATTCTAAAATTGGTCCGTACCCCGCCAACATCAACGGCCAGTGAAGATTCTCTTGGAAAGCCATCCACTAACACGCCAATGTCGGACGTTGTGCCACCAACATCTAAAACAACCGCATCTTTCAAGCCAGCTAAGTAAGAAGCGCCACGAATACTATTGGTTGGTCCACAAGCAATGGTTAAAATAGGAAACTGTTTGGCATACGTTAACGACATTAACGTACCATCATTTTGACATAAGTACACTTGGGCGTGATGAATTTTTTCTTGTTCTAAGGCTTGTTCAAAGCCTTCGCTGGTCACTTTAATTACTTTGTGCAACGCAGCATTCAAAATTGTCGCATTTTCCCGTTCAATTAAACCGACAGACCCAATCATTGAGGAGCAAGATACAGGAACATCTGCCCCTAACACTTCCTTCGCAAGCGCTTGAACAAACAATTCTTGGTCATTTTTTAAAGAAGAAAAAACGCCAATTACTGCGATTGCCTCTACTTCTCCTCGCCAAGACGCCAAAATCCCACGTAATTCTTCTTCGTCCAGTGCAGTCAATGGTTGTCCATCATATTCGTAGCCGCCATGTGCTAAAGCATACGTTTCTGAAAGAGTAGCCACTAAATCCTTGGGCCAAGCTGTGTAAGGCAAGACCGAAGCGGTTGCTGGATAGCCCAAACGAAGGACCCCAACTTTTGCTAATTTTTTTCGCTCAACAATGGCATTCGTACATTGGGTCGTGCCCAACATTGCATGTGTGACTTTGGTTGGGTCCACTGCTGATTCTGCCAAGACTTTATTTAAGGCACCGGCAATCCCTGTTTGAATATCATCGGTTGTTGGAACTTTCACTGAATGAATCAAGTTTAATTGATGATCTAAAATAACAGCATCTGTATTTGTGCCACCGACATCGATACCAATTTTATACATTTATTTGTCCTCCTTCGCTACTAAGTTTTCTAGTGGTTGATAATCCATTTCGTAGCCGAAATACCGAGGACCCACTGTTTCGATACCTTTTTTCGTTCGCCAAGCGGCATTCGCTTTCAAGCCCATTACTTGGACACGTTTGCCGTATTTCAAGCTTTCTGTTGTCACAGGCGTTAAAGTTTCTAAATCTACCATACAAATCAAATCAGGCGTCATCGCAATCACCTGACCATCTTTCTCGGCAATTAAATTTTCATTTTGAAAATGGACGACTGCTTCTGAACCAGCGTCACTGTTTAAGCCACTCAATTTGACACGTCCCAAATTGAAGCCACCTTTTACTTCTCGTTCTACATCTAGAATTTTTCCTTGGAACAATTCAAAGCCATCCGTAACTTCTACTAATGCTTGGCGTTTTTCTTGTTCATCTGCATAGGTACCTCGAATCACTTTGCCAATTTCTTCTGATAATGTCACGATGTTATGAATACCATAGTCTTGTAATTGTTTGCCTGTCGCGGGATAAATGCTCACTAAAGCACTAGCGCCCATTTCAACCGTTTGAACACGAGCAAGACGTTCTGTCCAAGTATTATCAATCGTTTCCATAATGCCGATATTTCCTTTTTCATCGGTAATTGCCATAGGGGTCGCTGACATCCCATTCAAATGGAACGTTACCATAGGCAATTCTGGAAAGGCCCGCCCCATACCATCACAATCCACCAAGGGAATGCCTAGCTTCGCTGCAACAACAATTGGAATCATTGAATTGACGCCCCCAGCTTCCATTGGAAAGGTTCCCGCAATCGTTTCTTGGTCTAAATATTTTCCTAACTTCTCAAAGACACGGACGAATTCGTCGCCTTTGGGAAATTTTTCAATTGCGACAGATGGGGCACCCATCATTGCGGCGGGTAGGAAAAAATCCTCCGCGGCAATTTCTTCTGGAGAAACCAGTTTGACAGGTCCGTTTTCTTCGATGGCGGACAAAGCCATCATTTTACCAATGTAGGGATCACCGCCACCTCCTGTCCCTAAAAAAGCTGCTCCTGTAGCTATATTCTCAATTGCTTCTGCATCTAAATAACGCATTCTCCGACACTCCTCTTCTTCATTCCATTTCTAATGATTCGGTGTTCGTCTGTTGACGTTTTGCACCGAAATAATAAATAACAAACGATAAAACAATGCCAATTAGCGGTTGGTTAGGCAATTGAGGGGCATTGGGAAAGAAACTCATAATCACCGGAATGCCCCCCACTGCAGCACCAATTAGCCATGAAAAAACACCTAATTTATTCACGCCAGGCGTTGGCTGCCATTTGGTTCGATCACCTTTGTTAATCAACCAATAGGCAGCAATCATTACACCAGCCACTGGTGGAACCATCGCAGAAAGGACAGACATAATCGGCGTAAAGTAATTTAAAATCCCCACGACTGCTAATAAGGTTCCAATGGCGCCGGCCGCACCGACAGCGACTTTTTCTTTTTCTTTTGGAATATCAAAGACATTAATCAAGGCCAGTCCGCCAGAAAAAGCATTCACGGCATTCGTGGTCCAAGTTGCTAAAATTAGCGCAATAATTCCTAAAAATGGAAAACCGAGATTCATAAAAACTTCCGTGATATCTGCGGTGTTCGAAGCAATGGTCAAGACCGCACCAACGCCAATCATCAACAAGCCTGTCGGTAAAATCCCTAAGGTGGCCGCTTTAACCACATCTTTACGAGAAGAAACATATTGAGAGTAATCTCCAGCAATTACTGCGCCTAATGCAAAAGAACCGACAGTCATTGAAAGACCTGACATAAAGCTTCCTGCTGTTTGAGGTGTATATTGACTAACAGCTTCCCAACCGTTGTTTCTTAACGAAGCCACCAAGCCATAAAGACAAACCAGAACTAACACAGGAACCGCAAAATAATTCAGAATTTTCAATATTTTTATGCCATAAAGAGCCGAAATAAGCATGATAATTCCCCAGATTAAGGAAGAAAGCGACACAGGTAAATCAATGCCGTAAATTTTTAAAAAGTTCGTGAAGGCGCCGCCGCTGACATTGGCTTGCAAACCAAACCAACCTAAGCAAGCAATCGCTAGAATAATGGAAATAATCTTTTGCGAACCTTGAATGCCAAACACTTGAGAAGCGACTTTGACAGAAGGTTCTTGTAAGTCGGAACTTTGAATTCCTTGTAAAATCATTAAAATAACAATAATACCGTAACCAATAAATCCTGTTAACAAAGCTTCCCATAAAGGCATGCCTGCAACTAACGTTCCTCCAATAATTAATCCTGGCACGCTAATCATTGCGCCCGCCCAAACAAATGCTAAGCTAAGCCACGATTGTTGTTGCTCGTTTTTTAATTTCATTCTCATTCCTCCTTAATTATTTTTTCAATTATAACGAAAAATCAGTCATAGGTCTTTTTCAAATTGAAAAAAAATATCGAGGAAGTTTTGGCTTAAAATAAAAAAGCAGACAAATCGGCTACTGCCGATTGTCTGCTTTTTTCATTCATTCGTGACCAAGCGATATAAGATCATCGCCAAATAGACTTCATAGGCTTCGGCGGCGTTAGTCATATCATAGCCGAGCGCTTCATTAATTTTACTGATACGATATTTGACCGTATTTTTATGAACAAATAGGCGTTCGCCGCATTCTTTAAAATCACTACTTGCATCTAGTAAAAACGTCCCTAATGTCATTAACTGCTCTGATTCTTTTAAGAGAGGTTGGATAACTGCTAAGCGTTGTTGGATTGCTTCTTCTCCTGCTTGGAGACACGTCATCATTTGTTGAACTGTACGAATTTCCGCGATTGATAACACTTTTCTTTGTGGATAGACGCGCTTTAAAAACGGCGCGACTTGATTAGCGGTTTGGTAGCTGACACGCACTTCAGTCGTGTTACGAACTTTCGGACAAAGGATGATTTCACCTAAATAGTCCTGATAGTCTGTGGCTTGCAAGTATTCTTTACTAATCGTGGCTTCAGGCTGTTTGTGTAAATAATTACCTAAGAGAACAATCAGGTAATTTTCTGTTTGCTGGACAATCGTTGTTTGGTAATAGTAACGTAGGAAATCTTTCAAATCTTGCTGAATAGCGTGGATTTCTTGTCCTTGTTGCCAAATAGGCAAAAGCCACATCGTTTCGACAGAAGAAATATCAATCATTAATTTTTTGGCTAATTGGTACATCTTATCACTTTCATCGTTAATGATTGCTTGAACTAAGGCATACTCACTGACTTCGTCATAGTTTTTCCCCCATAAATTCAGAGCCATCTGAACGACTTCCACCGCTTGATTCATCTCAAAAGAGGTTAACTGCTCTTCTTCTCGAATGAAGTAAAGCTTCAAGGTTTGTCCATCTTTCTGAGGAAGTTTTTGCGAGGTAATGAAGTAGGTCGTTTCTCCCAGCGCTACTTTCTCTTGTGATTGATAAAGTAACTTGGTTAAGGGTAATTTCGTGCTTCGCGGCCAATTGATGGTGCTGATGATTTCATTGGTATAGGTGGTTAACGCAATATTGACTTTTAAAAAATCGGATAGGATTTTCAAGGTCATTTCCACACTGCGGTTTTGTTCAGGCAAAAGGGAAACTTTTTCCAAGAGGTCCGTTGCAAAAGAAGCCATTTTATTTTTATTGACTAACAATTTCATGACTTCATAAATGACTTCGTTGTAGCGTAATGTGGGATCATTTTTAGGCATTTGGATTAAAATGAAACCTAAAGAATCCGCTAATTGAATCACTTCCTCTGCAACTTTCGGTACGATAATCCCAACGTAGTACAAGATTAGGCCTACTTCGCCTAATTCATGGAGATGCCGAATCGTTTCGCATTGCTTCACCACATCATGACGAATGGCACAAAATGAACCAATCAAAATTTCGCCAGCATGGTATTCATTTGTTTTGTGAAGTTTTTCCGAAAACAAAGACATATCAGAGACTTCTAAAAAAGAAAGAGAAGCAACAGATGTGTCCAATTGGTTTTTACCAGAAAGTACCGTTGCTTCTCGCAAAGACGGTAATTTTAATAAATCATTCACGCGGACACTCATATTTACTCCTCCTTTTGGCTGGTTTATTTTTTCTTACGAATCATATCGCCGACTGCAACAGGTTGGGTCACTTCCATCGTTAATAACATCATGGGATTAGGTGCCCGATCGATCGCTTCACCGTCTTCATTATACATCTCTTTAACGGTTTGGTGGAAATGGGTAAACCCGGGACCATAAAATTCAATTTCATCGCCGACACTGAAAAGGTTCCGTTGACGAATTGTCGCGACTTGCGTCTTTTCGTTGTACGCAATCACTTCGCCAACAAATTTATATTGTGGAATTTTACGACGTTCGCCGAATAATTGTTCATTTTCACTTGGTGTATTGTAATAAAATCCAGTTGCTAATTCACGTTGTGCTACTTTCCATAATTCATCAATCCACTCTTGTTGGCAGACATAGTTTTCAGGATCTTCCATGTAAGAATCGACGGCTTTTTTATACACATTAGCGACTGTCGAAACATAGTGAATGGATTTCATGCGGCCTTCAATTTTAAAACTATCGACACCATTTTCAATTAATTCTGGAATATGTTCAATCATAGACATATCTACGGCGCTCATTGAAAACTCTTCTTCAACTTCCCCTTCGCTGGTTTTGCTCCGACGTTCTGTCCCAAAAGGCATATCAAATAACTCGTATTTCCAACGACAAGATTGAGAGCAACCGCCACGATTGGCATCCCGCATCGACATATGGTTGGATAAAGTACAACGTCCTGAATATGAAATACACATTGCTCCATGAATAAAGGCTTCAATCTCAATGTCCGTATTTTCACGAATCGCTGCAACTTCCTCCATTGAAACTTCGCGCGCTAATACCACACGTTCTAAGCCTTCATTTTTCCAAAATTCTAATGTTTCATAGTTGGTTGCTGAAGCTTGTGTCGATAAATGGATGGGTAAACCTGGTGCTTCTGTCGCACAAATTTCGATTAAAGCTGGATCGGAAACAATCACAGCTGAAATTCCGATGTCTCGCAATTCTCTGAAAAACGCTCCTGCCCCTTCCTGGTTTCCTTCATGAGTGACCATATTGGCAGCGACATAAACTTTCGCATTATGTTCGCGGGCAAAGGCTACGCCTTCCGCCATTTCTTCTGGCGTGAAATTTCCTGCGCGGCTACGCAGACCGTAGGCATTCCCTCCGATATAAACGGCATCGGCACCGTAACGAATTGCGACTTTTAGTTTTTCTAGCGTCCCGGCTGGAGCCAACACCTCGGGACGCTTCAATGTTCGTTCTGTCATTACTTTCATGTTCTTCTTCCCCTTAAATGAATCAATTTATTTTATTGCATCGGCACTTAAATCAAAGAAACCATTGTCTAAGCCACGACCTGTTGGATGTAATTTTTCAATTTCAGCTGTTGCATGAGCTGCTTGATCTTCTGACCAAGTTCCCGCTTCAAGTGCTGCTTTCGCTTCAGCAAATAAGCGAGCAATCGCGACAAAATTTTCACCTGGCGTGTAAAGGCCATCGAGCTTCCATGTACGATAGTGATGGTCATACAAGTTTGTTAACTCATTCATCAAGTTCACATCGTTATTGGCAAAAATATGCGTACCATGACTATCTTCATAAATGGAATAGTGGGTTTCTGGTTTTTTGGGTTCAGAAATAAACAGCCCTTCGTCTTTTGTAACCCCTTTGTCGTTCTTTGTGTAATTGTAGTAATTTTGAATTAATGGGCGTTTCGATTGATGAATACACGTCGCCCCATAGACAAGAATTTCAGCTGGAACTGCTAAGTTTTCTTCCATTGCGACCATTTCTTCAAAAGGTACTTCCCGAGCTAGGACAGCTCCGATGGCTCCTCGTTTACTCCAAAAATTGATTTGACGTGAGCTCGTTACCAAAGTTTCGCCATCATAAACGTAAGGAATTTCTAATCCATCTCGTTGCATAATAAACACAATACCTGGATCACCCAAAGTAATTTTATCGACGTTGATTTCTTTTAAAAATGTCAGATACTCTGGGACTAATTTCATTTTTTCAGGGTGCATAATGCCATTTACTGCAACTAGCACTTGTTTGCCCATTTCATGTGCACGTTTCACAATCTCGCGTTGTTCATCTCGTGTAAAAGATACGGGCAAACGCAACCCGAATGTTTCTTCTCCAATATATAATGTATCCACACCTGTTGCGAGTAATTCTACAGCCTGCTCAACAGATTCTGCAGTTGCAATCAGTTCAATCATAAATATAGCCTCCTTCTTTATGACCGTTTAATAGTATCATACGTTCACAAACTTTAAAAGAGCCTATCTGTATTAAACGTACATTTTTCACAATGTTTCCGAAAAAAATTTTGGTAGAGAAGCACCATCCGCTTACCTACCAAATGTTCTTTTTTAATTACTGGTCATCTATTCTTTAGTCACTCGTTCAAGTGATATTTTCGTTCATAAAACGTTACTACAACGGTAAATAACCACGCTGCCGCTAAGCCTAACAAGCTGCCTAAAACAATCCCCAAAAAGCGGAATTGAATCAACGTTATCACGTACTGCTGACGAACGAGCAATGAAAGCATCAGAGCCATAGGCGTTGTGAAAAATTGCGCCAATCCATAATTACGACGAATAAAATACTCAACGGTCACAAATAAGATTGTAATCACGACAATCGATTCAAAAGTTGTCAAAGCTAAATTAAGCAGAAAAGCGGAAATAACCAATCCAATCGTTGTGCCAAAAATTCGCTGAATATTTCGCTGCTTAATCGCACGTAAATTGTCTCCTTGTAAAATGGATGCACAGGAAACGACTAGCCAATATGGATTCTGTAAATGTAAACTTTCGCTGATATATACAGCAAAAAATAAGACAAAGCTATAATATATGCTATCTAATGGCGCTTCTGGATGCCGATAAATTCGTTCCCGTAATGATCGCTTAGCTAGCGGGGCACTGATTTCCTTCTCTGTAAAATGCAACACTAGTGCAAACAAAATGGAAAAGCCAATGCCTAATAACATACAGCCACTCATGAACGGAATTTTTGCTAACGGAATGCTCGTACTGGCACCCATCGCTGTCACCATCACACCAAAGAAGGCCCCTGGTTTTGAAATATCGTAGACTTCAAAGAAAAAGCGGCCACCAAAACCGACCAGTGCAACAACAATGGGAATGAGCCATGCAATATGGGTCGATAACATGCCTAACAAATTTCCTAAAAAAAGGTAACTACCGACCACAGATAAACGAGTCATTAACTGTTTTAATGGTAGCGGCTGATAATATAAAAAAGTAAAAATACCTAACGAGCCAAAGCTTGAAATCAATAATTGATGATTGATATAGCCCAAAAAAAGAATGCTGAACATAACCAAGCCAGCAAACACTAGTCGAAAAGGATTATCCTTTGGACGCTGATAATGTAGTAATTCTCGAAAAAAAGATTGTTCCATTCCATCACCCCTCCTTATTAACGTAGCACAGAAAAATCAATCTGGCAATTCTCAAAAAGAAATCGCCACTGGAAAATAGAAAAGCCTGGTATAAAAACCCTAAATGGTTTTTATACCAGACTTCGCATCTCATCTATACAGTTTGTAATTCTTTCGCTTCTGTTTTTGGTGCTTTTGGTGCCCGCACATTTAACGTAATTTTGCCTTTGCTAGCGCCTAAAGTTACTTTATCCCCTAACTGAATTTGACCAGAAAGAAGGGCTTCACTTAAACGATCTTCCACTTCTTTTTGCAAGGCCCGACGAATTGGACGTGCGCCATATTCTGGATCAAACCCGACTTTACCAATAACTTCAATTGCAGCTGGTGTGATTTTCACTTTAACCTCTTGTTCGGCCATCCGTTTCACGACAGATTGACTCATAATTTTTACGATTTCATGAATTTCCTCTTGTTTCAAGGAATGGAATACAACCGTTTCATCAATTCGGTTTAAGAATTCTGGACGGAAGGCTTTTTTCAATTCTTCCATGATTCGTTTTTGCATTAATTCATGATTTTTAGAAATGTCTTTCACATTGAAGCCGACATGTTTTTCTTCACGAATCGCTGTTGCTCCTAAGTTGGAGGTCATGATTAAAATCGTGTTACGGAAATCGACTTTTCGTCCTTTGGCATCCGTTAAATGGCCATCATCTAAGACTTGTAATAAAATATTAAAGACATCTGGATGGGCTTTTTCTACTTCATCTAGCAAAATAACGGAATAAGGACGTTGACGAATTTTTTCAGTTAGTTGGCCGCCTTCTTCGTAGCCGACATAACCTGGAGGAGAACCGATTAAACGGCTAGTGCTGTATTTTTCCATAAACTCAGACATGTCCACGCGAATCAACGCTTCTTCGCTGCCAAACATCGCTTCGGCTAAGGCTTTGGCAAGTTCTGTTTTCCCAACCCCTGTTGGTCCTAAGAACATGAAGGAACCAATCGGTCTTGCTGGGTCTTTCAAGCCACTACGCGCACGACGGATAGCGCGTGAAACAGCTTCAACTGCTTCATTTTGGCCAACGACCCGTTGATGTAAAATGGTTTCTAATTCCATCAATCGTTCGCTTTCTTTCTTCTCTAGCTGCTGCAAAGGAACGCCTGTCCATTGTGAAACGACTCCAGCCACGTCTTCTTCTGTTACTTGCGTACTGTAACCAGACAGACTTTTTTCTTTCACTGCAATCAATTCTTCTAGTTTTTCCATTACTTGTTTTTCTTTTTGACGAATCCGAGCGGCACTTTCAAATGATTGGTTTTGAATGGCCTCTTCTTTTTCCGTAATTAATTGAGAAATTTCGGTACGCAATTCATTAATTTCTGAAGGTTGATCTGCCTTATCTAAACGAACTTTTGCTGCAGATTCGTCCATTAAATCAATTGCTTTATCTGGTAATTGGCGGTCATTTAAATAGCGAATCGATAATTGAACCGCTGCATGTAGAGCTTCATCTGTAATTTCTACGCCATGATGTTTTTCATAGCGTGAACGCAAGCCTTTTAGAATTTCTTCTGCTTCTTCTGGCGTTGGTTCTGCTACTTGAATACGGGCAAAACGACGTTCCAAAGCGGCATCTTTTTCAATATATTTTTGGTATTCATCCAGAGTTGTCGCACCAATGGTTTGCAACTCACCACGTGCTAAAGCAGGTTTTAAAATATTTGAAGCATCAATCGCCCCTTCTGCACCGCCAGCACCGATCAAGGTATGCAATTCGTCGATAAATAAAATGACTTGTCCATCTTGATAGATTTCATCGACAACTTTTTTCAAGCGATCTTCGAACTCACCTCGATATTTGGTTCCAGCAACCAAGGCACCCATGTCTAGCATCATTAAACGTTTGCCTTGCATATCTTCAGGGACTTCTCGGTTGACAATTTTCTGGGCTAAGCCTTCTGCTATCGCTGTTTTCCCAACACCTGGTTCACCGACTAAGACAGGATTGTTTTTGGTACGGCGACTCAAAATTTGGATCAAACGACGGACTTCGGTACCGCGACCAACTACTGGATCCAAGCTTTGTTCTCGTGCTAACTTGGTTAAATCTCTTGCTAAAGAATCCAATGTTGGCGTCCCTTGTGGCGTATTTTTATTTTGACCATTCCGACGACGTTGTGCGCCATTGGGTTCGGAAACGCCCATTTTTTTCAATAATAATTGACGCATTTTGGATAAGCTTAATCCCAAATTCACTAAAATTCTAGACGCTAAAATTTCTTCGTCTCTTAACAAGCCTAATAATAAATGCTCGGTACCAATCTTTTGAGCCCCTAAGCGCTTCGCTTCATCTCCAGCATAGGCAAAGATTTGTTTGGCTCTTGGTGAATAAGGTAAGTATAAGTTGTTATTTCCCATTGGACTTTGCATGGTGCCATAGCCACTTAAATGCTCAATTTCTTCACGGATGTCTTCTGTGTCAGTATTCAATTGTCGTAATGTTTTTCCGGCAATCCCATTTGGTTCTAAAACGAGTGCTAATAATAAATGCTCAGAACCGACGGATTGGTGACGAAAATACTTCGCTTCTTCTTGGGCAATCGCCAGTACGGCTTTCGCACTTTCTGTAAATAGTTCATCCATAGTTATTCCTCCTCATAGCTCAAGCGCTCTAAAAATGAACGCATTATTTGAGCTCTTAGAAAATCTTCGTGATTCCCCAGACCATTTAATGTGCTTTTACTTAAAGCAGCTAGCATTAAATTGCCTTCCTTTTTCGTAATCACTTCTTCTTCATACAATGTTTGAATAAATGTTAGCGCATCTTTTTCTGTTAAGGTTGCGCCAATCAATTGATCCATTTGTTTTAGTAATTGATCGTTATCTGAAATTTGTACTTTGACAATGCGAATATAGCCGCCTCCACCACGTTTACTTTCAACTGCGTAGCCTCGTTGGATGGTAAAACGTGTATTAATTACATAGTTAATTTGTGAAGGAACGCAATTAAATAAATTAGCCATTTCCGCCCGACGGATTTCAATTTTATTACTTTCTTCTAAAATCTTTTTTAAATAAGCCTCGATTAAATCTGACGTATTTTGATTACTCATAGTCTTCCATCCTTCTTCTCTCTTGACTAATATTGACCATTATTATATCGAACTTTGCCTATTAAATAAAGAGGAACGCTTTGACTTTAATAAAAAAATGCAAAACAGGAGGAGCAACCTCAGTCAAACTGACTTAAGTTCCCCTCCTAAAAATGAAAATATGTTATTAAATCACAGGCAGACAATGGCTCCGCCTTAATGTCTCACAAAAACTATTCTTCGCCATAGGCTTGATCCAAGGCTTGTTGAATATCTTCGATAATAGATGTTGGCTCTTCCAAACCAACGTACATGCGAATGTGCGCTGGCGACAAGCCTCTTTTCTGAACAGCTGCCAAGTTATTGCCTTTGAATACAGGCAAGGCCAAACTTTCAAAGCCACCCCAACTGACCCCAATTGTGACCAGCGTCAATGCATTCACAAATGTTTTCAAACGTTCAAAATCGGTATCTTTTAAATCAATCGCAAACAATGAGCCATAACCTGTTAAATATTTTTCTGCTAACGCTTGTTGTTGTTTATTCCCTACAAAAGGATGATATAAGCGGCTGATTCGCGAATCCTTTTGCAAAACCGACAGCACCGTTTGGATGGCTTGAGACTGATGCGCCAACCGAACGGGCATGGTACGAATACCTCGTAACGCTAACCAAGAATTGAAGGGACTATTGACTGCTCCTAAAGCTTGATGACCATGTTCAAAAATTTGATCTACAAGCGCTGCTTTGCCAATGACAGCCCCTGCTACAATATCCGAATGACCACCAATATATTTGGAACAAGAATGAATCACCAGGTCCACATTATGGCATAAAGGATGCTGAAATAACGGTGACGCCCACGTGTTATCAATGACAGTGTATGCGCCAATTTTTTGTGCTAACGCAGTTATTTTTTCTAAATCTAGCAGTTCAAACTTTTGTGAGGACGGACTTTCAAAGTAAATGACTTTGGTGTTTTCCTGAACAAATTGAAAAAGTTCTTCTGTTTCTGCAACGTCTACTTTGGTCAAGGATACGCCAAATTTCTCTAAATATTGCACAAATGAAACAGATTCTCCATAAATTGTATTGACCATTAAAACATGATCACCTTGTTGGAGCAACGTAAACAGCGTTGCCGAAATAGCGCCCATTCCTGAGGCAAAAACTTTACATTTTTCTCCACGTTCCAAACGAGCAATTTTTTTCTCTAAAATTTCTGTTGTGGGGTTGGTGCCACGTGTGTAAACATAATTATTTTTTTCATCTATACTCGCTGCCATAAATTCTTCGTAAGTTGGAAAATAAAAGGAAGAGGTTTGAACCAACTCGGGCACCATCGGATGATACATTTTTTCCATTCCTTTTTCCACTTCACAGCAAATATTTTCATCATTCTCAACATGCATTTCCTTCACTCCTCTTTCTCTACAATGTTTCTGGTACTTCATGGGCTTCTTCTTTTTGATATTGTCGATCTAAGGCTTTTACAAATGGATAATAAATAACAACACTAGCGGCAACAGCTAAAACTTGCGTCACTGCACCTTGCCATTTTCCCACTAAAAAGCCCGAAAACAGAAAGGGCGTAGCCCATGGTGCTTGAATGTTTGTAAACATTGGCATGAACCCAATTTTCATTGACAGAAAGGCAATCAAGACCGATACAATCGGCGCGACCGCAATCGGAATCAATAATAAAGGGTTAAAAATAACTGGGAGTCCAAAAATCAAGGGTTCATTAATGTTGAAAAATGCTGGAACAAACGAAATTTTCGACATGGCTTTCATTCTAGATGAATGTCCGACGATGGCCATTGCAATAGCCAAGCCAACCGTGCAACCAGCGCCTCCAATTGTGGCAAATTGATCGAGCATTTGGACCGTGCCAAAGTTGCCACTTTGAGCAGTTAATTGTCCTAATTCCGCTAAGCTTTGGTTTTTGTCTGCATTCGCATATAAAATAGGATATAGCATGGAATTGATGACAGTTGGATGAATTCCAAACCACCAGAACAGTCCATTTAAGCCAGCCACAATAATAATTGCAAAAGGGGTTCCGATTAAACCTTGCAGTGGCGCTTGAATCACCGCATAAATTAATTGCGGGAAGGAATCCGCAAACGAAAGCCCAATCCCATTAATCAATAAAGCCACCGCTACCACAAAAATCCCAGGAATCAATGCACTAAAAGCTTGGCTCACCATAGCAGGCACGCTGTCAGGCATTTTGATGACTAATTTTTTCTTAATACAGAAACGAGTCAACTCAACCGAAAGAATTGACATAATAATGGCCGTAATCACCCCTTGCGTTCCTAACCAATCAAACGATAAAACTTTCGTCACAACTTCGCCTGATTCAGTGGTCACCGTTTTCGGTAAAACGACTACGTAAGCGACAATGCCTAAAATTAATGAAGTTAAACGATCCATTTCGTAACTTTCCGCCAATTTATAGGACATCGTCCCGGCAAAAATAATTCCCATCATGTTGAAAGTCGCTCGATAAGCTGGTGAAATCATATCCGCCCAATCTGCACCGAAAATTCCAGCCATAAAATCGCCATACCCTGCTACTGGAAAATCTGTAATCAACATAAAAATCGATCCAATAATTGTTAACGGCATAATTGCAAAAAAACCATTTCTTAAGGCTTGAAAATAACGTAAACTTGTAATCCTTGAAACTTTAGGCACTACGGCTTGCTCCACCCAGTTTGTTAACTTATCCATTTCACTTCTCTCCTTAATCCTTTGTGATATCCTCATCATAAAGAAACCGCTTTCTGATGTAAATACGACTAACTGATTCTGTAACTATGTTTCATAATTCATACGCTTAAGGTATACTGAAAGCGAAACAAAGTACCACAGAGAGGTGAACCCATTGAATCTAATCGAATGTTTAGAACAAAAAGAACGCTATACATATAACGAAGGGCTAATTATTGATTTTATTTTATCTCATACTGAACGAGTCCTGCATATGTCGATTTATGAACTAGCAGAAGCCACCAACTCTTCAACCTCCACGATTGTTCGTTTGTGTAAAAAAACAGAAACTAGCGGTTTCAAAGAATTTAAAATCCGCTTGTCCCGCGACTTAGAAATTCACTACCAAGCAATCCGGAATGTTGATGCGAATATGCCTTTTTTAGCGCAAGATTCTGATTTACTAATTGCCAAGAAAATTGCGCAGTTAACGACTGAAACTGTTCAATCCACCCAACAGTTATTAACCGAGGCCATGTTAAATAAAAGCATTGATTTACTTTTAACCGCTGAAAATATTTTAGCAGTGGGTGTCAGTAACTCCTACATTCGCTTAACGGATTTTCAAACAAAGTTATTACGCATTCAGCTATTTATCCATTTAATCCCTTATCAAGCTGAACAATTTTATTTAGCCATCAATGCCACCAAAAATGATGTAGCCATCCTCGTCTCTTACAGTGGTAACACTGCAGAAATCGTAAATGAAGCACGGATTTTTGCAGAAGGAGGCACCCCGATTATTGCCATTACTTCAGACTTGAACAGCCAATTAGCTAAATACGCCACAGTGATTTTGCCCATTCCTAACGTTGAACATGCAGATTTCAAAGTCTCGACTTTTTCCTCTCAACTAGCCATCGAATATATTCTCAATGTCCTTTATTCCTGTATTTTTAGTCGCAATTTCGATAAGAATTACACATCACAAAAAAATACACCTACTTCGATACTTAAATTTTAAACAAAAAAACAGTACTGATCATCAGTACTGTTTTTCACAATCGGGAAGACAGGATTCGAACCTGCGACCCCTTGGTCCCAAACCAAGTGCTCTACCAAGCTGAGCTACTTCCCGGGCTATGAAGTTAAAGTAATAAAAAAAGACTATCGAATTAAAAAGAAACTCACGTGCACCTTTTTAAAACTTAGTCAATCACTCAACTATGCACCCAAAGGGAGTCGAACCCCTAACCTTTTGATTCGTAGTCAAACACTCTATCCAGTTGAGCTATGGGTGCTAAATATAAAACAATGCCGAGGACCGGAATCGAACCGGTACGGTGATCACTCACCGCAGGATTTTAAGTCCTGTGCGTCTGCCAGTTCCGCCACCCCGGCGTAATGAATTGGCTAAGCGGAAAACGGGGTTCGAACCCGCGACCCCCACCTTGGCAAGGTGGTGCTCTACCACTGAGCTATTTCCGCAAAATGGTGCCGGCTAAAGGACTTGAACCCTCGACCCTCTGATTACAAATCAGATGCTCTACCAACTGAGCTAAGCCGGCTAAATATGCGGGTGAAGGGACTTGAACCCCCACGCCTTGCGGCGCTAGATCCTAAATCTAGTGCGTCTGCCAATTCCGCCACACCCGCAAATGAAATATGAATATGAGCCGTACAGGGCTCGAACCTGTGACCCTCTGATTAAAAGTCAGATGCTCTACCAACTGAGCTAACGGCTCAAAAAATGGAGGTTAACGGGATCGAACCGCTGACCCCCTGC
>NZ_JBIOPO010000001.1:2712500-2762699 GCF_051712785.1 Enterococcus sp. DIV0546
ACTCGCTTTCGCTGCGGCTCCGTCTCTTCGACTTAACCTCGCATGCAATCGTAACTCGCCGGTTCATTCTACAAAAGGCACGCCATCACTCATTAACGAGCTTTGACTTGTTGTAGGCACACGGTTTCAGGATCTATTTCACTCCCCTTCCGGGGTGCTTTTCACCTTTCCCTCACGGTACTGGTTCACTATCGGTCACTAGGGAGTATTTAGCCTTGCGGGATGGTCCCCGCGGATTCCGACGGAATTTCTCGTGTTCCGCCGTACTCAGGATCCTCCTAGGTGTTGTCAGCATTTCGTCTACGGGGCTTTCACCCTCTTTAGCGGAATTTTCCAAATCCTTCAACTATACTAACAGACTACCATAACGGAGTCCTACAACCCCAACAAGCAAGCTTGTTGGTTTGGGCTCTTCCCGTTTCGCTCGCCGCTACTCAGGGAATCGAATTTTCTTTCTCTTCCTGCAGGTACTAAGATGTTTCAGTTCTCTGCGTCTACCTCTAATCAGCTATGTATTCACTGAAAAGTAATATCCTATAAAAGATATTGGGTTCCCCCATTCGGAAATCTCTGGATCATAGCTTACTTACAGCTCCCCAAAGCATATCGGTGTTAGTCCCGTCCTTCATCGGCTCCTAGTGCCAAGGCATCCACCGTGCGCCCTTATTCACTTAACCTTATCAACCTTGCGGTTGGGTCTTGATCACTTCTTCTAGCGATAGAAGGTTAATCAATAAATAAGCAATTGAACTTATTAAAAAACTCATTCAACGCGGTGTTCTCGGTTTGTTTTGATTCTTTTTACTTCAATATCCAGTTTTCAATGAACGAATGTTTTGAGAGTAGACCTCTCAAAACTGAACAAAGTAAAGACGAAATGTGTAATTCCGTAATATTCCTTAGAAAGGAGGTGATCCAGCCGCACCTTCCGATACGGCTACCTTGTTACGACTTCACCCCAATCATCTATCCCACCTTAGGCGGCTGGCTCCAAAAAGGTTACCTCACCGACTTCGGGTGTTACAAACTCTCGTGGTGTGACGGGCGGTGTGTACAAGGCCCGGGAACGTATTCACCGCGGCGTGCTGATCCGCGATTACTAGCGATTCCGGCTTCATGCAGGCGAGTTGCAGCCTGCAATCCGAACTGAGAGAAGCTTTAAGAGATTTGCATGACCTCGCGGTCTAGCGACTCGTTGTACTTCCCATTGTAGCACGTGTGTAGCCCAGGTCATAAGGGGCATGATGATTTGACGTCATCCCCACCTTCCTCCGGTTTGTCACCGGCAGTCTCGCTAGAGTGCCCAACTAAATGATGGCAACTAACAATAAGGGTTGCGCTCGTTGCGGGACTTAACCCAACATCTCACGACACGAGCTGACGACAACCATGCACCACCTGTCACTTTGTCCCCGAAGGGAAAGCTCTATCTCTAGAGTGGTCAAAGGATGTCAAGACCTGGTAAGGTTCTTCGCGTTGCTTCGAATTAAACCACATGCTCCACCGCTTGTGCGGGCCCCCGTCAATTCCTTTGAGTTTCAACCTTGCGGTCGTACTCCCCAGGCGGAGTGCTTAATGCGTTTGCTGCAGCACTGAAGGGCGGAAACCCTCCAACACTTAGCACTCATCGTTTACGGCGTGGACTACCAGGGTATCTAATCCTGTTTGCTCCCCACGCTTTCGAGCCTCAGCGTCAGTTACAGACCAGAGAGCCGCCTTCGCCACTGGTGTTCCTCCATATATCTACGCATTTCACCGCTACACATGGAATTCCACTCTCCTCTTCTGCACTCAAGTCTCCCAGTTTCCAATGACCCTCCCCGGTTGAGCCGGGGGCTTTCACATCAGACTTAAGAAACCGCCTGCGCTCGCTTTACGCCCAATAAATCCGGACAACGCTTGCCACCTACGTATTACCGCGGCTGCTGGCACGTAGTTAGCCGTGGCTTTCTGGTTAGATACCGTCAGGGGACGTTCAGTTACTAACGTCCTTGTTCTTCTCTAACAACAGAGTTTTACGATCCGAAAACCTTCTTCACTCACGCGGCGTTGCTCGGTCAGACTTTCGTCCATTGCCGAAGATTCCCTACTGCTGCCTCCCGTAGGAGTCTGGGCCGTGTCTCAGTCCCAGTGTGGCCGATCACCCTCTCAGGTCGGCTATGCATCGTGGCCTTGGTGAGCCGTTACCTCACCAACTAGCTAATGCACCGCGGGTCCATCCATCAGCGACACCCGAAAGCGCCTTTCACTCTTATGCCATGCGGCATAAACTGTTATGCGGTATTAGCACCTGTTTCCAAGTGTTATCCCCCTCTGATGGGTAGGTTACCCACGTGTTACTCACCCGTCCGCCACTCCTCTTTCCAATTGAGTGCAAGCACTCGGGAGGAAAGAAGCGTTCGACTTGCATGTATTAGGCACGCCGCCAGCGTTCGTCCTGAGCCAGGATCAAACTCTCATAATAAAAGTTAGAACAATCTTGCGATTGTTAAGCTCAATTTGTTTGCTAGCATATTGCTTGCTTGTTAAAAATGTTTGTTGTCTTGAATTGAATCAAGACGCCCTACACATTTGGTTCGTCTATTCTTTGTTCAGTTTTCAAAGGTCTACGTTACCTCGCAGCAACTTTTATATCATAACAAACTTTCGTTTGAATGTCAAGAACTTTTTTTAAAAAGTTTTTTAAGTTGTTTTGCTCGGTTGTTGTTGTCTGTTGTGACAACTTCTATATCTTATCATCTCGCTTGTTATTTGTCAACAACTTTTTTGTTGTTTTTTCAAACTTTTTTCGAGAGATTTGAAATCAAGAATTGTTATTTAATTATTGATTTCTGAATCGCTCAGCTGTGTGACTCGCCTTGAGACATGTAATAATATACCAAGATTTCAAGCATTGGTCAATCATTATTTTCACTTTTTTTAAACTTTTTTTCAATACCGATTATTATGATTGGTATAGGTATTTTCGTTCGCTTTTTACCCCCTTTCATCCTTTTTTGGCTATAGTTTATTAACTTTTAGCAAAATCTTCTAAATTTATCGTAATATATCAAGGATTTTGTCCTTTTTAGCAATTATTTGTTAAAATATGGAAAAGAGATTTTTTATATATGGAGGAAATGAACGCTTATGAAAATTTTAGTTGCAGATGATGATAAAGAAATTGTAGAACTATTGAGTATTTATATTCATAATGAAGGATACGAAGTCGTGAAAGCTTATGATGGAAAAGAAGCGTTATCCAAATTGCACACAACACCAGATATCGATTTATTAATCTTGGACATTATGATGCCAATCATGGATGGAATGGAAGTAGTGAAAGAACTTCGAAAAGAATCGCAAATTCCAATTATTATGTTAACAGCAAAAACAACCGATATGGATAAAATCAAAGGGTTAGTTGCTGGTGCAGACGATTATGTCACCAAGCCTTTTAATCCTTTAGAAGTAATGGCTCGGGTGAAGTCTATTTTACGTAGAAGCCAAATGCAATTAACCAAAGAAGAACCCGATGAATTAGAAGTCGGCCCATTAATGATTAATAAGGACTCTCACGAAGTCAAAACAATAGAAGGAAAAGAAATTCAATTAACCGCTCTTGAGTTTGGTATCCTCTATCTATTAGCTAGTCATCCAAATCGTGTGTTTAGTGCGGATGAAATTTTTGAGCGTGTGTGGCAACAAGAAAGTATTGTTTCTGCTAAAACCGTGATGGTTCACGTCAGTCATTTAAGAGATAAGATTGAAGAAGCAACTGGTGGAGAAAAAGTCATTCAAACAGTGTGGGGAGTTGGATATAAGATCGATGCTCGTTAAACCTAAAAAGATTGAAAAACAAAAACGAATTACCTTAACTTCTAAAGAAATCAGCGAGTTATTAGCAGAAGCAATTGTGACAATTGTTTTATTACTACTATTAAATGTCTCAATTATGTTCCTCTTAGGACAACTACTTAGTGAAAACTCGCCCTTAGCTGGTGTCATCTGGGCCACTAAGGATGCGGTCGCTAAAGAATTAAATACTGATTTGTTTTGGAGCTGGAATAAATTTGTCTTACCCATTTTCTTTTTAGTAGATGCAGCTGTTCTCTATTGGCGCTTAATTCGTCGCTACCATCAAATGCAATTGCGTCATATTATCAGTGAGTTACATTACATCGCTGATGGTAATTACAATCACCGCATTCCGTTTGAATTAAGTGGTGATTTAGCAAAAGTCGTGACGAGTATTAACGGTCTGGTGGATAGTACTGTCGCAGCCATTGAAGATGAACGGCGAATTGAAAAATCAAAAGATGAATTAATTACGAATGTCAGTCATGATATTCGGACACCGTTAACTTCTATTATTGGTTATCTGGGATTGATTGAAGATCGTCAATTTCATAGCCAAGAAGATTTACTGAAATATACGCATACCGCTTACGTCAAAGCGAAACAAATGAAATTATTAGTTGATGATCTTTTTGAATATACAAAAGTCCGTCAACCAAGTGTACCGATTCATACGACGACTTTTGATATGGCACAATTAATTGAACAGCTTGCTGCCGATTTTGAATTGGAAGCGAAAAAGATTAATATGCAAATCCAAGTAAAAGCCAATCCAGCTTCTTTAATGATGGAAGGCGATACGGAAAAACTAGTCCGAGTCTTTAACAACCTTCTTTCAAACGCTTTGAAATATGGCAAAGGTGGCCATCATATTGTAATGGAAGTAGACAAAGTCGGCACCGAAGCAATTATCGCTGTTCGCAATGATGGACCAGCTATCCCTAAACATTCTTTAGATCAGTTATTTGACCGCTTCTATCGTGTCGAAGAATCCCGATCACAAGAAACGGGGGGTACTGGTTTAGGTCTGGCTATTGCACAAAGTATTGTTGCTTTACATGGTGGATATATTTATGCGAAGTCTGATCAAAAGTGGACTTCCTTTATTATTCATCTACCCTTACAGCGTACCAACAAGAAATCAGAGAGTTAATTGACATCCCTGAACTTTTTCGGTATTCTATAGAAAAGAGAAAACTAAGAGAAAAAGTATTTATGGCACTGAATTTCAGAGAGTTTGCGGGGGTGCGAGCAAACATTCATCTATAAAGAAGTCCGTCTCTTCCAGGTGTCCAGCGAAATAAGTTGGAACGGTCTGCAGCCGTTATCTGCAAATCAAGGGCAGTAACATTACTGAACTTGGGTGGTACCGCGAGATTTCCAGTCATTTCGTCCCAAGAATATTTATTTTTGGGGTGAGATGGCTTTTTTGTTGTTTTCTACAACAGTTATTATTGATTATGTACTAATTTTAAGGAGGAAAAAATATGTTAGATGTAAAAATGATGCGTCAAAATTTTGACGAAGTAAAAGCAAAGCTACAAACCCGTGGCGTGAAAGAAGAAATCTTAGTGGAATTTCTGCGTTTAGATGAAAGTCGCCGTGATTTATTAGTCAAAGTCGAAGAAATGAAAAAATACCGGAATGATGTGTCTGCTGAAATTGCTCAATTAAAACGAAACAAAGAAGATGCAACGGCCAAAATCGCGGAAATGAAAGAAGTCGGCGGCAATATTAAAGCGTTAGATGCAGAAATTAATGCTATTGACGAAGAGCTACGTGGGATCACAACTACTTTACCGAACTTGCCAGATGATTCTGTGCCTGTTGGTGCTGGTGAAGAAGAAAATGTAGAAGTACGTCGTTGGAGTGAACCAAGAACTTTTGCTTTTGAACCAAAACCACACTGGGAAGTCGCTGAAAACTTAGGCATTCTAGATTTTGAACGTGGTGCCAAAGTAGCTGGTAGCCGTTTTGTTTATTACAAAGGCTTAGGTGCTCGCTTAGAACGTGCGTTATACAACTTCATGTTAGATTTACATGTTTATGAACATGGCTATACAGAAATGATTACGCCTTATATCGTTAATGACACCGCCATGTTCGGAACTGGCCAATTTCCTAAATTTAAAGAAGATGTCTTCCAATTACAAGATACGGATTTAACGTTAATCCCAACGGCAGAAGTCCCGTTAACTAATTACTACAACAATGAAATTTTAGATGGCAAGGATTTACCGATTTACTTTACGGCCTTGAGCCCTTCTTTCCGTTCTGAAGCTGGTAGCGCTGGTCGTGACACACGTGGGTTAATTCGTTTACACCAATTTAATAAAGTCGAAATGGTTAAATTTAGTGATGCAGAGCATTCTTATGAGGAATTAGAAAAAATGACGAATAATGCCGAAGAAATTCTGCAAAAACTGGGATTACCTTACCGTGTCATGGCTCTTTCAACAGGTGACATGGGCTTCTCAGCTGCGAAAACTTATGACTTGGAAGTTTGGATTCCCGCTCAAGAGACATACCGTGAAATCAGTTCATGCTCAAACTGTGAAGATTTCCAAGCGCGCCGTGCGATGATTCGTTACCGTGATGAAAATGATAAAGTCCAATATGCGCATACACTCAATGGTTCTGGTTTAGCCGTGGGACGGACAGTCGCTGCTATTTTAGAAAACTACCAAAACGAAGATGGCTCTGTGACTGTACCAGAAGTCCTAGTTCCTTACATGGGTAACCTAACAGTTATTAAATAAAGGGAAGATGAAGGTCGTTGTCTGATATCAGATAACGGCTTTTATTCTATAGGAAAAGGAGCCTGTAACAAAAATCACTTTGGATTTTTGTTACAGGCTTAAAAATTGATAAACGGCGGAAACAGAAGCAAATCCTTCATTCTACAGAAAAAGAGGCAGACGTCGAAATGACGTCTGCCTCTTTTAAATTTCAAAAAAATCAGCTTTTATTTTATTGAACAGAATAGTTTGGTGCTTCTTTTGTGATTTGAACGTCATGTGGATGTGATTCTTTCAATCCGTTACCACTCATTTGAACAAATTGTGCTTCTTCACGCAACGCTTTCAGGTCTGCTGCACCGACGTAACCCATCCCTGATTTCAAGCCACCGATTAATTGGAAGACAATATCAGAAACGCTTCCTTTGTAGGCGACACGTCCTTCGATTCCTTCTGGCACTAATTTGTTTGCTTCATTGACACTTCCTTGGAAGTAACGATCACTTGATCCTTTTTCCATTGCACCCAATGAGCCCATGCCACGGTAAGTTTTGAAACGACGGCCTTGATAAATTTCAAATTCGCCTGGAGATTCATCTGTACCTGCTAACATACTTCCTAGCATTACAGCATGGCCACCAGCAGCTAAGGCTTTCACGATATCACCAGAATATTTAATACCGCCATCAGCGATAATTGCTTTACCATATTCTCTAGCTACAGAAGCAGCATCATAAATCGCTGTTAATTGAGGAACACCAACACCGGCAACGACACGTGTTGTACAAATTGAACCAGGTCCAATACCAACTTTGACAACGTCCACGCCGACATCATACAATGCTTTGGTTGCTTCAGCAGTGGCAACATTACCAGCAATTAATGTTGCTTCAGGGAACGTTTCACGAATTTCTTTAATTTTGCGAATAACGCCGGCACTATGGCCATGTGCAGTATCGATAACAATCGCATCGGCACCTGCTTCTAATAATGCTTCCGCACGTTCGAACGTATCACTAGTGACACCGACTGCTGCCGCCACAAGTAAACGACCGTGTTCGTCTTTGGCAGCATTTGGGAATTCAATCACTTTTTCAATGTCTTTAATTGTAATTAAGCCACTTAAGCGACCTGCTTCATCAACGATTGGTAATTTTTCGATTTTATGTTTTTGTAAGATTTTTTCTGCATCTTTTAAAGATGTGCCAACTGGCGCAGTGACTAAATGATCTTTTGTCATGACTTCTTCAATTTTGATTTGGTAGTCGGTTACAAAACGCATATCACGGTTTGTAATAATTCCGACTAATTTACGGTTTTCCATTGTTTCTACAATTGGCACACCGCTAATACGGTAACGACTCATTAATTCTTCTGCATCCGCTACTAAGTTTGTTGGTGTTAGAAAGAATGGATCAATGATAACGCCGCTTTCAGAACGTTTGACTTTACGTACTTCGTCTGCTTGTTGGGCGACAGTCATATTTTTATGTACGACACCTAGTCCACCTTGACGAGCCATCGCAATTGCCATATTACTATCTGTAACAGTATCCATACTGGCACTCATCAATGGAATATTTAACTTGATATTTTTAGCTAATTGTACACTCATGTCTACATCATTTGGTAAGACATGGCTTTCTGCAGGGATTAATAGCACATCATCAAATGTAAGACCTTTTTTCGCAAATTTTGTTTCCCAATTTGACATTTTTTTGTCCACTCCTCAACTTAATTTTATATATGAAAATAACAGATAATACTAAGGAAGTCAACTAGATTTGTTTAAATAATCAATGAGGAATAAAGGACAAAACACCAAAATCGGTTTGTCCTCTATTCAACTCTTCCTAATTAAGGTCCTACTTTCATCGTTGTTCTTTTATCTTGTGTTTCTTTTTTTGTTGTAAAAATCGGCTAAATCCAAAACCGCCGACAGAAAGCAAGGTAATCATTGTCCCTATTTTTTGCACTTTTGTTCTTTGGTAACGGATGTCGACATGTCCTGTACCAGATAAAGAAAGAGCGGCTAAGCCTCCTTGATTGGTTAGGTTCATTTTTTTAGCGCCCGTTTGGTTTTTCATTTGAATCGTGGCTTGATAGCCTAAGTAATAAATAAAAGGAACGGTCACCTTCGCTGATTGCTTCACCACTTGGTAATCAAATGAAATTTTCCCATAAGGCATTCTAACATTTGTAATGGTTACTTGTTCTGCCGAATAATCAAGTTGTCGTTTTTTCTGTTTCAATAATTCCTGATAATTGATTTCATCTGGCAAATATTCATGGCCCGCACCGATATAAAAAGGTGTTGGTTGCTCATACTCAGCTTTTGTTAACAGGCGACCTTGTTGTGACTGAATACTTTGATATTGATAAATGCCTAAATTGCTGATGGCAAGGAAAACCAACAAAGCCACGGTCCAAGATTTACGGAAAACGCCCCATTCGTCTTGTGCAATGAAAAAAGCGAGCATTACGGAAAGAATCCCTAAAAACCGCCAAGGAAACTGAATCGTATTTAAAGGCGTGTGGTTCAGCCAGTGCCAAGGAAAAAGCGTGGTAACCATCAATAAGAGTACCAGCGTCAAACCAATAAACCGTTTGTTCTGAATTTTTTTGCTGGCAAGCGAAACCACTGCTACAACAAGTCCCACAAACAAAAGGGTTCCTAGATTCGCTGTTTTCGCGTGAAAAACACTGCTCTTTAAACTATTAATGAAAAGAGAATCAATGGGATAACTTCTTTCGGAAATATAAGTGAGTGGATTGGATGTAACTTTAAACACTTGATTTTTCATTTGTTCAGCAACTGGTAAAAGATAAAAGGCCAGCCAAAGCAGCGTCAGACCTGCAGCCTTCGTTAATGCCCACAGGACCTCCTTTTTAAAAAACTGCTGCCAATAAAACAGAATGTATAACCCAATCCAAATAGAAACCATTTCAATAGAAATAAAGTGAGCCAACCCAATCCCAGTCATCGCCAGCGTTAACAACGGCCAACATTTCGTGGTTCCCTTTCGTAATAAAAACAGGCTCGCTAAGACCAACGGAAAAAAACTTAGCGCCAAAAATTCTCCTAACGCTTGGCGATTAAACAAGTCTTGCATGCGGTAAATAGATAAGCCATACAAAATGGCAAAGAGATAGCTTCTTTTTTTAGAGAGCGCCATTAATCGGCCTGCATAATAAGTAAGACTAAATGTTGCCAAGTTTACCGCAAACACAAAAACCGCCATACTAGCGACAAAGGAAAGCCCCAGAACACGCAAAAGCGCAGGCAAATAAAGATACGCATCTGGATAAAACAAACTAGAGGCATAGCCATAGCCTCCCAAGAAAAAATAATTGATTTTAGGAAACCAGTCGTTGTTTTTAATTGCTAATGCGAGGCCTTCCACCCGATTTTGATGAAAGCGGAAATCACTTGCTCGTAAAAAATTCTCTTGAAAATAGACAAAATAAAGAGAAAGTCCACTTAATAAGAGAAAACTAATAAAAATGAGTAGCCGCTCGTGTTGACGGCACCAAGACTTCACTTGTTGTCCCATAAGAGGCTCCTTTCTTTAGCAAACTTCTGAAAACAGAAGCCTGGGACACTAGCTTTTTCGACTAATCCCCCAGGCTTTAACTGTTAAAACGCTCTATTGAGAGAGCGACTTTGCTTGTTGCAGTTTCTGCGTCAGCCGAGCGCATTCACAATTGAGCGCGCGCCGTTTATTGACGTGTCATGAAACTACCTTGAATATTGTATTTTTTCTTGAAGAAATAGCGTGCTACAAAGGCTAACGCACCGATTACTAAAGCAATCATCGGATCTAAAATGGGATTGATCACTGGTGGCAGCATCGCTGAACCAGCGAAAACTGCAATCCACAAGAACATCCCACCAAATAGAATGGCGGTCGTTTTTAACCAACCAGGACGTTTGCTTTTGTCGCCACCTTGACGATCAAAACGATAAACATATTTGTGCATTAGATAGAAAACATAACCCCCAGCCATCGCACCTAAGATATATGTGGTTAATCCGAGAGGTTGTGCGGTTCCTTTTGAAAATAGAGACATCGCCGCTAACATGATTGTTAATAAACCAAGTAATAGTAAGGTATTGTCGAGCCAAATCATCCAGCCCGCTGGTTCTTTGACTTCTGCTGGTTTATTTAAAATTGCTTCCGTCCGTTCTGAAACAGTGCCAAATAACTGACGGGCTGTTTTACCTGTTTTTTGACCGGCTACTAATTCTGGTAAAATACCGTGTAGAGCCAATGCTAGCTCTTCTTCAGATAAATTAGCCGCTTTTAATGATTTTTTTAAGTCAAAAATGTATTGTTCATTTCTTTTAGTCAAATTCTGTTCTAATTGACGATTCTCAGCCACGATTGCTCGTAATGCTTCTGCTTCCATAGTTGTATCCTCCTCACCCTCATGTAGAGGGAACCTCTTTCTAAACGGCTGAATGGCCTTAAATATGTGGGCTTATCCCAAAACAAATTGCTTGTTGGGCACATTTTTTTAAACGTTAAAACGGAACAACATAACATCGCCATCTTGAACGACGTAGTCTTTTCCTTCTAAACGAACACGGCCCGCTTCTTTGGCAGCTTGCATATTGCCATATTTATCTAGGTCTTCATAAGAAACTGTTTCCGCACGAATGAAGCCTCGTTCAAAGTCACTGTGGATAATCCCAGCTGCTTGAGGTGCCTTGATTCCCTTACGGAACGTCCACGCACGAACTTCTTGTTCACCAGCTGTAAAGTAGGTAGCTAAGCCTAACAAATCGTACGCCGCACGAATCAATTGATCTAAGCCAGATTGTTCAATGCCCATTGCTTCTAAAAATTCAGCCTTGTCTTCTTCAGAATCCAATTCAGCAATTTCTTCTTCTGCTCGCGCACTAACTACGATTACTTCCGCATTTTCACTGGTTGCAAAATTACGAACTTGTTGTACATACTCGTTGTTGTCTGGATCCGCCACTTCATCTTCTGAAACATTTGCTACATAAAGGACCGGCTTTGTGGTTAATAAGAAAAGAGATTTAACAATTTTCTCTTCTTCTGGCGTAAATTCAATCGTACGAGCAGATAAACCTTCTTCTAAAACTGGTTTAATTTTGTCTAAAACAGCTAATTCTTCCACCGCTTCTTTATCTTTTGCTTTCGCCATTTTAGCCACGCGAGTATAGCGCTTATTGATTGAATCTAAATCTGCTAAAATTAGCTCTAAATTAATTGTATCAATGTCTGCTAAAGGATCAACGAAATCCGCATCCCGATTTTGTTCACGCATGATATTTTCGTCATCAAAACAACGAACCACGTGACAGATTGCATCTACTTGACGAATGTGACTTAAAAACTGATTTCCCAGCCCTTCTCCTTTGCTGGCACCTTTAACAATTCCGGCGATGTCTGTAAATTCAAACGTTGTGGGAACTGTTTTTTTCGGTTTTACTAGTTCTGTCAAGCGTTGTAAACGGGCATCTGGTACTTCAACCATGCCGACGTTCGGATCAATCGTTGCAAAGGGATAATTTGCAGCTTCTGCTCCTGCTTTTGTAATTGCGTTAAATAGGGTCGATTTACCAACGTTTGGTAAGCCGACAATTCCAGCTGTTAGTGCCATTTGTTTTCCACTCTTTCTCTCAGTCTATTCTCTTTTCTATTAGAGGCATCAAAGCATTAGTCTGCTTTTTTCTCGATTACTTTTTTTAATTTTTTAGTAAAATCACGACGCGGCATCATGACAATATGCCCGCAATTCGTGCACTTGATTTTGATATCAGCGCCCATGCGAATGATTTGCCAACGATTTGCTTGGCAAGCATGCGGCTTTTTCATTTCGACAATATCGCCTAAATCATACATGTTCCAAGCCTTCTTTCTTCTCTTACTTATATAAAAATACCATGATTACAATACCATTTTTTACCGAAACTAGCAAAAGGATTTGTGACTTTCTGTCTTACTTTCTCACTTTGCTTTTTATTCCTCGTCAAAATGAATATCTAAAATATCTAAAATTCTAGCCAAATCCGAAGAGGACAAGTACTCAATTTCAATTTTTCCTTTGCCTTCTTTTTCTTGAATTGCTACAGTTGTCCCAAATTTATCCATTAGACGGTCTTCACTTTCACGAATATAAATGGGTTTTTCTTTGATGGCTTTTTTCGCTTTTTTGCCCTTTTTGCCTTGTGTTTCGTTTAATTCAGCGACAAGTTGTTCTAATTGTCGAACCGTTAAATTGTCTTTAATACAACGATTAGCTAATGGCAATAGCTGTTCTTTGTTCTTCAAGCCTAATAACGTCCGTGCTTGACCCATTGACATGCTTTGTTTTTGAACCATTGCTTTGACCGCATCTGGTAAGGTTAGCAATCGTAAATAATTGGCAATATACGGGCGACTTTTGCCCAAACGTTCTGCGACTTCCGCTTGTGTTAATTTCAAATTTTTCATTAGCATTTCATAGGCTTCTGCTTCTTCTAGCGGATTTAAATCTTCCCTTTGTAAGTTTTCCAAAACAGCAACTTGCATCATGGATTCTTCATCAAATTCGCGAATAATTGCGGGAATTTTTTCTTTGCCGGCTAATTTAGAAGCCCGGAACCGACGCTCACCTGCAATAATTTCATAGCCTTTAACTGCCGATTTACGGACAATAATCGGTTGAAACACACCGGAATGTAGAATCGAGTTTGCAAGTTCTTGTAAAGAGGTTTCATCAAATGTTTTCCGCGGTTGGTAAGGATTGGGACGAAGTTCGTTTAATAGAATTTCTGTCACTTGTTCGTTCTTAACGTCGACATCTTCTAGCTTTGCGATATCTTGAAACAAGGCATCGATGCCTCTGCCTAAACCTTTGCCTTTATTCATTCTCCAACACTTCCTTTGCTAGTGCTTGATACACTTCGGCACCTTTTGAGCGAATATCATAGTCAATGATTGGTAAACCATGACTTGGTGCTTCGGATAAACGGACATTTCTTGGAATAATCGTGTCATAGACTTTTTCACGGAAATATTTACGGACTTCTTCAACGACTTCGGCACCTAAATTGGTCCGAGCATCGTACATGGTTAACAGGACCCCTTCAATTTTCAATTCAGGGTTAAAATGTTTTTGAACCAAGCGAATCGTATTTAGCAATTGACTCAAGCCTTCTAATGCGTAATATTCACATTGAACAGGAATTAGAATCGAATCACTTGCTGTAAAAGCATTGATTGTTAAATGCCCTAGAGAAGGCGGGCAATCAATTAAAACGAAATCATACATGTCTCTTACTTCATCAATTGCTAATTTCAAGCGCGATTCTCGAGCCATCATTGAAGTTAATTCAATTTCAGCGCCTGCTAATTGAATAGTGGCAGGGACAATATCTAAATTTTCACGGCTGGTATGTTGAACCACGCTAGTGATTGGTTCTTCATTTACAAGGACATCATACACATCGTGTGCGACATCTGGTTTAGGGACACCCATGCCACTGGTCGCATTTCCTTGTGCATCAATGTCGATCAGTAAGACTTTTTTGCCTAAGTTTGCTAAACATGCGCCTAAATTTACAGTGGTCGTTGTTTTACCAACGCCGCCTTTTTGGTTCGCTACAGAAATAATTCGTGTCATGTGTGTGCCTCCATCTTATTTAATCGGTTGTTTATTTGGTAATCCAGGTTTTCTGGGATATTTTTTAGGGGTTTCTTTTTTCTTTTGAATCACGACAATGTGGCGTTCGTCTGCCGTAATCGGCAAAGTAAAACCAACTTCTTTTTGAAATTGACCGCCTAATGTAGCGATTGCAGGTTTTGCTTCATTAATTTCTTCTTCACTTTTCGATGCTTTTAAGGCTAAAAAATAGCCTTCTTTTTTAACTAAGGGTAAACACAGTTCACTTAAAACATTTAATCGTGCAACTGCTCGCGCTGTAACGTAATCAAACGCGCCACGAAATTCTGCTTTTTGACCAAATGTTTCTGCACGATCATGATACAAAGAAACATTAGCCAAACCTAGTTGATTCACCAACTCTGTTAGGAAAGTAATTCGTTTATTTAAAGAGTCAACAATTGTGACATTTAATGAAGGAAAAACAATTTTCAAAGGAATACTTGGAAATCCTGCGCCTGCGCCAACATCACAAATGGCTTTATCGCTGGCAAAGTCTTCAAAGAATGCCAACGAAACAGAATCATAGAAATGTTTCAAATAAACTTCTTTTTCTTCTGTAATGGCTGTTAAATTCATTTTTTCATTCCATTCTACTAATAAATGGAAATATTGGTCAAATTGTGTCATCTGTTGGTCTGTCAATTCAATGCCTTTTGCGGCTAATAGTTGTCTAAATTCTTCGGGTAGCATAAAGACTCCTTCCTTTTTTGTGAAACAGAAAAATGTTTCACAATCATCTTTTCCTACTTTAACGCAAATAGCAATTTCTTGCAATGCTTTTCGGAAGATTTTTGCCTGAATGATAAAAGAAAAACCCGCCTTTTTATGTAGTAAAAAGTCTCTAGCCACGGGCCAAAATGTTCAATTGGCGGCAACGAAAACCGCCTTTCTCTAAGAGTAAAACAAGCCAATGTTTCATGTGAAACATTGGCTTGTTTTACTTACTATAATCATCGCACTTTATTTGTCGTTCTCTGCGGTAGTCGTATTCTTGGATACGGGGACTTAACCAACCTTTTTTGGCTGTTTTTCGTAATTGATGATCAAATCTCCCTGGTGGTGAACTATCTAGTAATTCATGGGTACGATTATTCCGATTCGCATAATTAAACGATTCACCATTCAAGACTTTTTCCTGGTATTCACTGTTTTTGGCCGCTTGATAATAGGCTGGATTACTAATTAATCTGCCTCGCCAGTCCTCAACTAACACATCCCACTGGGTTACAAAGGTCCCTTCTTCATTCAAAATAAACTCACTGTGAAAATTAGGCGTCAATCGTTTCTTATTAATTAAAGAATAAGATGCCCCCTCAGGGTATTTGTTGTGCAAACGAGCAGAGCTTTTTTTCAGCTTCCGCCCGCCCATCCCTTGCGGCTTGGCCGCAAAAACATAGCGTTTTAATGCCTGTTCATCGGTGTCCCCTTCTTGTTTAAAAAAATCGCGGATATACGTGATATTTTGACGATCAATATACATTCTTAATTGATGTATCTTTTTCGCTTTCTCTTGATTAAAGCTCCCAAGAAGACCTAACGGATAGGCTTTTTGAACTGTTTTTGCCAACAAATCCCAAAACGTCGCATGCGGTGCAACCGTCTTCGAGAAACGATAAGGTCCTACTAATTGCAACATGCCATGCTGATCCAACACTGCACCTAATTGCCATAACAGTAACGAGAGCTTTTCTTGCGGACGATAAGCCGAAAAGCGAAATAATCGCTCATACGCTGAAGAGCCCACTTCTTCCACTTCAGAAAACAGTTCCGCGACTGCTATTTTCGCTTGCTCAAGTGGCAAGAAACGCGTGTCTTTTATGGCACTTTCCACTAATCCATAAACAGCTTGGCGGTCCCAGCCAGCGTCAATCGCCGCCTCTACACCAGCACTCATTGCTTGTTGTAATTCTTGCCAACGTCCCATCTTCTCGCCGCCTTTTTCTATATACTTCTTCTATAATGATAATCCTTTCCCCGCAAAATGCCAACTGCTTTAAAGCAAAAAAACAACCCGCCCTTTGGGGAAGGGCGGGCGGAGGAGTTAAAAAATGAAAAAGTGTTTTGTTAGGGTTTTGTTTATCGGGTATGTTTAAATAATAGCCGTTAAATGTGAAGAAACTATGGTAAAAATGCGCCTTCTTTTCAACAAAATTTTGAAAAAGTCTCTTCAGAAATTAAGATTTTTTTGCGAAGTTGCCCACTGGCTACCCCCATTCAACATATTATATATTTAATATCCATAAAATCATAAAAGAAATATACACAATTATGAATATTTATTCAACGGTTAATAAAACAACCAAAAAAGCGAGTGATTTACACTCGCTTTTTCAACTAAATTAAATGATTTTCTCTTAAAATATCACCAATATACGTATCCTCAAATTTCTTCACAAAGTGTTCAACCATTTTGCGTTCTACGAACGGCATATCCATTTCTGTTAATTTTTTCTTGTCAGATAAATAATAAACAGAGTTTGCTAAGACGCGCAAGTCGTATGCAGAAGCAAACACTTCTGGTACTCCGCGTTCAACCTCTAGCAATTGATAAACAGCTTCCATCGCTGTCCGTACAGAATACTCTGTTGTAAACACCGTATCTCGTTCAGTATCTGCGAAGTTCCCAATGAAAGCAAGATTTTTAGAGCCGTTTGGTACAACTAATGGTCGATCGCCTGGTTCTCTTAACATAAAGTAAGAAGTGATAAACGGCATATAAACCGGAATAGTGGTAGCCGATTCTTCTGAAATACGTTCAATTTCCCCTTCTGGGACCCCTAAATGATAAAGTAACTCTTGCGTAATTTCTTGGCCTGTACATTGTTCGATTGGTTTTTTGATATAATTTCCTGGTTTATTAGAAAGTAATCCATATGCCCAAGTTATAGATTGTTGATCATTTTGTTCTTTAAAATGCGGTTGTCTATGCATAGCGAAACTCATCATCCAATTAGAGTCTTTGATAGTAATAATACCACCTGTGACAATTTTTCCTGTCCGTAATTTACGATGTGTTAACCGAGAAAGATACGGTTCAATATCGAAATTTTCCCACGTAATCGTTGCTGAGACAAACCAACTTTCATCTGGTAAATTTTCACAGAAAACTTCTGGGTGTCCAAATTCTGGGGATTGTTTTGCTAAGTTTTTCCAGAGATTCCAACTTCCCCCTAGTTCATGAGTAATTGGTGCTGGTGTATGATGATCTCCTTGCGTCGAACTTTCAGTAATTGAGCCATTCGTTACGAAGACTAAATCATTTTCAGTTAAAGGAATTTCTTTGGTTTTGCCCGCTTGTGTCAACAATAATCGCCGAGCAACTTTAGTAGCTCCTTTGATGTCGACTTGGATATCATTGATCGTTGTTTCATATTGAAAGTCTACCCCTTGATTGGTTAAAAAGCTTAATAATGGTTTCACTAACGATTCGTATTGATTGTATTTGGTAAACTTCAAGGCTGTAAAGTCAGGCAAACCTTTGATGTGGTGGATAAAGCGCATGATGTAACGGCGCATTTCAATGGCAGAGTGCCATTTTTCAAAAGCAAACATTGAACACCAATAGATCCAAAAGTTGGATTCAAAAAATTCTTCGCCGAAAACATCTTCAATTTTTTTGCCAATTAATTGATCTTCAGAAGTCATAAATAAATCAACGATTTCTTTTTGTGCTTTTTTGGATAAAGTAAATTGTCCATCATCTGGGACACGTTCGCCACGGTTATGAATAATGCGGCAATTTGAAGAATTCGGATCATCTAAATCTAAACGGTAAAACTCATCTAGGACAGAGGCATCTTCTACTTCTAATGATGGTACCGAACGAAATAGATCCCACAAACACTCGAAATGGTTTTCCATTTCGCGTCCGCCGCGAGTGACAAAGCCATCATGGGGAATAAATTTACCATCTAAAGAACCGCCAGACAGCGTGAGTTCTTCAAAAATGTGAATATTTTCGCCCTTCATTTGACCGTCACGAATTAAGAAAACAGCCGTTGCTAAACCTGCTAGGCCACCACCAACAATATAGGCACTCTTGTCATCTACACCTTTTGGTTTTCTTGGTCGAGCAAATGCTTCATAATTTCCATTTGTGTATCTCATTCTCGTTTCCTCCTATCATTTGATACCCTCATCATACTGCTACCAAAAAAAATACCCAAAAGATAACCCTTTTTTTTAAGAAATTCTTTGACAAATAAAGAAAATTGTCTAATTTTTAAGCAAGTGAATAATCGTAGATGTTTCATGTGAAACAAAAAAAGAACGAGAAGAAAAATGGCCGCTTTTTCTTCTCGTTCTTTTTATGCTAATTCGTTTACCGTTTCTACTCCAAAAACAGCAACCCAATCTTCCTGAAAATCAGTTACTGCTTTTTGAATGGCGGGCATTGCCAAGCCTTGTGTCACGAGTTCTGGTGCGATAGTGACCGCTTGCGCCCCCATTTGACAGGCTTGATTAATTTGTGCCACGTTTTTAAAACTAGCAGCTAAGATCTTACTCTTTGCGTTCGTCCGTTTAATTTCTGCAGCTAAATGCTCAATAACCTTTTGAGAATCAATTGTTAAATTCTCCATCCTATTATAATACGGCGCTAAATAATCTGCACCTGCCGCAATCGCTAGGTAGCCTTGAAATTCTGTATAAATAGCGGTTGCTGTTATCCGATAATTTGCCTGCTTAAGTTGTTTGATGGCTGCCAAGCCTGCTTCATTAACTGGGATTTTAATGAATGTTTCTTGGCCTAATTGTTGTACAATGGTTTGGGCATCTTCTAGCATCTCTTCTGTCGTTTGACCGACCACTTGGACGTGCAAACTCGCTTGTCCAATCGTATTTTTGATTTCTTTCATCTGCGCAAAGAAGTCAATTTTTCCTGCTTGCTTAACAATACTAGGATTAGACGTTACGCCTGCCAGTGGTAAAATTTTCTGATACTTTCGAATAGCCTCAAGGTTAATTGTATCTAGCATAAATTCCATCTTTTACGTTCCTCCCTTAAACGATAATTATAGAATAGTGATTGTTGTACCAACAGTTATTTCAGGAATAGCTTTTTCTTCAACATATAATGTACCTGGTAATTCAGGTGTTGTTGCGCCATCAAATTTAATAGTAATGTGACCCAATGTGTCTAAATTAGTTAATACTACCTCGCCTACAGCGGTAATCTGGTAAGTTTGTTCATCAATCACTAACGTTTGCTTGTCCGTAATCGCTTCTGTGACTGGCTGAACCTCAATGTTATAACAATAATCTGCTAAAGCATCTGGTGCATCTTTTCCAAATAAGATGACCATTTTTTCTTCTTTAAATAATTCGGCTTCTGGTCCAATAGACTGAACCTTTGTTGTAAATACTGACATTTCCCATCCTCCAAAAAAATTTTTTAACTATACAATCCAAAACTTGCTAACCAAGCAACTAGTACTCGAGGGGCACCATTTAAGAAACGAGAATATAAAACAGAAGGGACCCCGACTTCAACGGTTTCAGCTTCAGCTTCTTCCAAGCCTAAACCCACGGGAATAAAGTCGCACGCGTTTTGTGTATTAATAGCAAACAATGCTGGTAAAGCTAGTTGTGGCGGAATGTTGCCTTTCCCAATTTCCACACCAATTAACGTACCAATTACTTGGCTGATTACTGCTCCAGGACCTAATAAAGGAGAAAGAAACGGCAGAGAACAAATAAAACCAATAATTGTTAACCCCACAATGTTTCCTGCCAATGGCGCCATGATATTGGCAAAAAATTCACCAATTCCTGAACCTTGAATCACACCAATTAATAAAGAAACAAATGCCATAAACGGAATCACTGTGTTGATCATCGTTTGTACGCCTTCACGGGCTGATTGGTTGAACGTCGCTACAACTTTTCCTGCACCCATACCAATTTTCGCAACAAAACTTTGTTGTTCCGCTTTTTGTTCAGTAATTTTTTTACTTGTATCATATTTAAATTCTGTTTTTTTCGAGGTGGGCTTTTCTGCATCAGCAGCAGCTTCTTCTGATGTCAATGTAATCTGTTTCGGGCCTACAGCGGAAACATAAATTGTCTCATTAATGTATTGTGCTAAGGGACCACTTTTGCCAGTTGGAACAACGTTAATAGTAGGAATTCCTTTTTTAGGATAAATCCCGCAACGAAGAGTGCCTCCACAATCAATAATGGCTAATGCGATTTCATCATCTGGAATCGATGTCTTAAAACCATTGACCGCTTCCATTCCTGTCAATTCTACGATTTTATCAACAATTGCGGGTTTCTCGCCGCCACCTGTAATGTAAATAAATTTATGTTTTTCTTCTGTCGGTGTAATCACTAAGGGCCCACCATAACCGCCATTTCCTTTAACTACCTTAATACTATTGTACGTCATCGCACCTTGCTCCTTTCTAATCCACAGCAATCTCTACTGTTTTACTAAGGGTAATTCCTTGTTGTTTGCAAACATAGGCGGTAGTGAAATCGGTAACCCAACCGCCAATAAAATTCATTAATATCCCTACAAACATATAGCGAATCGCTAGGTCCATCGAATTTAGTCCTAACGTATCAATCCCTTGCGCAATCCCTAACCAAACGAACAATTCACCAGGATTAATATGAGGAAAAACTCCATTACTGGTATGACAAAATTGCGCTTGTGCAGCATAATAGCTAGGTTTATAGTATTCTGGTAAAAATCGAGCCATCGTAAAGGACATTGGATTGCCTAACATAAAAGCGGATAAAAAAGGCAGCACTAAATATCGCGTAACAGGATTTTTAGCAGAAAGTTTGGCTACTTTGGTTACTCTTTCTTCTCCTAGAAAAGCAATTAAAGTATTCATAGCTACCATTAACATCAAAACAACAGGTACGATGCCTGTCATCCAAGAAATAAATGTTTCTGCTCCTGTTTGGAAAAGGTGCATAAATCCTTCCGCAAATTTTGTAATATAAGACATTACTCGACACTTCCTTTCAATTTTGTTTGTACTTTATTTTTCCATAATTGCCATTGAATTTTGGCTCCATTAAGCGGCGTTAATGGTTGTGTTTCTTGATAATTGCCAAGCTCAACACGTAAGTAAATCTCTCGTGCATTTTCCATCGCTTGTTGGGTTAATTTATTTTCCTTTTGTACGAGTGGATGGTAATGATCCATATAATGAATATCCTCGTTCACGTACTGAGGTAAGGGATGAAATTTAGCTAGAACAGTGACACCTTGCATCTTTCTAGCGGCTAAGATTTTCCCTTGCGAATCCACAGCAAATAAGATAATCGTGCCAGCTTTTAACTTCCCTGCACGTCGACCAATCGCGACTTTCCCTAATTGTCGCAATTCTTGGTAGTTTTGATTAAAGTGTTTAATCTGTTTCATTCCCATAGCTATCTGAACGAAGTAAGCTGTTAAAAAAAGCGCTCCGAATACGTAGATAAAGCTCATATGATAATCCCCTTCCTTTGCATCCACTCTTTAACTGCTAAAACATCTCGTTGCTTCCGTAACTCATTACGTAAACGTTCGTCTCCTGCGATTGTAAACAAGCGGTCATATAGTTGTAGTAACTCTGCTTCAACAGTGGCCGTCAGCTCTTCTGGAATACCCAACAGCAAAATAACATCAACTTTACCTTCTGGTGTAACCAGTGATTCTTCAAAAACCCCAATCGATAAAATAATCGTTGGTAAGGCTTGATTAATTGTATGGGGAAAGGCAATCCCCGATTCAAAAATAGTTGTTTGTTGATCTTCTCTAGTAAAAATTCGTTCGATAAATTGGGAATCTACTAATTTTTCTGCTTCTAAATCAGCAATCATTTTCTGGATATTCGCTCGGTAACCTTGAGTATTCTCTAATAATTGATAGGTCATATGAATATTTTGAGATTCCACGGAACGAATTTCTTTTGCTCTCTGCCACTCATTTCTGAGCCAAGTATCGTTAAATAAATTAGTTAAATGGATCATCGGTGTTTGTGGTCGAATATTTTTTAAGGGAATGGTTGTAAAAATAGCAAAATATTGATTCAATTCTCTTCTCTCTGCCTCTTCTTCAGAAAAATGGGCAATCTGGACGTCTGGACCCAAAACTTTTTCCAATTGCCGCTGAATGATCAAGGCCGTTCCATGACCTGTACTGCAGATTACAGCGATTTCTTTTTTGGCTCCCGCTTCATAGTTCCCTCTCAATGCTAGCTCAAAATACAAAGCGAGATACCCAAATTCAACCGTCGGCACACAACGATTTAACAAACGGCCCAATTCTTGCAAGCCAATCTTGGCTAATTCATAGGCCAAAGGATATTGTCGTTCAATTTCTCCGTAAAATAAATCGTGACACTCCACATGAAAAACGAGTCGATTCATCACGTTTCTTAAATGATCTTTCATTTCTGAAAACAAGAAGTCCTCATCAAATTCAACAACAACTGAATGATGAATTTTTTTCATCATTTTTTGAAAATAGTCAGCTAAGAGTCCTTCATCAGCCAATAAAGAATTACGAATATGGTTTGTGTTGATGTTAAAAGGAAAGCTGATAAAGGAACGTTCCCATTGGCTTAACGTTACATTATAGGTTATTTCCAAGTGATACATCAGTTCTTCAATCTGCTCGTTATGACGAACATAATCAACATATTCTGGTGGTAGTTCCGTAATGAGTTTTCCAGCTAAAACACGCTGCAAAACAATTGAAACCACTCTTCGTAAAAGAAAACTATCTTGTTTTGCTAGTCTTGTTTCTTTGATTATTTTTTGTATCATTTGTTTGGTAGTTTCATGAAGAAACTGTTCTTCAAAATATTCTTGGACGTAATTCACATGAAGTAAGCGTAAATCAAACTCTTTTCCTTCTAAATGAATGCCACGGTTTGGCGTACCTACAACCGCAACCTGCCAAGGAGCAATCAGCTCTTTCATGCGCTTAATGTCTTTATTAACTGTGCCGCGACTAACGGCGAGTTCTTCGGATAAATCATAAGTTGAAATAAATTGATCTTCTTCTATTAATCGTTTGATAATGTAGGAAACACGCTTGCTTGAAGAATTAAAATCAGATTCCCTTTTTAGCCGTCCAGACAAAACCTCTTCAAAACCTTCAAAGTTATTGATTTCTAACTGAAAGAGATTTTCCTTCTGAATAATTTGGGCGATACCGATTAATTCATCATTCAATGTATCAATGTTTTTACGAACTGTTTGAGGACTTGCGGCTAATTTTTCTTGCAATTCCTGTAAGCTCATTCCTTTGTGATCAACTAGTAATTTTATTACTTGGTACCATCTATTTACTAGCGTCATTTAGTTTTCCCACCTCTATCCTCTTGTTTTACCTCCAGCTACGTTTGTGGTGATGCCTGTAATATAGCTTGAACGGTCTGATAAATAATAGCATACTAAGTCAGCGACTTCATGGAGTTTTCCGCTACGACCTAATGGAATCGTACTTGTTTTTGAATAACCTGCTCGCAATTGCTCCACAGAAATGTTTCGTGTATAAGCCAATGCTTCTTCGTATGCTAAAGTGCGCAAGCCCGTTTCTTCCATAATGCCTGGCGCAATCCCCACGACACGGACGTTTGATTTTCCTAACTCTTTAGCCCATGAACGTGTATAACTGCTGACCGCTGCTTTCGTTGCAGCGTAGGCGCTTTGCCCTTCGGAGCCTTCTAATCCAGCTTCTGAAGACATATTAATAATGACACCTGCTTGTTTTTGTACAAGAATCCGGCCCACTGCTTGGCTCATTAGGTAGAGCCCTTTTTGATTGATGGCTACAATTTTGTCGAATACCTCATCCGATAATTCATAAGGCCCATGAGGATGATTTTTATCCACCAATAGACGAGGAATATTGATTCCGGCATTATTTACTAGGCCATCTACGGTTCCAAATTTTTCCACCACTTGAGCGACACCCGCTTCTACTTCTGCTCGAGAAGTTACATCGACTTTCACAAAGAGTAAATGCTCATGTTGCGTTTCTGATGCTGAAATATCAAAATTAGCGACATAGACCTCTTGTGCTAACAAGCTTTCAACAATGCTGCGACCAATACCAGATGAGCCTCCTGTAACAATCACTACTTTTCCTTTAATTCCTAACCAATCTGTCATTTGTTCCACTCCTATCATTTGTTTGCGCTTTCAGTATAGGTCAGTTTGTGAAATTATTTAAGACAGTCTTTTTTTGCAGTTTAGAAAAAAAAGTAGACTAATTCAAAACAAAAAAGCAGTTGCTTCTTCACAATCAATCATCCGTGAAGAAGCAACTGCTTCAAATTTTTATTATCCTTGCACTTTCGCGATTTTTCCTTGTTCGATGTAGACCATCAAAATGCTAATGTCAGCGGGATTCACACCGCTGATACGGCTTGCTTGGGCAATCGTTTCTGGTTGGATTTTTTGTAGTTTTTGTTTTGCTTCTGTAGCCAAGCCGTTAATCGCTTGGTAATCGATGTTTTCTGGAATGCGTTTTGCTTCCATGCGTTTTAGTTTCTCAACCTTTTCCATGGCTTTTTTAATGTAGCCTTCGTACTTGATTTGAATTTCTACTTGTTCAATCACTTTTGGATCGAGCGCCTCTTCAGGTGCGGGAATAAATTGAGCGACTTCTTGATAACTGATTTCTGGACGTTTCAGAAAATCTCTAGCTAAAATACCATCTTTTAAGTCAGCAGCGCCTTTGGTTTCCAAAAATGCTTGCACTTCTTTGGTTGGTTTAATCCGATGTTTGCCTAAGCGGGCAATTTCCGCTTCAACAGCCGCTTTTTTGACTAGATAGGCGGCATATTGTTCTTCTTTGACTAAGCCAATTTCATGACCCATTTCTGTTAAACGTAAGTCCGCATTGTCATGTCGTAAAATCAAACGATACTCCGCACGTGACGTTAATAAGCGATAAGGTTCGTTAGTGCCTTTTGTAACTAAATCGTCAATCATGACGCCAATATAGCCATCACTACGTTTTAAAACAAGAGGCTCTTTGCCTTGAATTTTCAATGCAGCATTAATTCCTGCCATCAAGCCTTGACCAGCAGCTTCTTCGTAGCCACTAGTTCCGTTCGTTTGACCTGCTGTATAAAGATTCTCAATGACCTTTGTTTCTAATGTTGGGCGTAATTGGTGAGGGACTACCACATCGTATTCAATGGCGTAACCTGTACGCATCATTTCTACTTTTTCTAATCCTTCAATAGAATGAAGCATTTCTGTTTGGACATCTTCTGGTAAAGAAGTAGATAAGCCTTGGACGTAAACTTCTTCGGTATTCAACCCTTCTGGTTCCAAGAACAATTGGTGTCTTGGTTTGTCTGCAAAACGAACAATTTTGTCCTCGATGGATGGGCAATACCGAGCGCCCACACCTTCCACAATCCCAGTAAACATTGGGGCGCGATGTAGATTTTTTTGAATAATTTCATGCGTTGTTTCATTCGTATAAGTTAACCAACAAGGTTCTTGGTTTTGATTGTAGGCACTATCTGGCGTGCTGTAACTAAAGTGGTTGGGTTCTTTATCGCCTGGTTGTTCCTCTGTCACAGAATAATCAATCGTACTTGATTTTACTCGTGGCGGCGTTCCTGTTTTAAAGCGATCGATTTCTAAACCTAATTCTTTTAAATGATTGGCTAAACCAACGGAAGGTTGCGAATTGTTTGGTCCTGAAGAATATTTTAATTCACCAATAATAATTTCGCCACGCAAGGCAGTACCGGCAGTAATCACCACTGCTTGACTACGGTATGCGGCACCTGTTGAAGTTACAACACCACGACAAACGCCATCTTCCACGATTAATTCTTCAACAATCCCTTGACGAAGGGTTAAATTTTCTTCTTTTTCAATGGTATGTTTCATTTCTGTCGCATAGGCATGTTTGTCAGCTTGCGCGCGCAACGCACGCACTGCTGGACCTTTACCAGTATTTAGCATCCGCATTTGGATGTAGGTTTTATCAATGTTTTTACCCATTTCGCCGCCTAATGCATCAATTTCTCGGACAACGACTCCTTTGGCAGGTCCACCAACAGAAGGGTTACATGGCATAAAAGCAACCATATCTAAATTAATCGTTAAAAGTAACGTTTTAACGCCCATTCGTGCGGCTGCTAAGGCTGCTTCAGAGCCAGCATGTCCAGCACCGACGACAATAACATCATATGATTCTGCTTGATATTGATTCATAAAAAATTCCTCTCTTGTCTTATTTTCCTAAACAAAATTGACTAAATAACTGTGTAATTAATTCATCTTGGACACTATCGCCGACGATTTCCCCTAAATAATCCCAACAACGGGTCATATCAATTTGAACTAAATCGACTGGCATACCTGCTTCGATGCCGTTAATCACTTCTTGTAACGAAAGCGCTGCTTGATCCAGCAAAGCAATATGACGTGTATTAGAAATATAGGTAGCATCTTTTTCGCCTGTTTGGCCGCCAAAGAAAAGATCAGCAATTTTCGCTTCTAACTGGTCTAAGCCTGTGTTTGACAACACCGAAACGGATAAAATTTCTTCTGCAGGGACTAATTCTTGTAATTCGTTAGGATCCAGTTTTGTCGGTAAGTCCATTTTATTTAAAAGAATAACGCGTTTTAAGCCTTTCGTTGCTTCCAACAGTTGACGATCTTCCTCTGTCAATTCTTCGCTTTGATTTAAGACTAACAAAATTAAATCCGAATCTGCTAACGCTTTGCGGCTACGTTCGACACCAATTCGTTCCACAATGTCTTCTGTTTCGCGAATCCCCGCTGTATCAATTAATTTTAAAGGAACGCCGCGAACGTTAACGTATTCTTCAATGACATCACGTGTCGTTCCAGCAATATCTGTAACGATGGCTTTTTCTTCTCGTAACAGATGGTTTAACAAACTGGATTTCCCGACATTTGGTCGGCCAATAATTGCTGTACTTAGACCTTCTCGCAAAATTTTTCCTTGTTTAGCGGTCGTTAATAATTGTTGAATCTGCGCTTTCACAAATTCGGCTTTTTCTAAAAGTAATTTCGTGGTTAATTCTTCGACATCATCATACTCTGGATAATCAATATTAACTTCTACTTGTGCTAAAGTATTTAAAATTTCTTGTCTTAATGAACGAATTAACGCCGACAAGTTACCATCCAATTGGTTCAATGCAACATTCATCGCTTTATCTGTTTTAGCACGGATTAAGTCCATCACTGCTTCTGCTTGTGAAAGATCCATTCGGCCATTTAGAAAAGCACGTTTTGTAAATTCCCCAGGTTCGGCCATTCGTGCGCCTTCACGTAACAGTAATTGCAATAATTGGTTCACCACGACAATGCCGCCATGACAGTTAATTTCTACCACGTCTTCTCGAGTAAATGTTTTCGGTGCCCGCATCACAGAAAGCATGACTTCATCAATCAATTGATCGTTTTGCGGATCAACAATATGACCATAATGAATCGTGTGCGTGGGGACTTTAGCTAAATCTTTAGTGCCTGACCGATAAACTTTGTTTGCAATAGCAACTGCTTGCTCGCCACTTAAACGAACAATACTAATCGCACCTTCACCTGGCGGCGTAGAAATCGCCGCAATTGTATCAAATTCCATTGTAGCTGATTGCATAATTAGCTTCCTTTCTTCATAACAACAAAAAAAGCGCCCACTCCTCCTGCATTAAAAAATTCAGGTTGGATTTAGCACTTTCACTGCTTGTTCCTTCGATTTTCTGAAAATAGAATAGCACATTTTATTCTATTTGGCAATTTTTCTTCATTAAATGGAACGAGAAAACGTATCATTGAGTGGGGAATTCTCAACAATACGTTTTCTCATCTATAGGAATTAAAGGAGAGAGCTAGTTTTTACGTTTGCGTTTGATGATTCCCATGCTCGCAAGGAGTGCGACAAAGGCGCCAAACAAACTTGTTGTCACGGCTGAAGACTCTTTTTCACCTGTGCTAGGTAAGAAGCCTGTTTTCCCGTGATTTCCAGTGCCATAACTGATGGTGCTTAGTTTAGGGTGGTAGCCACTACCATTTGTACCGAGGCCATTGCCTAGTGAACCTAAGCCAGAACCTGTTGTGCCTAAACCAGAACCTCCATTTGGATTTGAACCTGTGTTTGAACCATTCCCATTATTCCCGCCAGTTGCGCCATTGTTTCCTGTATTGCCGTTATTTCCGCCAGTGTTACCATTGCCTCCTCCAGGATTCGTTGGGTCGGCTGGTGTCATGAAGGTTGTAGCCGTACTGTAATGTCCTGCGCCATCGGTAGCTGTCGCAAGTAAACTTTGTTGAGCAGTCGCTTGTCCCGCTGTTAATTGGATAGCGAAGTTGCCTTCAGCATCGGTGGCACCTACAGCAATCACACTTCTTAATAGTCGGTTACTAATTTGAATGATTCGGTTTGGTTCAGCTGTTCCTTTGATGAGGTAGCCGGCTTTAGACGTTCCTAAAACTGAAGAAACAGTTGGTGCCGCAATTTTAATTTCTGGTTCTCCCGTAATATCGGCTGGCGTCATAAATGTGGTTTTAGGACTCACATTTCCTTGTGTATCTGTTGTTAGTGCGGTTAACGTTTCTTTTTCTGTTGCTAACCCTGCTGCAATATGAACGGAGAAGGTGCCTCCAATAGTTGTATTGCCACTTGCCAATAATTGTTCACTGCTATTGTAAAATTGAACCGTGACATTTGGATCAGCAGTTCCAGTGACTGTATAGCCATTGGCTTTGTTTCCTTCAACCTTCGTAATAGTTGGCGCCGCTAAAACAACATCCGCTGGAATAACGGCTGTAGCTGGTTGACTTTCATTGCCAGCGCCATCTTTGCTAATAATCGTAATCGTTTCTCCTGGTGTCACTACGCCAGCTGGTAGAGTCACCGTATATTGGCCGGTTTCGTTAGCAGTGGTAGCAGCAATGATGGTTCCGTCTGCGTCACGGACATCAATAGTGGTTTTGGGCTCCGCCGTTCCAGTGATTTCGTAACCTTTACTAGAATTTCCGGTAATAGAATCAATGGTTGGTTTGGCTAAGTCGGCTGGTGTAGTTGCTGTAGCTGGCTGACTTTCTTTTCCTGTTGCATTTTTCGCTACGACAATTATTGTTTCGTTAGCTGAGGCCTTCCCTGGCTCTAAAGTCACTGTGTATTTGCCATCAGTTCCAGTAGTTGCCATGCCAAGGACTGTGCCATCGGCGTCACGCACCTCAACTGTTGTACCAACTTCTGCTGCTCCTACTACTTGATAGCCTTTTGTCGTGCTACCAGTGATTTTGTCAACAGTAGGTGTCGCGACTGGTGCATCTGGATCAGCAGGTGTTTTGAAAGCAGTCGGATTACTTTCTTTCCCAGCAGCATCTTTCGCAATGGCAGTTAAGGCTTCGTTAGCTGTTGCTGTGCCCGTCGGAAGACTGATTGTAAAGGCGCCAGCACCATCAGTCGTTCCCGTAGCAATAACTAAACCTGCTTCATTGTGAATCTCAATGGTGACATTTGGCTCTGCCGTGCCGGTTACTTGATACCCAGTGGCAGTTGTTCCTGTAACAGTCGTCACAGTTGGTGCTGCTACGGTTGCATCTTCAGGGACCGTCACTTCCGTTGGTTGACTTTCATTGCCGTCACCGTCTTTTCCAACAACTGTTAATGTATCACCAGGATTAGCGGCTCCCGCTGGAAGGTCCACAGTAAAGTTTCCTTGATCATCCGTTGTCGTTGTACCAATAATTGTTCCATCTGGGTTCCGTACTTCAATGGTGGTATTAGGGTCCGCCGTCCCAGTGATTTCATAACCAGTTGTTGAATCTCCAGTAATGTCACCAATTGTTGGTGTGGTAACATCAGCGGGTGTGATAGCTGTAGTTGGTTGACTCTCAAGTCCAGTATCATTTTTAGCAACTACATTCACTGTTTGTTTAGCTGTTGCTTTTCCTGAAGCTAACGTCACAGTATATTGGCCAGTCGGTCCAGTTGTTGCGGTGCCTAAAACTGTTCCGTCTGTTGCACGAACTTCAATGGTGGTGCCAAGTTCAGCGGTACCTGTTACTTGATATCCTTGTGTTGTATTCCCAGTAACTTTGTCGACACTTGGCGGTGCCACTACTTCATCTACTGGTGTTTGGAAGGTTGTCGGTGTACTTGTATTGCCAGCAGGATCTTTGGCTAACGCTGTCAATGTTTCATTCGCATTTGCCGTCCCAGCTGGAAGGTTCACAGCAAAGGAACCAGTCCCATCGGCAGTCCCTGTTGCAATCACGTTCCCATCTGCATCACGAATTTCGATGGTAGCATTCGGATCAGCGGTGCCTGTCACCTGATAACCAGCAACTGAATTACCTGTTACTCCTGTTACAGTTGGTGCTGTAACCGTGGCATCAGCAGGAACAAGGACTTCAGTCGGTTGACTTTCATTTCCCGCGTTATCCTTTCCAATCACTGTTAACGTATCCCCAGGATTGGTCGTTCCCGTTGGTAGCGTTACAGTAAAATCACCATTCGTATCAGAGGTACCTGTACCAATAACTGCCCCAGCTGGATCACGAACTTCGATTGTTGTGTTAGGGTCTGCTGTTCCTGTAATTTCATAACCCGAACCAGAGTTGCCTGTGATGTTATCAACTGTTGGTGCAGTGACATCAGCTGGTGTTGTCGCCGTTGCTGGTTGACTTTCCGTGCCACTAGCGTTTTTCGCTACAACGCTCAGCGTTTGATTGGCTGTTGCTTTTCCTGGATCTAAAGTCACTGTATATTTTCCGTCAGTTCCAGTTGTTGCAGTACCAAGGACCGTGCCAGCTGCATCGCGAACCTCAATGGTGGTGCCAACTTCAGCAGTCCCTTTGACCTCATAGCCTTTTGTTGTACTACCTGTTACAGTCTCAACAATTGGCGTCGCCACGGGCGTATTAGGATCCGCTGGTGTTTGGAACGTTGTTGGCGTACTTTCTGTACCGCTGGCGTTTTTCGCTACGGCGGTTAACGTTTCATTGGCGCCTGCTTCACCTGCGGGAACGGTAACTGTAAATGCCCCTGTCCCATCGGCGGTACCTGTGCCTATTACGGTGCCTCCTGCATTTCGGATTTCAACCGTGGCATTGGCGTCGGCAGTTCCTTTAACTTCGTAACCTGCCGTTGAATTACCTGTCACTCCTGTGATTGTTGGTGCGGTTACGGTTGCTTCATCCGCTGGCGTTTGGAACGTTGTTGGCGTACTTTCTGTACCGCTGGCGTTTTTCGCTACAGCCGTTAATGTTTCATTGGCACCTGCTTCACCTGCGGGAATGGTAACTGTAAATGCCCCTGTCCCATCAGCGGTACCTGTACCTATCACGGCACCTCCTGCATTTCGGATTTCAACCGTGGCATTGGCGTCGGCGGTGCCTTTGATCTCGTAACCTGCCGTTGAATTACCTGTCACTCCTGTGATTGTTGGTGCGGTTACGGTTGCTTCATCCGCTGGTGTTTGGAACGTTGTTGGCGTACTTTCTGTACCGCTGGCGTTTTTCGCTACGGCGGTTAATGTTTCATTGGCACCTGCTTCACCTGCGGGAATGGTAACTGTAAATGCCCCTGCCCCATCAGCAGTACCTGTACCTATCACGGAACCTCCTGCATTTCGGATCTCAACCGTGGCATTGGCATCGGCAGTTCCTTTAACTTCGTAACCTGCTGTTGAATTGCCTGTTACTCCTGTTACGGTAGGTGCGGTTACTTCACTAGTAGTACCTGCAGCAAAATAAATGTTGGATACACCGTCTGCTGTTGCTAATAAATTAACGTCTAAAAGATCTGTTTGAACGACTGTTCCTACAAAACGAGCATCTAAATTATTGGATAAATTTTGAGGTGTTGAAACGGTAGTTGGTAAAGTAACCGTAGTTGCGCCTAGTAAAGAAGCATCCACTAACTCATTCACACCTGAACCACCAACCGCTAATAAAGGCAAAGCACCTGAAACAGCCACGTTTACCGTGCCTTTGACAGGAAGCAAGGCTGCATTTATGGCTGTGGCGACAAGATTACTTGGGATACTGGTTCCTTTTGCCTCCAAAGCTTGAACGGCCGCATTCAAATCTTGTAAGATGTTTGAAACATTTTGGGCTAAAACTAACCCTAAACCATCACTAATTGGTGCGCTAATGTATGAGCCGTCAGCTGCTAATGTTTCCGGAGCTGTAAATGAAGCAGCACCTAAGTTTTCAATGTTATTCACTAATTCCAACTGACGATTCACTTCCGTCAAATCAATATCAACACCAGTTAAATTCCCTAACGCTCCACTGGTAATTTGAGTAATGACATTGGTTAAATCATTGGCTGCATTCAAAACGGCGGTCAAAAAAGTAACTTTTGAAAGATCAATCGTGACATTGGTATTGATTGCTGCGCTGCCTGCTGCAGCTACATTTCCTCTTAACTCAGGAGGAACCACTAACACCGCTTGTTTTTGTCCACTAAACACAGCGGAAGCATCTGCTAAAGCGCCACCAGAAACCGTGAAATTAACTGGTTGATTTTGGTTTGCGGCTGTCCAACGATTACTCGTTGAAGTGCCACTGTCATTATTTGACGTAACATTTGATAATAGTTCGATATCCAAGACCGCTGCTGATGCACTGATTGTGCCAGAGGTAACAGCTATACTTACAGGGATTGCTAATGACGTAAATAATAAACCACTTGATATTGCTAAATTAAGCATCTTGCGTTTTGTCCATTTTTTATGCTGACTTTTCCGATTAAAATCCTCAACAATTTTCTTTTTCATCTGATCGTCCCTCTTTTCTTTAAAATAAACGATAAATACCAAGATCATTAGCTTCCCCTAGTTGTTCATCTCCCCCTTTAGCGATTTAAATGGATTTAACACCTGCAGTTTAGTACATTTCCTCAGCTTTTCAAAATATAATGCTGTGAATTTTTATATAAAAATTCATTTGATAACAAGCATCCTGGATATGTTAAAAAACTCACTAATTCATTAGTGAGTTATTATACAATGAGAGGAAAATGAGGAAGTTTGTACATTTCTCCCCAATCATTAAAGATAAATAAATTATTTTATTATAACTTATCGTTTGATAAATCGATAATTAAATAACGGAAAATTTTTTTATTTTTTTGAGAAATTCCACTATTATTTTTTCTGCTTCTTTGACTGTTTTTATCAATTTTATGGCTGTAAGTCATAAAAACTTTACATCAAAAAAATGACTCTAATCTATAACAATTTTTTCTGTTTTTAAGATTTTTTTATGAATTTTTTTATATTAAAAAAATTTCATAAAAAAAGGCGACAGCCGTTTTTGAACGAATGCCGCCTTTTAGATAAACAAAAACCTGATTCTAAAAGAATCAGGTTTAGGAAAAGCAAATCAAGATTCGCTTCAACTGTTTATCATCGTATTTGTATACTCTGATAAGAATGATTTCGTAATAAAATATACTGTGTTTCGTGGTATTTGTCAATCGCTTTCTTGAATTCTCTTGAGACCTTTCCATAAGCATATAAGGTCAAAATAACTGACCAAATCAGCGTTGTAACTATCTTTTTAATTAAGGGGTCAGCCAATTTAATTTCATTAGTTTATCTAAAAATACCACCAAAATTAAAGCATCTGCACTGCCACCAATACTCCAATTTTTTTCTTTGAATAAGTGATTCAATCTTTCTAAACAAAGGGTTCCCCGTAACGTTTGTGTCCCCCCTAAAGCAAAATATTCCTGGATTAACGGTTGATATATTTCAAAAATTTGGACATTTTGACTTCGTTTAATCAAATTCGTATCCTCAACATAGAGCGATAAATAAAGGAGCGTATCAATGAGTTTTTGTTGTTGTGTGCCTTGATGTTTTTGATAATAAGGCACTCCCTGTTCAAAGACAGCGGGATAACCTTGTTGCGCCTCTCCACGGATTCCAGTCAAGCCATGCTGAACAAATAGTCGTTCACCCCAAGTTAGTTTTTCTAGCTCATTCGTAGCGAGGTTTTCAAAGTCAGCCAATAAGTCTTGCGTCATTGTTTGAAGCGTTTGTTGAAACAATTGTAAGGTGCAAGGGGTCTCCCAAATCATTAAACGACCACAGATAGCTAAAAAAATACCTAGAGAAAAAATCGCTCCTTTATGTGTATTGATACCTTCTGTTGCCTCAAACATTGCTCGTTCTGCTTCTAAACCAACTTGTCGAATCGCGCGAAATGTTGCCTCAATCGGCAAATGACGTAGCTCTGTCCCAGCTTGAACGAAGGTTTCAAAATAAGGAGTCAAAACCACACTACTTTCTAAAAAAGTGAAAACATCCATATCTTGATGGGCGCCTGCATCGACTGGATCCACCAAGCCTGGTTTATTTAAACAGGTCACTTCATAGAGTAGTGCCAATTGTGCTTGCTGCGCTAATTTACTCCTTGCTTGCTTTGTCATTGCCTTTTACGTCCCTTCTTCTGCCGTGGCCTTTTCTTGTTTTATATAGTCTAGTACAGCATTAAAAACCGTGTCAACTACGCCGCCATCAAATACATTAGGTATGAATTTTTCTGCTGTGGGTTCTGAAATCAAAGCGGCCAAGCTTCGTGCTACTGTCATTTGCAAACCGACATCGACTTTTCTGCCTTTCGCTGCCAATAACCCTTTAAAAAGACCTGGAAAAGCTAAAATGTTGTTCACTTGATTCGGATATTTGGAAGAACCAGTTGCTAATAAACGGACACCATTGGCTTGGGCGAGGGCTGGTTCAATTTCTGGTTTAGGATTTGCTAAAGCAAAGATAATTGGGTCTTGGCTCATTGATTTAATCAGGGCTGGCGTTAGCACATCCGCTTCTGATAAGCCTAAAAAAACATCCTGATTGACGACAGCGGTGGCTAAATCTTTGTTTTCTACTGATGGTTTTATTACCTGTCGAAGCAAAGCACGTTGGTAAGGATTCAATGTCGGGTCTTCTTCTCTTAAAACACCTTGGCGATCTACTAAGGTGAGATGCGTAATCCCCGCTTGAATACATAACTTAGCGGTCGCTACACCAGAAGCACCAACTCCGTTAATCACCACACGTAATTGATTTAAAGGTTTTCCTTTAATTTTAGCTGCGTTAATTAGCCCAGCTAAAACGACGATGGCTGTGCCTTCTTGGTCATCATGATACACAGGAATGTTCAAACGTTGTTGAAGTTTTTCTTCAATTTCAAAACATTTTGGTGCAGAAATATCTTCTAAATGGATTCCTGCAAAACTATTTTGTAAATTTTCAATTGTTTGAACCATCTCGTCAACTGATTTTTGTTCCAGTGCTAAAGGAATAGCATCGACCCCCGCCAAATTTTTATAAAGTAAAGCTTTGCCTTCAACAATTGGCAAGCCCGCTTGCGTGCCCATATTGCCGAGACCCAGAACAGCTGACCCATCTGTAATAACCGCAATTAACTTACCACTAATGGTCCACTCGCGCGCTAATTCATGATTTTGGGCAATCATTAAACTCAATTCTGCGACACCAGGTGTATACATTTTGGCTAAATCATGATGGTTTAACACCGCTTCTGTTGCTTCAAGACTTAGTACACCAATATTTTTTTGATGAATTGCTAGAACTTCTTCTAACACATTGTCACTTCCTTTCACGGGCTGCCTTTTTTCTATTTGATGAAGCAAGGGTTTGAACAACCGTTATCGTCGCTCAAACCCTTGCTTCTTTATACATTTGCGGAGCACTTGCCCGTTCTATTCTGGCAAGTCAAGTTTGACTGTCACTTTCTGTAACGGTACATCGTAAAAAGGATCTTCACGACGTCCTAAAAAGTCTTTTCCTTGTTGTGGGAACATCGCATATAATAGGACATCCTCTTCAGATTTTGCATATTGTTGGATTTCATTTTCTAAACTATGCAACTCTGGTTTCAATAAATCCGCTGGTCGACAAGTGATTACCTCTTCATCCCCAATGATTTTTTGCTTAATCTCTTCTGCGATAGGTGCTGGTGATTTGCCATATTCTCCGCGCACATAATCTTTGATTTCATTCGGTATTAAGGAATATCTTTCCCCAGAAATCACATTCATTAAGGCTTGTGTTCCAACCATTTGTGAAAGCGGCGTAACTAGTGGTGGATACCCTAAATCTGCTCTTACTTTAGGTACTTCAGCTAAAACTTCTTCATATTTGTCTTGTAAGCCTTGCTCCGTTAATTGACTTAATAAGTTTGATAACATACCACCAGGCACTTGATAAATCAAGGTTTTCGGTTCCGTATCTTTAACTTTAGGGTTTAAAATGCCTTCACTTCTAAAACGATCACGAATCGGATTGAAATAGTCAGCAATCTCTGTTACTTTTTCCATATTTAAACCTGTTTCAAAGCCTAAATCTTCTAACGCAATGGCTACAGATTCTGTGGCTGGTTGACTCGTACCGCCAGCGAAAGAAGAGATAGCTGTATCGATGATATCCGCACCTGCTTCAGCAACTTTTAAATAGGTCATCTCAGAAATACCACTAGTCGCATGCGTATGCACCTCTAAAGGTAAATCAATGGCATCTTTCATTTTGCTCACTAATTCAAAACCAGTTTGTGGCGTCAAAACGCCTGCCATATCCTTAATACAAATGGAATCCGCTCCTGTTTGACTTAATTCTTTGGCTAATTTTACAAAGTAATCGATGGTATGAATTTCACTCGTAGTATAAGAAATCGCTGCTTGACAGTGTCCGCCAGCTTCTTTTGTTGTTTGAATTGCTGTTTGTAAATTACGGACATCATTCAAGGCATCGAAAATACGAATAATATCAATCCCATTTTCAACTGATTTTTCGACAAAGGCCCGCACCACATCATCAGCGTAATGACGATATCCTAGTAAATTTTGTCCTCGTAATAACATTTGAAGTTTGGTATTTTTAACTTCTTTGCGAATTTGGCGAAGACGTTCCCAAGGATCCTCGTTTAAATAGCGGACACAGGAATCAAACGTTGCCCCGCCCCACATTTCTAATGCATGAAATCCTGCCTCGTCCATTGTTTTAATAATCGGCAGCATATCTGAGGTTGGCATCCGTGTTGCAATTAAACTTTGTTGTCCATCCCGTAGCACCGTTTCTGTAAAACGAATTTTTTTACTCACTTGGCTGCTCCTTTCGTGTCAAAATTATTTCTGTTATTTTTTCTTGCATTGCTTCAAGACTGTGACGTCGATTTCGTCCACAGACTTTCGCCTCTTCTTGGCAAATAAAACAGCGCCGTGGTGGCAAGCCTAAATCTCCTCGATGAAGGCTTTTTAGTTCCTCATTTCCCCATAAAACATCTAGGTCCACTAAACGACCATAAGGATGTGTTTCTTCAATTTTGACCATTCTTTGTTTTAACTCTTGCGGGGCTAACGAAACCGCCAAATAATATTCAGGCCCTGTCTTTTCATTCCGGTAAAAATTAACAATCGGTACTTGATCCAGCAATTGTTGCTCGACTTCGTCAATTACTTCTAAAAAAACAGCCGTTAAGGTGGGCGAATTTTTTACTTCTCCAGGAATATTCATTGTGGCAGATAAGAGACTAGCTTCTGGTGCTGTTTCTAACAATTCCTTCTGTGTGGCAGCTCTTTGTTCGCGAGCATCCAACATCTCTAAAAGTGTTACTTTTTCCCCATTAAACATTGCGTACCACATCAATTAGACTACCATCTCGGTATTCAATTAACGCAACGACTTTGTCTCCATATTTAATTGGTTCCGGGGTGCCAACAATGTTGTAGGCTTTGTCTTTCAACTCTTCTAACGTAAACTGAGGAACATCTAAGGTTTTAAAACAATCAATTAAGTCTGTTCTTTTTGGATTGATTGCAATGCCGACTTCCGTTACTACGACATCGACACTCGTACCTGGTGTAACGACTGTATTTACTTGCTCAACGATTGTTGGAATCCGTCCACGAACAAGTGGTGCAATCACTAGACTCATTTTACAAGCCATACTTGTATCGGAATGTCCGCCAGAAGCACCACGGATGACACCATCTGAACCAGTAATGACATTTACATTAAAATCTGTGTCCACTTCTAAAGCAGATAAAATAGCTGTGTCTAATTGATTAATAACCGCCCCTTTGCTAAGCGGTGAAGCATACATATTGGCATCAATTTCATAATGATTGGCATTTTCACCTAAAGAAATAGCTGATGGATGATCAAAGTCTTGGACGTCAATAATTTTTTCTACTAAGCCTTCTTCCAAAAGTTCCACCATTGCATTCGTAATTCCGCCTAAAGCGAAACTTGCTTTAATGCCATCTTTAAGCATTTGTTCTCTCATGAACCGCGTAACTGCTAGTGAAGAGCCACCTGTTCCTGTTTGGAATGAGAAGCCTTCTTTGTAGTAAGGAGAATGTGTAATTATTTTTGCGGCATATTCAGCAATCAATAATTCTTTAGGATTCTTTGTAAAACGTGTCGCGCCTTTGGCAATTCCATCTGGATCACCAATTGCATCAATTTCTACTACATAATCAACATCTGTTTGTGGAATACTAATAGGGGTATTAGGATATGGTACTAATGTGTCAGTAATGATGACCACTTGATCCGCATATTTTGCATCGACCATCGCATATCCAAGAGAACCACAGGTGGCTTTTCCTTTGGTTCCATTCGCATTTCCATAAGCGTCTGAACTTGGTGCACCTAAGAAAGCTACATCAATATGGATATCGCCTGCTGCTACTGCCCGTGCCCGGCCACCATGTGAACGAATCACCACAGGATTTTCCATGATACCTGCTGAAATAGCGGCGCCTACTTTATCTCTCAAACCTGAAGAAGTAATGTTGGTGACTACTCCATTTTTAATGTTTTCGATCAAAGGTTCATGAACATTTGCAATTGAACTAGGTGCAATCGAAATGTTTTTCAGCCCCATGGCGGCAATCTCGGCTAAAACTAAATTCATCACATAGTCTCCTTCACGGAAATGGTGATGGAAAGAGATGGTCATGCCATCTTTTAAACCTGTTTTTTCAATTGCTTCACGAATACTTCCTAAAAGTTTTGTCTCCCGAGGTTTCACTGGTTTAATTGCTCGGCTCGCTTCTTGATAAGCATCAATGTGTGCTAATTCTCCTTCATAAATGCCGTATTGCTCTGCATAAGATTGAGGAATGTCTTTGCCTACTTTATTTACTACCATGTCTATATTTCCTCCTCGGTAATTAATTTAGCCGCCAATGCTAACGCAATGACTCGTTCAGCTCGTTCAACAATTGGTTTATCAACCATTTTTCCATTTACGGAGATAACACCGGAACCTTTTGCTTCGGCTTCCCGAATGCCCCAGATTACTTCCTTAGCATTCTGGATTTCTTTTTCTGTTGGCGCATAAATATTATTAACCAATGGGATTTGACGAGGGTTAATCACCGATTTCCCATCGAAACCTAGCTGTTTAATCAAACGAACTTCGGCTTCAAAGCCTTCCGTATTGTCTACATCTGAATAGACCGTATCAATAGCTGCAATCCCAGCTGCTCGAGCGGCATGTAAAATCATGCTACGAGCAAAGAATAGTTCTTGGCCATCTGGATGGCGCCGTGTTTTCATATTGGTAACATAGTCTTCGGCGCCTAACGCGATGCCAATCAAGCGAGTTGAACTTTTGGCAATCGCGGGCGCATTTAGAACACCTTCAGCCGATTCGATAGCAGCCATCATTTTCGTTGTTCCTACGGGAATGTCATTTTGCTGTTCTACTTCTGTAATGACTGCCTCAACATCAATGATATCTTGGGCTGTTTCTGTTTTTGGTAAACGAATCACATCGACACCAGCTAAGACCATTGCTTCAATATCTTCTGCACCACCGGCATCTAAAGCATTGATTCGAACAACAATTTCAATATTGCCATAATCGAAAGTTTTCAAAGCAGAATGGACTAAAACACGGGCAGAGTCTTTTTCTTTTAATGAAACTGCATCTTCTAAATCAAACATGATTGAATCTGCCCCATACAAAGGTGCATCCCTTAGCATTGCTGCGTTCGCTCCAGGGACAAACATCATTGTTCTTCTTAAACGTTCCATGAGTCCAACTCCTTCCAATCATACGTTTCTTTTTCAGCGCCTCGATGTAAAACTGTAATCATCCGAGCTTTGATTGTACAATCTAATGCCCCTTTATCAATCGCCTTGACCGCAACGCCTTGGACATCTAAATGTTCCAAAGTTGTCGTAATCACCTGACGAATTTGATTGCCAAATTGTTTTTCGACACTACTTTCTAATTCAATGGTATTTTCTGTTGATTCAATGGGTTGGACGGTAATCATAATATCACTTGATTCTACTGTCCCTGCAGTAGCATTTTTGATAATCTTCACTTTCTTCACCTCATTAGTTTCTTGTGTTCTACTAAGTATTGATAACTTGTTGCTGGTAAAAACTTCTTGAGTGTCTCTTTGTCGCCTTCAGCCATCGCTTTGCGAACTTTCGTCGCACTAATCAGCTCTCCACCAATCGCTAATCGCGAGACAATGGTTAGCGTTATCGTTTGTCCGAAAACTTGTTGCATTGCTTGATTGTAGACATCGGTCACTTCTGAATAAGGCTCTTCTCCCACATAACGTTGCTGAATTTCAAGTATTGGCGCAATTCTTTCTTTAAATAACGTTGCATCAAGGGTTGCTTGAATTGCAGCTACCTCTAATGGCGCTTTTTCTTTCAAAAAATAGGTAGGAAAAGTCGCAGACGAAACTAAGTAATCTTCTGTAGATAGGACTGTCACATTGGGTAAATGGGCTACCCCTTTTTGCACCATTGCGAAACGTGCTTCTTTTGAAAACAGCGATTTATCTTCAGATAAAACAAACACATAAACGTGCGGACTTTCTTTGGCTGCTTTTTCGACTAAGTACTGATGGCCTTTCGTAAAAGGATTTGCATTCATGACAATGCTACTGGCTGGCCCTGCTTTTTTATGCTGTGTCAGGTAACCAAGATAATCGGCAAAATCTGGTTTGCCTTGCTCCATAAATAGCACCTCTTGATTCGCAACCACTTTTTGAAAGCCTAGCGACTGAAAAATTTGTTCATTTTTTGGTTTTGTATACAAAAAACTGTGTAATTGGTTTTCTTCTCTCAGTTTTTCAAGTAGATGAACCACCAATTGGGTTAACAAATTTTCAGATTGATATTTTTTACAAACGGCCACGCACTTAATCGTTTTGCCTGAAAGCGAGCCCGAGGCGATTAATGCTGTGTCATCATATATGCCAACGGTGTAATCAAGTGCTTCTGTCGTTTGCAATTCGGCTTTTTCCATTAATTCGCGCCAAGCTTGATAAGCTTTTTTATCTTTTTGCAACCAGATTCTTTTCATTGTATATACGCTGCTCACAGCAATAACCTCCTTTATTTTTTAATTGGAAATAATTTTGTTAGTAATTTAGATGCTAGATAAATGATAAATAAAACAACGAAAACGCCGCCCCAACCAAAACCTAACAGTTCAAAAGCAATTTTTAAATCTTCCATGTTAACAGACATGTATTCGTTCTCCTTTCCGTCCTATGTTAAAAAGGCTAATAGTAAGCCACCAGCAATTACAGAAGCGATTTGTCCTGAAACGTTGGCACCAGCAGCATGCATTAAAATAAAGTTTTGTGGGTCTTCATCTGTAGCCATTTTTTGAATGACCCGACTAGACATTGGGAAAGCGGAAATACCCGCAGCACCAATCATGGGATTGATTTTTTCTTTTCTAAATAAATTCAAGAATTTAGCAAAAAGCACGCCGCCGACTGAGTCCATAATAAAGGCGACTAACCCTAAGCCAATAACCATCAACGTATCGACTTTTAAGAACTCTGCATAGTTCATGCTAACGGAAATAGATAGTCCTAGCAAGATACTAATAATATTCACCAATTCATTTTGAGCTGTAATGGATAAACGATCCAAAACGCCACATTCTCTTAATAAGTTCCCAAACATTAAGAAACCAACTAATGGTAATGACACCGGCGCAATTAACCCTGCGACAATCGTAATAACAACCGGGAAAAGAATTTTCGCTGTTTGAGAAACTTCACCGGCCCGATAAGTCATACGGATCCGACGTTCGGCTTTCGTCGTCACTGCTTTAATCGCTACTGGTTGAATAATCGGAACTAACGCCATGTAGGAGTAAGCGGCAACCATTATGGCCCCCATGTATTTTGAATGTAAGGTATTTGCTACGAAAATAGACGTTGGACCATCAGCGGCACCAATAATCCCAATCGAAGCAGCATCGTTTAAATCAAAACCTAATAAAACAGCCATAATAACTGTAAAGAAAATCCCAAACTGTGCAGCGGCACCAAACATCAACATAAACGGATTTTGTAACAATGGCCCGAAATCAATCATTGCCCCAATCCCAATAAATAATAATAACGGGAATAATTCTGTTTTTATTCCAAAATCAAAAAGAACATTAAACGGACCTGGCTCGCCGCCAGCGCTCAATACGCCGGAATTGGGAAAGTTCACTAAAATCGTTCCTAAACCCATCGGCACTAAAAGTGTTGGTTCATACTCTTTTTTTATTCCTAAATACATTAATAGTCCACCAATCAGCATCATCACAATGCGTCCTGGTTCTTGCCCCATTCCTATAACACCTTGAATCAGTGTCTCCACACAAATCACTTCCTCTTCTTAAATTAATTCTAGTTAATTGTTATCAATGGTTCCCCTGGATTCACAATTTGGCCTTGGGTAACATGAATTCCTGTTACCGTACCTGCTTTTCCTGCAACGATTTCATTTTCCATCTTCATTGCTTCTAAAATTAACAATGGTTGGTTCTCAGACACCGTATCACCAACATTGACTAATACTTTTAACACAGTTCCTGGCATTGGCGCAGGCATTGCATCTGCTCCTGCTGGGGCGGCTGGCTGTGCTGCTGGCGCTGGGGCTTCTTCAACAGCAGGGGCTGGTGTTTCTGTCGTAGCAACTGGCGCTGTTGGTTGTGGCGCAACAGGTGCTGGTTGTGGGACGCCACCGATTTCTTCCATCTCGACTAAATATTCTTTCCCATCAATTGAAATTTTAAATTTGCGTAACATAATGATCCTCCTCAAGGTTTTGTTTTGAAATTCTTTTGACAACTAGCTGAGACTCTTCTGAAAGCTCTGCAGCTATACTGGCTGCAATAATGGCAACTTCTTTTGCTTCTGGATTTCGTTTTGCGATTTTTTTGATAACAAAACGACTTTCTGGAAACTCTCCTGCTGCGATGGCAGTGGCCACAATACTTACCAATTGATATTCTTTTGGCTCAGCAGGAATATATGCTGGTATATCTATCCATCGCTTTTCCAAGTTATCCGCTTCACGTTGGATAACGCTTTCATTAATCTCGGTATCCTGCGTGTGTTGCTCTTTCTTGAATAAGGACTTAAATAGGCCCATATTGTCTCTCCTTTCACTAATTCTTGGTATACGTTCATTATAGAAAAAACCGTTAAAAAACCTAGTGAAAACACTAGCTCAGATTGTTCTTTTATTGTTTATTTTGTGAAAAAAACTCTGTAAACATTGGTATATAAGCATTTATCAGCCGTTAAGATTCTATTAATATTATATTAAGTTATTAATAAGAATTTGATTGTTGAATTGTTTTTTTGATGTTCTTTTTGTTTTAGGCTATTTATTCTCTGCGAAAGTTTGTATATTCTCACACTATAGACAAACACAAAAAATATTTTTTGTTGTAAACCAGAATACTGTGAAACATTTCTCATGGCTATTCTTTTTTATTAACACCGGTTGTTAACGCTTACAAAAAAGTTCTAAAAAAAGAAAGGAAGAAAAACATGTTACTCACTATTTTAGCTTATGGTATGATTATCATCTTTATGTATGTAATCATGAAAAAGAAATTGTCACCGTTTACATCTTTAGTAATTATTCCTCTTATTTTTACTTTGATTGCAATTGCAACTGGAGTAGCGAGTCCGCCACCTGGTGCTGACGGTGTTGTCCCTGAAGTCAACATTGGGAATTTCGTCTTAGATGGGATTTCAACTACTTCAAAAACTGGTATTATGTTATTATTTGCCATTCTTTACTTCTCTATTATGTTGGATGCTGGTTTGTTTGACCCAATCACTAAAAAAATGATTTACTTTGCTAAAGGCGATCCAATGAAAGTCTTGATGGCTACTGCGGTAGTTGCTGCTGCTGTTTCCTTAAACGGAGATGGAACAACTACGACCTTGATTTGCTGTTCTGCGTTTATTCCCATCTACAAAAAACTTAATATGAAATTGATGAATTTAGGTGTGCTTGTTATCTTACAAAACACCATTATGAACTTATTACCTTGGGGCGGTCCAACAGCTCGTGCCATGGCCGTACTAGAAGTTGATGCCGACATTCTTTCTTATTTAGCACCTGGTATGATTTTATCTGTATTGTATGTTATCTTCTTTGTTGCTTATCGCATGGGGAAAAAAGAACGTGCTCGCTTAGGCGTGACAACGCTTACTGATAAAGAATTGGAAGAAATGACTATTGTTAACGATCCTGAGTTATTAGAAATTCGTCGTCCAAAGAATTTTGCGTTCAATGGTATTTTAACGATTGTCTTAATCGGTTGGTTAGTCTTAAGTTCATTCGTTGGTCAATTAGGTTTGCCTTCGTGGATTGAAATGCCACCGTTATTATTATTCCTAGTTGGTACTTGTATCGCTTTAATGATTAACTATCCAAAATTAAAAGATCAAAGCAGCCGTATCAGTGCAAATGCTGGTGACGCTGTGCAAGTAGTTATCTTAGTTTTTGCTGCTGGCGTCTTCATGGGCTTATTCCAAGGTTCTGGTATGGCCAATGCCTTAGCAAATAGCTTTGTTAATATTATTCCAAAACAATTAGCCGGCGCTTGGGGCTTAGTGATTGCGTTCATTTCAGCACCAGGAACATTCTTTATTTCAAACGATGGTTTCTATTTCGGTGTCTTACCAGTCCTAGCAGAAGCTGGACGTTCTTATGGATTTGACAATATGTCTATGGCTTTAGCTTCCTTAATGGGGCAAGCGTTCCACTTATTAAGTCCATTAGTGGCATTTATTTACTTGCTATTACGTTTAACTGGTTTAGATATGGGCCAATGGCAAAAAGAATCGGCAAAATATGCCTTAGGAATTTTCGTTATTTTCGTTGTTACAATTGTTGCTTTAGGTCACATGCCTTTATTTATTCCACAAAATTAAACGTCGTCGCTGAAACCGTAGGAGTGCCTTTTCTCCTCGGTTTTCTTTTCATTTTGTCTTTTCTTGCGTTATATTTTCATTTTTAATATTATATTTATTATCTATAAAAATAATCTATAGGGAGGTGCCTCATATGAATCCAACGGTTGAAGCAGTAAAACGGAACTTAGATTTAACCAGCAGTAAACCTCTAAAAATTTGTACCTATGAAGCCTTTAAAAAAACCATTATTTTAGGGGATATTCCTGCGGGTGAACGGATTAACGAAAAAGAATTTTCCGAGCAATTAAACATTAGTCGGACGCCCATTCGCTTTGCTTTACAAGAATTGGTCAAAGAACAATTGGTGGAACATATACCTATGGTGGGTATCGTGGTTAAAGGGATTAGTATGAAAGATGCTTATGAAATTTATGATATTCGTAAATCTTTGGATACTTTAGCAACCATTAAAGCCATGGAACTCATGACACCAGAAGATTTTGATGAATTGGAAGCCTTACTTCTCGAAGGAGAACAATACAATAAAAATAACCAAGTAGATGACTTACTACAGAACTTTTCAGATTTTAATTCCTTTATTTATACTAAGAGTCAGATGCTACGTTTAAAAAAAATTGTGACTGATCTCCATGCTTACTTAATCTATTTCAGAGATATTGCGATTCGTGCCTCAGAACGTCGTAGTATTGCCCTAGAAGAACATTGGTTAATTTTCCGCGGAATGAAAACAAAGAATATTGACCAGATCACACTTTTAACCCATGAACATCTAAATCGTTCGCTTCAATTTATTTTGAAAGAAATGGAACGTCGGCAAATTGAATAAGCAAAAAAGACCCGCAGTTGCTCGTGCAGCTGCGGGCCTTTTTTCATTTTTTTTGTACGCAACCATCTGGCGTAAAGGTATAACCAATGCCCCAAACGGTCCGAAGGTAACAAGGTTCTTTCGGGTTTTCTTCTAATTTACTTCGTAAACGATTAATAAAAACCATAATCGTATTCGCATCGACATCCCCAGTACCCCAAACACTGCTGTAAATTTGTTCTTTAGAGAATACTTGCTCGGGATTCTCCAGAAAAAATTGAATTAATTGAACTTCTTTCGAAGACAATGAAATAGGTAAATCCTTTTTAAATAGTTGATAACGACCATAATCAAAACGGAAATCACCTACCTGTAGCTCTTCTTTTTTATAAACATTCAATTGTTTTCGAATCATTCGAGCTCGATTCAACGAAGCAATCACCTGAGCCTTAAAAACATTCAAGGAAAAAGGTTTCGTTATATAACTATCCACGCCCATTTCCAAGGCTGCAATGATATCCTCTTCTTCTTTTTTGCTACTAAAAAAGATAATTGGCACCAGTGGATATTTCTCTCTAATCATTTGGACTAAGTAGTAACCATCGCTGTCATGTTCCAAGTTATCATCTAAAATGAACAAATCAAAGGTAACTCTGGACACAATATCTTTTGTTTTTTCAATTGATTCACTTTGGTAAATAAGAATACCTGTTGATTGTAATGCTTTCCAAATCAAGCGACGAACTGCTGCATCATCATCTACAACCAGTATTTTCTCCGTACGCATACCTGTTGCTCCCCCTACGTCTCTTTACAAAACTTTTTCATTTGAATTTACTACTGGAGTAATTACTGATTATCATAACATAAAAAAAGAAACGGAGACGGCTAAAAAATCATTTAACTGGGAAAGAGCCTGGAACAAAAATCACTTTGGATTTTTGTTCCAGGCTCAAAACCTGATAAACGGCGGGAACAGAACCAACTCCTTCGGAAATAAGCCGAAATTCTCCAAAAATTAAAAAGCAATTTTCGGAAATTCCTTCTTATTTCTCGGAGCTAAACGGTTCCGTCCCGACCTCTGTTTAAAAATACTTCTTAACTGGTTCAACCACTAAATACCGATAAGGTTCATCCCCTTCAGAATGGGTTTTGATTTGCTCATCTTTACTTAGCGTGTGATGAATTTGTTTTCTTTCAAAAGCCGGCATTGGTTCCAAGAAGACTGGCCGCCCAGTGCGTTTGGCTTTTTCCGCGGTGCGTTTCGCTAAACGTTCCAAAATTTCATGACGTTTTTCACGATAATTTCCAACATTCACAACAATCGATAGCTTATTGCTTGCAATGCGGTGAATAAAGACTTGCGCTAAATACTGTAACGCATTTAACACTTTTCCGTGTTTTCCAATTAAGATACCTTGTTTTTCTGTTTCTAAATGGAAGATAATATTGCCATTCTCGCGCGCTATGCGAACCATGGCAGGGGCGTTCAGTTCATTTGAAATATTCGTTAAATACATCGCTAATTCAGTAATAGCAGCTTCATCTTCCAGATTTTCTAAAGAATGTGTTGATTCCTCTGAGAGACTAGGAATTGCTTCGGTTAATTCCTCAACTGCTTCTTCCACTGCTGTTGCTTCATCGGCAACAACAATATCTTCCACTGTTTCTTCGACCGCTTCTGTGACTTGCTCACTAATCGTTGGTTCCATTGAAATTTGGGCAAGTTTTTTTCCTAGACCTAAAAATCCTTTTTTTCCTTCGTCTAACACATCAATTGTAACATCCTCTTTGGTTAAACCAAGTGCTTGTAAGCCTTTCTGCGTTGCTTCTTCGATTGTATTTCCTTCATAAATCGGCATCTGAACGACCTCCTTTATTTTTTCTTCCCTTTTTTCTTAGGACTTTTTGCTCGTTCAAGCGCTCGCTCCCGTGCTTTGGCTTGACGTGCTGCTTCCTCCCGCTCTTTACGGATTTTGAATGGATTGTTTAATAACAATGTTTGCCCTGTTTGGAAGGCATTTGAGACCACCCAGTAAAGAGATAAACTGCTGGCTAATGAAATCCCCATAAAGAAGATCATCGCTGGCATAACGTAATTCATAATTTTCAGTGAGGCATTTGTTTCTAGTTGGCTCATACTTGAAAGATACGTACTAGCAAACGTAAAGACAGCCGCTAAAATCGGTAAAATTAAATACGGATCCGGCTTATCGAGGCTTAACCACAAGAACGTTCCTTCTTTTAACTCAGGCACGCGTGAAATGGCTTGATACAAAGCCATCATGATTGGTAGTTGAACCAACAGTGGTAAACAGCCAATGTAAGGATTCACATTATTCTCTGCATACAAACGTTGCTGTTCTTCTCGGAATAAGCGTTGTGTTTCAGGATCTTTTGAAGAATATTTTTGTTGCAAGGCCTTTAATTGCGGTTGCAACTCTTGTGTTTTACGCATACTCTTCGTTTGGAAATGCATCAACGGCAATAAAATAATCCGGATGACTAACGTAAATAGGATAATCCCAATTCCGACACTGCCGCCTAATGATAGGAACTTAATCGCTTGGGCAAAATAATAAACAATGTATCGATCCCAAATTCCTGTACTACTTTCACTTACGGGCGCGGTTCCGCAGGCGGATAAAACAAAGACTAAGGTCACTAACCCAGCCATTAATAATAAGCGCTTATACTTCTTCACTACTCAATTCCCTCTCTTACATCTAATATTTTAGCTAAATTTAACACATGTGTTAAATTAGCTTTCACTTCTTCAGACGATAACTTTTCCAATCCTGGACGTGCAATCACGATAAAATCAATTTCTGGAGAGATACGGTCTTTTAATTGAAATAAACTCGCGCGGATTTTCCGCTTCACAGCATTTCTTGTGACCGCGTTTCCAATTTTCTTCCCAACAGAAATCCCCACTCGAAAATGGGCTTGTTGTGGTTTCTCTAAAACGTACACCACGAAACGACGATTTGCACAAGATTGTTTTTTATTAAACACCTGTTGAAATTCTTTTTCTTTCTTGACACGGTAGGACTTTTTCATCGGCATCCCTTTGTTTCTATATTTTTTTACTTCTTAATAATAATAGCATATTTCCGCTCTTTTTTAGTAGCCTTTTCTATAGAATCCTGCTTTCTTTTATTGAAAACAGAAAAAGAACCCTTAGTTATCTTCACATCTTCCAAAAAATTATGGAGATAACTAAGGGTTCTTAGAAATTGACTGTTTAAAAGACCAGACCATCATTAAGCAGAAATAACTTTTCTACCTTTACGACGACGGCTTGCTAATACGCGACGGCCATTTTTAGTGCTCATACGTTTACGGAATCCGTGAACTTTTTGGCGTTTACGTTTGTTTGGTTGATACGTTCTTTTCATGCAATTACACCTCCTGAAATTGTAACTATCCATCAATATATAGACATACTTTGATAGTATAACGAGTAATAGGGTCTTTTGTCAATAAAATTTAAGAAATATTTCCTGAGAAAGATTCGTTTCAATTATCCACAAATTAAATTTTCCTGTGAGTAGCTTGTGGATAGTTTTCCACATTTTTTTCTGTTCACAGCCATTTTTCCACTAGTTTTACACAAAAAAACAGCCTGTTAAAAAGTTTTGCACAGGTGTTTTTTTAGCTGTTGATAAGTTCTTGAAACATGATTGTGTCAAGCTTAATTATTCTCAACTTTTTGTGGATAACTCATTCAAAAACCACTTTCTTCCGCAAGTGTCGACACCCTGTGGAAAACTTTTTTCACCCTTGTGTACTTTTTTTCCACATTGAACAATTGCTTGTGGAAAAAGTTTTAAAAAAATGCTAAAATCGACTATGCTCATTCTTTTAAGTTATCCACATTTTTTAGATAACCAAAATTTAAACATATAGGAGGTCACTGT
>NZ_JBIOPO010000002.1:0-49200 GCF_051712785.1 Enterococcus sp. DIV0546
AGAATAATTTTAAGGAGACGATTGATATGACATCCACATATGTTGTAGGAAACTTTAAAGGAGGCGTAGGTAAAACTAAAATTGTTACTATGCTTGCATTTGACAACGCACTGATTAAAAATAAAAAGACTCTTGTACTTGATATGGACCCCCAAGGTAACGCTTCTCAAACCTTAGCTAGAACAGCAAATATCGAACATATCGATAAAACTATAACTGATGGTATTCAAGAAATGTCACTAAAAAACTGTATTACACCTATTATGGAAAATTTAGATTTAATTGCTTGTGATACTAGTTTTCGTTCCTTTACTAAATTTGTAATCAAAAGTTATGAATCTGAATTAGAACAAGTATCTGTTATAAAAAAATTGTTAGAGCCTATAAAAGAACAATATGATACTATTTTTATAGATGTTCCCCCTACTATCTCTGAATACTCTGATAATGCAATGGTAGCAGCTGATTATAGTATTATTGCTTTTCAAACTCAAGAAGAATCCTTTGAAGGTGTAAGAAAATATATAGGTTATCAAAATTTTATGGTTGATAGATACAACATTGATTTACAAGTTGTTGGAATTATTGCTTGTATGTTAAAACCTGATTCAACCATTGATAATAAAATCATGAATGAAGCAAAAGAAGAATATGATAGCGCTGTATTAGACACTGTGATTACCTACCAAGAAAGATTAAAAGGATATTCAACTGATGGAATTCATTTATTTGTACACAAAAATGGAAATTATGATCAATGGGATTTCAAAGCTCATTCTGTATTCATAAACCTCTTAAATGAAATTGAAGCTAGAACAGATTTTTTATTAGAAGGGATTGAATGATGTTGTCAAATGATAGAAAAACTTTTAATACTTCAGCGTATTCTACTCCTAAACAATTCAACAAATTAATTAAAGAACCAAAAAAAAGAGTTAAAATGGATGGGGAAATGAATTTTAGCAGCGACACATTATTAAATAGTGCTTTAAAAAAAAATATATCTCCTTCTCAAACACATTTACCAAATACGACAATTACACCTACAACCAAAAAAAGAGGACGTCCTAAAAAAATAACTGATTCTCGTTATAAAGTATGTCGACCTAAAATGATTTCTCCCGCATTAGAAAGTAAACTAGAAACTTTAAAAGATTATGTGGAAGAATTTCAAGTTGAGACAGGTCGAATTACTTTTGAAAAGTATATAGACACTTTAGCCGAAGCATATATCAAAACAAAGTTAGGTGTTGCTAAAGAAGAACACTTGCGAGAAGAAATTGAAGAAGCTTTCGATAAATTAAATAATGAATAATTTTTCTACAAAAATAAAGTTATAAGTTATAAAAAAATAACCAAAAAATCTAAATAAGTTATAAGTTATAAGTTATGATTTATTTATAACTTATAACTTATTTATCTATATTCAACCATAATCCCCTATATCAAGAAAAAACGATAAAATAAAAAAGCATAAAATTATAAGTTATAAGTTTTTATTTTCTTATAACTTATAATTTTATGCTTTTTAAGTTATAAGTTATGTCTGTTTTTTTTACTTATAACTTATAACACAATAACTGACTTCTGTTGTGCATTAAATATACTTATGGTATATCTATAATTGACCTAAAAAATATTTATTCAAATTTAATTCCAGAAAAGAGGATAGAACTATGAATGAGTTTCAATTCATTTCAGCTAATGAAACCTATAGAAATTTGTATTACCAACTGCCTAAAGTACTTTTTACATCAGAATTTTATAAAAGTATGTCTAACGATAGTAAAATAGCTTACGCAATGCTACAAGACCGATGTGAATATTCAATTCAAAATAATTGGATAGATCAAGATGGACATATTTATTTTATCTTTACCCGAAATGAACTGATGGAAATTTTAGGATGTAAAGAAAATAAAATTGCAAAAATAAAAAAAGAATTAAAAAGTAAAAATTTACTTTATGAAAAACGTATTCCTCCTAAAAAACTTCCTACTGGTGAATTCAAAAATTATCCAAATCGTTTGTATTTAGGGAAGCTTGAAGTTACTGCAACAGATGTTTATGCCCTCAATAAAGCTAGCCATACTAATGAGTTTCCCGAAAGTGGGAAAAACCAACCTTCGGATAAACACGATAAATTCAACGTTTTTTTCGAAAGTGGGAAAAACCAACGTCCAGAAGAATCCACTAATACCAGTACTTTTTTCGAAAGTGGGAAAAACCAACCCAATCTATATATAAATAATTTAGATACAATAGATACAATAGATACTAAAAAAGAGGAGCTGCAACAACAATTATTGCTCGATCAGTTTCCAGAAGTTCAAGAGAACACCTTTCTTAACAAAGATAGCTTAAAATTTATTGCTGCGTTCTCTAATACTATTCAAGAAGCCTACGACCAAGTAGGGACCATTATTCGAGCTAAAACTAAAGCTGAAAAAGACTATAACGTTGTTTTGATTGGAGAAGATTATCATGAAGAAATTGACAAATGTTTACGAAGAGTGATGCATAAAATTAAAACTGATTCTACTGTTAAAAGTCCTAAAGGGTTATTTTATAAGTCTTTTTACAACTTATTTGTTGAATGCGCAATTGAGAAAAAGAACCAGTTAAATTCAAATAAAATTGAGAATCTGCCAGATATAACTACCCATAATTGGGTTTAAACTGCTTCAAGCAATCACGATTATATTGTATGCAAATTTGCATATTTGTTTATCAATATTGACACTAAATTTTGCTAATGGTATATTCTAAACAAACACAAAGGGAACGCGAGTTCGCTTTTTACTGTTGATTTTTGTGTTAATTACAATTTACTAGTAAATCTAAAAAATTATTTGCATTATTTTTAAGGGTATGCTATTCTTTTTTTGAAATTATTAGAATTAAAGAATACACCTTTAAATAAATGCAATGTTTGTTGAGTTTCCAGCTTAAAAGTAAGCATGAGAAGCTAGCAGGCAACAAAAAAAGAACCGTCTCCATAGGATTGGCAGTCCTAGCGGGAGATTAAGACAATTCATACAGCTTTGGCGGCTTGAATTGCCAACGGTCCTTTTGTTGCAACCTGCGTTACAACAAACTGTATTATATCAATTTATGCGCAAAAAGAAAAACATTTTTTCTTGATTTCCTTTGAATTCTTTTTCTCTTCTCATTTGAGAAACTGAATTTTGGGACGCTTATTTTGATATAATCTGTTTTTGCTGTACGTAGGATGTTTCAAAGGGGAGATTGTGTAATTTGGCGCAATCTCCCCTTTTTTTGTTGCGTGCTAACTTTTCATGATGATGTCGAGGAGGAATTTTTGTGATTAAAATCTTACGTAAAGAGGATATTGGGTATTATGGCGCAAGGGTGACGACATTTTCCTCAAGGGAAAAACGCCAGTTAAGAAATATACGTTCTGAAACGCATAAAAGCAGTAAAAACTATCGGATTGATGGGTTAGAAGCGATTGAAGTAGAACATTATTTCGAAGGAACCAAGAAAAAAGTACGAGAAAGGGCGAGAATTTTGTTAAAAGATGTCTATCCTGAAATTAAACATGTCTATGACCACAACGGTATTTTGATTGGCCGTAGAATTCAACGTGGCGCTCCCTTAAAACCTACGGGAAAAGGAATGAGCAAATTTTTACGTTATGAAAACTAAATAAAAAACGATTTGTCTTCTTGGACGTGCTTGAAAATGTTATGGAACTTTTGGTTGATTTCTGTGATGTGAAAAAGAGAAATGTTGGACACAAGAAGGTGACGTGAGCGGTCAGCGGGTAAAGTTAGGGCAAACGATTGCCAGTCCTTTTTAGAATGAACGAAGGTTGCTCTTAGTCTATGGACAACAAAAAATTGGTGCGTAGAAGTACACGCTTGTGAATAGCTTTTGTAAATGAACAAGAATGATGACGATTCTTGGTAAACAATTGGAGCACGTAGAAAGGATGCCAAAAGGAAAGTAACCTATAGCGCCTAGATTTATCAGAGCAGCTACTAAGGGATCTAGGCTTTGACACTTCTTTTGATAAAAAAGAAAAGGCTTCTCGTAATGGGGAAGCGCTTATCTGGAAAAGGTAGGTTGTGTGCTGCACTACATATAGGCACTTGTAATGAAAAACAGGACATTACATTTACCGTTGTCTATTAGGGTTTCTAGTTTCGGACGCCATAAACTAGTCGAAATTAATTTTTAAGTGGGTCCAAGAAGACAAAGCGTAAAATCAGTGCATGTTTTTGTCTGTTTTACGTTTCTTTATGGCTGGAAGGCTAAACCATAGAAGCAGTGCGACAGGGAAGAATAGCAAGAAAACGCCTAAACTGATTTTATGGAATAAAAAGGCAACAGCAAATACTAAAAAAGCAAGAAATAAAATAAAAACAGTTAGTTGCATGGTGTTTCGTCCTTTCGAGTTAGTCTGAGTTTCTAAGTTTATTTTAGAAGGTATACATGATTTTTACAAAAAAAATGTTTAGAAAAAGCATGAAAGAATTTGACAGGAGGAAAAAGTACAATGAAATATTCAAGTGTAAAGGAATTGTATGAAGTTTTTGGCCTTGAAAATATGAATTTTGAAAAATACTTATTGCTTGTTTAGAAAAAGGAGAGGAAGAAATTGATTTATATTAAAAATTTTGTACATGATTTTGATTCTTCAACAATTACCTTTGAAGTAGAACGTGAAGGAGCCACGAATCATGTAGAAACTAGAGATACTGGTTATGGAACGACTTCTACAGATATTAATGATTTTACTGAAGATTGGTCAGATTCTGAATACAATCAATTAGAAGAGTTTTTAAACGGTTGTCAAGAAATAGTGCATTCGTTTTATCGTTGAAAGATTATATCGTAGGTGTAGCAATTATTGATTTTGTAGAGGAGGAAACAGAATGAAATACAAAATTGCAGTAACTGAAACAATGAGTGCAACACGATATATTGAGGTCGAATACGACGAAGATATTGATGAATTGTTACATGATGTAGAAAATTCGCCTTATGAAGAAGATGTTGCAAGCACTTTGAAGGAATTAGGAGCAACTATTTTAAAAGAAGATCAGCCAATTGTAGGTAAAATAGGCGATTGGGAAACTGAAGCATTAGACTATAGTGTAATGGAGGAAAAATAAATGAAATTTTACGAAATGAAAGAACCTTATTTTGCATTAATCGCTGCTGAAGATGAAAAACAATGTTTAAAACTTTACAAGGATATTGTTTGCGATGTAGAGGACGAAAAAGAGTTTTTGGATGATATGAAAACAATTGATAAATACGAAGCGTTCAAAATGCTTGCTAAAAGTCGTATTGAAGATGGTGGAGAATTAGGCGCAGAAGAAGCTTTTAATCAGTTATAAAATCTTGAAGCAAACGGTGAAGTATTGCTGATTGATAGCGGTTTGCTTTAGGAGGAAAACAGTATCTTTGTTTTGGCAATGGCTTTAATCAGATGCAGTAAAAAGTTAGGCTTAACTGAAGCTTCATTGAATAAAAGTATGTCTTGTCTATGGAAGGATACTGATTAAGTATTGAATGTTATAAAAAGGAGAGATTTATCATGGTAGTGAAATGCGAAAAACAAGTTGGAATGGAAGTTGTATATGTTACTAAGAGGAAAAAAGCAGAAAGTGTAGAACAAAAGTTGGTTACTTTGTTAGAAAAAGAAAAGAATTATCAGCTTCTTCTATCTGAATGTGCGAAAAAAGTAAATAAATCACCCTTAGAGTTACTTAGTATGTTAAAACAATTTACTCATATAGAGCGCAGTTACGTACGTAAAAACGGTGAAATAAAAAATGTATTGCGATTAATGCCAGAAGTTAAGTTGTAATCTATTAATTAGGGGGGGAAACTGATGAAAACTTTAAAGTATGTAGGAATGTTGTTGTTAGCGTATGTTATTTATTCAGGTTTATATTCAGGTTTAACCTTTTCGATTCCTGTATTTTTAACTATCTTTTTAATGATTATTTTTTGGAAGATTAGTTTGAAAGCCTTGAAAGCAGTTCTATTCTTTGTGACATTTATGTTTTTTCAAAACTAACTTTTTAGAAACAGATTCAAGATTAAAAAAAGGAGAACAAATTATGGAAACTATATTTGTAGATCAATCAGATGAATTAATTAAAGAAATTTTGGCGTTAGAACCAAAAGAATATCAAGTGGAAATTACTAATTTTTTTGAACCCAACGTGGAGTTGACTATAAAGAAAACCGTTATTTCCAAAGTATGGTTTATTACAGGTTTTGCTGGGTCAGGAAAAACTACGGATATAAATAATTTATTAAGAAATAATCAAGATAAGAAACTGATATTTTCTTCTATCATTTCTACAGAAGACGAGTATAAGGAATTATCAAATAGCAGATACGTTAGGCTTTTTGATATAGGTGTTTTAGGAATTTTAGATATTCAAAAAGTTATTCAACAAATAGATGAAAATTTATCGAATGACGTAAAAGTAGTTGTAATTGATGCTCTATGCTTATTTGGTAATTCAGGATATGGTATTACTGAAAAAAATAAAATATTTCTGAAACAGTTACTAAAGTATGCACTCGGGCATTCAGAAGTACGATTTTATATTGTGTCATTTCCAATAAAAATAATTCCTAGGAAAGTATCTGTAAAAGTGAAGAATCTGTCAGAAAGAAAGCAAGAATTGCATGATTTTTTAACTTAATTTAGGCAGAAGTCGCCCATCCTCTATAGGTGGGTGATGAATGCCGTTCGGTATGAGGGTTACCGTTGGTAACTCTCATACCGACAATTAAGGCATATTGCCTTTTTATTTTGTTCTTTGTTATAATCAGTCTATATAAGAAATGAGTTGATATATCATGGAATTAGATACAAATAATCATTCAGTGTTTCTTCTTTATTATCATCTTGTTTTAGTAACGAAATATCGTAGACAAGTAATTGATGATGAAATATCTGATTATGCTAAAGCGACTTTTGAAAGAATTTCAGAATCGTATCACATTACTTTAGTTGAGTGGAATCATGATAACGACCATGTTCATATTATGTTCAAAGCTCAACCAAAAACGGAATTGACAAAATTTATCAATGCCTACAAAAGTGCCAGTTCACGTTTGATAAAACGTGATTATCCAAGAGTCAAACAATTTCTTTGGAAAGAAATGTTCTGGTCTAAAAGTTTTTGTCTTTTGACAACTGGTGGAGCACCAATTGACGTGATTAAGAAGTATATTCAAAATCAAGGCAACAATCATAAATAGAAAGCAGGTGAACCTTATGGAACGACTAAAAGCGTACAAATTCCGATTGTATCCAACAGAAGAGCAAGAACGATTCTTTGCCAAATCTTTTGGTTGTGTCCGTAAGGTCTATAATCTAATGCTGAATGACCGAATAAAGGCTTATAAAGAGACTAAGAACGATGCCTCTAAAAAAATGAATTTCCCAACACCTGCAAAATATAAAAAAGATTTTCCATTCTTGAAAGAGATAGATAGTCTTGCTCTGGCTAATGCACAGCTCAACTTAGATAAAGCATACAAGAATTTCTTTCGCGATAAATCTATTGGATTTCCACGTTTCAAAAGTAAGAAAAATCCTGTTCAGAGTTATACAACGAATAATCAAAATGGCACAGTTGCTTTGATTGATAATAAATTCATCAAAGTTCCTAAATTAAAATCCTTAGTTAGAATTAAACTTCATAGACAACCAAAGGGGATTATCAAATCTGCCACAATATCACGTCATTCTAGCGGGAAATATTATGTTTCTTTGTTATGCAAAGAAGAAGTTAGTGAATTACCAAAAACCAATTCTGCAATTGGCATTGACTTAGGAATTGCAGAATTTGCGATTCTTTCTGACGGTCAAAAAATTGATAATAATAAATTTACGTCCACAATGGAAAAGAAACTCAAACGTGAACAACGTAAGTTGTCAAGACGTGGTCTTTTAGCTAAAAAGAAAGGGATCAATCTATTCGAAGCCAAAAACTACCAAAAACAAAAACGTAAAGTAGCTCGTTTGCATGAAAAAGTAATGAATCAACGTACGACAGGTATTTCAGTAGAAAATTTAGGAAAGGGTGTGGAACATGATTCATAAGCATATCACCTATGAAGAAGAACATCAAAAAGTAATTGACGATATTATTTTAAATGTGCCAGGTGTTACCACACCTAGTCAAGCAATCCGTTATTTGTGTATGGAGTATGATGGTGAAAATAAAAAAATGCGTGAACGAAAATATTCGTCAGTTAGATAAAGATTCGCAAGAAAAAATCCGTCAAGAAGGAACAAAAGCTAATGTCGACTTAGAGCCAGTTATTAATGCTTATGTAGAAAATCAGTATGCGTCAATGAAAAATGGTACTTTTCAAAAGGCATTTACAGAATACATTGTTCGTCAACATTATGGTATGAATCAAGTGGAGGACTTTAGAACAAAATTTGATAATTGGGCAAAACGTGATTTGCCAGAAGGACGTGCAGAAGCATTTGAACGTAGAGACGAAATCAAACAACAAATTCAAGAAATTACTGAACCGATTATTCAGCAATCGTTAGAAAATTGCGACAATAATCGAACGAAGCCTGATCATACAAAAGAACAAAATGTTCAACGAAAATATGTGCAGCAAATGGCTATTGAAAGATAAATAATATTGTGGGCAGTAGGCTTTTGATTCCTATTGCCTTTTTTAGTTTAGGAGGATAGAAAAATGAAAACAGTCATTCTTGCAGAAAAGCCTAGTCAAGCATTGGCTTATGCGCAGTCATTCAAAGCGAGTAAGAAAAAAGAAGGATATTTTGAAATATCTGATCCACTTTTTTCAGGGGAAACATATATTACTTTTGGTTTTGGTCATTTAGTCGAATTAGCGGAACCTGGTTATTATGACGAACGTTGGAAAGCCTGGTCGCTTGATGCACTACCTATTTTCCCAAATCAATTTATGTTTAATGTACCGAAAGATAAGAAAAAACAATTTAACATCGTCGCAAAGCTTTTAAAACAAGCAGATACCATTGTTATAGCGACTGATAGTGATAGAGAAGGAGAAAATATTGGTTGGTCTATTATCAAAAAAGCAGGTGCTTTTTCTAAGACAAAAACGTACAAAAGATTGTGGATCAACTCATTAGAAAAAGACGTTATTTACCAAGGATTTAAGCAATTAAAACCTGCAGAGGACTATTATCCTTTTTACATTGAAGCGCAGACCAGACAAATTTCGGATTGGTTGTTAGGGATGAATGGCAGTGTACTTTACAGTTTAGAAATGCAGAAAAAAGGAATACGTGAAACTTTTTCATTAGGACGAGTGCAGACGCCTACTCTTTACATGATTTATCAACGACAAATAGCTATCGAAATGTTTAAAAAAGAACCGTATTTTGACGTTGAAGCAATGATTTTAACGAATCAAGGTCAATTTAAAGGACGGCTGAATCCTTTGCAAACTTTTAAAACGAAAGAAGCAGCTAACGCCTTTCTTTCACGCAATGGCCTATCTAGTAAAAAAGAACACGGAGTTATTTCTAATGTTGAAAAAGAAAAGAAGAATACAAAGAGTCCTCATTTGTTTTCTTTAAGTAGTTTGCAATCAAAAATAAACCAAATGTACCAAGCAACAGCGAATGAAACGTTGGAAGCTATGCAAGGACTGTATGAGGCAAAACTTTTATCTTATCCTCGGACAGACACCCCTTATATTACAGAATCGGAATTTCAGTATCTAAAAGAAAACTATCAAAACTATTGCTCGTTTCTTTCTATCGATGAACCTTTGGTTCAAGACAAACCAAGAAAACGATATGTCGATAGCAAGAAAGTACAAGAACATTATGCGATAATTCCAACAAAACAAGTACCTAGTAAAGAACAGTTCGAACATTTAGATTTGTTACAAAAGAATATTTATGAGTTAGTGTTGAAAACTACGCTAGCCATGTTCATGTCAGATTATGAATATGAAGAAACCACAATTGAAACCAACGTATCCAATCTTATCTTTAAAACAACAGGAAAAGTTCCAGTTAAGCTGGGGTGGAAGAAAGTATTTGAAAAAGAAAATAGTAGTAAAGAAGAGGAACAAGAAACCACCTCTATTTTACCTCAAGTATCAGTAGGTGAAACAGTAAGAGCAGATATTCAGATTTCAGAAAAAGAAACAAAGCCACCAAAACCGTTTACTGAAGGGACTTTATTGACAGCCATGAAAACCGCAAACAAGACGGTTGATAATGAAGAAGCAATAAAAATTCTAAAGGAAGTTGAAGGGATTGGAACTGAAGCGACACGTGCAAGCATTATCGAAACATTAAAGCAAAAAAAATATATTGTTTCACAGAAAAATAAATTAACAGTCACGGAAAAAGGAAAACTTCTTTGCAAATCTGTAGAAGCACAACCGTTGTTATCAAGTGCAGAAATGACAGCAAAGTGGGAAAGTTCTTTAAAACGCATTGGACAAAAACAAAGTACGCAGGAACATTTCTTAGCGAATATACAAAAATTTATTCTTCATTTGTTAGAAAATGTACCGAAAGATATAGCACGCGTTGATTTTTCAGCATTTGAACAGGAACAAAAACAAATTGAAGAAAAAGTAAACTTAGGTACTTGTCCTAAATGTAAACATGGGGAAGTAAAGAAGTTTAATAAATTAGCTAGTTGTCAAAATGAAGCATGTGATTTTAAGATTTGGACTACTTTAGCGCAGAAAAAGCTGTCTGATACAGTTCTAAAAGAACTTATAGAGCATGGGAAAACAACAAAGAAAGTGAAAGGATTTAAAGGAAAAAAAAGGAGCTTTGATGCCAATCTAAAATTGGAGAATTATTTAGTCGTTTTTGATTTTGATAAGTAGTAAGTAAAAGAGGAGAGAAAAACAATGAATCAGTATAGAAAAACGCAAAAACAACAAGAAATAGAAACAGTAGCAGCAAAAGAACGGAGAAAGAAAGAGCAGTTAAAAGCTTTGGAAAGACGCAGAAAGCAATTAAAATATGAACAACAGCAATCACAAGAATTAGATCGATAAAGAATTTTTGGAAATATAATACTAACGTGATACAATGTTGTTAGTATTATATTTTCGAGGTGATAAAAATGAAATCAGAGATTTCTAAATTATTTGAACAAAAAGGTGGGAATTTATCATTATCTGATGCAAAAAAAGAAAGAATTTCTGCTAGTACACTTGATCGTTATGTAGCGACACAAGAGTTAATCAAAGAAGCACCTGGATTCTATGTTTTACCAGAAAGTATGATAGATGAGTTGTACTTGGCACAAAGTGTGTATAAAAGAGGCATTTTTTCCCATGATACAGCTTTAGATTTGTATCAACTATCAACTAATCTTCCTAATGGCATTCACATGACTTTTCCCAAAGGGTACAATCCCAACACGCAAAATGTAAGAAAGTATGATATTTATCCCCATTACACAAGTAAATTGTATTACCCTCTAGGTATTTGCAAAGTATCTACTTTTTACGGAAACGAAGTATTGGCTTATGATAAGGAAAGGACACTGTGTGATATGTGGAACAGCTGGTACAAGGCAAATAGCGAAGTTAGAGAACAAGCATTAAGAGATTATATGGCTTCAGCTGAAAGAGATACTGTTAAACTGAGGAAGTACATGAACCTTTTGCCTGTATCAAAGGAAATGAAAATGTTTTTAAAAGCGTTATACTAAAAGAGGGGAAAGTAAATGAGAAATAAAAAAACTGGCTGATGGATTTTTAAATGTCATGTTAGAAAAGAATCAGAAGGAGCAATTTATGACACCGCAACAATTTAAAGATAAAACAAGAAACATAGCAAACGAAAAACATATACACCCACAAGTCATTCAACGTTACTTTATGATGGAAAAATTTCTTGAAAAAATTTCTGAATCCACATACAAAGATGACTTTGTGTTGAAAGGAGGATTTTTGATTGGTTCTAGATATGGAATTGATAAGAGATCAACAGTAGATATTGATACGACGTTCCGTAACTCAAAATTAACAGAAGAAAGAATACGAAATGTTTTTGATGAATTAATCAAAAATCCAACAGCTGAAGGAATTACCTTCACCTTGCTGAGTTTGAAAGAAACACGTGAAGCTGATTTTTATCCAGGTTTTCAAGCAAAATTTGTTGCAACTTTAGATAACGCAAAGATACCATTTAAACTAGATATTACGTCTGGAGATTCTATATATCCCAATCCACCATTACATTCTCACAAACTAATGTTTGAAGATAAAGAAATTAAGATTCCTTCATATCCTACAGAACAAATTGTCGCTGAAAAGTTGCACGCAACTTTTAATTTTGGAGAAGATAACTCTAGAATGAAAGATTTTTACGATTTACATGTAATACCCAAAATTGAAACTTTAGATGACAAAGTTCTATACAAAAGCATTAAGAGAACTTTTAAACAAAGAAACACCAACTACACGCTAAAGGAATTGCACACTCAAGAAATGCCTAACATAGTACAGAGTGATGTGCTAAAAAAACGATGGGAAAGCTATCAAAAAGAAAATAGGTACTCTGAAAATATTACTTATGATGAAGCTGTTACTTCTATAGGGGATTTGTTAGAGAAGATGATTATTCAAGAAAGCCAAGAACAAAAACGAGAACATTACAATATTAAACAGATAAGGGATTTTGAAAGATAAAAATCAACATTGATGCTACATCCTTACAGATAAACACGCAGATATGCGTATAAACTTTAAAAATAGAATGGAGCGATAACTATGATAAACAACTCGAATTTGGTAGGACGTTTGACAAAAGATATTGATTTACATTACACAAAAAGCGATAAAGCGGTCGCTTCTTTTACATTAGCATCACAAAGGAATTACACCAATGCTAACGGAGAATATGAAGCAGACTTTATTGACTGTGTTGTTTGGGGCAAACCTGCGGAATCGCTGAAGCGTAACACAAAAAAGGGAATGTTAATTGGTGTAACGGGTCCTTTAAGAAAACGATCTTACCAGAATAAAGAAGGTAACCAAGTTTACGTTACTGAGATTTTGGTTGAAACGTATCAACAAATGGAATTCTTACCAAAAGAACAAGTAGATGCAGAGGGTAAAGAGCAGCCTGTAAAGCAATCAGATTTGCAAAATCAATTACCAGAGGACGACCCTTTTGCTAGTATTTCACGGCCAATAAATTTCAATGATGAAGATCTACCATTTTGAGTGCTTTGTCAAGCCTCACTCATTCTAACAGGTGAGAGTCCTATCCTAACGATTAACCAGTTCGATTAGGTAGCTATGTATCACGTATGAGGAGTAGACAAAACGAAAAAGAATAAGTAAGAATATTTGCAAAAGGCTGACAAAATGGAAAAATTATTATAGATTTCCTCTTCAACATACGTTACTTTGTGTTTGATAAAGCAATGTGTGATAGGTGGGAGAATATTACTCAGAGAAAAGTATAATTAAACATAAAAAGTAGGTGAAAAGCATGGATAATACAGCGTTAGCAAAATTTATTACTTCTTTAGGTAGTTTAAACAACTACGGAAGTACCGTCCTTCAGACAAAAAAAGCGTTGGATCAGAAATCAGTAAAGCCTCTTCGTCAAAATCAAGATGATATTGCCATTTTTACTGATACTCTAAAAGGAATCGATGCAGTAAAAGAAATAGGATTTAGCACAGAAGGAATCATTGCAATTAATAAACAATTTGATTCAACTTCTAATGAACAGCCAAATATGCCAGGTCATTTGAGAAATGCGTATTACAATTCGGATGATCAGATTGCGATCATTATCGATGAAGCGAGTCAAGACGCTTATTTTCCACCTGAAGTTATTAGTCGCGCAGATTTAGATAACATTGTAAATGATTTTGAAGCTTCAGAGAAAACAGAAGAGGATGCGTGGCGTGTATTTGCACGTATTTCTAAGTTACAGCCTTTTCAAGATGGAAATAAACGAACGGCATTAATCGCTGCTAACGCAGCAATGAATGCTTTTGAAAATGAAAACTATTTAACTTTACCGTTCAATGATTTAGATCGTGTTGATTTTACTACTAATTTAATGCGGTATTATCAAGCTAAAACCCCTGAATCAGAAAATAAAGCATTTAAACGATTATTAAGTACGCTTCCTTCAAGAAAAGAAAGAGAACACTTGTTACGAGAGCCAATTGAAGAAAAGAAATTTGATCGTGTGAAAACATATAAAATTAAATCTCAACTTAGAAAAAAAGACATAGACAGATAAATAAGGATTTAGAGAATAGTTAAAAGGAAGAACATTGAGAAATTTATTCAATGTTCTTCCTTTTTTATATGAATAAGTTAGTTAACAAGTATTTAGTGGAGAAGAGGAGAAAATCAATTGAAACACAGAAGAGAGTATGATACACATGGAATTGAAATTGGACATTGGAACAAAGAAAATTTAGTATATACGATTGATTGTGATTGCGGAAATCAAGCATATAGAGTTATTGGCAAGCATCAGACGTTTGTTTGTAGTAACTGCCATACTATATATGAAAAAAGTAAAGGACGATACAAAAAGGTTGTTTACAACAATTAGAAAATTTGGATTTTCTTTTCTCTAAAGAAAAACAGCTAAGAAAGATTGAATTTGAAAAAGACATAGTATAAAATAATAGATGATTTTCGTTAAGAAGGTCATTAAATTTCTCAATTTTGACGAAGTTCTCTATTTGATAGAGAGCTTTTTTATGTATTATCCGAGAATATTTGTGATTTTACTGCTCATAATAGCTTACGTCAAGAAGATCATTTAAAAGTATAAAATAGTCAACTGACCACTCGTTGACTATTTTTTATATAAATAAGTACCAGATAAATGGTCAGCCGTTTTCCATCGACTGACCAAAGAGATAGATTTGTAAAGAAGTGATTTGTGCTTCTTACAACTCTTTTATATCATTAATTGAGTTAATAGACAACTGTATAGAATATTTATTTATGGATGAGGATGTAGGAAAAAGAGAAGATTATTGACAAAAAACAAAGTTAATGGTAAATTTAACATGTAAACAGGTAACTTGAGTACTCTGTTCGGCAACGATGAATATAGTGTGCTGGAATGCATTGTATTACTGAGCCATAGTAGGGTTGTGTGTGGACACCTCAAACCAGCAAAGAAAACACTCATTAATCATATCCATTTTGAAGGAATTCGTAAGAATTCCTTTTTTTTAGGGGAAACAATATGTGTGATCAATTATTTAATGCAGCACAAAAATTTAATATTTTAATGGAAAGAGAGTATCATTTTCTTTTGGGGCGTAAAGGGAAGTCTAAAAATGTGAAACTTAACTTTTGTGCAGAAAATTTTTTTCATTTAGTCGGTATACACAAACTGAATGATATAGACCAAAGTAAATTAAGTGCAAAAGCTTTTTTTCTAAAGCTTTAGCAAAAAAGATCACTTTAGAAGATTTAGGTAAATCTTCTAAAATTAATACTATCATGGATAGATTATATATTGTTGAAAATTTAGATTTAATTTTGGAGCAAAATAATGAATATTTTCAGTTTAGAGAAAAGGTAATATTAAATAGTAAAATTAATTGGGAGTTGTTAATAGAATTTTGCACAGATGAACTTGAAGGATATCTTTTTTTGGATGAGTATAGAAGAAATAAAGGAACTTTTTTTTGTTGTAGCTGCTTTTCTAAAGATAGAAATGATTATGCTTTTAAACAAATAAGGTGGACATTACTTAAAGTAGAATATATTCAAAACGGAATTGAAATTCCAATACAAGTTTACAAAAGTAAATCTTATAAAGAATAAAGATTAGTTTTTGTAGAATGTATTTTGGTTGAATTTGTCTCAGTTTTATAAATAAATAGTTATACTGGCAACTATTTATATAGATTTTCATATAAAGAGCCAACAGAGTATACCCTGTTGGCTCTTTTTTATATTCCAGTTGTTATTAGGTACGTAGTAGGACATTCAAATTGATTCTACGTCATTTGTGTAAATTTTGAGTGTACCCTATTTAGACAGATATAGGTATTTGATTTTGTTGTTTTTTGAGTGTATGATTAGGGTGTGTGATAATGAAGTAGAAAAGAGGTGGGATTTTGAAAGTTGCATATGCAAGAGTTTCATCCATAGATCAAAACTTAGATCGACAAATTCAAGAATTCAAAAAATTGGGAGCTGAAAAAATATTTGTCGAGAAAAAATCTGGCGCAACTATTGAGCAGCGTCCTGTTTTTACAGAAGCATTGGATTTTGTAAGAGAATCAGATATTTTTATGGTAGAAGCTATTGATCGATTAGGTAGAAATTACGATGAAATTATTCAAACGGTTAATTTATTGAAAAATAAAAATGTTCAGCTGATTATTACAAGTCTTCCTATTATGGCAGAAGCAATTGGAAATCCGTTGCTCGATCGTTTTATTAAAGATTTAATTGTCCAGATTTTAGCAATGATTGCAGAACAAGAAAGAACAGAATCTAAGCGAAGACAAGCACAAGGGATTGAAATTGCAAAAATGAACGGTATTTATCAAGGGCGGCCTAAATTATATAGTCCAACAGCAAAAGATCCCCAAAAAAGAGCTGTCTATAGAAATATTATCGAAGAGTTACAAAAAGGCACTGCTATTTCAAAGATTGCAAAAGAGTATGGAATCACTCGGCAAACAGTTTACAGGATAAAAAAAGACTATGAGTCAAATCAAGTAGATTCTTAATGAATCATAAAAGAATACGATGGATTGTTGCGTAAAAAATAGAAAAGGAGTAGTTATTATGGAAAATAGAGAGAAGATTATTCAGATGTTGGAAAATCCTTTGATTTCAGGATACGGAATAGAAAAAATGTCAAATGGTCGACTCTATTCTGCGAATTATCAAAGATACAAAAAACGCGTCGAAAAAGAAAATAAGCCAATGGTTATTTTTGATACGATGTCAGTAAAAGTAGAAAAACTATTATTAGAGTTGGCCGAAGAAGTATTGCGAGTTCGTCCTAAAACAAAAAAAGAATTTAGAGAAATGGTTGCAAGATATAGCTTTAGAAATGGAGAGAATTAAGATGGTTGTTCGAAAACAATATGATCATTGGGGAATAGAAATTACTACGTGGAATAAGACAAATGTAGTTGCTTATGTTGATTGTGATTGTGGCCAATTGGCTAGAAGAGAGTTGGGAAAATATAATCATTTTAAGTATAGTAATTGTAAAAAAGAATACAAATTAAGTAAGGGGATTTGCGTAGAAATAAGCCCAGAAAAAATTTGAAAAAAGGGGAAATCTTGATAAAATAGTAATAGGCAACAACTAATTCCTCAATGTTAATATAATAGTGTCAATTAAAGTGCATAAATTTATTCCTTAATTTTTAGTTGTTGCCTTCCTGATAAATAAATTGTGGTAGTTATTATTTAAGGTGACTAGTTATGAGAAAAGAGTATGATTATCAGAAAATAGAAGTAGCTAACAGAGCTGAAGGTGTTTTGGTTGAGTATATTTCTTGTGATTGTGGCATGTTAGCGGAACGTATTCGTTGGAAACGAACAGAATACAAATGTAAAAGTTGTGGTAAACAGTATAAGCTTGCATTTGGTGGACAATATATAGAAGTAAAAAATTGAGGTGATAGCTAGTGAAAGAGAAAGAAAGTCCTTCTTATCATACATATGAATTTTTGAAAAAAAGAAAACATGATCCTAAATGGAGAGAAGAGTATTTACAAAGAAAAGAAGAACATACTGTAGCATTTATGATTAAAATTTTTTGGTTTTTAGTAGGCTTGAATATTGTTATTTGGACATACGGCTTTTACAAGCATTTTTAGTTGAAGAGGCAAAAAAGGTAAGTAGGTAGATTCTTTTTAATTATATATACCTCCTTACAAAAATGTTAGAAAAAACCTTTTATTGTATCATTTACAAAACTATACCAATAGTTCTATAATTTCTATATAGAAGACGTTTTCTAATTTTTATTTTTCGAGGTGAACATTAATGAAAAAGAAATTAGTTAAAGGTTTAGTTATTTGTGGCATGATAGGGATTGGTTTTACAGCATTAGGAACAAATGCAGAAGCTGCAACTAGATCATATGGAAATGGTGTCTATTGCAATAAACAAAAATGTTGGGTGAATTGGAATGAAGCTAAGCAACAAATTGCAGGAATTGTTATTGGAGGATGGGCTTCAGGTTTAGCTAGCATGGGCAGATAGGAGAAGTAGCTGATGATTAATAAAAAAGAAGAAGTACTGGAAAAGATTATTCAATTAACAAATAATGCAATAGCGAATCCGCAAATTTCTTCAGATAAAAACTTAAATGACCTTTTATTAAGAATAAGAAAAGAAGCTTTATCAGGTAAAGTATTCTATGATTTAAAAAAAGAATTACAACCAACAATTAGTGGATTTACGTTAAGAAATAATTTCCAAACGCCTAGTGAACTGTTAGAATTATTAACTTTGATACAAACACCTAAAGGATGGTCAGGATTTTAATTAAATATAAGCTAGTATGTATTATACAAAAACTCACTGTTGATTAGAGCAGTGAGTTTTTTAGTTGTTTTTTGACTAGAATTTTAAGATATAGGTTGAATTTAACTATACGGTTAATTTGAGAGAGCAATTCTAAGCCATTTTCAAAAATATTGATTGGCAATTATACACTAAAGAGGTTTAACGTTCGTTATTACATGATTAAATGGTGAGCTAGGGGTCACTGGAACATCCGTACAGAAAATAGCGGTAGTGGTTAGTTCCAAATCCATAAAACGTTGATTTAAAGCGGTTTATAGAATTCTAAAGATGTAAGAACAAAAAATACTTCTGGAACATTCAAACAGAAATTAGCGGTAAGGAAAGTAGCATAAATTCTAAAAAACATTAGTTTTTTAGAATCTTATTTCTAGTTTTTGACTCCTTTGTCTATCAATGTTTTAAGTTTTCAAAAACTCATTATAAAAAAGTTTATAATAAACCATTGCCAAAAGAAAGAATATTCTTCATAATAAAGAAGAAATAAAACTGGAGGTTCTTGCAATGATTATTGGCTATGCTCGTGTATCAAAAGACGATCAAAATTTAGGTCGTCAAATTGATCAGTTAAAAAATTTTGGCGCAGAGAAGATTATTCAAGAAAAATATACAGGTACAAAAAGAAACCGCCCAGGAATTGAGCAGCTTCTTCAAACGATTCGAAAAGGAGACATTGTTGTAGTAGAAAGTATTTCTAGACTTGGAAGGAACACTTTGGACATTTTAAACTTAATTCAGGAATTGGATCAAAAGCAAATTCAATTTGTTTCTTTAAAAGAGAATATGAATACTTCAACACCCACGGGGAAGGCCATGTTACAAATGATGAGTGTAATCGCTGAGTTGGAACGCAACCTTTTAGCTGATCGAGTCCGCGAAGGAATCGAAGCTAGCAAAAAACGAGGTGTAGCGATTGGCCGTCCTAAAGTTCCGCAGGAGAAGTTAGATATTGCAGTTCGAATGTACAAAAGTGGCGATTATTCTGTCAAAGAAATCATTGAAACAAATCAGATATCTACAGGAACCTTTTATCGTGAAATTAATCGACTAAAATTGAGAAAGCTAAACAAAAGAACCGAACAACTAACTTAATTGCCCAGTAGTTGTTCGGTTTTCTACCGCTATTTTCTGTATGGATGTTCCAGTGACCCCATTTAATGTAACTGATGAACACATAAAATTAATTGCTTCTAGCAAATATATATCTTTAGATCAAACAATAAAGCAAATATTTAAAAATTATTTTCTTTAAAAATCTATTTTCGATAATTGTTAAAATTTAAGAATAAATTTTGGATTTTTTTATAAACTTTTAAATAGTATTAAACTGGGCCAATTTCTTATATAAAAACTATGCTAGTTTAGACAAATCTCCAATTTTTTACTACGGGGAAAAGTCGAAGAGAGGGATTTCTCTTCGACTTTCTTTATACGAAGCTGAAACTTTAATTGTTTTGAAAGAAAGAGCAATACTTATCCAGCGTAATCGAATGTGGTTACCATAACCACGAATGAATCACTAAACAAAGTTTTTGAAAGCTGTGTCGGGGTGATTGTGTAATCACATATCCGATGTGTTTCCATGGGCATCACAGGTATGTTATAGGTAACGGTCTTTGCCTTTTAATTTGATGTACTTTTCATCAATGCGTAAAGACTTAAATAGATTTCTACATCATTGAGTTTTTCACAAATGATAAGTCACTTTTTTATACAGCCTATTTCAACAATAAATCGTGGTGGGGCGTATAGGGTTAGTAAGCTCACAATTTGTGTATAATAAATTATAGTATATTGATAAGGATATGCAATGATATCCATGTTTAACTAGAATATTTTATTATAGTTATGTAAAATATTATTTAATTAAGAATTAAGGATTATCCTAAATAACAAACTATTATTCATTTGTTATCATCTTTTGGGTTGTGTAGTTGGTGATTAGTAGAGTTTCACCAGATGTATATTTTGTCTTATAAGATATATTTTATTCGGTTTCAAACCATCATACATAGTAGTTGATTTTAACTAAATATTACCGGTAATAGCCATTACCACGGTTAGTTAGGAATGTTTTTTCATATTTGAATTTTCCAGGTTAAATCTGTCAATAGCATAGTATAGTATATTTAGTTGGTTTGATTTCATCAGAAAATTTGTTTCATTTATCCAGTTTTAGTCAATATCTAGCAACAAAATGGTAGCAGCATCTGGATTTTATATTTGTAAGCCGTTCAATCTTTATCAAGAACGATAGAAGTCAAAAACTTATCTAGTATGTAAGAAATTATACATAATGATTGGTTTATATATTTTTTTCATAAGTTAGTTGTAAGGCATTATAAAAGAGTTTTTTCCACTATTTATTATTCAGGAATCTCTTTCCGTAAGTAGTTATTTAAAGCTGGGAACTTATAACAACTGGCAAAAGGACTATTGAAGGAATGAGGTTGCTTTTAAAATATATTATAGGTTGAATAATAACTATGATTAGAAAAGAGGAGAATGGAAATATGTTAAAAAAAGCGATATATGTTATTATTTTTGTTAATTTATGTACTCTATTTTTTTCAATGAAATTGGATACACATGCCGAAGAACTAGATAAAAATTATCAAGGTAATTCATCAAATGATATAGTCCAACCTACTGGAGACAAAAATGTTGGGTATCCACAAGTTTGTATCCGAACAAATGCTAAACCGCAACCTTTAGATTTTGAAGAACTTGCAAACAAATGTGATGAAGTGGCCGCTCAATTTAGCACTGATGAAGAGCGTGCTCGTGCAGTTATATCCTATTTAAATACTATAATAGGTAGTGGTAGCTTAGGACATGCATGGGTAATTATTTTTAATAGTGATAAACCAAATGATTATGCAAGCTATTCATTTGGTGCAGGGATTGGTTACGTATCTAATCATAACCCAAAAGTACAAGGTTATTATGATTTACCTGATCGACCTTTCATTGCACAAAAGGCCGTAAAGTTGCCAAGTAATATGGATACAAACCAAATTGAAAATAATATAATTCCTAAATTGATAGCAGAAAGTAATGAAATAGGAAACATAATTGGATCGAAAGAAGACATAGTTGGCAATGGGACATTCACACCCTTGACTACTTGTACATGGTTTTCAGGGAGTTTATGGAATAGAATCTTTGGTATCAAAGATCAAGTACAATTTACCTCTATTTTTCCAGATTCAGAAGTACACGCAAAAAGATGGGGAATTCCAGCTTTATCAGATATTCATGAAATTGCAAATCCTGGTGCGCTTTCTCAGTTTATATTACAAGGAATTTAATTATATACTAAAATATGGAGAGATCCTTCAGGTTTAACAAAATGTTTATCGATAGTTTTATTCTATAGAATATAGGCTATTAAAATCCAAAAGTAACATATTATTAACTATTAAAAAGTTCCATAAATGACCGTTTAATAATGCTTTTTGAGCATTATTAAATTATACGTTAAATCAGCTTGGAAAAGGTTATAAGTCATTCTTTCTGTACTTATTTGTTTCTACATTTACTAATTTTAGAACAAGCACCATAGCTTAATCCAAACTGATTTATATGGTGCTGTAAAATTAATGAATGCAGCTGAGCAGAAAGGTATTAGACGATACATTCAATTGAGTGGGATATTTTCTCTAAATCCTGAAAAGTGGAGTTCGGAGTTAACAGACTATTTTATCAGTAATTTTTTTTCAGATATGTGGTTAATTAATCATACACATTTAAATTATACTATTCTTCAACCAGGAACTTTAACCGAAACTACGGGGAGTGGGAAAGTTACATTGATGACTCAAGAGCAAAGAGAAAACTCCATAGATAATGTGGCTACAGTCCTTTCTGAATTATTGGACAAGAAAAATACTTTTAAAAAAGTTATTACTATGGCAGATGGGGAAGTACCCATTGGAGAAGCTTTAGAAAAATTGTAATAGTTTGTATATACGATTGAGTATGGAGATGTTAGGTCGAACAATCCAAATATACGTCTGAAAGACGTATCTGAATTTAACGTTGTTATCAAAGATATTTTAAATGACCATCTTAAACATTTTATATTCAAAACAGGAGACTTTAATATGCCTGGTGGAAAGAATATTTTACCAGAGTTAGCTTGGACTGGTTTACTCAAAGGATTTTATTTGCATTGGTTTGCAAAAGATATTCCGAAGATAGTTACTTCTTTATAAAAAATGCTGGAAGCACTAAAAACTTAAATTTTATTTTTATTCTTAATTAAGCTAGCATTTACAATAAATATTCAATTAAGTGCAGACTGAAAAGCCAAAAAGATTCTCACTTTTTTTGCTTTTCTTATACATTTTATGGATAGATTCCGTATCTTTACTAGAAATTTTGATTGCCCTAACGGTTTTTACAATTTTTTTAAATACATTAGTTTTTTATTTATATCTTTTCTAACGTAACTAAATATCAAATATCAGATCTATTCACATAGATATTCTAATAAATATAATATCAACTTTCCTTTGATTTCAATACAGGGGACATCCATTTCTAGGAATAGAATGACCGCCTATTTCTTTTCTTCCATGTTAAATAGAATACTTTTTTTAAATTGTTACTTTAAAATGAATGATACATCTTCGTTGCTTTAGGATTAGGTAGTCTTTCAGCCTAATAAATCTTAAAATTAATGGTTTCAAAGTCTTGTGACAGAGCTGTATTACAAAATATTTATATAATAAATACTCAAAAGGGATAAAGTGAACTGAAAGATACAAAGTAATGATATTTAGATATGAATCATGTAATTTATTTAAAAAATAAGGAGAATACTTGGCATGTTAATCTATGCACATGAAAGAGGAAATTCCTATGGTTCTACTTATTTTGTGAGCTTTTGTGAAGTAGAATTGGTAATAATGTTAGTGTGGAAGAATAACTCGTTTGTATATAACAAAGAAGAAATAGATGAAGTTATCAATACAACTGCTAGTGTAAACTCTGAATTAAAATTAGCAATCTATCAATTTATAGAAAAGACTAATTATTTGATGTATTTATCATATAAAGAATTACACTGAAAAGATAACTTGTAATATAGTGATGATTGCCTTCTTAGATAAAATATAACATTAAGAATTGTTTCCCAAACATTTAGAATGAGGCATTCGTCAAGAATTATCTTTAACTAACTATTTATTAGATTCAAAAGATATAGAGACTGTTTAACTTAAGAAACAGTTATTGAAAGAAGAATAAAAAAAGTAATTTTTTTATTAGTGAAAATGGTTGCAAGACTTTGATTTCAATCAACACTTAAAAAAACAGAAGTAATGGACTACAGTATGTATACTTACGACATTTTTTTATTTATAGCAATAGGAGTGTTGGGAAAATGCACCTTTCAATAGTAGACTATGTCCGAAAAAAGAAGGACTATTGAACCATTCGTCTTTTTCGTAGTACTCCCCTTCTGATCCACCACTAAATGGATCTTGTAATTTAGGGACTAGCGTAATTGTCCCATCATCAGAATACATCACTATATATTCTTGGTCTGCCTTTGGTTTCTGTCCGTTATTAGATGGTAATGTCAATACTACAGAACTTCCTTATTTTCTAGATTTTGTGGTTAACATACAATCATCTCTTGTCTTTTATTATACTAAATAATTAAATAGTTTCAAATGATTATATACTACATTTAGTTAACTTAGTGTGATTTAATTAAATAGTCAAAATTAGATATTTTAGAATTAATTTGTTAGGTTCAGAAACTTAAAAGTTTTTGACCTCTTTGTTTTTTCGTGCTATACTTGGAATTATCTAGTGTCAAAAACTTATGTTCAGAAAAGGTGAGGAAATTTTGCCCATTTATGGTTATTCACGAGTGAGTACTAGTAATCAAGATTACAAAACCCAGATTCAAAAACTAGAAAAAGCCGGAGCAGAAAAAATATTCAGTGAAAAATATACGGGAACAAAAAAAGAAGGAAGAAAAGAATTAGAAGAACTACTATCTATTGTAAAACCTGGCGATAAAGTTTTAGTGACGAAAATTGATCGGCTAGCTAGAAGTATCGTTGATTTAAATTCGATTATCTCTTCTTTAAACAATTCAGGAGTGACTATCACCTTCTTAGATAATGCCCTAACCTTTGAGCCAAATAAAAGTGATTCTATGCAAACATTAATGATGAACATGTTAGGGAGTTTTGCGCAATTTGAAAGAGATTTAATCGTGACAAGAACGCAAGAAGGAAAACAGTGGCACCGGGCAAATAATAAGAACTATCGAGAAGGACGTCCGAAAAGAGTTCTAAATGATAAATATAAACATGCACTAGAGTTAATGGAAACAAACAGCATGCGAGAAGTGGAAAGGAAAACAGGTATTTCTTTGTCTACTCTCAAACGAATCAAGAAACAAGCAAAGGAAGAACAGTTACTTAGTGAGAAATAATACAGGAGTAGTTATAATGGAAAATAGAGAGAAAATTATTCAGTTGTTGAAAAATCCTTTAGTAACAGGTTATGGGATTGAGATAATGTCAAATGGGCGACTCTATTCAGCAAACTTCCAAAGATATAAGAATCGAGTAAAGAAAGAAGACAACCCATTGATAATTTTTGAGAGCATGACAGAAAAGGTTGAGCAGGTATTTTTAGAATTAGCTGAAGAAGTCATACGAACGAACCCTAAAACAAAACAAGAATTCAAAGATATGATAGTTATAAGGAGGATAACAAATGGTAGTTCGAAAAACATATGATCATTGGGGGATCGAAATCAGCACATGGAACAAAAGTAATATAGTTACTTTTATTGATTGTGACTGCGGTCAATTAGCTAAAAGAGAACTAGGAAAGTATAATCAGTTTAAATGTGATAGCTGCAATAAAGAATACAAATTGTATCAAGGCAACTATATCGCAATTGAAGAAAAAATAAATGAAGTAGCTCAAAACGATTGAAAAAGTAAAAAAGATTTTTGATTGTGTACTTTCAATAATTTAAAAAAGGTGGAGAGTTTAATGAATTTTGGGTATTTAAATTTTGGAACAAAAGACGCCGTTTTAGTAATCGCAATATTTATTATCTTAATTTTGACGGTACTGTTTCGTTGGTTAGCTTTAGAATTTGTCTTTTCTTCAGGTGCAGTAGGAATTGCTTTTTTTGCTGGAAACATGACACAGGATAAAAGGATATTTGAAAATCAAAAGAAAAAAAGTGATAGGGAAAGAATAAATCTTGCTTATAAACATGAAAATAAAAAAATTGAGGTAGTTTCCCAATTAGCCTAGTATTATTGTACTAAGTTAGTAGTAACCATTTGGTCTTGGGGACTTCTCTGAAACTATATAACTATATATTTTTAATAATTTGAAACTACGTAATATTTATCTTGTAAAATATTGTAAACAGTTTTAAATTTTGTATAATATTCTTAGACTAATGTCTAACTTTAAAGGCGAAACTGGAAATGGCTCTATTAAATAGAGCCATTTCCAGTTTTGATTTTTTTAGGGAGTTTATAAATTTTAAGTAATAGAGGTATACTTATTAGTTGAAATAATTAATATTAATTATCTAAATTTCTGAGTAATATTTGTAGTAGCACATATATTGTAGTATGATGATTTATAATGACTGTTATTTTTTGTGAGGGAGGTGTTTTTAATGCATAAAGAAGATTTACTTGATAATTATGTAAAGAATGAATATTTACTATTAAAGTTACTATATCTATCATCAAGAGAGTTAAAAAAGTCTGAAATTTGTGAACGATTAAATATTACTCTGCCAACATTAGGAAAAATAGTTGAAAGTTTACAGGTAAAACTGTTAAATGATGATATAAGTTCAAATCAATTAGAACTTATTGTCACGCGAAACTCATTAGAATTAAAATTTATCAATGATGTTTCTATCGATATGTTAGCAGAAGTATTTTTAAAGGACTCAAACAAGTATAAGGTTTTTAGATATCTATTTTCTCGTAAAAAGATAAGCTATGTAAAACTTGAGAATTATCTACAAGTAAGTACAACTACACTAGGGAGAATTATTGGATCATGCAATGAATTGTTGACTGATTATAATTTGAAAATTAGTCACGGAAGAATAGTTGGGGACATAAAGCAACAAATATTTTTTTACTACAGTTTCTTTTGGGTAAGTTCGGTTGATGAAAAAAAAAGTAATTCGAATTTACTTAGTAATTTAGTAGAAGAAGTAAGTGTTAAATATAATCTTTCTGTAGTTCAAAGAGAGCAATTTTATTTATGGAGTTTAGTTACTTTGAAAAAGATTGGTGAAGTATCCATGAATTCATTGAGTATTGGCGAACAAAAAGATGTAGAACAATATAGCAAAACCCCTATAAATAAATTTTTTCAAAAAATATACATTAAACATAAATCAATTTACAATGAAAGCGAAGTACAATTATTTTCTTATTTCTTAAGTTTGTTTTTTATTTCTTTTGGGATGACTTCATATGAAATTATTCAATTAGGATTATTTAATAAAAGGAATCCCGCGTTTGAATTAACAAGTAAAATAATGGCTGCTATAAAGGCTATATTCATTTTGGATAAACAGGATGTAACAATTGAAACAAATGTTTTTTCTTTATTATCACAAATATATTATTTTAGAGGTAATAGTTATTCAACAGATAGTTTGACGTTCATGGATTATTTTAAATTATTCAATAGTTCTTTTAGTACTAGATTCGTTTCAGATGTTATTAAAGAAATTGTTGAGCCTAGTTCCTTGTTCGATTCTTTTAAATTAGATCAGATAGAAAAAAGACTCATTTTTTTATTATATACTTTATCTCCCAAAAAAAAATATTGTGTGAAAATAGGTGTTGTATTGACAACATCTCATTTAGTGTTAAATGCTACTATTCTTTTGTTAGAGACTGAATTAAATAATAGACGAAATATCACTATTACTCAGTATGTAAATGATGAAAATTTTGATTTAGTAATATCAAATATATCAAATTCTTTACTTGAAAATAACTATAAATATTTTTACCAATTAACTAATATTGGTCCATATCTTGATATTGAAAGACTAGATTTATTAATAGATAAAATAGCTTTAGAAAAATATCAATCATTTACATTTTGGTGAAATAAACATTTTTTTTAATAAACTAAAAAAAAAGGAAAGAATATTTTTTTAGTTTCTAGGCTAGAAATTTCTGCAATCGATAGATAATTTGAATAAAACCTGAGAATATATACTGCTAATATTAATGTTAGCAATATTAATTAACCAACGAAAAAGACCATTTATTTTTTTTTGAAAACAAAAAAATGAAGGTCTTTTTTTGTTTTCCTAATGTAAACTATAAATTGTTCGGAGGAACAACTATCATTTAATAACAATTATTGAAAGGAAGAGATAATATTGATTAACAAAAAAATGATGGCAGTAGCATTAGCTACTGGTTTAGTAGGATCTGGAGTACTCAATACTGTTTCTACATTTGCTGCTGAGCAGACGAAAGATGTCCCTGTTTCATATAATAGTATGACATCAATTCCTGATCCTGAAAATCCCAATAGCCCTGACTATGTAATTAATGTTCCTGCATCAATTACTTTTACTGATGAAAACAAAGATATTGATGCTACTGTAACTATGACAGAAGTTAGTGGTGCTAAATATCAAGGTTCAAAATCTGCAGATGTTTCAGTTGCTTCTCAAAATGGATATAAATTAAAAAATGGTGGTAACAAAGAAATTCGATATGAACTAAGATATAAAAATACTCTAATGACAGGAACAAATACTCCTCAGTTGCTTTCAACTATGAGTAAAGATAGTGATAAAGCAATGGGTAGTGCTAAAATGATTGGTAGTGCAACAGCGACAGGTAACTATGTAGATACACTTGTCTATACTGTAGCTTCAAAATAGAAATAAAAAAGGTGTAGACAGTAAAGGTATTTTTTAGTTGTCTACACCTTTTTACATTACTAAAAGGAGAGTGATAAGATTGAATAATGAAAATAACAGAAAAAAGAAAATAGGAGGCATATTAATTTTTTTACTAGTATTATTACTAGGAACAGGAGCATATTTTTATCAAAAAGGACTTGAATTACCAGCGTTCGATAAATCCGCAAAAGCATATAAAAGTAAAATAAAAAAACCAGAAGAGTGGGCAGAAGACCAAATTGCATTTCCAGCGTACAAAGATGTTAAAGTTATAAAAGGTTCAGATAAGATGTATATTGCTTTAGAGAATCCTAGTTTCAATGATGCTAATTTACAATTTAAGATAATTATTGATAATAATGAAAAAAATGCTTATCAAAGTGGGCTAGTTAAGCCCGGAGAAGCCATTACAGAAGTTCCAATTCCTGATAATTTAACTTTAGGTGAGCATAACATTCGCCTTGAAATGAGAGGGTTTGCACCGAATGATAGTAAAACTCAATTAAATGGAACTAATGTTGACTTTAAAATGCATGTTTTAGAAAATACGAGGTGATAAGATGCTAAAAAAAATTAAAATCATCAGTATTTCATTATTTATATGTTTTCTTGTGTGGTTTTGTGCGTGTATAAAAACTCAATCTGCTGAAGCAGAAACGTATCAAGTGCCAGTACAATATGAAGTTACATTTAATGGAGCTGAGAATATTCAAATTCCAAATGAGTATAAAAAAATATCTAAACAAAACTCTATTGAAAATAAAAAAGTACTACCTTCAACTGGAGAAATAAATAATTATAGATATACAGTTTATGGTTCTATATTCATAGGGATGTGTTTCATATACTTAATTTTGATAAGGTATATGAAAGGAGGAAAGTACCATCATGTATAAAAAGTTATTGAAAATATTTGTAATATTGATTCTAATATTTAATGCTTGTTCTATTGGTAAATTATCTAGCTATGCAATGTCTAAAAGTCAAGACTCTAGCCAATCTTTAAACTCAGACGTAATTAAAGAAACGATAAATCCTTCAGTAGATTTTATTGATAATTTACATTCTGAAGAAAGTAACAATAAGTCACTAATTCTTGATCCAGGCTTTTATGCAGGAGAAATTTTAGGGGCTGATGTTGATGATAGGGCTGTTGTGGGAAAACTAGAAGTATCTGGCGGTAAAACTCTAAATGTACGGTCGGTTCAAGTAAAAACTACAGATGGTTGTGAGTTATCAAAACCTTCTAAAGCGGCAGGAGTTTGGCAAGATTATGCATTTCTTGGTTCAACCACTAGCAGTAGTATACAATTCCAACCACATTTAGCTATGTATAATTTTAATTCTGTACCTATTACAAAAGATGATTTCTCTGGAGGAATGCACGTCAAAATAACTTCTGATTATTATGTGACTATAGAAATGTATTTTGACCAATATGGCGCTAACCCTATCGTTTTTGGACCATATAAAAACTTTTTTGGAGATCCTCAACAAGGAGTAGTACAAGTAAAATATGTAGACGAACAAGGACGAGAAGTAGCCCCAACAGAAACATTAACAGGAAATGTTGGAGAAAAATATGAAACACAAGCAAAAGAAATTCCTGGGTATGCATTGAAAGAAAAACCAAGTAATGCGACTGGAACGTATACAAAAGAGACTCAAACAGTAACGTATGTATATAAACGTCAACAAGGAGTAGTACAAGTAAAATATGTAGACGAACAAGGACGAGAAGTAGCGCCAACGGAAACATTAACAGGAAATGTTGGAGAGAAATATGAAACACAAGCAAAAGAAATTCCTGGATATACATTGAAAGAAAAACCAAGTAACGCAACAGGAACGTATACAAAAGAGACTCAAACAGTAACGTATGTATATAAACGTCAACAAGGAGTAGTACAAGTAAAATATGTAGACGAACAAGGACGAGAAGTAGCCCCAACAGAAACATTAACAGGAAATGTTGGAGAAAAATATGAAACACAAGCAAAAGAAATTCCTGGGTATGCATTGAAAGAAAAACCAAGTAATGCGACTGGAACGTATACAAAAGAGACTCAAACAGTAACGTATGTATATAAACGTCAACAAGGAGTAGTTCAAGTAAAATATGTAGACGAACAAGGACGAGAAGTAGCGCCAACGGAAACATTAACAGGAAATGTTGGAGAGAAATATGAAACACAAGCAAAAGAAATTCCTGGATATACATTGAAAGAAAAACCAAGTAACGCAACAGGAACGTATAAAGAAGAAACTCAAACAGTAACGTATGTATATAAACGTCAACAAGGAGTAGTACAAGTAAAATATGTAGACGAACAAGGACGAGAAGTAGCGCCAACGGAAACATTAACAGGAAATGTTGGAGAGAAATATGAAACACAAGCAAAAGAAATTCCTGGATATACATTGAAAGAAAAACCAAGTAACGCAACAGGAACGTATAAAGAAGAAACTCAAACAGTAACGTATGTATATAAACGTCAACAAGGAGTAGTACAAGTAAAATATGTAGACGAACAAGGACGAGAAGTAGCCCCAACAGAAACATTAACAGGAAATGTTGGAGAAAAATATGAAACACAAGCAAAAGAAATTCCTGGGTATGCATTGAAAGAAAAACCAAGTAATGCGACTGGAACGTATACAAAAGAGACTCAAACAGTAACGTATGTATATAAACGTCAACAAGGAGTAGTACAAGTAAAATATGTAGACGAACAAGGACGAGAAGTAGCCCCAACAGAAACATTAACAGGAAATGTTGGAGAAAAATATGAAACACAAGCAAAAGAAATTCCTGGGTATGCATTGAAAGAAAAACCAAGTAATGCGACTGGAACGTATACAAAAGAGACTCAAACAGTAACGTATGTATATAAACGTCAACAAGGAGTAGTACAAGTAAAATATGTAGACGAACAAGGACGAGAAGTAGCGCCAACGGAAACATTAACAGGAAATGTTGGAGAGAAATATGAAACACAAGCAAAAGAAATTCCTGGATATACATTGAAAGAAAAACCAAGTAACGCAACAGGAACGTATACAAAAGAGACTCAAACAGTAACGTATGTATATAAACGTCAACAAGGAGTAGTACAAGTAAAATATGTAGACGAACAAGGACGAGAAGTAGCGCCAATGAAAACATTAACAGGAAATGTTGGAGAGAAATATGAAACACAAGCAAAAGAAATTCCTGGATATACATTGAAAGAAAAACCAAGTAACGCAACAGGAACGTATAAAGAAGAAACTCAAACAGTAACGTATGTATATAAACGTCAACAAGGAGTAGTACAAGTAAAATATGTAGACGAACAAGGACGAGAAGTAGCCCCAACAGAAACATTAACAGGAAATGTTGGAGAAAAATATGAAACACAAGCAAAAGAAATTCCTGGGTATGCATTGAAAGAAAAACCAAGTAATGCGACTGGAACGTATACAAAAGAGACTCAAACAGTAACGTATGTATATAAAAAAAGTACAGATGGATTAGATATGGCGGTAGGAACATTTAAAAACAATATTGCTACAATTGCTTTTTCTAATAAAACCAATCATCCAGTTCCATTATATTTAGAAATTAATAATAATAAAAAATCTCTACCTACAATAATATCTATTGAAAGTGTGGGACTTGATTCAGATGTAGAGTTTGAAAAAAGTCAAACACCAGTACAAACAACCATTATTCCTACTAAAAATGGAAAGGTTGTTGAAATAGAACCAAATAGTTTTGTATTTTTACATGTAAAATATGATTCAAAAACATTACAAAATTTGCCATCTGAAAATTATACTACAAAATTTTCATGGGAAACGTCCAGTGGTGAAGAACTGTTGTCTAAAGAATTAGAAAATTATTTTGGATTAAAACAGCCTTCTAAAATGGGTCTTGTTAAAGTTAAATATGTAGACGAACAAGGACAAGAAATAGCACCAATAGAAACTTTAACAGGGAATATTGGAGAAAAATACGAAACACAAGCAAAAGAAATTCCTGGATATACATTAAAAAAACAACCAAATAATGCTATAGGAGTATACGAAGAAGCAACTCAAATTGTTACTTATGTGTATCAAAAAATACCCGATTATTATGTGACAGTTCCTAAATCTATTGATTTTACAGATAGTCAAATGAGTAGTGATGTAAGTGTTAAAATTTTAAATAAAGATGGTCAGAATTATACTGGTAATGATAGCGTACAAGTTAATGTAACTTCTGCAAACAATTTTAAACTCAAAGAAACACGTACAAATGCTTCTATACCGTATAACATAGCATATCAAAATAATTCACTAGATAATACAAATAATTTAGTAGGTATACTATCAAAAAGTAATGTTAGTATAAATGGAGTAGCGAAGCTTTCACGAAGAGATGAATCAGGTAAACATTATAAGTATACAGATACTTTAATTTACGAAATAGCTCCGAATAGTTAAGTTTTAAATAGATAAAGTAAAAAGTTGGTAACAACAGATTAATATCATTAAAAAATGATATTAATCTGTTATCTTTTATGAAATTTTATATAAAGTTGTGGGGAGAATTTAAATGAAGAAAAAAATAATGAAAATTTTTGCTTGTTCACAAATTATAATTTTTCTTTTACCCTTAAGTAGTGTGTATGGGAAGGAAGAAAACAATGTTACACCAAAAAAAGGTGATGTTATTGAAACTAACCCTATTAATTTAGTTAATGGTAACTTTGAGGAACCAATAATTTCTGATAATAGTTATGTTCAATTTACTGAAGATAAAGTTCCTGGTTGGCGAACTACAGCTTCTGATAAGTTGATTGAAATTCAATCAAATGGATTAGATAATATTACTGCATATTCGGGTAGGCAATGGGCAGAATTGATTGCTGCAGAGCCAAGTGCTTTATATCAAGATGTAGAAACAAAGCCTGGTTCTTATGTATATTGGGAAGTAGCACATAAAGCAAGATTAGATCATACAGACATTGCAGCTGTAAAATTTGGTGCACCAAATGGAACACTAGAAACTCAAGCTATTATGAGTACAGGTAATGAAAATTGGAAAGTGTATTCTGGATATTATAAAGTTCCCAAAGGACAGAATATAACACGGTTTCAGTTTGAATCATTATTAGGATCAACAAATCTGATAGGAAATCTTATAGACAACGTTAAATTCACCTCAGAATATTATGGTTCTAATATAATAGTAGATTACAAAGATATAGAAGGTAATAAATTGGTTGATACAGAAACTTTTAAAGGTCCAATAGGTAAGGAATATGATATTAGTCATAAAGATATTCCTTTTTATAGTTTAGTTAAAATTGAAGGTAATCCCAAAGGAACATATACTGAAGAAGATCAAAGAGTTACTTTTATTTATCAAAAAATCAAAGGGAAACCCGTTACGATAAGGTATGAAGATGAGCAAGGAAACAAATTAGCAGAATCAGAAGTATTAATTGGTAATTTGGGAGATAGGTATGCAACAAAAGCAAAAGAAATAAAAGGTTGGAAAGTAAAACAATCACCAGAGAATGCACAAGGTGTATATAGTGATCAAGCACAAGAAGTTGTGTATGTATATGAGCGAGCTGAAGGAAAGGGAGTAACTGTAAGGTATGAAGATGAGCAAGGAAATAAACTAGCAGATTCAGAGACATTAAAAGGAAAATATGGGATTCGATCTAAAAAAACAACGGATGCTGCAGAAAATAGAGAGAAGAAATATCCTCAAACTGGTGAGGATATTACAAATGGCTTCTTTGAAATTGGAATGTTTTTAGTAATGATATCAGGAGCTATATTATTTTTTAAAAGTAAAAAAGATATTTAAACAAGAAGAAAGCCTCTATAACTAAAGAGGCTTTCTTCTTGTTTAATATTGGGACTGCGAGCTCTGTTGATCAATAAATTTTTTTAGCAGACTATATAGAGTTACTGGATCTTTTGTTGTTTGTTTATTTAAAGTTTCTTGCCAATCAGCAACTTCGAAAAAATCCAGTAGGTTGCATAGTAATGCACCAGAACTATATACAATATCCGATCCAATAATAGATTGATTTACAATTTGTTTTTTTATATCAGGAATAACTTCAGAAAATGATATGGTTTTATTCAAGAAATACAAAATATCGTAATCATAATTAATAATTTTAGCAGCTTTTATTTGTACATATTGTGCGGTTCCTTCGATAGTTTCAGTCATCTGTTCTTCTATTAATTTTTCTAGAGAGAAATTATGACCGCGCTGTTCTATTATTGAAATATATTTTTGAGATAAATTTATTAAATTTTCTTTATTAGGAGTTGAACTATTCAATTCTTGTTTTATTTTATCTAGCAAAATATATTCCTTATTTAAAAAGTCTAATTCTTTATCTGAATAAGTTTGTCCACGTATTGAAACATTTTGCCAATCACGTTGCATGTAATAATGGAATGATTCATGAACTAAAAATGGAACAAAATGTTTACTAGAACGTTTTTGCTGAATTTTTTTCATATCATTGGGATACTTGACATAGAAGACATCATTTATATTTCCAACTCTATACTTCTTTCCAGTGGTACTAAAGTTTCCGCTTGTAAGTTTATATCGAATATACACTGGGCTCAATTTTGAAATCCTATATACTGTTATATTAAAGTTTTTAGGTAAATCAATTTTTTTAGTGTAAATATTGTTTACATTTTTTTTATTTGTTATTAGATACATATCTCCTAAAGGAGAGTCATTAATTGCTAAAATAGATCTTTTCTTTAAATTGAAGTTAACCCAGACATCATGTTTTGCAGAACAATAGAGATTATATTCTTTAAGTATTGATTTATCTGGATTAGATAAATCATTAAAATTACTATTTAAGTTTTTGTTAAATAGCAGTTCTGCACCAAATAGTAATAAAAGAATTGAGAAAAAAAAAACTAAAATTTTTACTTTCATAAAAAAACCTTCTTTAGCTAATTGTTGAATGTATTGAGTAAATACTGATTGGAATATGAAATATATGCATTTCTTTTTATAAATTACCACATATATATTTTTTTGAAGCCCATCTTTTTTTTTTTGATAAATAAAAAATGGCGTGTATTAATAGAAATTTGTTTTATCATAAAACTAAACGATAACGTTTAAGTAAATTAAATCTGATAAAGGAATGTTAGCCATAAAAAAGTTCATGTTGTCTTTAGGATTTTTTGGATTATTATATGGAGGAATTGCTTATATGGTTTATCCTCAAACGTATTATGTAAAAGTAACCCAAAATGGTGAGTTATGTAATTCAAGAATAGGTTATAAGTCATATTACTATAAAGTGAAAGGATATGATAGCAATGGAAATGAAAAAAAAATAGATTTTTCGATACACCCATATTTAAATAGACCAATAAAAAAAAATGCATATTTAAAAATAATCTACAATAATTTAAAGCAAGTTACTACATATAAAGAAGTAAAAAAAAAAGAAGTTCCACAAAAAGTGTTAAATAAGATAAAAACAAATTATAAGCCAGCCAATAATTGAATGGCGACCGATAGATTCAAAGTAATTTTCATTATTGTGGTAAAGATAATTATCTGACAGTTGAAAATTAATAGTATTGAAATTTGGGTAATTCGTTATTTTTTGTTTTTTTAGGAGGTGAAACTAGTTGAATTTAATAAATCTAATATTTATTTTTTTTAAATTTACAGCTTTTTTACTTTTAATGATACTTCTTTTTTTGCTGGTTTATGGACAGTTAAGGAAATAATTAAAAAAGAAGAGTTATAGGGAACATTTATTTGTATTGTTTCATATGGTACTTATTTAAAATAATCATATGGATAATTCTTTCACAATAATAAAAGAGTTAGCTTTAGATAGCTTAATAACTGATGTAGCTAATAGACGGAATAAACAATTTTTTTACCACGTAACTATTACTTTACTGAAAAGGTTTAGTACTTTATTTTGTTGATAAAGATAAACATTATTGAACGGTAAAATAAGAAGAGTATTTCGATATTTATCATCCATAAGATTTTAATTGTAAAGCTTTATTTTTGTAAATAATTTGTTAAAGAGGATGTGTTAGGATGGATCAAAAGAAGAAGACAGAGAAGCGTTAAGGCAGCGACTAACTAAAGTTGATTTACAATCGCAAATTGCTACTCAATGGTTACCTGAAAACTTTCAATCAAAAAGAATAAGTATATTTGGAAAAGGTAACTTTGAAGAAATAATTTCTTCAAGTTTAGAGCATCGCAGACAAAGTACACTAGAATATTTAGAAAATTTTGATTCTAATATTGTAAAAATTTTAGAGAATTGGGATATTGATGAATATACTTTACGTAAAAATTTTTATCAAGAAATTGAGATTGAAATTGGTGACAAATTGTATTCTCAAGAAATTGCTTTGAATAAAAAGCTAGCTGATCAAGTTTCTTTATTTGACTCAGAATATTTTTCTGCATTTTTAAAATTGTTAGAATTGAAACCCAATAATGACTTGAGAAGAATTATTATAGCTTTCTTAGAGTTACTTTTAGGTGCTTTAGGACAAAATCTTGTTTCTCAATTGAATGAGGAATTGTTTGAGAAAGCTCCAACTACAGTAAATATATTTGACGATATTGGGGTCACTGGAACATCCATACAGAAAATAGCGGTAGAAAACCGAACAACTACTGGGCAATTAAGTTAGTTGTTCGGTTCTTTTGTTTAGCTTTCTCAATTTTAGTCGATTAATTTCACGATAAAAGGTTCCTGTAGATATCTGATTTGTTTCAATGATTTCTTTGACAGAATAATCGCCACTTTTGTACATTCGAACTGCAATATCTAACTTCTCCTGCGGAACTTTAGGACGGCCAATCGCTACACCTCGTTTTTTGCTAGCTTCGATTCCTTCGCGGACTCGATCAGCTAAAAGGTTGCGTTCCAACTCAGCGATTACACTCATCATTTGTAACATGGCCTTCCCCGTGGGTGTTGAAGTATTCATATTCTCTTTTAAAGAAACAAATTGAATTTGCTTTTGATCCAATTCCTGAATTAAGTTTAAAATGTCCAAAGTGTTCCTTCCAAGTCTAGAAATACTTTCTACTACAACAATGTCCCCTTTTCGAATCGTTTGAAGAAGCTGCTCAATTCCTGGGCGGTTTCTTTTTGTACCTGTATATTTTTCTTGAATAATCTTCTCTGCGCCAAAATTTTTTAACTGATCAATTTGACGACCTAAATTTTGATCGTCTTTTGATACACGAGCATAGCCAATAATCATTGCAAGAACCTCCAGTTTTATTTCTTCTTTATTATGAAGAATGTTCTTTCTTTTGGCAATGGTTTATTATAAACTTTTTTATAATGAGTTTTTGAAAACTTAAAACATTGATAGACAAAGGAGTCAAAAACTAGAAATAAGATTCTAAAAACTATAGTTTTTGGAAAGTTTGGAGGCTTAAATGAAAAAAGAAAAAATTTTTGGTACGTTTGTGGGTGCTCCTTCGGAAGAACAATTGCAATTATACTTCCAGTTAACTGATTTTGATAAAGAAATTATTAATGAAATGAGATTACCTTCTGCTAAACTCGGGTTTGCTGTACAGCTAGGGACAGTACGATTTTTAGGAACTTTTTTTACTGATTTTTCAAAAATACCGTTAGAAGTAATAATATACCTGGCCAATCAATTATCTATTGATCCCCGTGAATTTGATTCTTATTCTAGAAAAATGACAATCAGTCAACATGCACAATTGATCAAAGAGCGCTATTCGTATAGAAATTTTCAAGACTCTGATTGCCAGAAATTTCTATATGATTGGCTTTTATCTCGTGCTTCACATACGACTGAAACAACTGATATGATCGGCTAATGTACGTCAATCACCAATATGTTCGATTGGATACACTGTCAGCAACAAACAAAAAAATTATTTCTGCATACAAAAAACTTCCTATTTCTCTTGTATGGGGAAATAATCAAATGGCTTCGGCCGACGGTATTCGTTATACCACACCACAACGTTCCCTATATTCTAGAAGTAATCCAAAATATTTTGGCCGCGGTCGTGGAATCACATTTTACAACTTTGTTTCTGATCAATATATTGGCTTTCATGGAATGGTTGTTCCAGGAACATTGCGTGATTCTTTGTACTTATTGGATGGTTTTTTAAATCAAACAAGTGGCTTAGAATCAAAACAAATCATGACAGATACAGCCGGGTATAGTGATTTGGTATTTGGACTTTTTGGATTGTTAGGCTTCCAATTTAGCCCACGAATTGCAAACAATCACGGAACAAAACTTTGGCGAATAGACTTAACTGCAGACTATAAAATGTTAAATGAAGTTTCTCAAAACAAAATCAACACTACTCGAATAGAAAAAAACTGGGACGAAATACTTCGAGTAGCAGGTTCTTTAAAGTCAGGAAAAGTGAATGCGACAGAGTTAACAAAAGCACTTCAACGAAATGGTCAACCAACAGAGCTAGGGAAAGCCATTATTGAATATGGAAAAGTATACAAAACAAAGCACCAATTGCGCTATATTTCTGATGAGATTTATGCAAGACAGATTTTAGAACAGCTGAATAAAGGAGAAGAAAGGCATACATTATGTCGCCACATATTTTATGGGAAAAAGGGCAAACTATATCAAACCTATATTGACGGAATGGAAGAGCAATTGACTGCTCTTAGTATTGTGACAAATGCAATTATTTATTGGAATATGCTCTATTTAGAAAGAGTAATTGACCAAATGCGTGTAGAAGGATTTGATTGTTCAGAAGAGAAAATCAATAAATTATCACCACTTCTCTTTGAGCATATTAACTTTGTTGGTAAATACTCTTTTCGATATGATCCTTCCTTGAAAAATGGACATTTGCGTCCTTTAAATACACAATAAAACTAAAATGTTCGTGTTTTAAATCCTACCGCTATTTTCTGCACGAATGTTCTAGTGACGCCATTATTCAAAAAATCTTGTCGTTCTTTTTGTTGCTTTTTTGTGTACGAAACAGATAAAAATACATAGCAACAATGACTAGCAGCATAATAAGCATCGGTTTCATTTCTCCTTGTTGATTTGAAAATTTTTATATAGACATCAAGGCTATTTTATAAAAAGAAAGTATTGATGGCAATATTTGTTTTGAATAAAATGGTACAATAATCAGGTAAAAAACAATTAAAAATGATGGATACCAACTTACAAAAATGTTAGAAAAATTCTTTTGTTTTAACATTTACAAAACTATACCAATAGTTCTATAATTTTTATATTGAAGACGTTTTCTAATTTTTATTTTTCGAGGTGAACATTCATGAAAAAGAAATTAGTTAAAGGCATAGTTATTTGTGGCATGATTGGGATTGGTTTTACAGCATTAGGAACAAATGTAGAAGCTGCTACGTATTACGGAAATGGTTTATATTGTAATAAGCAAAAATGTTGGGTAGACTGGAATAAAGCTTCAAGGGAAATTGGGAAAATTATTGTTAATGGTTGGGTACAACATGGACCTTGGGCTCCTAGATAGGAAGGATTAGTTTAAAATGGATAAACAACAAGAATTACTAGATTTACTTAGTAAAGCGTATAATGATCCTAAAATAAATGAATATGAGGGGTTAAAAGATAAGTTATTTGAATGTGCCAAAAGATTGACAACTAATGAAACAAATATCGGTGAAGTCTGTTATAAATTAAGTACAATTAATAGTGAGTATTTAGCAAGATATCATTTTGAAATGCCTAAATCAATTATTGAATTGCAAAAATTTGTGACTAAAGAGGGCCAAAAATATAGAGGCTGGGCGTCTATCGGTATTTGGAGTTAAACAATCGTTTTTTTAGGAGAGTTTATGGATATCAAGAAAAAAGAAGCGTTGGAAAAGATTATTCAATTAACAAATAATGCATTAGCGAATCCGCAAATTTCTTCATATAAAAACTTAAATGACCTTTTATTAAGAATAAGAAACGAAGCTTTATCAGGAGAAGTATTTTATGATTTAAAAAAAGAGTTACAACCGACAGTTAGCGGATTCACGCTAAGAAATAACTTTCAAACGCCTAGTGAATTATTAGAATTACTAACTTTGATACAAACATCTAAAGGATGGTCAGGATTTTAATTAATTATAAGCTAGCATGTATTACACAAAAACTCACTGTTGATTAGAGCAGTGAGTTTTTTAGTTGTTTTTTGACTAGAATCTTAAAATATAGGTTGAATTTAACTATACGGTTAATTTGAGAGAGCAATTCTAAGCCATTTTCACAAATATTGATTGATAGTTATGCAATGAAGATGTTTTAACGTTCGCTTTTACATGATTAAATGGTGATCTGCAGAATGTTCCTGGTGTAAGCGGATGTACACTCTTAGGTCAGTTAAATAAATTACTGAAGGTTTAACTACTGTGTAGGTGGAGTTCAAATTTATGTTATAATTATTGAGGCAACTGCCCCGAGAGGGGGTTTGCGACCTGAAAAGTCGTCTACAAAATTGCTCACAAGGAGCTATTACTTCCACTTGTAATATTCCTACCGGTACATGCGTGAAAAGTAATTTTTAGGTGTGATAGCTACCGGGACAATGTGGTAGAACAGTACTCACAACTGGTAATACTGCTAGGAAAAGTGCACATGGTTAACATAAGTGAACTACTGCTGGGCCGTGACGGGAACGGGTGAAAAGTGAGTGATACACCCCGGCCAAAATGGCATGAGACAAAGGCTACAAGGCAACCTCCACCTTGTTAGAAAGTGGACAGAGTCTCCGGTCTACGGGTAGAACCTAAATGCACACAATTATTTTGTAGTCTGAAACAGGGTAAGTCCTATGAACTCCCCAAGGGTAGGTATTTCGTAAGAAATATACAATGTTCAGAGGATAAGGGATTTCGGAAAAAGCGAAGGTTCAGCTGTAATCGCTGAAATAAGGATTCAAAATTTGTCCTATACTGAAAGGTAGCTGACTTCCGAAGAGCATTCTATTACATGAACTAGCTGATATCGTCTAACAAGCAAAGTTCAACGACACGAAAGTGAGGACAACTTGCATGGGCAATTCTACCGTTAACAAAACGTGGAAAACTATAAATTGGAAACAGGCAGAAGAGTACGTGAAACGATTGCAACTAAGAATTGTAAAGGCCACCCAACAAGGAAAATGGAGACTCGTTCGACGACTTCAATATTTGATTACACATTCGTTTTATGCAAAAGCATTAGCCGTAAAAAAGGTAATATCGAATAAAGGGAAAAATACTGCTGGAATTGATGGGGTAATCTGGAAAACAGATTATCAGAAGAAGCAAGCAATTGAACAACTAAATCCTAATCATTACTCACCAAAAGCTGTAAAAAGAATATATATTGCCAAATTTGGCAAGAAAGAAAAGAGGCCTTTGGGTATTCCATGTATGCTCGATCGAGCCATGCAGGCTCTTTATTTACTAGCATTGGAGCCAGTGTCCGAATGCACCTCGGACTCTAACTCTTATGGTTTTAGGAGATTTAAAAGTGCCAGAGACGCAGGAGAAAAAGTTTTCAAAGTGTTGTCCAGACAGTACTCAGCCCAATGGATACTAGAAGGCGACATAAAAGGATGTTTCGATAATATCAGCCATCAATGGTTAATTGATAACATTCCCTTAGAAAAGAACATGTTGAGAAAGTTTTTAAAAAGTGGATACATGGAAAAGAAAAAGCTATTCCCTACTACACTGGGAACAGCTCAAGGTGGAATTATATCCCCCACGCTGGCAAATATTACTCTAGACGGCTTAGAAAAAAGGATAAAATCTAAATATTGGTCTAATAAAAAAGGAACGATTGCGGTCAGATACAACAAACACAAAATAAATTTTGTGCGTTATGCAGATGACTTCATTGTTACTGGAGACTCTCCAGAAATACTCTTAGAAGTAAAAAACATGATCAATGAGTTTCTGAAAGAACGTGGGCTTTCATTATCAAATGAAAAAACTCTCATCACTCATATCAATCAAGGATTCGACTTCCTTGGGTGGAATTTCAGGAAATATAAGCGCTACAAGCTGATTGTTCAACCTTCGAAAAAGTCTATAAAGAAAATAAAACAAACATTGAAACAAGTTGTTAAAGTGCATTATTCTTCATCCCAAGACCTATTAATTCAAAATTTGAACCTCACATTGCGAGGTTGGGCTAACTATTACTCGTCAATGTGTTCAAGTGAGGCTTTCGGTGAAGTAAACAAACAATTATGGTTATATCTCCGACACTGGGCAAGACGTAGACATCCGCACAAATCATCCTCGTGGATGATGAAACGATATTGGTCAACGCTTTACGGGGTTAAAATATTTTGCTCTAAAACAGCAATATTGTATCCAATACACTTAACTCCTATTGTTCGCCATACAGTACCTTGTGAAAATGTCAATTGTTTTCTTGATGAAAAATATTTCCGTCTTAGGAAAAATAGATTACGGGCGGTCAATCAAAAAGCGCTACAAAATTCTAAGGCCGGGCAACTACTTAAGTTGCTTTAAGAATGCGCGAGCGGAGTGCGGTGAAAGTCGCACGCTCCGTTCTACGAAGGGGGAATCTCTGTAAGGAGGTTCCCCTATTCTGCGTTTTCATGTTCGATAAATTAATTTCGCTGGTTATCGCCCCACTTTTAGTGGGTCTTGTACTCTTACTTGTTGATCGATGGTTAGACGATTAGTAGATAACCAAAGCAGTTGCTTCTAATCCCAACGCTGAGTCGCAACAGCGAAAAAAATCCCTCCTATCGCACTAGGAGGGATTTTTGGTGTTTCATGTTCGATTAATTTCGCTTCGCATCTATAGTATAACATATTATTTAAGGAGGTCAAACAAAAAAAGAAGCAGGAATGTCCTTCCCTTATTGGGGTCACAAAAAAACAGTTGAAAGAGTTAGGCTATTTTTTCGCTCGTATAGATTGTTGATCGAAGTCGAAAAGTACGCCTTCACAGTCAAGAGTTACCTTCTTTTTATCTGAAGATATTTCAGAAATTACTCCATGTAACCCTCCAATAGTCACAACAGCGTCTCCTGGTTGTAAATTGTTAAAAAAATCTTGTCGTTCTTTTTGTTGTTTTTTTTGTGTACGAAACAGATAAAAATACATAGCAACAATAACTAGCAGCATGATAAGCATCGGTTTCATTTCTCCTTGTTAATTTGAAAATTTTTATATAGACATCAAGATTGTTTTATAAAAAGAAAGTATTGATGGCAATAGTTGTTTTGAATGAAATGGTACAATAATCAGGTGAAAAATAATTAAAATTGATGAATACCAACTTACAAAAATGTTAGGAAAATTCTTTTGTTTTAACATTTACAAAACTATACCAATAGTTCTATAATTTCTATATAGAAGACGTTTTCTAATTTTTATTTTTGAAGTGAACATTCATGAAAAAGAAATTAGTTAAAGGCTTAGTTATTTGTGGCATGATAGGAATTGGTTTTACAGCATTAGGAACAAATGTAGAAGCTGCCACGTATTACGGAAATGGTGTCTATTGTAATAAGCAAAAATGTTGGGTAAATTGGGGACAAGCATGGTCAGAAGGAGTTAAACGTTGGGGAGATAATTTGTTTGGTAGTTTTAGTGGAGGAAGGATTTAAATGATTGATATTGAGGAAACAAAAAAAATAATTCATGAACTATATAATAGTTTAATGAAGCGTGATAAGACCAAAGCTATATTAGATATTACAGATGTTTTACTGCAAGTCTATAAAAAAATAGATAGCGAAAAATATCCAGAAATATTAATAAATAAAATGGTGAATTATATCTATATTGTTGGATTTGACAATAAAATTCATTTTTTAGGAAATGATGAAAAGTTATTAATTGAATTGGGAGATATATCTAAAAAGGCTGGAATTAACAGTAAATATAAAGCTAATTTTACAGATAAGTCTCAATTCTATAGTTATTCTGAAAAAGTACCTATTAGATAGTGATAGTTCTACGTTTGACTGAACAACTACAAAATTTCGTTGTCTTAGATAACTCTGCAATTCTTATATAAAGGTATGATAAAAAGAAATGAAGAAATCGATATTTTTTAAAATTATTATGGTAGTAGTTATATATGCAATCTTTTTAATTAGCAACATAGTTATAGAATATATACCAATAGAAGATTCGTCTATTTTAAAATCTGTTCTACAGCTTGGATTCAATTGTATTTTAGCGTGGAGTTCATATTTAATAGTAAGAACTTTTAAATTAACCAATGATACATTGTTAACTAGTAGAATTACTAGTGTCTGGTTAACGATATTAGGAATAATTATAATACTATTTTTATTGATAGTAACAAATGTTCCGCAAAATATTAAAGATATCTTCAGTGGAGGATTAAATTTATTAGTAAATTCTTTTTTGGTAGCCGTTGCAGCAGCTATATTTGAAGAATTTTTAGTTAGATTATTAGCATTTTCGACATTTTTAGAAATATTTAAAAAAAATAAATATTCTTTGGTTTTTGCTTCAATAGCTTCTTCCTTTTTATTTGGAGTATTGCATATTTCTAATTTAACAATGCAATCTTTTGAAGCAACCATGCAACAAATTTTTTATGCAACAGTTTTAGGTATATGTTTTTCTGTAATTAGAATTCGATTTAATGGGTTACAGTATGTTATTTTCTTACATTTTTTAATTGATTTTCAACCAACAATAACTGATAACGGAACTGCGGCATCATCTTGGGAACAAGTATTTTTAGTGTTTATGCCGATAGCAATTGTTTCTATTATTTGTTTAATTCAATTAAATAAAGATAATAAGAATTTAAATTATTTATTTTAAAAAGTAGAAATATGTGTATTGTAATAAGCAAAAATGTTGGGTAGATTGGAGCAGAGCTCGTTTCGAAATTATAGATAGAGGCGTAAAAGCATATGTCAATGGATTTACGAAAGTGTTAGGTGGTATAGGTGGAAGAGAATAAAAATCAAAAGCTATTTACACTGTTATCAAGAGCATATAATACGTATACACTTGATAATATGGAAGTAAAAGATGGACTTTTAGAAGCAGCAAAAGTATTGCAACAAGAAGAATATACTAAATCTATTATTATCATTTACAAAAACCTTGCGAAGTTAAAAGCAGAGCAAAGAATAAAAATACCCGAAATTCGTGAGTTAATGGATTTTATAAAAAAGGATTATCAAAATTTAAGTAGAAAAGAATTGAGAGATAATGATATTGGATATGGATTTGAAGCAATACCGTATATTTTTTAATTAAATGGCTATAAAATCTTATGTAAATAATTTAATTTTAGTGTATACAAAATTTAGCCAACCAACGTTATAAATTCTTATTTTCGAGGTGAACACTAATGAAAAAGAAGTTAGTAAAAGCTTTAGATATTTGTGGGATGATTGGGATTGTTTTTACAGCATTAGGAACAAATGCAGAAGCTGCCACGTATTACGGAAATGGTTTATATTGTAATAAGCAAAAATGTTGGGTAGACTGGAGTAAAGCAATTACTATTATTGGAAATAATGCAGTTGCAAATTGGGCTACCCGTGGACATGCTGGTTGGAATTATTAAGGAGGTAGCAAAATGAAATGGTTTGCTGGAGGTCAGGATAGAGGAAAGCAAGTTTCTGTCTTAATCAATGAACTACTCAACGAGTTAAATGATTCTCGAAATATTCAGTTAAAACATATTTTGATTGACTATAAAGATAAATTAAATAAGCAACAAGCTTCTGTTCCATTTCTATTAAGTCAACTGAATATAGAAATGGCAAAAGCTATTCAGCATGATTCATCTGAATTATCACTTAAACAAAAAGATATAATAAAAAAAATAACAAGTTTATCCAATATTCGATATGGATATTAGAACATATTAATATGTTATTCTTTTTATTTAGGTCCCCACCCCACTGTCGACCAAGTCAGTGGGGTTCTTTTTTATGCTGCTTTGAGAAATATAATAAAAAAATTACTATTAAAGATAAACGCTGTTCGCTTGATTATGCGAACTCTAGTTCGTATAATTTTGAGTGGAAAGGTGGTTTTTTGTATGAAATTTGATTATTCCAAAGAACCTAGACGCGACATTCTGTGTATCGATGTAAAATCTTTTTATGCGAGCGTAGAATGTGTAGAATGTGGCTTAGATCCCCTCAAAACAATGCTTATAGTAATGAGTGGGGCTGATAATGCAGGTGGATTAGTACTTGCTGCTTCTCCAATGGCAAAAAAAGTTCTAGGAATTTCTAATGTGACTCGTAAAGACGAAGTCCCTGATCACCCTGATTTATTAGTTGTACCACCAAGAATGAATGTGTATATGAAAAAGAATCAAGAAATCAATAATTTATACAAAAGATTCGTTGCCGACGAAGATCATTCTGTCTTTAGTGTAGATGAAAGTTTTTTAGATATTACTGCTTCTCTCTCCTATTTTAATTGTGATTCAGCATTTAAGTTGGCCAAAATTATACAGCGTGTGATTTATAATCACATGGGATTGTACGTAACTATTGGAATTGGAGACAATCCTTTGCTAGCTAAATTAGCATTAGACAATGAAGCAAAAAATACAACTGGTTTTGTAGCGGAGTGGAGATATGAAGATGTTCAAGAAAAAGTTTGGTCTATCTCCCCTATTACGGAATTTTGTGGCATTGGTAAGCGAATGGCTGCTCGTTTGAAGATGTCAGGAATTCAATCCATTCATGATTTAGCTCATGCAGATCCCTATCTATTAAAACACCGCTTTGGTGTCATGGGATTACAACTGTTCGCACATGCTTGGGGCATTGATCGTAGTTTTTTAGGAGAAAAAAGGCAGGTGGCTAAAGAAAAATCATTCGGTAATAGTCAAGTATTACCTAGAGACTATGCTCGAAAGGATCAAATTGAATTAGTGCTGAAGGAACTTTCAGACCAGGTAGCAACCAGGTTGAGAAATTCAAACTGTCAAACGGAATGTGTATCTGTATTTGTAGGCTATTCTAAAGGACAAGTTGATGGACTAGGAAGGTCTGGTTGGCGAAAACAGCTTAAAATTGCTCGCAGCAACAACACAAAAGTGTTAACCGAGCATGTTTTAAAGCTTTTTCGAGAAAATTATGTTCCTGGAATAGACATTCGTAATTTAGGCGTTTCATTTGGAAAGTTGGTTTGGGATACTACTCTTCAGTTAGATCTCTTTTCTGTTCCTGAAGAACAAATTGTAGATACTCAGTTGGATTTTTTGATTGACAAAATACGTCAAAAATTTGGGTTTAAAGCATTGATACATGCTTCTTCTCTTTTAGATGGAGCAACAGCTGTAAATCGGGCAGGATTGGTTGGCGGTCATGCCGGAGGCAACGTTGGTTTGGGAAGATAAAAAGAGAAAATCAGAAATAGAGTTTACCGGATTAACAGAAGAAAACAGCGCCATCGATGTTTTTATCGATGAATATTACAGTGACGGAGATTTTTATGAAGACATATGATTACCAAGGCAAACTAATCAAAGAAGATAATAATACAACTAGTATTGCCTATGTGCAGTGTTCGTGTGGCTGCCTTGTAAGTAGAGTTACGAGTGATTCAGACAAGTATAAATGCTCGTTATGTAAACGAGTATACATACTAAAAAAGAAATCTAAAATTTTTTGTTTTTATATAGATTTTAAGATTATGTTATAATTAGTACGGCAACTTGCCGCTAAAGGTGGTGTTGTTCGTGTATGAGTTTTTATCATTGGTTATCGCACCTCTTTTTGTTGGTCTAGTTTTAGAACTAGTTTCTCACTGGTTAGAAGAGAAAGACGATAACTAAGCAAGTTGTCTCTAACCCACACGTTCGGAGTCGCAACGAACGAAAAAAAAAAGCCAATCCCTTTCGTCGCAGGTAGGGATTGGCTTTTGTGCTGTTCGCACGAGTTTTTATCATTTCGCACTTTCAGTATAACATATTATTAAAGTAGGTCAACCAAAAAGAAACAGATACACCATTCCCTTATTGCATGGATTTTAGTACAATATTACTGCAAACGCATTAATAACACAAGAAAGGAAAATTACCCACCATGCCTAGAAAAACCTTTGTGTATCCACACCCTATCAACACATACATTATCAAGCAACTAGGGATTACTGTAGAAGAATTTTGTGAATTACACGCTTTCTCTCAAGGAACTGTTTCTTCTTGGATTACTCGCAACAAAAAGATTGAAACACTTCCTATCTCATTTATTTATTCTCTTTCTCTATCTGCCAGCAAAACCATGGATCAAGTCTATTCAGACTTACTGAAGCTTCAAGATGATTATTTGCTACACTTAGAACGTCACAGACGTACTAAAAAAATTATTGATGAAAGATAGCTATATTATTTAGAAAATTTTACTGTCGTTAGTATATATGTGTACTTTTGTAAATGTGGGCATTTACAATTGTGTATTTTTGTAACTATTTTTTTTTTCATTTTCTTTCTCTCTAATATTGCTAACATTTCTTGCTGAATCAAACCTATTATTAAACTTATAACTTTTAAATTAAAAAGTATTCTACTAGGTATTTAATTAGTATTTGTCTCACCAAATTATTATTTTATAAGTTATAAGTTATTGACTTGTATTTAATTATAACTTATAATATTTATAC